>NZ_JBJKJH010000001.1:0-1944437 GCF_056175665.1 Bdellovibrio sp. ZFWA1
TTATTTTGAGAAAAGGCACTAAATTACATATTTAAATTATTTTAAGTTTACCAAAGTCTAGTTAGTTTGCTTTAAAAAAAAGAGATGCCCTAAAGCATCTCTTTTTTTATTCTTCAACCAACTGAAGATCCTGAACAAGTTCGAACTCGCCCCCATACAAATCTTTTGCATTTGATTTAAAACGCTCGAAACTGACTTGAGACTTAATTTTGGTGTATAGCTCTTGCGATTTAACGAAGTTAGGACCGACTCCAGGCTCTTTAACTATGACCACGGTAAATAAATCCTTCATTGAATCATAGGAATCAATTTCTATTAGGGTGCCCTTTTTAATTATCAAAGTGGAGTCTATTAATTTTTCAGTTTGCTCGGGAGTTGCTTTAACCAACGGGCCGCTCTCTTTTTTTATTTGCGTGGCCGCTCCGATTTCACAACCCAGGATAAAAATGATTGCCGATAGATACTTAGTAAATTTCATTTCCATAAATCAGTTTCCCTATTGAGTGGCTCGAGTCGCGCGTTTTTTTGTTTTTCGTTTAGACTCTTTATATAGCATCGAGGGGCGAAAGCTTCCAGAGCGCCCCTCATAAGCCAGGGGTTCAGGCTCGCAAGCTGGGGGAGCAAATCCCGCATCCCGACTGCAGTTGCGCTGAGCCTCTTGTCCAAAATAATTGTAAACCAAAGAGCCCGTTCCCAACATTTCTTTTAAACTTGCAAACTGATCAAAGGGAACCCCGGTACATCCCCAAGTGTTTGATCGTCCAGCGACTCGAACTCCATGCAAAAGAATTCCGCGTTCTCCTAAACTGTTCTGACCACTCAGGCCCGCCAACCCCAATGAGTTGCTTTCGTTATAGCGGGCCCCATAGCGATGCGGAACCGTGATATGAAAACCAGGAGGCGTCTTCTTACTGTTTTCAGTGCTACAGGCCTCAAGCCGACCTGTGTGATCACTGCCCATGCCCCAACTGATCGGCACCGAATCTATACAGCGCCCTTCGGTATTAAAAATATACATCCGTGGATCACTAAAACTTGTGTAGTTGTTAACCGCTATGTACTTTCCAGGAGCAAGTTTGGCAGCAGGACAAGATTCGGAAAAATCAAGGGCCTCTTCAAAGGCATGAACGACCTTTGTCGGCAATCCAGGACAAGCATCAGACTCGTTCGCCTCTGTTCTCAATCGCGTCCCAGAACTCCACTCTGCACTTAAGTTGCTCTGGCTGGGCTGAAGATTTTGAGCCGCCCGAGGAGCCTCAACATCGACACCCGACTTTTCTGAATTCTCGGAGTTTTCAATCATAGAAATCGTCTTCCGACTTGAAAAAGCCCAAGCAGAATTAGTAACGCCAGACAGCAAGAGGCTGGTGCCAATTAAAAAACCGATAAAGTAAATTTTATTTTTTCCCATATTAATAAGTCTAAAAGGGGCCCCTTCAAAGCTCAAAAGCATTTAAATGAAACTAGATCAGAGGCTAATTACGGAACACTCCAGCACGGGTCACAAATGTCCCTTTTTCTGCAGATTTTTCTAGGAAACATCCCATGAATTGTCTATATCAAGGTCGACATCATGAGGCTTTGAGACTGATCTTTGGTTCTATTTTAAGGGGGATTTAATGGAACAACTCTGTGCTCGATATGGATTGCGATTCCTTTTATGCTTTCTTCTAAGCCTGATAGCTTATCTCCCCGCAACGTCACAGGCTGGCTTTTGCGTTCAAAATTTTAATCTTTATGGCCCCTTGTACGCCACCGATGTCGAACTTCGCACCTACCTGACTGCCAAAGAGCTTTTGCAAAAATCTGAGCCTTGCCAAATCATTCACTTTCAAGAAGTCTGGAACGATAGTCATATCGAGTACGTTGAAACTCTATTCGCAAAGAAATACAAAATCAGTGCGCCGAACAAAAAATATCGAATCGGCCTGATGTCACTCTATTCAAATATCCCCCAATCGCCGCAAACCTACTCGTTTCGTGTCAATAACGAGGGCGGAATCTTAGACAGTATTCGCGATATGGCCGGAATCCATAAGGCCTTTCACGTTAACTTAGTGCAAACCGACGAAGAGTCCGTGCTGTTCCTAAATACTCACCTCCACCCCACTTCAAGCGCTGTTCGAATTACGCAAATTTTAGATATCTACAACTGGAGACAAAAAAACCTTCAACATAAATTGATCATGACCGGTGACTTCAACTCGGCCCCGGGTTCTATTGAGTACCGCCTGCTACAAGCACTGGGATTTGTTGACGGCGTTCGCCAAGGCCTGGGTGGGACTTATCCTAAAAACTTTTGTACTTATTGCTCGTGGAATCCTCGCAGCTGGAAATTCAGCGATGAAGTCATCGACTATATTTGGATTTCTAACAAGGGTGGCGACTTAAAACGCCAGCTTTCAGTGATCCGCGCGGATCGAAACTTAATGGGATCACCTGATTTTACATTCAGTGACCACTTTGGCGTTCGAACTTATATCGAATGGGAAAATGCCTCGTCATCGAATTGCCATTCCCAAAACAATCTTATGAGCCAGCTAAAAGAAGCCAGAAATATTCTTGAATCGGAAGATCGCGAGGAATTCCAACCCTACATCCTCCAATTAAAAAGGGGCCAATGGCCCCTTTGTGGAATATAAAAAATATTTTAAAAATGAAAAATTTCAGAGCTTTGGATATTCTGAAGCTCTACCTCGGAGATCGTCGCCCCCGACTCATGCTGATATCCCTTCATCAAAGAGAAATGATCCGGCTCCCAATTTTTTCGGAAGTACTTTTTTATAAGAAGCAGCGTCTCTCGATGAAAATCTATGCTCTGCCAGGCGGCCTCTTGAATATCATCAAAGCTCCAACCCAAACGCAAACGCCAAACCGAACCCAAAACATTCACTGATTCGATGTAGTGCTGCACCCACCAAGTCCAATGATTATTTTTCCATTGAAGATGCTCGCCACCCCGGCACTCTTTTAATTCGAATTCAATAAGCTGAACCGGTAAAGAGGCACCGTCCATCAATTCTTGAAGACTCTGACACATTTGCAAAGACAACTCGTGCAACAATAAAGGCAGCTCCCAGTCACCGTCTGCATATTCTAGGGTCATCCCCTGGAATTCATGCTGTAAGTGCTGCAGCCACTGGTCCACCAGGGTCAAGTTCACGATCATACCCGAATCCGACTGAATTTTTCCTTGAAAACCAGCAGAAAGGTAAAAAAAGTGGGCCCGATGATTTTCATCAGGCCCTAAACTTTTGATTGAAATTCCAATACTCCGATGAAAAGAACTAGAGATTGAATTCATCTTGTTACTATTTCATGAAAATAGAGTTGTTCACTTCAACTTTTGAAGTCTTACGGTACTGATTCACCCAAGCCTCAAAAATTCCATCGCCACGACGACGTTGAAACATAGCATCTTCTGGAGACGGCGCTGCAGCCACTTCCATTTTTGCTTCTTTCAACTTCAAGACATATTTAAAAGTACCGTCACGAAGAATCGTCTTAGAAACTGCGGCGTCTTTTGATAGCTCGTACGCTGCTTTCTTCACCGATGGACTTGTAATTTTGGGCCAGTTTTCAGCTGCCACTTCTACCATTCCAGTCTCATCCCACTTGGTATCCAAAACAGCTAAAGACTTTTCAACGGCAGCCATATCTTTTGCGGCCAAAGCTTCGTCAATCTTTTTAAGTTCTGCATCCAACTGTTCGCGCGTCATTTTTGGCTTGCCGTCAATGGACTTCAACAAACGATCTTCTTCGATCCTAGCAAAAGCAAAATTCGCTTTCATTGAGCGTAAAGACTGCACCTTTTCTTGCTCTACTTTCAATGGACTTGCTGCAGCCTCGAAGAGACGGCGCGTGCGAGTGTTTTGGATATCTTTTCGAACTTTAGATTCGAAATCCCCCGGACTCATCCGAGTGGATTCGATGTATCTCATATAAAGTTCTTTTTGAAACATGCCGTTTTGTTGGAAAACCGGAATATCTTTAACGATAAAGTCTCGGATCTCTGCATCCGTCGCGTAAACGCCCATTTTTTGAGCAGCCTGAGAAACCAACTCCATACGGATCAAGTTTTCAACAGCTTGCTGTTGCAATAACTGCTTTTGCGAGCTGAAGTCCATCGCGTTGCCAAAAAGACTTGAATAGTACTGCTGGATTCTTTGCTCTTCTTGTTGATAATCCGCAATAGAGACAAATGTGTTATTCACTCGAGCCACTTGCCCGACTCCAGCGCCCATATGCCCTGGCAATCCAAAAAACACAAACACCATCACAATTGCACCGAAGATGATATACGCCGTGAAGTTCTTTGCAGAAATTTGACGCTTTAACTTGTCGGCCATGCTCGTACTCATAAAATCCCTTTCATTCAGCAAACTCCTGGAACCAGGGGTTCAAAATCAACAAATCCAATTACGTTACGATTTTTTTTATTTTTCAAGGGGAAAGTGTTGAAATATCACCGGAAAGTTTGTTAGCGTCTGATTACATCGTGTTATATCAGCGCGTTTGACCTAAGAGGTGTTGTTTGAATTTCTTCAACTTTGACTTTAAAAAAGCCATCATGCTGTTGGTGGTTCTAATTCTTCCACTAATTTCCATTAATATTCAGCAAAAGCCCCAGGAATCACAGTGGTATGCTCGGCCTTTCACACTTTTAGGAAGTCTGATTCAAGAGTCCTACTATGAATTTAGCCATAGCGTCACGGGCACAACCAGCATGTATATTGATTTGATCGGCATCAAAAAAGATAGCCAAAATATCAAATCACAAAACAGCGAACTTTTGACACGCCTTGCTGCGATGGCAGAACTAAAAGCCGAAAACGATCGCCTGCGTGGTCTTTTGGAATTCAAACAAAGTAGCACGATGCAACTTGTCGCTGCCCAAGTGATAGGCAGAGATCTCGTGGCTGATCACAATACAGTGACAATTAACAAAGGACTCGATCACGGTGTTAAAGCCGGGATGGCTGTATTAACAACCACCGGAGCTGTCGGTTATGTGTTCAGACCTGAAAAACTAACATCGCATGTGATGTTAGTGACGGATCGCTATAGCGTTGTGGATGCCATCGTAGCCAGATCCAGAGCTCAGGGTATCGTAGAAGGAAAATCTGACAATACGATGTCATTAAAATATGTCGAAAAGACGGCAGATGTAAAATCTGGAGACATTGTTGTCACTGGCGGTTTAGACAATATCTTCCCGAAGGGCTTCCCGATCGCGGTAGTTGATAGCATCGAAAAGAAGGCCTACACGATTTCTTTAAAAGTAGACCTGCGTCCCATTGTTGACCCATATAAATTAGAAGAAGTCTTCGTTGTTACAAAATCAACCAATGAGGACTTCACCAGCCGATTCGTGCCAGAAGTTGCAACATCCGAGACAGGAGTAACTTCACCTGAGTCCACAGAAACGACGGCCGCAAATGCTCCGGCGACAGCTACGACAACGACTCCAGCACCGACGACAACAACAAATACTCCAGCCCCAGCGGCGCCGGCTCCAAAACCAGCCACAGCCGTAGCGCCAGCTGTGAAGCCTGCAAAACCTACTGGAGCCACACAATGAGAATGGGATTTAACTCGATTGCCAATTATTTGTTATTCTTATTGGCAATCCTTATCTTTGCAGGTTTTGAAACCACCTTCTGGTTTCAATTCTTTCCCACGATACCAAGTCCGATGATTTGGTTGAACGTGATGATTTATTTGGCACTGTATCGTAAGCCAGTGATGGGAATTTTTAGCATCTACACGTTAAGCTTTGCTCTATTGGGTTTTACTCTTATCCCATTAAAGATGATGTGGTTCCCTCTGCTTGTTATATTTTTCCTGACTCATTTAGTGAAAAGCCGCGTTTTTTGGTCAGGAGCTGGCTACTTTGTGATCATGTGCTTTGCTTCTTGCTTGCTCTATCACACCAGCTTCATGCTGATCTCGAAATGGCTGGAACCGAACATGGCTTCGGTTTCCTTTTTAAATCGTCTTGTTCAAATTCTTCTGACTCCAGCCTTTGCATGGCCAGTTTATAGAATTCTTGCGTGGTTCGATCGCATGACGAACACCGAAGACCTCCAACATTCAGGGGGACTTGAAATATGAGTACATTTGTAAACAATCCGGATGAAGCAAAAGAGTATCAACCCAGATACCGAATCCTTTATATCTTCATTGCGGCCACGTTCTTTATTTTTACAATTCGCCTGTGGTATCTTCAGGTGATTTCGGGCGATGAGCTTCGCGCCTTCTCGGAAAAAAACCGTATCAAACAAAATAAAATCCAAGCCCCTCGAGGCCTGATGCTGGACCGAGATGGAAAAGTTTTGGTTGAAAACTTACCAGGCTTTGAAGCCGTGCTATCGCCACAGTATATCGAAAATCTGGATGATCTAGCCAAAGTCGTTGCTCCGATTCTAGGAACCGAGCCCGATAAAGTTATTCAAAAGGTTCAAAAAAGTCGACGGGTCAATGGACCTTTCACGATTGTGCGTTTGAAAGAGAACCTTTCTCGAGACGAAGTCGTGCGACTTAAACGCATCCGCTTGGATACGCCGGGCTTAGAAATTCGCGAATCTATCTTCCGCCACTATCCTTTAAAAGAAAATGGCGCGCAGCTGTTTGGCTATGTCGGGGAAATCTCGAAAAAACAAATCCCGGTTTTGAACGATCTTTATAAAGGTAAGATGTCTTTCGAACAAGGTGACATCATTGGAAAAGCCAATCTTGAAGAAACCCTCGAACAAGATATTCGTGGAACCAATGGGATCAGCTTTATTCAGGTCGATGCTCATGGACGCGAAACAATTACTCAGACTCCAAATATTTACGGGGAACAAATTCGAGACCAAGAGCCCATCCATGGTAACAATGCGGTTCTAACTATCGATCGAGATATTCAAGAAGCTGCCTATAAATCTTTACAGGATTTAAAACGAATTGGCGCCGTTGTTGCGATGAAAACCAATGGTGAGGTCTTAGCTTGGCTATCGTCACCGGGCTACGACCCGAATGAGTTTTCAGCGGGAATTACAGCAACAACTTGGTCTAAATTGATCAACGATCCATTTAAACCCCTTCGTAATAAAGCGATTCAGGATCACAATGCTCCGGGTTCGACCTTTAAACCGTTCATTGCCCTAGCCGCGCTTCAAGAAAAAGTGATCACTCCGACAACAGTTGTTGCGGCCCCTGGGGTTTTCTACTTCGGACGCCGCCCTTATCACGATCACAAAAAAGAAGGTCATGGTAATATCACCGTTTTTGAAGCCATCGAAAGATCCTCGAACGTTTTCTTTTATAAAATGGGTATCGCTCTGGGTATCGAAAAGATGTACGACTATATCTCGCTTCTAGGAATCGGCTCTAAAACCGGCGTCGAACTAAAGCGCGAAGTACCGGGCATCATGCCGAACTCTGCCTGGAAAAAAGCAAATATCGGTGAAGAGTGGCAAGGTGGGGAAAACCTATCGACCGCCATCGGTCAAGGTTTCGTAAACGTCACTCCTTTACAGATGGCCATTGCCTACAATGCGATCGGCACCGAAGGAAAAGTCGTCCGTCCATTCATCGTTAAAAAGATCGTCGATCAAGAAGGAAAAGTTCTTAAAGAAAACTTCCCTCAAGTTGTTCGTGACTTACAGCAAACTCAACCAAACGGCGTGCGCATCTCTGAAGAAACTTTCAAGGTTGTTAAAGAAGGCATGCGCCGAGTTGCCAACGGAGATCGAGGAACGGCTAAGCACTGGAAAGTGCCCGGCGTTGAGATGGCCGGTAAAACTGGAACCGCTCAGGTCATGGGCTTTTCAGCTGATCAGATTTACGTGAAGTGCGAAGGTCGACCTATTCATCAACGTCACCACGGATGGTTCATTGCCTGGGCTCCGGCGGACAAGCCGGAAATTACGGTGGCTGTGCTTGCAGAACACTCGTGCCACGGAAGTACCGGGGCCGCTCCGATTGTTCGTGATGTGATGCTTGCTTACTTCCAAAAATATCATCCTGATATTATCGCCGCGGCAAAATCAGGAAAACGGGCTCAAGCTAATGGCCCCATTGAAACCAGCGAGGGAGAATAATTATGAACTTATCCTTGCAAGTTGAAGAACGTAATTTATTTAAAAAATTAGATCTGAATTTTATACTTGTTATTTTTGCCTTGAACGTTATTGGACTCATTAACTTGTATTCGGCAACTCATGGACCGAACTCTGATGATGTCGCAAATTTATTTATTCAACAAATCGTTTGGTTGGCTGTTGGATGGGCGGTATTCTTTATTTGCACATTCATTGACTACATTATCGTGACTAAAATTGCGATTATCGTCTATGTGCTAAACCTTGGTGCGATCCTTTACGTGACCTTCTTCGGTAAGGTTGCGTTGGGCGCTCAGCGCTGGATCGATCTTGGTTTTTTCCGATATCAACCTTCTGAAACAATGAAGCTCGCCCTGATCATGATCCTTGCAAAAATACTTGCTAGAAAAAGTAGCTTTGGAAGCGGCATGGGTCTTCGTGATCTGGCTTTACCGATGTTGGCTTTACTGTTGCCTTTTGGCTTGGTCGTCGAACAACCCGATTTAGGAACTGCGCTAACGTTGGCTGTGATTGGCGGTTCGATGATGATCTTTGTCAAGCTTCGCAAAAGCATCATCATCACTGGCCTTGCTGCGATTGCAATTGCGATTCCGCTAGCTTGGAATTTTGTTCTTCACGATTACCAAAAACATCGTGTTTACACCTTTATCTCTCCAGCCTCTGACCCTCGCGGGCGCGGCTATAACTCGATCCAATCAAAAATTGCGGTTGGCAGCGGCCAGTTTTTTGGCAAAGGATTTAGAAAAGGCACACAATCACAGTTAGAGTTCTTGCCAGAGCGCCATACCGACTTTATTTATTCGGTCCTCAGTGAAGAGCATGGTTTTGTCGGCAGTGTTTTAACGATGGGATTATTCTGCACGCTCTTTTTATTGGGACTACGAATTGCCCAAAGTGCGCGGGATAAATTTGGAGCTCTTTTAGTCGTCGGCGCCCTTTGTTATTTGTTCTGGCATATGTTTATCAATATGGGAATGGTGATCGGCCTTCTTCCGATTGTCGGCGTCCCTTTGCCACTTCTGTCTTATGGCGGATCATCGATGTTAACCACTATGGCCGGCCTTGGTCTTGTCTCAAGTGTGGCCTATCGTCGCTATCTGTTTTAGTCCCTAAATAAGACGTCTTAGGCTGAATCTCTAACTTTCAGTCAGTGTCTGTAAGATATTAGACAGCCCTGTTTTATACTCTAAATTAGAGGTATTTCAGGGCTGTTTCCATTTGAGAGTCTAAACAATTCAAGCACTTAATATCTCGGCATGACCTTCGCACTACTAGGCTAGTATCGGAGGTCATTACCATGAAAAAAGCAACTTACTCACTTCTTGTAGCTGGTTTTCTTGGTGTCCTTGTTGTCTCATTTCAAAACTTTACGTTCTCTTCTTGGGAGCGTAACACAATCTCTCCAATGAATGAGTCAAAGCGTATCGCTCACGCAAAAGAACTTTTAGGCACTGATTATAAAAGCTCGGTTGTTGCGAAACTTGAAGGTGGTCGCGACTTAAACAAAGTGCTTTTTGATAAAGTTCAAAAAAGCTTACCTGCAAAATACAAGTCTCACTCTTCACAGGTTACCAATACAATCATTAAAGAAGCGGCTCGCTATAACATGGATCCCTTCTTTATCGTAGCTGTTATCAAAACTGAAAGTAACTGGAACCCCTTAGTTCGCGGTCGCCACGGCGAAATTGGTCTGATGCAAATCAAACCCTCGACGGCTCAGTGGATGTCACAAAAATACAAAATTGCCTACAATGGTCCTATTACATTAGAAAACCCAGCTGCAAATATCCGTCTTGCAACTGCATACATGAACCACCTGCGCTCGAATTTCAAAGCTCGACCTGGCAATTATGTAAATGCTTACAATATGGGTCCTCTCAATATGAGACGCCTGATCAAACAAAACTTAAAAGCGGAAACTTATTCTTCAAAGGTTTTAGCAAACTACCGCCAAGCCTACAAATCAGTGGCGAAGTTCGAACTATCACCCTTAGTCGCTATTCGCTAATTAACTTAAAAATCCTATTAACTTAGACCCTCAACTGCCGAAAAGAAGTTGGGGGTCTTATTCGTTTCTTAGCTCTTCTTTTTTACTGTTTTTTCCTCGCTCCACCCTTGGCCATAGCCTTGGGCGCAAGCAGTATTGAAAGTGCCGCGATGATTCAATATTGTCGCCAGAGTCAAAACTGTTCTTTGAAGCCTTCCCCCTACCTGGAAAAAGCCCTTCTTTCCTGCAAACTTGAAACAGAGGCCATGGGGTGCAGTGAAATCGAAAAAAAGAACCCACAAATCGCCTCGCGCTTTAAAAAATGTGATGGCCCGCAATTTTGCGCACAGAAAGAACTTGAAGCACGCCAAACGATCGCTTGTCTGCGCGGTTATAAAAATGCCCTGGTGGACCTGGGAATCAGCATTAAGGATATGGCCGTCTCGGTGGGGGATTTTATTGATTCCACGTGGGAAGACTTTAAAGCGAACAACCGCAAAAGAAATGAATTTCTAAAACAGTGCAATCTTTCGCTTAGTTGTAAAAAAGATTTAGTCAAAGATGATCACCGTTATAACAACCTATCGGATGCAGAGCTGTCTAAATTACCAGCCACATTTTTATACGTGCAAGCTCAGGACATGAGGGCTTACAAAGCCTCTTTAGATCGCGTCCGTCCTCAGCCTTATCGCCCTATCTCTGAACGACCTGTGGATGATGTCAGAATCTCTGGAGAGCAAAGCTTAAAACTGATGGACATGCTTAAGATCGCAAAAGACAAAGCAATTGCGATGAATAAAGAGTACTCCTGCTATCACGAAGAGGCCCAAACTGAACTTGGTTGCTACATTCTTGGAAACGTCATCGACCCCACCCTGGTTGCTGGATACTTCCTAAAAGGAGTCCGCGCGGGTAAAGCTGGTTATGAACTTGTGAAGGCCGCTGAAAGCACAGCTTCTGCGGAAAAAACTATAGAAGCGACAAAAACAACGACCCAAGTAGAAGAGAAAATCGCAGCTTCTGCCGGGAAACCTTCAGAAACTGCAGGTTCTGCCAATCGGCGTGGCTCGCAAATTGGCAACTCCGCGGCCCTGCGCGAACAATTTACTCAAAAATATTTGGACTACAACCCGACGACAGTGGCGCAAAACGAAGAGTGGATACGACTCGCGGACTCTGGACGCAGCAAGGGCCGGTATTTCCTAGAAGTTGAAAACAGTAAGATGAAAGAACTGAACGACACACTGAAAGACAAAAACCTGGTCACCAGTTTGACCAACTACCATAAGGAATTAACCTTAAATGAAATCAAACAACTGGAAAAAAAATATCCAGGTTTAAAAATCGATCCCTACTCGGACTTCAAGTCAGTACGCTTAGCCATCTCGGGCAAGGTCCCCAAAAATATCTATGAAGAGCTGAGCGCCGCCTATGCGCGTATAAATTCTGAATTTGGAAAAACTTTGGCCGAGCAAGGTCTGATTCGAAAAACCGAAAAACCAGAAACTTGGTTCCGAGCAGGCTTTGCCGAAACAGCGGATGAGGCCAACTTGTATGCTCGCTATGGCCGTGGCCAACAGGGCACGAATAATATTCAAAGCTTTAAAGACCCAACTGTGAAAGAGGCCCTTAACACTCGACTGAGTGATATTCGTAACCTGAATGACAGTTTACGACGAGAACTGGCCGGATCTTCGGCCATTGATGGAGCCAGCTTCCATGAGGATGTGTACGACATCGTTCGAAAAAACCCGGGCAAGCCGGAAAAAATAAAAGCTGATCTTAAAAATCGATTTGGTCTAGAGAACATCTCCGACTCAACTATTCAGAAGCTTCAATCCTATGGTAAAGCCGTCGATGAATTCTCTCCGGGTATTCGAGTCGCCAAAAGGGAACTCGCCACGTTGGATGACGCCGCATTTGGAGGCCTCAGTGCCGATGTCATTGGCCTTGGTTCGATGAACTTGAAGGCAACAGCCGATGCCCTTGCCAGCGCGAAAGACCTTAGCAGCTCTATTGATAAGGCCCGACTTGGTGAACGAGCTGTCACTCAAAAGTTTAATAGCCAAAAAACAGCTTTCCAAGAGGCCTTAAAAAAAGCTGTAGATCCCTCGGCCTTGAAGTCTGTGTGTTCGGGTGATGACTGTATTGCTGTGGCCACCCGGCCTTTGACGGCGCTTGAAAAATCCAAAATACTGACCCAAATTTCCGAAGGTCCTTATGCGGGCCGTTTCCGCATGGCTTTTGTACCCGACGGCGTTGCAGACAAAAGCGTTCGCAATGCCTTGGCAACTCATGGTGAGTCCATCGAAAAAGTTCTACGTAAAAACCTGAGTGCAAATATGAACGCCGAAAAGCTGCGCAATATTACTTTTGCAATGGACATGAAAACAAAAAAATTAGGCGAAGGCGGCGTTGGCTTAATTGTGGGCAGCAAGAAAAGTCAGCCCCTGACGGGACAAGAAAAAAAACAGATCCAGAAAGCCTTCGAAGAGGCTCTTAAGCAAATAAATACAGACTTAAAAAATGAAAAGGGCATCGGTAACTACACCCATGCCCCTTACAATTAATTCTAAGTTCTTAACAATTAAGAATGGCTTTGCAAAAACTCGACAATAGCTTCTTTCGGATAGTTACCGACAAGCTGACCCACTTCTTGGCCACCTTTGAATAGCAACATTGCTGGGATACCGCGAATGCCGTATTTACCCGGAGTGCCTGGATTTTCATCCACATTCACTTTTACGATACGAACTTTACCAGACATTTCCTGCGCGATCTCTTCAAGTTTTGGAGCTAATGCGCGGCAAGGCCCACACCACTCAGCCCAGAAGTCGACAAGAACTGGAACATTTGATTTTAAAACTTCACTTTCAAACGTGCTGTCAGATACAGCCGTAGTATTTGCACCCACTTTGGGCCTCCTCATAAAGACTGCGTAACTTATTTTTAATCGCCGCCGAAATTATATGTTATCCGAACCGCAATCAATTACTTTTTAAACATAGCCTTAACGAACGCCCGACGCAACTGATCCTGATCGCCTAGTTTTTCAGCATTCATGGCTTTTTGAATTTCACGATGACGCTTTTTTGCTTCAATCCGAGTAACCGTCGATTTCTTGGGTTTTTCGGTATTTATAAGAAATGACTGGTAAATCAACTCTCTTTGAGCGGACTGTGCCTCGGCCTCAGACAACTCACTGCGCAGTTTTTGGAGGACCTGAGGATCCAAAGGCTCCCCGCCCAGCTCGGCGCCCCAATCTGAACTATGTTCTTTTACAGTTTTTGCCGCTTCCGCCGGGGTCAACGCTTGAACGCCAGTGCCCTCGATGCTTTGGTTGGTTCGAGCTTGCGCCTTTTCTGCAGGAAGCTCGGAAATCCGATCACTACTTGCCGGATCCACAGGTTTGACTGGTGGGGCATCGACCTGAGGCTTCTTCCCCAACATCTCGGCTTCTAAAGAATCAATATCAACATCAAAAATAGATGCCGCAGTGGCTGTTGAAGAGTCACTTGAAGTTTCCTCTTCAGGTCCTTGATATAGCTCTTTAGCTTCTTTCTGACGAAATGAAAACAGACCTTTGCTTTCATTGCCTTCATCAACACCGCCCGAGCCACCGCCAACGTATACGGATTCTTCCGAACTACCAATACCGCTAGCGCCGCCCCTCCCGGTATCCTGAGGCTGAGCCGCCTTTTGTTGAGCTTCAAATAAACTCAATTTGTCTAATTTATCTTGAAGTACTGCTTCATCAATCTGCAGTAACCTCCCTAAAACCTGAAGCATCATGCGCGGCTGAATCGGAGATTCCAAGAAAAGATCCGCCCGCACCTTTAAAATATCTTCTGGCTGAGGCTTCATCTGAGGCTTAAAAACCAGAACAGATTTCCCCTGCCAACGAGGGGCTTCTTTCAGCCTTCTTCCCACGCCAAGACTGCTGACTTTAGAGCTATGCCCAAATGCAACGACAACATCGGGATTAAAAGAGACTAGCTGCTCAGACACAGAAAATTCGCTGGTTATGCCGATGACATCAAAGCCCACTTTCTTCAAAGAGGTTTCCATCATCATGAGTTCTGTATATTCTTCGTAGGCCAGCAAAATCTTACTCATGCTATTATTCTCTAAGCGTTTTGCCGCAGGGTCAATCCGCTGGCCATCTTTCAAATAGTACGCTAGACAATAGCCGAATTCTGAAGGTCCAATACAGCCACTTGGAAAAAATTAAAATAGAATGGTCCCATGTTCAGTATGTTTAACGGCAAGAAGGCCGCACAGTATATTTTCTTCGAAATGCTCCCAAGCTTTCTTATGGGGCTGTTGGTCTTTGTTTCTATCATCTTGATGTTTCAAATCCTGCGCCTAACGGACTTTGCCTTGGTTCATGGCGTGGACCTTTCGACCATTTCGACAATCGTCAGCTATGTCGTAATCTCGATGCTCCCCGCCCTACTTCCGATGAGCCTACTATTCGCAATATTACTTACTTATGGTCGTCTCAGTCAGGATTCAGAAATTGTCGCAATGAAAGCCTCAGGGCTTCACATGGCAACGATTTTAACGCCCGCTCTTTTATTAGCCATCATTATAAGCATTTTCTCGGCCCAAATGTCCTTTAACGTCGGGCCCTGGGGAAATAGACAGTTTGAAGTTCTTTATTCACGTATCGGAAGTAGCAAGGCCGGAGTGGCCCTGAAAGAAGGAACCTTCGCCGAAGGCTTCTTTGATAAAGTCGTCTATGCCGGGAAGGTCAATTCGGAAACTGGTCAACTTGAAAGAGTCTTTATCTACGACGAAGACTCCAGCGACGTTCCGTTAACAATCATTGCTAAAAAAGGCCGAATCATCACCGAGGGTGAACTAGGACAACAAAACGTCATGCTCCGCTTGGAGGATGGCGATATACACCGCCAAACACAAACCCATACCAAGATCAAATTCGACACTTATGACATTCAGTTGAACTCAACAGGACCTATTTCAGACCGAGAAAAATCCCTTCAGTCTTTGAGTCTTGATGAAATTCAAAGTCGATTGAAAAATAACGAGCTCAAGCAAGAAGAATCCATTCGCCTGGAGGCCGAGTACCATAAACGTTGGGCGATTTCTATTCTATGTGTGGTCTTTGCACTCATCGGCGTTGGCCTGGGTACGACAACCAACAAACGGGCGGCTAAAGCTGGTGGCATGATTCTATGTATTGGAATTATTGTATTTTATTGGGTGATGTATGTTGCTGCAGAAGGTCTCGCAAGAAGTGGTCAAGTCCCAGTTGCAGCTGCAATCTGGGCTCCGAATATTCTTTTTGGCTTATTGGGAATTGAAACTTTAAGAAGGAATTGGAATTAAAAAACAGAGCGATGCAGCAGCATCCTTACTACCACGGTCATCCTTGACCACATCGCCCCTCCCTTAAGATTAATGTTAAGAGAAATCCTTTCGAGATTGCAAAAGTTTTTTTCATTAGATTTCATTTTTTATTCTAACCAAATACAAACAATTCAGTGGCCACTATGGCTAGTTGAATGTCTAGTTGGAGGCCCTACAGGTAGACTCCTTGCTGCTCTTGGCTCGATTCCAATTCAAAAATTAAGCTCAAATCTTCAGCATCACGCAACATAGTTCCGCCTTCGGCAATCATTTGAAGCGAGCCCGCATAGCGAGGATCCATGGGATGACCAGGAACAACCAGAGTTGGACGTCCCAATTCAGCTGCCAATTGAGCTGTAATCATAGTCCCGCTCTTGTAGCGAGCCTCAACAACAAGTACCGTGCTGGCTAAAGCTGCGATCAAGCGATTGCGGTGATGAAACAAATGTTTTTGCATGGGAGCCTCGTAAGAATACTCGGAAATAAAACATCCCCCCGTATTTAAAATATCCGCGGCATAATCTAATATCGAGCTTGGATAAACACTTTTAAGTCCTGAAGGCAAAACAACAACAGTCGGAGTCTGTGTCCGAATACTTAGAAAATGGCAACGCTGATCGACACCTCGAGCCCCACCACTCACACTGAAAACTTGTTGCCGTCGAAAGAAAGCAGATAAGTTCTGTTCCATCCATTGAATTCCATCCTCACTTGGTTCACGACTACCAACCACAGCAATGCCTGGGCGCACATGCCATGGCAAGTGCCCTCCCCAAACCATCAACGTCCAAGGTGGATCACTCATACGGTAAAGGCTTCGAGGAAAACCAACACCACCATAATAAAGAAATTGAAAATTCCACTTCAGCTGTGCTTCTTTGAGCTCTGCAAAGCGACGCTTCAAGAATTCCAAATTTTTCTGGATGAAATCAAAATACATGGGCTCGAAATTGCGCAGCCTCATCAAGAAATACTCCAGCCTTTGCATTTCATCTAAAAGCGTTTGCCGAGCAAGATCATTTAATATTTCTCGAAGTCGATCACCTTGACTTCGAAATAGTGGATGCGACTTGAGAAGTTCCAAATGAATATAAATTTGCATATTTGCCTCCGAAAAAAATCTTAGCAAGGCCCATGCAACCTTAAGTGCTGTTGTTTTGAAATAAAAAGACGGCTCCTAATTTTAAGAGCCGTCTTTCGGAAAACATTTAGTTCAATTTTGAATGCTACTTTTAAAAACTACTTCCTTCGGAACCAGCTCCCGCAACCCGATCCCCCATCATAATCTCTTCTTCAGCTTGCAAGACGTAGGCGGTCACAAATTTTCCATCAACATGAACGACACGAACTTTACCGATGGCCCTAGCCCCCTCGGTTTCTAATGTATTCGAATTTCTTAACTTTTGATTCGCTAAGACGCTAAGGATATCACCTTCGGCGATCGAGCCATTTGTCGACTCCAAAAACACCAGATTGGATGTTCCAACATAGTCACGACGAGCACTCCATTCGCCACCTATGACTCGTCCAGCTCCAGCAGAGGCCACAGCACCGGCTGCGGTCGAATACTCCTTGATTTTCTCATTTGTAAGCACGGCTCCAACCTCTACGGGATTGATCGCCTTTTTTACCAAAGCTCGATATAAGCTTTCTTTCGCGTTCACAACGCCCAAGATTTCAATCTCTCCCTGAACTTCTACCATAAAGGCTTTCGGAGCAGATTTTAGTTTCGACACATTGATGACCTCTTTGGTTTTCATAACACCAAAGGTCCCCGGCTCAATACCGGGATTTAATTTTACGGTGATTTTTTGATAATCCATCGCCGAACTTAAACCCATTTCAGTCTCGATGACTTTACCTATCCCCTGAACTGGCTGCTGCGACACAAAGTAAGACAACGGCTGATTTGCTTCGGGATAAACAGGTCTACGAATATCAAAATCCAAGGGAGGCGCGACTTCCAATGATTTGTATCGATACTGAGGTAATGATTCAGGAATTGACTTCACGACCGGACGAGACAACACCTGCGTCGTGATTTTTTCCGATACGGTTTTACCTTCAACTTCACGTTCAACAACAATCACATCAGGCACCATCGTTTTTTGCTGCAAAGCCAAGGTCGGAACATCCCCCTGACTTCCAGGATAAAAGCGAATTTCTAGCTTTGGACTGATTTCGTGGGGATTTAAGATGCTGCCCGTATTTAATGACCACACTTTTGGCCAATAGTTCGAGTCACCAAAAAGTGTTTTACTAACATCCCAAAGGGTATCCCCGCGCTGCACTTGATAGATCTGGGAACTACGATTCCCCAAGACCGCCTCCCAGCTTTCAACAGAGGTCGGAGCCTGGTTGTATTTTGAATAAATGCGATGGAAGCGCAGTTCGCGTTCTTTATCTGGCTCGTCAGGAGTAAGAACATTTTTTGTAGGTGATGGCCGCACCGCCGTTTTTACTTCCTCTTTCAAAACTTCGGCAGGAACTTCAGGCTTCGCTATTTCCTCCATAGGTTCGGTCTCGGGTGGAGGTGTTTGCTGATCTGCCTCGGGCACTTCTGTAAACTGAGGAACTGACGGAGCTTCCTTTTCTGCTGTTTCAGATTTTTTGTCTTCTAGAACATCTAAAGGATCCGCGGCTGGTGCACTGGGTTCCGCCACCGGCTGCGCTACTTCTGGTGACACGACTTCTGCCGCTGGTTTTGAACTCTCGGCTGGTGTGGGATTGGTTTTCACACTACCTGCGACCTCATCTTCAAAGTCAGAAAACTCGTCCTTCGAATTTTGCGCTGGCACCTCGGAGGTGCTGGATGAGGTGGAGTCCACGTCATCTAAACTTAATTCATCGTCCTCGTTCTGCGCATAAGCAGAAAAAGAAACAACGACTAGAAGTGCCAACAAAAATCTATACTTCTTCACGCTTCTTCCTTGCCTGCGCTTAATTCGCACTTAAAATTTTTAATTCAGTAGCCGCTCGGAAAGACTCGGGACTGCCCGGAAATCGAACTCGAACATCAACGTAAGCTTGCTTTGCTTGCGAAAGCAGGTTCATTGCCTTATAGCATTGGGCTTTTAAAAATTTGGCAGAGACCAGCTTATTAGAGCGTGGATAATTTTTTTCAATTTTCCCTAAAAACCGAATAGCCCCAGCAAAGTCCTTTTGATCCATAGCCCGCTGAGCAGCTAAGTAAAGAGCATTATCAGCGAAGGCACTCTGTTTATGCAGACTCAATATATTTTGCAGGCGACTCTTAAAACCAATCTCATCATCGTTATGATGCGCCTCAATCAACTCGGCATAAAGCTCGACATCCGATTGCCGTTTGATATCTTTACCGGTCAGTTCAACCAGCAAAGCTTCCTTTTTAGATTGGTGATAGGCCGCTGCCGCCAAAGCCCCATCTTTGTGATTAACGCTGCCACTCTTTGCAGCATGAGCTGATCCACTGGCCAAAACCGAAATGAATAAACTTGTCAAAAAAGACACTCCCAGATGCTTCATCCTTGATCACCTCCCGAGATAATTACATGATGACACGGAGAGAGAATCCACGACAAGAAAGAGTTTTCCACAACAAATGTTAAGATATTGTTCTCCTGGACCATAGACCTGTTGAATATCAAGGGTTTCAGCGAAATGCTGCATTTTTACTCAATAGCTAAATAATTGAATTTATTTAATATAACTTAAAAATAGCCTCTTTTTTTTAAATAAAAATGACAGATCTTACATTCCGTTTTTCGTTTCTTAAATTTTGCTATGACAGATTTATTCATACTCTGAAATGAATCTTAAAATTGCTAAGTGTATGACATTATGAAGTTTATATTTTTGTGCGCCTTAGCATTACTCATATTTAAACCCAACTTCTTGCTTACAAAGGCAACAAACTCAGCACATGTTTTTCAACATCTGTGCTATTCCGGAGTGGAAAAGCTTTACGGCAATTCAGATACTAGAAATTCGATCTTGTGTGGAAAAAAAATCACAGATGTCACTCTCTTAAAAAACCTAGTTCATTGCGGTTTGATTCATCTTTTTGTGATCTCGGGAGGCCATCTTCAATTTATCCTCGCAGTTCTAAAAAAAACGAAATGTCCAACATGGCTTATCCATTCAGGCTTAGTTCTTTTTTCTCTTTTTACGGGCTTTCAAGCACCTCTTGTTCGGATCACAATTCAACATTTTACAAACTCCTACCTTAAAAAAAGAAACATTCTTCTGCGGCCCGATCTTCAAATATTTATTGGTTCTGCAGTAACACTGCTATTATTTCCAAACTGGATCAGCTCTTGGTCGTTCCATCTTAGTTGGATGGCCTCATTGGCGCTGGCCGTTCCTTTACCTAAAGACTATCCTTGGGTCTTAAAAATCTTTTGTCAGCAGTTGGCAATGACTCTTTTTCTAACACCGGCTTTACTTCAATTCACCGACATTTCAATTCACTCTTGGCTTTATAATATTGTAAGCACTCCGATACTTTCGCCGGCTTTGATTCCCCTTGCTCTCAGCCCATTTTGGGAGCCCTTTATTCAAAAACTAACTCTCGTGCTACAATCTCTGCATATCGAAAATAGCCTGACCCAATTTCCAAAATTTCAAATCAGTTTGATTGCCACCTCACTGACCCTCCACCTGTTTGTTGCCACCTACCGCCAGCATTTCTGGCGCTCGCGAGTCCATGGAATATGAAAATGCATTCAAGACTTTTTCTGCTTTTGTTCTTCTGGATAGGTCTCACCCCACGCGAGATCGTAGAACTCGAAGTACTGCCTCAGTGGATCATTTGGAACGTTGGCCAAGGACAATGGATTTCATTTGTCGATCCAAGAAAACAACTTTGCCTGCATTTTGACTTTGGTGGAGAGTTCTCTCCGGTTCTAAAAGTCCAAAAAACTTGTGGCCGTTTTAAAAATTATGCCCTTCTTTCCCATGCAGACTGGGATCATCGCAGTTTTTTACTCGATCTGCGTCGCCTGTCAAAATTGTGCTTGATCCCAGCAAGTCTCGCTTCAATAAAGGATTCACAAAAAAGAAGCCATCTAAAGCTACTTAATCAACTTCAAGAAATCCCTTTATGCTCTGAAACTGTGCTGGCATCAGACATTGATGACCTTATTGAGATTTGGAAGCCAACAAAGAAAAAGAATGCGACCACCACCAGTAATGATCTTTCAATCATCCTCTCTAGCCGCGATTTAATTGCCACCGGAGATGCCCCAATGGCCTTGGAAAAAACCTGGCTTCGACAGCAAAAAAATAAACTATCGGCACGCTGGCTTTTACTAGGTCACCATGGAAGTAAAACTTCAACTTCCTCAGAATTGTTGGAAAAAATTAAGAATTTAAAAATAACCATCGCATCGGCACGAAGGTCACGATACGGACATCCTCATGCTGAGGTTCGCCAGCGCCTTCGTCAGTCCCAAATCCCCTTACTAAAAACCGAGGATTGGGGACACATACATCTGCTACTGAATTAGATCAACGGACGTGTTCCAAAAACTGTATCTTGGACTTCTTCGCCAAGCTCGACATGACGATATGAATCCGGACTTGCTAAGATTTTTTTCACAAGCTTATTCATCACATCGTGCCCTGCCTTGTACAATACAACTTGCCCCATCAGTGGCATTTCTAAAGTCACCAGGTCCCCCAAGGCATCCAAGGCCTTATGCCTTACAAACTCGTCCGCCCAGCGCAACCCCTCGGGATTGACAACTTTTTCGTGATCCAAGCCAATGGCATTTTCCAAAGAAGCACCCTTTGCCAAGCCCCGAGCCTGCAGTAATTCGACGTCTTTGATAAAGCCAAAAGTTCGCGCGCTGGCGATGTCTCTCCCGAAAGACTCTTCATTCACATCGATATCAATGATCTGCTTCCCAATCGCCTGATGAGGAAAATCAATAGTCACGGATAAACGCAAGCCCTGGTAAGGAACCACATAGGCATGCTTTTCTCCGTCAGTATAAGAAATTGGCTGAGTGATATAACAGTATTTACGGGGCTGATCCTGTTCAACCAAGCCCACCTCTAACAAAGCAGACAAAAAGTCTTTGGCGCTACCATCACAAATCGGAATTTCAGGTCCATCCAGCTCGATAAAAATATTATCAATTCTGAGCGCCGAAAGTGCCGACAAACAATGTTCAATGGTAGCCACTGAAAAGGCGCTGCCCCCAATGGTCGTCTGATGGCTGGTCGCCTGAACGTTATGAGCTGAAACTTTCAGGAAAGGCTTTCCCGGAAGATCTGCGCGGATAAAATAAACCCCCGTCCCAGCTGGAGCCGGACGAAAAGTCAAAGTGCAAGGATCTCCAGAGTGAATACCAATCCCACGCACTTCCGTTTTTTTACGAATCGTTTTTTGTAAAAACATAGTTTTCTTAATTTACCTAACTTTGGCAAAGAAAGCAAAAAAGGGGTTCTCATATTGATGGATGTGACTATTAAATCACACTTCGAAGGTCTATTCCTTTTTAAAGCGCAAGGCCCCTACAACGGTCCCAGCCCAGTTCTTCACTTGAGGCTGAAAGTGTTCCGAAAGTGACAAAGCCTCGTCTCGAGTGATTCCTTTGTATTGAAGAAGAAGACTGGCTACCACAAACTTCGCCGCCCGAGCAGCGCCATCCGCGGCCTTAACTGCAAAGGCCAAACCTTGCTCGGGCATCAATCCCGCATAGACCCCTTCGGCTCCGGATTTTACGATAGCTCGCCCCTTGGTCTTAGCAATAATTTCCGATGTAAAATCGCCCGAACCTGAAATCATATTAGGATTCTCGCGGATGGCCTGAAGCAAAACATCAGCTCCCATTTTTCGAATGGCATTCTCTTTCGGATTGATCATCGAAGACATACCGATCGCTATATTCTGCAAAGGAACGGCATAAGTTGGAATGCCACAGCCATCTGTCCCGTAGGCCATTTTTGAGTGATCCAAACGCATCATCTCGCCCAGCATTCGCCGCAAGCGAGACTGCAAGGGATGATCGTATTTATCATAACCATGCGGATCTAATTGAGTGTGCAAACACGCCGTCAAAAGACCTAAGTGCTTTCCAGAACAATTGTTATGCAAACGACTGGGCTGCTCGTTCTTTTTGACCATGGCATGAGTTGCGTTTTCCGAGTAAGGCCAATGCCCTGCGCACACTAACTGAGACTCTTGAACTTGAATTTTATCTTTCCACTCATTAGCCACCCGAAGATGTTCTTCAGTTCCCTGATGCGAACCACAGGCTAGTGCTAGCATTTCAGAAGTTAAACTGTAGCGCTGGGCCGCCCCCGACTCTGGCAAAATCATCGCCTGCAGAGGCTTTATTGAAGATCGCGGCAACGTCAAATAAAGGGCATTCCCATAGACATGAACAACATGTCCATTTGAATCAGCCACCACAGCCATCACTTGGTGAGTGCTCTCGACAATATTTCCGCGTGTGACTTCAACAACCAGTGGAGTTCGTGACATCTAGTCTCTCCCGACCTCATTCATTAAGTTCTGTTTTGCGTATTCTGTGATAATTCTTCCCCGAGGAGTCTTCTGAATAAAACCTTCTTGTATAAGGAAAGGCTCATAGACCTCTTCCAACGTATCACGCTCTTCCGAAAGGGCTGCGGCAATGGTATCAATGCCCACAGGGCCGCCGCCGTATTTATCTTGAATCAACTGTAAAATCTTACGATCCATAAGATCCAAACCAAAAGAGTCCACCCCTAACTGATCCAGTGCATAGTGAGCGATATCTTTCGTCACAGTCCCATCACCTTTTACCTGAGCGTAGTCTCGGACTCGCTTCAGCAAGCGGTTGGCGATTCGCGGAGTTCCCCGTGCCCGTCTGGCAATCTCTAAAGCTCCGTCGGTATCCATCTTCACTTTTAATATTTCAGAAGATCTGAGCAAAATCGTTTGCAGCGACTTTCGATCATAAAATTGCAAGCGCTCGACGATTCCAAAGCGATCTCGAAACGGAGGATTTAAAAGCCCCGCCCGCGTTGTGGCACCTACCAAAGTAAAAGGTGCTAACTGAAACTTCATAGAACGGGCCCCAAGCCCCTCGCCAGTGACGATGTCGATATAATAATCTTCCATGGCCGTATAAAGATACTCTTCAACGTGCCGAGAAAGTCGATGAATTTCATCGATAAACAAAACTGAAAAGGGCTTCAATGACGTCAAAATAGCCGCCAAATCTCCTTTTTTATCTATTGCCGGAGCCGAGGTTACTTTAAGTTCTGCACCAAGATCATTCGCAATAATTCTTGCTAAAGTTGTTTTCCCCAACCCCGGAGGCCCGCTTAATAAAGTATGATCTAAGGGCTCTCCGCGCTGCTTAGCTGCCGCGACGAAAACTTTCAATTTTTCTTTAACCGTTTCCTGCCCGGGAAATTCCTCAAAATGCTGGGGGCGGAGTTCGTTTTCCCAACTCTTTTCACCTTCTCCAGCATCTCCTTCTAAAATTCGGCCCATGAATTACACCTGTCCCGTCAAAGTCTGAAGACCTTTACGCACGCCCTCTTCCAAATCAATTGTCTTCGGAAGTTTGGAAACAAAATCATCCACACTTTGTGCCTTAAAGCCCAAGTTCAACAAGGCACTTGTAATCTGTGTTTGAATTTCCGTACGCAGCTTTGCTTCTGGCTCTACTGAAACCAATTTGCCTTTTAATGTTAAAATAATTTGCTCGGCAGTTTTTTTCCCCACCTTTGGCAGACCTGAAAGACCCTTCGCATTGCCAGCTTCAATCATCTCTTGAATCTGCTCTGGGCGCGCCCCCGAAAGCATCGTGATCGCCATTTTAGGCCCAACACCATTTACTTTTAATAAACTTAAAAAAAGATTTTTTTCCGCTTTCGAATGAAAACCGAAAAGCTGTAAAGCATCTTCGCGGACATGAGTATGAATCCAAACGATGATTTCTTTACCTAAAAGCTCTGTTAAATCGCCCAACGTATTCTGACTGCAATGAACTTCGTAGCCCACACCATGCACGTCGATCAAAGCACTTTCAGATAAAATTTCAATTATTTTTCCACGAAGATAACCAATCATAAATTACACCATCTGCTCTAAAATTTTCTTCTTTTTCTTTTCATACGAGTGATGCACGGCCATCGCCAAAGCATCGGAAGCATCAATTCGCGCAATAGATTTCAATTTCAGCAAAGATTGTAAAACAAATTGCACATCTTCTTTGCTAGATCCCCCATTGCCCGTCACACCTTTTTTAACTTCTCGGGTTGAATACTCGTGAACTTCGGCTCCGAAGGCTCCGGCCTCGTACATTACCACGCCCCGAGCGTGCCC
Source organism: Bdellovibrio sp. ZFWA1 (assembly GCF_056175665.1). NCBI lineage: Bacteria > Pseudomonadati > Bdellovibrionota > Bdellovibrionia > Bdellovibrionales > Pseudobdellovibrionaceae > Bdellovibrio > Bdellovibrio sp. ZFWA1. The sequence goes on from NZ_JBJKJH010000001.1 coordinate 24,776, forward strand.
CAGTTTAAAAGCGCTATCCGCGTTCTTTCCTAGAAAGATTTTTTCGATAACAACTTCGTTGGGTTGATATTTCTGTAAAACCTTTTTGAAAGACAATCCCAGTTCAATAATCCGCCCCGAAAAAGAGCCCTTGTCATCCATAACGATGACGCCGTGATTGATGTGCTCAATACGATCACCCTCAATTCGAATCACTCCAAAACCAGTTATGCGCGAGCCGGGATCGACTCCAAGAATTGTTACTGCCATCGCCCCATTGAAAACTGACGAATGATTTTGGTCAATCAATCTCTGGGAAAGTTTTCAATCAGCACCTTGCGCTGCCCAATTATTTGAATTAGTCTTAAATACAGATGGCAAAATTAGACACGAGCACGATCGAAAAATACCAATTAATTCTGGAAAAAGACCCATCGAGTCAGGTGTTCGCCCCTCTGGCAGAATCCTATCGGGAGATGGGAATGCACAAAGAGGCCGAAAAGATCGCGCGCGAAGGCGTTCGTCGCCACCCGCAGTTTGTCAGTGGCCTTGTCACCTTTGCTAAAATTTTACGCGATCTAGAACGTTATGATGAAGCCTTGAAACACCTCAAACACGCTATCTCGCTTGCCAGCGAAAACTTATTGGCTCACCAAATTTGCGGAGAAATCTATTTGGCAAAAAAGGAACCCAAAGAGGCCCTGAAAAGCTTCAAAATGGTCCTCTTCATGAACCCGCAATCAACAACCGCAAAAAAAGCAGTGCAAAAACTAGAAAGCCTCACCGCTGACGAATACGACGATGAGCTTTTTCAGATGGCAAAGCTCAATACAATTAAGCCCAAGGACACACCATCAACACCAGCTCCACAGCTTGTCGGCAGCACAACCGAGGCTCAAACAATGCCTCGCGGCATGGATCGAGTTCTCTCTCTTGTAGATGCCTTTATTGTACGCAACGATCTTGAAAAAGCTCTTTGGATGCTTGAAGATGCCGTCAAAGAATTTGGCAACCATGCCGAAATTATGCGCAGACAAAAAACGTTAAAAGCCCGCATCTCGTCGGAAGAAACACTCGACGAGGCGACGCCATTAAAGCCACTGCAAAGCCGCAAAGACAGCGCAAAACAACGGAAAATCGAGACCCTCGAATTGCTGCTTCGCAGAATTGAAGATTACCGCGCTGGCCTTTAAGCCCTCTCTTCGTCTATAGTGGAACCTCGAAACTAAAACTCTTCGGGGACGAAATATGTACGAAACATCGGATTTCAAAAAAGGTCTTAAGATCATGGTCGAGGGAAAACCATACACGGTTGTGGATTTCCAACACGTTAAGCCTGGTAAAGGCAACCAGTTCACTAGAACAAAGCTTCGCAATCTTTTAACAAGCCAAAACTTGGAAGTGACTTTCAAGTCTGGTGAAAAATTTGAAGTGCCTAACGTTGAAAACAAAGAGATGAACTATCTTTACAAAGATGACAATGGCTTCTCTTTCATGAACAACGAAACATACGAACAAATCACAATGACAGAGGACGATCTTGGAGAATCTCGCTTCTTCCTGACTGAAGGTCTTAAGTGCGTGATCTTGTTCTACAACGAAAAAGCCGTGGCTTGTGACGTTCCTCGCGCCGTAAATCTGACTGTTGCTAAAACAGATCCAGGTGTTAAAGGTGACCGTGTTACAGGCGCAACAAAGCCTGCAACAATGGAAACTGGACTTGTTGTAAACGTTCCACTTCACATCAATGAAGGTGATGTTCTACGCATCGACACCGACAGCAGCGAATATGTCGAAAGAGTGAACCAAAAATAGGACTCGCCTTTAGACTGACGCCTTAAGTTAAGCCTCTGCAAAGACTCATGTTTATGCCAAAATAAGATGGCATCACGAGTTGAACCTGCAGGGGCTTTTTTTTGTCACGATATATTGAAATCGAAATTCAAAACCTAATCAAAGAAACCGGCGATACAGCATTGGCCGCGGATCGTTTGATTCAATCTGTCGAGGCCGATCCCGAACAACTTCACGATCGTGCCAACATCGAAGCCATTGCCAAATTTCTTTTAAATTCCGGATTCACAGCAACTCTGCGCGATTTCACACTTCGAAATCTTCCAAACGAAAATTTTCCAGCCCCATGGCCCTACTTTATTGAAGCTTTGGCTCTGATGAATACCGAACTGGCAGAGTCTCAACTAAAGGCTCTTGAAAAAGGCATCCGCGAATTAAGTCTACAAAAAGCCCTGGGTCGTTCTGCGACCGGAGAGAAAATCATTCCCGAAATTAAATCATGGAGAAGTGATCTTCGTTATCGCACACACAAAGACTTTGCAGAAAATAAAAAAACCTTGTTAGACCAACTCGTCACTTTACGTATTCAACGACTGGTTGAAAAAGAAAAAGAACTTTTGCAAAGACTTGAACGTCTTTACCCAGGCGACTCTGATGTTAAAAAGGAAATCATCGAACACCGTCAACGCTATGCTGTCGATATTTTGTCTCGGCGAAGCACTGGACATCGAGCCCTCGTCGTTCCTCAAGACGAACCCATGGACCCCCAACTTATTCCATCGTTCGAAGCAACTATGAACTCTTTAAAAGAGACGGCAGCTGCCAATCCAACAATGAGCTATGAGTTGGCCGTTTTAGCGTGGGTGCTCGAGGGCTACGAAACAGGACTTGAGATTTTAGAACAAGCTCCAGAAAAAGATGAACAAATCATGTGGCTGCGTTTAGATTTCCTTTTAAAAAATCGCCGCTACCTAGAGCTTCTGACGGAACTAAATCAAGTCGAGCTTGGTTATGCTCACGATCCCGAAACTTTTTTTGCGACCGCCTACCTAAGAGCTCAGGCCTATTGGGGCCTTGGCCAAAAAGACACAGCCATCGAAATCATGGAAAGTCTTTTAGCCGCACGCCCTGCCTACCGATCTGGTGAAAGCCTTCTCACTCTGTGGAAGGGACCTCAGTAGCATGCGACGTATTTTAATTATTCTTCTTACTCCCTTAGCTCTTTGGGCAGCAACCGCCACTGTGTGGCTCAGCCTGCTCAATCCTTGGCTCGAAGAGTGGACAAAAAATAAAATTGAAACATTAACTCGGGAAAGCTCACCTATTGCTCTAGAAATTGGTCAACTCACCATCGATCTTTTCACCCCTAGAATCCGACTGTCCGAGGTTCAACTTCGCCCTCAAACATCAGAAATGGCTCGAATGATCGAAAAGGTGCAAATCAAAAGCATCGAGTCAAAGATCAATGCCTTTAAGCTATTGACAGGCAGTGCCGACATTTCGGGCTTATTAATTGAATCCCCAATTTTACAATTAAACATCGACCCTTTATTGGAAGACAATTCACCATCGACCGAGATCCCAACCGAGCAGATAGTGAAAATGATCCAACGAATACCAATTTTGAAACTACGGGTCTCGGATGCCCGCTTTTTAATTTATTCAAAAAAACAAGAGTTCTCGGTCGTCACTGATAAGATTCAACTTGCTGTGGAAAAATCAAAAGGAAGAATCTTCGCACGCGCACAAAGTGAAAAAATCAATGTCACTGAATCCCATGTTGGATCTACGGATGTCAGCCTTCAAGCGGCCCTAAATCTTGATAAAAATGACATTTCAATTCAAGAAGTCGAACTTGATGGTTTTGGCGCTAAAGCTAAGATATTTGGACTGATTCCTAATTGGAAAACCTTGACCACGAAACCCCATATTGAACTTCAGCCACAGACGCATATTGATCTGCCAACCCTTTCTCGATCTATTCCTTTTTTACAGAAATTAAAATCTTTAGGCGGCGAAGTCGAATCCTCGTTTCAAATGAAAATACTTGGCGATGAAATTTCGGCACAAGGTGAACTTCGCACGAAGAGTTTTGAAATCGAAGGCTTTAAAATTGGTGACGCCAAAATTATGGCCAAAATGACAAACAGCAACCTAGAACTCTATGACGTTCAACTTCAGCATCCTGCTGGAAATATCGACGTCAACCGTTTTTCCGTGCAGCTTATTGCCCCCTACTCCTATAGCGGAGAACTTCAAACCGACAAGCTTTCGCTTCACGACCTGATGATCAACTTAGGCATTGGTAAAATCCCTGTTTGGATGGACTTAAAAGGACAGGTCTCTTGCCAAGGGAATTTCAAAAATCTAGTTAACGATTGCAAAGCAGACATCGAAACACCCGCGATTGTGGTAAAGACGGGTCTTAACGAACAAAATTCTTTATTACATCTAGAGAACTTGAAAGCCCAAGGGCAGGTTCAAATTAATGCCGACGAAGTTAAATACAATGCCAACCTGAAACTAGGAAGCAGTTCAGGGAAGTCACAGGGAAGTATTAATTATAAATCAGGTTTCTCTATCAACTACGACACCGAAGCCTTGAATTTTAATGATGTGAAGAATCTTGCAGGACTGCACCTTGTTGGCAGCGCCGCCATCCAGGGTAAAACAATTGGAGACTCCCATGCCGCCACATTCACTCTTCAGGCAGATTCGAAAAATTTTATCTTTGAAAAATACAAATTGGGACAACTATCGACTCAGCTTAGCTATGAAGCAGGAATTCTATATTTAGAAAAAACTTCTGGAGCTTACCAAAAGACTTCCTACGTCGGCGAACTTTCAGTGGACCTGAATCATTCAAGCATCGAGGGCAGTTTCACGCTTCCCACTGCCGAGATCAGCGATATAGCGGAAATTTTGAATCATATCTACCAAGTTCCATTCGAAATTAAAGGGACTGGCTCTGGGAAAATAGGTTTCTCTGGGCCTCTTGATTTCTGGAATATGAACCATGAGCTTCAGGCACAATTTAAAAATGTTCAAATCTACGGAGAAAAGTTTGATATCCTTCATGTAAAATCTTTTGCGGAAAATGGTCGTATCAACCTTGAGGGGACCCGGCTCGAGAAAAATAAAAATTTAATCCTTCTTAACGGCGGTGTTTTACCCTTAAGAAAATTGGATCTTTCTGTCACGGCTCAAAACTTCCCTATTGAACAAAGTGATATTATCTCTAGCATCACAAATTCAATCTTTGGAAAGATTTCTGGAAGCGCCTTGATCGCTGGCACTCTCAGCAACCCTATTGTCACAGCGAAAGCTCAGGTCAGCGACACGGTTGTCGACGAACAAGAGCTTCCCCCATCCAGTATCGATTTTTTCGCTGACAATCAGATAATAAAGTCGCAGTTTTCTTTGATGGGATCTAAAATTCGTGGCTTTTTAACTTGTCCAAGTTCTGAAAAAAGCCCAAGCCCTCTTAAAATCAATATCAAAACAGATAACTGGAATTTCGTTTCTGCTCTTGCGGTGTTAACCGGCGCTAACAATTTAAAAGACATCGACAGCCTTTTAACCAGCGAAGTCGAGCTTAGCTCGAACTCGGGAAAACTCTTCCAAAGCACAGGTTCAATATACATCCCCAACCTTTATCTTCGCCGTGGTAATCAATATCTTTCCCATAGCCTACCTTTAGAAGTTCAATTCAACGAAGGTGTCGCTAATATCAAAAACTTCAACCTAGAAGGCCCAGGAAATATAATTAAAATTCAAGGCGAGAACTTCACCTCTGATAAGCTCAATTTAAATATTAAGGCTGAAGCAGATCTTCGTTTTGCCCATATTCTCGCCCCATTCCTTGAAGATATTGGTGGGCCCGTTTCGTTAAACACCACCATTACTGGAAAATTGACACAGCCACAGATTTTCGGATTTGCAGATATTTTAAATGGCTTTGTTAAAATCAAAGGATTCCCCCACCCCTTTGAGCGTATCCAAGCAAATGTGGCATTTTCTCAGTCCAAAATTTCTATTTCGAATATGAAGGCGGCAATCGCCGGGGGCACCCTAAACGGGGGCGGCAGCATTCAAGTCCTAGGCCTTCGCAATATGCCGATCGCCATCAGTGCAAAGCTTGAAAATGTGAAGTTCAATGTCCCAGAAAAAGTACGAACTTCAGGTAATGCAGATGTGAATTTTACAGGTAGCTGGTTCCCATTCATTCTCTCGGGCGTCTACAAGGTCGACGGCGCAATGGTAACCAAAGAGTTCACCGAAAGCTCTTCAGTTCAAAACATTAAACAATCCGTTTACCTTCCAAAAATCTTAAAACAATCTAGTTTTGATCCAGTGGTGCTGGATTTACAAGTTCAACTGGAACACAATATCGTGATAAAAAACTCTTTGGCCGATGGCAGCGCTTCAGGAAGCTTGACAGTCAAAGGGGCTCCTCAAAATCCTGGCCTGATTGGTAAAGTTGAATTCAATAAAAACTCTAAACTGACTTTTAAAGACAAAATCTTTGACATCATAACTGGTAGTGCCACATTTAAGACTGTCGACGACATCAATCCGGAGCTATTCATCTCGGCTCAATCACGCATCGGCGAATACGATGTTTCTTTGCTAGTTCAAGGACAAGCCAAGGATCCGAACTTTGTTCTCAGCTCTATCCCTCCGTTGGCAGAAAATGATTTGATTTCCCTTTTGGCTCTTGGAGTTACCTCTTCAAACCTTGAACAAAATGTTCAGTCAAAAGACCAACAGGCGCAAACTGGTTACGAAATCGGTGCGGCAATTTTCTCGAATAATCCGTTAAACAAAAAGCTTTCAGAAACCCTAGGATGGAACTTAAAGTTCACCACAAACTTTGACTCAACCCGAAATATAGCTATTCCTAAGATTGTGGCCGAACGAAAAATTAGCGAGCGCCTTAATGCCACTGCTGGTCGTACTCTGGATCAGGGAATGATTGACTTCAAACTTCAATATTTGATTAATAATAACTGGTCTGCGATCGGTACTTGGGAGGAAAAGCAACCACAAGAAAGCGCAGATGCCACCTCTGCAACAACCAAAACAAACTCTCCAAGTATATTTGGTTTGGATCTGGAATTTAAGAAGGAGTTTAAGTAGATGAACCGAAAGCGCACCTCCTATTTAGCGTTTCTGGTTCTTTTGGCTTTGGCCAAAACTACTTATGCAAAAACGGATATTTCGTCTTTACCAAATAATCTTCAACAACGATTGCAGGCGGTGTTTCCCGATCTGGAAAACAAAGAGCTTTCACCAGAACAAGGCGATCAATTAATTCAGCTTATCCATCAAGACCCTGATGTTGAAATCGTGCAGATCATTTCCGAAGACAACGGGCGGCAGATGATCTCTGTTAAAAAGTCAGTTCGAATTTCAAAAATAGAATTTTTGGGCAACTCGAAGGTTAATACGTCAGACCTCAGGGATATTTTCAAATTAAAGGAAGGCGATCGCTTCGCTCCAGAGGGCCTGGTCGAGGGCGCCGAGAACGTTCGTAACTTTTATAAAAGCAATGCCTGGCTGAATGCGATCATCGATCTGGAAATCAAGCCGGATAACGACGGCAACAATCAGATCCTGCTTAAGATCGTCGAAGGAGAACAGTCTCGCATCAATGAGTTCGTATTCAATAGTCCCAACGAGAAGCTTAATAACGGACTGAAACGACTTCTTAAATCCTATTTGAAAAAACCACTGACCAGTGAAGTATTTCAGGATATTCAAACTGCATCTCGCGAATGGCTCTCTGAAAACTCATATTTCCGCACTGAGCTCAAATCGCCTCAAACCTCTTTTAGCGCAGATGAAGCCCAAGCAAGAATTCAGTTTAATATCGAAAAGTACGACCAATATTTGATTCGTTTTGAAGGCAATAAAAATGAATCTACTTCAAGTCTAGAAGACATCGCTCAACTTGATACCTACTTCACGTCGAATCCTGCAATCGCCTCTGATTTGGCCAACAAAATTCGGCAGTACTATTTAAGTCAGGGCTTTGCTCGGATTGATATAAATGCGGTCGAATTGGGAACCAAAGATCCCTACCAAAAACGAATTGAGATCCGAATTAACGAAGGCGAGCGCATTCGTTTGTTAAACGTAAAAGTAAGTGGTCGCACCAGCCATTCCGAGAAATGGTACTATGATTTTATTCAAGAACACAGCTCTGAACTGATTCAAAAAGGTTTCTATGCGAAAGAGGATTTGGATTCTGGGTTAAAAAACTTGATTTTAAAATTGCAGAACGAAGGACACCTAACCGCTAAATTGATCTCGAGCCGGATTCAATACAACGATAAGAAAAATGGCATCACGCTATTCTTAAATATGGACGAAGGACCTTTAACGACAGTCAATGAGATTCGCTTTGAAGGAAACCAATCCTTTGAAGCCCAACAACTTTCTTCCCTAGTTAACTTAAAGCCTGGTCAGCCCCTTCTATTGGAGCAGATTGAATTGGCTATTCGTAATTTAAAGGAGCTTTATCAAGAAAATGGCTACATCGAGATGGAGCTATCAAACGAGCGCGGCGACCTAGTTCAATATAACGATGATAACTCACAAGCAACTTTGGTCTTTAAAATCCAAGAGGGCCCCCAAGTTAAAATCAGCGCCATTGCCGTTGACGGAAATACTTTCACAAAAACCCCCGTAGTACTAGCCGAGTTAGATCTTGAAGACGGAGAAATATTAACTCAAAGAAAAATGGCAGATGCGACTGCCCGCCTTCAGCGTTCAGGATATTTTAGCTCGGTCGAAGTAAAAACCCTTGAGGAAAAGACGCAGGTCTCAAATCGCACCTTGCTTGTCAAAGTCCGCGAGCGCGACCCCGGAGTCTTTGTATTTGGTGGTGGTGCCAACAACGAACAGATATTGACCCTACGCGGATACATTGGCGTCGCTTACCGCAATCTTTGGGGCACTGGCCGCGGAGTTTCCTTACGCCTTGAAGGACGTTACAATGTCGCAGACGTTAAATACTTAGAACGAACAGTAACGGCAGGTTACCTCGAACCTCATCTATTTTTAAATCGTCTTCGGGGACGCGTAAATATCTCGCGTTCAACGGCGGTGACCGATTATGACCTTCGCAAAGTGACCGAAACAAATCAAACCACCTACTCTTTAGAAAGAGAATTCACGCCCAATGTCACTGGCCTTTACGAAATTTGGTCGCTAGCAACCTTAAAAGACTTCGGAATCGATCGCACGCGAACCGTCACCCCGAGTCTTCTTGACATTGCCACGACCGGCCCAGCTCTGGATATAGACTTCCGCGATAACGCCTTCAACCCCACAACCGGTACGTTGACACGCTTAAAAGGCGAGTACTCGGCACCATTTCTGGGCTCCACGCAAACCATCGAGTATTCAAAAATCACTGGCAGCTTTACTCACTACCTTCCGTTCTGGAAAGGCCCCTGGGTTTTTGCCAACAACGTTCAAGCTGGTTATTTAAATAATTTAAGCACTCGTTCCGACGGCGGCGTCCCTTACAATAAAAAGGGCTTTATCCTTGGGGGCCGCTCAACAGTTCGTGGTTTCGAATCCGGAACCAGCGAGGTCTTTCCCAACAATACCGATCTTGGCAGCGACAACTATATTCTGACAAAAAGTGCATCGATGTATTTAGTTAAATCAGAGCTTCGCTTTCCAGTCTGGGGAAGCCTAGCTGGGGCCGTATTCTACGATGGTGGATCGGTTCAAGTTTCAGGTTTAAAATTTGCCGATGCCTACCGCGACTCTGCTGGCTTCGGCATTCGTTACGTCACTCCCTTTGGTCCTTTAAACCTTGAGTTCGCATGGAAATTAGATGCTAAACCATCTGAAGAACCTATGCGCTTTCACTTATCAATTGGAACCTTCTAATGACAAGGCATCCTGACTATTATCAACTGCAGTTTTTTACCAACTCGGAATTCTATCTAGCCGATCAAAAAAAATTCTGGAAACAATTCTGCATCAAGGCCCAAATAATACATCTTCAGAGTCCTCAGGAATGCATCACAACTTTGAATTTTAATTTAGAGGGACCCGTCGAGCAGTTGATTCTTCCAGAAATGCAGACGGCCTTACGTAGAAAAGACGAGCTTTGGAAAAGCACCTGTTTTGAAGCTTTCCTTTCCTACGATCAAACTCCGAACTCACCATATTTCGAGTTTAACTTTTCAAGTGAAGGTGGATGGAATCTATACCAACTTGACTCATGCCGCACCGGACTTCGTCCGCTGGATCTGCAAACTCCTCCAAGTATTCATTGCAACAAAGACCTTCAGTCTTTTGAACTTAGCGCAAAGACGACCTGGAACCCACCACCGGCTAAAAGCGCAACGAATTTAGCATTTGCAAGCCTAAATGTAATTCTTGAATCAAAATCAGGAGAAAAATCATTTTGGGCCCTTGATCACTGCAGCCCACAACCGGATTTTCACAATAAACAGAGTTTCAAAATTGCCTTTTGATAAGACTCGGCGTAGAAAAAGCCTATGTCAGATTCAAAACTATTTCCGCAGTGGCAGGCCTACAACCTCAAGTCCTTTGATGTAAAAACTCTTCAAGTCGATAGTCAGATTTTGAAAGCAAATCCCTTAGGTGATAACCACTGTAGATTTAATCCATTGCTACTGCCACAATCGACTCCAATTCAAGAACTTCCGGTTGTTTTTGTATTGGCAGGATTTTCCGGCAATGCACCTTTTTACTTCAATGCTAAATTCAATGAAATGAACGCGGTTCAACAAATTGATCTGCTTCATTCTCAGGGGTTAGCACCCGAAGCTATTTACGTTTTTGTGGACTGCTTAACCCTGTGGGGCGGCAGCCAATTTATAAATAGCTCGGCCGTTGGTCATTACGAAGACTTTATCATTCAAGAGCTGGTTCCAGCCCTTCAACGCGAACTAAAGATTCAGTTAAAACCCGACACTACAGCAATCGTCGGAGGAAGCTCGGGGGGCTATGGGGCTCTTCACTTGGCTTCTGCTTATCCCGAAGTTTTTGGACATTGCTTTGCCATTGCACCGGATTCTTTTTTCTCTGCAAGCCTGCTTCCAGATCTTTACGTCGCACTTCCTTACCTAGAAAAGTATCAAACCGCAAAAAGAATTCTTGAAGAACTACGCATTGGCAAACTTACCAAACAGAAAAATTGGCATTCGCTTTTAAACGCTTTCGGGATGTCGGCGTGTTATTCTCCAGCGGGTCATGGTGTCGAATTCGATTACCCACTTGAGCTTAAAACGGGCCAGATCAAGTCGGAAATTTGGCAGCGCTTTTTGGATAAAGATCCCGTCAATTTTTTACCGCGGCGATTGAAAAACCTTAAATGTCTTAAAACAATCTATTTAGATGTGGGAAATAAAGACAATTTTCATTTGCAGTACGGGACACGTCAGATTGCTCAAAACTTAAAGGACCTAGGATTAACCGTTGAGTATTCCGAGTTTGACGGCAATCATTTTGATATTGGAGAGCGACGTTCAGAAGTGTGGAAATTTTTAGCTACCTTATGGAGATCCTAATCACAAAATGATCGAAGCCTTTCTTTCCCCGTCACATTACGGAATATTTCTATTCACAAAAGTGGTATCGCTTTGCTTTGTCTTTGCCTTTTTGTCCCTTTTACCGCAAGTCCTAGGGCTTTTTGGTTCAAGGGGAATCTTATCAATAGATACGCTCTTAGGAATTATTGAAAGACAAAATCATCCTCTAAGGTTTTGGCAGATTCCGTCCTTATTTTGGTTCAGCAGTTCTGATCGGACCCTTTACTTTTCTTGCTTTGTTGGTCTTTGCAGTTCCACGTTTGCATTTTTAGGGTTTGCGAGTGGCTGGATGCTCCTGTTGTCGATATTGATCTATTTGTCGTTTTGTAGTGCAGGACAAGACTTTATGGGCTTTCAATGGGATGCACTGCTACTGGAGGCCGGCTATCTGGGACTTTTAGCTTCGCCATTTACTTGGCAATGGTTGCCTTTTCAAGTGCCACAAGTTCACTTTGGGACCCAACTATTAATTCTAGTACTATTATTTAAACTTATTTTTTGTTCGGGCATCGTGAAGTTAGCCAGCAAAGATCCTGCTTGGAAAAACTTAACCGCATTAGATTTTCACTTTTGGACACAGCCGCTGCCTAGCCCCCTTGCTTGGTGGGCTTCGAAATTACCCAAAGCATTTTTAAAACTTAGTACTTTTTTAATGTTCATCATTGAGTTGGCATTGCCCCTTTTGATTTTTTTCCCAGCTCCATGGAGAACTTACGCTTTCGTCGGCATCGCTTTGTTCCAACTACTGATTGTTCTGACCGGAAACTACACCTTTTTTAATATTTTAACCCTTGGACTTTGCCTTCCCTTGATCGCCGATAAGTACTGGTTGCAATATTTTCCTCAGCTTCAACAAGCTTTTTCCATAGCACAAACTGAAGTCCATTCCAGCACTTTGATCTTTGCTGCGATGATCATTCTTTTACCTCTGAGTTTGTTTTGGATCTTCTTATCTTTCAGTGAAAAATCCAATTTCCTTCAGCCTTTTTATCCGATCGTCCGCTCTGTCTACTATTCGCGTTTAAATAATAATTATGGGCTGTTTGCCGCAATGACGCGCTTACGGCCAGAGCTTGTTCTTGAAGGCAGTCTGGACGGAGAAAATTGGATCGAATATAAAATGAAGTATAAACCCGTCGATCTGTGGAAAAAGCTATCGTGGAATATTCCCCACCAGCCACGTCTAGATTGGCAAATGTGGTTTGCCGCCCTTGGGCAGTTCCAGCACAATATGTGGCTGCAAAACATGATGATTCAGATTTTTTGGGAGAGCCCAGAAGTGATTTCGCTTTTCGAACACAATCCGTTCTCCGAGGGGCCTCCGCGGTTTTTACGGATACAGCGCTACGAATACAGATTTTCAACTTTGCAGGAAAGACGTCGAAGTGGTCAAATCTGGGAACGAAGTTATGTCGGCCCTTACGGGCCTTCATTTGATCGTGATGGTTTTGATCACGATTGACATCTTTAAGCCAGGGCAAAGGAGGTTCGATTCATCAATCGCTCTTGCAGTTCAGCTCGATCCAGAAAACAAACGCCAAAGCCTTCCGATCGACTCCATACGACTTCAGCATCTAGATCTTGGATCTCGTTAGATATGTGAAGAATATCCCCGCGCTGAGGCACGTAATCACCTTCGAATATCTCTAAAAGTGCTCCCGAACTCGATACGTTTCTCATGAATCCTAAAAGATTGCCCTCCTGCCCATGGACCTGAATCTCTGAGATCATATTGGCTTTAAATCTTTTTGCAGTTCCCATACCTTTGCTCTCCTATCTCACCTCCTCAAATCTACTCCGAAGCCAATTTTATGGCTTAATTCTGCCTATTTTTTAATCTCTTCGCATCAATTTGACCAAGAAGAGCTGCGTTATCCCCCTAAAACTTGACGCTTTTTGAGTCGAAAAGTAAATTTTCTGGGTTTTCAATTCCTTTAAAACCCTGACCGAGTCTAGGAGACAGCATGAAAAAGCACTTAGTAAGAGTTTATCCTTCTAAAGAGCATTTGCCTCGCCAAGAGCAACTTGCTTGGAAAATGGCTGAAATGGCCACAGACCCAACACCAATCAAAGACGATGTTGTTGACATGGTGATCAACCGAATTATCGACAACGCTTCAGTTGCAATCGCAGCTGCCAATCGTCGCCCAGTAGCTTCTGCTCGCGCAATGGCGATTGCTCATCCACGTGAAGGTGGAGCGACTGTTTTTGGTATGCCAAATTCACAAAAGTTTTCTTGTGAATGGGCCGCTTGGGCAAACGGAACTGCCGTTCGTGAACTTGACTACCACGATACTTTCTTGGCAGCTGATTACTCTCACCCTGCTGACAACATCCCACCAATATTGGCAGTGGCTCAGCAAATGAATAAAACTGGCGCTGAGTTCCTTAAAGGGATCGTCGTTGGTTACGAAATCCACGTTGATTTAGTTAAGGCTATTTGCCTTCACAAACACAAAAAAGATCATATTGCTCACTTAGCTCCTGCTTCTGCAGCAGGTATCGGAACTATGCTTGGACTTTCAACTGAACAGATTTACCAATCTATTCAGCAAGCCGTTCACGTCGCATTCACAACTCGTCAGTCTCGTAAAGGTGAAATCTCTTCTTGGAAGGCTTTTGCTCCCGCTCACGCTGGTAAGCTTTCAATTGAAGCTGTGGACCGCATTATGCGTGGTGAGGGCGCTCCGTCTCCGATTTATGAAGGGGAAGATTCTGTAATTGCTTACATGCTTGATGGTAAAGATGGAAAATACGAAGTTCCACTTCCAGAAAAAGGCGAAGAGAAGCGCGCAATCCTTGAGACTTACACTAAAGAACACTCTGCCGAGTACCAATCTCAAGCATTGATCGACCTTGCTCGCAAGATGAAAGCGAAGATCACAAACTTCGATGATATCGAAAGCATCGTGATCCACACTTCTCACCACACTCACTACGTTATCGGTACGGGTTCTGGTGACCCTCAAAAGATGGATCCAAAAGCATCTCGCGAGACTCTTGATCACTCGATCATGTACATCTTCGCAGTTGCATTGCAAGATGGTGAATGGCATCACGTGAAGTCTTATGCACCTGAGCGTGCAAATCGCCCAGACACTGTGGCTTTGTGGCACAAAATTTCAACTGTTGAAGATAAACAATGGACAGAGTGGTACCACGAGCAAGATCCGAACAAAAAACGTTTCGGTGGCCGCGTAGAAATCACTTTCAAAAATGGTTCAAAACTTGTTGATGAGTTGGGCGTTGCAGATGCTCACCCTGCTGGTGCTAGACCATTCAAACGTGCAGACTACATCCGCAAGTTTGATATCTTAACTTCTGATATTATCACGAAAGAAGAACGCAATCGCTTCATCAATTTAGTTGAAGCATTACCAACTTTGACAGCAGCGCAGATGCAAGAACTGAACGTTCAAATGCCTCTTGAAAAGCTAATCAACAACAAGCGCGACAATAAAGGTATTTTCTAGTTTTCAAAAGAACCTGGAAAACCAAAAAGGCCTATGATTCTAAATCATAGGCCTTTTTAATTAACTCTGTTCAAATTTTACGAATAACAACTACCAAGAAATATAGGTTCTGCCTGAAACAGTTTTGCACTCACTTTTAAATTTGAAGGCAACACCGCTTCCATTATTTAATCGCAAAACGATCGTCGTCGGAGCTCCTCCAAATTCAGGATTTAACTGAGACTGGAATACATGCAACAAAGCATTGTCAGACTCTAGCATGTGAAAATCGTCGCCATAGATGGACATTTTATTCTCAGCTAAAAGTCTCATCATTTGGCCAACTCGTCCTTCAGTATTGCGATTATAAAGACCAAGACGTTCATTGTATTGATACTCTTCTTCATCCATACTTTCGGACAAAACTAGCTTTCCTTTTTGCAATACAGACAGATGAGTCCCACCCCAAAAACCAGATTCGCTTTTGATATTCACGGAAATATCACCCTTCACACATTGCACAACTGAATCACCCAAAATAGAGGCTTGCGCTGTTCCAAAAGACATAAAAACCAATAGACCAAAAATCATACGCATACGGATCTCCTTTAATAAGGATTACCGTATTTGCAAACTCCAGACCAATCCCAGCATCACATGAACGCCGCTAGAATAAAAACTCTCTGTCTAAATATTAGACATAGAGTGCATTAACTTCCTAAATTGTAGATTCTAAAAACCAAATTAAACAACCAATAACGAGAGTAATTTAAGCAGCCGCTTTATCTCCCGTGATAAAGCCACTTAATGTACTGCCGGAATGCTTTAAATTTAATGATTGCGCAGACAGCTCTTCCGAAGTCGCTGCCGCTTCCTCGGCCACAGCCGCATTTTGCTGAGTCACTTGATCCAACTGATTCATCGCAGTTGAAATTTGACCAATTCCATTGGAAATTTCCGCATTCGCAGCAGAAACCTCTTCGGTGATTGTTGCGACTTTCTTAACTCCATCGATCACCTGTTCTAAAGCCTTTCGATTCGCCTCTGCCAATTGCACACCACGATGAGTTTTCTCTGAAGAGTCCTTAATTAAAGACGCAATATCCTTGGCCGATACTGAGCTTCGATGCGCCAAAGATCGAACGGCCTCTGCCACTACTGCAAATC
Organism: Bdellovibrio sp. ZFWA1; assembly: GCF_056175665.1. Taxonomy (NCBI): domain Bacteria; kingdom Pseudomonadati; phylum Bdellovibrionota; class Bdellovibrionia; order Bdellovibrionales; family Pseudobdellovibrionaceae; genus Bdellovibrio; species Bdellovibrio sp. ZFWA1. The sequence continues at coordinate 40,749 of NZ_JBJKJH010000001.1, forward strand.
CTTTTCCTTGTTCTCCAGCCCGTGCAGCTTCCACCGAGGCATTAAGGGCCAATAAATTAGTCTGAAAGGCGATGTCGTCAATGATGTTAACGATCTCTTCAATTTTTTTAGAACTCTGATCTAAGCTCTGAATCGCACTCACCAATTCTTTTCCAGCCGCCTCGGCTTTCGAAGCCGTATCTACAGATGTTAATGACAATGTACGACCTTGTTGAGACCGATCAGAATTCATCTTGATCATACTGGTAATTTCCTCTACTGAGGCTACAGATTCCTCTAAAGAAGCCGCGGCTTGTGTCGCAGAGCTAGATAAAGCCTGAGCACTCTGAGAGATCTGCTCCGCGGCATCACTCACCTGAGTGGCGCCTCCTGAAATGTCTGTGCTAATTCTGGTAAGCTTTTTCACGAACAAAGACGACAGAATAAGTCCGAAAACAATTGAGGCCAGGATTGAAAGACCAGTAACTACCATTTCAACTGTCTTCATAGTCTCTAAAAGGGCCTCACCTTTCTGGGCTGTTTGATGCACATCCCTTGCCTGAAATTGAACTAATTCTTCAAAATGGGCACTCCGGTCATGAACCATTTTTTCAAGCTCTAAAAAAATGCTGTCTGCCTTTGCATGTGCTTCGGGGGATTGCGATTCAATTAGCATATCCAGCATGGCTAAGGTCTTCGTTTTATACGGCTCCCAGCGCAATTCTTTAAATTCTTTCCATCTCGCCTCTTCACCATCCGCGAATTTATTGGCTTCATAGACTTTTGCGTGGGCCTCGAAATCTTTAATGTGTTCTAATGAAAACTCTTTCAACTTAATATAATCTTCTTTTTTTAGATTGCTCATATAGGCTTTGGCTGATGGCACATTTAATTTAACCATCTCGCGTCCCATTCCCACAAATTCTACTAAATTAGGAACATTGTTATCCGAAACACCTTTAAACTGACTGATAACCTGAGAAGAAAGCATGTTAGCGACGACGGACACTATCAGTGCTCCTCCTGAAACAATGATGAAGGCGGATACTAATTTAACCTTAACGCTCAAATTTTTCATAACTACCTCAAACATTCTTGAGTATATTTACTATCGTTATCTTGATAACTTCTCGTCATATCTTAGCCAATTCTAGAGTCGACGGCTCGGCCCTTTCTTCATTTTAATTCGAAGAAATACTCCCAGCCTCAAAGAGAGCTGCCAACTTATCAGGCTCGAAATCAAGCGACTCAATGACCTTTTCGCAGCGTAGCAGCGATTAAAACGCCTCTTTATGAGAATGGTATTCTATGCCAATCTTACGTGTACAGGAGACCCTATGAACTTCAAGACTTCTCAAGATCGCGTCCAATACTTCACTCAGTGGTTAAAGGACTCTGTTTTTCCGCTATGGTCCACAAAAGGAGTCGATTCCCAAACCGGTGGTTTTGTCGAAGCGTTAAATTTTGACGGAAGTCTTTCGGGATCGGCTCGCCGCTGTTTAGTGCAGTCGCGACAAATTTATTCTTTTTACACCGGGGCGCGGATGAATGTTGTACCCCAAGAAATTGCGGATCAAAAAATTCTAGCAGGTGCGAACTACCTTCTGAAGTACTTTCAACAAAGCGATGGTTCCTTTATTTTTTCTGTGGACAATAATTCTTTACCTAATGCCACTCACAAACCTCTTTATACCCAGGCTTTCGCCATCTTTGGACTTGCTCAGGCCTATGCAATAAGTTCTAAAGCCGTTTATAAGCAAGCTGCCTTAGCAACGATGAACTATTTAAACCAGCACAGAAAAGTAAACTTTTCTGGATTTACAGAGCTCGATGAAAAAGGACAAGTTTCATATGCTTCCAATCCTCATATGCATCTTTTCGAAGCTGTTCTTGCTTGGGTTGCAATTGACGAAGACCCAACATGGAGACAGACAGCACAGGACATTTTTATTTTGGCGACCTCTAAATTTATATGCCCTGAACAAAAAGTTCTTGGAGAGTTTTTTAATTCGTCGTGGGAACACCTACGAACTGACGGCAATTTTATCTATGAACCAGGACACCAATATGAATGGGCCTGGCTCTTTAAACTCTCTGACGAGCTCTTAGGCACGGACAGCTTTGAACTGCGACATCAGCTTTTTTTAAATGCAGAAAAATATGGAGTTCAGAAAATGCGGGGGCTGGCGGTGGATGAAATGTGGTCCAACCACACGATCAAATCTGCATCGGCCCGCTTTTGGCCCCAGGGCGAAAGAGTCAAAGCCGCAGCTCGATTAAGTCAGGAAGTACAAGAGCCACAAAAGACCCAATATCAATTGGCTGCCGACGAAGCCCTTGAGGGACTATTTAAGTACCTTCAAACTCCAAAACCAGGCTACTGGTATGATCAATTATCGGCGGATAACCAGTTTTCTGGTAGCACAGCAAAAGCCTCGTCCTTGTATCATATTATCAACGCTATGGAAGAGTACGCTCTTTATAGATAGCCAACAAAACGCTCTAATCCACTCGAAACAAGGCAAACTTCAGATAGCGAAGCTCTTCCATCGCCAGTGGATAAGGATGATCACTCGGCTGTCCGCCAAGATACACTAGCGTGCCGCGCTTTCTAGACTTCGAAAACGCTTCTTTGGTAATCTCTAAAAAAGCCGCCGTCGAAATATGCGAGGAACAAGAGCTGGCCGCGAACAGACCTTGTGCTTCTACCAACTTTAAAGAATCGCTGAAGATTTTTGTGTAAGCCGATGTTGCATGTGCCACTGACTTTTCGTTCGGGGCAAAACTTGGAGGATCTGTAATAACAAGACCAAACTTCGCCTTCGCCGAGATTTGCTTTTCAACGTACTCGAAGGCGTCCGTGGCGATGTCCTCATGGGGCGTCTTTAGATCATTAATTTCAAAATTGCGCTGGACTGCTTGAATCGCCACTTTGGCAATATCCACGCTGGTCACATGCTGTGCTCCACCTGCGGCAGCAAACAGTGAAAATCCCCCCGTATAGCTAAATAGATTCAACACAGTTTTATCTTTTGCAAATTTTTTAATCAAATAACGGTTGTCTCTCTGATCTAAAAAAAATCCTGTTTTTGCAGCGTCACGAATATTAGAAGCAAACAGTAAACCATTTTCTTTAAACTGCACCTCTTCTGCCAAACGTCCCAACACCGACTCGCCTTTTACGGCTTCATCATTGCGACGTTTATGATAGACACAGCTGATTTGTGGAAGATCGCGAACTAACCATTGGGCCAATACTTCTTTATCCCAAATTTTTTCCATGATCAGGTGATCGTGCTTAACAACTGCTGTGTTCGCATAAATATCGACTACCATCCCAGGGAAACCATCCCCTTCGCCATTTAATAAACGGAACGAGTTGGTTTGACCTAAATTAAAAACTTTTCTTAAGGCCAGGGCCTGCCGCCACTGGTGCTGAGCCCAAATTTCTAAAGTTTTCTGAAGATTATTTTTTCTAAAGAAAGGTTCATCCGCTAAACAAAGCATACGAAAGCGCAGCTGAGTGTCCCCTTGAACCACGCCCAATCCGATGAGTTCGCTTTTATAAGTTAATGAATAAATTCCCGACTTGGGTTTAGATTTTTCATCAAAGCAGTTGGCAAAAACCCAACGATGCCCCCTCTTTAAATGTTTAGTAACATCCCGAGTTAGGGCAATTGATGGAATAGATTCTGGGGTTTGAATTAAACTTGAACTCATGAGCCTTCTTTACTCGATTTCCTAATTATTTATTAGCAAATTCTTGCAAATAAGCCCGAATATGAACCAGAAATCTTTCTAGTCGTTCTTTTTCTTTTTTAACCAAACGTAAATCCTCAAGATCTTTTGCCCGCTCCCCATATCTAATAACAAATGTGATTTCTTGTAAGGTATCGACATCTCCCTGTCGAAGGGCTTCGGCGCGAAGATCATTCAATTGATCCTGAATTGCTGTGATCTCTGCACTTAAAGCGTCTCGACTCAGCCCGCTAGCATCCTGCAAAGCCTCCTCAGGACTCAGCTCTGGCACGTAGGCCTTCACCTGAGCCTGGGCCTCCATGAAGCTTATAGTTGCGATTGATAGCCCCAAAAAGAACCCGACACCCATTTTCATAAAAAGACTCCTTAACAACAATATTGACCGACGGGGCAAGCTCTTGCGAATTCAGGGCCGCAGGCAAAGCTGTTATATTGCATATAAAGTGTAAATAATGAAACAAATGCCAAAAATTGTAATCCTTCTCGATTGCCTCTCGGGTTTCTTCTGTGGGTAGGTTTCATGCCAGGCTGCTATATTTGAATAGACGCCGGGTATCCATGTGTCTCGAATTGAGAAATCCACACCTCTGAAGGATCTTTAGCATAAACGATTCCTCATTCTGATAGCTGTAGGCCATGGCCTTTAGAACTCTGATTTTATTGTTAAGTCCTTCACTGATTGCAGTCGTTAAATTTGATCGTATATAGGCTTCGATATTGATCCGGTACTTGCGAACTTGCAGTGCAAACTTCCGAAGTGGCAGCAACTTCGAATCTCGAACCAACCCATACCATTTTGCCAAGCGTGATCTAAACCCGTGGACACCTTTTTCTTCTAAAACCTTATGGAAATACTCAACGATAATCATTGCGTTTGAAATATTCGTATTTAACACTTTTAACTTTCCTAGCATATTATTCTCCTCGATAGATAAAACAGCATCTCGCTCTAAAAACATGAACCTTCTCGATGGTGACAACATGATTTCTTCGAACTCTTTTTTGTTCTTTTTTGCCTTTTGAAACTCTTCTTTTCTGACTTTTTCAAAGTATTCGTTCATGCTCTGAACCAAGTGGAATCGATCAATCGCAATCTCTGCATTGGGACAGAGTTTACTCACGGCTTGGAAGTAGCCAGGGTTCATGTCTATTGAAAAAAACTCCACTGATAATCGCTGGGGTCTTGATAGAGTTTTTAAACACGTTGCTAAGGCCATAGCATCCCTACCAGCAGCGTTAGCAATCACCTTTGCAGCCTTCGTACACACTAAGTTTGTTACGAACTTTACGGTCCATCGTGGTGCAAAAGGGTGCTCTCTTTTGGTTTCAGTTTCAGTCTTAAAGTGCACCTCGTCAGCACTCATACGAGAAACATCAAGATCTTTTGTAAACCTGTTTACATCTAAATTCTTTTGCATTTCTCGCATACGCCACTGATCCATTTGCCATAAAGTCTTTGGATCTGAACTCAAGGTCCGGGCCGCAGCAGCACAGGTGGTTTCTTCCATGAGTCGACCCGCGGTTTCGACAAAGCTGCAGCTATGGCCTTTGAATTTTGAATGGATCCCTGAAACCTTAGAGCGTTGGATTTTATTGCATACGGGACAAAGTCCTCGTGGATATCGTAAATGAATAACGACGTCCTTAAAGAGCCCCAGAGGGGGTACTTTAAGGTCTCGATAGCTCCATTGATGGAATTCCAATAAGGGATGCTCGCAGTCCGCGCAGCAGGCGCGGGACCACGGTAACTCTGCCGAAAGCCGACAAGACACAAAGTCCTCTGAAAGCTCCGCGTTGGTAATATTTAAATCTTGCAGACCTAATAAGCTGTTGATCAAATGATGAAGGTCCATTCTTGGCCTTTGTAATTTTTTTTTCGTAGTAAAAAAATCAAATCACAAGGTTCGCCAAGATGGGCCTTTTTATTTCAAGAGACACAACGCAAAAAGCCGGTCACGATGACCGGCTTTACCCCAGGGTATGGGAGCGGGAAGCTCCCATGACAGGATGTCTTTTTTCTTAAGTACCCACAGCTCAATCCCGAGACCCTCAAGATAGGCCTCTCGGGTTTCTTCTGTGGGTAGGTTTCATGCCAGGCTGCTATATTTGAATAGACGCCGGGTATCCATGTGTCTCGAATTGAGAAATCCACACCTCTGAAGGATCTTTAGCATAAACGATTCCTCATTCTGATAGCTGTAGGCCATGGCCTTTAGAACTCTGATTTTATTGTTAAGTCCTTCACTGATTGCAGTCGTTAAATTTGATCGTATATAGGCTTCGATATTGATCCGGTACTTGCGAACTTGCAGTGCAAACTTCCGAAGTGGCAGCAACTTCGAATCTCGAACCAACCCATACCATTTTGCCAAGCGTGATCTAAACCCGTGGACACCTTTTTCTTCTAAAACCTTATGGAAATACTCAACGATAATCATTGCGTTTGAAATATTCGTATTTAACACTTTTAACTTTCCTAGCATATTATTCTCCTCGATAGATAAAACAGCATCTCGCTCTAAAAACATGAACCTTCTCGATGGTGACAACATGATTTCTTCGAACTCTTTTTTGTTCTTTTTTGCCTTTTGAAACTCTTCTTTTCTGACTTTTTCAAAGTATTCGTTCATGCTCTGAACCAAGTGGAATCGATCAATCGCAATCTCTGCATTGGGACAGAGTTTACTCACGGCTTGGAAGTAGCCAGGGTTCATGTCTATTGAAAAAAACTCCACTGATAATCGCTGGGGTCTTGATAGAGTTTTTAAACACGTTGCTAAGGCCATAGCATCCCTACCAGCAGCGTTAGCAATCACCTTTGCAGCCTTCGTACACACTAAGTTTGTTACGAACTTTACGGTCCATCGTGGTGCAAAAGGGTGCTCTCTTTTGGTTTCAGTTTCAGTCTTAAAGTGCACCTCGTCAGCACTCATACGAGAAACATCAAGATCTTTTGTAAACCTGTTTACATCTAAATTCTTTTGCATTTCTCGCATACGCCACTGATCCATTTGCCATAAAGTCTTTGGATCTGAACTCAAGGTCCGGGCCGCAGCAGCACAGGTGGTTTCTTCCATGAGTCGACCCGCGGTTTCGACAAAGCTGCAGCTATGGCCTTTGAATTTTGAATGGATCCCTGAAACCTTAGAGCGTTGGATTTTATTGCATACGGGACAAAGTCCTCGTGGATATCGTAAATGAATAACGACGTCCTTAAAGAGCCCCAGAGGGGGTACTTTAAGGTCTCGATAGCTCCATTGATGGAATTCCAATAAGGGATGCTCGCAGTCCGCGCAGCAGGCGCGGGACCACGGTAACTCTGCCGAAAGCCGACAAGACACAAAGTCCTCTGAAAGCTCCGCGTTGGTAATATTTAAATCTTGCAGACCTAATAAGCTGTTGATCAAATGATGAAGGTCCATTCTTGGCCTTTGTAATTTTTTTTTCGTAGTAAAAAAATCAAATCACAAGGTTCGCCAAGATGGGCCTTTTTATTTCAAGAGACACAACGCAAAAAGCCGGTCACGATGACCGGCTTTACCCCAGGGTATGGGAGCGGGAAGCTCCCATGACAGGATGTCTTTTTTCTTAAGTACCCACAGCTCAATCCCGAGACCCTTCTCGATTAAAAACCCATTGTCCATCACGAAAAAGCTCTCAATAATATCCCCAAGCCCTTGGAGGTCTTATGAACAAAATCGCATTTCTTTGTGTTTTATTATCTACATCCTCAACCCTGGCTTGGACAACGATGCTTATCCAAGGTCAAGAAGCACAAATCACCAATTCTTCGGGCCAAAAAAAGGCCTTAAAGCTAAAAGACAAAATTTCAACCGGAGACCTCATTGAAACACAAAATTCCAGGGTAAAGCTTGTTGAGTCTGGTTCGGTTTTAATTATTGCTGAAAACTCGTCAGTTAAAATCGCCGATGCAAAAACCCCGTCCATTTCAGCCAGCTCTACGACCGTAGATCTTCTCAAGGGAAAAGTTCGTGCAAAAATCAGCAAAGACGTGGCACCCAAATATATCTATAAAATTCCCAGCGCCGTTGCCGGAATTCGCGGAACTGAATTCTTTATGAGCGCTTCAACAGAAAAAGAAGTCATTTGCGTTCTTGAAGGGGAAGTCCAAGCCCAAGAGCTAATCGGAGAAAAGCGAAATGCCGCCTTAACAACCAATAAGGGATGGATTCGCGAAGGCTCGAATCCCCCAGTGATTGTCGACACCGAGCCGGCTCAACGAGACAACTGGATCAAAGCAACGGACCTTTAAAATGAGCACACAAGAAAAAGTTTTAATCCTGGGCGCTAGCGATAATAGTGAACGTTACTCTTACAAAGCCTTTAAAATGTTACAAGAATATGGGCATGCTGTTTTTCCCGTCCACCCGAGCCTGCCTTCGATCGAAGGCACCGCCGTAAGTAAAGATATCAGACAAGCAAAAAGTTTGGCTGGCGGCAAAATTGATACTTTAACGATTTACGTAAATCCGCAAATTTTAGAAAAGCAAAAAGATGAAGTCCTGGGTTTAAATCCAAAACGCGTCATCTTTAATCCTGGAACTGAAAATCCAGAGCTTGAAAATATTTTCAAACAAGCTGGCATTGAGGTTGTCATCGGCTGTACATTGGTTATGTTAAGGACTAATCAATTCTAAGTTAGGAACTCCATGCCGGCCAAAAATGATTCCACTGAAAGCGCTTTTAAAAATTGGATCAATTCTGAGCTTCTAATAAGAATTGCTCAGCATATAGAGTTTCATTTTCCGAAATTTCCTAAAAATCGCTTCCTGGATCAATGCCGCCCACTTCAAGAGCACGAACTTAAAGGTCGAGTACAACTGATAGCCAGCTCCTTAAAAAATTCACTTCCAGAAAGTTTCCCGCAAGCAGTTGTCATATTAAAAAAAGCGGCCCTGGAGGCCAAACCAAAAACGAAAGCCTTGAACGGCTTTGACCTGTGGCCTTTTTTACATTTTGCTCAGGAATTCGGATTAGACCACCCCGAGATGGCTTTGACTTACATCGAAGAATTAACCGAAAAATTCACGGGAGAGTTTGCGGTTCGCCCGTTCTTCATCCAACATCCTAAGATCACCCAAAACTTTAATCTTCGCTGGTCACTGAGTCAAAATCACCACCAACGTCGCTTAGCTTCCGAGGGATCAAGACCGCGATTGCCGTGGGGAATACAACTGAAGCAGTTTATTAAAAATCCCGAACTAAACTTCGAAGTGCTGGAAAATCTAAAACTGGATGACGAACTTTATGTTCGAAAATCTGTAGCTAATCACATTAATGATATTAGTAAAGACAACCCGACCATCGCACTTCAACTCCTTGAAAGTTGGAATCAAAAAAAGGCTTTACACCAATTGACCAGCATCGACCAAAAAAAGATACTTTGGATCACCCGCCATGCCCTAAGGGGCCTTATAAAAAAAGGCAATCCACGCGCATTAAAACTTGTTGGCATCAATACATCAGCCCCTGTCAAACTTCATAATCTCAGATTGAAAAAGTCAAAAATCAAAACTGGGGAGGACCTGAATTTTGATTTTCAAATTTCTACAACTTCTAAAACTTGCAACGCTTTGATTGATTTTGCCATTCACTATCAAAAATCCAATGGAAAAATGAGCCCCAAGGTTTTCAAACTGACTCAAAAATTAGTCACCAAAGGTGAAGTCCTGAGTATTGCAAAAAAACACTCTTTCAAGCCCGTGACGACGCGAAAACTGTATCCTGGCTCACATAAGCTTGAAATCCTGATCAATGGGCGCTCTGTAGCTAGTATTCCGTTTACTTTGGTGAAATAACTCGACGCAAAAGAGCCTGAATTAAGAAGCACTTTGGGTTAGCTTCGGGACTCCAACAAAGGAGCCTCTATGTTATTTCCAGAAATCACTCCCGCACAAAAACGTAAAAACTTTCGAGATGCCCTAAAAACGGGAAAACTTCTTCAGTTTCCAGGATCATGGTCCCCGTTGGTTTCTATGGCTATCGAAAAAGAAGGATTTGACGGCGTTTACATTTCAGGCTCGGTTTTGTCTAATGACCTTGGCTACCCCGATATTGGCCTTACAACCTTAAGCGAAGTCGCCCATCGCGGACGTCAAATTGCTCGGACTACAAAACTTCCAACAATCATCGACATTGACACCGGCTTTGGCGAACCAATGAGTGCAACTCGTACGGTACAAGAGATGATCGAAATGGGACTTGCCGGCTGCCATATTGAAGATCAAATCAACCCCAAGCGCTGCGGCCATTTAGACGGAAAAGGCTTGGTCACTCGCGATGAAATGGTTCGCAAAGTCAGTGCTGCAGCAAAGGGTAAAAAATTGGATGAAAACTTCCTGCTCATCGCTAGAACCGATGCCCGCGGTGTTGAAGGTTTTGATGCCGCCGTAGATCGAGCAAAGGCCTATATCGATGCGGGCGCTGATTGCATTTTCATCGAAGCTCTTCAGGATGAAAAAGAATTTGCGGCTTTCCGTAAGGCCATCACTGTTCCGTTGCTTGCCAATATGACAGAGTTTGGTAAAGGCCGACTTTTAACTTACACTGAACTTAACAACTTGGGCTACAACATCGTCATTTACCCAGTCACAACCTTCCGTTTAGCAATGGGGGCAACTGTCCACGGCCTTCAAGAAATCAAAGCCAAAGGAACTCAAGAGGGCCTTCTTGATAAAATGCAACACCGCAAAGATCTTTACGATTTGTCTCGTTACGACGAGTACAATAGTTTTGATCAAAATATTTTTAATTTCTCAATCAAGAAGTAATTGCGCAGGAATATGAAACTTAAAGTCTTCCTTTCGGACTCATTTAATCCGCAACTAAATCTGGCAACTGAAGAGTGGATTTTCCATAATTTAGATGCAGATCAGCAGGTTTTGTTTTTATGGCGCAACGAAGAAACAGTCGTCATTGGACGAAACCAAAATCCTTGGAATGAATGCAATTTGGCTAAAATGAAGGAGGACAAAATTCATCTTGCTCGTCGCACGACGGGCGGAGGAGCTGTCTTTCATGATTTAGGAAATACTAATTTTACATTCTTATCACCGAAAGAAGTCTACAGCCGCGATAATAACGTCAAAATTATTTTCGATGCTTTAGCAAAGTTCAATATCAAGGGGGAAGCTTCCGGTCGCAATGACCTGATGATTCCGTTCACTGATGGCCCCCGTAAATTCAGCGGCAGCGCCTACCGTGAAAAAAGAGACCGCGCCTTTCATCACGGCACTTTATTAATAAATGCGGACCTCACAAGACTTGGCAATTATTTGACACCAAATCCAAAAAAGCTTCAGGCTAAGGGCAAGGAATCTGTTCGTGCCCGAGTCGCCAATTTGGTCGAGGCCAACCCTTCGGTGAATCACAAGGACCTTTGCGATGAAATCGTAAAAAGTTTTGAAGCTCATTACAATGGTAAGGCGGAAATCATTCCCCTTAACTTGGAATCAATTAAAGAAATTCCAGAACTGAAAAATCAGTTCGATCTTTTGAGCTCTTGGGAATGGCTCTATGGCCATACGCTCGAGTTCACACATCGAATGGATGACTATCTAACTTTGGGGTTTTTTGATTTTCAATTTAAAGTGGATGATGCCAAAATCAAAGAGCTTCAAATCTACACAGATTGCCTTTTCCCAGCAGTCACGGATCAATTAAAAGCAAGCTTAATGGGCCAAGCTTATACTAGCCAAAGTGTTGAAGCCGCTTTTGCTAAGCTTGAAATTTCAACCGGCATTGATGATGGTATCCAAGAGCTTAAAAACTGGCTTATAAAGAATATCGAAGTTTAAAATAAAAAAGGAGAGCAGCAAGCTCTCCTTTTTTTGACTCCGATGTTTGTATTACCACTCTAATTCAATCTTTAATTTACTTGATACCCAAAGACTTTTTAATTTGATCAACATCCTTTTTAAGTTCTTGGTTTTGCGCTTTCAAAAGTGCATTTTCTCTTTCAAGCTCGGCCACTCTGGCATCGACTCCGACAAGCTTATTATACAACTCTCTAATCGCACTAATTACCGGAGCGACCAACGCTGGATAGTTGACGGACTTAAAGCCCTGTTTGTCGGTATCCACAACTTCAGGAAAAACCTTTTCAACTTCCTGAGCAATCACCCCAATTTGATGACGATTGTTGAACTTGCGCTCTGGATATTGCTCCGTCTTCCAATCGTACTCAACACCTCGAAGTGCCAACACTTTACCCAATGGATTATTAATAGATGCAATATTACGCTTAAATCTGGCATCCGAAGACAATGCTACCCCTGCCGCACGCACACTGCCTGAAGCATTGATGTCTCCTGAGACATCAAGTTTGTAGGCTGGTGAAATTGTACCGATGCCGACCGAGCCTGAGGCATCCAACCTTGATTTGAAAAGACATAGTCACCACTTGCTACGACAGTCGGAGATGCCTTAGTGCCTCTGTAGCGATACCCTACCATCGCGGGGGACATCGTTGAATTATATGTGATAGATGCAAGTGTCGCCCAAGTTGTTTCAGAGGTCACTTCAAGTGCTTCCGTAGGAGTTGAAGTTCCAATCCCCACATTGCCTGTCATGCGATAGACATGACCACTTGACGTGCTCCATACACCGACGTCAGAACCTAATTTAGAAGCGGTCACAGCACCGTCAGCAATTTTTGCTGACGTGATCGCGTTGTTAGCAATATTCGCGGTATCCACCGCAAGACTCGCACACTGAATCCTGTCAGTGGCACTGATATAAGTTAAAGCAGTTCCCGCCGCACACGATAGGCCCACCGCTGGCGGACATGATCGAAGGAACGCTGACTCCAACCGAAGTCACCGTTCCTGCATTTGGTGTCGCCGCGGCCCATTTGGCACCATCATATCTAAGAACTTGCCCTGTCGTTGGCGCCGTCGAATCAATACTCACCCCTTTGATTCTATCAACAGCCATCGAAGTCGCAGTGCCACTGACGTCCCCCGCAAAAACGGTTGTGGACTGCAAAGCATTCGTAATACGCGAGTCATTACCCTGAGCAACCGTTCCTGCCGTTGTACCAAAATTAACTGCCACAGTTTTGGAGGTCGCTCCCGAGACCGCTATCCCGGTTCCCGCAAGGACGTCACTGATCACACCGGCCCCACCAGCATCAGTAACGCAACTAAAATTAGTTCCATCCCAAAACACCACTTGGCCCGCCGTGCAAGCCGAACCCGGAGCATTGGACTTTAATACGAAATCATTAATTGTTTTATCACCCAACTGTGTTGCTGACTTTGCGGTCATCGCAAAGGGAACGGAACGAATGGTGTTATCAGGGCTAATGACCTGCCAACCTGTTCCATCATGAAATTGAACTTTCAACTTTCGATAGTAGGCACGAACAAAAGAGAGGATACAAAAAGAAAGCCAAGTACGTTCCGCATAAAAACCTCTTAACAACTGACTATTTCATCGGCAACCTGGCATGAACTCTTTAGAGCAGTCGTCTCTTTTTAGAACAACATAAGATTAAGCTAAAACAAGAGAACTGAATGGGACCCAGGTACAATTAAAAATGCTCGCAAGATTTTTGCCTAAAATTAGGGCATATTCTTTTGCGGAAATACGCTCTAGACCTATAACCTGCAGATCTGACTTAGGGCGTCCAAATCTTATGAAAGCTTCTCTCTTTTGACTCACCGTTAGCCCCATTGACCCACCCTAGGACACTTGCTAGCCTTTGCTGCTCTTATTCCAAATTAATTTTATCGGAGGCAAAATGGCTGAATATATCAACCCAGATTACGTTCCAGAACCAGAAAAAATGAACGTCAAAAAAGGACTCGAAGGCGCAGTCATCGACACTTCGTCAGTCTCGAAAGTAAATCCAGATACAAACTCTTTGATCTACCGCGGGTACCCAGTCCAAGATCTTGCCGAGAACTGCCGTTTCGAAGAAGTTGCTTACCTTATGTACAATGGCGAACTTCCGAATCGTGATCAACTCGCCGCTTTCGAAAAACTTGAAAAAAGCTATCGCGATATTAGCACAACTTGCTTAAATGTGATCAAGTCCCTTCCGGCAAAATGCCATCCTATGGATAGCATCCGCACAGCTGTAAGCTTTATGGGCTGTGAAGATGAACGTGTTTGGGATGCTTCACCTGCAACAAATATGGATAAAGCCATTCGCCTATTGGCTAAGATTCCAACAGCTGTTGCTGCGGATTTCCGCTTCAAAAAAGGCTTGGATTTTATTCCTCCACGTAAAGATCTAAGCATTGCTGAAAACTTTTTCCATATGTGTTTTGGTAAAGTACCGGCTGCTGAAGTTGTCAAAGCTTTCGACGTCTCTTTAATCTTGTACGCTGAGCACAGCTTCAACGCTTCAACATTTACTTCACGTGTTGTGACCTCAACAGAGTCTGATCTTTATTCTGCAACCGTAGCCGGCATTGGAGCTCTTAAAGGCCCGTTGCATGGTGGCGCCAATGAGATGGTCATGCATATGATGATCGAAATCGCAGATCCAGCAAAAGCTGAACAATGGATGTTGGATGCTTTGGCTCAAAAGAAAAAAGTTATGGGCTTTGGTCACCGCGTTTACAAATCCGGAGACTCTCGAGTCCCAACTATGAAAAAGTACGCGCAGGTTATGGCCAATGTCACTGGCGAGCATAAATGGATGCAAATGTACGAAGCTTTAGAAAAAGTCATGGTCGACAAAAAGAAAATCTATCCAAATCTAGATTTCCCTGCGGGACCTGCTTACTACATGATGGGCTTTGAAATTGACTTCTTTACTCCAATTTTCGTAATGGCAAGAACGACAGGCTGGTCTGCCCACATTATGGAACAAAAAGCTAATAATCGTATTATCAGACCTCTATCTGAGTACATTGGTTCAGCTCAACGACAAGTAATCCCACTTTCTGACAGAAAGTAGTTTTAAAAATTTCATAAAAAAGAGGAAGCCCCCGTGCTTCCTCTTTTTTTGCCTTAAATCAGTCTTTAACTAGACAAAGCTTCTGTCCTTAGATTTAATTCTGTCATGAATTTTAAAAATATTTTCTTTTCGACACTACTTGGGCTCAGCCTTGTGGCATGCCAAAACTTCAACTCTGCCAAAGGCTCAAATGCGGCGCCTGAAGGCCACAAAACCTCTTCTGGCGCATCAGCCCATTTAAACTTCGAGCCTAAACGAGATCAACTCCCCTTTCACCCTCGTGGCTTAGACTATGATTCGACAATGTCGACTCTGGCTTTTGGCTCTTGTGCGAATCAGGACCAACCGCAGCCTCTTTGGAAGACGATTTCTGATAGCAATGCTCAACTGTTCGTTTTTATGGGCGACAATATCTATGCAAGTAGTGAAAGCCAAAAACCACTAAAAGCTCAGTACCAAAAACTAGATAAGATCCCTGAGTACATCGCGATTCGCGAAAAAGTCCCTTTTATGGCCATCTGGGATGATCATGACTATGGTCAAAATGACGGCGGAGCAGACAATCCTCAGAAAGAAGAAGCGAAAAAAGACTTCTTACAATACTGGCGTTATGTCAGCGATGCGATTGAAAGAAATCAGCAGGGACTTTATCATGCTAAAATTTTCGGTCCATCAAATAAGCTAGTTCAAGTCATCATGCTAGACACTCGATGGAACCGCAGCCCGCTTGTTAAGTCCACAGTTGAGGGTAAAAAATTTGAGCCAACCAAAGATAAAAAAACCACTATTTTAGGCGAAGAGCAATGGGACTGGCTGGAGGACGAGTTAAAAGAAAAAGCAGATGTGCGTTTTATCGTCAGCTCTATTCAAGTCATTCCTGACGGCCACACTTATGAAAAATGGGGAAACTTTCCTCACGAGAAAGAACGCCTTTTTAATCTTCTGAAAAAGACAAAAGCAAAAAATGTGGTTTTGCTATCAGGAGATCGCCATATCGGCTCGATAGCCAAAACCCAAATTGATGGTTACGGCGATCTTTACGAAATCACCGCTTCCTCGATCAATCGTCCAAGCAATTTAGAGGAAAATGATCCAACTTATTTAAGCCCTGCATTCTCGAAGGAAAATTTTGCATTAGCAAATATCGACTGGGAAAATAGCAAACTAACGGTCGAACTTCGCAATTTAAAAAATGAAGTTGTTCAATCTGTTGATGTTCCTGTGAAAATTGAAAAACGCAAACCAGATCCTGTTAAAAAAGAAAAGAAAAAGAAAAAACGTAAAAAGCGTCGTCACTAACCCAACGAAGATTTTTCTTATTAGTAAAGGAGACCCCAATGCTAGGACTTGAAGAAAGTTTTCCAAAATTTAAACTAGAAGCCTGTGTGTCCCTAGAGGCTGGTAAAGAATTCGCTTGGATTACAGAGACTCAAATTCAAAACAAGTGGTCGGTCTTCTTCTTTTGGCCCTTTGACTTTACGGATGTCTGCCCGACCGAACTTGCGGAATTCGGCAAAGAGTTTAAAAATTTTCAAATTCGGGAAACTCAAGTCTTTGGTGTTTCTGCGGACTCGGCCTTTGTTCATCTGGCTTGGAGAAAAAATCACCCAAGTCTTAAAGAACTGCCCTATCCAATGCTTTCAGATTTTAATAAACAGCTTTGTGGAACTCTAGGGATTTTGTCTAAATCTACAGGAGCACCTCTGCGAGCGACTTACATCGTGGACCCTCAAGGCATCATCCGTTGGGTCTCAGTGAATGATTTAGCGGTAGGCCGTAATGTTAAAGATGTTCTTCGCAATCTCGACGCTCTTCAAACAGATGAACTCTGCCCCTGCAATTGGGAAAAGGGTCAAAAAACCTTAGGTAAGTAGTTAAAAAAGGACCCCTCGGGTCCTTTTACTTTTTGCGATTTCGCTTTTTTTAATTAATGAGTATCACGCTCTTCGGTAAGATCGATGCTGTTACCGTCCGGATCCAAAATAATGGAACGGCGCCCCTCTGGCATATCACTAGGATCAAGAATGACTGATACCCCTGGGATTGCCTGAACCCGCCCCATAATACTGTCCAAATCTCGAACCTTTAAGGATAGCTGCATAATTGGAATTTTCTTCACATCAGCAGCATTGCCTATAGAATGCAGAGCAAATTCCAGATTGCCTATCTGAGTTTTCTGCACGACGCCACCCTTATCAACATTTAGTGACTTAAACTGACACCCCAGAGCTTGATAAAAACTCTTCATGTTCTCTAGCTGATTTGTATTCAATGTGATAGAAAAGAGTGCCAAGTCCATAACCCTATGTTGACTCAAGAGGATGCGATGAAACAACAAAAAATTTACCTAAAAGACTATATTGCTCCACAATTTTCTGTGGAGTCCATTCAGCTCGACTTCAACCTCAATGAGGACAAAAGTCTGGTTTCTGCAACCTCGAAGATCCACAAGCTTAAAGCGGATGCTGTTATGGTCCTCGATGGTGAAAAACTTTGCTTGAAGTCTGTGGCTATTAACGGTCAGCCGCTTGCACCTGATGATTACATCCAAACAGAGGAAGATTTAACCATTAAAAACGTTCCTGATAACTTCGTACTCACTATTGTCACCGAACTCGAGCCACAGAATAATAAATCCTTAAGTGGGCTCTACAAATCCAATGGTATTTTTACCACTCAATGCGAAGCCCAAGACTTCAGAAAGATCACATACTTTTTTGATCGCCCAGATGTGATGACCACCTACTCGGTCACGATCGAGGCCGACAAAGTAAAATATCCAGTTCTTCTATCGAACGGTGACCGCATCAAAATTGAAGATCTTGGAAATGGACGTCATAAGGCTTATTGGAAAGATCCACACAAAAAACCTTGCTATTTATTCGCTTTAGTCGCCGGAGATCTTGGTGTTATTCGCGACTCATTCACAACCAAATCAGGCAAAAAAGTAAATTTGGAAATCTATGCAGCCCACGGCAAACAAGATAAATGCTACTTTGCGATGGACAGCTTAAAAAAATCAATGAAATGGGACGAAGAGGCCTTCGGTCTTGAGTACGACTTGAACGATTATATGATCGTGGCCATTGATGACTTTAATGCTGGAGCAATGGAAAACAAAGGGCTTAACATTTTCAATTCTCGGCTTGTATTTGCCGACCCAAAATCTGCAACTGATGACGAATTCCATGCCGTCGACTCAGTTGTTGCTCACGAATACTTCCATAACTGGACTGGAAATCGCGTCACCCTTCGTGACTGGTTTCAATTATCTTTAAAAGAAGGCCTTACGGTCTTCCGAGATCAAGAGTACTCTGCCGATATGACTGATCGAGGAGTTCAACGCATTAACGATGTCGATGGATTGCGTGCCGGTCAGTTTGCTGAAGATGCGGGCCCCAACGCCCATCCAGTACGTCCTGAATCTTGTATGTCGGTTGATAACTTCTTTACAATGACCATCTACGAAAAAGGCGCTGAACTTATTCGAATGATGCAAACAATTGTGGGACGTAAAGGTTTCCGCAAGGGCATGGACCTTTACTTCAAACGCCATGACGGCCAAGCGGTAACCACAGAAGATTTTGCTGCCGCAATTGCAGATGCTAACAATAAAGACTTTAGCCAGCTAAAACTTTGGTATTCACAGGCGGGAACACCTGTCGTAAAAGTACTGGAATCCTTTGATGCCACGAAAAACGAATATCACCTAACTTTAGAGCAGAGCTGCCCCCCGACACCGGGCCAATCAACCAAAGCCCCCTTCCACATCCCGCTAATTATGGGCCTAATTGGCACTGACGGCCAAGATCTGCCGCTAGTATGTGATAAAATCAATTTTAATTCCGATGGCAAACCCGTCCTAGAATTAAAAGACGCGCAAGAAACCTTTATTTTTAAGCAGATCTCAAAGCGCCCGGTACTTTCTTTAGGACGTGAGTTTTCTGCGGCCGTAAAAATCGATTGGGAAGCGGCTGACTCCGATCTTTACTTCATGATGGCTCACGACAGCGACTCCTTCAATCGCCGCGAAGCTTGTCAAAAGATGATTTTAAAGAATCTAAAAAAGATGATCCGCCAACATCAAGAGTCTCAGGCATTGTCTGTGGATCCAAACTTGATTGCAGCATTAAAATTGGTGTTAGAAAACAAATCTCTTGATCCTGCATTCAAGGCCCTTATGCTCCGAATCCCTACCAACAGCATTCTAGCTCAAGAAATGGATGTTTTAGATGGCAAAGCATTTGCCGCCGCCAGAAAGCAATTTAGACTGCAAGTTGCAACCGAGCTTCAACAACCTTTGATGGCCATTTACCAAGAAGAAAAAGGACTGGATTCGAAGTCGCGCGATCTTCGAAATACCGTGTTTTCCTATTTAGGAGTTTTGGAAAACGTGATGGCCGGGACTGTTCGGCAGCACTATCTTGGGGCTCAGAACATGACCGATAAAATGTCAGCATTAACAGTCATTTCACATGGAACTTTTGAGTTTCGCCAAGAGATCTTAGATCTGTTCTACAATGAGTGGAAGATGGACTCTTTGGTGATCAACAAATGGTTTTCAGCTCAGGCGACAGCCAATAACGCTGACACTTTAGATCAGGTTAAAAAATTGACCCAACATTCTGCATTTAACATTCAGAATCCAAACAATGTGTATTCACTACTTAGAAGTTTTGGTGCGAACATTCCTGCGTTCCACAACCCTGATGTGAATGCTTACGAGTTCTATGCAGATAAAATAATCGAGATTGATGCTATAAATCCTCAGGTGGCAGCAAGACTCTGTGCTGCTTTTAACTTCGTGAAAAAGCTAAACCCAGACATGAAGAGCCGAGCTCAAAAAGAAATCCAGCGAATTCTTGCGGTTCCTAACTTGTCTCCGAATAGCCGCGAACTTCTTCAGTCCAGCATCTAAAAAAAAGCCCCTAGTATATCAACTAGGGGCTTTTTTTATTTATTCAAATTTTTGATATAACTTAAAAATTCTTTGCGAGTTGCATCGTCGGTTTTAAAGTCACCTCGCAAATCAGTTGTGCTCGTCGAGCTGTGGGCATCCTCGACTCCCCTTGTGATAACACAGTAGTGTTTAGCATTGATATGAACAGCGACGTGTTCCGTCTCAAGTACGTACTGCAAACAATCTGCAATTTGCTTCGTCAGACGCTCTTGAACCTGAGGTCTCCGAGAAAAAAACTGAACAATTCTATTAATTTTAGAAAGACCGATCACCTTTTTATTCGGAACATAGGCGACGGTGGCTAAACCATCGATGGTTAAAAAATGATGCTCACAAAATGACAAACACTGAATATTATCAACACAGATCATTTGATCATAATGCATCTTATTTTCAATAACTGTGATCTTCGGGAAAAAATCTGGATTTAAACCACTAAAAATCTCTTTCACATACATCTTAGCAACTCGACGAGGTGTATCTTTTAATGAGTCATCACTCAAATCCAAGCCCAGCGTTTCCATGATTTCCCGGAACTTTCCAGCAATAATTTGAATTTTTTCGTCGTCTGAATGAGACGTATCGATCATCGGCGTCGGACGAACATGCTTCAAAATTTCATCTACCGAGTAAGGATTCAATGCCGATTTAGAACTCTTTTTAGTGCTTACTTTTTCAGCATTTTTTAAAGATTTTCCTTTTACAGTTTTTTTAGCCATTGTTCCTCCGAAATCGAAAATCAGTCGAACATAGTTCCTATGAAAATGAAGAGTTGTAAACTGATTTCATAAGATATTGCCAAATTATACATGACCTTAGACCGATCTCTCAATAAACTATCGGCGATGACAAAGTTAAAATTCATAAACTACACCTTTGTGCCCCTTTTAGGACTGCTTTTTTCTATATCGGTTCAGGCGTATCCTGAATTTATTGGTTACGGCTATTCGACCTGCATCACCTGCCATTACAACGGTAGTGGTAATGGGCCATTGAATGATTATGGAAGAGCCCTTTTTGCGACCGAAATCGCTTCCCGTGATTATTTTAATCCCCAAATGACCGAAGAAGAGATCGCAAGCAAGAATACATTTCTTGGCATAAAATCCCTGCCATGGTGGTTACGCCCTGGCATCAAAGCTCGGGCTTTATATTATCAAAATAATCCTGGTGCTTCCGAAGCTGTGTCTAAATTTATTCCGATGCAGGCCGACGCCAATATCGCCATTCACTTCGATAAAAAGCAGGAAAAAGTCTTTGTCGGTTCTTACGGCATCAATCAAGCAGCTTATGATCGCAGCGGCAAAAAAACTCGCCCCAACTATATATCTCGAGAGCACTACCTCCGTTGGAAGTACTCAAAAAATTTGTACGTCTATGTGGGAATGCTGGATAAAGTTTATGGAATTCGCCAAATTGATCACACCTCATTTGCTCGACGAAATACGCAAATAGCGCAAAATGATCAAACCCATGGAATTATCACCCATTGGATGTTCCCCGACTGGGATATCGCGACTCAGATATTTGCAGGGAACCTTTTCCAAGACCCAGATCTACGCCAACAAGGTATCACTAGTACCGGAGAATACCAACTATCTGAAAAACAGAAAATTGGGGCATCGGTGTTATACTCTAACAACAAATACCTAAAACTTGGTCGTGCTGGAGTTCACACCCGTCTGGCATTATCTAAAGGCTCGGCTCTATTAGCTGAAACGGGCCTTATTTCTGATCAAGTTATCGGATCGAAGGATTCCGTGCTAGGAAGTTATACTTGGCTACAGACGACCATCAATATCAAGCGAGGTTACAATATTTACTCGGCCATCGAGCACTTCAATAAAGAATTCAAAAGTTCGGCCGAAGATCAGTATCGGTGGTCCATCGGCGCCCTGATTTTTCCGCACCCGGGCTATGAATACCGCATCAATATTGTAAACGGAAAAACCTACGTAGCGGACCAAGGAAAACCTGACAGCTGGGCACTTCAATCCCAATTACACTTAAGTTGGTAATTATGAAAATCAAAAAATCCATTTCATTTTTTTTGTCCGCATTTTTCATAGCGAATTATTCCGCTGCTCAAGATTCTGCAACTACAACAGTTGAGGATTCGGAATTAGAAAATCAAGAAATTTCGCTACTTTCCTCGTGGAATACCCGAAATAGTTTTGGCGCGCAAATGGTAACCTGGATAGAGCCCCTACGTTTACAACAAGGCGCCGATGTCACTTACGACAATGCCAATTTCTACGGAACAGCGGTCGGAGTTGACCGTGAATACACCAAGGGCCGATGGGGATTTGGACCAACTTTAGCTTTGATGTTCGGACGAGCAAATGGCGGAGGCAATAATAGCCTAAGTTATGCTTCGGGACGCTTGGGCTGGTCCGGTGGCATTGTTGGATTAAGATCCTACTATCGCCTTAGCAATATGATTGCAGCGGGAGTGCAACTTCCGGTTGTTGTGCGTTCTGTGAGTTGGCCCAGCACCTCGGGCATCGAGGCCACCTCTGGAAAAAATATCAACTATTCCTTGCTACTTGAGTTTAAAATACGCTTCAACCGAGACTGGGAAATGTCCCAAGCAATCGGTCCGTTTTCTTCGAACGGTGGAAGTCTTTGGAGAGCTGGAGTAAGTAAAACTTGGTAAAAAAAGAGGCTCTTCTGAGCCTCTTTTTTATATTCCCTGAATCCAATCCTTAATAATTTTCCGATCCTGCGAAGTTAAACTACCTGTCTGTGGCATATTTTTAACTCCGGTACCATCAGATCCCTGCAGACGATTATACATGGGTGAATTTAAAGGATCTCCAGGAACCACCCATCCTTTAGATATCAAATTCGCCTGGGTTGTATTGAACTCTTGGTGGCAACTAAAA
This sequence comes from Bdellovibrio sp. ZFWA1, assembly GCF_056175665.1. NCBI lineage: Bacteria > Pseudomonadati > Bdellovibrionota > Bdellovibrionia > Bdellovibrionales > Pseudobdellovibrionaceae > Bdellovibrio > Bdellovibrio sp. ZFWA1. The sequence continues at coordinate 63,262 of NZ_JBJKJH010000001.1, forward strand.
CACTTATCTTTCATGATCGTGTAGGCCGTCAAAAATTCAAGCGAAGCGTTATCTAAAACATAGTCTCCGCTAGAAGAATTCATAACCTTCATACAACCAGATACGACAACTGAATTAAAGAGCAAAAATCCAATCAAAAGACGTTGGCTAAACATTATTGAGCCGCACCTTCTTGTACAGGAACAACGACCGTAACCTGCACTTCGTCTTCTACGCCCACACCCATATAGTTGATATCTTTGATATCAAAATCACTCAATGTGACTGGAAAAGTTGCCTCTAGCTGTTTTCCACCATTCAACAATTTGTAGGTGCCACGAACTTCTTTCTCGATACCTTTTATTTTAATTTTTGCAACACCTTTACCGCCCTTACCCCGAGCCTTAAGCAAAATCGCTTCCGGATGTTCTTTGACTCTTAAATGCTTTTGAGTGTGCTCGTCTCGAAGTTCCACGCCCGTCTTTAGAGTCTTAAGATCAACAATGATATTTTCCGCTTTGAACTCGTCTCCAGCTTTGGTTGCGAAGCCTTTTACAGCAGATGATTTTGCTTTGAAGTCACCCATTGGATTTAAGGTAACGTCAACGACGACAGATTGGGAAAAAGCCAAACATGAATAGAACACAACGAAAGAAGATAAGATTAATTTTATCATAAAATTTCCTTAAAAAGACTTGAAGTCCAATTACTTCATATTTTGAATCCAAGTGCGAATCAATGCAACATCTGACGCACTTATCGAAGCTCCCATAGGCATATTCTGGGCTTTTCCATCCTTAGAAGTCACGCCCGATCCCTGCAATCTCCAAAACATTTTAGAATTTGCTGGATCCCCCTTCGTTACCCAGCCTGCTGAAACAAAATTGGCGGCTGAAGTATAGGCGGTATGACAACTTGCACATTTTGAATTGTAAACAGCAAGCATCGGCGCAAAGTTTGGATCTACAACCACAGCTCCAGGAATTTCGGTGCTTAAAGTATAGTCCGCGTTCACACGTAAGCCCTGATTACTACCAATCTGACGGCCTAACATGTTCAATTCAAAATCAGATAAAGCTTCCTCAAAGACGACTGCTTCTTTAACTGCTGATGTTGACGTCATAGTCCGAAGCACATACCCAAAGTCTAATAAAGCACTACCCACCTTAGTGATAGGACCTTTTACCGCTACACCATTTATCTGAAAATGCAAATCTTCCACTTTCGAGCCACAACGCCCTGATACCACAAAATCCCCAGATGGAACAGGTGCCGACAAAGACGCATAATTGCTGGCATCAGTTAAATGATATAAACGAATCATTCCCGATTGAATGGCGATCGCACAGTCTTCGCTGTTCGCTGTACCTGCATGAATAGAAAGCACGGTTCCGCTGGTTCCTGCGGATACTGCAGCAGCAAAAGAAACTGAGTCACTGACAATGCCTCCGCCTGACGGAGTCACGAACGAAGCATTCTCGGGCTTTTTCCAATACCCAATACTTTTTTTATTCAACGTCAAAACTGTTTTGTTATCTAACGACGTCTGAGACTCGTAATTAGCTTGACCTTGGATCAAAGCTTGCTGCGGAACAAACTCACTGCAATTCTGGAAAGAAACAACCAGAACCGTCATCGCAGATGACATCGTGACCACTTGTAAAAAACGACTGATACCTTTATTGGTTTCTCTTTCGAACTTCCCCACGCTTCCCCCACATCAAAAACTACAATTAAAACTACAACTGCTGCCAGCCAGATGATTCACAGACTTGAAGGATAACCGCTCGCCAGCGATTTGTGACCGATTCATTCTGTTTAGCTAAGCTTCGATCTAAATCGATTAAGGTCCCTAGAACCGATTCATCAACTTCGCCCGTTCGGTAAAACAATTCGTATACCTGGGCCACGGAAGACACCTCGGGAGTCTGGGAACTACGATTTATTTTTTCTAGTACAGCTTCAACCCCCTGATCCATTCCTAGAATATTTTCACAAAACTGAATTCGAAAAGACTCTCGAACGGTATTATCTTCGGTATAATAAGCGACCGCTGAATTTGTGATTGGTCCGCCACAATCACGTCCACTCCATGTCGAGTAAGGGTCACAGCCATAACCATACTGCGCCCCCTTTGTATAGATCCATGCCTGAATCAGATCCTCGAGGCCCGGCACCGGCTTGGTGGTAGAAGTAAAAATCTCTCTCATCAACTGCGCGACATACTCTTTATTACCTACTAAAACTTTTTGCTTAGGTGGATCAGCCTTTAATTCATTTGGGTGATTTAAATCAACAGAACTTCCCTGTTGAGAGCCCATTGAGGTCGAACTAAAATCTGCAGCTTCGAACTGATTTCCAAACTGACCACAGTTTTGATAAAGCTGAGTCAAACTAAAGCCAATAAGCGCAATAAATAAATAGCGAGGTTTAATTCTAGACATATCAACCCACCAACTTCCCTTTACCGAAAGCATAGTTCAATCTTCCGCCTTCAAGCTTCACCAGTGGTGCTGCTAAATTGACATAGGGATTTTTCGGAGCCCGTAGCAGTTCGACAACAGTCGAAGCCGCCATAGTCGGCGTCGGCATACCCGCCTGATTATAGCCATCGATCGCGGCACCGATCCCTTGAGTTCCATCATAAGAGCCATTGTGTCCTGTCTTGCGGATATTACCGACAACATAAGGTCCGCCGCCAAACGCACCGCTAAATACACTTGAGGACATTTGATTATAACCATGATCGCTGCCACCACCACTTGAACGTGCACTTCGACCAAAATCTCCGATGACGTGAACGACTGTTTCTGACCAAACTGAAGTTCCACTTGTCGTTTTAGCTTTTCCTAGTTGAGTCGCTAATTCTAAAATCGCAGCAGACAAACCGCGATAGTAAGCGACTGAAAGCAGAAGTCCTGTGATCGCGCCGGTTTCATGCATATCTTTGATGCCGTAAAAAGCTGCAGCCGTTGCCTCACCCTTTTCTAACGCCATCAGGTTCATAAAATCTGGAGAAAGAACTTCAACAGAGCTAGCTAAATTTTCCTTCAATACATATTCAATTAATGCAAACTGAGTTGCGAACGAATTGATGTCGATTTGTGAAATAATGCTACGGGCATCAAAATCTTTTGAAAGGATCATACCACGATTACCTTGAGCTACGTGAATAGACCACATTGCATTTTCTTGGGATATCATCGGCACATCGCTAATGCCAGGCAAGTTAGTGGCGCGCGCCGACCGCGAAATAATATCTGTATAGCGAGCCACAGCCTCGGACCAATAACCATCAATATTCCCGACGCCTTTTTTCATTAAAGCGACTGCATTTTGCATATTCTGATTTAATACTTTTGAACCACTGGCATTTGCATTAACATAGGCCCCCAAGCGCGCTCTTGCTAAGTCCATCTCGGCACTGCGACGGTCTTTTAAAGATCGAGCCTGAGCACGAGCCGCGGGCGGCGCCATGAATCCTTGGAGTAATGCATTTAATGGAGTTCCTCCCGGAAGAACATTGAGCGCTTTCCCCTTTGAAGAGCTAAAGCTTCGATACCCGCCGCGGTCTGGCCATTGAATCGCCTCAAAAGTTTTATTTGAATAATCTGCAGCCACTCCGGCAATGGATGATACTCCACCAACCGGGCCCTGCTGCACATTATTGTTAAAGGTATGGCCATCAAACCCGGTTCCATAACCTCGAATGACTAACATATTCTCTAGAAGCTGGCTTAGCGGAACAGAACCGGCACTTGTAAAAACTGAATGCGAGAACATATGTGGTACGAGGATGCCATTCTTTTCAAAGGTTCCGTACTCAACGCCAGTCACACGCCCGCCGGATGAAACCATTTTAGTATTAACCATGGGATTATATATTAAAGCGGACTCGCTGGAACTAGTTCTTAACCATTGATCAAATGCATATCGCATAGGCGCTCCAGTCAAGTTCACATTGACATAATTGCGAACACCCTCGATTCCCAAAGATTCTGCATGAGCCTGCTTAATCATGCCCAAAGTCATAATATCAAGGAGTTGTTCGATCGGCGAAAGAGCGATCCCCGCCCCTCCCAATACGAGCCCCGTACCCAAGACTTGTCTTCTTGTGATCCCCGACATAACTTCCCCTAGTTCCCACTCGTGACTCTAAAGTTCACTTGGCGATAATATTCTGAACGCATTATTTCTTTTACCAACTGCGGTAGCGACTGATGACTCTTCAATGATTGACCTAACTTCTCGATAAAAAGGCGTGCTTGTAAAACCTCACCTACCATTTTTTTATTGAGTGCTGAATTGTTTGGATCAGTCCGATCAAATAACGGAACATCCATACCAGTGAAGTATTCAAAATATCTTTTGGCTGCACATGTATATAAATCATCTGTTTCTGACATCGCAACACCCAACCCCTGAATGCCGACGACAGATTTATCAACAAGCGCCCCCGTATAAGATCGATAAAACAATTTTCCCACTGGTTTTGTTCGATGAAAATTCGCAACAGGCTCTGACGGCCAACCATTCACTTCACCCATATCCGCGTGATAGTTCCCAACAAGTAAAGTCTGTTTTTTATCGTCAAACGTAAAATAGTCAGATGCACCAGTGACAAGATTTCGTGCTGTATATCCCATTTGATCCAAAGTCGCATGACACATCACACAGCTTGCCGAGTTTCTAAACGGAGTCGATGAGTTACCCACCACCATTTTACGAATGTCACTTTCACGAAGAGCTGGCAAAGAGGCACACATTAAAGACTGCATAGCCGCTTGCGCCCAACGCCGAGGCACCTTCGTCGCTCCGTTAGATGCAGTTCCAAGATCGTGACCATAATTTAACAAAAAGAAGGAAGGCAGGCCGATAATACCTCCACCCTTAGAATCAAATAAATCTACTTGGGTATTCATACCAGGCTGAGCGGTCGCTGGCCGGTCTGCGCCCAACGGTGCTAGCGAAAAATTCGGAATCGTATAAGCCCGAGTATCACCAACAATGCCAATCAATTCTCCAACCTGTACCACCGGCAAATTAACAATCACAGAGTTGGCTCCTCCAGAAAAAGCGCGATTCTGAGGATCTCGAAAGCTAAATAGATTATTGTTCAATCCAGCATTATTTCCAAAAATACGACGCCCCGGAAATGTGACCGTCCACCCGATACGGGCCTTCACGGAAGGATCTTCTACACGTAGGGCGCTCCAACCATTCCCTCGAGTAACTACTTCTGAATACTTGGCGCCGGGATGAAATAGAAGACGCGTGATCGCTAAAGCCTGCTCGGTGGTATCAAAAATATCTGTCGTCCCTCGGGAAATCTCCGTATCGTAGCCCTGCATATCTTCGACGACCCCAGTTTGAAACCATGTGCGATGGAAATTCTGAAAGTTCTTAAGAATCGCCCGAGCGGTATTGTCGTTTAAATTTTTTAACTTGCCGTCGGCTCCGAACTCGGCCCGTGACAAAAGATTCTCACAGGCTTGAAGCCCAGTGATTTTACCGGCCGCAATATCGGCACTTATTGAATTTTTAAAAGGAAGAGGTAATCCCGTAATTTGAATATGACAACGGCGATACAATGCCTGATCACTCAATGGCTGGGCCATAGAATGTTCCAAAATACCCGACGATAGTAGAGCTAACGCAATAGCCAACCTCATCATTCCCCCTGACTGAAGTCTGACTTTATTATCGGATTTTAGAGGCAAAAATAAAGTATTCCCCTGAAATACTGTTTATTTAAGTGATCTTCGTTCCAGAATCGGCCAAAATGAGACTATGAAAGCACTTATGAATGTCTCAATTTTAGCAGCAATCACTTTCAGTTTGACTTCAACCATTGCTTTGGCTGGCCAAGTTATAAATGTGAAGGCGCAAAAAGTTCTTTTAGATATCTCAGATCTGCCCGAGCTTCAGGCCGGACAAAAAATATTTTTACTAAACGCCGACGGCAAACGAAAAGCCGTAATTGAAATTAAACAAATAAAATCTGGTAAGGCCGTGGCTGATTTATTAAAAGGTCAAGCCGAAGTAGGTATGACAGCCGCCCCGGGTGCTGCACCCAAAAAAGAAAAAAAGCCTTCGGTTGCGGGCAAAAACCCGTCACGCCCTCATAGCTCCTTTGGAGTCCTGGCAGGAATGAACTCAAATTCTATGAAAGTCAAACTGTCCTCAACCGAGAGCGTAAGCCTGGCAGGCACCTCTTTCTCGCTCAAAACTTTCTTCCAACAAAAAGTCGATGGCAACATTAGTGCTCGTTTAGGCGTTGGCTACGAATCTTTAGTCGCTAACGGCACACTTGCTTCCGGCAGCTGTGGAGGCAGTACTAAGTGTAAAATCAATATTTCATATCTTGGTCTAGATGCCATGATCCACTACTCGCTTGGCAAAGGAAAATGGGAGCCCTGGCTTGGTGGTGGCCTCGGTTTTCTGATCGCATTATCAAAGTCTTCGAACACTCTTGATCAGAATAAGATTTCTACCAATCAAAATATTCTTTTCGGTGGTGGAATAGACTACCACTTAAATCCAGGACAGTTTATTCCAGTTGAAATAGTTTATGGCATTTTCCCTTCAAACAACACTGCGTCGGCATCACAAATAATGATTAGAGCCGGTTACGCAAAAAGCTTTTAAGCGCCCATTTTTGTCACCTTTAAAATTATTTATACGGCCCCAAGTCTGCCAGATGTAATTTAACAGACTTGGGGCCGTCTCTATTTGAGACTCCTTTTTGCAGGTTCGGCGATATCTAGAACTTCGAACGGAGTTATTATGGTTAAAAAGTTATCCTTAGTTTTTGCTCTGCCGCCCACCCTTCTTTTGGCGTTGACTTGCTCATCTGCTCGAGCCGTGGATGCACCTATTTTTGTTGGTGAACGCCACAATATACCAAAAGCCGTTCGAGTCGAAATAACCCCACGAGGGCAAAAACTATTTGAATCTAAACTGAACTCAATTCTTGGAAACTTGGGTGTGAGTTTAGAAGAGGGCTACTTCCCTGCTCAAACCATCAACTCCGAAAAACCGATCGATATGGATGAGCTGGAAAAAAGCCAACCTGAAGCTATCAAAATGTATAAACAAGTTAAGGACATGCTGTCGCAATGGCTGATGGGATTTTCCTTAAATCCTCATCAACCCGCGATCCAGATCGGAGAATCTGGCTACGTCGCAAAGTTTTCTCGGTTCGGACTTGTGACTGACCAAAAATTAATGGACCAGCTCGGCTATCGCGACGGTGCCGTTCTTGCTATCGAGCTTGAAATTGACTCGGTCACAATGGGGACTAGTGCCATCAAAGCCTGGGACCCAGCCAATGCCTTTTTGGGCGAAGTGCAGCTGCAAGATGTTTCGATTTCGGCTCAGAAAGCCAATGATAAAATCAAAATTCGTCTGCCTTTTTATGTGCGCATGAATGCCTCGGGCCTTTTAGAATTCCAGGCCCTGGAAGTAAGCCAAAACTTGGACCAGGCCGATATCACGCTCAACTATAAAAAGCTGTTAGTTCCACAGATGGGTGTTATCATCAATGGTAAAACCTTTTACATGAATAACGAGCAACTTGAAAAGTTCGTTCAATCCCAAATCCCGACAGTTTTAGAAAAAGTGCGCGAGCATATAGGCAAGTTCGCCAAAGAGCAAATGCCTCAGCTTTTAAATGAAAAGGCCAAAGAAAAACTTGCGGGAAAAATCGAGCAAATCCAAAACATGGAGGCTCCCGGTACTGAGCCTGGAGACCGCAGACCCCCGCTGATTTGGGGAATGACCTTAACGGAGCTTAAAATGAGGGACAGCTTGAACGTGGCTCTGGATGCCTTTGTCGAAGATCCAGTCAATCCTCAGAGCCGTGTTGCCGCAAATATTGGTTCGCGCGGAAACGCTTCAATAAACGCACTCAATAAAAGTCTCTATGACATGGGCTTGGCTTTAGATCGAGGCATGATCAATCGCGTGATGCAACTGGCGTTTCAACGGAAAAACTTTGAAAAGATCCCTCAATCAGATGGAAGCTCTCTTAAACTAGTGGCCTCTCCGACTATCGATTATACTCCCATGCCCGCAGGCGTAGCGGTGAAGGCCAACGAAACATTCTTTAAGCTTCATGTCTCGGTTGAAACGAAGCCCGATTCAATGTGGCTAAAAGACACCATAGTTATCTCGTTTGATATCGTCACGAAGATACGACCCGTGAAAACCGGTAAGGGTATGGAATTGGTCCTTTACAAAATAGATACAAATTCGGTAGATATGGACCCGTCCTATCTGAGCTTTGGTGGCCGTCTCTTTAAAGGGAAGGTTTATGAAGGCCTGAAAGAAGAACTAGCAAAAAGATCGGCCCCTTGGACTAAAAAAGATGAAGTGCTTTCTGGAAGCCTTCCCTTGCCGCCTGAAATTCTGGGGATTCAAACAGAGCTGGTTCAAGTCAACATGGAACAAACAGGACACTTGGTACTTTACTTGAATTTTAATACTGGTAAGACAGGCAACGGAGTTGCAAAATGAAATCTTTAAAATTAATCGCGATCAATGCTTTAACCCTTATCATTGGACTTGGTCTGATGAGTGGTTCCGTATCCAAAAGAAATGCTGAAGCCGCACGGTTTGAGAGCATCCCCGCTTTACAAATTCAAAAGCTAGGGAACTATCGTGGACAGTATCTAACAGTACTTTATGCAGTTGGATCAAAACCATTTATTTCTACCTCAAAGAATCAAATTTCCATTTCTCAGATTAAGGAAAGTCGAACTGCCTTTATAACGGCGGACTCAATCAACCTTCCTGCAGTCCAGGTAGAAAAAGAAGGGTTTAGACCTTCTTACAATATGATCGTGCTGGTGGTTTCACCTAATGCGAACTACAGCTGGATCAATGCTGATGGAAGCTTACCTCAGGGTGGAGTTAAAACCGCGAACAATTCTGAATCGCTTCTTGAGACAGTCAATAAGACTGACGTCGATAATTTCATCAACGCCAACGGAACTGAGGCGACTTTAACAGTAGATATGATAAAGTAGTCTCATGAAAGAGCTCTTATTAAAGTTTTTAGGCTCCGTCATTCGGAGCCTTTTTATTTCTGCCATTCTATTTGTTGTTGGATTTTCTGCAGTCACCGGAGAATTTCCGCCAAACTTTAAGCGCATTCCGTTAATGTTTGAACAAGTGCAAAAACTAACTCAGGTGACTCGGCAAATTCACGACAAACAAAAGGCTTTGAATAAGCAGCAAATGGAAAATGGCTATGTTGAAAACGCGGACGTCGAAGAACTTCAAGAGCTGCAGCTGCGACGGGCTGAAATTGGAACCTCTATTCTTCCTCAAGGACCAGGCACAGTCTCTTCACAGTCCCCTTCGGGCCAAGATGATGAAACAAAGGCGCGTCTTAACAAATTGGAACAAAGGATGCTTCACCTAGAAAGCGAACTGCAACGACTCCAGGAAGAAAAGAAAAATTAAACTTTAATTTTGCTAATAATCGATTCCGCAGCGGTGATTCCCGAGTGAACCGCTCCTTCCATAGTTGCAAAATCATTCACACTCATAAAGTCTCCGGCAAATAAAATTTTACCCGCAGCTTCTGTTCTACCAAGAATTCCAAAAGACCGCGCATATTCTCCGGGCCCAAAATACGGTAAACTTCCACCGATAAAACTTTTCTTCGCCCACTTTAAGCTTGGACCAACTTCTTTTAAAACGTTGTTATTTACCGCAGATACTTTTGTTAAATCCTGCTCGAGACGAGTCGTCGCGATATCATCTTTGGCTCGGCGTTGATAGGCATTCACGGAAAGGGTTCCTACTTTGGAGGCCTCCCAAAAAGCCTGGGACTCAAAATCTCCGAGCACGTAATTCGAGCTGCTCAATTTCAAGTTTTCTGCAACAAAGATTCCTTTTTCACCGTCACCAAGTTTAGCACTTTGCACGGCTTTGTATTTATCTTCGTTAAAACCAAAAGAATCTAAACCATCAAGTTTAGAGTATGCAGACATGGGTAAGGCCATAATAACTCTTTTGCCGTAATAACTTCTTCGGCCCTCTGGTGTCTTAAAATTCAGCTCTATGCCCAAAGTGCTTTTCGTCATTGAAACCAACTGATGCTGACCTCGCACTAAAAAGCGCGGAACTCCCCCCGATACCCGATCATAAAGAGTTTGTGTCAACTGTCCCCACCCACCCGGAAGTATGTAGGTTCCGCCAGAGTGAAAACGAACTTCCTTTAAAAAATGCAGCGCAGAAAGTTGATCTGCAGCAACACCAAATCGATTTTCAAGACCAGAAACTAAAACAGCCAAAAGCTGTTCATCGACTTTGGACGACAGCTCTTTGACTAAATCTGCAACGGACTTTTGATCAAACGTGATCACTTTTTCAAAACGTTCGGCATTCTCATACGTAATTTGAAAATTCTGTCCCTGATAAACCTCTAACTTTAGTTCATAAAGAGCTTTCGCTAAAGGTGAAATTTGTTTTTTCAAAGAAGAGCTCATAAATGATTTCCCCTTGAATAAATACAAATCCTCACCGACTGCCTTTTCCTTAAGCAATTGAGGCTTAAATCCTAATTCCTTCGCTAAGCCCAAAATATTGGTTTGATGTCCATAGACAAACTCTCCGCCCAACTCACCCCAAAGACTTGGCGCACCAAGTCCGTTGATAGAGTAGATCCGCCCTCCAATACGATCTGAAGCTTCAAAAAGCCGATAGGGAACCTTATTTTTCTTCAAGTGATAGGCAGCCGACAGACCGGCTAAACCACCGCCAACAATCAAAACTTCTTCATCAAAAATTCTTCGACTTTCTGTAAACAGAGAATCAAGGCTTGAGCATCCCAACAGAATAAGAGAGGATCCAGCTACAGCACTTTGTATAAAATCACGTCTTGTAAGAACTTTGTTTCTGACTGTCATGAGCTCATTTTAGAAAGGAAGCCCGAACGAATGCAAGCAGAAGCCCGATCTTCAATGCTTAAAGTTATTTTCGATCAGGTTGCAGATCAGTTAAGCACCCAAGGCTTCTCTATCCAAAAACAGCTATTTCCTCAAGAGCTTTGCTTAAGATTGCACGAAGAGCTCATCGAGCTCAAAAACAACAATGCCCTCTCTAAAGCATCTATTGGCTTCCAAAGCTCGAAGCAAGTTCGCTCCGACATTCGCGGGGACTTCATTCACTGGTTGGATAATCAATCTGGCGAAGAAGCCGCATCAAACCAGGCATGGAATTTACTAGAAGAAATTCGTCAAGAACTCAACCAACAGCTTTTTTTAGGCCTAAAAAAATTTGAAGCTCATTTTGCATATTACCCTCCCGGTGCTGGATATGAAATGCACTGGGACAACCACAAAGGACTGGGGCAACGCCGGATCACTTTTGTCCTCTATTTAAATCCGCATTGGGAGAATGGCCAAGGCGGCGAGCTTCAAGTGCATGCCTCCGAGCCTCCCTTCAGGGAGCTATTCAAAGTAGAGCCTCGTCTAGGAACTTTGATTCTTTTTAGAAGCGATTTATTCCCACATCAAGTATTAACAAGTCATCGCGAAAGATGCAGCCTAACTGGCTGGTTTAGAACGGACCTATGAAACCAAATTCACTTTTAAGAGAAGTTTTTTTTACTCGGATCGAATGGAGACTGCTTATTATCTTAAGCAGTCTAATTACCGCAATTTTGGGATTACTTGGTCCATTCTTTCAAAAAGAGTTCGTAGATCGCCTTACAAATCATGTCACTCCATGGTCAGCACACTTCTTTGCCGAATTTCCAGTGCTGGGTTTTATTGGTCTTGCTTTTATATGCATTTTACTAGGGCAGATTTTTCAACAGCTGACAGCTTGGTTGGGATCTCGAGAATCTTTTTTAATGCAAAGAATTTTCGCACAAAAAGTTTACGACAAAACATTAAGCCTTCGAGTCGACACAATGACTCACCGCCCGATTGGCGAGATCGTCCAGCTCTATGCTCAAGATGTTCCAGGCGCAACCGTTTTCTTGGATCAAACTCTGCCCAGCGGCGCCTCGACACTTTTCCCTCTTATTCTCGCCCCTGTGGCCCTAAGCCTGTTGTTTGATATTTCGATATTGCCGATCGTCGGTGTCATGGTCCTGCTTATTTCCTTAAATAGCTTCATGGCGTTTCGCCAATCTCGCTTTTTCTTCCGCTTTAAACAACTCGCCGGAGAACGCATTGGCCTTGTTAATGAATGGATTCAAAACATTCGCACCATCCGAATTTTAGGTTGGACTCGGTACTTCGAAGAAAAGATTTTTCAAAAACGTGAAGTCGAAACCCTTAACAGGATCAGCATGGTCACAAATGGTCAGATCATGAATTCACTTTCGTCATCGGTCACTTTTTTATTAAACGTAGCTGCACTCTTAACTTTGATTTTGTTCAGTAAAAAATCAGTCACCCCCGGAGAACTTCTAGCCCTGTTATGGATTGTTGGAGTCTTTTTAACTCGCCCGTTCAGACAAATGCCCTGGTTTTTCACGTTTGCGTTCGACTCGTGGACATCATTAAAAAGACTGCAGAATTTTTTAGACATCAAAAACGAGATACCTCACTACCCAGCTACCAATTTACCTTTAAATCACCAGACCAAAGCAGATAGCATCCTCAGCGTCCGAGGTCTTCAGCTTCGCATTGGCAATCGAGGTATTTTAAAAAATATCAATTTTGACATTAAAAGAAATGAATTTGTGGCCATTGTGGGTGAAGTCGGTTCAGGAAAGTCGATGCTTCTTTTATCTTTACTTGGTGAAACTGGCGCTCACTTCGATCACTATCAAGCAAGTGATATTTTGTATAACGGCTACAATCAAGATCAATTAAGGTCTCAATTTGCTTACGTTCCTCAAGAGGGATTTATCATGAGCGCCACGCTCCGTGAAAACGTAGCCTTTATCTATGATATTTCGCAAGAGCAAGATCCCTTAATCGAAGAGTCCCTACTTACAGCACAGTTCAATTTGGATAGTGAAAGGGTCGCCGCGGGTTTAAACACCGAAATTGGAGAACGTGGAGTCAATCTTTCCGGCGGACAACGACAACGAGTCAGTTTAGCGAGAGTTCACTTTGAGAAGGCTCCAATTCTATTACTTGATGATTGCCTCAGTGCGGTTGACATAGAAACCGAACATAAACTTTTAGAACAACTAACCAAAGGTGCCTGGAAAGATCGAACTAGAATTCTAGTGACTCACAGACTCACAGTTCTCCCGCAGGTCGATAGAATTCTTTTCTTCAAAGAAGGACAGTTGATGGCAGAGGGAACCTATTCCGAACTATTGAATTCCAATAAAGACTTCCAAGAATTTACAATCAGTGTCGCTTCCAACGAAGTCGAGCAGCACTCAACAAACGCCGAGGTCCAGCATGGCAAAAAATAATTTGGTTAAACCTCGGCATCTTTCAGATGGAGAAAGCGAAGGCCAACAAGAGTTTCGAAAGGAAATCTTCACGACACTTTATCACGCTTATCGTCCGTTCATGGGACGCATTCTTTTGGTACTGGTTCTTGGGATCTGCGGTCGTACTTTACTTTTGGGCAACACCAACGTTATCGGATATTGGGTGGACTCATACTGCCAAGGGACACTCTGCAAACCGATTCCTTCGTTTTTTGAAGGCTTCAAAGAACTGGACTTCGTCTTTACATTGCTAACGATGACGTTAATGGGACTCTTAACGACGCTATCATTCAGGGTCATATTCTCGCGTCTATCAGCTCGAGCTATCTCTAGCATCTACGATGAAACGACTCTTAGAACTAGCCGCTACGAAATGAGTTTCTTCGACAACACCCCAGCCGGCCGAATCATCACTCGCTTTTCTAGTGACTATGGCAACATATTCCGAATGTTTGGCGGGCCTTTAGCAGAATTTGTTTCGATTGTCTTTGACCTTACTATGATGGTGATTTTAATTGCGATCGCCAGCCCATTTTACCTATTCACAGTTGTTCTAATAGCCCTTTTAAATTACGCGGTTTATAAATTAAATCAGCAAAAGCTCCGTCGCATGCGCCGAGACCTATCGGCGAGTCGCTCACCATCTATTGCCCATTTTGCAGAGACCACCCAAGGCGCGAGCACCATCCGCTCATTTCGGCGTAGCCAGTCCTTCACGGAAAGATTCACACAACTGGATCAATACTTACTAGATCAAAAGCTTAAAACCACGACCGCAATTCTAGGTTTTTCGTTACAAATGAATATGCTAACAGCCTTACTGCTTTTGGCCACAGGAGTTATGGCTTTTTATATGGTTCAAAATGGTTGGGCTTCCGTGGGCTCAGTGGGAGTTGCTTTTACATTTATCACTCTATCTGGAAACACTGTTCAAATGTTCTTTGAGTGGCTCACTCAATTTGAGGAAGCCATTATTGGCCTAGAACGCTTAGATCGCTACATCCAAAAAGAACTAGAGCCAGGCGCAAAGCTCCCAGCAAGTTCACAATTTATGACACCTCATCCTCGCTATAAACAGCTTGAAGAGGAAACACTCTTTGGACATCGATTAATCGCAGAAAATGCCGCAAGCATTCAGATTCGTGATCTCTGGTTCCGCTATCAAGAACAACTTCCATGGGTTCTAAAAAATATAAATTTAGACATAAAACCTGGCGAAAGAATGGGCATTATCGGAAAAACAGGCTCGGGTAAGTCTTCTTTAATTCAGGCCCTCTTTCATCTGTACCCGATTTCTCAAGGCAAGGTATTCCTTAATGGACTTACCCCACAGACAGATCTGACGACCCCTATTCAACCCAATGAAGTGGACCTGCAACTGTATCGGCGTTCGATCTCGTTTATTTCCCAAGAGCCCATTTTGTTTTTAGGAAGCCTTCGCGATAATTTGGACATCGAAAATAGAATCTCCAATGAACATCTATTTGAAGTTCTGGATAAAGTCGGGCTCGGTGAATGGGTGCGTAAACACCCACGTGGTTTGCAGATGAAAATCGAAGAACGAGGCAAAAACCTTTCACTTGGGGAAAGACAACTTCTTTGTATGGCACGCTGTCTATTGCAAGACAGTCCAGTGGTTGTCATGGATGAAGCAACCAGTTCCGTAGACCCGCAATCCGAAGAGATTCTGGTTAGAGCCACTGAAGAGTTTTTTGCAGGAAAAACTCAGATTATTATAGCCCATCGCTTAACCACTCTATTGAAGTGCGATCGCATCGCTTGGATTCATCAGGGCGAGCTAAAGATGTGTGGCCCCACATCGGAGGTCCTGCAAGCTTTTGAAAATTTCGCAGATTCCAACGACCTTGGACATTAATAAATATTTTCCCTCATTTCAGGGTTGAAGGCCTCCCCATTTCAGGTTACAAAGATCCAACAGGGAGGCCATATGCAAGACGAAAAAATCGATAGCATAGAATCTCAAGAGCAAAATGAAATTCACTCCCTGATGGACACCTGGTCGGCTTTGACTAAATCCGAGCGCAGATCTCGTTTTGCAGAGTTACCCCGTACCGATGCGGAAGAACTATTCCTAAGCTTAAAAACACATGATCAAGCGGAACTTATTGAGGAAGCCTCGGCCCTTGAAAAAAGATCTTGGGTTCGCTTATTGGCTCCTGATGATGTTGCCGATTTAATTCAAGAAATGGGACTAGACTCTCGCGATGAAATTTTAGCTCTGCTAGACCCTCAAACTCGACGCGAGGTCACCGCACTCTTGGCCTACGCAGAAGACAATGCCGGGGGCTTGATGAGCTCCCGCTTCGTTCGCCTTCGTCCAGATATGTCTGTCGACGAGGCCATCTCGTACTTGCGAATTCAAGCAAAGACAAATATAGAAACGATCTATTATTGTTACGTTCTAAATACGGACCAAACTCTTTTAGGCGTGGTCTCTTTCCGGGAGCTTTTTTCAGCCCAACCTGGAAAGAAAATTCACGAAATCATGCAAACCGATATGATCAAAGTCCACGTGGATCTGGATCAAGAACATATTGGAAAGATATTTCAAACACATGACTTGATGGCCGTGCCGGTCGTTGACGATGAAGGGCATATGAAGGGGATCGTGACCTTCGATGACGTTGCAAATGCCATCCAAGAAGAGGCCACTGAAGATATCCAAAAAATGGGTGCGGTTGAAACTTTAGATGCCCCTTACTTGCAGATTTCTTTATTTGAAATGATCAAAAAGCGAGCAGGCTGGCTGTTGGTCCTATTTATCGGTGAAATGTTCACAGCAACAGCAATGGCTCACTTCGAACACGAAATCGAACGAGCCGTCGTATTAGCACTTTTCGTTCCATTAATTATTTCATCCGGTGGAAACTCGGGCTCGCAAGCCTCAACTTTGATTATTCGGGCCATGGCATTAGGAGAGGTTCGCCTTAAAGATTGGTGGCGCGTTGTTCAACGTGAATTGATCGCTGGATCGGCTTTAGGATTTATCTTAGGAGCGGTCGGCTTCACTCGAATAATTCTTTGGCCGACGCGAGAGCAACTGTACGGTCCTCACTACATGTTGGTCGGCGCGACTGTGGCCACTGCAGTTTTTGGTGTTGTTTTATGGGGATCCATTTCCGGCTCAATGCTGCCATTGATTCTTCGAAAACTGCGCTTTGACCCCGCCTCTGCTTCTGCGCCGTTCGTAGCAACGCTTGTCGACGTTACGGGGCTTATTATTTATTTTACTTTGGCCAGCTGGATTCTATCCGGAGTCTTGCTTTAGAAGCTTAAGCTTTTAGCAAGCTCTGTGACCAATCTCGAATCATGGCCATTACGCCCTCCCGAGTTTGATCAAACTGAACTCCATAAGCTTGGTTCTTCTCGGACCAAACAATATGTCCCTGAACCTCGACGGTCTCATGACCATCAGGACTCGAGATTCGCATGGTAACAATTCCACCTTTTTCTAGGGCCTGATCAACATTGAAAGAGAGCCCTCCTTCAGAAATTGTGTTCACTGTCCCCTCAAGTTCGCGGTCGCCCACTTTTAATTTAACCGACGAGTTCATTCGGAATCTTTCGAATCGACGCCGAGGATCCGACGACGACGTTGAGGACTTCGTTCGCAAATACGTCCAAGCTGCCAAAGGCAAAAACAACAATCCTAAAATTGCTCCCAGGCCTCCACCACTACCACCCTGTCCTACACTTGCAACCAGCCCGCAACCGCCGACGGTCTTCTCTTCAGAAGATGCAGGGGATCTTTCCGATTGGTATGATGGAGTGTACGAAGGCAAAGAAGATTTCGTACTCATTAACGACATTGTTGATTGAGCTGCCGAGATCGATCGCGACAAGCTGACCACACCAGAAGAAAAAACCTTCTGAGAAAGTCCACTGATTACATTCGCATTTTGAATAATGATGTTCTTGATATCATAGCTATTTAGATTGGCGTTTTCACGAAGCAGCAACGCCGCCGTACCCGCAACAAAAGGCGCAGCCATACTCGTACCCGATGACATTCCGAAAGCACCCATACTCATAGGAATGCTACTATAAACATTCACTCCAGGGGCCGCTACCGAGACCTTCGCCTTCCCATAATTCGAAAAATACGCGATCGAATTGTCGTTTTCAACAGCGGCAACCGATATATTAGACGGGATATCGTAATTCGCAGGATACATGGCGACTGAGTCGTTGTTCTGACCATTATTTCCGGCCGCAGTCACCACCACAACATCATGATTATAAGCGAAAGTCATGGCATCATGTAGAGAACGCGAGTAAGAAGGCCCTCCCCATGAATTATTGATTACTTTTGCACCGTTTTGGACTGCATAATAAAGAGCGCGAATAGCATTAGAAGTAGAGCCCGCACCTGAAGCATCTAAAAACTTCAAAGGCATGATCTGAATTGGGCTTTCGTTACACGAATTAATGATATCGACGGCAGCTCCAACAACAGTCCCTGCCACATGCGTTCCATGACCGTCATCGTCGATCACATTCCCAGAGTTTGAAATAAAATTGTATCCATTCACATCGTCGATAAAGCCATTGCCATCATCATCAATGCCATTGCCAGCCACTTCAGAGGAGTTGCGCCAAAGGGCCGCGTTGCCAAATGATAAATCGACATTTACATTACAGTTCGCCTTAGCCGGCTTAAACAAATAGTGGGTTCGATCTACCCCCGTATCAATGACGGCCACGATGATTTTACCGGCACTGACCGGCAAAAGCTGAGGCCACGTAGATTGCACTGACGATTGATAAGAAGAATTGCCAGATTGAGTGAAACCAAGTCCCGACTGATAGCTAGCTGCCGATATTTCTTCACGCGACATCACGGATTGGATTTGCCCGACGTCGCCATCATTTTTGCGAAGTACAAAATTAGGCTCGATAAATTCAACATCTGGATCTTGGGCAATCTCTTCGATATTGACCTCGGGTTTCAGGGCAATATGGGCCATGCCTAAATGACCAAAACTAGCCTTTAAGGACGCTTTTTCACCTAATTTCCCCAAGAGTTTCGACGATGCCGCGACCGCGGACGGGCCTGCTTTGAATTTAATCAAATATTCGCCCGGAACGACTTCAGGAGTCGCTGAGGCCATGGGCACATAGAGCTGAAGACAGAAAAGAAACAATAAAACCTTTAAAGTGCTATTTGATCGATGCACCACAGTCTCCCTTTTTAACTTGTTCTCTATCGGCCCGAAGTCTGGTTTAATTAAATAGATTCCTGTATCATTTTAGGATTTTTGAGCTTTTTTTTCATTCGCTCTGGACTTAAAAACTCGGGAACAAATTTCGATAAATAAGATTAGTATTCAAACGAAACACTGGACAACTATGAGACGCCTACAGCAGATTTTTCTTCGAGGACTTGTTACTTTCATTCCTTTAGCATTAACCATCTTTATTATTATTGGTGGCATCAGGGGTGTTGATAATATTTTTGGAAACGCCTTACGCGAGATCCTTCCTGTGTACATACCCGGCCTAGGAATACTTTTAACTCTACTTATTATTTTCTTACTCGGCCTGCTTCTAACCAACTTCATCACCGCCGGTCTCATGCATGAGATCGAAAAGAAGCTAACCGAGGTTCCATTTATCAAGGCCATTTACTCCCCACTTCGAGACGTCATGAACCTTTTCAGTAAAGGTGGCGGTCCCGAGGGAATGAAAACAGTGGTCTTTGTTGATATTGCCGGAAATGGTGGCGTCAAAGCTCTTGGACTTGTTACCCGCGACGTCTTCGTCGATGTTCCTGGAATTGAAAAGTATGCGACAGATCGCGTTGCCGTTTATATACCATTCAGTTACGGATTGGGTGGTTTCACTTTCCTAGTTCCGCGCTCGCAAATCGAGCGCGTTGACATCCCCATCGAGAAAGCAATGAGCCTTGCAATTACGGGGTGGGTAAAGGTCGACAAAAAAACTCCTGAAGGAGAAAACAAATGATCGAGTCACCTATCGGCCTGCGCACAACCAATGGAAAAGCTCTTCAGATAAACAAAGATCAAAGCATCTATGGTGCCTTCGCAGAAATTGGAGCAGGCCAGGAAGTGGCTCGCTTTTTTTTCCAAGCAGGTAAAGCCTCACAAACAATTGCAAAAACGATCTCGGCTTACGACATGATTGTAAGTGATGAAATCTATGGACGCGAACCAAATGGTCGTTACGTCTGTGAAAGCCGCGTCGAAAAAATGTTGGGACATGAGTATTCTCTACTGGTGGATCGCCTTGCCGAAAAACGCGGCGACGAAACCAGATTCTTTGCTTTTGCCGACACCGTGGCTACAGCCACTCCAGAGTCTGGCAAACAAAGCCACGGCTGGCTCGGACTGCGATTTCAGAAAACGCCCAACGGGCCTTTTAACGATATAATTCTGCATGTTCGAATGTTGGATAAATACCGTCTTCAACAACAAGAAGCCCTTGGAATTTTAGGGGTTAATTTAATTCACACAGCCTTTCACCACTTGAATTCTCAAGACGAACTCGTTCCTCGCTTAACCGAAAATCTTCGCGAGGGCCAGATTGTCATAGACGTCATCAAATTTCATGGCCCTGACATGGCCCATTTTGACCATCGCCTGGTAAATCTAGAACTTGTACGCCGAGGCCTATCAGAGTGCATTTTATTCTCTCCGGATATGGAGATCATGAACATAGCTGACGCTATATACAAAAAGAATCTTCTTATTCAAAGGGGCACCTTTAGACCCGTTACAGTCACCCACGAAGATGTGATGAAGAAAGGACTGAGTCAGCTAGAAGCCGAAATTGCCACTAAAGCGAATGGCGATGAAAAGCTTCCAATCTTGCATATGATGGAACTGACCATGCACAATCTTCAACAAGATGGACATATCAACGAAAAAGACTTTCTTGCTCGAGTCGAAATGCTATGCAAACTCGGGCATCACGTTTTAATTTCAAATTTCTTTTTATTTTACGGTTTGAAAAGATTCTTAAGACGTTATAATTCGAACCAAACTGCATTGGTGGTTGGCGCAAATCATCTAAATAAACTCTTCAATGAAGATCATTACCGTGACTTGGAAGGCGGACTTCTCGAAGGCCTCGGTAAGTTGCTTGATGATAAAACCAAACTTTACATTTATCCCCACAAGAACTCGATGCTCTGTTTAACCGCCAAGAGCTTCTTCCCGTCGCCTCATTTACGACACGTTTACTCGTACTTCATCGAAAACAACCAGATCGTTGATATTTCAGGTTGCGACGAGGCGGCGGACTATCATCATTCCGCGGACGTCATGAAGCTCATTGAAGAAAGAAATGGGCAATGGGAACTCCTGGTCCCTAGCTCACTGGTTCAATTTATTAAGCAAAAATATAAAGTTTAATTCGATGGACCTATTCAAAGGCTTTAGCCTTAAAAAAGATCTTTCACCTGTCCTTATTTGGCTCGTTCCCCTTTTGCTGGCAGCCACCTGTGTTTGGCCACTTTTTGAGAATGACCTTTTTTATCTTTTAAAAGCTGGACAAGAAATAATCAACACTGGACAAGTAAGTTTAGTCGAATCTTGGAGTTTTACCGCGTCGGGCGAACCATGGCTCAATCACCAGTGGCTATCACAAGTTTTATTGCATTTTTTTGCCAACGCAATTGGAACTGAAAACCTACCTCTGATTCGTGCGATCCTGGTATTTTTACTACTGTCCATTGTATCCTTCAATCATCGCAAATTGCTTCCCCACTCGAATATTCTTTCAAGTACTCTAATAGTACTTCTCTGTTTCATTTGCATCTGGCCCCGAATTCAACTTCGATCCGAACTCTTTGCTTTTGTAGTCTTCTCGATTCTTTGCTCACCATATCTCGAGCTTCAAAAAATCAAATTGAAAGCCTTTATTCACGTCTTTTTGTTAATTATTTGGTCCCAACTCCATGCCGGAACTGCATGGATTGGGGTTCTATACAGTCTATGCTGCCTTTGGCCTCGCCCCTACGATAAGTTTCAAAAAAAATTTCTTCCTCTATATGCTCTCTGTGTATTTATTCCGTTCATCATCTTTATCAGTCCCTTGAAATTCTCTATAATTGAAGTTTTATGGGTCCACTCCAGTCTTACCGACAACCCTGAACTTGGCTCTTTAACCTGGAACCACCTCAACCCATCTCGGTTCGGAATTTCAGTACTGCTTCTTTTTCCATTGGCCTTTTATAAAATATACCAATGCAAGCGACATAAGAATTATAATAAATTAGCATTTCTGTTTGTTCTTTTAGCAATTTCCTTTTTTAGAGTCCGCGCACTTCCCTACCTTGGACTTTTTCTTTTTTCGAACTTCACATTTGAAATAGCGTCTAAAAAATTCAGGTATGCTTCGGTCTTTGCTCTAACTATTTATTTAGCCACTTTAAATCTGCTATCCCCAAGAAGTTGGGGCCTGGGCTTCGATAAAAATATACTGCCTATTGATACTGTCGATTTTATTTTAAATCACAAAATCGACGGGCCGATAATGAATCACTACAACTTTGGCTCTTATTTAGCCTGGAAAGTTCCTTATAATAAAGTCTTCATCGATTCTCGCGAGACTCCGTTTTTAAAGCTTGAAGCTCGCCTTCAAGAAATTAAAACATCAGAAGAGTGGACGCACTTTTTAGATGATCTAAGCATTCAAGCAGTTCTGGATTTACGTCCCTCGGAAGACCAAGCCTCGAGCTTTAGAAACCAATACCCTCCAGCTACTTGGGCGCTAGTGGCATTGGATGAATCCAGTGTTCTCTTATTAAGGCGATCAATTGTAAACACGCCTGTTATTAATTCGTATGAGATGCCCTATTAATTGCGCTTTTTGATGTAAATATGTCTCATATTCGGCATTTCTTCTTTAGACTTTCACATCCAAAGCCGACAAGAAATCATGGACAGCAATCGACGGATAGTTTCGGTATTTCTCAAGCTTTCTCTTCTAGCGATTATCTCTCATGGTTTAATGGGATGTACGCTAGATATGTCCATCACTGATTTAGCTTCCACACAAGATCAGCCCTCAACTTTGCCGAGCAATCCTACAGGATTCTCGATTTCAGAAACTCAAAAAGCTTCGTTTGAATTCTACATGAAGTCCGCTGACAGCGGATTTAATTCAACTTCTTTTTCAATAAGTCCTAGTGGTTCCTATGTAGCAGCGGGAGGCGCTGGAGCTCCTTTAACTCTTCCTGTAGATCTTAGTGGAAGCGCTTACTACGGAGTGACCTACATCTTTCAAAAAGATGCCCAAGGAAAATTTAATATCGCGCAAACGCTTCGCCACCCAAGCCTACAAATGTACGGAAGTTTTGGTATTTCAGTGAGCATTGACGACGATTGGCTTTTCGTCGGATCAAATGGCGACAGCACCGAAGTCAACAATTCAACTGCTGAAGCCAGTTCAACTGGCGCTGCTTTCGTTTTTAGAAAAAACTCTTCCAATGGTCAATTCGAATTTCATAGCAAATTAAAAGCTCCTGTTGGCGCAAGAGCAAGTTGGATGGGTTTTGGTGTAAATTTACGCCACAGCGGGAACCACTTAGTCGTAGCATCTGAAGGCACAACATCAGGCTCTGGCCAAGGCGCTCTTTATTTTTACGAATTTAATGGAACAAATTGGATTCATAATACGACCATCACGTCTCCTGACAGCAATGATTATTCTCTTTTCGGAGGCCGTATTCAATTCGATCAAGGCCTTTTGTATGCCTCGGCAAAAAGTAATAATGGCATTCCCGGAAAAATATTTTCTTATCAGTACAACGGCACGACTTGGGTTCAAGCCCATGCGCCTATAGCCACCACTCAAGTCGGAGGATCCTGCGGAAATGATTTCTCTGTCAGTGGGACATTCCTTGCCGTAGGCTGCAATGACTATTTTGGCTCAAATTGGGGTGAAGGATCCGTCGAAACATTTAAATACAACGGATCAGCTTGGAATTCTGCAGGCATATACTTTGAGGGCACGAATGCTGCTTCAAACTCTCAGTTCGGAACTAGTTTAGCCATTATTGGCCAACAGTTATTTATTGGATCCCAACAAAACGTCAGCGGAGGATCTGGTAAAATTTCGGTCTATGCAATCCAAAATGATGGTACGATTGCGCTAACCAGAACTCTCAGCCCATCAAATCCGAAGCTGGTTCAATACTTTGGCCAAAGACTCCATACGCTGAACAATGAACTTCTTATTTATCAGTATCAATCAGACCTGTTCGATAAAAACCCCGGTTCGATCGCAAGATATTCAATTTCAGCAAGCACGGAAAGCTTTCTACAAACAATAGCAAGTGCTGGACTTGAACGACGATCTGTATCAACAAATTATCTTTTCGGATCCGGAATTAGTATCGACGAAAGCTCAAACTTTATTTACGTATCCTCTCCCGGCAATGAATATGGTGTCTTCCCTTCAAATTCGCCACCTCAAAATCGTACCGGCGCTGGCACTATCCAAATTTACAAAAAAAACTCCTCGCAAAACTTAGAGGCCCTTGGGGCCATGGCTTACCACGATGGAAACTATCGTCGTGCAGGCTTAGGATTTGGAACCGCCATGGCGTCTCAGTCAGGGGTTTTAGCTGTTGGAAGTCCCGGAATGCTTCAATGGTTTAATTCTCCTTACAATAGTAACCAAGAGATGGGAAATGTGAGTATTCAAATGCTGCCCTATCCTTTCGCAATACAACCTGTCGACGACATGGATAGTATCGAAAGCCGATTTGGTTCTACCTTGGCCTTTCCATCTTTAGATAATCTATTTATCGGTGCAACAGCTCATAAACTGGGCTCAGCAAATAAGTATGGAAAAGTCTATTCCGCATCCATCGATCTTATAAACTCTAATTACAATCAGGAATTTTCAATTGATGCTGGTACCTTGAAAACGATTGATATGGAGTTTGGTTCAGCTCTAAGCGCCGCCAACGGCGTCCTAGCCGTGGGTGCTCGAAAAGCCACCGATAATGTTCAAAGTGTTCTGAATGCTGGCGGCGTGTGGGTCTACAACTACACGAAAACCACGGCAACTTTACAAAACGTCCTATTTGGAGACCGCATTTTAAAATTTGACGGAAGTGTAGCAAGTGCCGGAACCGCAGGGAACTGGCCAGCCAATGGTTTTTTTGGATCCAGCGTTCTGGTAAAAGACGCCTTCATCTTCGTTGGCAGTCCGGGTTTTCAAAACGCTCAAGGCCGAGTCTTTGTTTATAAATACAACTCGGTCACCGCTCAGTACGAACACGCACAAACTCTTGCAATGGATAATTTCAACAATGAGCCACTGCAAAACGCTGCCGAGTTTGGCTTTAGCATAGCTGCTAATGGTGCAAGTCTATTCATCGGCGCGCCTGGCGTAAGCACCGATAAAAATGGTAGTAATTCTATTACCGGAGCTGGGGCCGTTTACGTATATCGCTTAAACTCGGGCGTTTACGAAGCGAAACTGAAGCTCACCCCTTCTATTTCGTCAGCCCGAACTGCAAATAGTGGTTTTGGTTCATCGCTTGCCAGCACAAGTAATACACTTATTGTGGGAAGTCCTCGGCACGATTTAGACTCAAGTGGTAATAACTCGGTTTCAAATTCTGGCTCTATTTCAGTATTCGAGATTTCCGGCAACTAGCCACTGCAACGAATAGCTGCGCCTCATTTTGCGGCATGCATTTTCTCAAAAAGCTTTGATAGGTATGTTCCATTCCAAAAAACAACAAGGGGAACATATGAAATCTATTTTACTTATGACAAGTTTATTTACCGCACTTAGCGCGCAAGCACATACTCTTCACACTGAAAACGATCAAATGTTTGTGGGCCAAGAGGAAGTGAATGAACACGCAACGGGCAATATTTGTTATGTACGCGTTGACCTGGTTGAAGACGCACCGGCTCGAGGCCACTTCTGCAAAAATATCTCGGCACAATTTTTACATAATACCGACAAGATCTCTAAAGACCCCGTTCTTCTTTACTCGCGCGTAACAAACAACCACCGTGCCGAATATCCAAAAGTAAAAACTTGCGTAGAGAATATCAACGGAACAAGCTACGGAAATGAAATATACGGAGACAATGATGAAATTCTTTACAATCCGTTTTTCTCTGCAGCAAACAAAGACGGAATGACATCTTACGACTATTTCCTTAGCATTTCGCCTGAAACAAAAAATATTGTTCGCTCGCGAGTGCATATTATGAGCTGGTTTTCCGAAACCAATATCGACTGTGTCAATTTAAAACCACTTTAATTAAAAAAGGCTCGGTCGAAACCGGGCCTTTTTTCTAAAAAAATTCAATCTTTCATTTTCAATTACTAAATCCACTCGTACAAAATGCGATCCCACAAAACTATAGCCATTGCTATTATCAAAAAACCAAAACCCAAAAGCATAATTTTGTACATTGGCAAAAACAACGGAAGTTCAAATGTAGCTATAGAAAAACCAAATCTAATAATCAAAACGTATACGGAAATAACGACGGTGCTACCAACAAAAAATAAGGCCCTAGATATGGAAGCTGTTACATTAGAGTTACCTGCGTTAATCTCTTTATAGAAAAATAAAATAGCGGGCATAAAAACCAACAGCAGAAGGCGCTGCACTTGATCGTACATCAGAATTTTTTGAGTAAACCCACCATAGACACTAAGCAAGCCAAGATATAAAAAACTAATCGGCAGCATCAAGAAAGGAATCCAACTGCCAGAAAGAATAAATTCACTCTTTTGCTCTAGCATTTTTTTAATTGCAAGTTCTAAGCTGCAAACAAAAAATACCAAATAAGAGCCGCCGAGAATTCCCGAAAGCACCACGATTTCAAATCCCGAATCACCATTGAACTCAAAAATACTAAGCCCCAAGCTTCCTAAAAAGTAACTGCTACCAATAAATATTAGGGACTTATCAAAGTTCATGAAGCTACATGCAAATTGAGTTATCGTAGGCCTCATCGCAAATAAAAGGCCAATAACACTCGTCACACTTAATAAATGATAGAGCATTTTGTTCGCGTATACTGATAAAACTATCAAATGATTATCGATCACAAATGAAACTGCATTAATAACTACTATATACGATAGCAACCCCACAATGATTGCGTAAAAAACCAAGAGGTATTTTTGAATCAGATTTTCTGCGATCTTCAACCTAACGGCGACAACCAACCTAAAGAAGGCCCATGCCACCAACAAAAATAATGATGAATACCAAAAAAAATTAAATTTCTTCGGGGCATATTCAAGTCCCACATAGGAGTCACTAGATGAACTCAATACAAAACCAAGTAAGTTCAATGAAATGACTAAATGAAATAGAACATCAACCCGAGCACTCACCTTACTCAGTTTTGAAACATAGCTTGGAAACCCTAAAAGGATAATAAACTGGAAGAATACAAAAAGGCACCCAAGACTCATTTGGGTTGCAAAGGTGCGGACTAACAATTCTCCGATTTTGCCACTTCCCCCAGTGATATTTTCCAGACTTAATGAAAACAACCAAAAGATAGTTAGCCCGATATATATCATCGGAAAACTTTTTAGCAACCGCTTCATAAAAAAACTCCTTCGCGAAAAGACTAGACCTATCTATCGCGAAGGAGAATGCAGCAAATTATGGCGCAACAATTTATGCGCGAGTTCTTAGGAATTCAATAAGTGCCTGCACCGGCTGACCATTGCCGCCTGTGTTCAGCAAACAGCCATTCGCTTTATCCGTCCAAGCATAGACATCCAAATGGGCCCACTTCTTTCCTCGAGTAAATTTCTGCAGAAATAGAGCCGCAGTAATTGCACCTCCAAATCCATCCCCAGAATTTTTACACTCGGCAAAATGAGAACTCAGAGCTCCCCAGTATTTATCAAACAAAGGCATTCTCCAGTTTAGATCCCCGGCTCGCTGGCCTGCCGTGTTTAACTGTTCGGCTAAAGTATCGTCATTGCTAAAGAGTCCTGCGATTTCGGCACCCAATCCAACTTTGATTGCTCCGGTCAACGTCGCCACATCAATAATCATCTCTGGCTCGTCGGCACCTTTCTGAGTAACCGCAACATCCATCACGTCAGCTAACACCAGACGCCCTTCGGCATCTGTGTTGTCGATCTCGACGGTCATTCCATTTCTAGCTTTTACAATATCACCAGGGCGGAAAGAGCCTGCGTCCACCGCATTTTCAGCAAGCGCTAAATAAAAATCACAAGGCTGAGTGTATCCACTCTCTGCAACGTACACAGCCAATGCCATAACAGCAGCGGCTCCTCCCATGTCCTTTTTCATAAGCCTCATCGCTGACGACGGCTTAATATCTAAACCACCTGTATCAAAGGTGATTCCCTTTCCAACAAAAGCAATTGGCTTTTTCTTTTTTGCTCCAACTGGACGATACTTTAAGTGAACCATGCAAGGCCCATGAGCAGCCCCTTGCCCCACTGCCAAATGAAGCCCCATACCTTCTTTTTGCAAGCGAGCCGCATTCCACACTTGAACTTTCATCGCCTTGCCAAAGGTAAAACCACGAGATGCAAGTTCTGAGAAGGTTTTTGGATTCAGTTCATTTGGAGGAAGGTTCACAAGGTGACGAGCAATATTTACGGAACGAGCAATGGCTTTAGCTTCGACAAACAAATCCTTAGGCAATGCCTCATCTTCCTTAGAAATATAGACCGCTGGAAGATCTGCGATTTGTTTGGAATCAACAAAGCTTTTATACTGATAAGTCGCAACATCAAACCCAACTAGCGCGCCTAAATCTTGAACCTCGGACGTGCCATCGAACTCGACAAAAAGAGTCTTCAACTGTTGATTTTTAATATTCGGCAACAAAGCCCCAACTTGATCTCGAGTCCATGAATAGGCCGAATCATCTAAAAGACCTTCATGTCCCGAAGATTTTTTCTTATTTGGCTTCACGATCCAAACAGGACCATAGTTACCCGTAAAATGAACGACGTCTTTTTCAGACTTCAGCAATGCATCGGCCTGCCAATCTAAGGCATGATTTTTAATCAGTCTTCCATATACGTCTTGGCTTTCATGCCCTAAGACAATGAGGTATCCTACTGGTCCTCGAGGGTTTCGAATGCTTTTTCCATTATTAAACTGTTCAATCCATGACTTAATCTGCAATTTCTTCATCTGATTTTACCTTTTTTAATTTGAGATCCGAGCAACACATCCTACAATAAAGAAAGGAGCTAGTAGATGCAACGGACCGATGCAATGAATCTTAAGTTATGTCTTATCAATGCAGAAAACTTATTTCTGCTATTTGATCACGACATCAGCTCTGACGCACTTAAGCTAAGCGAAGCTCAGTGGCAAAAGCTTTCCACATCAGTTTACGAAAACAAACCATTACGAAAATGCCTCGAATTAGCAAAGGCACTTAATGAAATTAATGCCGATATTATTATGTTCTGTGAAGTTGGCGGACTCGAATCCCTCAAAAACTTCAACTCACTTTTCTTAAACTCGGAATACTCACCTGCTCTGATTGAAGGAAACTCGGATCGAAATATTGATGTCGGATTCCTCGTTCGAAAAAATCTTCCTTTTTACTTTGATATTCACACCAATAAAAACCGACCTATTAATTATCTCTACCCACACGAACGACAAAGCCTCGATAATGGTTACCAAGTTAAGTCGGGAAAAATCACGAGTAGTCATAAATTATCTCGAGACTGCGCAGAGCTTCACTTATTCACCAACGATATATCAAACCCCTTCTGTGTACTTTTGTTGACTCACTTAAAATCACGGCTTGATCCTGAACGCATTGACCCCAATGGTTTTGAACGTCGCCAAGCAGAACTTCAAGCAGTGGTTGAAATTTTCATGGAACTTAAGCAAAAACACCCAAGTATTCCCATCTTGCTTTGCGGGGATTTCAACGGCAATGCGGCCAGACAACATACTGATGAAGAATTCAAACCTCTATATGAATTAACAGAACTTGAAGATGTACTTGAACTCCAACAGATACCTTTAGACGAAAGAGCCACATTCTACCAAGTCAGATCGGGGACTCGCACAGATGGCAAACAGATCGATTTTTGCTTTATGGAAAAGTCTTATAAACAGCTTTTAACCTCTCCAGTACAGGTCTACCGATACAAAGACCAACTCGGATTTGCTCATAGCATTCCGACTAGTATTGATGAAAAGCTACTACTGCCTTCGGATCACTATCCCATTGTTGTTACTTTACAAAACTTGAATAAATAGTTCCAAAATGTAATCCCCTTCTAAGACACTTTTCAGCTACTTTAAGGGACACCAATTGACGCAAAGACCAAAAATCGCTACCCTGTTCGCATATGTCTATCACTAAAATGATGAATCCTAAATTTCGTGTTTCGGCGACGGTGACCTATGTTCCCTCAGAGTCTCGTCCCGATCAAAACTATCATTTCTTCTCGTACAAAATTAAGATCGAAAACACTGGCTCAGCCCCCGCCCAATTAATGAGTCGTCACTGGGTGATTACAGATGCCCTTGGCCATGTCGAAGAGGTTCGCGGCCCTGGGGTGATTGGCCTTCAACCGAAGATAAATGCGGGTCAGGTTTTTGAGTATGAATCAGCTTGCCCCTTGCCATCCCCTTCTGGATCTATGCGTGGAGAATATTTTTTCGTCACAGAAGACGGAGAAAGTTTTCCCGTCGAGATTCCGGAGTTCTATTTGATTGCTCCTCAAGCCCTCCATTGATGAGCTCTAAAGGTCGCGGCTTAAGATTGAAATAAAAATACGAAAGCTCTTCAGCACCGGAAAGAAGGACTCGCATATTCGCGAATCCTTTTTTTCTTAACTCGACTCTTTTTTGTAAGCCTTTCGGGACCTCGACAAAACAGGGAGTTCTACGCCCTATAAACTGACCGTCAACCCACACTTCAACCCGATTTTGCTCTGAAACTAAAAAACATTCGACCATTTTCATGGCTCGATGGTTTAGCACAGGTTTTACGAAATCTAATAAGGCATTAAGACTAAAACCGGTAAACTAGACCTTTTTTAAGGCCACGACAGTTTTTGACTATGGAGACAACATAGAACGCTGCCAAGAACCATCCCCATTCACAACGTAAACATAACGCTCATGGAGGCGCCCCGTAAGGCCAAACCAAAATTCAAACTTTTCTGGACGAATTAAATAACCACCCCAATGTGGTGGACAGGGCACATCCTGCCCCTCGAACTTTTTCGTGAATTCCTGAACACGATCTGCAAAATAATCGTAAGAGGGAATTTCTTCGCTTTGATTCGAGGCCCAAGCGCCTATTTGTGACAATCTAGGTCGCGTGGCAAAATAAGCTTCGCTTTCTACTCGACTCAACTTTTCAACAGTTCCATTAATTCGGACTTGCTGCCAAAGTTCAGGCCAATAAAAGTTGGCACATACTTGAGGGTGCGCCTGAATACTTCTGCCTTTTTCGCTATTATAATTGCAATAAAAAGAAAACCCTCCGCGAATAAGTCCTTTAAAATAGACTATTCGAACAGAGGGTTTCAAATCAGAGCCGATCGTTGCCAAAGACATCGCAATGGGTTCCGCAATTTTTTTCTCGGTTGCATTTTGCAACAAAAATTCAAAATTGCGAAGAGGATCGGCTTGAAAATCAAACATTACTTTTTCGCTTGTTTAACGATATCAAGTAATTCAACTTCGAAAACCAAAACAGAATTTGGTGGGATACCTGGGCGACCAGATGGTCCGTAAGCAAGCTCTGGTGGAATGAAAAGCTTCATTTTTCCGCCAACCTTCATCATTTGAAGAGCTTCAGTCCAACCTGGGATTACACCAGAAACTGGAAATTCAGCCGGTTGACCACGATCAACAGAAGAGTCGAACTTTTCGCCATTCGTTAAAGTACCAGTGTAATGACATTTAACAACGTCATCTTTAGTTGGTGTTTTTCCAGTGCCTTCTTTTTCAACGATATATTGCAATCCTGAAGCAGTTACTTTCACACCAGCTGCAGACTTGTTCTTTTCAAGATACTCTGCGCCTTTTTTCTTGTTTGTCTCAGCTTCTTCTTGCTGTTTTTTCATCGCATTTTCTTGAAGCTTCATCATCGCTTCTTGAATCTGCTCTTTAGTCATTTGGTTTTTACCTTCAGAAGCATCTTTCAACGCCATTGCAAGAGCATCAGCATCTACTTCGATGTTTTGTTGCTTAAGGTTTTGACCAATCTGCTGTCCAATCGCATATGATGCTTTAGACTTATCGTTATCTAGTTTTGCTTTTTTTGTGCAAGAAACAGCTGTTACCATTAAAGCTGCGCCCGCGCCGGCAAGAATCAACTTCTTCATTCCATACTCCTTGAAGTCTATTTTGTTCTTTTTTGAACAGTATTATTCTTTACCTAAAGCGAGCTGTTTTCAAACAATTAACATAGCGCAAGATGACAAGCCCCCCTCGGCCCAGGAGATATTGACCAGATGTTAAATTACCTACTTTATTTTGTGGCTCTGTTTGGCCTTTCCCAATCTGCCAATTTGGTAAAATTAGCCCACGCCCCCATAGAAATCTTAGGATTTTGGCGGCTTTTCCTATGCACCCTTTTATTTCTACCCTGGGCCCTACGCCGCCCGGCCTTGATCAACATCTTTAAAGCCCCCCAAAAATCAGATCTCTGGATGGGGCTGCTGTCAGGAACATTCTTCTTCCTGCATCTTTGGACTTTTTTCTACGCATCAAAAAACACCAGCATTGCAAACTGTATGATTATCTTTTCGATAAATCCCCTCTTCACAGCTGCCGGTGCCTATTTTTTCTTTAACGAAAAATTCACCCTTCGCCTTGCCGGTGCCTACGTCTTGGCGTTTCTGGGCATCTACTGGCTGGTCAGCCACTCGTTAAAGTTCGACCAAGGATTTGTAAAAGGGGATCTGATGGCGCTGCTATCGGCCGCCCTGGTTTCAGTGTATTTACTTTCAGGAAAAAAACTTCGTCATAATTTAGACAATGCAAACTTTAGCGTATTCATTTATGCTGTTTGTGCCTTTTGGTTTGGCGTCATCGCTTTCGCCCAAGACACCCCCTTTACCGGTTATGATGAAAAGACTTGGCTTGCCATCGCAGGACTCGTGGTCATCCCCACGCTTCTTGGGCACAGCTTATTTATGTATCTAATCAAACATATGAATATAAATCTGATGACATGCGGTAAACTGATCGAACCAGTCATGTCCTCAATGGTCGCGTGGGTACTTTTTCAAGAGCACCTCAAGCCAAGCACATGGATCGCCTTTGCTTTTACAAGTGCCAGTGTGATTGTTCTTTTTGCGCCTTGGAAACTTTTACGCAAGTGAGGCTCTGCCTTGCGCCACACTTTCCCCTCTGAAACAACGCGTTTAGCACATCTAGAGTAGCTACTTTATTGAATCCCGTGAATGGCCATGCCAAGAATAATAAGTCCGCAGAGGGGAATTATTATGAACGCGTTCAATACACTTCTTCTTGCATTGCTTTTCGTCTTCAGCGCTAACGCCGCAGAAGGAACTCCGTCTGTAGAATCCCAAGGTACGACCTTTAAGGGAACTATCGACCAAAATGCCGAGGCCTTCTTGGGAATTCCCTACGCTCAAGCCCCCATCAAAGATCGACGCTGGAAAGCGCCCCGGAGGATAAAACTTCCTGCTCTTGTCCAAGCTCAAAGACTTCCCAACTCTTGCCCCCAGATCGGAAATATGTTCGCCGCGGTTTCTTCTGATAGATTCGGAAAGCCTATAGGCAACGAAGACTGTTTGTACCTAAATATCTGGCGATCGCCACAAACGTCAGATCAAATTCGTCCCGTGTTTTTATGGATTCATGGCGGATCCAATTCAAAGGGCACTTCCGCAGACCCAAATTACAACGGCGCTTACTTTGCCCTACGACACAATGCCATTTTCATCAGCGTTAATTATCGTCTGGGAGTCTTCGGGGCTTTCTCTCTCGAAGAGCTTGAAACCGGAAATTTGTTAGATGACTCGGGAAATTATGTAACGCTGGACCTGATTCAAGCCCTCAAATGGGTAAAGAAAAATATTAAAAACTTCGGAGGCGACCCCAATAATATCACGATCGCGGGCCAATCCGCAGGATGCATGAATGTGTGGGGACTCATTCAAACACCCTTAGCAAAAAACCTTTTTAATAAAGCAATTTGTTCTGCTGGCTTACCCAACGCCTATCCAAAATCATTAGTGCAAGCCCGCTCTAAATCATTGCTCTATGATCTTCTTAAGAAAGATGGATTCGGAGACACTGATAAGCAGATAACAAACTTTCTTAAGTCTCAAAATGCTCACTTTGTCCGAAACTACCTTCGAAGCAAAACTACCGACGAAATACTTAGTATTCCACGCAACATCATTCCAACCCAGCACATTTCCGATGGGGTTGTTTTTCCCAAAATAGGAATGACATCAATCTTACTTGGAAACTACAATAAAGTGCCGATGATTTTAGGGACGACCAGCGACGAGGCCACTTACCTGGCCGGGGTGCCAATGTTGAACGTTAACGAGGTCGAGCTTTACAACTTAATTAATTCGAATCGCTCTGACATCACCAAAGAAGAACTCTTATCCAAAGAAAAACAAAAAAAATACGACAATATCACCGACGGCATCAGTAATAGCTTGATCTACACCAACGCAGGAATTGCTCAAATTATCGGGCGACACCAAAGTCATGTTTATGTTTATAAATTTGCTTGGCAAGAAACCCCCGCCCCTTGGAACCAGATCTTCAAATCCTTCCACGGCTTAGATGCCATTTTTTATCTTGGAAATTTTGTGGATAGCCAGCCTAGTTTCACTAAGTTTGCCTGGAATGAAGAAAATCGTAAATCCAGAGAGCGCGTTCGCGAAGACTTTGCAAATTACCTGGATGCCTTCCTCGAAGGATCTCGCCCAGAAAATAACAAGAGCTCACGCCCTTGGCATGACTACTCTAAAAACAACGAAACCTTGGTTATTCAGTAGCATTTAATATTTTTTATACATCTTATTCAAAGCCTTAGTCAGCACCTTGGCCTTTTGCTTTTTTTCTAAGACTTTAGTGCGATCTTGCCGACGGGACTGATTCGCCTTCTCTTCATGAATCTTCAGATATGATTCGTAACGATGAGGTTCAATCATTCCCTGCTCGACCATCTCACGGACTCGACAACCTGGTTCATTTCTATGTGTGCAATCTGCAAAGCGACACTGTGACGAAACTTCAACAATCTCGTCAAAAACCTCTTCAGCGTCTCCGTCCAGATCCCACAGCTGAAGTTCTCGCACTCCGGGCGTATCAATGATCAATCCTCCGGAAGGCACCGCAAATAAACTTCGATACGTGGTTGTATGCCGCCCCTTCGAATCTGACTCGCGAATTTCTTGAGTGTGCTGAATCTGATTTTGAATCAAAGCATTCACTAAGGTCGACTTTCCCACACCCGAGCGCCCGATTAAAACAGACGTGCGATCATTTGCAATTGCGCGAACCTGATCAAGACCAATCCCTGTCAAAGTCGACACCGGGATAATTTTTAGTTCTCGATGGAATGTCGCCAATTCATCAATGATCTCTTGATAGTCCTCATCAAGGTCAATCTTAGAAAGCAGTAATACCGGCGCGATGCCAGCGTCTAAACACAGAGCCACAAACCGATCTAGTCGATTCAGGTTAAATTCCATATTCACGGAAGACATGATGAAGGCAACATCGACATTTGCGGCAAGAATTTGTTCCTCTTCCCGCATCCCGGCCTCTTTTCTTGAGAGCTTGGTTTTCCTATTTAGAACTTCGCGAATAAGCCAGCGATCTTCTTTTTTCTCGACACGTACAAAATCACCAACCGCTGGATAATCCGCGCGCCCCTTCGCTTTATGTCGAAAACCACCTAAGACTTCTGCGGGAACCCAGGGGCTCGAAATAGAAAAAGCAACGAGGTAGGTTCCTCGTTGCTCTTGAACGACTCTCGCTATTTGAAAGTCATGACCGTCTAACCTACCAGCATCTGAAGTTGAATCTTTCCAAAAAGAAAAATCAAAACCCAAAGAAGCTAAATTAGACATTCTATCTGTCATTCTTGTATTAAGATTCTTTATGAGTGTGATTTTCTTTTTGCGCCTCAGAATTCATCGGACGCTGCTGGTTCTGAGAAATTTGACCTGAAACATCGCGAGACCCTGCCACATCATCATCGCCATTCAAACCTTTTTTGAAACCGCGAATAGCTTCACCCATTGATTTACCCAATCCTGGCAAACGGCTTGGACCAAACATCAACAAAGCGATTCCACCAATTAGTAAAATTTCTGTCCAACCTAAATTCATATAAACTCCTTCACAACCCTATTAGAGGGCTCGACTTATACGGGGTATTAAAGACCAACAAATAGGATTTAACACAATACTTATTGCACCGCAAACTAACACCGCGCATAATAATTGAATAATTATATGATACATTGATGGGAGCCGGATGAAACCAACATTTCTTTTGATTGCCTTAATGCTGACCTCCACAGGCGCTTTGTCTCAAAATGCGTCAACTTCAGTCTACGAGTCCGAAAAGGAAGCCAAAAAAACCAAATCCTTCACCGCCAAAGTGCGAATGGCCTCTGAAGATGATGGCGGCTGGTCCGTCTACTTTGAGGGCGACCAACATAAAGGGGTCTTTTTTCTCTCGAATAAGCTTTCCGAATTTGGCGCTTATACTGGCCTCATTGAAGAGAGCAGAAAAGCCAAGGGACCCGCGCTGAACTTTACAGTGGACGACGAAAAAAACATCGAGAAAATTGGCAAGCCTGACAAGCCAAGCCAAGAAGAGCAAGATCCAAATAAAAAATGGAAATTTGGCTCTTGAAACACACCAAAGGACATGAGAGTTTCCTCCCATGTCCTTACGATCTCTGCTTAAAAAAATAGCATTTTTAAATATATCCTTTTTGGCTATCGAGTCTTTATGGAGACTCTCATTTTTGTTTTTGTTTGGACGCAGCTCAGACCTACACGGATACGAAGCGGATATCGCCAAAGCCTTTCTTTTAGGCATGCGTTTCGACCTTACAGTTCTTTGCTATATCAACGCGGTTCCACTGCTTGCCCTTTGGATTTACGCCACCATTTTCAGAGCCTGGCCTCGTTGGGGTATGGCTTTTACCAAGTACTGGTATTTTACTCTTCTACTAACGATGAGTTTTTTTAATTTAATAGACCTTGGCTTTTATTCTTTTTATCAAGACCGCCTCAATGTTCTGGTTTTCGGTTTCTTTGAGGACGACACCATCGCGCTGATTAAAACAATGTGGAAGAACTACCCGGTTCTCTGGATGGCAGCCGTCCTAGTGATTTTTGCTTTTCTTATTTGGAAGGCCCTTAATAACATCTTCCCAAAGCAATCCCTAAAAATTGCACAACACTCTAGGGGCTTGATTGGTCTTTTGCTCTTTGCTGCGTTCGTGCTGAACGGTATTGGTGCTCGAGGTTCTTTTAGCCTTTTTCCTTTAAGCGAAATGGACACCGGAATTTCGAAGAGCCCTTTTATCAACCAACTTGCCTTCAACTCTTCTCGCGCTTTTGCTCGAGCGGTCGAGCTTCGCCTAAAAACACATTCTGAATGGAATTCCAATCTTAAGTACTTCGGCTATCACGATCAGCCACAAAATGCTTTTGCTGACTTCTTTGCCATTGCCCCCGAGCAAGTGCCTGCGGATCCCATCAACCTTCTTCGTCGCACGACGCCTAAGAACTTATGGGCCGCACAGCATAGTCCTCATGTCGTTTTTGTCTTGCTTGAATCATGGGGCTCGTACTGGATGCAATTTGATCAAGAGCCTTTCAATATGGTGGGTCCTTTTTCTAAGTACAAACAGCAAGATCTGTTTACCGATAAAGTTCTTTCCCAAACGGCAGCCACCATTGGCACCCTCAGTGCTTTAATGGCAGGACTTCCTCATCGCTACATCGGAGAATTCCTTTCTGAAAGTGATTATCTTCAAGCTCCATTTAGAACCTCACCGGCTCGAATTTTTAAACAATCAGGTTATGAAACTCGTCTCGTTTACGGAGGCAACCCCGGGTGGAGAGAAATCAATAAATTTGCTCGTTTTCAGGGGTATGATCTTGTGGATGGAGAAAATGAAATTGCTTCTGCCCTTGGGACAAGCTCTACCAATTTAGAGCGACACGACTGGGGGATATACGACCACGATTTGTGGACTTATGTTCATCAGATTTTAGCATCTGCAAAAAAACCACAATTCATCGTTGTTATGACGACATCTAATCACCCGCCATTTCAAATTCCACGAAATTACAAAGTTCCCTCCTTTGCCCCACCTCAGTACGTGGTGGACAAATACTTGGGCGACAAGAACATTCCCGAAAAAAGATATGCGACTTACCGCTACGCTTTAGACAGCTTCACGGATTTCTTAAATAAACTAGAAACCAGTTCTTACAACCCCCGAACAATAGTTGCAGCAACCGGCGACCATGCTTTTTGGATGATCAATTTTAGTGAAAAAGAGCAGCTTCAGAAAAACGCGGTCCCCGCTTTTTTACATCTTCCAAAAGAATTGGCTAAAGGCAAAAAAATGCCTGATTTCTTAACGCAAATCGATCTTTTGAATACGATTTATGACCTCGCACTTTCAGAGAAAGAAGTCTGGGGCTTAGGTCAAAATATCTTTTCGCCTCAATACCACCAATTTACCTTCGGAGCACCAGCCCTTGTGATCGGAGAATCGGGCGGTATAAATCCCGCCACTGGCGCCTACTATAATTGGACCGAAAACAAAATTGAACTGATGGAAGGCACAAAATCAGCAGATAAAGATACGATGGCTCGTCGCTATCGAGGCCTTATGGGACTGCTCGACTACTATATGCGACAGGAAAAAACAAAATGAAAATCCTTGTTGTTGAAGACGAAGCAAAAATGGCAAACTATCTAAAAAAAGGCCTCCAAGAAAATGGCTACGTCGTGGACGTTGCCGAAAATGGGCTTCTGGCAGAAGAATATACAACTCAGTCTGATTACAGTCTTATCTTGATGGATGTTATGCTTCCACGCAGAAGTGGTATGGAGACTGCTGTCGCTATTCGAAAAAATGGATTCAAAGGATCCATTTTAATGCTAACGGCCCTTAATACAACCAAAGATAAAGTCTTAGGTTTAGATGCCGGGGCCGATGATTACTTAACAAAGCCATTTTCTTTTGAAGAACTCAATGCCCGCATAAGAGCTCTGCTCCGCAGGACCCCTACTAATTTATCGAGTGAACCTACAAAGCTCGTCTACAAAAGTTTAGAACTTGATCTAATTAAACGAATTGTACGACGAGATGGCACTGAAATCACGTTAACCTCAAAAGAATTTTCCTTGCTCGAATACTTCCTAAGACATCCCGAGCGTACGATCGACCGTGTTTCGATTGCCGAAAAAGTGTGGGATATTAACTTCGACTCTGAAAGCAATGTTATCGATGTCTACGTAAACATGCTAAGAAAAAAACTTGAGGCACCATTTGGTCGAAAAATAATTCATACCGTTGTTGGCGTTGGCTATGTCCTTAAAGAAAGCACTTAGATCCTTACGCCACCCTTCGTTACGGGTGCGGCTGGTTTTTATTTTCACTCTGCTTTTCGGAACCTTGACGGCGGCCTTCGCTAGCTTTTTGTACTTTGAAATGATTCGAACTCTTAAAAAGGATTTCGACTCTGCCCTGTATAACTACACCGTAGATGTCAGTAATAGTATTGAATATGATCGAAGCGGCGACGTAGAGGTGACTGATTTTAACTTTGAACAATCCAAAGTGCTTCCGTTCCCCTTGGGCACGGCCTTGATTCAACTTCGAAATAAACGAGGCATCATCCTGGATCAACAAGGAAACTTCGGGAAATTCAACCCTCATGCTCTATTAGCAACCGCTCCAGCAAATCAAATTGATGAGGCCACTTTTTACAGTATCGATGCTGACGATGTTCAGTTAATTCCCAACGCCGAAGCCTCGACCTATCGATTGATTGTATTTCCTATAGAATCAAACTCTAAAAAAAGAAAAATCTACCTTGAAATCGCGGTCCCGATGCGTCTTCTTGAAGGACAAATTCGCAATCGTCTTCAATTTATACAATGGGGCATTCCTACCATTCTATTACTTTCCCTCCTCGGAGCTCTTTACTTTTCTTCCCGGGCTCTTCGCCCAATGGCGGACATTATACAAATTGCAAACTCAATGAACCCTAACGATCTTTCGCAGCGAATCCCAGTCCCCCAAAGCCAAGACGAAATTCAAACTTTAATTGAAACCTTGAATAGTTTATTCGAGAGAATTCAAAATGCCTATCTTTCACAAGAACGCTTTGTTGCGGACGCCTCTCATCAGCTTTTGACGCCTATATCGCTGGTGCGAGCCAACCTTGAACTTCTTAAGGGCCGCGTTAACCTTGAACTGCAAAACGAGTTTAAGCACTCCATAGAGCAGGTTGATAATCTCGCACGAATTGTTCAGCAAATGTTGATTCTTGCTCGAATCGACGCGGGCAAAGACAATCTAAATCCAATCCTAGTGTCTGCCGACGAGGTATTATTCGAAGCTGTGTCTCAGGCTGAAAAATCAGCATCGAACAAAGGTATCCAGTTCCGCATCGATTTCCGATCAAAAGATGTGACCGAGATGCCAAAAATATCGGGAGAGTTCGAGCTTTTGGTGCATCTGATCCGAAACCTGATCGAAAACGCCATTAAATATTCTCCGGCTAACTCAATCATAGAACTGGCTTTGAGTTGGAACATGAGTGAAGTAAAAATTGAAGTTCAAGATGAAGGCCCCGGCATTCCTGTCGAGCTCCAAAGTTCGATCTTTGAACGCTTTAATCGGGGATCTCATTTGAACCAAAACACACCTGGTTTTGGCCTTGGTTTGTCGATCGCGCAAAAAATTGCCCTTTTACATCAAGGTCAACTCGTCTGCGAAAATACCTCAAAGGGATGCCGCTTTTCTCTTATTCTACTTAAGAAACCATAGGCAACAGACGGCGATCGCTGTCGGCAATGCGGACGCCATTAGAAGCTTTAAGGGACTGACTCCCGTTGGAAATTTTCCCGACAAGACACTGTATCCCGCAGCATTGGGGGCGTTGGCAATAATAGTTAAACCACCCCCGGCAACAGCCCCCGCCACCAAGGCAAATTTAGAGGCGTCGCTAAGGCCTTCGACCTGAGTACCCAAATAAGTTAACGCCGCATTGTCCGTCACAGCAGTCAATAAAGTCGCCCCTGCATACAAAGCGGCATCTTCCATCTTAGATAACAATGGCTGTAGCCACCACTTCTGAAAAGCCCCAAATTGAATAATGCCGCCTAAAAATAACGAAACCAACAAACTCTCTTTAAGTCGCAAACGATCCTGATATCTTTGAGTCGCTGTTGCCACTCCAAGAAAAAATAAGAAGATCCCCAAGAACGCGTTCTGATAGTGACCCGTCACAACAATCAAAAAAACGAATAGCAAGTGAATAAGTACAACCGCCAACGGCATGCGCGAGTGCCCCCCGCCGTCCAATCGTTGATCGACTTCTTCCAGCGAATAAAAAGCCGCGGGAATAGATCGCAAAAATAATCCTACAAAAAGAAGTGCATTGATTCCAACAGCAATCAAACTTTTCCATCCAAAATGGGTGAAAACAAAACTCGTGTCCCACCCCCATGCTTGGGCAACCATCAGAACCGGAGGAGCCGCAAAAGAAGTCAAAGTTCCGCCGATCGAAACATTGACAAAAAGCACCGCCAATAAAAAG
The DNA here is from genome assembly GCF_056175665.1 of Bdellovibrio sp. ZFWA1. Taxonomy (NCBI): domain Bacteria; kingdom Pseudomonadati; phylum Bdellovibrionota; class Bdellovibrionia; order Bdellovibrionales; family Pseudobdellovibrionaceae; genus Bdellovibrio; species Bdellovibrio sp. ZFWA1. The sequence goes on from NZ_JBJKJH010000001.1 coordinate 104,481, forward strand.
TATCGTAAACGCTCTTCTGATTCCTTAAGCATACTATTTAGCAAAAGCGCGGCCACGGTCATGGCCGCAGGTTCAGTAATGAAAGAACCGGCCAATGAACCAAAAAATAAGATCACAAAAAGATCCGTATGAGTCTGCGGCGTTCGCAGAATGGTTCTTAGAAACGTACTAATGCCTCTGATGGCACTTCGGGCTGCAAACAATATAGGTCTTGTAGAGCAAACCACCATAATTGCAAAAATAAAAAATGGTTCGACGAAATTCAATGACTGTTGATATTGGATTGCCGGCTTCCAACCTTCGATCGCAACAAAGCACGACATGAACAATGCGGACCAAAAAGCAAAGACCACTTCGATTTCTCCTAGCAAGTGAAAAATCGCATGAAGTGCAGACTCTTTTGGATATCTTGCTGATGCTTGCAAGAACTTGTGAACAAAAAAAGTATGAACAACGCCTAGCCCAAAAAATACCGTTCCCAATACTTCAATTATTGATACTTCGTTCATCGCAACTCCAGTCAGATTAAAACATTAAATCCGGCAAAGTTGACTGTTCTTTAGCTTATAGTCTTTAATTGCCGTTTCCTCAGTTTCGTCCATTTGAAATTGACCAGCACTGCACTCGCCATTTCTAAGCATCCGCTGAACTTGCTCAACTTCATTCGGACTCAACTTGAGTTTCCAAATATACTTGATTTTCAGCCACTGGGCTACATATTGACATCGATAATTGTTATTTGGCGGTAAATATCCATCGATAGGTTTGTCGCTTTTTCTGGAGTTTTCAGGACCCCAAACCGGAAGCAAATGATAAGAGTTGCCCATGAAATTAGCATACAAACAACGCTCTTGCGAATTCCACTGATCGGCGCCTGATATATACGCGTTTTTCAACGGCACAAAGTGGTCAATTTGAATATCTCGCGCATCCGTAAGCTCATTTCCCGTATAAGGATCAAGCCACTTTCCCCCAACCACAGTGCACTTGTCCGAGCTAAGGCTCACAGGCACCTGACTGTCTCGCTCAAGCACCAAACCGCGAGTATTCAAACAACGTCCCGGGCTGCGAAATCGCACCCAACCTCCGAAATCACGAGTCCTTTTGTAGGGAATTGCAGGCTCCCCCCAAATCTGATCTGTTCGTTTGAAATTAGTCAGCGCAAAAACTCTCTTAATCACCTGAAGCGCATTGGCATGCGCTCGCTCTAATACTTCGATCGGCGTATCAAATTGTGAGTGACTATAAACATCATGCAGATCGGGCCAATTTGTCTCGGTGGACTGCAAATTTATTGAAGACTTTTCGATTGAAAAATAATGAGAATAGGTCGCAGCCCGCAGCCCCGGCGAGAAGACAAACAAGCCAATAAACGTGAATACCATTCCGTGGCTTCTCATTTTATTACCCTTTTCAAGAGGTTATCGAGACATCCTTGCCTCAAAAATATTAGAGCCTCCCCCTAGGGCATAAGTCCAGTACATTATTGTCAAGATTTAGTCTTTCTCATCACCTAAGATTTGTGTTACACCCCGTTCCGAACACAGTATTGCATCTCAAATGAGAAACATGGTAACGTTTATAACATGAGTACTAAGGCCGCTTGCCCCCCAACCCCCTCTGCACGCCAATGTTCCACTTGCGACAACCGCGAGGAGAATCTAATTTGCTCTGTGGCACCAGAAGTCGTTCCTCTATTGGAAAGATCGAAGGTCATTTCCCTTTATAAGGCGGGACAAACAATCTTTTATGCCGGCAATGAACCCCTGGGACTGTTTACGGTCACCAAAGGACTCGTCAAATTGGAAACAACATCTCAAAGTGGAGCGGCTCATACTTTGCGCATCATTGGACCTGGAGGAGTTCTAGGTTACAGATCTCTTTTTGCAGCCGAACCCTACCACGCTTCGGCCATTGCCTTAGATGAAGTTGAAATGTGCTTCATTCCAAAGTCGGATGTTATGGGAATCTTCAAGCAGTTTCCAGAAGCGGCCATGAAGCTTTTAAGCCATCTATCCAAAGACCTACGTCAAGCCGAAGAAAAGTGGATGGATCAAATGGATAAAGGGGCCTCCGAGCGTATCGCCGAAGCACTTTTGTTTTTGCAAAGCCATTTTGAACACGAAGGGTGGACCCGTCGAGAAATCGCTCAATGGGCAGGCACAACTCCTGAAACCGTCATTCGAACATTGGCTCAATTTGAAAAAGAAGGCCTCATCGACCAAAGTGATGGAAGACAGATTCGTATTATCAGCGTGTCTAAGCTACAGGCTCGCAGTCAAATGGGATAATTTGTCCCAGACGCTCCCTCAATACCACTTTAAATTTATTCCAGATTTTTAATGGAACATGACCTGAATCATATTCTTTAAGTGACTCCTAAGTGACATTATAAAACACGATAGAAGGTGTGTTTTATGGAGTCATTAGCACAAGAAACAGCTCGCTGCCTACACTGCGGAGGCGTGAACCCGCGCGGTCATGTTTTCTGCTGCGATGCCTGTGAAAAGCTTCATACAATCACTGAAATTAACAATGATGATCTTGAAAAGAATGGTCTACTCTCTAAGTATTCCTATTTAGATCTTCCAGATTTTTACAATCTTTATAAACATACTGACGACGAATACAACTTTTCATTTTATGCAGAAGGCCTTCACTGCTCAAGCTGCGTTCATTTGCTTGAAAAAATGCCCGAGTTTTACGATGGTATTCTAGCGGCACAAGTTAATTTTGGCTACTCAACCGTCAGTATAAAACTTAAAGAAGATGCTTCGCTTGCAAAGGCGGCAGCTCTGATGGAAGAGTTGGGATATACTCCGTCGCCACTAGCCTCTCAAGACGACTTCCAAGAAAAATACAAACTCGAAAACAGAGTTTTTCTAAAACGAATAGCCGTCGCTGGTGCGTGCGCTGGGAATATCATGCTTTTTGTTATTCCAGTCTACAGCGGTTTAGCCGGGACCATGGGACTCGTTTTTAATTGGATTAGCTTTCTACTTTATCTTCCTATTTTATTGTATTCAGCAGTCCCTTTTTACCAAGGCGCATGGAATTCTTTAAAATACAAAGTTATCAACGTCGATCTTCCGATCACAATCGCCATGCTTTCAAGTGTGGGGCTTTCCGCTTACAATCTAATGCTTGGAAAAAATGAAATCTATTTTGATTCAACAGCAAGCTTTATGTTTCTTATTCTATCAGCACGATATTTACTAAAACGCACTCAGCAAAATTATCTTTCACCAACTCAGATGAAGAGCTTCTTCAATAATGTGCAGTATTTAAAAAAAGAAGACTCTGGTTGGACGACCCACCCGGCAACATCCCTAAAAATTGGAGATGTTTTAAAAATTAAGGCCGGTCAAACTCTGCCAATGGATGCAGAACTTATTTCGAATAAAGCCTTTTTAGATATGTCCTTGTTTAATGGCGAATCCCTACCCCGAGGATTTTCAAAGGGTATGGTTATATTCGGCGGCACCAAACTTATTTCTACCGAAATTGAAGTAAAAGTAACCACAACTCAAGAAAACAGTAAGTTAGGCAAGCTCTTTAAAGAGTTAGATCAAGCGGCTCTTAAAAAGACTGCCTTCCTGACACTAACAGACCATCTGGCAAAACAACTGATTCTAATTGTTTTTGCAATCGCTGGAATCTTTTTAGTCGGCTATAGTTTTGTAAACTTCCAAGAAGCCTTCAATCGATCCTTAGCCTTGATTGTACTTGCTTGCCCTTGTGCTCTTGCATTTGGATCCCCTTTAACTTTAGGCCTTGCATTAAAGAAAGCCCAAAAAAACGGAATTCTAATCAAGGATGGTTCTGTTTTCGAACGTATTAGAAAAATCAAGCATGTCTACTTTGACAAAACGGGAACTTTAACTTTGGGTCGCTTGCACCTAGCTTATTCAGAACCTGCGGTACTTTCAGTTGAAACACAAGAAAACATCCTAGCTCTTGAGTCCGTATCCCAACACCCCATTGCATTTGCCCTTCGGGAAAAATGGCAGCACATAGAAAGCACTCCGAATGCTAATAATCTTCAAGAGATTTTAGGCCAAGGGGTTCGCGGTCAAATCAACGGCAAGTTCTGTGAAATCAAAAACATTGCCGAATCACTTCACGATACTGAAATAGCCGTCGGCTACTATGAAAACTCAAACCTTGTTTGTATTTTGTATTTTGCCGATCAAATTCGAAATGAATCTAAAGACCTAATTGAGAAGTTAAACAAACAAGATATTCAAACCTACTTATTAACGGGTGATAAAAAAAACCGTGCGTTTGAAGTGGGATCACAATGTGGGTTAAATAAAGACCACATCTTCGCCGAGCTTTACCCAGAAGATAAAAAAGAAATTATTGGGCGACAAAAATACACGTGTATGATTGGTGATGGGGCCAATGACTCCCTATCATTGCAGGCCGCAGATGTAGGCATTGCACTTAAGGGAAGTGTTGAACTGAGTCTTACTAGTGCCGACGTGCATTTCACCAAAGGCGGTCTCAATCCTTTGGTCTCACTTCTTGAATTGGCAAAGACAACGGAAAATGTTCTGTATAGAAACTTAACCATCTCACTTATTTATAATAGTATCGGCGGTACCTTAGCCCTTTTAGGTTACATCAATCCAATGATGGCCGCGATTCTAATGCCAATCAGTTCGGTGATTATTATTATCTCTTCCCTCTGGGGGTTCCGCAAATGAATATACTCACTCTTATGATCCCCATGGCCCTCATATTGGGCATCGGTTTTGTGGCCGCCTTCTTATGGGCCACCTCAAAAGGTCAGTTTGATGACCTTGAAACACCTGCACATAGAATTTTAAAAGATGACAACGAAAGGAAAAACTCGTGAACAACAATGAAAGAATCATCGAAAAAATACACTACGATGACGATATCGTGAAATTATTCTCGATAGCGACTATCGGATGGGGCTTAGGCGCATTCTTGTTTGGCTTGATTGCTGCCATTCAGTTGGCCTGGTGGCCTGCCAACGGTGGCCTAGAATGGATTACATTCGGGCGTATGCGTCCTCTACATACTAATGCCGCAATTTTTGCGTTTGCCGGTAACGCTATTTTTGCAGGTATCTACTATTCTACTCAGCGCCTTTTAAAGACTCGCATGTTCTCGGACATGCTATCGAGACTGCACTTCTGGGGATGGCAGCTGATTATTGTAACGGCCGCATTAACCATTCCTTTTGGTTACACAACAGGAAAAGAGTACGCTGAACTTGAATGGCCAATTGATATTGCGATTGCTGTCGTATGGGCTGGTTTTTTTGGCGTCAACTTCTTCATGACTCTGAAACAACGTCGCGAAAAGCATATGTACGTAGCGATTTGGTTCTACATTGCAACAATTATCACTGTTGCCGTTCTTCATGTCGTTAACTCCATTGCAATTCCAGTTTCATTCTTGAAGTCATACCCTGTGTGGGCCGGCATCCAAGATGCGCTTGTTCAATGGTGGTACGGTCACAATGCCGTTGCCTTTTTCTTGACGACTCCATTTTTGGGTTTGATGTACTACTTTGTACCAAAAGCCGCAAATCGCCCGGTTTATTCTTATAGACTATCGATTATTCACTTTTGGGCCCTTGTCTTTATTTACATTTGGGCAGGACCTCACCACTTGCTTTACACCTCACTTCCAGAGTGGGCGCAAACTTTAGGGATGATATTCTCGGTCATGCTTTGGGCTCCCTCTTGGGGTGGTATGATCAACGGCCTTTTAACACTTAAAGGTGCGTTTAAAGAGCTTATCAAAGATCCTATCATCAAATTCTTCGTCGCAGGCGTGACCTTCTATGGTATGTCTACATTCGAAGGACCATTGCTTTCAATTAAATCCGTCAGCAGCTTAGGTCACTACACGGACTGGATCATTGGTCACGTTCATGCCGGAGCACTTGGCTGGAACGGTTTAATGACAATGGGTATGTTACTTTGGATGGTACCTCGCCTATGGAATACAAAGCTGTATTCTACAAAATTAGCAGAAAATAACTTCTGGATTTCAACTGTCGGTATCCTTCTTTACTACACATCAATGGTTACAGCGGGAATCACTCAAGGTCTTATGTGGAGAGCTATCGCAAAAGATGGAACTCTTGTTTACCCAGATTTTGTAGAAACGGTCATGAAGATCGTTCCTCTATATTGGGTTCGAGCATTGGGTGGAACTCTATTCATCGTTGGCTTCTGCATGTTCATCTACAACATTTGGATGACTATCAAATCAGCGCCAGCTCAACAAGAATCCAAAGCCCACGAAGTCACTCGCACGGGTTGGAACGAAGTCTATGGCAAGGAAGATGGACACCGCAAACTTGAAGGAATGGGGCTTACATTCTCGGTACTTGCTTTCCTAGCTATCGTTGTCGGATCAGTTATTGAAATCTATCCAACACTGTCTCTTCATAAGTATGTAACACCAGACACGATTACTGCCCCTTACACTCCATTAGAGCTTGCGGGTCGCGATGTGTACTTGAAAGAAGGATGTTACGTCTGCCACTCTCAACAAATTCGCCCAATGCCGGATGAAGTTTTGCGCTACGGGAAGCCATCAACAATTGGTGAAAGTATGTGGGACCATCCATTCCAATGGGGCTCAAAGCGCACGGGACCGGATTTGGCTCGCTTGGGCAAAAAATATCCAAACCTTTGGCACTACCAACACATGATCGATCCACGTTCGGTAACACCTAAGTCAATCATGCCGTCGTACCCATGGTTGGTGGCAAAGAATGTCGACTTTACCGTACTTCGTAAAAAACTATCGGTCATGAGAATGGTCGGCGTTCCTTACGATGACGACACGGTAGCTAACGCAGATATCCATGCACAAAAAGAAGCCAAAGTTATCGCTGAAGATCTAGCGGCTAACGGAGCACCTGCTGGACTTGAAAAAACTGAACTCGTTGCTCTTATTGCTTACCTACAGGCACTAGGACAAAAAGGAAAGTAACATGAAACAACTAGGTTTAAGTTATTTTACAGACACACACTTAACATCATTAGGGCTTGTTATCTTTATGGTGTTTTTTGCAGGCGTATGCATGTGGGCCTACCGCAAATCTAGCGGTGCTCTATACAAACGCGTCGAGCAGTTTCCCCTTCAGGACGGAGAATAAATATGAGCGATGATAAGAAAAATATGGAAGGCCACAATTACGATGGCATTCATGAATTAGATAATCCACTACCAAATTGGTGGTTATGGACATTCTTTATTGCCATCATTTTTGGCGCGATTTACTATATCCACTACGAGCTTGCTGGAGGAACTAGCCTTAGCCAAGAGTTGGATATCGCAATGACCGAAATCAACAAAGCTAAACAAACAACTCCTCAAGTTATGGAAACTGAAGAGTCCTTGGCCGCAGCCATGACTGGGGATCAAGTTTTAGCCCTTGGAGCTAGTCAATTCAATTTGAAATGCGCTGCCTGTCACGGCAACGAACTTCAGGGTCTGATCGGTCCAAACTTGACCGATAAAAACTGGATTCACGGCAAAGGCACAAGAATGGATATCGTAAAAGTCATTCGCGAGGGCGTCGCTGACAAAGGGATGCCTCCTTGGGGTCCTGTCATGAAGAAAGAAGAGATCTACGCTGTATCAGCTTATATTCTTTCCAAAAAAGGCACAAACCCAGCCGGAGCAAAAGCACCTCAGGGTGATATTGTCGAAACTTACTAGGACTTATTCATTTAGTGGCCTAGCTCAGGCTCTGCATCCAACCGATGCAGAGCCTTTTTTTTGATTTCAAATTTGTCAGGAAAGTATGATGATGATCATAGTCTAAATCCCTAGATTTGCTTAAACTGTCCGTACTTCTTTGAGAGGAACTATGACTCAACTCGATCCTGGTAAACTAACAAGCGTAAACGCTCACGGAGACAGACTTTATTTACAACCTGCCGAGGTTAAAGGCTTTTTCCGTAAACACCGAAATTGGACTCAAGCCTTTTTAATTGTACTCTTTATGGTCCTTCCTTGGACAACTTGGGATGGACACCAAACAGTTCTTCTTAACTTGCCAGAGCGAGAGTTCAATCTCTTCGGCGTGCTATTCCGAGCCCACGATGCCCCTCTTATGTTTTTCTTAATCGCTGGTGGAGCATTGACATTAGCCTTCGTTACATCGATATGGGGCCGAGTTTGGTGTGGTTGGGCATGCCCTCAAACGGTATTTATAGACGGTGTTTTTCGCAGGATTGAGTACTTCACCGAAGGAAACTATTTAGAACGACGTAAAATGCAGACCGACCCATTAACATTTAAAAATTTCTTAAAAAAATCTGCTAAATGGATTTTATTTTTTATTGTCTCCTCCCATATTGCGCATTCGCTTGTCGCGTATTTTGTCGGAGCTCCAGAATTGTTAAAAATTACTTTAGGTTCACCTTCAAACAACTGGACACTTTTTGTTGTCGTTCAATTTTTTACTGCATTATTTCTTTTTGACTTCGGATGGTTTCGCGAACAGTTTTGTGTCATCATGTGTCCCTATGGAAGAATTCAAGGACTTCTAATGGATTCTTCAACAATGACCGTCGCCTACGATGAAAAGCGTGGTGAACCTCGCCGAGGCTTAACGACAACTAACCTTAATTTTGACGCCAACACTAAACAAGGTGATTGCGTGGCTTGCGGAAAATGTGTTGCCGCTTGCCCTACGGGTATTGATATTCGTAACGGCTTACAGCTCGAGTGCATCGCCTGCACGGCCTGCGTCGATGCCTGCGACGAGATCATGGAAAAAGTGAAAAAACCAAAAGGTTTGATCGGCTATAAAACTCTTGATAACTCCAAATTCAAACTGCTGAAGCCTAGAAGCTTGGCTTATCTTTTTGCTATTACTCTTTGTGCTGCCGGATTGATTTACAATCTATCCACTCGGCAAAGCTCACATGCAGCGCTCCTTCGCGCCACTGGACTTCCATTTTCAACTGTACAAAATGAAGCTGGGCAAAGCCAGATTCTGAATCACTTCAAATTGCACGTCACCAATCAGTCGTCTGACTCACAGTTATATCAAATTCAATTAACTCCAGAAGCAGTGGCGGCGGGCCTAGAATTAACGGTGGGTCAGAACCCAATGCTTTTGACGCCGAAGCAGTACTTTGAATGGCATTTCTTTGTCAAAGCGGCTCCTGAAAAATTCAAAGGCGTTGGACAAATAAAAGGCGCAATCTTGATCTATAACCCCGAAAACAGAGCTCTTTATAGTGATATTAAAGAGTTCACCTTGTTAGGCCCGAAATAGATGAATCAAGAAAGCCTCGTTCTATCTTTAACAATTCTTACGACCAGCTTTTTTGGAAGCTGGCATTGTGCGGGCATGTGCGGTCCTATTGCTTCAATTTTGGCTCAGCGAAATCAACTTATACAGTATCATATCACTCGCTTCATCATTTACGTTCTTTTCGGTGCGATGGCCGGTGCCCTGGGGGCCTTCTTCTTAGGCAATAGTTTCAACCTGCTGCGATTAATCTCGGCATGGTTATTTGGCCTGGTTTTGATTTATATGGGAATAAAAAATCTGGACCTACCACTTCTAAGACGAATCATTCCGCAAAGTACTTTGTTAAAAAAAGTGATCGCTCAAATTCAAGCTTTTAAGCTCAATCAACCTGGATGGCTCATAGGAGCATTAACGATTCTTCTCCCCTGCGGATGGCTATATACTTATATTATTGCGGCAGTAGCCTCCAAGAGCCCATACGCTGGGGCCTTTATCATGGCCCTTTTCTTTGCCGGAGGCCTTCCAGCTTTAATTGCTATGCCTTGGATGATAAAAAAAACGATTCAAAAAAGTGATACGAAACAAAAAAAAATTGCCGGTGGAATTTTGATTCTCGCCGGCATTTACAGCTTAATTTCTTTCTACTTAGCCCATTAACTTAAAAAGTCGCCTTTTCAATACTAATATCGTTAGTGAACTCAACCCCAACAGTGTTTGATCGCGGAGTATTTTTTGTTTCGACAAAAAGCATTCTTACGATACAGGCTCTAGGGGTATTCATGTAATTCGAGTTCAATATCTTTTGAAACTGAATAACTTGGCTACCAACACTTGCCGAATTTGATGAAGTGATCAAATCACGATCCATCCCATTTTGAGCAAGGTTCGATACATCCGCATCCATCTTCGTTTTAGAACCAACTCCAGCCAGATCGCAATAAACGTACATTGTCGCAGTAACGCCAGCATCATTAACATAGCGCCCTTGATCTAAAGACGAAAACCCTAAGGAAGAATTTAACTGGTAAATTCCATTTGTCTGAACTAACTGAGGCCCCGAAGCCTTCGGGGCGACGTAACAATAGTCAATATAATATCGGCTTCCAAGCTTTTCAGAACTCAAGCCGATCTCCAATTTGGATATCATACTCAGCCAAAAAGAGTTTCCGCCAAAAAGCACTTTATAACTATCTGAAAAATCCGCTGAAATATTATTGCCTCGAACACGCACCGGGCTGTCTTCAGCAACTGAAAGATCATCATACTTTACCTGAATAGAATCTGTCCCAGCTAAGTCTTGGGCTGGGTGAGCAATACCAGCATTGCATGCATACAACTGTCCATTCTTTGGCGCAATGGTCACACCAGCAAAAACTAGATTCGGAAGAAAAATGAGGCCAACTAAAAAACTCTTCATACTATTCACCACAGGTCTGGCGAGTAAAGCCTGTCACCGATTTTTCATATGAATCAGCAACTTTAGAGTCTCTGGCGATACGAACATTTTTAAACTGAACGCTGCCGTCCATTTCGTCAAAACCAGCAACTTCAAAATCAGCACGGATTTTTGCGAAATACTTACTTTTTCCAGCTGCAATACAGTTCTTCAAAACAGGGTTACAGATTTTTTCGTAATAAGCCGGCCACTGACGATCTTTGTTTAACCCCGATAAGGCTAATAATACGCGATCAAGCTCCGCAGTGAAATCACCACTTGAAAGATTAGGCAAAGCTCTTAATGGACTTAAGCCGGAAAGATTTGCTAGCCCTTGAAGGCTTTGGATCACGTCGATACCCGCCGTCCCTTCAACAGCCTTAAGGTCAATTAAGAACTGCTGAAAAGCCATCGCAAACAAAGTATAGTCTTCAAACGGATCAACAAACACAACTTCTAAAGAGTATTTATCGCCAACCTTAAATTCAACTTCATTGATATTTTTTGAGATACCTGTCAACAAGCCCTGCCAATTAGCGACCGCAATGCCGGCGTGCCACCAAGAATCCAAAAGTTCTCGCTTTGCACCTTTAACTGAGTAGAAGTTAGCCTCGCCAACAACAGGGACATTGAAGTTACTTATGCGAGTACACACTCCTTGAGTGCAAACCTTATCAGTACGATTATCGACAAACAAACTCATATCTAAAGTCCAAGTCTGTCCCGATCCAGCTAACTTAAGACCGCCCATATGAATGTCAGGTGCATAAATTGTAGGGAATCTTGGAGTTCGAACGTCGTCATCTTCTGTCAACGGCAGTGTACCAGCCTTTGGCTGAATATAAACACGAGCACGCGATGTACCTAAAGGATCTAATTCCGTGCTTGTACCCGAATCATCACCCGCAACATAGGCATTCAGTGCGGCTTCAACGTCCTGAGCCTCGAAGCCATTTTGCTTCAAATAAGCTTCAGACTTACATTCATCATTGATTGTTATTGAAACCACAAAACGATTGGCTGGATTAATTTTTAAGAAACAAAAATCTCCGTCCAATCTAAAAGTTCCGTTTCCAATAGAACGAATCTGACAGGCAACCTGATTTGGCTTAAACTGAATTGGACGATTATCAAGATCGTACACCTCTAAATGGGTACACTTACGTAAGAAAGCATGATTGCTAGCAAAAATTTGTTTCTTTTCATCGAAAGATTGAACAGGCTTTGGAGCGTCTTTAAGACTGCAAATACCTTCCTGAATCTTTCCATCAAAAGAAATATCCGAAGTTTCAGAAACTAATGTTGGAAACCGAACTCCCAACGAAAGCATTAAATATTGCCCCGCAGACTGCTGACATTTCTCGATCACAGTTGGAGTGAATATCGTGCTTTTTCCTTCCCAAAACATTCCAGAATAGTTCGCAGAACCATTGATGAAATAATTGAACTTCTGATCTCGGGACATCTTGCAAGCTTGAGCTTGCAAGATGAAACCGAAGAGAACCGCACTAGAGGTCAAAAGAATTCTCATAGAATTATTTAATAATGATTTACTCATAATACGGTCTCCTTGTTAACTAACAATTACTGAAGTTCAGAAGCAACTTCGCCTTCAGTGATATCTGTGAAAGTACAGATTTCAGCACCGTGACGTTGCCATTTACGGAACAATGGAAGTGATGAACGACCATTAGTCTCTTTGAACGTGTAACGGATTTTGCAGAAGCGTGGAGCTTTAGTTCCGCTAGTGAAGCTTGCGCCTTTAACGAAATCAACTGCGTTTCCAGCTAAGCTTTGTGCACCATGAGTTTTAACGATGTCTTTAACACCAGCAATGTCAGCTTCGTTTACAGAAGTGTTGTATGAACCATCAACGTTAGCGTATTTGTAAACGCCTTCACCTTGAAGATCACAAACCATTTTCGCTTCAACTGTCAAACCAGCCAAAGTTGAGTATTTTTTACCAGCAACTGCTGCAGGGATATCAAGACCAGCACGTGAGTTGTCGCCTGGGTTGATACCGTTAGCGATAAAGTCAGTTGCAGTAGCTTGAAGAGTGTATGCCCAGTTAGAGTTTACACCATCAAGGTAGTACTCGATTTGAGGAGCACGGAAGCAGATATCAACGAAGTACTCAGCATTGTACAACTCTGAACCAAGGTTGAAAGAAAGATCCTTGATTGTGTGGTTGAAAGCTGCAGCATCGCTAGAAATAGCTTGTGCATATTGTTGATTAGTAGAAGCAAAAGTTTTGTTAGATTCTACAACAACTGGAGTCTCACCGTGATCAGCCCATGTCATAGTAGTAACTTTACCGTAGTTCATTAGATAGTCGCCACCGTTGTTGTCACCAGCGCAAACGCAACGAGTGTTACAAATTTGACCATCTTTACAGTCATTCTGAGTACATGCATTTGTTGTACCTTCGAAATAACAAACTTTTTTACCAACAGCCGCTGATTTCAAACCAGCATTACAAGCATAGATGCTTGGACCAGAGCTATAAGTTTTAAATTTGAAACGCAAAGAGATTGCGTTTGCAGAAGAAGCCATAGCAAAAATTGCCATAGCAGTAGCCAAAACGAGCCTTTTCATTGGAACTCCTATATGTTTTCCAAGCCATACCGGCCTGGGGTTGTTATTTTAATGTTTGCTCAAAACTACTTCTAAAAGCTTCCTTGTTGACTTCGGCTTCCGCACGTCGGACCGAAAAGAAGAGATCCTTCTCTCCCTGAGATTTACAAATCACAAAATCTAATGCTACAGGGATATTTTCTTGATTCAAAGCAATCGCAAAGGAGGCCTTTTGAGTGCCTTCTGGACAGAAACGAATCATAGAACGTACCAAAGCTTCTGATTGAATGGGCGTATAGTAATTGAAAACACTTTTAGTATCTACAAGAATTATCTTCTTCGATAGAATTTTCTGTACCAATGCCGCTGCGTCTGTAACTTCGACACTCGGAACATACTGCCTTCCTGGTTGAGTAAAGATAGCTCTTAAAAAGCTCCAGGTCGTGCCAGCGCAGTTCAAACAATAAGGCTCGGGCTGAACACACTGAGCCGGGTTGCCGCAAAATTCCGAACACAGCACTGATTCATCGTTCATACATTGCACAGTTGCGACCTTTTTGTACTGCTCTCCAATTTTAATGTATGAAGAATCAATATCCAGTGACCATGCCGCCGTTTGAAAAAAAAGAGTCAAAATTGAAATTGCGAGAGAATACCGAAACATTAGAACTTCTCCCCACACTGACCACGACCACCCCAAGAGCCAGAATAGCTCCCTCGGAAATAATCACTGCCCTCGCGACAGTTGAAAGGCATCACAACGGTTCCATTGCAAATATTTGATTTAATCCACGCCGTCTTAGATGCGTTTTCACGCATACGATCATTGTTGCCGAAACTAGATCCTACCTCGATACTAACAACTTCGCCGCCAGTCAGCTTTTCAAAGTGTTCGGCTGCCTTTGCCGCGCAAACGCTTTCAAAGCACTTAAGACCTTTACCCAGTTGTTCGACACACTGTTCAGGTATTTTCCCATAGCGCTTATAGGTGTCCGCAACGTAATTCAAATTCACTGTATAAAGTCGCGGTACATTTACCGGATCCTTCATTCCAGTGACAAACTTATAAATGGACCTAAACAAAAATATAGCGCCCTTCAAAGGATTAAATCCAGTCGGAGCATTATTAACCGTCGTTGCGATACTTACGAAGTTAAGTGAACAACCACCACAATAAGACCGGCTTCCAGATGTCGTAGGAACCACATCGTTTGGTTTTTTAACAATGGCATCTTCACTTTGTTTAGCGCTGCAATAATTAACACTGATTCCATCAAATGCATAAACCGACGGTGCCTTTAAAGACGTCGGCGCTATCGAAATAGCACAAGGAGCGCCAAGCAAAGCGCCAAAATCCGCCACCAATGCGGCCTGCATTTTTGAGGCTTGGATATTAGGATCAAACTTAATTTTGCCGTTTTTGACTAGCTGATTAAAGGACGTCACTTTAGCTGCAGAATAATCAATATCCAAATAAATCGGTAATGCGTTGAATCCGAAGAGAACCGTATTCGCAAGGTCACTCATGAAAACTTTTTGGGCTCTACGCGTTTGAAACCAAGGATCATAGATTTTGCATGCCTTCAACTCAGTATAAGGATTGAAAACATTTGGACTTGCCGCTGTTGAAGAAACTGGCAAAAATGCATCCGCATAAACTGAAACGGCATGTAGGTCGACCAAAGACTTCACGACTTTTCGGCCACAATCTAGAGCACTCTGACAAATTACATTTGAATCAGCTCCAACAGCGTCTTTTTTCCAAACCAACAAAGGAGCGCCATACGAATACGTAATTGGAGGAATAAACTTTCCGCTTTCATCCACCAGCTGAATATTCAAAAGCTCTTTCGCCCACGTCTGGAAACCAGCTTTATTTGGCGTATAGCCAGAACCTGGATTCCAAATATTTTGCTTTTCTAAGCTTTCGCACAAAGGCATTACACCTTCGATATAAGTGTTGAAAAAAGCAATAAACTCAGTGATTTCACGAGGCGAAAACTCCGCCGCCTTCATCATCGACGTCAGTTGACCTATGCGATCAACATCAGACCGCAAGAAATCAAGACGCTTATCGCCAGCTAGACGAGATTCTGTGCAAAGATAATAAAGCTCATCTCTCAAGTTATTATCGGCAATACGATTCAAAGCTAGTGGCTTTGTAAATTCAACCAGTTCAGCTGCAGACATAGAATCAGCCAAAATATTCATAAACTGAACAGCCGACTGAAACTTATTTTTCATCGAACCGCGGTTTTGAATGAACTGCTTTCTGAAATTTTCAACCCACTCTGCAGCGGTGTCGTAACTGCGAGTTCCCAAAAAGTCGTTGTTAACTGATCTTTGACCATGCTCAAGAAGATTATTTTCCAAGCGAGATGGAATCTCTTTAGAGTGTTCCGGAGAAGGAGTATTAGGCTTTGCCAACTCTCTTAAACTGTTAATTGAAAGCCCTTCGCTATCACAGGCTGGCTTCATGATACTGCGGCAGCCATTTGGAATTAGCATAATAGACTCTTCCAAGGCCAAAGACCGGAATACGCTAGAGTACTTAGGCGAATAGCGATCCAGAATGGATGCATTTCTCCAAGCCCAAGAAAGGTAGATCTTTACGCTATTCCAATAGTCAAATCCCTTAACAAACCAGGCTTGAGGATCGTCTATCGTAATGTCTAATTGAATTGCTGCATTTCTATTGTCCAGATCCGCCGAAGCGTCGCTGCACGAAGCAATATAGTCCTTGCGATTAATAACCGCCTGAGCCATATCTGTTAGCACCGCTACATTCAAATCAGTCGAGTGAAGATTCGCTTGCAATGGAGAGAAACGCTTAAGGTACGCGCAGCTTCTTTTTGAAACAATCGTCGTAGTGAAGTTTCTGTCCACAAAATTATCTAATTTTTGCCACTCAGAAGCCGAAGCTTTTCCGGCTAGTCTCGTATTCTCAGATAGGGCCCATGCATAAGCAATATATTGGCTCAAATCATCACAGTAAGTTTTAGTCCCACATTTTTTTACAAGATTATTGTAGTTTCTTAGCTTTGACTCTGAATAATCCATTGGCAACAACGGAAGACGCCCAGTTCGCACTCGGTCAATAATGTCTAACGTCAGCTGGGTCACTGCTAGTCTAAACTCACGCATACCTTCTTTAGAGAATTCATCGGGATTTTCTCCAACGTTCCTAGCCAAAGCATACGTCAACTTACCAGCATTATAGCCATCAAGAATAAGAAAAGCCGAACGTGTCGGCGATTCTGAATCAAGAGCACATTGTGCTCGATTCGTAATACGAATCGGCTCCAAATCCATCCCAACTGGAGTCTGACTCCAGTTGGCTTTTGGATGCAAAGAGAACTTTTGCATTTCTGCAGCATTTCCCGCAGCACTTGTTGCGAAAACAAAACCAAATGAAGCAACTGAAAGCATCAAAAGATTCGATATTTTTAGCTCACTTAATTTGGTTAATTTCACAACGAACTCCTTAAAGTACAAAATTTCGAGATTCAAATTTACGCAAAAAACTATTTTGCGTTAACAGCTTTACAAGATTCCACTTTGTTCAACATAGTTGTGTAGAACAAGATAACTGTCTGATCAGCAGGAGAGAAATTTCTCTTCGTTGAACCGTCAGAATTTACCATGTTGTACATATAGGTATTCACGAAGCGATAAACTGCTGGTGTTACACGCAAAGAAGATTGGCAGGAATAAGTAGAGTAAGTAACTGTCACACCCGCATAAGTTCTATCGCCATCGTTAGATCCCATTTTGTCGCCGATAATGATAGTGTCGCCCGATCCACTTGAACGGTCTCCATAACCAACCGAGAAGCTCACAGTCCAACCATCACCAGATGCATCCGTTCCAACGATTTTGCAAAGGTTGCCAGAACAAGCAATCGCCATTTCGTTCTGAATTTTCTTTTGGATTTCAGCCTCAGTGTAGCGAGGATATTCCGGTTGATCAAACTCATCAGAACCACCGTCAAAATCATCAGCTACTGCTACAAAAGCAGAAAATGAACACACAAGTGCAATAAGCAACTTCTTCATCATAAAACGTCCCCTTATTAATAGACTTTCGTTTTCAAACTGTAAGGTTCTAACCGAAAACGCCCAAAATCAAAAGGGCTTTTCGCATTTTTGAAAAACTGTAATATCTTAATTTGCCTTACATTCATCTTCCACCTTCACACTTAAAATCAAATCTAGACAATTCAATGACTTAGTTAACCAGTGTCTAAATCTCCACATATGAATTTTTTGCATAAAACCCAAACCTTCAAGAATCTCTCAATTCTCAGAGCAAAAGCTCGAAATAGAATTCCTACTCGCTTCATATCTCCGGCATTGTGTGGAGGCAAAATCGGCTCCCACCTTGTGTTGCGAGACAGTCCAAGTAAAATCAACCTTCCAGGTATCAATAATATGCAAAGCCCGCTTACACATGTCCGAGGAAAGCCCATATCCGCAAATATTCATGTTTAAATCGACACTACCCACAAACTTTGCCAACAAAGGTGCGGGACCTAATATTTGCTCATCGGTACAGGGCAAAGACTTTAAAATTCGATTTCCACCTAAATACCAACTTCCATAAAGTCCTGAGGTTATAATTTGTTCTACGTCTTGTTGAATTCGAAACTTCATTCTATCGTAAGCAGCACGACTCAATTGAGTGGTCATACTGTAGCTGAATCTTTCCCGCAATAAGTCACAGGACCAATTTCGAAGCTTTCCAGATCGACATTTTTCATCCAAAAGACTTTTTTCTAATTCTAAACGAATGGCTTGATCCAAACTCAACCGGCCTCTGTTTTTTAACTCAGGTTGCTGCAACAAAGCTTTGAACATTTCGTACTCGTCGTGGGTTTTTTCGCACAACCTAATTCCTCGATAGGCTCTTGCCGCAAGCACTTGTAGACGAGAAGCTAACGTGGAATTCATACCCGCCTCTATCATTTGACAGGTTAAAAAAGCGGCCCCAAGCACATGATAGTGCTTCGCGGGCAAGAGATCACCACGTCCCTCGGCCTGCAGACGAGCAATCCTCTCAATTAAAGATGATGAAATATCAACACCTCTTCCTAAACTCTGTGGCAAATAGAAATCCGAGGTTTTAAGCGGACAGAGGTGATTCCCATCGGTCAATTCGTCCCAAATAAATAAATCGTCATCAGACCAGCCTCGAGCCAGCAACTTATCTTCAACTCGCTGGTTTCGGAAGTCTCCTTGATTAATATCGTCGTGGCCACATAAGCCAATTAACATCATCGCCTTATTTGGATTGCGCCCCGAAAAACTCAGCGCCTTTTCCCAAAGCCAACCGGCAGGTTTATGCTTAAACCTACCGTCCCCCGCTTTATCTGACAAATGCGGACGCTCACCTTCACGATCCGCACTGCGAATCTCACGATAAAATTTAAATGCGGTCTCGGCAAAACAGTCATTTTCAGAAAATTGCTTCTCGAGGTAGCCTCGTATGCCCGCATTCGCCATAGCAACATCGCCATCCCGCCGATAAGATTCCGGAGAGATAACCTGCAAATATCTAATCAATCCTCGCTTATTGGCGCCTTCAGGCAACTTATCAATAGCCCTCCGTAGCGAAGCCCCCATAGACTGGGTCCTAGCCTCCGCCCCCCAACATATGTTGGAGAGTATCAAAAAAAACATTCCTAAAAGAGCCGCTTTAGTCATATTCAGATCAAATAAGCAATCTCTGTTCCTCCTTGAGAACGCTTACCTTTTTGTTATGGTGTCTAGCCTTTAGACAGTGCCCTAATTACGTCTTGTTTCATTCGAGCCTCTCGGGTTTCTTCTGTGGGTAGGTTTCATGCCAGGCTGCTATATTTGAATAGACGCCGGGTATCCATGTGTCTCGAATTGAGAAATCCACACCTCTGAAGGATCTTTAGCATAAACGATTCCTCATTCTGATAGCTGTAGGCCATGGCCTTTAGAACTCTGATTTTATTGTTAAGTCCTTCACTGATTGCAGTCGTTAAATTTGATCGTATATAGGCTTCGATATTGATCCGGTACTTGCGAACTTGCAGTGCAAACTTCCGAAGTGGCAGCAACTTCGAATCTCGAACCAACCCATACCATTTTGCCAAGCGTGATCTAAACCCGTGGACACCTTTTTCTTCTAAAACCTTATGGAAATACTCAACGATAATCATTGCGTTTGAAATATTCGTATTTAACACTTTTAACTTTCCTAGCATATTATTCTCCTCGATAGATAAAACAGCATCTCGCTCTAAAAACATGAACCTTCTCGATGGTGACAACATGATTTCTTCGAACTCTTTTTTGTTCTTTTTTGCCTTTTGAAACTCTTCTTTTCTGACTTTTTCAAAGTATTCGTTCATGCTCTGAACCAAGTGGAATCGATCAATCGCAATCTCTGCATTGGGACAGAGTTTACTCACGGCTTGGAAGTAGCCAGGGTTCATGTCTATTGAAAAAAACTCCACTGATAATCGCTGGGGTCTTGATAGAGTTTTTAAACACGTTGCTAAGGCCATAGCATCCCTACCAGCAGCGTTAGCAATCACCTTTGCAGCCTTCGTACACACTAAGTTTGTTACGAACTTTACGGTCCATCGTGGTGCAAAAGGGTGCTCTCTTTTGGTTTCAGTTTCAGTCTTAAAGTGCACCTCGTCAGCACTCATACGAGAAACATCAAGATCTTTTGTAAACCTGTTTACATCTAAATTCTTTTGCATTTCTCGCATACGCCACTGATCCATTTGCCATAAAGTCTTTGGATCTGAACTCAAGGTCCGGGCCGCAGCAGCACAGGTGGTTTCTTCCATGAGTCGACCCGCGGTTTCGACAAAGCTGCAGCTATGGCCTTTGAATTTTGAATGGATCCCTGAAACCTTAGAGCGTTGGATTTTATTGCATACGGGACAAAGTCCTCGTGGATATCGTAAATGAATAACGACGTCCTTAAAGAGCCCCAGAGGGGGTACTTTAAGGTCTCGATAGCTCCATTGATGGAATTCCAATAAGGGATGCTCGCAGTCCGCGCAGCAGGCGCGGGACCACGGTAACTCTGCCGAAAGCCGACAAGACACAAAGTCCTCTGAAAGCTCCGCGTTGGTAATATTTAAATCTTGCAGACCTAATAAGCTGTTGATCAAATGATGAAGGTCCATTCTTGGCCTTTGTAATTTTTTTTTCGTAGTAAAAAAATCAAATCACAAGGTTCGCCAAGATGGGCCTTTTTATTTCAAGAGACACAACGCAAAAAGCCGGTCACGATGACCGGCTTTACCCCAGGGTATGGGAGCGGGAAGCTCCCATGACAGGATGTCTTTTTTCTTAAGTACCCACAGCTCAATCCCGAGACCCTTCATTCGACAAAAACAGGATTTGTCATTTGACTGAAACGCAAAAAATATGGAGCCTATGAAGCGCGAGGTAATAGTATGATTCAAACAGTTTCTCTTACTCGAAATCCCAACCTTTCTGCTCCCAAAGTAGACCGTTCAAATCCTAACGAAGTCCTAAAGAAGTTTGGATCCTCATGGTGGACAGGCCAAGCTCCAGAATTTTGTAAAGGTTATGACCCCGCCTCGCGAACCCTCTTCGCTCTTCCTTTAATTAATTTAAACATCGCTACTCGCCAGGACGTTTTGGATTACTTTGACAATACTTGGACACTGACCGAAGTGCTTTTTTCAGCGCTAAAAAATGAAGAAACTTACACTCGACCTCCCTATCACCAACTCCGCCATCCCATGATTTTTTATTACGGTCATACGGCAGTTCTTTTTCTAAACAAACTTCGACTAGCAGGCGCCATCAAAGAGCCAGTTGATCTTTATCTAGAAAAAGTTCTAGAAACTGGGGTCGATGAAATGAGCTGGGACGATATGTCCAAAAACGAAATGCTTTGGCCGTCGCTAGAAATTGTTCACGCTTATAAGAAAAAAATCTACTCGATCCTTAAAAACTTAATTTCAACCCATCCGGATTTAGAGGATATCTCTAAGATCCGAGGAGATAACCCATTGTGGGCTCTTTTCATGGGATTTGAACATGAAAAAATTCACTTCGAAACTTCTAGCGTTCTGATTCGCGAGCTGCCCTTAGAGTTAGTCGAAACACCTCGATATTGGCCCTCTATTCACCCATCGGGTCACAAAAAATCTGATTTGAAGCCCCAAACCATCAACCGCGTCGAGTGGGTTCAATCTCAAGGAGGAACAGTGACATGGGGCAAGCCTGAGTCGGCTCCTTCTTACGGCTGGGATAACGAATACGGAAAAAGACAAAAAACAATTTCACCTTTTCAAGTTTCAAGAAATCTTATCACTAATGGTGAGTTTTTTGAATTTGTCAGTTCTCTAGCATACACAGATGACAAGTATTGGAGCGAAGAGGGGCTTTTATGGAGAAAGTTTCGTAATACAAAACGTCCCACTTTTTGGGTCGGCTATGGCCCAGAAGGCAGTCATGAATACAAGCTTCGCACGATCTTCGAGATAATCGATATGCCATGGGATTGGCCCGCTGAGGTCAACTATCACGAAGCCAAGGCCTACTGCCATTGGCTTCAAGAAAAAGACAAAACGAATTTAAAGTATCGTTTAATTACCGAGCCCGAGCACGTGTCTTTAAGAGGAACTGATGAAGATTTAGTTTTACAGCAAACGACCTTTAGCAACTCTCAGGAAGGACTCCGGAAGTTTCCTTATAACTATAACTTTAACTTTTCATCAGCTTCTCCAGTTGGATCCTTTGGAGCTTCTAACGATAAAGTTTCTGACCTTTTCGGAAATGTTTGGCAATGGGCTGAAGATCAATTCAATCCACTTGAAGGCTTTAAAATAAATCCTTTGTATGATGATTTCAGCACACCATGTTTTGATGGAAAACATCAAATGATTTTAGGTGGCAGTTTTATTAGTTGCGGACATGAAGCAAGTAAATGGGCCCGATTTCACTTCAGACCTCATTTTTTCCAACATTCAGGATTTCGCATTGCCGCCACCCTAGATGGCTCAGACGATAATGGTTCTACGAAATTAAAAAAATCGACCTCATACATCCATCCGCAAAGAGCCAATACACTCAATCAGATGCAAAACGCGAACTGGTGGAAATCCGTTTTCCAACCACTTGAGACATCATCGGATGAGATTCGAAAAGCATGGGAAATTGTAGCTCCCGTAATGACAGAGCTAGAATCTCAGTTTTCTTTGCGATCTCCGATAGGCTCTGCACTGGACGTTGAAACAAATAAAGTTAAGGAAGGTTTTATCCCCCCCTACCAGGCGAACAAAAACTTTCCATCAGGACCTCAGGAACTAGATAAGTTACTAAATCTTATAAAATCGGATTTGATGCCTTTAGGGCAAGGCGTAGGACATTCAGGTTATATGGCCTATGTCGCCGGAGCCGGTAATCCGATAGCTAATATTGCTCAGGCAGTTTCCCAGGCGATTAATCAATTTACTGGACACTACTCGCTATCTCCAGGACTTGTGACGCTAGAGCAAGAGGCCCTTTCTTGGATTATAAATATGGCTGGCTACGACGAGCACAGCCTTGGAGTCTTCACATCAGGCGGAAGCCAGGCAAACCTTCAAGCTCTTAGTTTGGCTCGCAAAGCGAAACTTAAGGGATATGACCTGGCAAAAGCCCGTTACTATTGCTCGGCGCAAGTGCACCACTGTATCGGAAAAGCGCTTAGTATTTTAGGTTTCCCAGCCCAGAGCCTTCACCTGATCAACTGTGATGCTAACCAAAAAATGGATATCACTTTACTAGAAGAGGCCATTCGCGCAGATATAAAAAATGGTTATCAACCGATTGCAGTCATTGGCACAGCCGGCACTACAAATACCGGGGCCGTCGATGACCTGGAAGCCATCGCGGAAATTTGCAATCGTCATCAACTGTGGTTTCATATCGATGCGGCTTACGGCGGTTTCTTCTTACTTACGGATCATGGAAAAGAAAAACTTTCTGGATTTTCTCGTTCAGACTCTGCGGCCCTTGATCTGCACAAAGCACTATCCACTCCTTACGGCACTGGTTGCTTAATAGTTAAAGATGCAGCCCAAATGAACTTCGAATACGCTGGGGCAAGTTCTTATATGCCGCCAAGTTCAACCGATTCAGATTTTTCTCATGAGGTTGATTTTGCTGACATTTCTATGGAACTTTCCCGAGATGCTCGTGGCCTTAGAATTTGGCTTCCAATCAAGTATTACGGCGTAGAACCCTTCCAATTAAACTTGGAAGAAAAACTTAAATTAACAAATTGGCTGTACGAACAAATCAAAAAAAATGATCTTGTGGAGTTTGCTTGTAATCCTGACTTGTCGATTCTGACTTTCAGATTAAAGAATTCAAAAACAAAAGAATTGTTAAATCAAATAAATAGAGATGGCCGATACTTCCTTACTGGATGTACTATTCAAGACCATTTTTACATTCGCATATGCTTGCTTGGGTTCAGAACTCACTTTGAGCATGTAGAAGAATTAGCAAAATTAATTGATAAAGCTCTAAAGGCACTGAAATGACAAAGAGTACTCAATTAGAAGAGTTTGCTGAGCAGTTTGCTAGGAAAAAAGGCCTCATTCACTTAAATAATGCGGGCCTCTCTCCTATATCAAATCCCGCAAAAGAGAAAATTCAAATGTGGGGGCAACGCTTTTACGAGGAAGGATTTTGGACTGATGCAGACTACATGCAAGATGTGAAGCAGTCTCGTTCAAATATCGCAAAGCTTATTGGATGCGACTGGGATGACATCGCATTTTTCCCAAATACGTCATTTGGAATAAGTCAGTTCGCGTTTGGTATCAATCTCGCCCCTGGGGACGAAGTTCTTATCTGGGACCAAGAATACTCGAGTCATCTTTACCCTTGGCAAGAGGCTTGCCGACGGTCGGGCGCCCGACTTCACATTGTTGAGTCAAATAAAGATTTATCCCTAGATACTGAAAGATTTATTCAATCGATAAACGAAAAAACAAAAGTTGTGGCCTTTAGTTGGGTTCAGTTCATGACCGGCGCAATGATGGATTATATATCGGTCATCGCTGCTTGTAAAAAGAACGGCATATTGGTTTTTGTCGATGTTATGCAGGGACTAGGACTATTGGAGTGCGATCTGTGGAGTCTAGGTGTAGATGGTATCTCGGGAGGCTCTCATAAATGGCTGGCAAGCCCAGTAGGTGCTGGTTTTTTAGCAATCCGTAAGGAGCTGGCTAATAAAATAAAACCTTTAAGCTATGGTGCCTATACCTACGGCACATGCGACGACCCATCTGATCTATCCTGCTCTCCAAAAAGAGACGCCACTCGCTTCGAATCTGGATCAAAGCAAGTCCTAGAGATCACAGCTCTCGGAGCTTCATGTGAATTGATTTTAAGAGTTACACCGACGAAGATTCGCGATCAAGCAATAGCGCTTGCCACTTATCTAGATCAAGGACTGAAAAAAATCGGCTGCCTTACTCACAACCCTAACGGCCTAGCCTACCAACACCCAATCGTTAACTTTACGCCGCCTCCCCATCAATCCAAAGAAAGTCTCTGTACCGAACTAAAAAAACATAATATCAATTTTGCAATTCGAGGCCCAGGAATTAGATTTTCACCTCAAGCATTTAACACTTTTAATGAATTAGACCTAGTATTAGAAATCATTCAAGAGACCTCTAGAATGAGATGATTCAAATTGAAATTCTTAGGAAGAAGTGGACAATTCTACATATACTGATCCAGAGGAAAATATGTCCACCCAAAACAATCCGCCCAGTGTTCTTATTGTTGATGATATGGAGGCCAGTCGGTTTTTGATCGAAAGCCTCTTAAAGAACGAACACATCACCGTGACCGCTGCTCAAAGTGGTCATGATGCTGTCGAACTTTGCAAACAAAACAATTTCGATATTGTCCTAATGGATATAGTTATGCCGGAAATCGATGGTTTCAGAGCCACCCAACTCATCAGAGACCTTGAAAAGCAAAATTTGAAGAGTCGCTCTTACATATTTGCGGTCAGCGCCAATGACCAGCCAGGAGATATCCAAGATTGCTTAAATTTAGGCTGCGATGGTCACATCTCAAAGCCGATCAACAGAAGGTCTCTTCTTAAACTTCTTGAAGAGCACTCGAATTTCAAATCACGCAGTAGCCCCTAGACACAAGCCCCGGTCTTTAAGAGCTTTAGTTGCCTTTAAGTAAACAAAATTTAGAATATTTTTAAACTAAATTCTAATTACTTAAAGGCAGTGCATGGATTCTCTTCAGTTTACAGAAAGAATGGCTGGTTCTTGGGCCCCAAAAGAGTTCAAGTTAAACACCAAACATCCACTTTATTCTTCACAAATTCAGGAATCGGAAACAAACCTTCATCGCAAGCCCTGCGAGTTCACTTTGACCGTAAAAATTAAAGACCTCGATCAATTTTTAAGCTCAAAAGATTTGGAAGCTGAACTTGAGGGAACGGTGCTCTCTCCATTTTCAGGGCAATTTCTAAAAGTAAAAAAAGGTACTTTCATCCTCTTTACGTCCCCAGAAGTCAGTCCGGCCCTAAACACCGCTAAAGAAATGCACTACTGCCTTTATCTTGAAGAGATAGATGGCAAACGTTGGACTCTGTTCGGTTTTAAAGAAGTATTAAAAGAAGAAGTTTCTAAAGCCTGGGATGAAACGACAACACTTTATTTCTACATCTGGGAAGGACATTTACCTTACAACTATGAAGTTGAAAAAAATGTCCTTGGGCTTGGAGTCTTACATATAGCCGTTCATGACTTTATTCATCAACTAACGACCTTTAAAACTAGCTCAACCACCGGACGCCCACATATTGAAGTTATTGGTCGATTTATGGGTGAATTCTCTAAAAATCTTTGGGAAGCATACGCCCCCTTTATTTTCACAACAACGTCGTCTCGTTGGAATGAACATATCATTCCACTACAAACTACAATCGGCGTTCCTCAGGGCGAAAAAGAAGTTTATAAGTTTCAGACCCCAGATGGTCTTAACTTGGAACTAAATAGATTTTATAAAAATACAGATAGTAAAAATATTGTTTTACTTTTGCATGGACTAACGACATCTACGGACATGTACATCATGCCCGAACACAAAAATTTAGTTAACTTTCTTCATAATAATCAGTTTGATGATGTTTGGTCGCTGGACTGGAGGGGAAGTGCTAGACATACTTACAATCTTTCCCCTCACCGGTACACGATCGATGATATCGCCCAAAATGATATTCCAGCTGCTATTCAAAAAATCATTGATCTAAAAGGACCGGACGTTCGAATTCACGTAATTTGTCACTGCGTGGGATCATTAGCATTCATGTGTAGCTTAGCCGCTGGAAAAACAAAAAACATCGCCTCTGTAATTAGCAACAGTGTCTCGTTAACGCCTAAAGTTCGCTGGCAATCCTACTTAAAGCTTTTGTTTGGTCCTTTCTTTCTTGAGTATATTTTTAGATATCCATATCTGAGTCCTAAAATACCCTACATGCCTGGTCCTGTGCGAGGAAAGTGGATTTACTGGATGGAACGAGCAATTAGACACGAGTGTAAAGAGCCTGCTTGTCACATGGTCAGCTTTATGTGGGGTTGGGGCTTTCCTGCCGCCTACGAACACAAAAACTTGGCTCCCGAGACTCATCGTAGACTTTGTGACTTATTTGGAGGAACAAGTTTTCACTACTACCGCCATATCTTTAAAATGGTGAAGAAAGCTGCGGCAATTTCATTTTCGGTTTCTCCAGCAGAGACCAACTACCTAGAGCTTGCTAAATACCAACAACACCTTCCTCCGATTTTATTTATTAGTGGCAAACAAAACCATATTTTTCCAGGCTCTAACAAAGGGACATTCGAATTCCTTTCAAAGGCTGGGCATGATGTAAGCTATCAAGAATTTGATGGCTATGGACACCAAGATGTCTTTATGGGGAAAAACTGCCATGTCGATATATTCCCGTCATTTTTAAATTTCATTGTGAAGAGTACAAAAAATGCAAATTGATTTTCATCTAGGAGTTACATTTATAATTGCTCGATTAGCAGGATTCTCCTCTGAAGAGGCAAATATTATTGCTTCAAGCGCACAGTACGTTGATGATGCGGTCAAAGAAGGTACGATTCTTTTTTCGAACAGAGCTGCCTTTAGCTTTATTGCTTCTGCACATAAAATGATAGACTACCGCAATTTCCGAGACCTTGCGAATCATACGGTTTGGATTCCTTTTCATTTCTTACCCTCTAATGAAATTCAAAATAACAGTGGTATAGCCGATCCTTTCTTCAACAAACTGATTTGTCGCCCCAATAGTATCGTCGCTCAAGATATGCTTGCGAACTGCTCCGAGAACTTTTCAAAGCCTTTCGGACTTTACCTTACGGGAATTACAAGTCATGTTTATGTGGACACTTGGGCCCATCAAGGTTTTGTCGGCATGAGCCATGAATACAACACGGTATCAGAAATCTATAAAGCCGATGGCTCAATCGACCAAGAGATGATTAAATATAGAAAGAAATATTTTAAAAAAGGACTGGTTCGATCCCTTTGGGATCATATTCAAAGTTGGTTTGTTGGAAAAGCAAATCCAGTGGGGCACGGTTGTGTCCTTAGTTATCCAGATCTTCCTTACCTATCGTGGGCTTACAAAGATTGGCAAGGACAAATGATTTTTCGAGACAACACGAAAGACTTCATTGAAGCCGCTAAACACCTTTATGCTTTTTATATTAACATCCGTACTGAAAATAATTTACCTATTCCAACCAAAAACGCTTCTGACTGGATCGTAATAGAAAATCTTTTAGCCAATACAACACTGGAAGAAGGCGAAGATCGTCTGGAAGTATGGAAGCAAGCAGTTCTGGCTGGTAATTTTAGTTTTGGAAAAGACCTGTGGGAGTATATCCCCGAGGGCCCCGAAAGCTGGCTTGATGAAGCATTTCCGTTTCAAAGTTTGGAAGACTTTGAATTCGAAAATGTTGAATACAAAGAAAGCTTCCTTAATTCAAAGTGGAAGAACCTGCATGATGCTTTACTTTTTCACAGGTACAGCATTATTCATGAAATTCTTCCTAAACATGAAATCATAGTCGCTTAAAAGCTCATTCATTTTTTTATAATAATTGAAATTTAATCCTACTAAACGAGGATATTATGTCAGAAATATTTGATTACGTTGTCATTGGCTCAGGATTTGGCGGTTCAGTTTCGACCTGTCGACTTGCTGAAAAATCTTACTCTGTTTGCCTTCTTGAAAGGGGGCAAGATTGGCCGATGTATAGCTTTCCTCGACGAATCAATGAAATTCGCAACAATGCATTTTGGGATCCAGAGGATAAAAAATTCGGATTTATGGAGATACTAGATACTCCAGCGAGTGACGCCATGACATTGACCGCTTCAGGGCTGGGCGGGGGCAGTTTAATCTATGCAAATGTTTTAAAGCATATGCCCAGTGACTATTTCGTTGGTTGGCCTTCAAACCTTCAGCGCAGTGATCTCGATCCATTCTACGACAAAGTTATTCAAACTATGGAAGCATCCCCGTATCCATATCTATCAGACCCATATTACCAAGACACACCCAAAACAAAGTTCTACATCGAAGCCGGTAAGTCATTAAATCGCCCATTCCAAGCAATCGAAGAACCCAAAATCAGTCACCCTCATCTGGCGATTCGCTTCTCTGGAGACTTTCCAGGGCAACAAACAAAAAACTCTCACGGGGCCATTCAATCCAAATGCAACAAATGCGGTGAGTGCGATATCGGATGTAACATCCACGCAAAGAATACACTCAATCTAAACTATATTCATCGAGCTAGAACTATTGAGCAGCTAACAGGTAAAGGAAAAAATGCTGAGGTTCGGACTCATGCCGAGGCCCATAGATTAGAGAAGATAGATAATATTTGGCATGTTCATTACCACAACCCTCAATCCCCTTCTAAGACCACTATTCTTAAAGCTCACAACGTCATAGTATCCGCGGGTTCCGTTGGCTCAACCAAACTTCTTTTACAAATGAAAGCCGATGGAGTCTTGCCACAATTAAATAATTGGCTTGGGAAAAAATGGTGTGGCAACGGAGATCTTCTAGGATTCACTTGGGGTTCTAAAAACTCTGTTCAATCAGATAAAGGACCAACCATAACCACAGCAATTGACTTCAAGTACGAGCCTTACCCTGATGGATTTCCTCATGGCTTTACGATGGAGGATGCTGGCTTTCCAATCGGACTTTCATGGTATATGTCGGGAAAAGTCCCGCAATCATCTGGCCTTGTCGGCAGTATTAAACTAATAGGTCGATTCTTCAAAGACCTCTTAAGTAAGTTGCTTCCTTTCTTAGGATCTAAAGAACGAAACATTGGTGATGACCTTTCCGACGCTTTAGATAAAGGAAGTTATACGGAAAAACTTTTTGTCTTGCTAGCGATGGGAAGAGATCGCTCCACCGGCGAAATAAAACTAAATCAAAACAAAAAGGTCGACATTAAATATAACTATTCTGATAGCGAGCTTCATTACGATCGCGTTCGAGAACAAATGAATGCAATTTCGGACAAACTTGGTGGTCACTTTATCGATAACCCACTGACTCATATTCATAAAATGGTTGCTGTCCATCCGTTGGGTGGTTGCCCAATTGGATCAAATTCAGAAAATGGTTTTGTAAATACCGAAGGAAAAGTCTTTAACTATGAGGGTCTTTATGTTCTTGATGGCAGTATTATTCCAACATCTATCGGTCCAAACCCCTCTTTAACCATCGCTGCAATTGCAGAACGTTCAATGAGCTTGATTCCAGAAAAGACAAATTAAAAAAAAGCAAAAAAAACCACCTATCTTTCGATAAGTGGTTTAAAAAAGGAGCTGGCATTGTGCTACTCTCCCACACGGTTGCCCGTGCAATACCATCGCCGCAAGCGGACTTAACTTCTGAGTTCGGAATGGGATCAGGTGTGGCCCCGCTGCTAAAAACACCAGCAAAAAGCTTAAATTTTAAATAGTTTTTTTGATTCTTGAATGATTGATTTAACTGATTTTTAGCTAAAGGAATAGTTCCTAAATAATTAATAAAAAAGCCGCACGGACTATTAGTACGGATCAGCTGAATGCATTACTGCACTTACACCTTCCGCCTATCAACCTCGTAGTCTCCGAGGGTCCTTCAGAGGCCGAAGCCTAGTGAGATCTCATCTTGTAGTTAGCTTCCCGCTTAGATGCTTTCAGCGGTTATCCATTCCGAACATAGCTACCCTGCCGTGCCGCTGGCGCGACAACAGGAACACCAGAGGTTCGTCCATCCCGGTCCTCTCGTACTAAGGACAGGTCTACTCAAATCTCATACGCCCACAGAAGATAAGGACCAAACTGTCTCACGACGTTCTGAACCCAGCTCGCGTACCACTTTAATTGGCGAACAGCCAAACCCTTGGGACCTGCTCCAGCCCCAGGATGTGATGAGCCGACATCGAGGTGCCAAACTCCATCGTCGATATGGACTCTTGGATGGAATAAGCCTGTTATCCCCGGAGTACCTTTTATCCGTTGAGCGATGGCCCTTCCACGCGGGACCACCGGATCACTTTGGCCTGCTTTCGCACCTGCTCGACTTGTAGGTCTCGCAGTCAAGCACCCTTATGCCAATGCACTCGACGCCTGGTTTCCAATCAGGCTGAGGGTACCATCGCGCGCCTCCGTTACTATTTGGGAGGCGACCGCCCCAGTCAAACTGCCCACCAGACAGTGTCCTTCTCCCTGTTGAAGGGAGCAAGTTAGATTTCAAAGTCTACAAGGGTGGTATTTCAAGGTTGACTCCACAAGGACTGGCGTCCCTGCTTCAAAGTCTCCCACCTATCCTACACATGACGACTCTAAAATCACTGCCAAGCTACAGTAAAGGTTCACGGGGTCTTTCCGTCTTTCTGCGGGTACTCGGCATTTTCACCGAGAGTTCAATTTCGCGGGGCATTTAGTTGAGACACCGGAGAAGTCGTTACGCCATTCGTGCAGGTCGGAACTTACCCGACAAGGAATTTCGCTACCTTAGGACCGTTATAGTTACGGCCGCCGTTTACTGGGGCTTCGATTCTCAGCTTCGCTTGCGCTAACTAATCCTCTTAACCTTCCAGCACCGGGCAGGCGTCAGCATGTATACTTCGTCTTGTGACTTTGCACATGCCTGTGTTTTTGATAAACAGTCGCTACTCCCATTTCTCTGCGACCCGAATAAGCTTGGGGAGCAAGTCCTTACACTTACGCGGGCACACCTTTTCCCGAAGTTACGGTGTTAAGTTGCCGAGTTCCTTAACTAAATTTCACCCCATCGCCTTAGGATATTCACCCCACTCACCTGAGTCGGTTTACGGTACGGGCGATCTCTTAAACTAACGAAACTTTTCTTGGAAGCATGGTTTTTCTCACTTCTGGGGTAAACCCCTCGCATTCGCGCCTCAGTGTTATGTGCCGCGGATTTGCCTACGACACCACCTACACGCTTACACCTGAATCCGATAACAGGCTGAGATATCCTACTCCGTCATTCCTTTAGCAATCCGAGATCGGTAATGGAATATTAACCATTTTGCCATCGACTACGCCAATTGGCCTCGCCTTAGGACCCGACTAACCCTGGGCGGATTATCCTTGCCCAGGAACCCTTGAGTTTTCGGCGCCCGAGTTTTTCACTCGAGTTAAACGCTACTTATGTCAGCATGATCACTTCTAGTTCGTCCAGCTGTCCTACCGGTCAACCTTCAGCCTACACTAGAACGCTCCTCTACCACTGTCTTACGACAATCCAAAGCTTCGGTAACATGCTTAGCCCCGTTGTATCTTCCGCGCAGGGTCACTAGACTAGTGAGCTATTACGCTTTCTTTAAAGGATTGCTGCTTCTAAGCCAACCTCCTAGTTGTCAAAGTAACCCCACAACGTTCTCCACTTAGCATGTATTTAGGGACCTTAGCTGTTGGTCTGGGCTCTTTCCCTCTCGACGCATGACCTTATCACCCTACGTCTGCCTCCCAGGGTAGTTATGTACGGCATTCGGAGTTTATTTGGGTTTGGTAATCCGGTAAAGACCCCTAGCCCATCCAGTGCTCTACCTCCGTCATAAATTTTACCTGAGGCTATACCTAAATATATTTCGAGGAGTACCAGCTATCACCCAGTTTGATTGGCCTTTCACCCCTAACCACAGCTCATCAAAAGAGTTTTCAACCTCAACTTGTTCGGCCCTCCACGAAGTGTTACCCTCGCTTCAGCCTGGCCATGGTTAGATCACCGGGTTTCGGGTCTATCCCTGCATACTAAACGCCCTATTCAGACTCGCTTTCGCTACGACTACACCTGCAACGGCTTAATCTCGCATGCAAAGATAACTCGCTGACTCATTATGCAAAAGGTACGCGGTCGCGCATATAAAGCGCTTCCACTGCTTGTAAACTTGCGGTTTCAGTTTCTATTTCACTCCCCTCTCGGGGTTCTTTTCACCTTTCCCTCACGGTACTTGTTCACTATCGGTCACTAAGGAATATTTAGCCTTGGAGGGTGGTCCCCCCAGATTCCCACCAGGTTTCACGTGCCTGGTGGTACTCG
The DNA here is from genome assembly GCF_056175665.1 of Bdellovibrio sp. ZFWA1. NCBI lineage: Bacteria > Pseudomonadati > Bdellovibrionota > Bdellovibrionia > Bdellovibrionales > Pseudobdellovibrionaceae > Bdellovibrio > Bdellovibrio sp. ZFWA1. Next base: position 137,399 of record NZ_JBJKJH010000001.1, read on the forward strand.
GGATACCGCTAGAGCCTCTGAACATTTCGAGTACGGGGCTGTCACCCTGTTTCGCCAGACTTTCCAGACTGTTACTCTATATTCTCGGGTCTCACATCGCGGTCCCACAACCCCTCAATCAAATTAATGATCAAGGTTTGGGCTTCTTCCCGTTCGCTCGCCACTACTAGGGAAATCTCGTTTGATGTCTTTTCCTCAGGGTACTGAGATGTTTCACTTCCCCTGGTTCGCTTCTTTAACCTATGTATTCAGCTAAAGATACCTATTAAAAGGTGGGTTTCCCCATTCGGAAATCTCCGGATCAAAGTGTGTGTGCCACTCCCCGAAGCTTATCGCAGCTTACCACGTCCTTCATCGCTTCTTAGTGCCTAGGCATCCACCACAAGCTCTTTGTAGCTTTAAAAATTGGAACTAACCTCGCTAAAAATCAATTAAATCAATCTATTCAATTGTCAAAGAACTAAAATACAAAACTTTTTCGAGCGACTCATATTGGTGGGCCCGGGAAGACTCGAACTTCCGACCCCACGCTTATCAAGCGTGTGCTCTAACCAACTGAGCTACAGGCCCTCGCCTTCGCTCTCTCAAAACTAAACAGCTAGAAGATTTTTGGGACTCACGCAAAAACTATGTTTGCGTTGACCTAGGATTGTATGAACTAAAAGTTCATAAAAACATTCCTTAGAAAGGAGGTGATCCAGCCGCAGGTTCCCCTACGGCTACCTTGTTACGACTTCACCCCAATCATCGACCATACCTTGGGCGCCTACTTCCTTGCGGTTAGCGCAGCGACTTCTGGTACAACCAACTTTCATGGTGTGACGGGCGGTGTGTACAAGGCCCGGGAACGTATTCACCGCGGCATGCTGATCCGCGATTACTAGCGATTCCAACTTCATGGTCTCGAGTTGCAGAGACCAATCCGAACTTAGATAGCTTTTCTCCGATTTGCTCCATCTTGCGACTTCGCTTCAGTTTGTGACTACCATTGTAGCACGTGTGTAGCCCTAGGCATAAGGGCCATGAGGACTTGACGTCATCCCCACCTTCCTCCGGTTTAACACCGGCAGTCCATCTAGAGTGCCCAACTGAATGCTGGCAACTAAATGCAGGGGTTGCGCTCGTTGCGGGACTTAACCCAACATCTCACGACACGAGCTGACGACAGCCATGCAGCACCTGTGTACCGGCCCGAAGGCGACGACATTTCTGCCAGTCTTCCAGTACATGTCAAGCCTAGGTAAGGTTTTTCGCGTTGCATCGAATTAAACCACATGCTCCACCGCTTGTGCGGGCCCCCGTCAATTTCTTTGAGTTTTAATCTTGCGACCGTACTCCCCAGGCGGGATACTTAACGCGTTAGCTTCGTCACTGAAGGGGTCAATACCTCCAACAACAAGTATCCATCGTTTACAGCGTGGACTACCAGGGTATCTAATCCTGTTTGATACCCACGCTTTCGGGTCTGAGCGTCAGTGTTTGGCCAGCTATCCGCCTTCGCCTCCGGTATTCCTCCTGATATCTACGTATTTCACCACTACACCAGGAATTCCAATAGCCTCTCCAACACTCAAGCCTCGCAGTATCGAATGCACTTCTAGGGTTAAGCCCTAGGCTTTCACACTCGACTTACAAGGCCACCTGCACCCGCTTTACGCCCAATAATTCCGAACAACGCTAGGATCCCTCGTCTTACCGCGGCTGCTGGCACGAAGTTAGCCGATCCTTTCTCGTAAGGTACAATCAGAACTTTTTCCCTTACAACAGAGCTTTACGACCCGAAGGCCTTCATCGCTCACGCGGCGTCGCTGGATCAGGGTTGCCCCCATTGTCCAATATTCCCTACTGCTGCCTCCCGTAGGAGTCTGGACCGTGTCTCAGTTCCAGTGTGACTGATCATCCTCTCAGACCAGTTAAAGATCATCGCCTTGGTGAGCCGTTACCTCACCAACTAGCTAATCTTACGCGGACTCATCCTCAAACGAATTGCTCCTTTGACCTCAACTACCTCAGTAGTCGTGGTCTTATGCGGTATTAGCTAATCTTTCGACTAGTTATTCCCCATTCGAGGGCAGATTATCCACGCGTTACTCACCCGTGCGCCACTAGTACTCACCCGAAGGCTTTCCCCGTTCGACTTGCATGTATTAGGCACGCCGCCAGCGTTTGTTCTGAGCCAGAATCAAACTCTCCAGTTTAAATTCTGTCCCACAAAACTAGCTTTTAAAAATCTAATTCTGGGTTTTTTTATAATTTGAAATTGTGAAAACCTTGCGGTTTTCAAAGAGCCCAAAAATCTTATATTCTAGCTATTCAGTTTTCAAAGAACGAGAACTTCGCTTTCAACATTTTCAGAAGATTGCGTCGTTTCGAGGTGCTCTTTGTACCCAAACCCCCTATTCGTGTCAACATGCTGGATATTTTTTTTTGATTTTTTTAAATAACCCCCTAGAATGACTTGCCTTTCGATTAAGCAAGCAAAGGCTAAGTATTTGAAAGGCCTAGATTAAAAGAGCACCGTGAAAATCTCACATAATCAACGCAGCGCAACCTTTAGGCAGCTAAGTATATAAAAAAAGAAGGCCATGGCCTTCTTCCTTTAAAACAAACACAAAAAAATCCGTTATTAGCTCAAACCCACTGCCAACTTCCATTCCGCCGTCGGAGGAATCAAAGTTCTTAGCTGCATATCGAACAATCCGAAAGCAAAAATGGCCTCAGAGGCGATCTCCCCATTAGACTTCAACATCCGCTGGCGCAATTTTCCCACTCTTCCGGGGTACTCCAAAAGCTCTGTCGTAATGATGATCTCTTCTCTGAGACGCAACTCTTTCAAATACTTTAGTTGAACCTCTAGAATAACAGGCCCTTTTTTTGTCTCTTGAATCTTGTCGTATCCGTACCCGTTGCGAGTCACTGAATCCCAGCGAGCTTCTTCAAACAAAGTCAGATAAGTCGCATTATTCATATGCCCCATGAAATCTAACATCGTCTCTTGAACCAACACTTTGTACTCTGACCATATTTCTTTTTTTTCGCCCACACTCACCTCTCGCATTTGTTCGATTAGTATGACTGTATCATACAAACAATTCAACAATGTCTAATCACAAGTGCCTAATTACAACTGACCAACCGATGTCTTTTAAAGAAATCAATATTACTTTTAAGGTGACTTATATATGAGCGACCTTAAGATATTTACTAATAACTTCACAACCTCAGGAATATAAATGCATAAGAACAGACTAGAAGCTTTTAGCGATGGCGTTCTGGCCATCATTATCACGATTATGGTTTTAGAAATTAAAGTCCCACACGAAGTCAGCGCCGATGCCTTGATAAAGCTAGGACCTGTTTTTTTTAGCTACATCATCAGCTTTATCTATGTCGGAATTTACTGGAACAATCACCACCATCTAATACAGTCGGCTGAAAAAATTGACGGCAAAGTTTTATGGGCCAATCACTTGCTTCTATTTTCTTTATCACTTATTCCATTTGCTTCGGGATGGATGGGCGAAAACCAATTCGAAAACCTAACCGTTCTACTATATGGAGTGATTCTGTTTGCTTGCGCCCTTAGCTATTTATTTTTAACCATGACCCTGCTCAAGCAGCACCCCACCAATGCAAAAATTCATCAAGCTGTGGGAAATAAAAAGAAAGAATATATTTCCTTAGCCGCCTATATCAGCGGGCTAGGAACAGCCCTCTGGATGCCTTATCTCGCGCTGGGGCTCTATACATTTGTGGCGATTCTATGGATGATACCTGATTCAAGAATTGAGAAAGTCATGGAGACTCGTCAATAGCCGCATTTTGAATACACTGAAAACTCTTATATCGGGAGTCATTTAGTTGGATGATACATCCAACGGAAGAATCTGCTGCACGCAGAAGCCTCCTTCTTGAATTACATACTTCACATCCCAGCCTTCGACTTCAAAACCGTATCGCGAGCCCCAGACTGTAGAATCCTCTACCGGGGCTTGGCGTTTTTTGAAAGCAGGACGAGGATCCAACTCAAGAATTTGCACTATCAAAGCGCGCCAATCTTCAACATCTCCGAGAGCTTCCCGCATTCGCTCTAAATCTATTAGAGCAGCGTCGGAAAAAGTAACAGTATAACGAGGGATCTCTCCAGAGGCCCAACCCGCATTTGCAGAAGGAATCGAATCCGCATAAGGAATATAAGGCTTGATATCTAAAATTGGAGTTCCATCTAAAAGATCCACCCCAGACACTCGAATTTCAGCGCCCCCCGCTGAATCCACGTCGATAGATTCGATGCGAACAGCTGACATACCGATCGGATTGGGCCTATGCGGAGATCGAGAGGCTAAGACGCCCACCTTTTGGGCCCCTCCCAAACGAGGAGGGCGAATACTGGGCTTCCAACTTTTCCCACCATGCTCATGAAAAACAAAAACAATCCAAAGATGGCTAAATTGCTCTAGGGTTTTAAGCGCGGTCTTCAAGTCAGGATCTGAATAAAATTTTATTACTCCTTGCGCTTGATCTACCAAGCCTGGCTGCCGTGGAATTCCAAACTTATCCTTAAAAGGTGTTTGAATTGTAGCAATAGCCCGAAACTCAAATTTACCGCCCCAACTTTTCATATCCAATTCCCTTGCACAAAAGAGAAAGGCTTCCTAACGAAGCCTTTCTCGATACAAACCAAATTTTCGCCCTGACTATCTAGGTAGTGCCGTCACACCTATCTTCAAGACATTTCCATCAATATCCGTTCTATCGACAAAAAATCCGGCCGGCTCTGCTGCGACATCTAAGAGTTTAAATTCGCCCGTCAGAGTCTCGGACACAACAGAATTTTGGTGAGCTTGCACAGCTTCCAACAATGCTCCATCACATGCAATTTCAAGACGAATTTTATCATCCAATCTAAAATCAGCTGATTTACGAGCCGCTTGGATCTTGCGCATAACTTCGCGAGCCAGACCTTCGCGTTCTTGCTCTGGAGTGACCGTTGGATCAACTTCAATAGACACAACCTGATGAACCGAAAGGTTGGCATTATCACCCTTTGGAGCCCTACGGATCTCAACATCAGAAAGCTGGATTGCCTCACCTTCAAGTTGTAGAGTTTCCCCCGCTTCTAGCTTCAATATGCTAGCCAACGGCAATGCCTGGATCGCTGCTCCGACGGCCTTCATCTTCGCTCCCAAACGTTTGCCCAAAACAGGGAAGTTGGCCTTCGCTGAAACCTGAACGAACTGATCTTCGTTCGAGTCATAAACAACAGATCGGAAATTCAACTCATCTATAAAGTAAGGTTCAAAGCGTTTTAGATTTGTTAAAACTTCGGAACTGCGATGAATGATTCGAATTTGCAGCAATGGAATCTTCGCTTTAACCTGAATCTTTTCGCGATGATTACGTCCTAAAGCCACCAAAACATCCATGGCTTTTACAGCCTCTTCAAGCTCTGGACGCAACAAAGAGGTATCTGCTAAAGGAAAACTTTCAAGATGAACTGAGTCTTTTTTGTCTTTTAATACCTGCGACAAATTCTTATAGGTCACTTCGGACATAAATGGCGCAAACGGGGCCATCAACTTCGAAAGCGTTGTCAAAACCTCAAAAAGAGTCTCGTAAGCATAACGTTTTGTTTCAGGCATACCCTCTTCCCAGAAGACACCCCGATTAAAACGGATGTAGGTATTCGTCAAATCCTCGATAAACTGCAACAAATGAGGAACGACGTTATAAAGGCGATATGCATCCATCTCTTTATGAGTGTTCGCGATCAAACCATTCAGGCGGGACAAAACCCATTGATCTAAAAGATTTGGAGTGTTTTTAGCATCCCCGCAAGGAACAAAACCGTCGATATTTGCGTAGTTCACAAAGAACGAATACGAATTCCACCACCGCAACAAGATTTTACGAACAACATCGTAGACACCCTTTTCAGAGAAGCGGATTTCTTGCGCCTTCACCACTGGAGAATCAATTAAATACAAACGAAGAGCATCGGCACCGTGCTGATTTAAGACCTCCATGGGATCAGGATAATTTCGAAGACTCTTGGACATTTTCCGTCCGTCCTCTGCAAGCACCAAACCATTAACAACAACATTCTTAAATGGCGCTTGATCAAACAACGCGGTACCAATCACCATCAAAGTATAGAACCAACCACGAGTTTGATCTAACCCCTCGGCGATAAAATCCGCAGGGAAGGCTTTTTTAAACTCTTCGATATTTTGTTTAGGATAGCCCCACTGCGCATACGGCATAGATCCTGATTCAAACCAACAGTCCAGAACCCCTTCGATGCGTCTAAGGTCAGACTTACCGGTCGGAGAAGGGATCGTGATGTGATCAACAACATCAATATGCAAATCGTCGATCTTTTTCCCCGACAATTTTTCAAGTTCATCCTTCGAACCAATGCAAATCACTTCACCTTCGGCATTTCGCCAAATTGGCAAAGGAGTACCCCAAAAACGATTGCGCGAAATTGCCCAGTCACGCGCATTTTCGAGCCAGTTTCCAAACCGACCGTCACGCAAATGATCTGGCACCCACGTCGTCGTCTGGTTATTCTTTAAAAGATTTTCTTTTATTTTTTCAACATTCACAAACCAGCTAGAAACCGCTCGATAAATTAAAGGCGTGTCCGACCGGTAACAGAATGGATAACTGTGCTGAATTGTATCTTGCTTTAAAAGCTGACCTGACTTTTTTAGATCAGCAATGATATCTTTGTCGGCCTCTTTAACGCGCTTCCCTTGATAGGGAGGCACTTCCGACGTAAACATGCCATCATCATCCACAGGATTTACCATCGGTAAACCTGCCTTCTGGCAAGCATAGTAATCTTCCTCACCGAATGCTGGGGCCATATGCACAACCCCAGTACCGCTGTCGGTTGTTACGTGATCCGATGAAATAACCTGGAAAGCACCTTTAGTGGCCAAATCTGCGAAGAATGGAAATAGAGGTTGATACTTCTTACCAACAAGTGCCGAGCCCTTTAAGTTTTCGACAACCTCAACCTCTTTAGCTGGATCCTTAAAGACGGACTTCAAAAGCCCCGCTGCCAAGTAATAAAAATTGTTTGTCTCGTGCTCTTTGACCTTAACATAGTCAATATCCAGCCCTACGGCCAAACCTAAGTTAGAGGGCAAAGTCCACGGAGTTGTCGTCCAAGCTAAAATATAAGTTTGAGGCTGGTCTAATACGGCAAATTTAACAGTCAAAGCCGGATCTTGAACCATCTTGTAATTTTGATTAGCTTCAAAATTCGAAAGTGGCGTAGAAACTCCCACCGAGTAAGGAACAACTTTATAACCTTCGTAAATCAAACCCTTATCAAACATTTGCTGGAAGACCCACCAAACGCTCTGCATGAACTCAACATCCATCGTGAAATAAGGACGATCCATATCAACCCAACGACCTACACGCCGAACTGTATTCTTCCACTCTTCAGAGTAGCGCTTCACAATAGAGCGACAAGCGTTGTTGTAATTTGCAACCCCCATGTTCAAGACATCTTTACGACTCTCGATTTTATGGGTTTTATTGATTTCATACTCAACTGGAAGACCGTGACAGTCCCAACCGAAACGTCGGCTTACAGAGTACCCCTTCATCGTCCAGTAACGTGGAACGACATCTTTCAAAACGCCCGCCAAAAGATGGCCGTAGTGAGGCAAACCAGTCGCAAAAGGAGGACCATCGTAGAAACTATAGGTCTTTTTTCCAGCCGTCTCCATTGAACGCTGAAAAACTTTGGCCTGATCCCAAAACTCAAGAATTTGCTCTTCTTGCTTTGCAATCTGAACATCAGGTTTAACTGGAGAATACAATGATTTATGAGTGTTATGTTGGTTTGACATAGGTGAATAGATTTATCAGATTTGAAACAATCATGCATCAAAATCGCCCGCGACTCATCGCTTTGTCGCAACATGTAAACCTCATAAAAGCCCGCTGAAAGGCGGGTCCATGCAGTTAGTCAATGCTGGCAACCACAACCTGTGCTCAAATAGAAGAGTCACTAGCAGCAAAATAGGTAAATCATGAAGTTGAAGTTTTTGAAAATTGCTCTATTGGTTTGTGTCGCTCTTCTTTCAGACTTTTTTTCAGCCCCCGCACTGGCAGGGCCCGTCGAATTGAAAGTCGGAGCTTATGACTTCCCACCTTATTTTACGAAAGAAAAAACCTCAAACAAAGACGATGGATCACTGATAGAACTTGCCCTTGAAATACTAAATAAGAAACAAAATCAGTACCATCTTAAATTAGTCTACATAACGTCAGAAGATCGACACGATTTTTTTAGAGAAAATAAATACGATGTGATCTTTTTCGAAGATTTACTTTGGGGTTGGAAAGACTTCGACCCCCTCTTCGTTTCAATGCCAGTCAAAGATGGCGAGGTGGTCGTAAGTAAAACCCCGATCACCTCACCTGAAGAATCGATACTGAATGCAAAAAAAATTGCCGGCGTTAACGGTTACCACTACCTAACTAAGGGTAAAATGGAAAAGTTCAAAAAAGGAACTGGACGAATTGCTGTCTACAGCCCAAGTTCAGTTTTATTGCTAGTACAACAAGATCGCGTCGACCTCGGGTTTACGCCGAAGTCTTATATCGAAAACGAGTTACGGAAGGACACGAGCGCAGCTCTAAACCTTAAGTATTCCCAGAAAATTCACACACCTTACCGCCTTGGGGTCATTGCAAAGAAAAGTGGCCTTTTAAATAAAAAAGACCTTCACAAGCTGGTGGACCTTCTGTTGCAGGATGCAGTTTTTATATACCGCCTTAAGTCCCTAGGACTGTATTCACAATAATCTACCCTCCCCTAGAGGGGCATGCTAAAACTCGCCCATGAAACTTGAGCCATCTAAATTAAAAATTGCTGCTTTTGACCAAATGAATTTGCCTGAAATCCTTTTAAAAGGACTGGAGCAGCTAAAAATCAACAAACCAACAGAGATTCAAGCTCGCGCTATCCCAACTGGGATCAACGGACATGACCTGATTGCGATCGCAAAGACCGGCAGCGGAAAAACCTTGGCTTACGCATTAAGCCTTCTAAAAAAACTTTATGAAAATCCCGAGTCCCGAGGCCTTATCTTAACACCAAGCCGCGAGATGGCTCAACAGGTCCACAAAGTCATGAAGGCTCTTTGTGCGGAACTGGCAGTTGACGCCACGTTAATCATCGGCGGCAAGGGCACAGGGAACCGCCAGTCTCATCAGCTTAAAAAGAAACCTCGCCTGATTATTGCCACACCGGGCCGTCTGAATGATCACCTGATATCAAACAAACTACTTCTTCAAGGTGTCGACACGGTTATCGTTGATGAGGCGGACCGCATGCTAGACATGGGGTTTGCCCCCCAATTGCTTCTGATACGACAAACCTTACGGGGAAATGTGCAGACTTTGATGTTCTCGGCAAGCTTCCAAAAGCAACTGGAAAATATCGCCAAAGCCTTCCTAAAGAGAGACGCCTTGATGATCCGCACAGCCGACTCTGAAGCACCGGTTCAAGAGCTCCAACAGACACTGCTTTATACCAAGAAAGAAAAAAAGTGGGACCATATCTTGGACCTTTTAAACTCCACAAAAGGTGGCGTCTTTATATTTACGAGCAGCCAAGAGTCTTGTGAAAGCTTAGCACAGCACCTATCTTCTTACGGCTACAGCGTTGAATCTATTCACGGTGGACTTACCCAGGGGCAAAGAAATCGCACGATGAGGTCATTCCAGTCCCAAGAAACACGAATTTTGGTTTCTACAGACTTACTTGCACGGGGTATGGATGTACCCCACGTTGATCATGTCATCAATTGGGAGCTTCCGCTTCAAAGCGAAGACTATCTGCATAGAATCGGACGCACAGCAAGAGCTGGTCGCTTCGGTCAGGCTTGGACCTACATCACACCGGCGGACTCCAAGTTATTTCAAAGAATCAAACCTTTTTTAAATAAAGCTAAGGAACAAAAGCTAGATCCTCTTTTTAATTTTGAAGATCGACCTCCGCGCCGAATTGATCGCATGGCAAGCCTGAAAGGCAAGGACCCCCGAAAAACATCTCAGTTTTCCGAGCTTAAAAACAAAAAAATCAAAGAGGCTCCAAAAAATAAACAAAAACCTAGAGGGTCTCGGGATTGAGCTGTGGGTACTTAAGAAAAAAGACATCCTGTCATGGGAGCTTCCCGCTCCCATACCCTGGGGTAAAGCCGGTCATCGTGACCGGCTTTTTGCGTTGTGTCTCTTGAAATAAAAAGGCCCATCTTGGCGAACCTTGTGATTTGATTTTTTTACTACGAAAAAAAAATTACAAAGGCCAAGAATGGACCTTCATCATTTGATCAACAGCTTATTAGGTCTGCAAGATTTAAATATTACCAACGCGGAGCTTTCAGAGGACTTTGTGTCTTGTCGGCTTTCGGCAGAGTTACCGTGGTCCCGCGCCTGCTGCGCGGACTGCGAGCATCCCTTATTGGAATTCCATCAATGGAGCTATCGAGACCTTAAAGTACCCCCTCTGGGGCTCTTTAAGGACGTCGTTATTCATTTACGATATCCACGAGGACTTTGTCCCGTATGCAATAAAATCCAACGCTCTAAGGTTTCAGGGATCCATTCAAAATTCAAAGGCCATAGCTGCAGCTTTGTCGAAACCGCGGGTCGACTCATGGAAGAAACCACCTGTGCTGCTGCGGCCCGGACCTTGAGTTCAGATCCAAAGACTTTATGGCAAATGGATCAGTGGCGTATGCGAGAAATGCAAAAGAATTTAGATGTAAACAGGTTTACAAAAGATCTTGATGTTTCTCGTATGAGTGCTGACGAGGTGCACTTTAAGACTGAAACTGAAACCAAAAGAGAGCACCCTTTTGCACCACGATGGACCGTAAAGTTCGTAACAAACTTAGTGTGTACGAAGGCTGCAAAGGTGATTGCTAACGCTGCTGGTAGGGATGCTATGGCCTTAGCAACGTGTTTAAAAACTCTATCAAGACCCCAGCGATTATCAGTGGAGTTTTTTTCAATAGACATGAACCCTGGCTACTTCCAAGCCGTGAGTAAACTCTGTCCCAATGCAGAGATTGCGATTGATCGATTCCACTTGGTTCAGAGCATGAACGAATACTTTGAAAAAGTCAGAAAAGAAGAGTTTCAAAAGGCAAAAAAGAACAAAAAAGAGTTCGAAGAAATCATGTTGTCACCATCGAGAAGGTTCATGTTTTTAGAGCGAGATGCTGTTTTATCTATCGAGGAGAATAATATGCTAGGAAAGTTAAAAGTGTTAAATACGAATATTTCAAACGCAATGATTATCGTTGAGTATTTCCATAAGGTTTTAGAAGAAAAAGGTGTCCACGGGTTTAGATCACGCTTGGCAAAATGGTATGGGTTGGTTCGAGATTCGAAGTTGCTGCCACTTCGGAAGTTTGCACTGCAAGTTCGCAAGTACCGGATCAATATCGAAGCCTATATACGATCAAATTTAACGACTGCAATCAGTGAAGGACTTAACAATAAAATCAGAGTTCTAAAGGCCATGGCCTACAGCTATCAGAATGAGGAATCGTTTATGCTAAAGATCCTTCAGAGGTGTGGATTTCTCAATTCGAGACACATGGATACCCGGCGTCTATTCAAATATAGCAGCCTGGCATGAAACCTACCCACAGAAGAAACCCGAGAGGCAAACCTAGAAAGTAACAATTCTGGGCAAATGTTTAGATTTTAAACAGTTCAAAGATCACCATTCACACTTAGAATGGAAATAAATGTCGGCACTAAAATAGCAAGCTCTGCAGACGAATTCTTTATACTTATATTTTGAGCATTGGAATTCATCTATTGGAGTAACGTTTATGAAGTCCGTCATGATATTTTTGAGTTTCTTATTTATCGGCATCAGCCATGCAATGGCTGGAGAAATTAACATTTTACCTGCCGGCCCCTACTGCCAGGCTTCGAAGTCAGATCTTGACTGCCTAAACAAAGGCCAACAAGCCTCGAATGTCGAGGAAGGGAAAGTAGTTAAAACACTTTTGATGGCACAGATCGATTATCGCACATCCAATGGCGAACTAAAAAGTCTCAGCCCTGCGCTAAGAGTGACTTACAAACAAGGCACACAAGAATCTGATATTATTTTAACAGGCGAAAGCGCTTCGAAATTCGGAATCACGATGATGGAGCTTGTAGACGCCCTTCGCGACCCAAGATCCAAAATCTTAATGAGGCAAGACCCTGAAACTCGAATTAAACTTGGTGTCGCTTTAGCGATTATTAAATAGACTCTTTCTTTAGATAAGAATCAAAATCAAAGGGAACGAGCCCCTTAAAAAAGGCTGGAGGTGGATTCAGAAACTTCAGCCTTTTTCCGTTAAATGGATGATTGATTTCTAAAGAGTACGCGTGCAAAGCCAACTGCTTTCCCTTTGCCCCTGCGCCCCCGTATTTCGCATCGCCAGCTACGGGGCATCCCAAATCAGCCATATGAACTCGGATCTGATTTTTGCGACCAGTTAAAAGGCGAATCTTTAGCAAGCTAAAACCTCCTGAAGAAGCTAAAACTTCGTATTGAGTTTTGGCTAACTTGCCCGAGGCAACTGTGTTCGAGTGGACCACATAATCCTCGTCCTCTTCCAGATAACTCTCGACCATCCCTTTAGCCTGCGGTGGCTTTCCTGCTACCACTGTAAAATAATGCTTTTCGAAATCGCTCCAATTATCTTTTAGAAATTGCTGGGCCTCTTCAGACTTTGCAAAAACCAATAGTCCCGTTGTTGCTTGATCCAAGCGGTGAACAACGTAAATATTCTTTTTTGAGACCGAGCTGCCCTTACGAACATACTGATTCAAGGCGTTTTGAACTGTGGCATTTTTCTCCCACTTGGCACTGACGGTTAGAACACCGGCCGCCTTACTGCCGACGATAAGGTCCTTATCTTCGTGAATGATCTCGAATCCGCGGGGCTGATACTTTTTGGGAATTTGGGGCTTATTATACTGCATAGCCTGATATAAACCATGTTCGCAGGACTGGGAAGCACAATAGGCTTAGTTCTTTTGCCCCGTCTTTTCTTTAGTAAAAACTTCTAATACCATCTGCATATCGAACGGTTTGGTGAAAAGGCTTTGGACTCCTAAAGGACGATAGACCGCTTCGGGGATCTCTGCATGAGCAGTCATCAAATAAATCAGGGCCCGACTGGTTCTCATTTCACGGATTGCAGTGGCTAATCCCAAGCCTGAGACTTTGGGCATTGAAATATCAGACAGTACGAAATCAAATACTTCATTCTTCAGAACTTGCAAGGCTTCGTCAGCACTTGAGGCGGTTGTTGCTCGCCACCCTTTGGAAGCGAAAAACTGCTGCAGAGCTTCGGCCAAAGCTGATTCGTCATCGACTATTAAAATAGAGAAAAGATCCTGACAGTTCACAAATCAATTCTACAAAGCCCTCATTTGACTTGTCACCCGACCAAAGGTTAAAACGTACGGAGTTTCTTTTAGACTTTTAGGAGTTTTTAGCTTGAAGATTTCTTTAACATTATTTTTTCTATTTTTCAGTGTCCAAGCTTTCCCAAGCTCGCCTGAAATTTATTATGGTATGACCGAGGATTTCCCTCCATTCAATTTTGAAGAAAAAGGCAAAATAACAGGGTTCTCGACCGAGATCGCCCGTCATATATTTAAGAAGAACCAACTTACTGTGAGTTTTAAACTATGGCCGTGGGCCCGCTCATACAATGCCGCCTTAAAAAAACCATATCACTTTGTCTACACGACATCGCGAACTCCGAATCGAGAAAAATTATTTAAGTGGGTGGGACCTATTGCCAAAGATGAGTTCTATATTGCAGTTCCAACAGATTCTAAATTGAAACCTTCTGCTAATTTTAAAGACTTTCAATCTTTTAAGATTTCTGGAATCGCTGAAGATCAGCCGACTGTTTTTTTAGAAAAGCACGGTTTTAAATTTATTCATACTCAAGATGATGCTGCCCGCGGCAGGATGCTAAAAAAAGGACTCTTAGAAATTGATGTCGTTAGCTCAAGTAGCCATCGCCATTATGAGCAAATTTACGGATTAAAACTACGTAAAATTGCTCACCTCTATACGACGGACTACTATCTTGCATTCCATCCTTCAACCCCAGACGAGATTATTGCAAAACTCAATAAAACACTGTCCGCATTTATTGTGTCACCTGAGTACAAAAAACTAGAGAATCGATTCTATCGCCTGGATTGAACTAATTCGCTTCGTCTAGCTCGATTTGGCAATTCAAATCAATAAAATCAACTAAAAGCTTATGCAGTGGGATTTGCGGATTTAGCTTCAGATACTTATCACTAGCACTAATCGCATAATGACCCGGTAAACCTAAATAGCGAGCCGCATGGCCATCCATCACACCTTCTGATGTTGCGACTAAAGATTCGACTTTGCTTTGAACTGTTTCAAAATCAGGTAGCTCGGCGTTAAAGTGCATGTTTCTTTTGACGTCGACCAATTCATTTTCCCAAGCCAGGCCAACGTAGTTTTTAGCGATGTAACACGCTGATCCCGATAATCCCTGTTGATTTTTCTGAAGCACATTGTTGCCCAATGCTGGTGCCGCAATCGTTAAAGCCGCAAAAATTAAGTAAATAGCTTTCACAAGGAACTCCTTTTTTAGTTATTTAAAAGCAGTCATGGTATAAAACTATTTCTATAATTAAAAAAATTAATTAAATATTTTTTATTAATAAGCTATTCTTATTAAATGATTCCCAATATCCAGCATATTCAATACTTTATAGAGTCTTGTCGGCAGCAAAATATCGCAAAAGCCGCACGCCAGCTTAACATCAGTCAGTCCGCCATCAGTCAAGCCATTCGAAAGCTTGAAGAAAGCCTGGGGGTCGAGCTCTTGGTGGTTCTCCATCAATGACAGGGGCAGTCAGGGAATCTGCTAGAATGTTTTTACCACAAAATATTTTAGCAAAAGGACCCCCAAATGCCCCTTATCAGGTCGGAATCTATCATTGGACTGCCAGATTATAAAATCATTTCCTGCAATGGCTTAAAGACCGTTGAAATCGTTGCAGAATACACAGGGCTGATAGTTTGTACCCATTGTCAGTCAAAGAATCTGCGTAAAAAAGAACGCTTTCAAAGAGTTTTAAAGCATCACAGTATTGGCTCAGCCAAAAGCGTTTTGATCATCCAAACGCATAAGTTTCACTGTCGCGATTGCGGCAAGTATTTCAACCAAAGAATGCCAGGGGTTTTGCCTTATCAAAGGGTTACAGAACCCTTCAAAGACGAAGTCGCAACTAAGCACCATGATGGTCATTCTATTTTAAAAGTAAGCAAGCGTTTATCACTGGGACAGGCAACAGTAGGTCGCTATTACAAAAGCTATTTACAGCGAGAATTTAATGAGCATAAGAATGCCAGTTGCCCCAAAGTTTTGGGCATTGATGAAAAGAAATTTTCCAAGAAACTAGGATATCAAACGACTCTAGTGAACCTACAAAAGCACACTGTTTTCGACATTACCTTAGGACGAACGGAATCCAATCTAGGCAAGTATTTGCAGCGTATGCCTGATCGTAAAAACTGCAAGGTGGTCGTGATGGATTTATCAGAAACATACCGTAAGATCGCACAAGATTATTTTCCTCAAGCCATGATTGTTGCCGATCGTTTTCATGTTGTCCGCTTGATCAATCAGCACTTCTTAAAAACCTGGGGACAGCTGGATGAAGTTGGTCGAAAGAATCGAGGACTGACCCACTTAATGCGCATGCATGAGTGGTCTAATATGAAAGAAAAATCTAGAAGAAATTTGAATCGTTATTTATCTGAAAATCCTGCTCTGAAAGCTGTTTATGATTTCAAGCAAAAGTTAATGAAAATTGTCCTGACGAGAGTTTACAGCAAGCGTGATGCCGCGAAAGTCATACCACAATTTTTGGATGCTATTGGGGCCTTGAAAAATTCAAAATTCAGAAATTTAGAGACACTAGGGAATACTTTGGAAAATTGGAGTGAAGAAATCGTGAGAATGTGGAGATTTAGTAAAACAAACTCGATAACCGAGGGTTTACATCGAAGGATGGATGAGATACAGAACAGAGCCTACGGAATGCATAACTTTGGAAATTACAGAATCAGAGTGAAGGCGGGTCTTCACACTTCACTGTATAAAGCATTGAGTCAAAAAGAATAGGCACGGAATAGGTTTCTTCATAAGATTTGTTTACCACAACACATCTTTTTCAGGAGCCTAGACCATGCCCACGGACTTCAACTTAGCCGATCAAATGCTATCTGAGGAACTAAAATTTTTGTCTTCAAGAGGTTTTCGCAACGGATATCTTTGGGAGGTTAAAAAAATAAGAGCTTCCTGCGAAGTTTGTCCCAAATGCGCTACACCATCGAATACTTTAGCTGGAAAAGCATTCAGCGTCGTCCGCGATGCGCCAATTAGAGAAAGGCCATTATGGCTGCGTATTGAAAAGCATCGGTACTATTGCAAGAACTGCCGCAAGCCCTTTACAGAGGCAGTAAAAGGTATTTGGCCACGCCGAAGAAGTACGGGACATTTTCGCAATGCCGTAGCCAAAGACTGCAAAAACTACGTGAATCTAGAATTAGTGCGAACGCATCACTCTTGCTCCAGTGGATTTATCTATAAGGTCCATTATGAGGCTCTGGCTGCGAAACTCAAAGATCGCGACGGAATGAAGTGGCCGGAAATATTGGGCATCGACGAACACTTTTTCACTCGTAGAAATGGTTATGCAGAGTTTGCAACGGTGTTCTGTGATCTAAAGAAGCGTCGGTTGTTTGAGATGTGCAAAGGTAAAGATGCGAAATCAATTTTCGAAGCTGTTGAACACTATCCAGGCCGAGACAATGTCAAAGTGGTAGTGATAGATTTGTCGAACGGATATTTAAGCATTGTGCGAAGACTCTTCCCAAACGCTAAAATTGTAGCCGATAAATTTCATGCTCTCCGGCTTCTAAATCCTGCAATGATGAAGTTGAGAAAACAAATTAACGGCAATAAGTTGGAGCTAAAACAACGTCGCCTAATCCTGAGAAATCGCGAAGACTTAAATTATACAGAAAAAAGAGATCTCGATAAGTTCCTCCACAAGCACCCCGATCTTGAGGAGTTGTATTGGTACAAAGAACGCCTGCGGCAGTTTTATAATTGTCGGAACCGACGCCAAGGGAGAAGAAATCTTGAGTGCTTTATTAATGACTTAAAAAACTCAAGCCAGTCAGCTGCCAATACTCTCGGAAGAACCCTCAGAAAGTGGCTGGAACCTTTAATTGGATACTTTGAAAATCGTTGGACAAATGGATTTACGGAGGCTACTAACGGGAACGCAAAGGCCCTCCAGAAGCGGGCCAGAGGGTTTAAAAACTTTGTAAACTATCGACTGAAAACCTTAAATGCTTGTTTTTATTGAATTGCGCTGAGTGATAAACAGTTAAATGAGAAGAGCCTTGGAGAAGAACCTTTCGCTAAGAGGCTCATTTCTTGCGAAACTTTCTGCGGATCTTGTCCGGAGAAAAAACTGGTAGTGAGAGGCGGACTTGAACCGCCGACCCTCAGATTATGATTCTGATGCTCTAACCGACTGAGCTACCCCACCACGAGTGGAACGAGTTTAACCTCGAACGCTTGAGGCACAAGTTCTATTACCAAGCTTCAGGACTGTCAATAGTGACATTATGCAATAAATTACCGCTAGATTAAAACTGTCATAATCTTAAAAAATACGCGACTTAAGTATTGACTCAATACTGTGGACAATTTGCAATACCTAATACGGATTCGAATCTCATGGACGAGTTTCCATCCTATTAAATGACAGTTCAAATTTAATAACGAGGGGGAAACCTTGAAAAAACAGATTTTAATAGCGGCAATGATGCCTGCAATTTTTGTTGGTTGCTCAAAGGACGAAAAACCAAACAAGCCAGGAGACGGAAAAGTTGCTACATATTTAAGCAACTTACTGGTGAAGCCCGCTGACGTACAAACGCTGACTATTAGCTCACTTGACGGTAAGGCCTTGGCTGGCGCTCAGGTCCTCATCGGCGATAAATTGAACTCTCCTTTTAGCGGCAACTTCCTAACTGCGGATTCCAATGGCGTCATCATCCTACCAGCGGAATGGACACGTGCCGAGACCCTCACAGTTCAGGCCCCAGGGTATTTACGATCGACTTATCTCCTTCAAGAACCTGGAAACCTCGAAATTAAATTAAGACCTATCCCATCGAAAACCATGTACGAAGTCTCGGGATTAACTCAAGGCCACCCCGTTGTCGACAAAGATGGATACATAGATTTTGGATTAGTCCTTCCTGGCCTAACCAAAACAGATCTTCTTTCATTTGATATGGATACCGTTATTTCACCGGAAGACGACATTATCTCGGCGGCCGGGCAAGAAATGAAAGTCCCCTCAAATGTGACCTTACCTCGCCAACGCGAAAGTTATGGGATTTTCCCTGTTACTTTGGAAAAGCCTACCTATCGAGTCTACTTCAACCAATTGGGAGTTTCTCGAATTTTTGCAGCTCGTGGCCGTTTTCCATTCTCAACAGTCGTTGGCGAACTTCGCAATGGAGCTAAATTTCCAGATCTTATCAACCACTTTGCGATTCAAGGCGGCGGAATTCGCGATATTGAAATCATCAATAATAAAGCGAAACTTGATATCCCCATCAAGGAGTTAAACTTTACCGACAAAAAAACAGTCAACGCTCCGAACATTGCTAAAGACGAACTATTTATCTCGGTCAGCGTAACTGAAAACTCTGGTTACTTAATCCCGACGGACGTTAAAAGAACATCTGGCAATAAGGCCATCGCACTTAATACTTTGCCAAACTCCACAAGCCAAGTTCTTGGAGTTGTAAAGAAGCAAAATGAGATGACTTCAGGTAAGCCAGGAGCAGATCGCCTTAGCGCCACAGTTCTTCCATTTACTGATGGTGTTAAGCCAACCATGTTACCCTTACTCGCAAACCCAACGATGAATGGCCCATCGATTCTTCAAGTTCCTGCGATTACTTCAATTGCGGGCGTGAACCCAATTGCGACCTACTCGCTACTTTCACAGATTGAAGAAAAAACTGTGAATGGGAAAAAAGTGACCGCGTTAAATCGATATTGGGAAGTTTACGGAGCTGGCTGGAAAGATCGTATCGTCCTTCCTGAGTGGCCGAATGACAAGTCTCCTGTTGGCAAAAAACGCTGGGAAGTAACGCTAGTTGGCAGTCAAAACTCTTCACTTCCTGCAGTTGGTCCGGCTATGATTGACAGTGCAACACATGTCACACACAGCTCGTTGGATTTCTAGTTTAATATTTCTTTTTTTCTTGGCTTTTTCACCGGGGTGCTCTCTTTTTGAGAAAGCCCCGGAAACAGCACCCAATCGTCCTGTTAAATATAAACAAAAAGTTTTCTACTCAAGCTACGACGAAGTCTGGCGCGCAGCTCATGCCGTCTTAAAATATCCCATCCTGGTTGACAATCAAGATACCGGCGTCATTGAAACGGACTACATCAAGGGTGTTGATGGCTGGCTCATGCCGGAAACTCCGGTTCCCAACTCTAGCGGTCTTCGCTATAAAATTACGATGATTTTCGCTCAAGGAAAGTTCAACGGTAAGGATTCAGTTCGTGTCACTATCGAGAAGAAAATAGAAATCCTGCGAGATTTCTTTTCAGAACCAGATGTAATGGAGTCTGACGGCTACGAAGAAAAAGTCATTTTTTATCGAATGGAACGAGAGATCATCATTAATAAAGCTCTACAAAAAGCTGGCACCTGAGCCAGCTTTTTGCTTTTTCACCGAACCCAAAAATGAATTTCTACAATTGCATCTGTATTTCGAAGCTTTTCAATCTGAAAACGCACCGACTTTATGTCCCTCTGAAAGGTGCCCATTTGAAAGAAATGCTTTTCCCCATCGCGAAAGTGCCCTTCCAAACTGGGCGCTCTAGATCCTAAAATCGAAAGCGATGAGTAAATTTTAAAATCAGAAATGCGAACCTCATCGCCGACTATCTCGACAGCAAGATTTGAGACATCGTTAACTTTCAAATCCAAATTTTTTAGAAGAGGCAAGGATGCCACCATGAGTTCAGTTTTTACAAGACGATAAGCTCCAGCGGGTGTTGCAAGAACTTGAAGTGGAAGAGTCAGAAAAATGTAAAGGACTGCTAAAATAGCTTTCATAAAAAAATATGCCACGCATTTTTTATACGTGGCAATGACATAGGAATAATATCAAAATTTACTGTGGACTAATTTGGCGCTTCCAAAGAGCCACAAGCTCTTTACGAGGCATCGAACCTTGCCCCAAGGTCTTTCCAGTTAAGCGCTCAAGTCCTTTGATCGCATTTTCTTGAATCTTCACATCTTCTTCATTCAAAAGACGAGCAAACATTAAACGCTCATGGGCTTTGGGAGCTGAAGCCAAGGCCTCGACAATTTGAGGGCGGATCCAAAGACTTTGCGATCTTTTAAAGTTTATCTTACTTTCAAGACTCTCCCATAGAAGGTCTCTATTTTCTTGATTCAAATCCAAAGCCAAGACTTCAACCGCTGCTGATCTAACTACCAAAGCAGGGTCTTGCATTAAACGTCTGGCCACTCGCAATGCCTGATTAGGCTGAGCATGAGTCAACGCAACCAAAGCAGCGTTGCGCATAAACCAATCCTTTTCCTCGGCGGCTAACATTAAATCGGGTAAGGCTTTCTCTTTACGAGCCTCAGCCATGCCCATGACTGCCTTCCAACGCAAACTCATAGAGTGGCGTCCCGAAAAAGCCACCTCCCGTAGTTGAGAGTATGTTGCCGCAGATGCGGATCTAAGAATCTGCGCTCTGTTCTGAGCTGGCAAATTTAAAGTTTCTTCAATCGCGGCTCCAGCTATTGATAGCTGAAAAGACACCAAAAGAACTGCTACAGAGGGTAATATCCATTTTTTTGATTTAGAAAAATCTGTCATAGACGATCTCTTTTCTTTTAGCTCTTTTTTATAAAACTTTCGAATTCCCCGATAAGTTCTTCAGTTTCAGCTATCGCATTTTCATTTTTCGCTTGAACGACTTCGCTTGCAGCGGCTTCTTTAGATGGCTCTGTGGCCGCATCACCAGCTGGAGCCTCGTTCTTTAGCTCTCCGGATTGCTGCTGCGCCACCGCCGCTTCAAATTCCGCCATTAAATCATCAGATAAAATATCAGGGGCTGCAGATTCCATGCTGGCCACTTCAGGGATTGGCTCGGGGGTCGGTTCAGAAATAGGCTCAGGATTTGGGACAGAGGCAGTCACTTCTTTAGCAGCTTCCTCGATTGAAGGCGCTGCTACTTCAGGAGCGGGTTCTTCAGACGGAACTTCAGCTGGCTTTTCCATCAAAGCCGCAACATCGCTAGGAATATCTAGAGCCGGATCTAAAGCAATCCCTGGAGCCGATGCCGTCCCAGCATTCGCCAATTGCTCTTTAAGACGAGCAATTTCTTCTTTTAGTTGAGCATTTTCTTCTTTGTACTTAGATATATCAGCGATGTCTTCAGAGATGATTTCATACTCTTCAAGGCGCGATTCAAGATCTTTGATTTTTGCCTCAAGAGCCGACGTATCTACACCGCCACCTGGGGCTGGACTTGCTCCGCCAGAAGCTCCAGCTTCTGCCGCTTTCTTTTCGGCGTCTGCCACTTGCTGCTGAAGAAGTGTCACTTGCTGATTTTTGCTTTCAACTTCACTTGCTAAACGCTGAACTTCTGCTTGAGCTGCGGCAACCTTCGCTAAAAACTCTTCAGGAATTGCAGTTCCATCTGTTGGCACCAAGCTGGATAAATCTATTGGGGCCGGTACTGGCGCCGAAGCCGCCGCGGGTATCTTCGCCTGATTTTCTAAAATTTTCTGTAGAGTCTGTTCGATTTGGGTGGTATCGACATGAACGGAATCACCTGCAATTGCGCCGGAGTCCTTCGAAAACAAAGACTTCCACGCAACATATATAGAAATTAAAAGCACAGTCCCAATCAAGGTTTCGATAATTGAGACGTTATGATGACTCCAAAAATTTAGAAATTTATCCATATTTACCCTTAAGTTTGAACTATACCCCTCCCCCGGTCAACAAATGGCCAGACCATCTAAAAAATCGCTCGTAATTTTGGCAGTTTACGGGGCTTAAATCCTACTGGCAAAAGTCTAGGTTGCACACGGTCATTTAAACTTCCTTCAATTGAAAATCTTTAATTCTTAACTATGATGGGCTTATGAAAGTCGATTTACTTTTAAAAAATGGTATCACCGTAACTTGGAATGAAATCACCGGCAAAATGGTCGAAGAGGTTCAAGATGTTGCTGTACTTAATGGCAAGATCGTTGAAATTGGTAAAAACCTGACCTGCCTTGCTAGCGAAGTTCGTAACTTAGACGGCCTCCATCTACTTCCGGGATGCATTGATTCTCAGGTTCACTTTCGCGAGCCCGGCCTGACTCACAAAGAAGACTTAGAAACCGGCACAAGGTCTGCACTGATGGGAGGAATTACCGCCATCTTTGAAATGCCGAACACCAATCCTGGAACCACCACTTGGGAAGCTTTCGAAGACAAGCTGCAAAGGATGCCTGGCCGCGCATGGACTCATTATGCCTTTTTTGTAGGGGCCACTCCTGACAATGCTGAGGTTTTAAAATCTGTAGAACTTCATCCGCACTGCTCGGGCGTAAAGATTTTTATGGGTTCTTCAACTGGATCGTTACTTGTGGATGAAGAAGCCGCACTCGAAAGAATTTTAAGCACAGGACAACGGCGAGTCATCGTTCATTCTGAGGACGAAGCAAGACTCAAAGAGCGTAAACATATCGCAATAACAGAAGCGCATCCTCGAGCGCACAATCATTGGCGTGATGTTGAGAGCGCTCTCATCTCAACGCAAAGACTTTTGAAAATCGCGCGAAAGACCGGACGAAAAGTTCACGTGCTCCACGTCACTACCAAAGACGAGATGGAACTGCTAAAACTAAATAAAGATATCGCAACGGTCGAAGTTCTTCCGCAGCATCTTACACTAAACGCCCCAGAGTGTTACGAACGCTTAGGCACCTTGGCTCAGATGAATCCTCCGATTCGCGAGCAAAGCCATCAAGACGGACTCTGGAGCGCCATCCTTGATGGGACAGTCGATGTCCTGGGTTCAGACCATGCTCCTCATACACTGGAAGAAAAAGCAAAAATCTATCCCCAATCTCCAAGCGGAATGCCGGGAACTCAAACCCTGCTGCCTTTAATCTTAACTCACTCGTTAAACGGCAAACTTCCCTTACTAAAAGCCGTTGAACTTCTAACCGAGGGACCGCGAAAAGTATTTAATATCAAAAATAAAGGCCGCATCCAAAAGGGCTACGACGCTGACTTTAGTATCGTAAAACTGAATCAAGAATGGACACTAAAAAACGAAGATGTTGTTAGCCGTTGTGGATGGAGTCCGTTTATTGGTTTCAATTTTAAGGCTAAAGTAGATAGCGTCTATTTGATGGGAAAATTAGCAATGAAAGATGGCTTCATTAATGGTCAATGCTTAGGAAAGCCGGTGCATTTTGAAACCTCAAAATAAACAAGCGCAACTGCGTTCGTTTTTAATCGGTGGAATCCTGCCCATCGTTGCGTTCACATTTATTGAAGACCATTACGGAGTTGTTGCCGGCTTGATTGCCGCCATGATTTTTGGAGTGGGCGAGCTAAGTTACGAATACATCCGATTTAAAAAAATCGAGCGCATCACCCTGATTGGGAATGCTTTAGTTATCGGTTTAGGTTTGCTGTCGTTGTGGTCCACAGATGGTATCTGGTTCAAACTCCAACCTGCCCTGCTATGTTTGATATTCGCTGGAGCGTTGATTGTTTCTAGCTTTTTAAAAAAACCTTTGCTAGTTGGTTTAGCTCGGGCTCAGAATGCCGAAATCCCAGAACTGGCTTTAGTATTTATGAGTTCACTCAACTGGCGCCTTGGAATATTTTTTATATTTCAAGCAGCCCTTGGAACATGGGCTGCACTTCACTGGAGTACTACTCAATGGGCCCTTCTTAAGGGAATTGGTCTTCCGGTAATGATGTTCTTGTATATGATTATAGAAGTTCTTATTTTTCGTCTTCGTCTAAAAAAATAAACATGGCTGTTACATTCATCGTGAAGGCCTCCCTGAAACACATCACAACTTCTGCAACAGCCAAAATTTAAATACTTTTCAACTTATCAAAGATGCTAAGAATTAGTAGCAACGTCTCCATTGCAAGTGGTAAAGAAGACCGCTTGAGAAGTCCGCAGAATCCACAGTCATCATAGTTTGATCGCCACGAGAGTTCGACTGCGCCATGATTGAGCTGTTAACTCGTAAGTTCACGCTAGCTCCACATGGTGTCCACACAAGCGTACTAGCCATGATACCATCAGAAAGTGTGTAGTTATCTGTAACTGGTCCACGGAACATGCGTGTAAAGCGAGGTCCGCGGGCTCCGGCCCAAAAGTACTCAGTATCGATTTTTGTTTGCGCTCCGAATGCTGGAACCAAATTAAATCCACGATAATCCACTTTGAAAATGGCAACCGAATACCCTTGAGGAACTTGGACTGGGATTGAAATATTACAAGATTTGCGATCTACAGTGCGTCCCGTAGTTTTACCAGCTTCTGCGATATAAGAATCAAACAGAATGGATAGTGAGCTTTGATCCGGGCTCACGTTAACACTTGCTGAGCCAGCAGGACAGCCGTTGCCGCCATAAGCAGGTTCACCTAAACGTAACTGAGCTTGAGCAGATTCAGCCAATGACAGAGCCGCAGCGATAGCCAAAATTGATGACATGAGTTTCATATTTCCCCCTTGTATTGTTATCAAAACCTTTTTTAGTGAAGGTCGACAAAGAGGTTATTAAGCACACATCATGCCAACAAATTCGGTGTCATTTTGGCAACGAGCTAAAATGCTCTGGTGTCCTTTGCGCAATTCCTTGATACGCCGCCAAAAGATCTAAGCAGGTTTGAATATCGTGCAAATACGAAATCTTCAGTGCCTTTTTGGCCATCTGAATAGCCGGTGCAGATTGAGCCGCAACCTTCGCCGCCAATTCTTGAGTGAACTCTTCAAGTTTTTGGTTATCTACATAATAATGACTTAAGCCAAAATCATGGGCTGCCTTGCCGTCCAAAATCTCTGCAGTTAAAGTCATCTGCATCGCCTTTGCAAATCCAATAGCACGAGTTAAAAAAAATGTTCCGCCATCACCGGGAACTAAACCGATCTTGGCAAAAGTCTCTCCGAACCGAGATTTGTCAGAGGAAACCCTTAAATCACACATCATTGCCAAATCACAACCCGCACCAATTGCCGCACCATTAACCATCGCAATAACTGGTGTCGACAAATCTTCCATGCACTTGGGAATCTGCTGAATACCATGCATATAACGCATGCGAAGCTCGTTTGGTTCGCCATGAAACATACCGGACTGCTCTAGCATCGCTTTAACATCGCCCCCGGCACTGAAGGCCTTTCCTTCACCACGAACCACGATCACTTTAATTTGGGGATCAAAATCAGCTTTCTTCAATACACCGATCAACGAATCAATCATTTCATAGGTGATTGCGTTCATTTTATCCGGATTGTCTAAGGTTAGCCAAAGTTGATTTTGGGCGCGAACTTCTAACTTAAGATGCGGCAATTGACTTGGATAGCTCAAGATAAATTCCTTTTGCTATGGTTTTCCCACGTAGCGCTGGCCATATTTTTGAAAGATGCGCTGAGGCTCACCCTCCACAATTAAATCACTCATACGTCGGTCCCAATGAGCGGCCAAAGACTCTCCTTTAGGATTTTTATGAAACACGACGTAAGCTTTCTCAGAAATTCCACTTGGAGCCGAAGTTATTTTGGTACAGTCGACTCCTGACAAATGACATTCATCTTTAAAAGTATAAGTGTAGTCGATCAAGATATCAAATCGCCCGGCCTCTAACATCTTAAATGCGAGCTTGATATCGTTGACTTCAATAAACTTCATTCTAAAGTCCACAATCCGATCATACCCATAGCCCCGAAGCCATGCGATTTTTTTTGACTTAAGAGTCTCTTCACCTTTGAAATCAACTTTTCCTTTTAGAAAATATGCTTCTAATGGCAAGTCATCTAGAATAATTCGCGGACGGATGGAGTTTGGCGAGGGCTTGTTTTCCGCTATCAACCCATCACACTTTTTCTCTTGAAACGAAATCTGAGCACGGGCCCACGGAAATAACTTAATGATCACTTCGTATTTATCTTCATAAACTTTGCGAACCAACTCCGAATAGCTTCCTGTCCCATCGGTATTCGTCAAACCGACCCAATTATCAACACAAAGAATGATTTTCTCTTTTTTTAACGACAAAGTAGATGGCTCGGAGGCCAAACTAGCCGCAGAAGTAAACAAAACGAAAAAACTGAAAATGATGAGTTTCAAATGTCATTCCTCACTCAAGTAATGTATCGGATTGATCTTAATTTGAAATGACTCGACTTCGGTAGGGAATCTTGTATTTTTCGGAACACTTAACAAAAAAATAAAGGAGCCTTTCGGCTCCTTTATAGATTTCATTCTTATTGGCAGAATGGAAGATCTGGCTGAATCTGACAGATGATTTGGCACAACATTGGATCTCCCAATGGGCACTCACCCGGCTCGCCAGGATTGCCTGGGTCTTGCCCTGGATCCTGAGGAGGATTTCCTGGATTCGGAGGCGTTGGATTGTTTCCACCACCTGAAGCCGCACCAACAACGTAATCAAGAGAAGTCACAGTTTTACCTGTAGCATCTTTAACTGAAATAGTTGTTGTTCCGTTTGCCAATGCCTTAACTGCACCGGTAGAAGCATCAACAGATGCTACTGATGAGTTCGAGCTTGAGAACTGGAATGGAGCTTTACCGTTCATAACTGATACGTTAACAACATCATTCACATTCATCGCTGCAGCAGCGGGCACTAACATCATGCGCTTTTCAATAACCGCAGAAACGGCTTCAAAAGCATCAACACGACAGTTACAAGCAGTTTCAATACCTACCTTAGCTCCAGTTGCCTGAAGAATCGCACGAGCTTGCGCACCTGTCAGAGACATATCTTGTGATTTCATCAACGCAACTAGACCAGAAACAAGCGGCGTTGCCATTGAAGTTCCAGAAAGATTTCCGTACTTATTTTTTGGCAAAGTCGACATGATGTTTTCGCCTGGAGCTGAAACGTGAACTGTACGTTTTCCGTAGTTAGACCAGCTTGGCTTAGAGTCATTAGGTCCTGAAGCCGCAACAGTGATTGAGTTCGGCAAACCATTGTTTGCAGGGTAAACTTCAGTTCTGTCGTTATTTTTACCATCGTTAGCTGCTGCTGCGATGAAAATCAAACCAGCATCATCAGCACGCTTAACTGCCTCAAGAAGAGGAGCTGCTGTTGAACGAGGCACGGATGCACCCCACGAAGCTGAAATAATGTGCGCACCTTTTTGGATTGCATAATCAATAGCTTTGATACCGTTGTTCAAGTCGCCTGAACCTTTTTCATCCAAAAAGCGAATTGGCATGATAGAAATTCCAGGAGCTAAACCTTGAATACCGCCGTCAACCAAACCAGTCGCGCCGATTGAACCCGCACAGTGAGTTCCGTGACCAGGGTTTTGGAAGCTTGTCTTATCCATTGGATCCGCATCGTTTTCAGCGAAATCATATCCCGGGATCATGTTAGGAGAAAGTGATTCGTGGTTGTAATCAACACCCGTGTCGATAACCGCAACGATCACATTTTTAGAACCTTTATTGCCCGCTTTTGCCCAAGCTTTATCCGCCTGAACTTTAGCATTTGCCCATTGATCTTTCAAAGCAGATGCCGTTACAGGTGCATAGAATGCATGCAACTTAAAGTTAGGAACAACGTACTCTACACCTGGGTGTGAAAGTAGCTGAGCCAAGCTCTGAGCTTCATTTTTCTTAGCAACTTCAACCTTAACAAGGCTTGCTGTCTCGTTGAGGTCCTCAACCATGATACGTTGCTGCGTGCTCATCGGCATCGTCATCAACATATTTAGTGCGTTCGTGCTTTTATATTTCACCAAGTATTCAGCCGAAAATGCTGAAGAGGCGAATAACATCGCACCAACAAATAATGTTTTTTTCATAATCCCTCCGTGGTAACAAAAATCATAAGCCGATCTCTTTACGAAATTCGAGCAAAAACTTAAAAGAATCTTAAATTTGTTTAACACGACGAGCCGAAAACTTACCAAAAAGGCATTGCCTCATTTGGAAAATTCGATAGCTTATCCCTTACTTACAAGGATGACATAATGACGTTTTGGCAGAGTGTAATTTTAGGAATTGTCGAGGGGCTCACTGAATTTTTGCCCATTTCTTCAACAGGTCATATGATCATAACTTCGAGCCTTTTAAAAATGGAACACAATGATTTTTTAAAAGCTTTCGAGGTCATTATTCAGTCCGGTGCAATCTTAGCCGTGCTTGTGATTTACTGGAAAAGATTTTTACCCAATTGGTCTTTCTATAAAAAACTTTTCGTCGCTTTTTTACCAACCGCTATCCTGGGTTTTCTATTAAAAGATCTTGTCGATCAATTTCTAGGCTCAAGCGAAATCGTAGCTTGGTCGCTGATCATTGGCGGCTTCGTTTTAATTTGGTCTGACAGCAAATTTGCAAGCCTTCAAACCAAAGGAAGATCTACCAAAGAACTCACCTACAAAGACTCGCTTGCTTTAGGACTTTCTCAGTGCGTCGCGCTAATCCCCGGCGTATCTCGAAGTGGGGCCACAATTATGGGCGGCCTGTTTTTAGGAATGAACAAAAAGGAAGCGGCGGAGTTTTCGTTCTTCCTAGCCGTTCCGACCATGGCGGCGGCGACGCTCTATAAAGTACTTAAAATATATAAAACTATCGAACCCTCACAATTGAACCTCCTATTTGTTGGCTGGATTGTCTCTTTTGCCGTAGCAATCGTTGCGATAAAATTCTTTATTGGGGTTGTCGGCAAATATGGTTTTAGGTATTTTGGATACTATCGCATAATTGTCGGATCAGCGATCCTTGGACTCATCTACACTGGAATATTGAATTAATGAATGCCCGTGAATTTTTCGTTACACAATCACAAATAATTTCTGAAGACATGATGATAGCACTTGAAAAGCAAGTGTGGTTAATGCCCAACTGGAAGTGGTTGGCGATCGGCTCAGCTTTTGTTTTGGCCTATTTAGTTAAGCCCATCATTCACTTTGCGCTAAAAAAGATTAAAGAACAGCTTCATCAGCATTTAGAAGATAAAAAAAATTTTTTAGCCTTCTTCCTAGAAACCAAAGTTGAACAGCCTATTTCTTGGATTCTTATTTCGTTAATTTGGCTTGGAGTTCTAGACGCGATCTCCCCCCACCCTACTTTGAATAAGCATTTAACCAATCTGACGATTCTGGTTCTTGGCTATTTCATAATTAAGCTTTTCTATTTGGCCGTCGATGCCTTCGGACAAGTTTTCATGAACTATGCAAAACAAACCGACAGCACAATGGACGACATGCTTGCGCCATTTATCACAAAATCTCTTAAAGTTTTTGTTGTGATCGTGGGCTTTCTTCTGACCATACAAAACATGGGCATCAATGTTATGTCGATTTTGGCGGGACTCGGCCTGGGAGGCTTAGCCCTTGCGCTTGCCGCTCAAGATACAGCGGCCAATTTATTCGGCTCAATCACCATATTCTTAGATCAACCCTTCAAAGTCGGTGATTGGGTCAAAATTCAAGACGTCGAGGGGACTGTTGAAGAAATCGGTTTTCGTTCAACCAGAATACGCACATTTTATAACTCTCTGATCGCCATTCCAAACTCAATTGTCGCTAAAGAAAAGTTAGACAACATGGGTGTTCGACCGCTACGTCGAATTCGTCACAACTTCGGCCTTAATTATTCAACGCCGCCTCACAAAATCGAAGAGTTTTGCGAAGCGGTGAGATACATCATCATGCAGGACGAAAAAGTCGTTAAGGACTCGGTGACGGTCGTCTTTAACGGTTATTTAGATTCTTCCTTGAATGTTTTAGTGAATTTTCACCTGAGCGTCCATGAAACACCTGAAGAGTTAAGTCGACAGCAGCGAATCCTTCTAGACATACTAGCAATGGCAGCGCAAATTGATGTTCATTTTGCCTTCCCAAGTCGTACCGTCTATCTTCAGTCGTCGAACTTAAACCAAATAAGCCATACCCATCCCTCTGCGCACTCCGAAAATAAATAATTATAGTAAAAAAAGGGAGCCCAACAGGCTCCTTTTTTTTTATTTCTCAATGATCTGAATTAAATGATAGCCAAATTTAGTGCGAATGGGCTTTGATACTTGCCCTATTTTTAAAAAATCCAATGCTTCGGCAAAATCAGGATCCAGATTTTTTTTGCCTTTCAACTCTCCAAGATCTCCGCCGTCAGAGGCTGAGGAACAAAGACTCTTTTTCCTGGCAAGCTCTGAAAAGTCTTTCCCGGATTGCAAAAGGCGAAGGATATCCTCCGCCTCGTACTGATGTTTTACTAAAATATGTCGTACACGCATAATTACTTGGCTTTCTTATTTGCCTTTTTAATTTTAGCAGCCTCAAGCTTCAACTTTTCAGTCTCTGCTTCGGCCTTACGAGTGTCTAATTTTATTTTCGACTCTTCGGCTTTATTTTTCACATCGGCCAATTCATCCTCAAGTTTTTCTCGCTCTTTTTTAGCCGCAGCCGCCTGCTCTTCAAGTTGTTTTAACTCGGATTCATCTTTGATCGAAGCAGCTTGAAGCTCGGCAATGCTCTTTTTAGCTTTTGCTACTTCCATTTGATTAACGGCTGCTTCTTTTCTTAAATCTGCCTGTTTACCCGCCAACTCAGACTTCGCTTTACTTGCTTGAAGCTTAGCCTTCTCTTCGTCTTTCTTTAAATCCGACAAAACTTTCTTTTCTTTTTCAAAGTCTTCGATAGCGTCTTGCTTTTTCGCAAGCGCTTCTTTTAGCTCTGCCTGGGCTTTTTTCTCGGCATCTTCGGACTCTTCAGCCTGAGCCTTTAGCTTAGAAATTTCAGCCTCGGCTTTTGACTTTTCAGCATCTGCTCGTGCAGTTTCTTGCTCAGCACGCGCCATACGCGCCTTAGCTTCTGCGACTGTTTTCTGAGTTAACAACCTTTGCCGAGATAACTCCTGTTCAGCCTTTGCTGCTGCTTTTTTTGCTTCTTCAGCCTGCGCCAAAGCTTTTTGGCTTTCGGAAGTTGCGCTCTCGGCATCCTTTTCGCGATCTTTCATTTCCGACTTCGCCGAGTCAGCTTTCTTTTCGGCTTCGCGACGACGGCTCTCGGCCTCGTCTTTTGTTTGCCGGGCTTTCTTTATTTTTTCGGCAGCCGCTTGAATACGGCTATTCGCCTCGGCAGTCTCTTTTTCTGCCTGAGCTTTTTCCCTTTCATGCTCTGCGGTTTCCTGCTTCAGCTTTGCAGAATCTCGCTCGGCCTCGGCCCTGTCTCTTATACACATCTGACGCTGCCGACGACACGTCAGAGGTGTAGATCTCGGTGGTCGCCGTATCATTAAAAGCTTCCGCTCGCAGTTTATCTCGCTTTTTACGATCCTCGTCTGCACGACGACGAGCCTCGGCAGCCTCAGCCTTTGCTCCTTCAGCATCTGCGGTAGCTTCTTCAGCCTCCACAACGGAAGAATCAACAGCACGCGCACTGGTCGGCGCTATAAACATAGCCGTAAGAATAAAAGCAACTAACAATGAGTTTTTCATCGAGCTGGTAACCATAACAAAGACCCCTCCAAATTTTCTTCAATCAGGATGCTTTCTTATCGGCAACTCGAGCCTAGACTTTTGCCTTGTTGTTAAAATCCAAGCTTCAAAAGAGAACTTTCGATTTAATGTCTATCGCCTATTCAGTTTTTGCGGAAATTAGCTAAAAAAAGGGGAGCGGCCAGGCACTTGGGGGGGGGGGGGGGGGGGGGGGGGAATGCACCTGGCCGCCATGGGGGGTGCCTTTATACTAGAGCAAGCCCGATGCCATCGCTCTTCCACATCAGTCATCGAAAGGTAGTTCGCGAAAGCACTTTAAATTCGACTTCAACGCAATTTTCTGCGCCACGGGCCAGACCTACTGTTCAAACCTTCGACAGACTGACAACCCTGGCCGCATCCCCTAAAAAGGTAGAGTTTAAACCGCCTGGACTCGGCAATTCACGAGTTCAGGGTCATAATAATAAAATCGTGAAAACTTCAATTCCGAGCCTAACTACATGTCTAATTTTGAGTCTGTTTTTACTTATGGCGCCAAAAGCCAATGCTTTAAATATCGTGATTGACCCCGGTCATGGGGGAACTGACACCGGGGCGGTTCGTGGCGGGGTCAAAGAATCGGCACTTGTTCTTAATGTAGCAAAACAACTCAAAGATCTTATAGATCAAGATATCCAGTTCCGCTCGATCCTAACCCGCGACAAAGACAAAATGATGTCACTGAATGATCGAGTTCAAACTGCGGAAAAATGGGGCGCGGATATTTTTATTAGCTTGCACGCAAACACGGCCCCCGATGCTCGAGCTCGAGGGATGGAGGTTTTCTTTCAAAACTCTTTGCCCCCTGACGAGGATTCTCAATACCTCGCAGGCATCGAAAACCAAAATTTTTCTACGCTTGAAGAATCTACGACTAAAATGAGTCGATCCAGCGACGTTGCCGTCATCGTGCAAGATCTTCATCGACAGGCGCGAATGCAAAATAGCCTTCGTCTTTCCGAGGCCGTTCAAAATCATGTCGACTCTGCAGGGCCAGTCACCATCAAGCAAGCCCCCTTCTTCGTTATTTCAAAGTCCTCTATGCCTAGTGTTTTAATTGAATTGGGCTTTTTAAGTCACCCCAAAGAGCTTCAAAAGTTAACTTCCGAGGTCTATCAAAAGGATTTAGCCAAAAAAATACATTCGGCTCTGGTTCAATATAAAGAAAAGATGGACAGTCAGGAACCTCAGGCTCTAAAGTGAGCCCCATGAGATCAGATGGACGTCATTTAAACCAATTAAGAGAAATTAAAATCACCCCTCACGTTTCCGAATATGCCGAAGGCTCTTGCCTGGTAGAGTTTGGTAAAACGCGAGTTCTTTGCACAGCATCTTACGAATCTAAGGCCCCACAATGGCTTCAAGGCTCCGGTGCTGGCTGGATCACTGCTGAGTATGGCATGCTTCCCCGCTCTACGCATACGAGAATGAAGCGAGACAAAGCTGCCAATAGCGGTCGAACTCAAGAAATATCGCGTCTTATCGGTCGCTCCCTCCGAGCCGCTGTTGATTTAAAAGCCCTTGGTGAAAAGCAAATTATGATCGACTGTGATGTTATAAATGCCGATGGTGGCACTCGAACTGCTGCCATCACGGGCGGATTTGTAGCCCTTGCTTTGGCACTTAAGAAGCTTCATGCTGTCAGCGAAATTAAATCGTTGCCTTTGACACATTATGTATCTGCTATCAGCGTCGGTCTTCAGAATGGTCAGTATCTTCTTGATCTAAATTATGACGAGGATTCGTCTATTGGCACAGATATGAATTTTGTTATGACAGATGCAAATGCATTTGTTGAAGTGCAAGGCACCGCCGAATCGGTCCCTTTTACCCAAAATCAATTAATGGGAATGATGGAAGTTGCTACACTAGCCTGTCGTCAACTTTTTGAAAAACAGGCAGAAGTCGTTGGCCCAATCTTTCCGCTAAAGAAGGTTTAGTATGGAGTTTTGGATTGCGTCTGGAAACAAAGGGAAAATAACCGAATTTCAAATTTTGCTAAAAGAAATTCCTAATATCCAGTTCCATCTTCAAAATGAAATTCCGGGATTCACGCCTCGGCCAGAAGACGGCTCGACATTTTTGGATAATGCCCGAATTAAAGCGAAGTCACTAAAGGCCGTGAAACCCAATTGCTGGATTTTAGCGGATGATTCAGGCCTTGAGGTCGAGGGATTAAATAATTTACCCGGAGTGCACTCTGCTCGTTATGCAGGCCCCAAAGCCTCGGACTCTGAAAACGTTGCTAAGCTTTTAAAAATGATGACGATTCGACCGATGGCAAATAGAAATGCCCGCTTCGTTTGCTGCTTGGTCGTTTACTCTCCTCAAGGTGAAGAGTGGATTTTTAATGGTGAACTTAAAGGGAAAATTGCGACAAAACCATCGGGTTCGATGGGCTTTGGATATGACCCCGTGTTCATTCCAGAAGGACAAGATAAAAGCCTTGCCGAGTTAGGCCCTGGTTACAAAAATATGGAATCTCATCGGTCAAAGGCCACTAAAGCCTTCCTAGAAAAGCTCACTGCTTCGCTATAGAACATCTCGTTCGGTCGAAAATGTATTGAGGGTAAGGTTCTTGCTTCATCTTGAACCTTACTTTTTTTATTTCCAAAGATTCATATACATTGATTGTTGTTCACACATTTGATCTGCAAACTATTTTAAAATAAGTGTATGAAAAGCACTTTGTTAGCCTTTAATTCCATGCCTGCCCCAGAAATCCTTGCTGACGCTGCTTGGGATCTACTTCCATTTATATTGATGGAGCCAAACTCCAGAATTATCGCAAGCACTCCTCTGTTTTCAGCTATGTGCGGTTTTAGCGAGACAGAATTACAGGGCAAACTATTAACGGACTTACTCGCTGAATCCCACAAAGCAAAGAGCAATCCCTTTTTACATCATCACATTCAATTAAGAAAGAAAAGCGGGCAGACTTTCTGGGTAGAAGTAAAAACAAAAATTCTGAACCTGGGCAAAATAGATGAACGACTTTTAGTATTTTTTCACGAAAGCAACGAAAACATAAAGATAGAAAAACACACCCAAAAAATTCGAGACGAAGTTCTTCGTGAGCATCGCACGCAGCAGTTTTTAATGAAGCAGCTTTGCTATGACCTTCAAGATCAGCTTCGAATTTTATCTGATCAACTGATGACGATCAATCTACCGAAGGCCAGCGATCAGCAAAATGTAATCCGCATGACCTCGAACCTTCAACGAATGATAAGACCTCTTTTAAACCTCCATGGCGAGGTTCCTACGGATGGAGTGATTAATCAAAAAAGTAATCAAATAAAGATTCTTGTCGTCGACGATGTCGATGATAATATTGTTGCCCTAGGAGTCTACTTTAAAAATTTGGGGCTTCCGTTTCAAGCCGCCCGATCAGGAGAACAGGCCTTAGAATTTTTCAAACAATCTGAATTTGAACTGGTCCTTATTGATATCCACATGCCCGGCATGGGGGGCCTAGAGCTGGCGCAAAAGATTCGTGAACACGAAAGCCAAAATCTAGACAGAGCGAAGTCTCATTTGGCCGCCCTCACCGCTCAAGACACAGAAGAAGATCGAACCAAGTGCTTCGAAGCCGGCTTCGATATGCATTTCGTTAAACCAATGACAAAACGTCAATTGGTCGAATACTTAATTGGAATCCATTTTATCCCTCAAAATCACGAAGCCGCAGCATAAATATTTGCCTTTTCCCCGAACCTTCTCCATGTTGAAAGCATGTCACAAAATAATCTGTGACTGATTTTAATCAGAAGGAGCCCCCATGGCTGGCGGAAGTTTATTAGCTCTTATCGACGATATCGCGACGATCTTGGACGATGTTGCTGTGCTGACCAAGGTTGCCGCAAAAAAAACAACAGGCGTACTTGGTGACGATTTAGCATTGAATGCGGAACAAGTTACGGGAGTGAACGCCGATCGCGAGCTGCCTGTAGTGTGGGCCGTCGCCAAAGGATCTTTAGTTAATAAAGTGATACTAGTACCGACGGCATTTCTGATTAGCGTCTTCATTCCTCAATTAATTTTGCCTCTTTTACTGATTGGTGGGCTGTTCCTTTGTTACGAAGGCGCCGAAAAAGTAATTGAAAAAATTTTCCCACATTCTGCCAATACAGATGTTGATAAGCCCTCGGAGGCCGGGACGACCGTGAACGAGGCCGAAAAAATTAAAGGCGCGATTCGCACGGACTTTATTCTTTCCGCCGAAATTATTACCATCACCTTAGGAGCCGTGGCTGAAGCTACTTACTCGACTCAGATACTGGTGCTTTCCTCTATTGCCTTTTTGATGACAGTTGGGGTCTACGGCCTAGTAGCCCTTATTGTTAAGTTAGACGACATGGGGCTTTATTTAACCCAGTCTTCAAAAAGCTCGGCCAAAAAATTAGGCCTTCTTATTCTAAAAATGGCTCCAAAACTTATGAAGACCCTTGGTATTCTTGGCACTCTAGCCATGTTTTTAGTCGGTGGTGGGATCGTAGTTCACAGCATTCCTTGGCTGCATCATCTGAATGAATCCTTTGAAAGTGAAGTCGTAAAAATCCCCCTGGAAGGCACTGCGGGACTGATAGCTGGTCTGAGCTGCTGGGCCGTTATTAGTTTTATGAAAAAACGTAAAAAGGCAAACGCATGATCGCCTTGTTTCTGCGCTTTCTTCAGTTTGGTTTGACTGCCTTCGGTGGGCCCGCTGCACATATTGCCTATCTTGAACGAGAATATGTTCGTAGAAAAAAAGAATTTACCGAAGAAGAGTTTGCAAACTACATTGGTATAACGAATTTGATACCGGGCCCTAATTCAACGGAACTCGTTCAACTGATTGGCTTTAGGTACGGTGGAGTAACTGGCCTCTGGCTATCGGGAATTGCTTTTATATTACCTGCCTTTTTTATTGTTGTTGTATTGGCGTGGCTTTACGTACAGTACGGCAAATTTTCAGGGCTTGATCTGGCATTTAAGGGAATGACCCCGGTGGTAATCGCGTTGCTTTTATCGACTCTTTGGAGCTTGCGATCCATTTTTTGGCAAACCTATGAAAGACGTATTATTTTTGCTTCGTGCTTGATCATGGCCTACTTTGGGCTGCCTGAGTTAACGATACTTTTAGCGGCTGCAAGTTTAGCTTGGATCCAGTCACGGTGGTTCACCAGTCGATCTATGGAACTTGGTAGTTTATTTTGGATTTTTCTCAAAATAGGCGGCCTACTTTACGGCAGTGGCTATGTGCTTTTTGCCTATTTAGATCGCGAGTTCGTTCAAAATCGCGCCGTACTTAGCTCTCAACAGATTATGGACGCGGTTGTTATCGGACAGCTGACACCAGGACCTCTTTTTACTTCTGCCAGCTTCATTGGATTTCTTCAGCAAGGCCTTCCTGGGGCGATGACCGCAACGTTGGGAATTTTCTTACCAAGTTTTCTATTAACCACATTATTGGCCCTGTGGGGACGTCAGCAGATTTTAGGCTCGGAAAACCCCCAAGTCTTGTCTTTAGTTCGAGGCCTCAATATAGGCTCTCTGGCCCTATTAGCTGTGACGGTCGCCCACAGTTTCCGCCAAGTATTCATGGGCGATAACAATCTAAATATCAGTATTGGCTTTGATGTGATTTACCTGATCGTCTTTCTGGGCGCACTGGCCCTGTTTATGTTCTCGAAAGTCCCAACCTGGCTGGTTCTTACCATGGGTGCCCTTTTGGGCTGGAGCTTGAAGTTCTTACTCTAAAAGGTGGAAACACCTTGTTAATGGTGGCCTGATTCCATCAGGCTTGCTACCTTCCCTTAGGCATCAAAAAATAGCTTAAACTCTCAGGAGACTTAACGAGTTATGGGCATCAAAATATTTGCAGGAAACAGCAATCCCGCGCTGGCTAAAAAGGTTGCAGCCGCCGCAGGTTTGGAAATAGGCCACTGCTCTATCACTACCTTTGCTGATGGAGAAATTCAGATCGAGATTCACGAAAGCGTTCGCGGACAAAATGTCTTTGTTATTCAAAGCGCCTGTCCGCCTGTGAATCAAAACTATATGGAACTTTTTGTGATGTTGGACGCTTTGAAAAGAGCCTCTCCGGCAAGCATTACGGCCGTCATTCCGTATTATGGCTATGCCCGCCAGGACCGCAAAGTGGCTCCTCGCGCTCCGATTTCTGCAAAATTGATGGCAGACCTCCTGACAACTGCTGGTGCAAATCGAGCGGTTTGCGTGGATTTACATGCAACTCAAATCCAAGGTTTTTTTAATTGCCCGGTGGACCATCTTTTTGCCATCCCGACCCTTGCCCGGTCTTGGCGAGAATCTTTCGGAACTGGATCCGACTTTGTCACGGTGAGTCCAGATGCTGGCGGGGTAGAAAGAGCTCGAGCCTTTGCAAAACGCATTGAAAGCTCGATGGCCATCATTGATAAGCGCCGTTCCGGTCCCAACGAGGCCAAAGCCCTTCATTTAATTGGGGACGTTAAGGACAAGACGGCCATAATCGTGGACGATATGATCGATACGGCTGGAACCCTTACACAAGCTGTTGACAGCCTCTATAAAAATGGGGCAAAAAGGGTCTTCGCCGTTGCGACGCACCCAGTTCTTTCTGGTCCGGCTATCAACCGCCTGAAGGAAAGCCGAATTGAAAAGCTTTGGGTCACTGACACTATTCCTCTTTCCGAACAAGCAGCAGCTTCCGGGAAAATTGAAGTGGTCTCAGTCGCTCCTCTTTTAGGGGAAGCTATTAAGCGTATCCACGGCAACGACTCTGTCTCGAGTCTGTTTGACTAGGGCAGTTTAAATTTAGACTTTATGGGGAAAAACCCCGCAGCTGTTTTTGGGGATGGGCCCCACTAAGAGCACTTAATCCTCTATCGGACTAGAAGGATAAAAAACATGAAACAAAGAATCGAACTTACAGTAGAGCCACGCGACACAGGTAAAGGCAACAGCCGTGAACTTCGCACTAACAAAAAAGTACCAGCAGTTATCTATGGTGCTATCAAGCCAGTAAACGTTTTCATCGATGAAAACACTGTTAAGAAGTACAACACTCGCGCTTACGAGAACGCTCTTTTCAATCTTAAATCTTCAAACAAAGATGCTAACGGACAAGTGGCTTTGATCAAGTCTGTTGATATCCACCCCCTTTCTCGCCGTCCTCAACACGTGGACCTTTTCGCTTTGGATCTTAAGAAGCCAGTACGCGTTTCTGTAGAAGTGCGTCTTGAAGGTCGCCCAGTAGGTCTTGCTGAAGGCGGTCTATTGAACGTTGTTATGCGTTCAGTAGAAGTTGAAGTTCTTCCAACCGATATCCCTGAGTTCTTCACAGTTGATATTTCTGGTTTGAACGTTGGTGAATCTATCCACGCTTCTGACTTGAAACTAACTGGTTCAATCAAATTGATCACTGACGAAGGCGCAACTATCGCCGGTGTCGTTGTTCAAGAAGACGAAGCTCCAGCAGCAGCTCCAGTTGCAGCGGCAGCAGCTCCAGCAGCAGCAGCGGCTAAAGCTCCAGCAGCAAAAGCTCCAGCTAAAAAGTAATCTCTTTTTCAAACAAAGAGTCGCCAATTTAGCTAAAAAAATCCCCATCCTAAGATGGGGATTTTTTTATCTGTACCTGTCAAAAATAGCCTCGAGTTCACCTGATTTTTTCATTTCGTCGATCGCTCGATTTAATCGCTCCAACTTCACTGGCCCATTTTTACGAACCCAACAACGAATTTCATTTTCAACCAAAACGAACCCCTTTGTATTAATCTTTACGTGACGATTTTCACGTAAGTAGAACGCCAACTGCATATGAGGGACAATTCCATAGTCGATGCGTTTATTTGCAAGCTTCGTTAAAATAGATAGTTCGTTAGGGCTTTCATCTTTTTTTATCCGTCCAGCATCAACTGCCGCATCAAACTCTCCGGGGTATTTGTAGCTAAATACAACCCCTACGGTCTTACCATAGACTTCTTGAATTCGAGTGACAGGCTGGGACCTCGAGATCAATAAATCACGGACCACAAATAAAGGCTTCGACCAAAAGACTTCTCCAATTTCAGGTCCTGCCCACTTCGGATTGGTGTAGCAATTCATGTCGATCTTTCCGTGCTCGGCGTACTCTTTGATTCGGTATTTGGGTAGCACTTTGATTTCAGCAACCATTCCCATCCGATGAGCCAAGGCTTCAACATAGTCTTTGTTTAAGCCCCGAGCCGTCTTTTCCTTATCGGCAACGTCCAACAAAAAAGGGGCCGACATCGCAGAACC
This sequence comes from Bdellovibrio sp. ZFWA1, assembly GCF_056175665.1. Classification (NCBI taxonomy): domain Bacteria; kingdom Pseudomonadati; phylum Bdellovibrionota; class Bdellovibrionia; order Bdellovibrionales; family Pseudobdellovibrionaceae; genus Bdellovibrio; species Bdellovibrio sp. ZFWA1. Next base: position 177,595 of record NZ_JBJKJH010000001.1, read on the forward strand.
CACAACCGTCACAAAAGCCTCTGGAGTCTCGACAGTCTTCGCTAAACCCAAACGAGATATTAGCTGTAGCACCAAAAAAACAAAAAACTTACAGCGCATCTTCATACCTACAATCCTTGAAATAAATCAGTAGTTAGCTTAAAGCCTGCGATAACATCAATTAAATGTCGACGAGCTCCACTTTCAGGTTCCATCTCTCGAAGCTGAAATGCAAGGTGGTATCTAAGATTCGGCAACTGTGATGACAAACATTCATAAGCCACCCCATATCCTATGTATCTATTCTTAACGTCACTGCTGCTTACCCCAGCAATTAACTCTTCAGAAAAATTTTGCCGTAGAATTAACGAACTAGTGCTCCAAACCCGACGTATGGAATGTGTTAAGGTTCGAAGATGATCATTCAGGATCTCTGCGCTTGGTTTACTTTGATAATCATTTGAAAGTAAATCCATTTGATAAATCCATTCGGGTGAATTCCACTGAATCCCGATTGCAGAATAGGCAGCCTTCTCTGTCCCCGCTCCGGGCTGCGATAGGTGATACGACACCAAAGTATTCCAGCCTTGAGGCTTTACTGACTTTACAACCAAAGCGCTCATCATCCGAGTCTGAGCAAAAAAGCCTCCGTCGGTCTTATCTCCAGGCGATTGTGAATCGGCATTGCGCCCGACAGCCGTGTTGGAGTTCGCGCTATGAACAGCAACAGTCCAAGAATCCATTCCACTCCAAATGGCTTTGGCCCCAGTATAATAAACATCCGTATCTGCGCCAGTAAGCCTGGTTCCCGCATTTAAATAAGAAGTCCCCGAGTTCCCCTCGGAAACGTAATAGATGTCATGCCCTGGAATTGCCCCTTCGAAACCTCCGATATCAGAAAATATTTTTCCGGCTTGTAAAGTCCAATCCGAATTTGCCTTCACCGAAAGGTAAGCTAAATCTAAGTTCGAATTCGTCGAATCCCGCTTGTTAACCGTGGTTTGATTTTTTCCAGAAATGCGCCAACGAACTCTTAAAGTGACGGCTGGACTTAAATTATCAACATAATCCAGACGCGCCATTTGTAGATAATATTTTAAGTTATCGCGTCCAACATCAGAGGCTGAACTAGAATAGTCCGAGGATTTGTAATCGACACGCACATCCGCAGATAACTTCCGAGACCAAGCCGGAGCGGCTCCTCCTAAAATAAATATTCCGACCAAAAGAAAACGTGGCACCAAATGACCCCCTGCTGTAAAGCCTAAAAGGCCATACAGACAGTAGCAATTGAAAAATAGGTCAGATCAATTACGCTTTGGTTAGGAAAGTGTTTCTTTAAAACGAATCCAAATAGCGAATCATCAATTGTCGCCCTGACAATGGGTACAAGTAGACGTGACCGTACTGATAAGGGGATTCTCTCCAGGCTTTTTTATCAAAAATATTTTCAATCTGAGCTTGAATACTTTTCTGGGAATTCTTCTTTAAATGATATTTTAAAATGACATCGACACGCTCCCAGCCCGGAATTCGCACTGAATTATCAGGTAGTACAAATCGAGATGAGTCCTTCATAAACAAAAGATTTAAATCCAGATCAGCCACTACAAGATTTTTACGTCGATACTCCGCTCTAAAGACTTGCTCGGGAACATTAACGGCTTTTTTACCATTCACGCCTGAGTCCACTCGTGCTTGATGACGACTAGAGCTAACGTAAAGACCAGACAACACCAACTGCGCCCCTGAAAATTCGAACTCTTTATCAAGCTCTAGTCCTTGACTGATTAGTTTACCATCAATGACGTAAGAAGGACTCTGATCAGTCACCATCGGCCGATCTAAATAAAACCACGTCAGCTCTAATGGCAGTCTTTCAAGAGTTTTCATACCAAGTTCGTACTGATGACTTCGAGCCGCCGGAAGCACTTGCCCTCGATTGTCGTATCCAGACTTGTTAGGAGTCACATAGCTTTCGACTCCTTGGGTATATGCCAAGCTCCAATCAAGTCCGACGACCTGCTTCTGGAAGGCCACCCAAGGTAACAAATAGTTCTGTCGATACGAAATAAATCGAGTGCCATCCAGTCTTTGACTTTTTCTTTGCAACTCCACTCCTTTTAGACCAAGCCAAAAAGAATAGTCTCTGCTGGATTGATGATAGGCTGAGTACACTTCGGAACTTGCAAAGTCTCGATTGGTGGTATTGTCACTTGCGGTTGGATTCGCGGGTAGTGAAAAACGACCAGTGCTATTTCCCGTTCCTACCAAATTATTTGCCTGGTATTGATAGCGCTCGACCAAACGAGATGCTAAAACACCTATAGTCCACCGAGCCGTAGTCCCCGATTGCTGTCCCTGAGGTTTAATTTCTTTACTCCACTGAGCTCGGGCCGAGTCGACAAAAAGCTTTTCGTTCTCACTTCGATAGTCGTACACATCAAATGTGCCATCATTGCAATATCGATCATACTTAGACTCTGCACTGCAACCATAGGGATATGTTAACCGATCATCGGTACGGGCGTCCTGCCTTCCCAGACTGAACTGCCACTGAGAATCCGAGCTCAGTAGTTGAGTCCAGCGAAGACTTCCAATTAAGCTTCGGAATAAGACGGGCTGACTCCAGCTTTGATTGTTGATATTTACCTGGGGATCTCCAGGGCTAGGCAAACGATCCCCCCACATACTAAATCCGGGTTGAGTGGGTTGAGATTTATAAGAAGCTTCGAGTTCGGCTTCTAACGCAGCATCTTCGCCCAACTTCGATAATGTCGAAAAACCTAAAAGATGTTTTTCGCCCCGCGAATTAAGATATCCTGAATTCAACTGATGAGTCGACAAAATGAAACGTGCAAAATGTTTCTCGCTTTCCGCAAACGGCCGATTGATATCAAGAACAAGTCCCTGGCCTGACCGTTCAACATCAAAGGTATTCAATAACAATTGGACTTGGTTAGACCGTCCCGGGAAGGCTCTTTTGGTTTCTAGATTTATAATTCCTGATGGTGAGCCGGCCCCGCTCAGGGCCGCATTCGCGCCACGAAGGATTTGTACCTGCTCTTTATTTTCAATTGGTAAATGAGTGTCTGCGACGATCGGCAGTCCATTTCTAAAATAATTAGTTCTGCTGTCTAACAAAACACCTCGGATCGAAAAATTTTCTGTATATCCCCCGGCATTATAAGCGTCATTCAGGGCCGCATCGATCTTCTTTAGGTCGGCCAATTCTGATACGCCCTTTTGAACCAATAAGGAATCACTATAATTCCGAGACTGCTTGGGCCCCAACAAAGAGCGACTTATGAAGGAGTTTGAGTCATCTTGGGGATCTTCATTTTGCGCACCTTGCCCCCGAATTTCCAATGGCTGTAACTTTGTATACGCCTCCTCGTACCGAGCCCAAACAAACTGCGAACCTAACAAGATACTTACAGTAAAAGCCACAAAAGCATAAGTACGACGAACAAAAATAGCTTTAGAATATTTCATTTCCACTTCCCTAATTTCAAGTCCAAGTTATCGACTATTTATTGGGAAGCAGTCATTGCGACGATCTAGAAAAGACCAGCCAATGAAAACAGCTTCCCTGCGCGAGGATTACCTCTTTCAGGTTCAAAGGGTTTTTCTCAGCCTGCCAAATGACAAGCACCCCTAGTGTTTCTCTGATGCGGATGTGATATCGTATAGGATCAGAATCCGGTCAAGGATTATTTAAATATTTACGTTCTCAACACTTTTTAATTTTTCCACAGCATCCTCGACCGCTGCATAAGCGCATTCAAAAGCAGGATTTGCCCAGTTGTCTTGATTTGCAAAAAAGATTTTATCTTGAATTGGCGAACTGACGACCTTAGAAGCGCCACTTGCAATAAATCCCACGCTGGCTACAGGTAAAGAATGGCCCCAACGAGTCATACGAATTCCTTTTCTTCTTTTTTTATCAAGCCCTATTTGAGTTTCAAACTCGGCCATCCCTTGCTCAATAATTGCTAAATGTTTTTGGTGTGCCATCGGAGAAAATAAAAACTGCCGAGCCCCATCAAATGGCAACGGCCGATAGGCTGTGACCACCGAAATATTCCCAGAATCTTCTTGCGCCCATTGCCCCATCACAATATCAGTGAAATTTCGTTGAGGCGGCCGCATAGCACGAGGCTCTTCTGGGCACTCTCCTTCATAACAGTAAAGATCAAAGCCCGGCGAAGAGATCTTTTGATCATAAATGGCATTGCCAACAATATATCCTCGGTACTGCATTTCTTCGATGGCCTTATACTGCTCTTGAGGCATATCGACACAAACCCTTTGCGCAACAAACTTTTGACAGGCCATAATGACCTTATCGGCTTTCACTGCCTTCAAGATATTATTAGCATCTTGATAGTAGATAATTGCGCCATCCTCTACGCATTGAACACGAATTACCAAACATTCAGTTCGCAAATTTTTTCGACCAATATTCTTTTTTAATATTTCATATAGTCTTTGCGTGATCGCAGCATTTCCCCCAGGAAAAGCGAGCACTCCATCGATCTCTGACAAAACAAAATTTAACATTTGAGCCGCGGAAACCTCAGAAATCGATGCCGTAAACGAAGACCACGCGTACAACTGGAAGTATTCTTTAATATGGGGATGAACTGTCTTTCCCAAAACCTGCTCTAACCATTGTTCAAAACTTATAGAGTCTAGCGCATGAAGCTGCTCTTCCGAAAGAGCACTTTCAGAACTCCACGGAATATCAGGATACGCTTCTTCGTAGTTTTGCTTCAAGATCACATCTAGTCTTTTAAACTGATCCTGAGCTAAAGGATCTGTGACCCCAGAAAAAAAATCAGTCTGTAGGCGCTTTTTCATGAAAAAAGTGACTTCCTCGCTGGATTCATGCCTAGCCAATTTAAGTAGACCAGTCTGCTCAAGAAAGGTTTCTATTGAAGAACCCTGGTCCGGAACCGTGATATAGGCGGCTCCGATGGAGTACTCGACCCCTGCAAGCTCTTCGCCCTTGCTATTGCCACCCATTTTTTTATCAAGCTCTAGAACCAATGGACGACGATCCTGAAGGTTATATGCCGCTAACAATCCTGATAAACCGCCACCAACAATCACTATCGAATGCTTTTCGCTTGGAGTTGGCCACCCGCCAGCTCTGGCGGCGACTCCATCGGGGTTCCATAACCCTTCGTGAGGCTTATCCGTATTATCACCATTGAAATCGAAGCTTTGATACTCGGTGGCCGCTAGCTTCTGAATAGGATCTGCGGCGTCAATTCCGACGGTGGTCACAGCCTGCGCATTTTTAGATTTTAAAAAAGCAGCACCTAACAAGGCCATCGAGCCCTTTAAGTAGTCTCGTCGCTTTAGCTTTAAGTCATCGATTTTCATGAATTCCCCCTACCCGAAGTGATTGCGAACTTTGAGTGAAGAATTAAAAATTTTTAGATTCATTGGCAAAGACTATAAACTGCAGAACCCAATTGAAATGCCTCCGAAAACCAATTGAAAGCTGGATGATAACAGGCACACCCCTTGCTTTGTACTAAGGGATACGAGAGGGAATTTTAAGATGAAATATTTTAAAATCTTTAGCTTCAGTGTATTGGTTATGGCTACGACATTGTTTCATAATGAGACATTTGCGGCCCCGAAATGCTCATCGGCCTTTTTTGAAGAAGTGCCGTTTGGGGCTCTCCGTCCAGAATTTAATCACACGTCAAAGTACTCGGTCGAAATACCTCAAACCCGTATGACCAACCAGTGCAATTTAGGAACGTGCCACCTGTATTCATGGAGCAATCACTTCGAAGCCAACTATTTCCGTAGGACAGGCAAGGAAATTCACATCTCGAGTGATTACCTATCCTACATGCATTTTTTTGCCGTCTCGGTAGAGGCTCTTGGACGAACAACCCAAGATACTGGACTTGGACTTGGAGCAAGCCCCATTCAATCGATAAAAATGATTCGCCGCTACGGTTTGCGTCCTGAATCTGCATTTCAAATCAGTGCAGACTTTAAACTTGGAGTTCCAAGTGCGAGAGCGCAGGCGATGATTCGCAATTTCGTAGCCCGTGTTCAGTTAGAACTACAAAAAATTTCAGATCCAGCAAAAAAAGAAAGAATGCGCCAAAAAAGAATCGTCGAACTGGGAACCTACTTTGACGAAATGTTCGGCAAAAACGATAAAGAATTTGTTTTTGAAGATAAAACCTATACATCACAAACTTTTGCCGAGGCTTATTTTCCAGAGCTAAAACAAAAAATCACACAATACGAAGTCGATCATCGCGCAAAAGACAAATTCAAGTTAAGCGTAGAAAATACGACTTACGATGTTTACTCTGTGGATCGTAAAACCATGGATGATCTGATCATGAATCAAATTGATCAGGGCAAAAACGTCTTTCTTTCCTATGAACATAAACATGAGCTAGCAGATAAGGCCACAGGGATCATGTCTATCAAAGCCTTCAATATTCCGTTTAAACTTCTTCCATTGCCTCAAAATCGCCGCAATGACTTTAAGATGGCGGACGGTGGGCACGCAGTACAAATTGTCGGCTACGAAAAGGACCCATTTAGTGGAGAGCTGATTAAAATAAAGATTAAAAACAGCTGGGGCGATAAAGTTGGCGAACTTGGCTATTTCCATATGTATGCGGATTACTTGCATACCTTTGTAAAAAGCATTATTACAGTACCATAGTAGAAAAAATAAAGGCATTTTATGTGGCTCATCGTCGGACTTGGCAACCCTGGATCTCAATACTCTTTAACTCGCCATAATATCGGATTTATGGCGGTAGACTTTCTTTTACGAAGTGTCGGTGAGCCTCCGGTTCAAAACCAATTTAAAGCCGAAATATCAAAGTTTAAAATAGGCGAACATCAAGTTATTACCGTAAAGCCCCAAACTTATATGAATCTATCTGGTGAAAGCGTACAACCTCTGGCTGGTTACTATAAAGTGCCTCCAGAACGAATCATCGTGATTCAAGATGATATTGATCAAGCCTTTGCAAAAATGAAAATTCACCAAAATCGCGGACATGGCGGACACAACGGCATTAAAAGCATCACACAACTTCTAGGCAGCAATCACTACCTACGCCTGAAGTTAGGGGTTGGGCGCCCAGACAACCCACAGTACCCTGTGGCCGATTATGTTTTAGGTAAGTTTTCGAATGACGAACTTAAACAGATGCCCGACTTTTTAAATAAAGGACTCGACGCAATCGAGGCGATTCTCAATGAGGGACACGTTAAGGCGGCCAACCGCTTCAACCAATAAAGTTAAAATATAATGTCAGAAAATTAACAGGGTCTTCCCGAATGCGGCGCTTTTGGGATCCTTTCTTAAGCTGAAACACCACTGTTTCAGAAGAAAACACCTTTAAATTATTTAAGTATTTGAAATTCAAGAACTAAATCAACTGCCTCGGAATGAAATATGGCATCGCGCTTGCTCTATAGTCAAAGCAACAGGGGGCACGATGAACACTTTAACTTCTAAAAAACAAACCAAACTACTTCTCCAACTTCCAATCCTTGCAGGATTTCTTTTAATGACTGCATGTGCGGGAAAAACAAATACAGAAGATATGGCCAGTCGTGCTCAAGTAACCGAAGTTGTAAATACGAACACTACAAAAGCGTGGGCTTATTGCAACAAAAAATCAGGAAGTACTTTCTCAGCACAGGTCAAAGCTTGGACCGAGAACAACCAAGTGACTCGATTTGATTTTGTAAAAGCAAAATTAACTTTGCCTGAGTCATTCAAAACTAGCGGAAACTACATTCAGATGTTTCGCTGGAAAGCCAACAGCAATGGTCAAACTTACCTAGATTCAACACCCCTTCAGTTTCGCGCTATCACAAACAATGGCTTTTCAGCAACTGACTATATGAATGCGATGAGCTGGAGCAAATTGGCAACAGCGGCCTCTTCATTAAAACTTTCAACAGTGGCCGATGTTTTAAATCAACTTCAATTCGTAGTAGATATTCGTGACCCTTATGCAGAGTTTGACGTCATCAAAGTCGTTATTTATGACTCTGCCAACCAACCGGTAGATCAAGCAGATCTTTTAATCCCGGTATTCGCTGCGGACCCTGCAACTTATGCCAAAGAATCCGATGGCAGCAACAGAGCCAATATTCTTCGCAATCTGCACCCAATGAAGTCAATGCTTGGACAAAACTGGTCGGCGGCTCACTACCAAACTTTAGCAAACGGATACTGCTTCTAAAAGTTCAAATCTGGAATAAAAAAAGCGAGGTGCCCCCACCTCGCTTTTATATTTTATTAATGCGAAGACTCTTGTGAAACTTCTTCAGCCTGCAAATTTTCTCCCTGTCGATAACGATCTACCAAACTCTTATCCCGGGTTGGGAAAGAGTATAGCAAGGCGTGAACTGCAGCACTCTCGTCCTCTTGGGTGACAACAAGATACCATAAATCGCTTCCCTCGTAGTCATTAAACTCACGAACAAAAGTCACAAGAATATTTCCACTGATATCAGTCTTTTTCCAAATTTCATCAGGTTCTTCGATAGTCTGCTCACGCAATTCGATGAAATTTTTAAACTCGGTTTCTTGAATATCTTTTTCGCTGCGAATTTTCATCATACTCAAATACAATCCCACGGCGACCGGATCCCCCTCGGCAATTGCATCGCCGTCTAAAGATCCATTCAAGGCCGCTTCGACTTGCTTATCGTAGACGCGCTCTCCACGCTGATACTTCGCAGCTAGTTGAGGATCCTTAGTCGGAAAATGAATAAATACGAAAGTGGGAATTTCTTCTTCCTGATTTAAAACCGCGGTAGCAACATATCTAAATACTTCACCACCATCTTCAACTTTCCGGATGAAATGATAGATGGGGAACTCTTTCAATGTTGTCGTATCTTGATAGACCTCGTCGGGCTCATCCAAAGTGACTTCCAAATAATGTTCTAATTCAATCTGCTCGTCGTCCGTAAAGTCTGCCTCACTGCGCAAAGCCACATACTCGGACTCGAGCTGCAAAATAAAGGGGTTAAAGTATCCAAACAGTGCCTTCTCGGACTCAAAGATCAGCCCACCCTTTTCGTCTATAACAATCAGCTCTTTTTCATCGGCGGATTTCTTTTTTATTCCTCGGGACTTCGAACTACTTACTTTTTTTGCCATTTTTTATCCAATCAGTATGTCATTCCTATTATGAATCATGACAAGCAGCTTCATCCAACCTTTTTTTGTCTTGCAAGAATTTAAACTATTGATCAGCATCAAATTAACAATTGAACCTCGCAAGGAGGCAGGTTTGGCCAATCTTGAAGAGAAAAGTCTAGAGCGCATGGAAGCCCTTTTAGCTCATTCGACGATGGGAGTGCATGTCTTATTCGACAACAACGCCATCGCAAGTGCCTTAAAAGAAGGCAGTGATGATGCTGATTTTCAAAATGTCGACAAGATGAAGCAGGTCCAAGATGTGATGACCGAGCTCATTGCCAAAAAAACCTACTTTGAAAAGCTTAGTTTCCTTAACGGACTTGATAAGGACACCTACAATATGGTCATTCGCGCCTATTTCCATATTGTCGAAAACACCGTGCGCGCTGCCAAATCCAGTCTTCACTGATTTTTTTGTAATAATAAAATAGACATTCATTCATCGTGCGCGTCTATTTTGCTTCATTCCAAGACGTTCCAGCTTTAAATCAACCCGACCATGGACATTATACGTATTGACCGATAAATAAGTGTTACCGAAGGACTTGTCTGTGGGTTTGTGTGTCATGCTGGTATTCCTTCTGGATCTTCTTCGGTTTTTTGAAGAAGTTTGTTGATGATCTTTAGTTTAGTTTCTATGCTTTTTTTGAGTTCGAACGGATTTAAAGTTTGTTCAAGCTTTCTTAGCTTCTCTTTGCAGTCTGGGGAGACGTTTGGTGAAGCTAGGATTCTTTCTAAAGGTGTCTGTGGTTCCGAGTATTTCTTCTTGTACTTTGCCCCCACTCGAGTTTTGTATTCCAACTTCATCTGCGGATAAAAAAGATTTTGTAGTAACGACCATTCGTTGCGGTAAATGTCGTTCATCACTTCGATCAGATCTTTTTTGTCTAAACGATCCCAACCAAAAAGCTCCCTGACATGGGTGAAGTTCTTTTGCTCAACGTAACACTGATCATTCTTGCGGTAGGGACGACCTCGCTTAAGAGCGACCTTCTCTTCGCGGTCTTGCAGGTAACGGAGGAACTGATGGTTTAAAAACTCATTCCCATTGTCCGTACAGATCGTGTGTAGCTTAAACGGTAAACTTCTTTCAATGTCCACCATGCAAGTCGTAACCCCGAACGAAGACTTGCCCCACATAGCACGGCACTCCGTCCAACTGCTCAGTACATCCGTCACGGTTAGCGTAATCGCATAAGCTCCACTTAAGCTTCCACCACAGTGGTGAACCGTGTCGGCCTCGACATGGCCCACGGATCTTACGTTGTAGTCCAGGGGCTTTAACGGGATCATTGTTTTGATGTACTTGCCGGCTTTCGTGCCGCTATTCCAGTGGCGGCGGTATTGTGCTTTGTAGGGCCGCAGATAAACATCTATGGTTGTTTTACTCATCTGCAGCAATAAGTGCTTGGTCACTTCTGGAGCCTCGTAATGAACGATCCAACGGGGCAGGGCTTTCTTCATTCTGCGCGAACAGAGCAGCCCCATCTCCAGCCACAACTTCTTTAAATGCTGGATCACGAAATCGTCGTAAATACGACGGCGACCTCGAGACTCTTTGGGCTTTTTATTTTTTACATAATTCAAGGCCCTCACGGCACTTTTTCTGTGAACTTTTAAATTTTTCTCCAGCTCATCCAAAATGAGACGCTTCTCCTTGCGACACGCATTCTGGTAACGTTCGCTCATAACTCGGACATAGTCCCACTTACTAGACCCTTGCACCAAATCACCTCCCTGTGATTCTAAGGACTTAAGGCTAGCCTGTTCGGTAACACTATTTAACGGGCAATGAGCTTGGGGACGAAAATCTGGATCTCGTTTTGAGGCAGCTTCGGTAACATTTATTTCCGGGCAATTCGTATAAATTACATCAAAGCAAACCTGCTCAAGAGATGATAGGAAGTCTCCGATCTGTGTAGGGCGATTTGTTTATAACATTTGTCGCAACTTTTTATAAAAGGATAAGGTATGTCGATGCGTTGGTCTGAAGGTTGGGGTAAGGGAATTAAGTTCAAGCTATTAATTGCCGCATTTATTCCACTGTTTGCTATTTCCGCAGTTTCTTACTTTGCACTAAAAGGTCTGAATAATATCGGAATGCAGCTTCATGAAGCATATGATGTTACAATCCCAACTTTTGATTCTCTAGGCAAGATCCTCGCTAGCCGAAATGGGATGAATTACTATATCTGGCAAGCCATGGCCCTGCACGACAAGCCAGAAGTCCGGACAAAAGTTATCGAAAAAGCCGAAAAGCAACTAACAGAGCTAAAAGACGCGATTAAATTCTACGAATCCACATCATTTACCGATGAAGAATTGCTAACCTGGCAAAAGTTTTCAAAAAATAAAGAGCTTTTTTACAAGCTATCAGATGAAGTAATTAAAAACCTCAAAGACGATAAAGATGACCTCGTCAAAGAACAGGTAGATGGTGGTGAATGGCATATCATTGTTACGGACCTAAGAAAATCTGTTGAAAGTAATCTTCTCCTTTATGAAGATATAACCTCAAAACAAAATATCCATCAAAAACAACTCCGGTCACAGACAACGACCATTATCTCATTCCTGATAGGATTTTCGTTCCTTCTCACCTTTGGCGGCATCTTAACCATTGCCCATAAGGTCAGCTCAACCGTAGGGTCTGTTGTGCGCACACTTTCTGAATCCAGTTCACAACTAAATGATGCCCTTTCGCAAATGTCGGCCGCAGGCCAGACTCTGTCTCAATCCTCGACCTCTTCTGCGGCATCTCTTGAGGAAACTGTAGCCTCTTTAGAAGAACTGACTTCCATGGTGAATCTAAACTCGGACAATGCCCGTTCTGCTGCAGGGCTTTCTAGTACATCCCGAGAAGTGGCCGCCCAGGGGGAATTAGAAATTAAAAAACTTCTAGAAGCCATGAATGGTATTTCTTCTTCGTCAAAACGTATTGAAGAAATCACAAACGTCATCGACGATATTGCCTTCCAAACCAATTTACTGGCCCTTAACGCTTCGGTGGAAGCGGCTCGCGCCGGTGAACACGGTAAAGGATTTGCGGTTGTTGCTGATGCTGTTAGAACTCTGGCGCAACGAGCGGGAACAGCGGCTAAAGATATCTCGTCACTTATCCGTGAATCCGCAGAGCAAGTACAACAAGGAAGTAAAATTGCCGCTGAATCCAGTGATGTTTTAACTAAAATTGTCGATGCCGTTAAAAAAGTTTCTGACATCAACGAAGAGATCGCAGCCGCCAGCACCGAACAAGCTTCCGGTATTAAGCAGATCAGTGTTGCCATGAACAATCTAGACCAGACAACTCAAAACAACGCAGCCTCGTCCGAAGAGATCGCTGCGACCTCTACGGAGATCTCGACTCAGGCGGCAGCTATGAAAGATGCGGCCAATGAACTCGAGACCATTGTCTTGGGAAAAGCCGCTTAAAATCCCCGCAAGATCTACTACTTCGATCCTCAAACAAGGAATCAGCCCATGGGCCAGATTCCTTGTTTTTTTTCACCGCCGACGTCTCGTCCTGATACAATAAAAGCATGGCGGGTATTTCTAATAACAAAAAACAGGAATATAAAAACGAGTTGTCAGATCTTTATGCCGACTATCAGCAGAAAAGAAAAGAGCTAGTTCGTAAAAAAGAAAGCGAACTTGAAGACCTTGAGTATTCCTACGATCAACAAAAAGAGCGCATCCAAGATCAAGGCGATGCGGCGATCAGCCACCTGCAAAAAAATCTGCGCGAAGACAACGAGGCCGCCGTTGCAGAAAAAAATAGAATGAACCAAAAGCAATCGGAAAATCTTCAAGTGATGGAAGAGCGCTATCGAAAAGCTGCCAATGACATTCGCAACCGTCGCCAAGAGCAATTAGATAAACTTCGTGAAGACGGCAAAGGACAAATCGAAACGTATACGAACACCACCGGTAAAAAAATTGAAAAACTTCGCACACAAAGCCAGGAAGAGCTTCAGCGCGCTAAAGACCGCTACCGAGCCGATTTGGAAAAATACAATTCTTATACTCAACAACGAGTTGGAGAAGTTCGTGAGGACAACGAAAAAACTTTGAATCGCGAGTTAGAAAAAGGCCGCGCATCACAGTCGCGTTTGCGCGAGAACTTCAAGAAAGACTACGAAAAAACCCGAGAGTACGGAGACCGTCAGATTGCCCACGAAAAAGAACAGAATGAAAAATCCTTAGAGCGTCTGAATTCGGATCAAAAGAAGCAGTACCAAAAAAATCAAGAAAACTGGAACAAACGCGACGAAGAATTAAATAAAACATATTCAAATCGCCTGGCCCACAACAAAGAAGCCTGGGAAAAAAATCTAGATGACCAGCGCTCTAAACACGAGTCCACCTACCAAAAAAGAGAGACCCAAAACCAGGAATCGCTAAGCATTCAAAATGAACGCATGCTGAAAGAGCTTGCGAATCTACGCCGTGAATTTATCAAAGAGTCAGACCAGTACTCTAACCGCCAAGAGGACCCCTTCTATAAGCTTGAGGATCGAGGGTCTTTTATGAGAGAAAATTCAGACTTCTATGTCCTAAGAGCCTATATTCCCGAGCATGAAAAAGATATTGTGAAAGTTGTTGTTCAAAAAGATAAGGTCACTGTTTCAGGCCAACGTTCTTTTAAAGACGACTTTGAAGGTGACGATAAAAGACTCAGCACGAACTCTTATCAGTCCTTCCGCGAAGAGTTTAAATTTAAACAGCCGATAATTTCCGAGGGCATGACCCGCGAACGCCAGGGCGACTGGGTCACTTATAGAATTCCAAAGCTTAAATCTTACGATCGCGAAGCTTAGAACTTCATTTGATAACGAATTTCTCGCATCATGAAAGCCAAGCGAGCCTGCATGTCCTCGACAAGCGCTAGGTTCGCATGAAGCTGGCTAAGAGCATCCATTTGAACAACAGGAACATCTGCCATCTCATGGTAAGTTGCCTGGGACCACTCTGTTTTAAACTCTGAAGAGAACTCGGTGGACTTCGAAGCTTCAACAGATTCAGTCGTTTCGATCGCTTGATTTTTTGAATCCGTAGTTCTCATATTGACTCCTTTGTCATCTACCGAGTACGCAAGAATTAAGGCTAGCGAATCCGGTCTTCATTTCTCAACTTAAAAAACCTTAAATGGATAATTTTCACTGCTGTGTATAAATCTAGTACTCACACTGCAAAGAACTTTGATCCGTTTGGGCTAAATAAACACGATCCGTATTATTAGCTAAATAGGTCGCCATCACCGAGCCATCGCTGTCTTTGTGCTTTAAGCCCAAGACATGGCCCATTTCATGGATTAAAAGAGCTTCAAAATTGACGCCGCCGCCTCCACCGTTCCAGTAGAAACGAAATTGCGAAGCATTAACTCTAATGTCAGCCTCTTTAATTTGATCCCCAATCCAATAAATGCTGGTTCGAGCCTGCTCCGAGGCTTTGTTCGACTCCCAAGAAGTCATATAATAGATGATATTTCCGGAATCTTTCTGAGGAGCCACAGGGCCTCGAGCCACACCCGCACGAATCGAGATAACTTGGCGACCCGCCACAGCATTCCAACGATTGGCCGCCGCCTGAATTGCAGGAATAAATTCAGAGGGCACGGACTCGTGAACTTGCATCACCACAGGCAAATCACCCTTCCACGAGATACGCTCCCCGTAGACGTTTTGCACGAAGCCACAGTCTTCCTGAGATTTCTTCGCGCAAGCCGACAATCCGAATACGGCACTCACCATAATTAGGCTCACAAGCAGTTTCAACATCTAGCAGTCTCCTGCCTATCGATAATACAAACCCGAAGCCAAACGGAAATAACGCTTAAGGTGTTGATAACTATACATATTATTCGTTTTGGTAAAATCCGAGCTTACCCCAAAACTTGCCCAATGGGCTGATCACATGTTCGAATCTTTGACAGTACAGAAGGCTGCGGCGTCTGAAAATGGAGCCAAGTTGACTCCATTTGCCCTTGGCAAGGCCTTTGCTTTATAGGTTGGTGAGTGTCTCAAAAAGAGACCACACAACACACCGGCCCCAATGAAAGCGATCGCTTTCTTCTTTTCGGAGCCACCCAAAACTTCCTCACATTCCCACCTCGGCCCGGCTAAAAAAAAGCCAAGGGCTCCCTTCGCGCGAAAAAATATGTTAAACCCCGATCCATCTATAACTCACGACTATTCAGGAGAACTCAGATGATGAAGCTTACAGTCATCCCCGGAGATGGCATCGGCCCCGAAATTATGACCCAAGTCATTCGTGTTTTAAAACACGTTAATGCCCCGTTTGATTATGAAGAATTTGATGCTGGCGAGATGGCCCTGAGCAAACATGGTTCACTCCTTCCAGAAGCGACACTTGCTTCTATCGAAAAAAATAAATTAGCCATCAAAGGCCCAACGACAACCCCTATTGGCGGTGGCCATAAGTCGATCAACGTTTCTCTTCGTCAAAAGTTTGATCTTTACTCGAATGTGCGTCCTGTACGAACCTTGCCGAATGTACCCTGCGTTTGCTCAAACGTAGATCTGACTATCGTTCGCGAAAATACGGAAGACTTATACGCTGGTATCGAACGTATGGTTGACGACAATACAGCAGAATCAATCAAACGCATCACTCGCAAGGGCTCGGAAAGAATTATTCGTTACGCTTTTGAGTTAGCCAAGAAAACCGGCAAGAAAAAAGTAGCGATTGTTCACAAAGCCAATATCATGAAGATGTCTGACGGACTATTCTTGAAAGTTGGTCAGGAAATCGCGGCCCAATATCCCGACATCGAAACAAAAGATGTTATCGTTGACAACGCCTGCATGCAACTTGTGACGAAACCTCAACAGTTCGAGATTATCGTCACCCAAAATCTTTATGGAGACATTTTATCGGACCTATGCGCTGGTTTAGTCGGCGGCTTAGGCGTGGTTCCTGGCGCAAACATCGGGGAAAAAGCGGCCATTTTTGAAGCGGTTCACGGCTCTGCTCCTGATATCGCAGGCCAAAACAAGGCCAATCCGACGGCACTTCTTCAATCAGCAGTTATGATGCTGGAACACATTGGTGAAAAGGCGAAAGCTGATGCCATTATGAAAGCTCTGATCGATACACTTAACGACGTCAATGCCCGCACTGCTGACCTTGGAGGCAAAGGCAATACTATCAGCTTTACAGACGCTATTATTTCACGTCTGAAATAGCATAATAGTACACATCGCAACATAGGTTGCACATGGCTCCTTCTATGAAATCATATTGTTTAAACAATTCTAGGTTTCGCAGAAGGAGCTTTTTTGTGTCTTTTAAAAATATCAAACTTCTAGTGTTTATACCGGCCTTGGTCACAATCATTGCCTCTTGTGCAAGCAAACACAAAGCCGAAAAAATCGAAACAGAAATCGAAAAACGTCAAGAAGTCAGCGGCGATACAACTTTGGGAATTAACAAAGATGGCAATATGGTCGTTCAAAAAAAGGTTCTAATGAACGAAGAACTACGTTCATTGCAAAATGACGTTTATAGCCTAGAGGACCGTGTTTATGGAAATCGCAAATATGGCAGCCTAGGACTATACGGCGTCCTCCGCGACTGCCGCCTTCAAATGGCAGACCCCAAAAATGGCGGAGATGGTAAACTGAAATGGACCGAACCCATGGACCGAGTGACTGACAAGGAAGACGAATTTAAAATTGGCCTCGACGAAAAAGATAAACTCGTCGGAGTCAGTGAAGAATTTTTGAAAGATCGCCTGGCTCGATTTAAAGAATACAAATCGGCACTAAATAAACGCCAAGATGAATACGAAGAAAAAGTGGCAATCTGCAAAGCTGAACTCAAAGCCCAAAAAAATAAATACGAAAAAGGTGAGTAAGCTTGCCTGCGATGAATAGGCTCTTCTTTAGGCTTCTATGCAGCTGCTTTATTTTAATTGCTGGGTGTGCTAACTCCCAGCAGAAACGCTGGACAATGGCGGCAAGCAGCTCAATGATCGGCGCCATGGCCTTCAATCACAGGTCCCCTGCTGGCGAAGATCGATCTCAACAAACAGCGCTCGGCGCAGCCGTCGGGGCCTGTTTAGGATTTACCATCGCCAACCTTCTTTATTCTGACGAAGCCGAAATCTCTAGACTCAAAGATCAGAATGAACAGCTGCAGGTAAAAATCCGTCTATTTGAGTGGGCTAAAACAAATTACTCTACCGAAACTAACACCGACTCCAACCTAAAGGTCCCGAGCCCAAAAGCAGATTTTAAATCCAAAGCCCTTAACAATTACATTATTCCAGCCCCAGTCAACCCTCTGTCCAATGTTCAAGCTTGGGGTCTGGATAAGAAGTTTATGCTCAAAAATGAAAACTAAACTGACTTGGTTGACTATCCTTTTATTTGCGGCATTTCTATATTTGTTTTTTTATGAATATAAGAAAATATTTTCTTTTTTCCCTGACTCAAATTCAAAAAATTTTGCAGCACCACAGATTCAGATGAACGAGGACAATTTCGGTATTAGCTTTGCGGAGTTTCTTATATCGAATAAATGGAACCCTCAATTTGATAAGTATCTTAGCCCAGAGTTATACACTCAACTTTATCAACGACATCTTGAGCGCGGAGCCCAAGCCGAACAAGATTTGCGAACAAAGCCCTTGTGGGTATGGACCCATCGAACCTTGTCTACAAATCTTATTCTAATTAAAAATGTCGACACTCAAGGCAACGTTTTCTTTTCTGAAATTCGCCTTTCGCGCAGTTCGAACGAAAAGAATAACTACTCGAACGTAGAAATACGAACTAGACCACAGCCATTTACGCCCTTTGATGTTTCGGACTTAAATAACGTAGAAGTTCAAAATAGAGCCTGCGAATCTAAAATCGAATTGCTTCAAAATAAACTTTCATGGAATTGCGGCAATAACAAAGTGACTATCCCTACCCGCAAAAACTCAGAGTACTTAAGTTCCCGTCTGAACGCTGTAGCTATCTTAGCCCTACTTCCTAAAGAATCACTGCAAATAAAAAAACAGATTAAGGACAATTCACTAAAAGAAAAAAAGTCCGAATATCAAAATCTACTAGAAAAAGCCCTCGCGCCTCAGTAGCTGCAAGTTTACTTCGACAAGGGAATGATCACTTCGACCTGAGTGCCTTGATTTTGCACCGAGCGCAACTTTAGGTCGCCTCCCAGCCCCCGCAAGATTTCAGCTGCCGAGTAAAGCGCTAACCCATTCCCCTTTTCTTTACCAAAAGTAAGTTCTTCTTGGGTTAGTTTTGAAAGAATATGTTCAGGTATGCCGGGACCGTTGTCTTGTACAACAACTACAAAACTATCATTATAAAGACGGACACTAACTGCTACAAATTCAGCTAAATCTGTCTGATCGACGGCCTTGCGTGCCCCAAAGGCATCTAATGAATTCTGAATAAAATTAGATAGCATTCTAGACATCGCCAAAGCTTTCATCGGAAGCCGCCTATCCAAATTCCGAACATCTTGAAGTCGGCTGTCAATTTGAAGATCAATTTGAATATTAGTTTTTGGACTAATTTCAGAAGATTCCGCTGCTTCACTTTTCAAAAACAACAAATGTGTTTTCTTTATTTCATCAAGAACATGACCCAAATTTTCTTCGGCCTCGCTAATATTCGGGACAGAATTTTGACGCTGGCGTCGGGAATACTCTAGTAGATCTTCGGCAATCGCATGCACTCGTTGCACGGTAACCTGTAAAAGCTCTCTTTCGGAGGCCGGCAAAAAAGCACTGTGCCTTTCTAAAGTCTTGAGCCCCATCAAAGGCCCCCGTATATCATGAGCGACTTGTCGCGCGACCTGAGCGATTCGTGTTTGAACCTCGGCCTCTTGCTGAATTTTTTGAGTTTGTAGTTGATATCGGGATCGTAATAGTCCGTAAGCGAAAAAGGAAAGTGCTAATAAAAATCCAACGATCAAAGCATATTTTGACTGAAGCCCTTGAATGACAACTCGCCTGATAGAATAACAAAACTGAATCTGCCCTGCGGGAAGCCCAAGATACGAAACAAAGAAGGACTGATTTAAATAACACGTCGATGCCGGTAGGACTGACGATTCCGCCGGCGTCTCGGAAAACTTCCAACTCTGAATTATCGGAACTTGCTGCCTTAATAATTCCATTATCTTGTTTGAATACTTCGAAGACTCCGGATTTAGCTGACCGACAGCGATCTCTTCGTTCCAACTCTTAATCCAAGAACTGGCAACTTCCTTCTGATTTGAATAGTCCAAATATATAGCTCCTATAAAGCCTACCAAAACTATAGAAGCTGCTAGAACTATCTTTAAAAAATACAAAGGCCTTCTGACATCCATCAGAAGACCATTCAATGCAGACATTATACCGAGCCCAGTTCACTTTTATCTAAGCCCTACCTGTTAGCTTTAAGCCTGGTGACCTAAAATGTCCCTAGGAAGCCGAGCCTCTCGGGTTTCTTCTGTGGGTAGGTTTCATGCCAGGCTGCTATATTTGAATAGACGCCGGGTATCCATGTGTCTCGAATTGAGAAATCCACACCTCTGAAGGATCTTTAGCATAAACGATTCCTCATTCTGATAGCTGTAGGCCATGGCCTTTAGAACTCTGATTTTATTGTTAAGTCCTTCACTGATTGCAGTCGTTAAATTTGATCGTATATAGGCTTCGATATTGATCCGGTACTTGCGAACTTGCAGTGCAAACTTCCGAAGTGGCAGCAACTTCGAATCTCGAACCAACCCATACCATTTTGCCAAGCGTGATCTAAACCCGTGGACACCTTTTTCTTCTAAAACCTTATGGAAATACTCAACGATAATCATTGCGTTTGAAATATTCGTATTTAACACTTTTAACTTTCCTAGCATATTATTCTCCTCGATAGATAAAACAGCATCTCGCTCTAAAAACATGAACCTTCTCGATGGTGACAACATGATTTCTTCGAACTCTTTTTTGTTCTTTTTTGCCTTTTGAAACTCTTCTTTTCTGACTTTTTCAAAGTATTCGTTCATGCTCTGAACCAAGTGGAATCGATCAATCGCAATCTCTGCATTGGGACAGAGTTTACTCACGGCTTGGAAGTAGCCAGGGTTCATGTCTATTGAAAAAAACTCCACTGATAATCGCTGGGGTCTTGATAGAGTTTTTAAACACGTTGCTAAGGCCATAGCATCCCTACCAGCAGCGTTAGCAATCACCTTTGCAGCCTTCGTACACACTAAGTTTGTTACGAACTTTACGGTCCATCGTGGTGCAAAAGGGTGCTCTCTTTTGGTTTCAGTTTCAGTCTTAAAGTGCACCTCGTCAGCACTCATACGAGAAACATCAAGATCTTTTGTAAACCTGTTTACATCTAAATTCTTTTGCATTTCTCGCATACGCCACTGATCCATTTGCCATAAAGTCTTTGGATCTGAACTCAAGGTCCGGGCCGCAGCAGCACAGGTGGTTTCTTCCATGAGTCGACCCGCGGTTTCGACAAAGCTGCAGCTATGGCCTTTGAATTTTGAATGGATCCCTGAAACCTTAGAGCGTTGGATTTTATTGCATACGGGACAAAGTCCTCGTGGATATCGTAAATGAATAACGACGTCCTTAAAGAGCCCCAGAGGGGGTACTTTAAGGTCTCGATAGCTCCATTGATGGAATTCCAATAAGGGATGCTCGCAGTCCGCGCAGCAGGCGCGGGACCACGGTAACTCTGCCGAAAGCCGACAAGACACAAAGTCCTCTGAAAGCTCCGCGTTGGTAATATTTAAATCTTGCAGACCTAATAAGCTGTTGATCAAATGATGAAGGTCCATTCTTGGCCTTTGTAATTTTTTTTTCGTAGTAAAAAAATCAAATCACAAGGTTCGCCAAGATGGGCCTTTTTATTTCAAGAGACACAACGCAAAAAGCCGGTCACGATGACCGGCTTTACCCCAGGGTATGGGAGCGGGAAGCTCCCATGACAGGATGTCTTTTTTCTTAAGTACCCACAGCTCAATCCCGAGACCCGGAAGCCGAACCCGCCTGTACTTCTCCATAAATATCACCCATCGCACGCAGGGCATCGACCCAAGTTAAAATGCCAATGAGTTTATTATTTTCGACTACTAAAACAGAGCCATATTTATGCTGAGACATTTCTTTACAGACGGCAGCAAGCGGTGCCTTCGGCGAAACCGTATAAGCATCTTCAATAAAAGCTTCGCTAACTAAAACTTTTTCCGGATCCACATCACGAAAACTCTCGACGGCTTTCAAGTCTCGATCCGAGAGCACTCCAACTAATCGCCCCCCTGATAAAACCGGCAGGTGACGAACCCGATGTTCGACCATCAGACGATGAGCTTTTGCCAACGTGATGTCGGCCCCTACGGTGATCGGCGCCGAGGTCATATATTTTTCAACTGGAATTCGAACCAAACTTTTCACAACAACCTCAATTCCTTAACCATTAAGCCAAAGCAATTTAGGTGCCATTATTTAGGCGGATTTTAACAGATTTTGGGACAGAATGCCCCACAAGGCGTGCCTTTTCGTCTCAGGATTTGTTTATTGATGCTTTCAATGGCAAATGGATTTGAAAGCTGGTGCCTTCTCCGAGTTTGGATTCCAGACTAATAAAGCCGCCCCAGCCCTGAATGATCCGATAAGAGGTTGCCAAGCCCAAACCCGTCCCTTTTCCTACCTCTTTTGTTGTAAAAAAAGGCGTGAATATCTGGGCAAGATTCTCGTCTGCGATCCCAACGCCATTATCCCGAATTTGAAGTATGTGATAATCATCCGTTCCCTTGTAAATGATTTCGATCTTCCCTTGCAGATTTAAGTCTTTTTGTCTGCGCTCTGAAATCGCATGAATGGCGTTGACCAAAAGATTTAAAATAACCTGAAACAACGAAGTATACACTGCCTGCACCTCAATGCTTTGAGGAATATCCAGCTGAACCTGAACCAGATTTTTCCGACTTTCAAAGGCGATAAACTCGGCCACATCATTAATCAGAGTCTGCAATGGAATCATCTGAACTTGCTCTGTGGTCGATCCCCGAGCCAGCTTCAATAAATTCTGAATCAAATGCGAAATGCGATCAATTTGTTGAATGATAATTTGACTGTTTTGCACGGCCGAATCGGGAAGCTGGGTCATCATACTCATCATCTCGGCACGACCACGCATAATTCCTAACGGAGTTCCGATTTCATGAGCCAATCCCGAGGCCAATATCCCAACGGAAGCAAGACGTTCTTGTTGTAGAATTTGTGACTCCATGACGGTTTTTTCGGTCACGTCTTGAAAACCAACTAAATAGGCCGTGTGTTGATTGAAATTATAGTGCTTTGTTGAAGCCTCAAAAATTCGACGCTTCCCGCTTGTCTCTTGGGTGATGGTCTGATGGCCCGTCTGAAATATAGCATATTGAGGCCCCAATAAAGAGTCCACCGATGCATTTAGAATAGCTTGATTGGAGTGCGCTAAAAGCATCTCGGCGGTGCTATTAAGCCAACGAATATTCCCACTCAGATCATAAATCATCAGGCCTTGAAAGGTGGCATCGATCAAACTCTGCAAGTTTTCTTTTGTATCAATTAAATTCGCATCTGCATTTTTCTTATCCGTTATGTCCCACCGAATTGACACGTACTCTTTAATTTGGCCTGACTCGTCTTTGAAGGGAATAATCACCGTATGAACCCAATAAAGTTTCCCTTGCTTAGATCGATTGCAAATCTCGCCTTCCCATTTTTCTCCCGAAGAAATCTGACGCCATAATTCTTTGAAAAATTCCTTAGGATGAAGGCCCGAATTAATAATACGATGATTTTGACCTAACAATTCGTCTAATTGATAGCCCGAAATATCGCAAAATTTTGGATTGGCGTATTTAATCAGCCCCCGCGGGTCTGTTATCGCCACAATGGCCGACGAATCTAGTGCCGAGCGAATATTGCTAAAATCGAATTCAGTTGCTTGGGTCATTTCTAAAATCTACCAGCCCTAATTAAATAGACAAGCGATGTTGATTCTGATAATCCGCATTATATATGGAAAAGCCGTTAATTTTTATTATTGATGATGATGCCGGTATGGCGTCGATGTTAAAAGACTTTTTGGCAGCACAGCATTTTGAAATTCGCGCCTTTGTTTCTGCACAAGAAGCATTCACCCAGTTAAGTGAAGACGTTCATCTAGTCATCACCGATTTAAGAATGCCCGGCATGGATGGAATGAGCTTTATTGATCAAGCTAAAAGACGCTTCCCAAGCTTACCGATTATTCTGATCACAGCTTTTGGCTCCCTCGAGAACGCTATTGAAGCAACAAAAAAAGGTGCTTTTCATTTTCTCACCAAGCCCTTAAAGCTCACGGAGCTTCAAGTTTATATCGAGAAAGCCCTTCACCTTCGTCAGTTGCAAAAACAGAATCAGTTTTTCCGAAATGAATGGCGGCAACAACACTCCTTTGCTGGTATCATCGGAAAAAGTGCGCCAATGCAGGCGATTTTTGACCTTATTCAGCGAGTCGCCCCTACTTCGGCCAACGTTTTAATTCAAGGTGATAGCGGTACGGGAAAGGAAATGGTCGCGCGAGCGATTCATCAACTGGGGCCTCGTAAAGACAAAGCTTTTGTGGCGATTAACTGCACGGCCATCCCAGATAATCTTCTAGAAAGCGAACTTTTTGGACACGCAAAAGGTTCATTCACCGGTGCCATTCAAAGAAAGAAAGGCCTTTTTGAAGAGGCAGATGGCGGAGTGATCTTTCTAGATGAAATTGGCGATATGGATCTTAATCTTCAAAGTAAGATTCTGCGGGTCCTTCAAGAAAAACGCATTCGCGCCGTTGGGGACAACCAAGACAAAGCCGTTGACGTAAGGATAATCGCAGCCACGCATAAAGATCTTAAAGCCGCCATTAGAGATGGCCGCTTTCGTGAAGACCTTTATTATAGACTTTCGGTTATTCCCGTACTCATTCCTCCGCTTCGCCACCGCATTGAAGACATCGGACTCTTAGCATATCATTTCCTAGATAAAGCTAATGCGCATAATGGAAAGTCAATCACGGGCTTTACATCCGAAGCAATGCAAACGCTGATCTCTCTTCCGTGGGAGGGTAACGTTCGCGAATTGGAAAACGTGATCGAAAGAGCCGTCGTCCTTTGCCAACAAAATACGATCGATCGCAATGATTTGCCTCGTCCCGAAAGTTTAAGTCCAGACGCCTTTCTTTCTCAGATTAATGAAGAGCTTCCAACTCTTGAAGACATGGAGCGTCGCTATATCCGCTTTGTTATGGATAAAACCGGCGGGAAAAAAGAAAAAGCAGCACATATTTTAGGCATCAATCGCCGCACCCTCTATCGTAAAGAGCGTGAATATGGATGGGTTGACGATCAAAATGATGAAGATGGTCCATTAAACTAATAATAAACTGAACTCTGTCGAGTCAAACTGCCCCCCTGATTTCAAGGTACTTGGGGCACTTTGTCTCATAATAAAACTCTCCCCCCTTTGTTTTACGTCTCAGGTTGGCAGGGTGGTTGCTTTATAGAAAGTCGAAAGCACCACGAAGGTGAAAACAAAAACCACCGCATGAGCGGTACGTTAAGGGGGATTCTATGAAATTCAAGTCTATTATTGCAGCCGTACTTTTAGTTGGTATGAACGCATTTGCTGGTCAAGCAGATCAACAAGTTCCGCAAGAAAAAGAAGTTCAAATCGGCATCAACGGCGCATACGTACCAGGTGGCTTTGACACTTCTTCTGATGTCTACGTTGTTGTAAATGGTATTTTCCAAAATGGTTGCTACAAGTGGAAACGTGCTGACGTTAACCATAATGGATTCTTCCATGAAATCAAATCAGTAGCTTCTGTAAGCCAGGGAATGTGCTTGATGGTTCTTGTGCCATTCCAAAAAGAAATCCGCATGGGTCAGTTCGATGCGGGTAAGCACACTCTTCGATTCCTAAATGGTGACGGAACTTATCTCGAGAAAACACTCGTTGTTGAATAAGCTCATGCACAGATTCAACTAGATTCGTTCCAACGGGGATTTAACGAAGGTTAGATCCCCTTTTATTTTGAACGGAAATTATCATGAAAAAGATTTCACTTCCAATTTCAATTAGCTTTGTACTTATTGTTCTCGGCTGCCAAAAACCGCCAGCTATACACGTTTACAAATGGAAAAAAGGGGACTCAAATAAAGTCCTTGTTGAAGTTAGTCATTTCGAAGAGGAAACTCCTCCTAATGCTAAACTCGTTAAAGCCGCCAACGAACAAATTAAAATACAATCGCAGAGCTACCGAAAAATTCCAATTGTCGACTCTTTTATCAAATCTATTTATGATGATACGAATGAAAAAATTTGGCTTACGGCTGCCATCAATCCCCAAATAGAAACTTTAAAAAAGCTACCCTTCCAGCGATTTGCCCAGCGCCAATCAAATATCGTCAGTGAGATTAAAAATAGAATTCCATTATTGAAAAAAAATAAAGTCGAAAAAGTAGATATTATTATTGAAGCCAGCAATCTAATGCCAGAACTATTATGGCGCGTAGAGTATTTTGATACCGCCGAACAAGCCTGGGAAATGCGCCTCAATGAAGATTTACAACTTAAATCTATTCACCGGGTCGGTTCCCAGTTTCATGATACGTTAGCCTTGGTATTTCCTCGGGGCCCCAAAGCCAGTCCTCTACAAGAAGTTACGCTTAAAAACTTGAAGCTTCTTCCGAACCTCAGCAATGAAGCATTGATTGTGCAAAGCCAAGCGAGCGAGGTGATCTCGGAATCCAGTGGATTAAAATTTAACCCCGACGATACTCGCTTCGATCAAGTTCAAGTATTTTACTTTTTAAGTGAATCCTTAAGTTGGTTTAAATCGAAACTGGGCTTTGATCTTCCGATGCAGCTTCAGGCCGAGGTTCACGTCGGTGCTCCCGATAAAACCAATACTGCTTTTTACTATCAAGGAAAGATTCGTATTGGATCGGGAGACTCCATAAGCTATCAAAAAATTCCGCAAGATCCTTCAATTGTCATCCATGAAAGTGTCCATGCTCTGGTAGAATCAATCGCCCGTTTGCCTTACGAAGGCGAAGGCGGCTCTATCAATGAAGCCTATGCCGATTTCTTTACGGCCCTGCAATTGGATAACCCGAAAATGGGTGAAGTTGCATGGCTCAAGGGACCTTTCCGCCGCACTATTGACTCGGAAAAAACCCTGGCTGAAAAGACCGGCGGACTTTATGGTGATTCAGCAATCGTCAGCGGGACTTTATGGGAAATCCGTAAAAAATTTGGATCCGAGAAAGCAAAAAACATCGCGATATTGACTTTAAATCGCTTGAATCCTATGAGTGATTTCCAGGATTTTGGCATTCAGCTGAAGGAAAGCCTGACGATGGTACTTTCTGCTGAAGAACAACAAGAAGCAATGACAATCCTTAAAAAACGTGGCTTTGAATAACGTAAAGGAGCTTTGGCATGAATAGCATTATCGGCCTCTGGATATTTACCAGTATGCTATATAATGATGTGGAAATGCCAGCTCCTAATCCAGACCTGGTGATGTCATTTGAATTTAACGAAGATGGAACAGACACATTAAAGTACTACCGCAAAAATGAGCAGGGCTTCTGCGAACGCCGTGCTTTTTACTCTTTCGATCAAGAAACTTTGTATCAAAAAGTTTATTGGACTCATCCCCAAAATGCCTATTGGTGTGACAACGATATTGATATGCATGTTGGAACTGAAGGTCAAAACAAAGCTCGAATATCAAAAGAGGGCCATTTACTGTTAGATCTCAATCTAGGCGACGAATCCGTCACTCTGGTCTGGAAAAAACCAACGCCGCCTACCGCGGACTAAAGACAATTCGAACAGCGCCCCGTCTGCACAAGACTTCTTAAGTTGGCCAATGTTGTCTCTGCGATATTGCTCAGGGCTTCTTCAGTTAAAAAAGCCTGATGAGAGGTTAATAAGACCTGCGGAAACGTCGTTAATCGAGCAAGGAGGTCATCATCAATTCCGTCGATAGATTGATCTTTAAAAAAGATTCCATCCTCTTCTTCATAGACATCTAAACAAGCCCCGGCCACTTTGTGAGACTTAAGAGCCTCGATTAAGGCGGTCGTTTCAATTAAAGCTCCGCGACCAGCATTAATTAAATAAACATGATTCTTCATTTTCGAAAAAGCCGCAGCATCTATTAGATGGCGAGTTCTTTCGTTCAATGGACAATGTAAAGAGATAATATCGCTTTCAATAAAAATATCTTCTAAACTTCCAAAGCGAACACCGTCTTTCATGCCACTTGGTATTTGAGGATCGAATGCCAACACTTCACATCCGAAGCCCTTCATAATATTAGCAAAGACGGCTCCGATCTTTCCGAATCCAATAATTCCGACACGCTTTTTATGCAAATCAAATCCGACCAAACCGTCCAATGAAAAATTAAGCTCGCGAATTCTAGCATGAGCGCGATGGGTTTTACGATTTAAAGTCAGCAGCATCGCGACCGCATGCTCGGCCACAGCATAAGGAGAGTACTCGGGAACTCGCGCTATTTTTAAACCTAAGGCTTTAGCTCGCTCTAGATCCACATTATTGAATCCAGCACATCTTAGCAGTATAAACTGCACGCCATAGTTCGCTAACTTTTCAAGGACGGGGCCTTTTAAGTCATCATTAACGAAACAACAAACAGCCTCAAAATCTTTAGCAAGACCCGCCGTCTGCTCGGTCAAACGCGACTCTATAAAGTGAAATTCAGGATCGTCTTGTCGAAGAATCGATTTGAAAGAGCTACTATCGTATTTCTTCGAGCTAAAAAATGCGACTTTCATAAAATTCTTAGTGGAGACTATCTTTGTATAGCCGGTCCTTTAACGCAATGATTTCTTCCGTATGAACCTTGTAGGGGCGACCGCACATTTGACAAGTCACCTCTGGCGACTCATTTTTACTGATCATATCATCAAGGTCTTCAACGCCCAGAACTTCTAAAGCTCGCATAACTCGCTCTTTAGTACACGGACAAGCATACTCAATTTGATGATCATGTTCGATTTCACTGTAATCAACACCCATCATATAAGGTTTTACTAAATCCGCTGCAGAGGCTCCATGAACTAACAACTCGGAAATATTAGCATTAAATACGTCAGCATTAGCTTGAATTTTATCAACGACAGCTTCCTCAACCCCAGGCATAACTTCAATTAAGACACCGCCTGCGGCCTTCACTTTACCAAATTCATCCAAGTAAACTCCCAAATTCACTAAAGAACGAATCTGCTGAGATTGATGTAAATAATGTGCAATATCCGGAGAAATTTCTCCGGATGTCATCTCGACAGTTCCTTGAAAAGGTGCCTTTTGGAAAGGTTGATGTCTTGCGACCGTGAGCGTCCCAAATCCTAAAGCATCTTTTAACGAAAGACCTTTATCATATGAAGGGGGCTGATACTGAGGCTCCGGCGTAAAACCTCGGACCTGTCCATTGTAGTTGGCTTCGGCGTAAACCGTCCCCAATGCGCCATTTCCTTTGAAAAGAAGGCCGACTTGCTGACCATCTTTTAACTGCGAGGCCATCAATATCGCACCGACCATGGCACGCCCTACGGCGACCGTAGCCAAAGGAAAGGTGTTTTGAAGATTCTGCATCTCACGCACTACGTCAGTTGCATCTACACAGGCCATGCGCACTGTTAAATCATTGGAAACGAAGCGATGGACTCTTTGTTTTTGTGAATCGTTCATGACAAAAGCCTCCTCGACGGGAATAATATCGACTTTAAGCCGAAGCTAAGAAGGCCAGATCCTACAAAAATTGTACGGGAGAGTCAAATTATGAAGCTAGTCCTCTTCAGACACGGAGACAAAGCATTCGACGGAACCAACAACCCTCCGCTCAGCGAAATCGGGCTTGAGCAGGCCAGCAATATTGCGGCCATGGTTTCCCACACACGTTTGCCCCGTCCTAGTCAAATCTGGGTGTCTCCCAAAAAAAGAACCCAACAAACGATGCAGGCTCTTGCCGACTGGGCACAAACTCCATGGCAAATCCAAGCAGATCTTGAAGAAAAACAGGACGGTGAAACCGCGGTTCAGTTTCGCAATCGTATTGAGCGTGTGATTCAACAACTTCAGGAACAGGAAAGCACTACCAGCTGTATCTACTTATGCTCACATTTAGATTGGATCGAAGAATTCCTGATCCAAATCCCTTCTGATACCGATCTTTCTTCACCGATGTATCAACACTGGGGCAGCGCTCAGTATATGGTTTTCAGTGTTCAAAACTCTTTGTTCGAGATGCAAATCTTTAAACGTGTGGAGCTTCTATAATGATCAGAAACATCTGGGCCGTTGGCCGCAATTACGCAGAACACGCAAAGGAGCTGGGTAACACCATTCCTAACGCACCCTTATTTTTCCTAAAAGCTGGAAGCTGTGCTGTTTGGAGTGATGAAATTCACATCCCTGCTTGGTGTGAAGAGGTCCATCACGAATTAGAAGTCATTCTGTACTTCAACCAAGATTTAGAAATTGACCGCATGGGATTAGCTCTCGATTTGACCGAAAGAAAAAAGCAAAATGAGCTAAAAGAAAAGGGTTCGCCGTGGACACTGGCAAAATCATTTACCAGCTCTTGCCCAATCACCAAAGCCGTCGCCTGTCATCTTACAGACCAAAACTTGGACCTTCAATTCGAGCTTCTTGTTAATAACGAACTAAAACAAAAAGGCGACACGAAAGATATGATTTTCAAGGCTCGCGAGCTTGTACAATATTGTAAGCATCACTTTCCAGTGGTTCCCGGAGATGCTCTCCTCACCGGAACTCCTGCTGGTGTTGGCCCTCTAAAACGAGGTGATAAAGTCACAGCCCGTCTACTGGGACAGTTCGAACATCATTGGACTGTATTTTAAATAAAAAAAGGGACCCAAAAGGTCCCTTTTTTTTTGCATTCACAAAAATCACTGGCAGCGCACTTCGCGTGTTGCCCCGAACCATTGGCCTTCACCATCATAACTATGAATTTCAAATACCTGACACTTCTGGCCCAACTCGGAATTGAACTCGAAACCGCCGTGGAAGCTGCGAAACCCCGAATCATTCGAGTATCCTCCTCCATCAAAAGTTCCACCCCCCCGAGTATTGCCTTCGTAGGTCTCTTCGCGGGGATCGACGTCATCATTTGAGCCCTCGCGCCCCTGCCCGTCGTCAGAACCTTCATCTTCATAAACCGGAGTCGACTTTTTCTTTCCGTCTTTTTTAGCCCAGAAAGGATCTTCATCTGTACAACCGAACTGATCACAGTTGGTTTTATTATCGCGATCAGGAGTGCCTTTAACCGGAACTTCCTTTGAAAAAGAAATGCTAGATAACAAATTCAACGTAACGAATGAAACTAATACAAATTTAAACATGAAAAACTCCTTTTTAGAGGGGGCCAAGGCTTAACATACTGCTTAAAATTTGACCATACTACACAGGATCGATTTGAATTTTTAACACACCGCCTTCCCTTTAAGGGATGGTTGAGTTTTTACTAAAGAATTGGGAGACTCGCAGCACTCAAAAATAGGTGATTTTATGTCTGAAATTCAAAATCAAATCGTGGTTAAAGGCGAAGAAATTCTGCGCCGTATGGATGGCCAATCAAAGGCCTCAATTTTTTCTAAAGATTTTTGGTACGGCTCCATTATGGAATGGAGTATGAAGAACGAAAAATTTAAAACCAATATGTTCCGTTTCGTAGACGTACTTCCATCTTTAAACTCGGGCAATGAAGTTGCGAGGCACTTGAAAGAGTATTTTTCTGAAAACGGCGGCGAGCTACCCGCTGTATTCAACGTGGGCTTGGGATTGGGCTCCTTAGCACCGGGCCTCATGGCTGGCGCAATTAAAAAGAACGTCACGTCAATGGCGACAATGTTTATCACTGGCGAAACGCCAGACGAAGCACTTCCTGTATTGAAAAAAGCCCGTAAGAATAAAATGACATTCACCGTAGATATTTTAGGTGAAGCCACTCTTTCTGAAAAAGAAGCTCAGGAGTACACGTCAAAATATTTTGAGCTGATTAACTGGCTGTCAAAAGATGCTGAAAAATGGGATGAAGTTTCGCAGATCGATCGGGATCACGAAGGCGCAATGCCGAAGGTTAACGTTTCGATCAAAATGACGGCACTTTACTCGCAAATCAGCGACAAGGCCTGGGATGAATCGAAGCAAATTCTAAAAGAACGAATGCGTCCAATCTTTAAACTTGGCATGGACAAAGGTGTCTTCATCAATCTGGATATGGAACACTACGCGGTCAAACACATGACCGTGGAAGTATTCACAGAACTTATTAACGAACCTGAATTTAAGAACTACAAGTGGTTCGGCCTTGTCATCCAGGCTTATTTGCGCGACTCGATGGAAGATATACGTAATCTGACAGAATTCGCAAAGCAGCGCGGAACGCCGTTTTGGATTCGTCTGGTGAAAGGTGCATACTGGGATTCCGAGACTATCGAGGCCGAACAGCGTGGCTGGGCTATTCCGGTGTACACTAAAAAAGCTGAATCGGATGCTAACTACGAAGCCTGCGCCAAATACCTTTTAGAAAATATTAAGTATATCCGCCCTGCATTTGCTTCGCACAACGTACGCACGCTTGCGGCTTGCATGGTCATGGCTGAAAAAATGAATATCCCTAAAGAAGCCCTCGAATTCCAAATGCTTTATGGAATGGCCGAGCCTATTAAGAAAGCCGTTGTCGACATGGGCTATCGCATGCGCGAGTATGCTCCCGTCGGCGAGTTGATTCCAGGGATGGCGTATTTGGTTCGCCGCTTGCTTGAAAATACTTCGAATGAATCTTGGCTTCGTGGAAAATTTGCTGATAACAAATCCACGGCAGAGCTGTTGAAAGATCCAGCACAAGGATTGACTCCGTCATCTCCGGACTTCACTCGAAAAGCAGGTGCTTTTTATAACGAACCTTATTTGGATTTTGCTATTTCTAGCAATCGCCAAAAATTGACGGCCGCTTTAAGCGAATTGAAAAATAAACTTCCAGTTCAGGTTCCAGTGATTATCAACAACAAAGAATCACAAGGCACTCAGGTCTTTGACCGGGTCAACCCTTCCCACAATGACCAAATTGTCGCGAAAGTTCAAATGGCTTCAACAGAAGCAGCGGAGCTTGCAATGACCACGGCCCACAATGCTTGGAAGTCGTGGAAAAAAGTTCCAGCGACCGAACGTGCTGCTTTAGTCGAAAAGCTTGCCGAAATAATGAAACGAGATCGCTTTAAGCTGATCGCTGAACAGGTTCTAGAAGTCGGTAAGCCTTGGGCTGAAGCCGATGCTGACGTTGCTGAAGCTATTGATTTTGCACTTTACTATGCTCGTCACATGCGTGAACTTTCAAAGCCGTTAAAGGTCGGAAGTGTTCCCGGAGAGAACTCTCACTATATTTATAAATCACGCGGTGTCACTGCGGTGATCGCACCTTGGAACTTCCCGCTTGCTATATTAGCAGGAATGGTGACTGCCGCCGCCGTTGCTGGAAATACAGTTGTTATGAAGCCTGCAGAACAATCTTCGTTAGTCGGACTTGGCCTCATGAGAATGATCATCGAGGCTGGCTTCCCTGCTGGAGTTATCAACTTCCTTCCTGGCTTTGGGGAAGAGGTGGGCGAATACATCGTCAATCATAAACACACAGCAACTATTGCCTTCACTGGCTCTAAAGCTGTAGGACTCCATATTTTAGGACGAGCTTCAAAAGTGCAAGAGGGCCAACATCACGTCAAACGCTGCATCATCGAAATGGGTGGTAAAAACGCCGTGATCATCGACAACGATGCAGATCTAGATGAAGCGGTAGACGGCGTCTTGTACTCGGCCTTTGGGTTTAGCGGACAGAAATGTTCAGCAGGAAGCCGCGTGATTGTTCTAGAGGAAATCTATGAACGCTTCACAGAACGTTTAGTTGAATCGGCAAAATCAATTGATATCAAGGCGGCCGAAAATCCAAAAGCCTACATGGGCCCGGTTGTAGACAAGGAAGCCTATGATCGCTTGCTAGCTGCAATCGCAGATGGCGAAAGCAAACACAAGGTTCTTTTCAAATCATCGGTTCCAGGTGGTGGCTACTATGTTCCGGCTACAATCTTTGGTGATGTGAAAATAACAGACCGCCACGCTCAAGATGAATTTTTTGGCCCCGTCATCAGCGTCATTAAAGTCAAAGATCTAAATGAAGCGATCGAAGCCGCAAATTCAGTCGAATATGGGCTCACTGGAGGGATTTTCTCTCGAAGTCCCGCTCATATTGAACAGGTTCGTCAAGAACTTGAAGTCGGAAATATGTACATCAACCGTGGCATCACAGGAGCCATGGTGGATCGTCATCCATTTGGTGGCTTCAAGATGTCTGGGATCGGATCGAAAACGGGCGGTATCGACTACCTGAAGCAATATATGGAACCTATCTGCATCACGGAAAACACGATGCGCAGAGGCTTCGCTCCAGTCGAGGAAAATACTTAGATCGTTAAGCAAAAAAGCCCGGTGTTCCGGGCTTTTTTTTAAATCACATTGTCTCAAGAAGATGCACAAGAATCTGTCAAAATAGCCTTAACCCGCCTTATGATGACTCAAGCTAAATCATCTTTTTAAAAGTTCTGTCAAACTTTCGGGTATTACAGAGATCTAAAAAATAAGATACTAATATTGATCTATCCTAGTTGTATGAACAACAACTCTTTCTTATTTAGCTCGTTACGATTTATCCTGTGCGGTTCTTTCCTTGTTTCAACCTTGGTGGGGTGTAAAGAAGAGGCTGCGAAAATTGCTGAATCTGCAAGTCGCGGCGGCTCGAATTCAACAAGTCCAACTACGTCTCCGAGCTTGAGTTCATTCAATTCACGGATCCAAAAAAATATCGGATCGTTGGTGAGTTTTAGCTCGGGAAAAGGCCTTCAAATTCAAGGTCATTTGAACAGTCCACAAATAAATGCGCAAGCAACCGAGATCACAGACGTCAGTGATAATACTTCACTCGTTTTTCAAAGCTATAAACTCGGATCAGGGGGCGGTTTTGAAATACTCGAACCGAGTAATCAAAATCTTTTCGAACTGAAATATTCCTATTTCTCTGAGACTAAAAGCTTTCTAAAAACGGCAAGTTCAGGAAATACACTTTGGCTACTATATAGCGAAAACAATCAGTTTAAAATATGGGCGATGGATATTAACGTCCCAAGTAACCCCTATATTTTAAAAGAACTGTCTTTTAATGGAGCCTCAGTTTCCGACTTTAAATGCGGTAGTTTAGAGTTGCGTTGACAGTCACTCTCTCGGTTGGTGGTGGCTGTTTAATGGACTACCGCTTCAACTGTCACCTCCATTTTGTCGATCACGTATTTTTTGTATAGTTCGTATCCCTCGTCCCAAGTCTGCTTCGGTGTTCGACCTAAGCAGCGTTTGCCCTGATTAGTTCGCTTTGTGTTGTATGTGCCCATATAGGCGTCAAGATCAGTCTGCATTTGCTCAAGTGACGTATAGAGAGTCTTCCTAAATGCCACCGCATAAAACTCTTCCTGGATGATCTGATTGAGTCTTTCCGTGCATCCATTGGTTTGCGGATGGTAGGCCTTCGTGCGTGAGTGCTCGATGTCGTTAAGATGCAAAAACAGCTGATAGGGATGTCTTTCCATGACGCCACTGTATTCGGTTCCGCGATCTGTCAGAACTCGTAAAAGACGAACCATTTCCTG
The DNA here is from genome assembly GCF_056175665.1 of Bdellovibrio sp. ZFWA1. Classification (NCBI taxonomy): domain Bacteria; kingdom Pseudomonadati; phylum Bdellovibrionota; class Bdellovibrionia; order Bdellovibrionales; family Pseudobdellovibrionaceae; genus Bdellovibrio; species Bdellovibrio sp. ZFWA1. The sequence continues at coordinate 212,600 of NZ_JBJKJH010000001.1, forward strand.
GTCGAAAAATGGCAGCACCTTGTCGTTCAAAAAATCTGCAGCAGTGATGGCTGTCTTGTCAGAATAAAGCTTAGCGAAACCCATGTTGGAGTAGGTATCGATGCCGGTCTGCTGGTAGATTTTTCCTACGCCCTTGATGTAGCCGACGTAGTAGGTGTCCTGGCCGAATAAAAAACCTGGATGGTAAGTCTCGATTTCGCCGTGGGCCGCCTTTTCTTCCTTCGCAGATTCAAGAGCATTGACCTGCGCCTCCGTAAGAACCTTGCCTGTCTCAGCTGCGAACTTCTCAAGGCGCTTCAGTCTTTGTTTCTTCTGTGCAATTTCGTGCCGAAGCCAAACACCGCGAACACCGCCACAACTAACACTGATGCCTTTTGCTTTTAGCTCGTTGGAGACACGCACTTGCCCATGCGTAGGATATTCCAAAGAATATTCTAGGATCTTTTGCTCAATCTCTGGACTTACGCGGTTCCCAACTCGAGGAGCCTTCCTAGACTTTTCCAAAAGACCTTCGATGCCATCCTCTTGAATAGCTTGTTTAATATCATAATAATGTTGTCTAGTTACGCCGATGTTCCGACAGGCTTCAGAAATATTCCCAAGCTTTTCTGCAAGCTCGACAATGTTCAATTTTCGATTAATAATGTATTGTTGTTGAGTCATGGGACTCTCCTCTAATTGGTTAAGGTTTTTATGTGGTAATAAAATTCTTAACCGAGAGAGTCCTAGGCTCAATTCTTCATCTGAAAAGTCTAGGTCCTGTAAACGCTTTTCTTAACTAACCCACTTTAAAGTTCAAGATGGTATTGCCAATGTCTTGACCGATTCAGCATTAATTCGCTGGGACATTTCAAATATTTCCAGTATCGGAAGTCCGGTCAGTTGTACGATCTCGGGCAAGGCCATACTGTCGTATTCTGGAAGAAGCTTTGTGTTGAAGTCGTCTCCTAGCCAAATTGTAGAGCTTAATAACCAATGCCAAACTCTACAGACCATTACATCCAACGTAACAAACCCCACAAGCTTTCTGGGTAATGATCAGGTTTTCCTTGTTGGATCAAATTCGCAGGTAGAAGCGATCATTCCTCAGTCTGGCCAACTTGATTTTTCAATCACTCCTGCCGCAGGGACTTCCTTCAATTCTTTGAGTTTTTTAAATGGAGTTCTCAGCATCGAAAACAGCGACGGGCAAATCGAGCTTATGGATAGCTCTAATGGTGCAAGTATCGGTCACGCCTCGTTAATGCTTAACGAACAAAAACACAAAATCATTCGCTCAAACAATACTTACCTTGTCCTTGGAATTAATAACGGAGCTAGCTACCTTCGGACTTCTGTTATTCAATTTTTTGGAATTTTTTAATTAGATTTACGGGAAAAAAACTGGGATGAGGGCATCATGCCCTAGGAACCTTCCGTGGTCTCACCCCTCCCTTAAAGATGATTCCACCAAAGTAAAAAAGTCTTTTCAAGAAAAATCTTAAAAAGACTTAAAATAAATTTATTGTTTCATGAAAAAAGGGCCCCTGCGGACCCTTTTATTTTTCAAACTAGAAGTTTTCGATACTATCAACGATTTCAGAGAAGTCGACAAATGGGTTTCTGTTCCCTTGTTGCTTGAAGATTTCCTCGTTTCGGCGAGCTTCCTCTTCATCAACCGGATCTTCCTTGTTCCATTTTCTTAGGTATGCTTCTTCAATTGGATCGATTGGCAAATCGTAACGAACCGAGAAGTAGAACAAGGCGCGAGCAACATTGCCTTTGTGATCTTGAGGCGGTTCAAAGATATCACGGCCAGATTTCGTATCGGATCCAAAGCGCGCACCAGAATTACACTTCAGTTGCTGCTTATCTTTTACTACTTCACCGAAGTTATGATTCCCACGGATTGCATTCAACTGAGAATCAGTTGGGAAAAGGTGATGCAAATCTGCCTTTTGAACGTCTTTAGGATGACGGCCAGAAAAACGACTCTGAGGCCATGTGTGTTCGATATTTACAACCTCATTGGCTGGGATCTGATTTGGTCCTGGCTGTTGTCTTTTTCCAAATTCAGAGCGACCGTACTCTTTGTCACAATAAACTTCTTTTACTGCATATCCATCAGCTTGCTTCACTAAGTAAAAGCCACCTAACAAGAAAACTCGAGCACGATCATACCCGATACTAGATTGAGCGTAACAACCAGATTGTCCTTGGCAGTCGCTGGCAATCTGATCAGGCCCGCTTTTTTGTTTGATATGGTAGCTGCGAAGAACTTGTTTTAAACGCGTGATCAGGTTTTCATTGCGAACACCCGACTTCAAATCGTTGTAAAACTCTTGTCCATAATAAGGAACAAGTACGCTTTGAGATGCTCTAAACTGCGCCGAAGCACCTTGAGCAAAAATTGAAAAAGAACAAAAAACAATCACTGTCTTAATGAAGTTCATCTTCATTCTGGTCCGCCTATGGGTTGGGGGTGATGTACAGCCTCTACACGGCAAATGTCCATTGACACGAGTTTTATGTCAATGAAGAAATTCCATGGGTTTTGTCAGGACTTTGTTAGGAAAAAATAATTTTTTTTCGAGATTTGCTGACACTTCGATAAATCAGCGCCGTTAAAATTCCCCAAACGGCTCCACCCAAATGGGCCGAATAGGCAACACCGCCGCCCCATCCTTCGGGAGTAGAAATCAATGATGCTAAATCAACCACCAAAAATAACGGAACAATCAATAATGTGGGGAGGTAAATGGGTCCAAAGTACCCAGGAAATGGCATCAACATATAAAAGTACCGAATACGAAAACGCGTTTCCGCAACGCAGTAAAATGCCATCAAAGCTGAAATTGACGCGCTAGCTCCAACCATTGGAACAACTCCATGGGCCCCCAGACTGGTAAACAATACTCCTCCGGCAAGACCTCCCAATAGGTAGACTAACAACAAGCCCGCACTCCCCACCAAAGATTCGACAGCAACACCCATCATCACAAGGAACATCATGTTTGAAAGTAAGTGAATCCAATTCGAGTGAGAAAACTGATAAGTGATCCAAGATAACGGGTTTTGAATCCAAGCATTCAAACCATACTGGAAAATACTTTGCCCAAGATAGAAGTCTTTATACTCATTCAATAATTTTTTCCAACGGCCAATTAAGACAAGATCTCCCTTTTGAAAATCAAAACCCTCTGCGGAGTCTATAAATGGCGCACTTCTTAAAGCGTATCCACCAAGAATTTGCATCTGTTCATTATTTTCATATTGAAGCTCTGAAAGCCATTGCGGTTCGTTCAGCAACCCCGGCGGCTGAGTTTGCCGCCATTCGAAATAGAGTCTACCAGTCAACTCGAGCTGCGCCGGCTTCAACATTTCCTGACGGCTGTAAACATCCCCTCGCTGCGCAAAAATAGCCACAAAAATCAAAACGTTGATCAGAACCAACGTAAATGTCAGCGGATATTTTTGAATTGGATGCAAGTCTTCGGGAAATGGGATGATCATGGAATATCAAATTCCTTCCTGAAATCTTGAAGGACCTGTTTGTAAATTGCCAATTCGGGCGCTTCGCTTTTCAATTCAGCCCCAGCTTCGAAATTATTTTTCGCAGAGGCCGGAGACCGACCATTTTGAACAGAATACTTTCCCTGCAGGTCCCACACCGCCGCCACATACTTTTTAGCAACGCCTTCCTTCAATAACGATAAAGATTTCAATCGATGGTAAGTTTGCATCACCTTAAGAATAGCACCTTCTTCACTGGCGGCCTTCAATAGAAGCCAATCGCTGGTATAACTTTTTAAACCCGGACGTTCGATACGCGAAACAGATAAACTGGTCTGCTCTAAAAGATAGCTCAGTTCACAAGCTTCTGATTTCGCGTCAAGTTCGCAAACTTTGTTTAAATAACTAAGTCGCGTTTTTTTATCCGAACTCAGTTGAGATTTAGCCAAATAAGCCCAACCAAGACTTTTTGAATCTTCAGATCCCCGCGAATGATTCTTCGAAAACCACAGGACATAGTCAGCCTCTTTTTCTAAACAATCCGTCTGTAGAGGCTGAGACAACCAAAGCGTCATCGCTAAGTCCAACCTTCTATCACTGCTAATTTCCTGCTTTGCTATAGCAGCATCCACTTGTTCGCACTTGAGTAATGCTGGAACTTTCCCTGAACTAACCCCTCCAACCAAACGATTCTCGTAACGATGCCAAAGACTCAATCCCGTGAATGCTAAAAATACGAACGAAGCTAAGAAAAACATATTCATCCAAGATGCGATAAAACGTGACTCCATGAGAAGAGGCGCGGACTCTTGATCTTTTAAAGTCACTACAAGAGTATCGCTAGCACGTTCATGCAAAGCTCTCCGAAAAGGATGTCCTAAAATTTCTAGAAATGGCACCGCAAGAAATATAAAGCTAACGCACCATAAAAACGATCGCACCAAAGCTTTAGAAAAAGTCATCTCAAGATGACGATGTGGCCACGTAATAACCTTGAGCTGCATAAATCTTTGGCCGGGCGTCGCGCTCCAGGCATAAATAAATAAAGCCTGAAGCAACCAGGTTGCTAAAAAGCTAACGACAAAAAATAAAATCCAACTAACAAAGGCCTGAGGCGATTTAGCATCAATGATAAGACTGGTGCGAATCTGCTTTAAGATCCCGGCTCCGAGCAAACTTACCACTGGAGAAAATATCAGAAAGTCTAAAAACAAGGCCAACAGTCGATCTGCGACTGGAGCAACTCGAACTTCATCTTCGTGAGTTCGTGGAGTAGATTCGGGTTGGGATAAGTCTCGTATAACCATACCAACCTATCGGCTCATTTTTAGTCATCTTCGAGTCCGGAATCATCACTCCGCAAATAAAAAAGACCGTCACTCAGACGGTCTTTTTTATTATTAAAAATCTTTTCGAATACACATCTAAGCTATTCAAGAAACTGGACCTGTAGCACTCGACCTTCGTCATCTAATTGAACTTCTGCGTGCCCAACAATAGACTTCGAGGAATCAAGCAAAGTAAAAACTTCCTTGCCTGCAACCTGAGTGCTTAAAGTCACCTCATCAAATGGCCGCACCATTAAAGCACGATAGGACTTCAAAAACTCGGTTCGGTTTTCAATTTTTAAAGGCTTATCACCAGCCATTGCATTCAAAAATTCAATGCTTTGAATTTTGCCTTGGACAACTTTAACGCCGTATTTACCTTGTAAGTATCCAAACACAAGCTCATCGCGCAGAGTTGGTTTTTCCGCCAACTGAACTGGCTTTTTAAGATCGGCCTGCGCCAACTGCCCTGCCAGATTATGCTCCCACTTAATATCATTAGCTAACGATGCCTGATCCAAGCTGGCGATTTGCCGACTGCCTCCAGTTGTATTAACCTCAGCTTTTCTCACAATGAGCCACTCGTTCAAAAATACTGTCACCATCAATACTGAAGCAATCGAGAGTCCCAATACGGCCTTCCGATCCTGAGTTCTGTCCATCAAGCGCTTACGAAGGCTTTGATTCTCGGGAAACTGGATTACGTTATTCGACATGTGCAACTCCCTGCTTCTTCGACATCCTAACACGGACGTTCTTATCTTATACCAAAGCGAAGTTTGTGCCATCTCAGACGGCCCTAGCTTGCATTAAACACTATCAAACTGCACACCTCATGGACACCTGCACAAAAGCTGTTTGACGTTTCATCTTGATTGTCTCAAATTATTTCGCAGAACTAAAATGGACAATGGTCCAGTATTTTTAATCAGTGGATTTAATGTCGGAAAAGATCCACTAAAGGAAGGAGTTTAAGATGTCTAATTTTGAAACTAAAGCCGGAGTTGTCATTGCCATCTTTGCCGCCTGCATGGCCGTCAGCGATCTATTTGCTGGCAAGTATGGTGACGACGAAATCATTGGGACCAATGATAAAGCCGCCGCCTATCAATGGTATCAATCAAAGTCTATAAAGCAAAGTTTAGTCGAAGGCGAAGCCGCACTTTTAAAAAGCCTTCTTGATAATGGTGCGATTGCAGGAAAATCCGAAGCCGGAATTCAAGACCACCTTGATACCCTTGAAAAGAAAATCCAAAAATATGAAAAAGAAAAGAAAGAAATTCTTTTAGGCTCCGCCACCGTTGGAAAAGAAAATTGGGTGCAAGATATCAACGGCGAACTAGGTAAAGTCGTGGGCGCTAAAGAGATTGAACAGCAACTTCAGGGCTTAGGACAGGCTGGGGACAAGTTCGACATGGCCAGTTTATTTTACCAAATTTGTCTTGTCGTCGGAGCCATTGCCTTGATCCTAAAAAATGAAAAGATGCAAAAAGTATTTTTTGCCGGCATGATCGCCCTTGGATTGTTCGGTGCCTCGTTCACCCTTGCGGCTTTCAAAATGGTCGGACTTATTTAATTAAGGCCGATAGCTAATAGCTTGTTCGAGCCATGAGTCGCGCCCGTTATTAAAATCTTTCAGTCGGTAAAATAATGATTTATCAGGTGCGACTCCGGCATCCTCTAAGTTCACTCCGTATCGGCTTAAATAAATGGCTTCGGGAATAGAAATTTCAACACCTGGCCCTAATTCGGGCCACGGATACCACATTCCTACTAACAACTTTCCAGCGGTAACAGATCCAAGAATAGGAGCCTTTACAAGCTCTCGAAACCCTTGCGCTACCATCTCGGCCACCGACGAAGTCCCAGCATCAACCAAAACGGCCTTAGGATGAGTCAAGCAAGTTTCTACTCTGAAAGTTTTCAAACTTAAAATTGAAGAAGACCTCAACTGACGAATATGAAATTGATCATCTAATTTGGAAGGAAGTTCTTTCTTAGGCAAATTCAAAAACCTGGGCCTTTTCAATTTTCCAACTTCAGAGACATCACAAACAAAGTGACTAAGAACGGCTAAACCCGCAAAAAAATTACCGCCTGCATTTCCTCTTAAATCGACAATAATATTTGCTTTGCCTTTAAGTTTTTCAAGCTCGACTTGCCAGGCATTGCCTTGAAAAACAGACTCTCGAAAGCTAGGAATTCTTAAAACGAAATAGTCTTGAAAGGTCTGAACTTCCATTCGATCTGATTTAGTAAAATTATTTGCCTTTACTTGCAGAATCAGCTTGTTACCTTGGCGCGATAATTGAAACTCTCCGCTGCTTTCAGAAGCATTTTTTTCAGAAGGATGCTCGTTGTTAATTGCTTTAATAACATCAAATAATCGAACCCCTGCCTTTTCAGCTGCGGACCCCTTGTGCACGTAGGTTACGACCAATTCTCCTTCGACAAATCGCGACTCAATACCAGTCTCTAAAACATCTCCGTGCCAATACTTTCGGACACTGGCTGGATCATAAACCTGCAGATGCGAGACTTTCAGTTGATCAAAGACATTGTTTAAATCCTGAATTATTAATTTCTTGGATGACCACGGCTTCACTAAGTTCTTTCGAGACTCACAAAGTTTTTTCCAATTCGCCATTTTAGAAGGCTCGATATAAATCGAATTCACCACAAAATCACAAATTTCTGGATACGGATTATAATACGACCGCGACGTCACCCCATACAGGGTCACTCCAAAACACAGAAAAATAACAGCAAAGCCACCTAAAATACTTCTGTTCACTAGATCTATAGACTAGCCGTATTTTGGATAAAAAAAAAGACCGGCTTTCACCGGTCTTTAAAATCTTACGAAAGAATTAAGCTGCCATTCTGCGCTTACGAGCTGCAGATGGATCGATATGGTATTGCTTAACTTTACGATAAAGAGTCGCACGACCAATCCCCAATGCTTTGGCAGCTTCAGTCAAGTTACCCTTGTACTGGGCAATTGCATTTTCAATTGCATGAGCTTCGATTTCTTCCATTTTTTGAACCGGAGAGATTGGAGATAACGAAGAGTTCGTTGGGAACGCAACAACGTTTCCAGAGTACTCTGAATTTACCGGAGCTGTGCCCGTCGCCAAAGATGGAACACCATTTAGCAGTTGCTGTCTGAAGAAAGCATTGTCCATGCCTTCGCGCCACTGCGATGATGAATAGCACTGAACCGTCACGTCCTGACCTTCATACTGCTTCTTGATATTTTCGAACTGCTCTTGGTTATCTGACACGACGATCATGATTGTACGAGACATTAAATCCTCCCCGATTGATACATTGAAGTACGTTTTCTTAGTCAATTTGACTCACAATATACCTATCGGCGTATCACGCTGGGATTTTAGGGCTAGTTTTAATTTTTTTTTGAGACAGTCTAAATGCGTGAAAAGACTCGCATCCCCGACCTTCGTAAATGTAACTTGCTACTTAAAAACCTGCATCAAGCAACTCTTTCCACTGAACCGAGTATTGCTTCGACAGCTCTAGAGCGGCCTGGCCACCGATTTTGGTCTGAGGATACAGCGCCCCTTCATCGGCTAACTTTTTTAAGATATATAATGTGTCTTGCCCCGTGGGCTTATAGTGGCCACTAGAGTTTGTGATCTCTCTTAAAATTCCCTGTGAAAACGCAACAGTCCCTGCAAACAAAACATCTTCGCCCCGAGAGAGGCTAGAATGATGATATTCGCCACGAGATTCAAACGGCAGAACGAAAATTCGAAAATCCCTATCAATAACAAGTAAAGACGTTTCAAAGGACATTGACTCACCATCATATTCGGACTCTGCACGCTTCCCTTTGAGGTCATAAAAACGGCCATCTTTAATTTTCAACTCATAAGGAGCCCGTTCGCCTTCGGTGAAGTACTTCACCTTCCAAGGCATTTTTGTCACCGGATCAATATAAGCACCCTTGTCCTCACCTTCATACAGGCGATTCATTCCGATCAAGTGGGCCGCGTTTTCATGGAATAGGTTTTCACAGGACATAGGCCCTGCCAACACGGTGGCAGGGGTCGTTAAAGAGCTCAACAGGATGACAAATGTAAAGAGCTTAGACAGCCAAGACAGCGCCCTTACCATCCATTTCGATTTAAGGCCTATATTCATAGAAAACCACTCCTTACAAATCGAATTTGCAGGAGCTATGCCCAATAAAAAAAGCACCCCAAAAGGAGTGCTTTTAAATAAAACTCTGTAAGGAGTTTTCTTATTACTATCTACGGCCAGACTTGATCTTCACTTGAAGTTTAGAGATCAAATGAACAGCCATTTTTTCTTGAACTCGACACATTTTCAACTCGTCACGGCGATAAGAACGCTGTGAAGGAGTCAATGTTCCCGTCTCAAGCTCCATTTCGTAATCAAGCTTTGAAGAGCGGATACCTTCCAACTCTTTAGTTTGGTGCTTGAAAAGCTTTGTGACTCCTGACAAAGGAGCTACTTCGATCCATTCTTCTTTACCACGGTACCAGCTAACCATTCTCATAAAGCGAGCTTTATTCTTAGCTAGTGTAAAACGTGGATGATCTGTTTCTGTTAACTCGAGGATATTTTCAACATCATCAAAGTTAAAGTCTTCCTCTTCATCAGTCATGAAAGGATTGGCAGCTAATAAAGCTTCGATTTCTTGAACGTCCTTCAGCTCTTCGGCCGACTTCGCATCATCATTATCCTGATCTAATTCATCTTCGTTATCGATAAGATCGTTTTCGTAAACTTCATCCATCTGACGTCCCAAAGGAGCCTCCCCATCGAAATACATTGTGCTAATTAAAAAAGTGCGCTTGGTTATACCTCAGAACCTTAAATGACACAATATGTTAATTCGTTGAAAGGACCCAATTTTTACTTATTACCATAAAATAACCACCCCTTGAAAAAGCGCGTCATTTCAGGGTCTTATATGACACGCCATGCGGTGAATAAAAAAAGACCTCGGAGTTTTTCCGAAGTCTTTTCGTCTTTAACGGGCTCTTTGAATATTATTCAAAGCGAAGATGTTTCACAGATCCACCGGAATCGCGCAACTCGCAAAGGGAATCAATGCCGATCTGCAGGTGGCGCTCTACATATTGCTGAGTCACAACCTTATCGCTGGCTTCTGTCTTCACTCCTTCTGGAATCATGGGGTTGTCCGAGACAAGTAATAGGGCCCCATGAGGAATCTCGTTGGCGAAACCGCAAACAAAGATCGTCGCAGTCTCCATATCTATCGCCATTGCGCGAGTTTTTCGAAGATACTCTTTAAACGCTTCGTCGTGCTCCCACACTCGGCGATTGGTCGTAAATACCGTTCCTGTGTAATAGTCGGCTTCAGCTTTAATAATCATCGACGAGACCGCTCGTTGCAAACGGAAGCTGGGCAATGCAGGAATCTCTGGTGGCATATAGTCGTTCGAGGTTCCCTCTCCACGAATAGCCGCTATTGGCAAAATAAGATCACCCAATTGATTTTTCTTTTTAAGCCCACCGCACTTACCCAAAAACAAAACTGCCTTGGGGCTAATGGCCGTCAAAAGATCCATCACGGTTGCAGCCAGGGCCGAGCCCATACCAAAATTTATAATCGTGATATCATTTGCTGTCGCCGACTGCATCGGGCGATCTAATCCCCGCACCGGCACTCCAAATTTTTCAGCAAACATATGAACGTAGTTTCCAAAGTTTGTCAGAAGGATATACTGCCCAAATTCGTTTAAGGGAACTCCCGTGTAACGAGGCAACCAATTTTCTACGATCTCTTGTTTTGACTTCATAATGTCCTCAATTATCTTAAACACATCTTAAAAAATGAATATCATATTAAAGCAGGAGTCTGCTCAAAACACAAACTAGGACTCCATTTTTTTAAACTGTTCTTCAAATGATTTTTGCAACTCCCAGGCTTTCTTTTGATAGTCGTCAGAGTTTTTCCAAGCCTTCCTTGGATTTAACAAACGAGTCTCGACGCCGCTGACGGCCACTGGTATTTCAAAGCCAAATATGGGATCAACTTCAAACTGAGCTTCCGCCATCTCCCCGTTTTGCACAGCCCGAATAAGTCGACGGGTCACACTCAAAGGAAAACGCTCACCCACTCCGTACTCTCCGCCCGTCCATCCAGTATTTACTAAATATACCTGCAAACGATGTTTATGAATATAAGTCGAAAGCAGGCTTGCATACTCGGTAGGCCGTCTCAGCATAAAAGGTGCACCAAAACACGCCGAGAACGTGGCCTTAGGTGATTTAACGCCAATTTCAGTCCCTGCAAGCTTCGCCGTATACCCCAGAACAAAATATTTCATTGCCTGCTCTGTGCTTAAGCGAGCCAAAGGGGGCAGTACGCCGAAGGCATCCGCAGACAAAAAGAACAACGCCTTGGGAAGTGGCCCCACACCATCAGCGACTTTATCTTTGATAAACTCAAGTGGATAACTTGAACGGCCATTTTCTGTATACGATGAATCAAAAAAATCCAATTGAGCTTTTTCGCTATCAAAACTGACATTTTCTAAAAACGAGGTCCAACGATTACTTGCTGAAAAAATTGCCGGCTCCGTTTCACCAGACAACTTAAATGTTTTTGCGTAGCAGCCACCTTCGAAATTAAAAAGACCGCGCTCGGAAAGACCATGTTCGTCATCCCCGATCAAAAAAACGCCTTCGTCTGTGGATAATGTGGTTTTTCCTGTTCCACTTAAGCCAAAGAATACAAAGCTGTCCCCGTTTTGAGTCTGACTCGCCCCACTATGCATGGGTAAAATTCCTTTTGCGGGAGTCAAAAAATTCATAATTGAAAACATCGATTTTTTGATCTCTCCGGCATACAGTGTGCCAACGATCAAAGTTAGTTTTTGATCAAAGCAAGTAGCAATCACGGTCCCTGACTTTACTCCATATTTTTGCGGATCAATCTCCATAAATGGGGCATGCAAAATTCCAAAGCATCCTTCGTTCTTTTCTTGCGACGGCTTAAACATATACTGTGTGAACATCGCCGCCGATGGCATCTCCGAAACCGTTTCAATATTTAGCGCAAAGTGCTGACCGTGACCTATCGAACGATGGGTTGCAAATAGTTGGTCTCGCTGCCCTAGATATATTTCAATATCCTGTTTAAGTTGGGAAAACTGCGATGGCGTCATCGAGTTCAAGTTATTCTCCCACCAAATTTGAGACTCGGTGCTAACGCTTTTTACGACGTATTTATCATTAGCCGAGCGCCCCGTGTGCTTACCTGTTTCAATAATCAATTGCCCTGGGGTCCTAACTTCCCTTGGCCCTTTTGAATGCTCTGCTGCATCAGCCAGGACTTAGGCGAATCGATGAATAAGTTTTTATTTAATGTCTGCATATGTGCAATCAATGACATAAATCCCCCAGTGCTGCTAATTTGAACCCAAAAATGAGGACAAACAGCTAAAAACGCATCGCGCAACCTTGCCTTCTCAATGACAAATAGCCTCTTTCAGAGTTGAATATGGCCCTTGTTTTACTGAAGGAGCACACGATGGCTAAAGATATCTTTGGCGATGATATTACTAAAAAAGAAGATGATTTCGGCGCAATGCTTGAGGCCTCGTTTAAAGGTCTTGGCAATAAACTTTCTAAAGGCGACAAAGTCGCTGCCGAAGTTCTGACCATTGGAAAAGAAGAAATTTTTGTTACAGTTGCGGGACAAGACGGAATGGTGCCTCGTACTGAACTGCTTAATGAGCAAGGCCAAGTCAAAGTACAAATCGGCGAAAAAGTAGACCTATTCGTCGTAAAAATCCAAGAGGGCTTGGTACATTTGACTGCAAAACCATCTTCAAAAGCGATGGCTGAAGGCTTAGAGGACGCTTTCGATTTCGAAACTCCGGTTGAAGGTCGCGTCTCTGAAGTTGTGAACGGTGGCTTCCGCGTGGTCATTATGGGAAAAACAGCTTTCTGCCCGATCTCTCAAATGGATAAAGGGCAAATTTCAGAACCTGAAAAGTACATTGGCAAAAAATTCGAATTTATCATTACGAAGTTCGAACAAAAAGGACGCAACATTGTTGTTTCTCGCAGAAAAGTACTTGATATGGAAGCGGCCGAAAACCAAGGTGCCTTCATTCAAGCAACGAAAGTCGGTGATGCTCTGACTGGAAAAATCACCCGCCTTGAGGCCTTCGGAGCCTTCGTTCAGCTAGCTAACGGGGTCGAGGGATTGATTCACGTTTCTGAAATCAGCTGGACACACTTGAAGCATCCATCAGAAGCCGTTGAAATTGGACAAACTGTAAATGTTAAAGTCTTGAAAATCGAAGACGACTCTGCCGGACGCTTAAGAATTTCTCTATCTAGAAAGCAAGCAGAAGCGAATCCTTGGGATGATATGGCCCAAAAGTTTGCGGTCGGAACAATGGTTGAAGGCACTATCGAGAAAAAAGAACGCTTTGGCTTTTTCATAAATATTGCTCCTGGTATGACTGGCTTGCTTCCTAGATCTTCAATGAAGGAAAGTAATCCCGAAACTAACTGGGACAAAATGGAAGTTGGCGAAAAATTGAAAGTTCAAGTGGCTCAGATCAACGCCGCCGAACGTCGCATCTCGTTGAGTATTCCACGGGACCCAGAGGCCGATGCATGGAAGGGCTTTACTAGCACTTCGGGCTCTAAAGGCTTTGGTGCTTTGGGTGCTGCCTTCGAAGCTGCAAATAATAAAGGCAAGAAAAAATAGTAAAAACAGAAGGGAGCTTAAAGGCTCCCTTCTTTAAATCCCCTAACGTCACCCATTCTTAGCTAAAGGCTGTAATGCTATACCGTTTTCAAATTGAACTTTCAGACATAGATCGCGGCAAATATGAAAGTTTAGACTTCCGAATCGCCCTACATCCCTCTGAAACCTTGGTCTATCTTCTAAGCCGAGTCTTTGCATACTGTTTATCATACGACGAAGGCGTCGAATTCAGCGCAGCCGGGCTTGCTGACCCCGATGCCCCGGCACTTCTTAAGCTAGGCCTTCACAATAGCGTTGATCTTTGGATTGAAATTGGAAATCCACCGACTCGAAAGCTTCATAAAGCCACAAAAACGGCAAAGCAGGTTCGAGTCTTTACATATAAAAACCCTGAAGTCCTTAAATCAGCAATTGTTGAGGATAAAGTCCATCGAGGTGATGGCATCGAGATTACAGCCTTGCCCAGTGCTTTTTTAGAAAATTTAGCCACTAAATTAGACAAGCTAAATAAATGGACGCTTGTTGTACAACAGGGCCAAGTTGATGTGACCGTTGATAACGAAACCTTCGTAATGCAATTGAATTAAAATGCGTTCTGCATGTCCTATTACTAGCCAAAATATTTTATCTAATAATTGTCGAAAAACAATTCTGAGCTAAAGCTTATGTATTTACTCAAGATGTTCCAATCTCAGATGAGCATCTACTTATTCAAGGCTAAGATGATTGGAATATTTAGTTATAAGGGGTCCTTATGCAACTTCCGATTCCATTCACTATTGAAACTAAGACATCAAACAATATAAATGACAGTTGGTCGATCGAAGCCTCAGGACATACGGTTAACTGCAGTATCCCCCCAGAATTTTCAGGCCCAGGCGGAGCCCCAAGCCCAGAAGACCTCTTTGTTTCAGCTTTAGTAAGTTGTTTTGTTGGAACCTTTAAAGTTTATTGCCACAATTCAAAGGTGCAGTTCACAAATCTAAAAGTAAAAGCACAACTTTCTGTAGACTTAAATCAAGACAAAAAAACAGTTATGAAATCGTGCCATATGCAAATTGAAATTTTGGGAGCATCAAACCCAGACCGTCTTTTAATGTTAACGAAAAAAACCTTTGCCTCGGGATTTATACTTAATTCTGTTAGTACTGAAATAACTTACGAAATTAGATTTATTTAGCAAAAACATTGAAAGATACACAGAGATGGAAAAATCGGCACTCCTTATTTTGGGAAATCAACTATTCCCGCAACATCTGTTAAAAGAGATTCCCACAAAAAATATATTTATGCGGGAAGACCCCGAACTCTGTACCTATTATCGTTTTCATAAACACAAGATCATCTTTTTTTTAGCGGCAATGCGAACTTATGCAAAAGCACTTATTAAAAGCAAATATAATGTCCACTATGAGGAACTGGGGGAAAATCCTGGTTCATACGAAAAATCGCTTCTGAGCTTTATAAAAGATAATAAAATAAACAAAGTATTTGCTTTTGTGCTGTCCGGGCTCGTTCGTCACAGATGGCGGGATAATTTAAGTCAAAAAAGTGTGCGGATTTTGAGCTAAGTAGCTGAAATCTCGAAGGTAGCCCTAGTTCTCAAAGGAGAACAAACCATGATACAAAGGGGTCACAATGAGCGAAGCAAAGAAAAAGCGGACAAGAAGATCAGCAGAGAAAATGGCGGAGTTGGTGTTAGAGGCCGAACGCCTGGGCGCAAGCGCCGTTTGTCGCCGAGAAAACATTGCGCCAGCGCAACTCTCGCGTTGGAAGCAGAAGTTCCTTCAAAGCGGGATTGCGGGTCTAAAAGATATCAAGCGCGGTCCAAAGCAAAAAGAAGATCCAGCGATGGCAGAACTCAAAGCCGAAAAAGAAGTGCTGGCTCAAGCCTTACTCGAAACTTCAATAGAACTCGCTGCAATGAAAAAAAAGAGTCGCTTGGTTTAGAGGGGCCACTATATGGCCGTCATTTGACCAAGGATCAACGAGAGGCCCTCCGGGCCTTCGTGGATGAGCATATTAAGCATCACTCAGTAAAGAAGATTTGTGATGCGCTTGAGGTGCATCCTCGGTCGTATTATCGATGGAAGGAAAATGGCTTAAAGGAGAATCACGGTGGCGGTGGCGGCCAAAACAAGATCACACCGAAAGAAGAAAAGGCCGTGGTAAGGCTCGCCAAGAAAAATCCCGACTGGCACTGCCGACGTATTGCTTACCACTTAGAGAAAAACGCCAAGGCTTTCATTGGTAAAACCAAAGTCGCCGAGATTATGAAGGCCCACGGCCTGAATCATCCGTTTGAACAAAAGCCGCCCAAGCTCATCGTCCCACCAGAGGACATGCTGTTGCATGAACCTTGGCGAAGTAATCTAATCTGGGGGATGGATTGGACGTGGGTCAATGTGAACGGCAAGTTTATGTTTTTACTCGTGCTGCTTGACTGGCACTCAAGAAAAATCCTGTCTTGGGGCCTTTATCACAAAATCACTCAACACGAAGTGGTAACAGTTGTCACTGAAGCCGTTGCCAAAGAGCGCATTGATTTTTTGCCGCATGGGGCACTTCGTCCAATCGTCGTTGCCGATCATGGCAGTGCTAATACGGCGGCTTATACCAAGAACAACATCGAGATCCAGGGGTTGAAGCTATGGCTCAGTGGCATCGGTAGACCCACAGGCAATGCTCGCACAGAGCGAGTCATCGGCACGTTAAAGAGAGAAGAAATTTATCTTCAAGAACAGTACGAGAATGAAGAGGTGGCTCACAAGTTGATCGGGGCAAAGATCTATGACTACAACTTCCACCGGCCCAATCAAGGCAACGGTGGCTTTGCCCCGAACTCCGTTCATCACCAAGGCCGCTACGAACTAATGAAGCGAAGAGAAAGGGCTAGACAGAAAGCCCAAGAACTGAGAAGAAAACACTGGGAACAGGATCAGTCACCTTCAAACACAGTGTTGACTTAAACTTCAGCCCACTCTGTGCGGGGGTTGCTCGGACAGGACACTTTCGAAATTGAAGATAAATTTTTCGAAACACGACTGATCAAAATTTTTGAAAAAGCAAACGTCGAACTTCAAGTCCTGCCATCGCCAATGTTTTTAACTAGCCGCAAGGAATTTGCAACCTACCTTAGCAGTTATAAAAAACCGTTCATGAAAACATTCTACGAATCTCAACGCAAAAGACTTAAAGTCCTAATTGATAAAGATGACAAACCTACCGGAGGAAAGTGGAGTTTTGACGAAGAAAATCGTCTGCCGCTTCCAGCCAATAGACTGCCCCCGGATGTTCCCCTTATTCGACCGTCACCCATAGTTAAGCAAGTACAAGAGCTTGTTGAAGCTCGCTTTCCTCAGCATCCCGGCCGCAGTGAGCAGTTTTGGCTTCCAGTCAGCCGTGAAGAAGCCTTAAGCTGGCTGGATAGCTTTTTAGAAGAACGATTGACTAATTTTGGTCCCTACGAAGATGCGATTCCTACGCATTCTGATTTCGTCTATCACTCGGTATTAACTCCCTTTTTAAATACAGGCTTAGTGACCCCTGATGAAGTGATTGAAAGCACTCTTTTGTATGCCAAAAAAAATAAAATTAACATCGCTTCAGTCGAAGGATTTATCCGTCAGGTCATTGGTTGGCGAGAGTTCATCCGCGGTATTTATCAAAATTTTTCAGATACTCAGGAATCAGGCAACTTCTTTAAACACAAAAAAAAGTTAAATAACCTTTGGTACACCGGCCAAACAGGAATAGCGCCACTTGATGCTACCATCCGCAAGACCAACAAATATGCCTACGCTCATCACATTGAAAGGCTAATGGTTGTTGGAAGTCTTATGTTACTGCTTGAGGTGGATCCACATGAGGCCTACCGTTGGTTTATGGAAATGTTTATAGATTCATCAGATTGGGTGATGGGCCCCAACGTCTTTGGAATGGCTCTGTTTTCTGACGGTGGCATTTTTGCCACGAAGCCCTACTTCTGCGGCTCGAACTACTATCGCAAAATGGGAGGCTACAAGGCTTCAGAGCCTTGGTGCGATGGTGTGGATGGTCTGTATTGGTCGTTCATAGAAAAAAACAAAGAGTTCTTTTTAAAAAATCCCCGGATGTCCATGATGGTGAGAACAATTGAAAAAATGGACCCTGAAAAGAAAAAACGAATTTACAAAGCCGCTGATGATTTACGCTGCCGCTTGGTTCAAAGTTGAGACAGCTAAATCTAGATTTACAAATAATACCGATCGCGCCTGCCCCTCGCGCTGAGTCTCGACACAGAAGTCCACCCAGGCATTAACTGGTTTTTGCTTTACATTAGCCATGACTTTAGGAAAAGGCAAAAGCTCGCCATCGAAAAGATTTAGTATAGATTCCAGTCGATCGACGACAACTGCAAAAAAAATATGTGGTTGCTGTTGCAAAATCATGACTACCTTTTCCGGGAATGCTCGAAGGTCATAATCCAAGTAATCTCCAGTTGCAAAATCAAGAATCGGAAGCGATGCACCTTCGTAGTTTAAAGTTTTGCCTGATTGTTCGAAGAACCCATCCCCCTGATCTACCCGAAAAACTTTAAGAAAACTATGAATCTCGATGGCATAGGCTCCTTCATTTTCAAATTGAATGTAAGTTCGTCGTTGTCCGGTTTGCTTGGCAGCCTTTGGATTCAAAGAAGTTCCATCTTTGTATATTTGTTTGTGGAGATTCAATACTTCTTGAACCTCAGGACTATCAAAATAATATTTTAGCTCTAATAATTCGTCGGGTTTAAACTGATCCTGAGATATTAGATCAATCAACTGGTGAACCGCAAACGCCACAAAATCTCCGCTCGAGCCCTCGTAGATCAATACAGACTTTGTAGGATAAGTGGATCGCCTTTTGTTTCGCAAGAAATAATCCAGTGAAATAAGAGGTGCATATTTTCCTCGAAACCGAACATAGCCGTCACAAAAATCGCTATTGAAAAGTGATTTTTCAACAACAACTTCATTTTGAATTTCACAGATTGACTTAAGATCAACCGCCATCTTTAGTGCACCAATGTCCACCCGGCAATGCGTAGGTCGGCTATTTATCTGAGCCCTTCGATTATCTTGAACCAATGGCAGCGGCCATTTATGTGCCTGGACGTACTGAAATAATTCATCGACGACAACAACTTTTTTAACATCAAAAGCCGGATCTGATTCATCAATTAAAGAATCCATTTCATGAAATTTCATTCCTAAATAGTGCCCTTGGTATTTCAAAAGAAAGACTTTCGAAAGATACTGTGCATTTTGGGCATCAATTTCTAAATCCTGCCGCTTTTTACCAATAGAAATCATCGGGAGATTTCGCCCCTCATAAAATAACAAAACTTGAATTAAATTACCTTCAGGTAAAAGCTTTTCGATAGGAACGGCAGCCAGCGCCATTCCAAAATAAGCTTCCTCTAGAAACATTTGCTGCTTCTGAGACTCTACGATTACCCAAAAGGAAATGTATCTTTTATTTGGCATTAACCTGCAAACTTTCTAACAGACTCTTTTAAGGTCTCGGCTTTCTCGACCAAATGAACGGCCGTAGTCGAGATATTTTCAGCTGACGACTTTACAACCTCGGCAGACTCTTCGACTAAACTTAACGCCGATCTGACGTTGTCAGCTAAGTCCCGCTGTCGAACAATTTCACTCGACATCAATGAAATCGAGTCATTAGTTGAATCGACGCCCTCGTATATCTTCTTAAAGGACTCTTGCACTTTTTCTAGACTTAAAAAGCCACTATCAATTTTTCTAGACGAATCATCGATAAGCTTTGTGATACTTCGAGCCGACTGCGATGCTTTTTCCGCAAGCTTTCGGACTTCATCCGCAACCACTGAAAATCCAAGCCCATGCTCTCCGGCACGTGCCGCCTCAATCGCTGCATTAAAAGCCAAAAGATTCGTCTGGGTTGCAATTTCACTCATAACTAAGACGATGTCTTTCATTTCATCTGAAGCCCGACGGATGTTCTTCATCGCCTCTTCGTTTTCTTGAAGTTTTTTGGTTCCTTGATCTGTCTCGGACTGCGTAACTTGCCCTATATCAATAGCTTTAGCTTTACTAGAATCGATGGCCGAGATTGAGCCAACTAAGCTCTGCATCGCCTCTGAAACCACGGTATTGGTCTCTTCGAAGTTCTCGCTACTTTTTTGAACAGTTTGAGTCGCCTGTTGAATCTTTGAAGCTTCTGCAACAAAGCTTAATGCAATTTGCGTCACTTCTTCTTCGATAGCCACCTGTTTTGAAATGTCCGTCGCAAACTTAACGACTTTATAGAAGTTTCCCTCAGCATCCCTAATCGGACTATAAGTCGCTTGAATCCAGACTGGAGTCCCAGACTTGTCAAACCGTTTGTAACGGCCAGAATAATACTGACCTTGATTAAGCAGATTCCAAAAGTCTTTATAGTCAGGACTGTCAGTATAACTTTTTTCACAGAATATTCGATGGTGATTGCCAACAACTTCCTCGGATGAATAATGAAAGGTATCTAAGAAGTTTTTATTGGCTGTCAGAATATTTCCCTGTAAGTCAAATTCGATAACGGCATTGGACCGATCAAGAGCCTCAATCTTCCCTTCAAATTCGGCATTACGGTTCTTATCTGCGGTAATATCGGTAGCAAACTTCACGACACGGATCACTTTGCCTTCGGTATCAAAAATAGGATTATAGGACGCCATGATCCACACCACGTCGCCTGATTTTGCAATACGCTTGAACGAATCACGGAACGATTCGCCTTTCTCAAGACGACTCCAAAATTCTTTGTATGAGTTTGAATCTACATAGTCCTTATCACAGAAGATGCGATGGTGCTGGCCTTGAATCTCGGTCAGCTGATATCCCATCACCGAACAAAAATTTTCATTTGCAAATTCGATAACGCCTTGGGCATCGAAACAGATAATGGCTTGAACTCTATCAAGGGCCTCTATGACTTCATTTTTCCCGCCTAGGACGTCCGAGCGTTCCAGAAATTGTAGAAATGAACTATGATTAACGTCCGACATAGTAATCCTTTCGAAGAATCAACAATGTCTTATCGGTATTCCTTTAGATAATTCCAGTCTGATTTCATATAAGTAAAGCTCGCGTCTTAATAAAGTACGCATTTAAAACAGACTATAGTGCAGGTAGGCTAAAACCGTTATGTTACAAGGCTACCGCGATGGCTCGGAGGCTGTAAAAAAATATACTACGCCAACTTGGACATTACTTAGACACTGAAAAAGTAAGAAAGTAGTATTAAGAGGTTAGGCTGTTGAGCTGTCCTCCACCAATTTTTTCTGACTAGGAGAATTCTGTGAAAAAGTTTTTGATTCTTTTCACTTGTGCTGAAAATAGTAAAAACCATCAGGCTTGGAAAAATTTGGGTTCCCATGAACAAAAAGAACGAATTTTGCAGGGAACGGTCGCAAGCGAAAATTGGGAAGAAAAATTTGGTGATAAAATTATTTTTCAAGGTAGCTCTGTCGGAGAAAGAACTTTAACTGTCGATTCAAATGGCATTCAAGAGAGCCCAAGTAGAATTGGAAAGTATATTGTCATCGAAGCCTCTTCGCAGGAAGAAGCGGCAAAAATATTTTTAGAACATCCGCACTTCTCATTTTTTCCTGGTGACAGCGTCGAAGTTTTAGAAATTGTCGATTCCAGAGGCTAAAAAATAAGGGCTCTGGATCTTCACACTTCACTGTATAAAGCATTGAGTCAAAAAGAATAGGCACGGAATAGGTTTCTTCATAAGATTTGTTTACCACAACACATCTTTTTCAGGAGCCTAGACCATGCCCACGGACTTCAACTTAGCCGATCAAATGCTATCTGAGGAACTAAAATTTTTGTCTTCAAGAGGTTTTCGCAACGGATATCTTTGGGAGGTTAAAAAAATAAGAGCTTCCTGCGAAGTTTGTCCCAAATGCGCTACACCATCGAATACTTTAGCTGGAAAAGCATTCAGCGTCGTCCGCGATGCGCCAATTAGAGAAAGGCCATTATGGCTGCGTATTGAAAAGCATCGGTACTATTGCAAGAACTGCCGCAAGCCCTTTACAGAGGCAGTAAAAGGTATTTGGCCACGCCGAAGAAGTACGGGACATTTTCGCAATGCCGTAGCCAAAGACTGCAAAAACTACGTGAATCTAGAATTAGTGCGAACGCATCACTCTTGCTCCAGTGGATTTATCTATAAGGTCCATTATGAGGCTCTGGCTGCGAAACTCAAAGATCGCGACGGAATGAAGTGGCCGGAAATATTGGGCATCGACGAACACTTTTTCACTCGTAGAAATGGTTATGCAGAGTTTGCAACGGTGTTCTGTGATCTAAAGAAGCGTCGGTTGTTTGAGATGTGCAAAGGTAAAGATGCGAAATCAATTTTCGAAGCTGTTGAACACTATCCAGGCCGAGACAATGTCAAAGTGGTAGTGATAGATTTGTCGAACGGATATTTAAGCATTGTGCGAAGACTCTTCCCAAACGCTAAAATTGTAGCCGATAAATTTCATGCTCTCCGGCTTCTAAATCCTGCAATGATGAAGTTGAGAAAACAAATTAACGGCAATAAGTTGGAGCTAAAACAACGTCGCCTAATCCTGAGAAATCGCGAAGACTTAAATTATACAGAAAAAAGAGATCTCGATAAGTTCCTCCACAAGCACCCCGATCTTGAGGAGTTGTATTGGTACAAAGAACGCCTGCGGCAGTTTTATAATTGTCGGAACCGACGCCAAGGGAGAAGAAATCTTGAGTGCTTTATTAATGACTTAAAAAACTCAAGCCAGTCAGCTGCCAATACTCTCGGAAGAACCCTCAGAAAGTGGCTGGAACCTTTAATTGGATACTTTGAAAATCGTTGGACAAATGGATTTACGGAGGCTACTAACGGGAACGCAAAGGCCCTCCAGAAGCGGGCCAGAGGGTTTAAAAACTTTGTAAACTATCGACTGAAAACCTTAAATGCTTGTTTTTATTGAATTGCGCTGAGTGATAAACAGTTAAATGAGAAGAGCCAACAGTTAAATGAGAAGAGCCATAAAGAAGGGCTCTGTTAAAATAAGAAGTGGTGCAGTCGCCAGGACTCGAACCTGGAACCAACCGGTTCGAAGCCGGGTATTCTATCCATTGAACTACGACTGCACGGTGATTTAGTTCTTAGAATACTAACTAAATAGACAGTAAATTCCAAACACTAACGCGGCAAGCAACCATCAATCTTTAACAATTAAACTGTTACTTAGCTCGTTAGGGTTTTCTTTCTGACTTGGAAAGTGTTTGGATAAAATGACGCCACAATCGCTAATGGCTTCTTTTAAACCTAAAAACCAGTCCCCTTGACGAAAACGTCCTGTCATTTCATCAACAATACGATCCCACTCTTCGGCAGGTACTTTTTCCGAAACCGCCCCATCAGCCCAAACAAAGGCCCTTCTTTCCATAGCGGAAACAAAAATAAGAATCCCCGTTCCTTCTTTTGTTTTATCAACACGATTAATAAAAAACTCTAACTGAGCCCTTCGCAAAACTTGTTCGATTTCATCCGCATCGGGAATAAAAAATCTTTGGACCCAGCGAAACTTAGAAAGCAAGAGTCCAAGACCCCAAGCCACTCCAAAAACGACGGGCCACCACAATTGCCCCGGCCACACAAATAAAAAATCCGTCATCGAACTTTCGACAAGTAAGAACACAACCAATAGTAACAGAGCCACAACAACAGGAACATGACGAATCTGCGACGAACGCCGAACAATCACGGGAACGATTTCACCCATGGTTTTTTGCTCGGACGCTTTCACATAATTTGAAATCTCTGCAATTTGCTGTTCGGATAAATAATCTAAAATCCATTTTGCTTGCTTCATAACTACCAGCTCCCCGACGATCCACCGCCACTAAAGCCACCGCCACCGCCAGACCAACCGCCGCTGCCACCAGACCAGGTTCCTCCAGTTGGACCACCCCAACCGCCACCATAGCCTCTATAGCGTCGGCCACCGCCGCCACCACCGAACTTTCCTAAACCAATAATCAAAAATAGAAAAATAAGGACTAAAAGTTGAACGATGAAAGATGCTTTTTGTTTCGTCGCTCCGGCCGGCTCGGCCAACTGCTTCCCGTCGGCGTATTCTTTGTCAACGATTCGTATAATCTCGTGAACACCAACAATCACACCATCTGACATTCTGCCGGCCCTAAACATAGGCACAACGAGATCATCAATAATTCGCCGAGCATAAGCATCCGGCAAAGCTCCCTCAAGTCCTTGACCTACTTCGATACGCAGTTTTCGTTCCGCAGGAGCGATGATGAAGAGTATTCCATTGTCGGCTTTTGCATCACCTAACTTCCAGGCATCCACGACTTTCAACGACACTGATTCAATGGCCTCATCGGCCAAGCTGTCTACAGTCAAAACCTGGATCTGCGCCTTACCAACTTTATTATAATCAAACAAGAGTTGAGAAAGTTCCCGCTGATCCGAGCGATCAATGATCTGAGCCAAGTCCATAACGGGACCACGCAAAGTCGGGACCTCGAAAACAGCATGGGCCCGCTGAAGGCCCACACTCATCATAAAAAATAGACTAAATAATAATAGCTTCATGAAAGCATCGATTCTTAATTCTTAAGTTAGAATTAGAAAGTGAGATTTTTAAACTAAAACTTTACTTCCGGAGCCTTTTCAATTTTTTCTTTCTCGGCTGCATCTACATCCCACTGAGGCATTTTTTCGTGGTGATAGAATAAACTATTCGTCCAACTGGTAGGTGGTACAGTGACCAGATTATTAAATCCTTTGATGGACTCAATATATCTTTGTCGTGCAACAGTAATTCTATTTTCAGAACCTTCAAGTTGGGCCTGAAGGTCACGGAAGTTTTGATCAGCCTTCAAGTTTGGATACTGCTCTGTGACCATCATCAACTTGCCCAAGGCCTGACTCAGACTTCCCTGGGCCGCTTGAAACTTTTGAAGTTGTTCTGCCGTTACTTTACTAGGATCGATGATCGTCTGGGTCGCTTTAGCACGAGCCTCTATAACAGCAGTTAAAGTCCCTTCCTCATGCTTTGCATACCCTTTTACAACTTCCACTAGATTAGGAATTAAATCTGCTCGTCTTTTGTATTGGTTTGTCACTTCCGCCAAAGAGGCCTCAACGTCATTTTTTGATTGGGGAATAGATTGGATTCCACATCCAGCCAAACCAAGGACAGTCACTGACAAAAGTACGGCTTTAAGGAATGAATAATTTCTCATTTTGGGCCCCCTCCAACGGGGCTATTCTTTTTGTAAGAACTAATATGAGTGCATTTTCTGACTAGTCAAGTTTAGCGAAGGACCCGGTGACGTTAAAGTAAAACTGGTATAAAATATGACGATGACACGAGTAATCACCCCCCATTTTGAAAATCTGTCAGATTGCATCTTTGTTGACAAGGTCTCAGGGATCAACACCCATGCTCCAGATATTGGGCGCTGGGGGCTTGCTGAAGTCTTAGAGCTTTATACCGGACTCAATTTGCATGTTGTGCATCGCTTAGATAAAGGCACAAGTGGCGTCATTATTTTTGCAAAATCAGCAGAAGTCGCAAAAGAACTTGGCGAAGCCTTCGAACAAAAAAGAGCTTTTAAACGCTACGTATTTTTAACGGATAAAGAAATTCAACAACAGACGATGACTGTTAAAAGCTATATCCGCAAAGATCGTGGGCAATTCTTTTCCAGCTTCTCGGAAGCACCAAATGCGGAAACAGAATTTAGATTTATAAAAAAGATGGGTCCAAATTTTTTATGGGAGGCTTTTCCAAAAACTGGAAAACCTCACCAAATCAGATTGCATGCGGAGGCCTCACATATTCCAATTCTTGGCGACGATGAGCACGGAGGATCCCCCTATCCTCGTCTTTGCCTGCATGCCGAATCCCTAGAGGTTCCACTGCGCGGGCAAACGCATCGCTTTCAATCTCCACTTCCATTTTGGGCCGAACGTGAAGTTGATGCTATCGAGGCCGCTCTTTTAACAGGGCTAGATCGTCGCGAGCGTATGTTTCACTTTTCACGACAGCCACTGCAAAGTTTACGTTTGGTTCATCAAGAAAATCCTTTATGGCGATTGGATCAATACGGCCCCGTATGGTGGGTCTATTGGTATGGAGACAGCGTTCCGTCCGACCGCCACCTAGAACTTTGGAAAACGATGGGTGAAGCCTGCAATAAAAAGGTTCTTGTCCGGCATATGCTAAATCGAGGAGACGATCCAAACTCAGAAATCATGTGGGATCTTCATAAAGTCGAAACCCGTTGGAATGCATTTGAAAATGACCTGATGTTTGAGATTCGCCAAGACACGGGCCTTTCTCCTGGAGTCTTCTTAGACCAAAGAGAAAATCGGCATTGGGTTCTTAATAACTCGAAGGATAAGACTGTTTTGAATCTTTTTAGCTATACCTGTGGATTCAGCTTAGCCGCTGCTAAAGGTGGGGCTAAAGAGGTGATCAGTGTTGACGCCAGTCAGAATTTTTTAGACTGGGGTAAACGCAATTTCGAACTCAATGGGTTGGACCCCGAAAAATATGAATTCTGGGCTGCAGACTGCCAATTCTTTCTTAAAGGATGTTTAAGACGACAGCGCAAATTTGATTTAATAATTTGCGATCCTCCTTCTTTTGGTCGTTCGAAAAATGGATCCTTTTCAATCTCAAAGGATTTCAACCAACTGATCATTGATTGTCTTTTTGTTTTAGGAAAGGGAGGCATGCTCTTCTTTACAACGAACTACGAAAAATGGAACGAGTGGGATCTCAAGGATCGTTTTAAAAAGCTGCGCACTCAATTCAGCTTTAATATCGTAGATATGCCCCTGGCTGGAATGGATTTTGAACTGCCCGGGGATGAAAGTCTTATGAAGGGTGTTTTGATTATTAAGAAGTAGGAGCTCCAATGCCCGGCGTGCTTAGTTTAGAAGCTGATGAAAGCATCAAGAAGTCTATTGATGTTGCCTTAAAAGGTATTTCGGATCATATCAATCACAAAGCTATCGATAGCTTGGCTGAATTTGATAAATACATTGCAGCCCTCAACCCACCGAAAAAAGAAGACGATCAGATTCACTTAATCATCCTAGCCGCCGACTTAATACCCCCTAAGGACACCACTCTGTGGATTAAAAATCTTAGAAACACATTCAGTCAAAAAGGTTTTGGACTTGTCGACAATCCTGTACGAATCGTTATCTTGGCATTTGAAGACCAGCACCTTCATCCTCAGTACTTTGAAATTCCGGAAGTCTTTACATTTCTCATAAAACCCGCAGATCCCTTGATTCTTAAAGAAATGTTTGGCTTTGCAATAACTGGATATAAACAACTTCGAGGACAAGAAATCAAATTTCGCTCGGTGCTAGACAACCTAGAAATGCTAAAAAACATTCATTTTGACGAAATCAGTGAAGTTGGTTTTGTCACCAGCAGCGATACCGAGTTTAAACCTGGAGTCGTTTCTAAATACTACTCTCCCCTCTTCAATATCAACGCTAACAACTCTGCTTTCGCACGTCTAATTCACTGCGGAAAGCATCCCAAAAAAGAAGGATTTTTTCAGTGCTATTTCGAGTTCATAGGACTCGAGAATGATCAGCTTCTAAACATTCGCAAAAAAATAGCCGGGTTACAAACTGTCCACCGCAAAGGTGACGAATCTTTTGCCTGGTTTGCCAACCATCAAAAAACTCCGGACCGCCCAAGCATCACGGTTGCGATAGCAATCTTTGACGAGGTCGTCCGGAAAAATATTGTAGACTCTTTAAAACGAAACTTTAAAAATATCCGAATCACCGAACTTGACACAAGTATCGACCGTTACGAACAATCCATCCTCTGCGACCTCGCACTTTTAGATGATTTACGAAGCACGGAGGCCTATTTAAAGAACTTCGATCTTGAAACAAAAAAGATACAAATCAGTCAGCATCACTTTGGCGAAGTGCAATTTCGTGAGAAGCTCCAGTTCTTTACCGACATCATCCACCTGCCCGTCGATAGGGCCTACCTTAATAGGAAAATTCATCTTTTGAATCCGTCCCTCGTTCTTCAAGAACAAAGCAACCTGCCGGCAATTCATGGTGGTTTCGATATCAAGGCTGTTATGCCAGTTCAGATCACTCAAGCCTCGGAAAATCATGTTGAGTTTTCTTACCAGCGAGCCCTCCCACTGAATGAAATTCGAGAGTTCGCCATCCATGGTGACGAAACCTTGGTACATACCGAAGTGAAGGGCCGCTGTCACTTTGTCCAGAAGAACAACAACAAGGACCTACCGTTCTCGCATCAATTTATTTTATTAGGACAAAAAGACTTTTACACAAAACAAATGCGCATCTGGATGCATCGACTCTATGTAAGCGAAGCTGAAAAAAAACTATAAAAAAAGACCACTTCAACAAGCGGCCTTTTTGTTTCTATTTAGATTTATAAAATTCCCAACGAATTTGGATTCGCTCATCCCCGCGAAGTCCCATCTTAGAACCCGTCATAAATGGGGATTTCTGCAACTTTTTGCGATCTAATTTTTTCTTCGCCGGCCATTTTTTAGATTGGACCCAACACTGAACCTGAGGGGACTTGCAAAACTCCACCATGCGTTTTTCATCACCTTTAAAGACAAAGGCATCCATTGCTTCATAAACTTCACCAGATAGCATGGCCTCGGCCCGATCGGTATTCGTTTCATTGGCTACTTCCACAGACGAAGACTTCTTTTCGTTCCGCGTGTCTTTCGAAGAACTTTTAGATTGTGTCGTCGGCTGACAGTCACAAATCATTTCTTTCAATGTCGCGCATGACGACAGTAAAAAACATAAACTTAATAAACCTAACAACTTAAATGTTTTCACGCCAAGCTTCCTTGATTAAAAAAATTCTCTAAAATATCCGCAGCTGAATCTTGGGTCCGCATGTAATAAATGGCCTTCAAAATTTCTTGCTGTTCTTCGGTCAGGTCGCCATTTCGACCTAATTTT
Source organism: Bdellovibrio sp. ZFWA1 (assembly GCF_056175665.1). Lineage (NCBI taxonomy): Bacteria > Pseudomonadati > Bdellovibrionota > Bdellovibrionia > Bdellovibrionales > Pseudobdellovibrionaceae > Bdellovibrio > Bdellovibrio sp. ZFWA1. Next base: position 241,217 of record NZ_JBJKJH010000001.1, read on the forward strand.
AGCAGGCGATCTTGATGAATATGATACATCGATAGCGCCCCTGCGACAGAAATATTAAAGCTTTGAACAAATCCCGACATTGGCACTATCGCGCAAACATCGGCGGCAGCAACCATCTCGGGACTGACACCATCTTTCTCATTACCAAGCACCAACGCTGTCTTTCCAGAAAAATCCACCTCATGTAGTGGCTTCGAACGCTCGTCCAAATGAGTCACTATGATTTTATATCCCTGAGCTTTTAACGACTGAACACAATCCGAAGTACGCTTCCACTTTGTGGTTTCTACCCACTTATCTGCGCCAGCGGTGACCCGAGCCGATTCTTTAAAACGCTCTCCGGTCTCGATAATATGACAATTCGCAAATCCCAAACCTTCGGCACTTCGCATGACTGCCGAGATATTTCCTCGATCGTAAATGCCTTCCAATACCACGGCGCTTGAAAAATTTCGCCCTTTAACAACTTGATCAATTCTCGCACGTCGGGCCTCTGTCAAAAGAGGCCCGATGTGCTTCAAAATCAAACTGTAATTAACTTTTAAATGAGTCGAAATTTCAATTTCACTGGTGAATGGAAACATTCAAACAACCTTATTGGAACAACGCTGCTGGAGACTTTGCAAGATCGCGTGTAATATTTTTTTGGTGAGCTTCCAAAGTGCCACCGCCGATTTCAAGAAGCTTCGCATCTCTCCATAAGCGTTCTACAACATACTCACCGACATAACCATAACCGCCCAAGACCTGAATTGCGCGATCTGCTACATTTTTTCCCATAGTCGTAGCTACAAGCTTCACACCATCTGAATCCAAACGATTGCCTTCGTGATCAAGTCTCATACGGCGAGCAGTTTCATAAACATAGGCGCGTGCCGCTTTGTACTCGGCATAAGAGTCCGCAATATGCTTTTGAATTTGACCAAAGAATGACAAGGGCTTGCCAAAGGCTTCGCGCTCTGTCGCATAACGATTCATAATTTCAATTGAGCGACGAGCAATCCCTAATGACATAGCCGCAAGAGTTAATCGTTCAATTTCAAGATTGCGCATCATATGCAGCATTGAATCACCTTCAGCACCAATAAGGTTTGCCGCCGGTACTTCACAGTTTTCAAAAACAAGTTCAGCGGTATTCGATGCCCGCATTCCCAACTTATCCTTGATCTTTTGACCTACTTCAAAACCCTTTGTACCTTTTTCAACGATGAACGTAGAAATCTGAGCGCGCCCATTTTTTTCACCTGTCTTTGCGTAAACCAACACAACATCGCAGGCCGTATTGTCCTCATCCACAGTTCCGTTTGTGATCCACATTTTGCGACCATTCAAAACGTACTTATCACCCTTTTTAACCGCTGTTGTTTGCATCCCAAGAACATCTGTCCCAACTGCAGGTTCAGACATCGCCATCGCACCTACCCACTCTCCTGAAGAAAGTTTTGGCAAGTACTTCATACGCTGTTCATCAGAGCCATTCACCGCCAAGTTATTAACCATCAACATCGAATGCGCTAAATAAGCTAAACAAAAGCCTGGATCTGAAGCAGACATTTCCTCGTGAACAATCGCTGCAGCCACGGCATCCATTCCCGCACCACCGAACTGCTCGGGCACAGTCAAACCAAGAAGTCCTAGATCACCAAGCTTACGAAATAAGCCCAGATTGAATTGCTCTTTGCGATCATAAGCATGAGCCTGAGGCTCAATCTCTGCGTCCGTGAATGACTTCACTGTTTCGCGAATCATTCCGTGCTCGGGAGTTGGATTGAATAAATCAAAATTTTTCCAGTCAAAGTTGGACATGAGGGACTCCTTTTATTGGATTATTAGCGGTCCCAATCTAGGCTTTTTAGGTCCCCAGGAGCAAGAAACAAGAGTGAAAACCCACTCAAATTAAGCGGCGTGTTATGTATTTTCTCAGACTCGAGGCCGACTTTAAAAGGTCTTCAAGACAGCCCTCTAAATTCCTGCTAAAATTTAGACCTTATGAATACAAAAAAAGCTGCTATTTTAGCTATTGGAACCGAACTCACTACAGGGCAAATAATCAATAAAAATGCATCGACTCTTTCAGAGCGATTAAAAAAAGAAAGCGTCCTGACCAACCTTCACTTAACGGTACCCGACCAAAAAGACTTGATGCTAGAAGCCTTAAACATCGCTTCTAGCCACGCAGACTGGATTTTCGTAACAGGGGGTCTTGGGCCAACAAGTGACGACTTCACTCGCGACGTCGTTGCAGAGTGGTGCCAACAAAAACTTATCTGGAACGAAGAGAGCTGGAATCATCTAACCGAGCGCCTGACTTCACGAGGCTATACAGTCAAAGAAATTCAAAAACAGCAGTGCTACTTTCCAGAGACCGCTAGGATATTGATCAACCACGAAGGAACAGCCCACGGCTTTCATGTTTCCGCAAAAGGAAAAGAAATTTTTGTTTTACCAGGACCACCTCGTGAAATCGATGCGTGCTGGAAATCAGGAATTCAAAGTTGGCTTGAAAAACAGACTGCGCAATTTGAAAAATACCGAACTCGAAGCTGGGACACATTAGGAATTGGTGAGTCTGATCTAGCAAATATCGTTCAACCATTTGTTAACGAGGCCAAGCTTGTTTTAGCAGAGCGCCAAAACATACTTGATGTCGGTTACCGAGTTCATCTTCCTTACGTAGAATTCAAGCTTTCTTTTTACTCAAGCGACGAGACAGCGCTTGGGCCTATCCTTTCAAAAATAGAGCAGGCTCTTAAAACATGGACTGTCGTTCGAGATGGGCAAGATGTCCTAAAGCAACTGGCAAAAAAAATTCAGTCCGAAAAAATTGCGGGATTGTGTATAATCGACGAACTTTCCGGAACATTTTTAAATCACCGCATTCAACCTCTGGTAAAAGAGATGAGTTCTATCAATAAGGGCCGCTTCGCCTTTGCAACTCACTGGCTACCTCGGACCGACGAGCGTGACTGCGTATTAGCCCTGCGCTCAATCGAAGAGAATTTGGCTGAGGTCTCGATGATTCACAAAGGACAAAGCCGTAAAGATTTAGTCCATTCACCCTATACTACGATGAACATGGCCGAACGACGCAAACAATATTTTGCAGAGTACGCACTCATTTTATGGAATCGATGGCTTTAACTGCAACCAACGCTGGTGCCGCAGTTAGGACATCTGTAACAGCCCGAACTTAAAATAGTCTCGTGACCACACTCGGGACAGGTGGCGAAGGGGTTGATCTCCTTCGCACTTATTTTTTTATTTCCCACCAAATTCAGCGGCTGAGAAAACTTACTTCCATCACGATAGATGGCAACGGCTTTTAATCCGAGCTTCCAGGCTCTCTCATATATTGACGAGATATCATGAATGGTTGCATCTTCAGGCATGTTGACGGTCTTTGAAATGGCTCCGCTAATGAAGGGCTGAACTGCCGCCATCATCAATATATGACTTTCTGCGGACAGCACTCTTTGCCCAGGTCTTGCATTTGCACAATCAAAAACTGACAGATGTTCTGATCGCAAACCGGGGCTTCCCTCTGCGCTTCCGTTTTGAAGAATGTAGTCTAAAATCTTTTGCACTTCTTCAGAGGTATAACCCCAAGCGCGCAGAGCTGGCTCGACACTTTGGTTCACTATTAATAGCTCTCCACCGCCGGCCAATTTTTTAACTTTCACCAATGAAAAGTCTGGCTCAATTCCCGTAGTGTCACAATCCATCATAAAACCGATGGTTCCCGTCGGGGCAATAACAGTCGCCTGCGCATTTCTAAATCCGTAGCGCTGACCATCGCGCAAAACAGCACTCCAAACCTCAAAGGCCTTTTCTTTGAGTTCAGATGGCAAAAGCTCCCAGCGAATATTTTTCAAGGCCTTCTGATGTTGGCGCATCACCTTAAGCATGGATTGCCGATTTTTTTTATAGCCTTCAAAAGCCCCTTTGACTCGCGCAAGGTCAACGCTAGTGTAATAAGCCTGCCCCGTCATCAAGGCCGCAATAGCCCCCGCCCATGCTCGCCCTTGATCACTGTCATAAGGAATCCCCATTCGCATTAACAAACTTCCTAAGTTGGCAAAGCCAAGCCCCAAGGGCCGATACTGATGAGAGTTTTCAGCAATCCTTCGGGTCGGATAACTTGAATAATCCACCAGAACTTCCTGACTTAAAAACATCAGTTTTACCACATGAAGAAAATCTTCTACATCAAACGGATTCGCTTTCGTATTAGAATTTACGATCGGTGCATTTTGTTCCTTTAAAAATCGGACTAGATTTAATGAGGCTAAATTACAAGCAGAGTCATCGATAAACATGTACTCGGAACAGGGGTTGCTCGAGCGAATAGGAGCTGTCTTCGGACAGGTATGCCAGCGATTGATCGTATCGTGAAATTGGACCCCCGGGTCCGCACAGGTCCAAGCTGCCTTGGTTACAAGATTCCAAAGATCTTTGGCTGGCAACTCACGAACAGTATTAGATTTTACGGCTCTAGATTTCAAAGCCCATTTTTTATTTTCAAAAACCGCCTTCATAAATTTATCGGTTATACGAACAGAGTTGTTTGAGTTTTGCCCGGCAATCGATCGATAGGCTTCCCCTTCGAAGCCCGCCTCAATTCCACCTTGAATTAGAATCTGTGCTTTATTTTCTTCTCGCATCTTCCAACTGATAAAGTCTTCGATTTCAGGATGATCCATATCGACGACAACCATCTTGGCCGCCCGACGAGTCGTCCCACCGGATTTAATGGCTCCAGCCCCACGGTCAAATACCTCCAAGAAAGAAATCAAGCCCGAAGAGGTCCCCCCCGTATTGAGTTCTTCATATCGGCTTCGCAAATTAGAAAAGTTGGATCCCGTTCCCGATCCGTATTTAAAAAGCCGTGCCTCGGTTTTGACTAACTCGAAAATCCCTTCAATAGAGTCATCGACACTTTGAATAAAACAAGCAGAGCATTGGGGCCGTTCATAGGCATTCGAAACCAATTCAACCTTTTTCTTTTTGTCATTCCATGCATAGTGCTCGCCGGGTGAGTTGATTTTAAATTGCTCCCAGATGCCCGCATTGAACCATACCGGGCTATTAAAAGACGCCTTTTGATTGATTAAAATATGCTCTAGTTCGTGTTTTAAATTTAAATGATTCTTCTTATCAATATAGCCTTGTTTAAAAGCCTGTCCCGAAATGGCACGCGACACCCTACTGATAAGCTGATCTATCGAATTTTCAAGATGTTTTTGCCGAGGACCTTTTCTGAAGTATTTCGAAGCACAGATGTCCACCGCAAGCTGTGACCAAGAATGAGGCGCTTTAATGTTCTTCATCGCGAACACCACCTCACCTTTCCGATTTAAAAGGAGAGATTGCCGACGCAACCATTGAATATTTTTAAGAACATCCGATAAGTTATGGGTGTTTTTACGAGAAACTAAAAATCGCTGTCGGGACATAACAACCTCGCCTGATTTTAGTGTAAACAAAGAAAGAGCGAATTAAAATTGGAAACTCAAACAAACCAGACACTGCTAGTTCTTAAATCTCCTGGGCACTCTATGTCCGCAGTATCTCAATTTTTAGTTCACCGAGGATGGAATATTCATCTTGCAGATAACTTGAAGGACTGTTTACATCTTTTGCTAACTCACAAACCTCAGTTCTTAATGATTAGCATCAATCACCAAGACTCGTCAGCCTTACGTCTAGGAAGAGTTCTAGGCCGTACCCTTCCGATTTGTGTCATTCATTTTAGTGAACAAGACTTGCCACTTTTTACAAAAAAATTAGATCGTTCAGAATCCTCTTACAAACTCTACGCGCCGGTGACAGGACCTGCCGTTGAACGTGTGGTAAATAAGTACTACAAGGATATTTCTCACTCAAAAATTGTCGAATACAAGCGCCGAGATTCGAACTCTGATGCCCAAACTCCTGAAACGGTGATCGCGATCAAAGGACAAAAGTTTCATCTGAATGATGCAACAAATCTGCTGAGTGGTTACGAAAAACTTGATTCGCAGGTTCTTTTAAAAGTACTAAATACAGAATCGGACGACATGACCCTTCTTTCAGAAGGAACTCAGCAAGCACTTGATGCCTGTGTCGAAAACACACCCGGGCCTGTCATCCCAATTAAAGAGACTTCGAATATTGCCTGCATCGTCGTAGAGTCCGAACGTTTTTCAGGTTACTTAATTGCAGCGATGGGCAGAAACCGTCGCATTGATTCTGATTTTATTGAACGCATTCAAGATCGCCTTTTTAAATTTCTCAGAGAACAAGGCGAGAAAATTGAAGATGCAGAATCCTCTTTGCATTTAAAAATCAAAGAAGTTGATTTTGAAGGATGGGCTTTAGACTACGCTGAATTTTTGAAGAAATCGGTTCATAACGGCGACGAGATTGCCATGGCCTTCTTCCCTTACGCTGAGGCTCGCACCAGAACAGGTCGCTCGGCAAAAGAAGATATGGTCTCGATCAGCCTGCGCGAGATTACCAGTGATGTTTTTTTAGACTTCAATGTTTATCTTTATCTCCTGAAAAATGATCGCTACGTTCTCTATACTCCCAAAGGGGGTATTCTTTACCACCATCAAAAAGATAAGCTCCTGCAACAAAATATAGAGTCCCTTCATGTTCTAAGATCGGATCTGCAGGCCGTCACGGCCCTCAAGGCACAAAGCTTCTTTAATGACAAAGTCGACCAATTCGAAAGCCGCAAAAGCAGTTAAAAGGACGAATTAGAAGAACATTCTGCCAGACTTGTCCTCTGTCTTGGGGCCGATGTTCGGAAACTATCCTCAAGGCTAGATGCGGATTACAATTCAATTACAAAACTCGAAATGCTCCATTTCTTCCTTAAATCTTCTCTGGTTTATCCGTTAGATGGTTAAGATCCTTTAACAGGAACCAGGGGAATGAGAACTTTGGAAGCAAACGAAGTCAAAAAGTCTTTACTGATTCTAAAATCGCAACAGCAAAGTCTGCTTGCCGTAGAGACATTTCTCCGCAATCGAGAATGGAATATCCACTCGACAACCAATCTTAAAGAAGCTCTCACGTATCTTATTTCTCAGCAGCCGCAGTTCGTGCTAATCTCGATCGACTATCCCAATAAAAAAGCTAAGAATCTGCCCAAGGTCCTGATGTCTGCGCTCCCAGTTTGCGTTGCTGTATTTGCGGAAAAAGCTGTCGCGGCTTCCTTTAAGGAAGTCACTGATTCTGCAACAGAATATAAGCTGTATCCTCCTGTGACTGGACCTGCTGTCGAGCGAATGGTCAACAAATACATGAAGGATCTGACTAATAAAAAACTTTCACCTCAGGAACGGGAACGGCTAGGACTGGGACCTGCATCCGGCGGTGACAATTCGACGATTGCTATTAAAGGTCAACTTTCCGCCAGCTTACTAGCTCAGATGATGGGAATGGATGAGAACTCGAGTTCAATCAGCACTACTGAAGGAGAAAATCCTTCAGAGACTCAGACCTCATCCCTAACTCACGAATCGTCGCAGCCTCAGGGACCTAGCTTTATTAACAATGAACCCACTCCCTCGTTCATGCCACCAGCAGATTGGGCTGCGACAGCACAGTCTGAAACCGATCCTTATTCCGGGGCCCAAGCCAAAGGTAATAATTTAGGCTGGATTCCGACAGCGCCAGACTTGCGCACTCCCACACCTCTTGCGCCTCAGTATTCTCAGGAAGATTTCGAAGAATTAGATCTTCGGGCCAAAAAAGATCGCGAATCTTCCCAGAGCCCGGAAAAAAAAGGTCCGAACTTCAAAGAAAAAGACGCAGCTCCGCCCCAGGCCCCCCTAGCAACATCGTCTGACCTTAGAGCGGACCAGATTCAAAACAAACTAAATCAAGCCAAATACGATCACACTTTAATTCTTAAAGGAACTGAGTTTACGCTTGATGAAGTTTGTGTGAAGAATAAGTTGATCAGGCAAGAATCGGTGGAACAAACTAGCCACGTCGCTTGCATAATTATCGACTCCAGCCGTTTCTCGGGATATCTCGTAACAGCAATGGGAAAGAACCGAAAAATCGATGACAGCTTTCTTGTACGAGTCAAAGAACGTTTGTTTAAATTCCTAAGAGAAAATGGCGAATCCCCGGATGAGATTGACAATTCGGTGTATTTGAAACTCCGAACTGTGCCTTTTGAGGCCTGGGCACTGGATTGCGCCGAGTTCCTTAGAAAGTCTATTCACAATGGCGATGAAATTGCGATGGCCTTTTTTCCAAATCAACAAGTAAAGGCCCAGTTCCAAGACTCGGCCCGAGAAGATATGGCAAGAATCGCCATCGAAGAAGTGCGCTGTGACATTGTATTAGACTTCAACATTTACCTCTATTTGCCTCGCAATGATAAATATATTTTATATACCCCAAAGGGTGGGATCTTCTTTGAGCATCAACGTAATACCCTGACTGGGCGAGGCGTTCGTGAAGTTCATGTACAAAGAAATGAACTTCATCTTGTCACCGGACTCAAAGTTCAAAGTTTTCTGAATGACACTATAGAAACTTGGGAAAACCAAAACCCAGTGAATCGGCTCTCTTTAAATAAAAAAACTGGTAGTTAATCAAATCTTGTCTTTTCTTCTAAAACACCCTAAAACGAAGGCATGAGCCCATGGCCAGCCACTTACCTAGATTACAATGCTACGACTCCCCTAGACGCTAGAGTTTTTTCCGCGATGGAGCCTTGGTTTAAAGACCATTTCGGAAATGCCTCAAGCAGTTCTCACCAATGGGGATGGGCAGCTCAAAACGCTACCGAAAAAGCCCGTGATTTAGTTGCGGGTCTTCTTCATTGTAACAGTAAAGAAATCACGTTCACCAGTGGAGCTACCGAAGCCAATAATTGGGTTCTTTGGTCTTTAGCTGAAGAGTTTTTAATTCTTCGTAAAGAGAACTTCCATGTTATTTCCACCAATATTGAGCATCCGGCTGTCGAAGAAGCTCTAAAGCGCATCGAAAACTGGGGAGGAGAAGTCACTCGCATCGCATGTGATGCTCAAGGTATTATCTCGTTGCAAGATATTGAAGCTGCAATCCGCCCCCACACTCGGCTGATTTCTATCATCTGGGTACAAAATGAAATCGGCACGATACAAGATATTCAAGCTATCGGCGAGCTTGCAAAAAAGAAGCAGATTCTTTTTCATACTGATGCAACTCAAGGTATTGGCAAGCTTCCACTCAATCTTCAAGAAGTCCCCGTGGATATGCTAAGCGCCTCTGCTCATAAATTTTATGGACCTAAAGGAATTGGTTTTCTTTTCCATCGCCAAAAAAATCCAAAAGTAAAACTTCTTCCTCTTTTTGTTGGAGGGGGACAAGAATCTAATTGGAGATCTGGCACTATCAACACTCCCCTGATTGTCGGACTTGGTAAAGCCGCAGAACTAGCATCCTTAGAAATTTTAGATGACGTTCGGCAGGCCTCCTATTTACAAAAAAATTTCTTAGCTTTACTTTTAAAGTCCGGCATCGAATTTAAAGTGCATGGTGATATTGATAAAAGATCTCCGTACAATTTAAATCTCGAGTTTCCCGCAATCAAAATGAATGAACTGCAAGTCTATCTTCCGCGCTTAGGAGTCTCGCAAGGTTCGGCTTGCCACTCTGATCAGTCCTTCTTTAGCCCCATCTTAAAAGCCCTTGGCTGCAGCGAAATTGAAGCGTCTCGGTCTTTGAGATTTTCATGGGGCCGCAAAAGCAGTCTTCAAGACCTCGAGACTGCCGTCGAAATAATTAGTAAGTGCACGTAAGCACTAGATTTTTCCATAAATTAGCTCTTTGGCAAACCTTCAAGTAAGGCCCAGCGCAAAACCTGCGTCGGCTCTGGAAATATAGAACAAATGCTGGTATAATAACCCTCATACAGTCGGGGTTTTCCCAACAGGACAAGGATTAGTTATGATTCAAATTTCTGAAAGCGCAGCAAAAAAAATCGCCTCTCTTCGCGCCGAAGAGGGCAAAGACAACTCTGCAGTCCTTCGTGTAGAAGTAAAAAAAGGCGGATGCTCTGGCCTTTCTTACAAATTGGATTTTTCTAACGATGTTCGCGATGGAGATAAAGTCTTTGAATCTCAAGGAACAAAAATTTCTGTCGACCCTCAATCTTTAATGTACATCATCGGAATGACGCTTGATTACTCTGGAGGGCTGAATGGAAAAGGGTTTGTCTTTAATAACCCAAATGCCACCAAACATTGTGGCTGCGGCACATCCTTCAACGTTTAATTTACACACACTCTCAAAACCACCTAGCGACCAGCGGGTGGTTTTTTTATAGAAAATTTGAAAGCGTTACGATTAAAAAATAGACCGAACAATTCGTTTGCAGTTGCGGTATCTCTTCTTCCTCTCGAGTACGCCATCCTTGAAATGCAATGAGATGCTTAATCCCAATCCTAAAGATCATCGTGCCTAACGGAGGCGCTTCGTGGGTAGATCTAAACAGCTCTAGTTTATTTTCATAAAACTGAACACCTATCATCCCGGCGCGAAGATCCGATGCGCCCGTCGAAAGATCCTCGACTGCGCTTAAAATAGCCTCGACAATCAGCTCTCTAGCGCTGTCCGAGCTTAAATTAAATTGCTCGTTGGTATAAAGGGCTAAATAATTAAACCCAATACTATATTCCGCGCGATCAATGTCTTCGGGATTTTCCTTTAGGTATTCAGCCAATTCACGAGCTGCCTGCCGAACATTGACTCTTTGACCATCCGACATAATTAGTTCGACCCTTCCTGCTTCTTCTTTTTAAATTCCGCAATTTTATCATTCAGATAATTTTGTACACGATACTTTTTTAAATCGTTTTTAGAATCCTGATTAATGTACAGATTACTGACTCCCTTTGTCTTTAGGCGATCCTTCTGATTCGAGTAAAAAGGACGGCCCTGGGGGGTATACAGCAAAAGCTTATCATTCACTGCCAAATGCAAATACAAATCGAACTCAACAACCAAATCACCGCGAAGCTCATCAATAGATAGCTCATACTTTTTTATCTTAGTTTGCTCTTGTAACTCTGCAAACTTGGTATTTGCCGGAAAGAACGCCACTGCGATTTCTTGTCCTTCGTGTGAGGTGGACTTTAAAAACTCGGCATGCTCTAAAGCCCAATCTTCAAACTCAACTTCAGTCATTTTTAAAGACATGGATTCGGTCTCGGATGCTTTTTCGCCATTGTCCTTTAAAAATGAAAAAAGTTTGGACTTCATTTGCTCGATCAATGACATATCAACCTGACGATCCGCTGCAAAAGCTACTAATAGATAGCCTTGAAAACGCTCGGACTCGACTAAAATGCATGCCACGCGAGTTGACTGTTTAAGTTCGTGCTGCTCTTGCTCTTCGTCATCATTTTGAACAACCGTCTTATCAACCGCTTGATGAGTCCCTGTCTCGAGCAGAGTCATCCGCTCATCACCTGAAGATTTTTCCTGTCGATAGCGAGGCGTTCTATTCTTATCGGCCTTTCCTCCGTACTCGGCACCTTGATATTTTCTTTGTCTTCGCGCAATTGCAGAGCGCTTTAATTTTTCAAAATCTTTTTTGACCTGCTCGGCCAGAGCCTCATCCAGGCCCTCTTCTCCGGACTCCTTCCGACGCTTACGAAGCTTATCTAGAGCTTTTGCAAATTCTTCGGCATTCATTTTAGAAAGCTCTGCCAATGGAAGCTCGGGGGGATTGGCTTCGTCACCTTGAGGTCCATGCATCGAAGCTGCTTGTTCAAACATTTCGTTAGCTTTGCCCGCTGATGACGACTCATAGCCTAAATCAGAGCTCCCACCACTAGAAGAATAACTGCCATCATCATTATCAAACTGACTTTGAGTATAACTAGGACCAGCATCCTCACCCATCGTGCTCAGCAGGGCTCCAATCCCACCGCCAGTTTGGATCATGGCAGAGTTTCCGTCCGCCTTCATAAAAGACGACCGGATCTTGATGATGTTTTCTTGCTCTTTTGTAACGGTTCCGCGTTTAATGCTTTCTTGAATCTCGGCATCTTGGTTTTCAAGATCCTTAGAAATACGATTTACAAGTCGCTCAATTGCGGGACCAGTAATCGGTGGTGGCAACTTGTACTTCGACTTATGATCCTGAATTGCACGCAGGATATGAGGCTTCGAGACTTCACCTGTTATGATAACAGAGGTTTGATGCTCCAGAGCTTTCGCCAAGGCCAAGGCCTTCTTATTGGGGAAATCATAACTAATAAAGAAGTAACTAGGCTTTAACTGGATGACATTGATGATCGCTTCTTTCAGACTAGTGGTGACGATAATATCCCACTCACGCTTCTTTAAGTAGACTTCCACCTGCCGAATAGAATCACTTTTCGACATTAGAAAAAGCATCGACTTATTTAAAGTAACTGGCTGAAAGTCTACCAAAGATGCGTCCTTGAATTAGTATCAAAATTTGTTTAACTTAAATTCTAGAGACATCGGAAAGAGGTTGCAATGAATAAGTTCTTAATCGCGGTCGTAGATGACGAGATTGATATCACCCAACTGCTTTCACATCTGCTTAGTGATACTTACGATGTTCTGGAATTCAACACTCCACAAAAGTATTTGGACTATTTAAACAACTCAACAAATCGCCGCCCAGACCTTCTAATCTGCGACTACGACATGCCCCTAATGAATGGTCTTGCCATGGTTAAAAAGTCGATCGACGCCGGAAAGCTAATCCCCTTCATTTTGCTTTCTGGATATTTAACTAAAGATAACGTCCTTGAAGCATTAAGCTACGGCGTTTTCTCGGTCCTTGAAAAACCTATTGGGGTTCCAGTACTAAAAAGGAATATCGAATCCTTACTAAAAGAACATAGACTTTTACTGACTCACGAAGAGATTCGCAACATCGTGCTACAACTTCAAGAGGCTTATAGCCACTTAAGCCTCACTTTAGAGCAATTCGCCCCGCCTGAAGTCCTTGAAAAAATGATTGTCGAGCAAAACCCTATCACCGGAGAGGTGAAGAAGCTAAAGTTTGGAGAGTTGATTGCTACTTTAGAACAGAGCCTGAACGATCACTTTGAAGAACAGCGGCTTTTAGAAGAAAATCATCGCAAACTAAAAATCATCTAATAAAAAAATCCCCAGCCACTGCTGGGGATTTTTACTTAACAACCTGGATAGATTTTTATGGCACTGCTGGACCCGACTTCTACTCCGTAGGGATAACCACCGGTACATCGCCTTCATTTCCAAAAAAAGGCTGCCCCTCGAAACAAGACACGAAAGCATAACTTCCCGATAGCTTTCCATCCTGGCAAACCCGCACCTCAGACTGACAAGTCTGCCCGGTCGGCACCTGAGGCTCTAGATAAGCGACAAAACTACCACCACTTGGCACATCTCCAAAATCAGTAAGACAGGCTTTTCCCATCTCGACAACCGTGTCTGAGTCCAGATCCCGTTCTTGAGGTTTTGTTTCACCCAAAAGCGCACACCCACTTAAAAACAAAAAAGATAATCCAATTAATAAAAATGATTTCATGATTTCTGAAAAATTATTGAATCTCATAGTCCGCTTGCACTTCCACTCGCACTTTAACCTGTCCTGCGCTCAACTCGGTCGGTGCCGCTTCTGCCATCATAGCCTTGGCAAAACCCATTCTCGGCTCGGCAGGCGCTGAAGATCCATGAACAATACGATAGACTCCTTTAATTTTAACACCAGCGGCTTTGGCAATTTCCTCGGCTTTTTGACGAGCCATTTTCACCGCTTCTTGCAGGCCCGCCGCCTGTAAGGCGTCTTGTTTATCGGTTTCCCACAAGATTGAATTCAAATTAACACCCGAAGAATTACCTTTTGAATCGCTACTTAGGCTATCAATGAATGCGCCACCGTCTTCAACTTTACGCAAAGTCACCCGCAACATTTGCACTGCGCGATAGCCAACAATTTTATTCTGCTGAGACTTCGGCTCGTACACATACTCGGGGTTTAAAGAATAATTCAGTGTCTGAATATCTTCCTTTTTTACTTTGTACATCTCAAAAACATTTTTTACTTTTTTAAGCTCTTGAGCAGCAAGGCCTTGAGCTGCTTTTGCATTTAAGGCTTTACTCCAAACCTCTACTGTCATTGAGAGCAAATTGGGCTCAACCGATTTTTCAGCCACTCCAGTTACCGAAATAAGAGCTGGAGAACTCTCGGACCATGCAACATTGACACTCAACAAAAGAACAATCCCAAGTAATAAGCTTTTCACAAATCGACTCCTTGATTTGATAATATGTTAAAAACGACAATCTAATTATGAACGATTCCGCAACTTCTAGCTAGCTCCAAAAAACGAGCCTCTGTAACCTCTGGCGGCCAAGGAATCACGGGAAAGTCATAAGGTTCGTCCTCGGCAATGGACCACGATTTCAGATCCTTCGTGATTAAATCGCGCACTTCGGTCGCTAAAAGTCTACGATCAATTTGTTTGATCACTTTGGGTGTCGGAAGCTCTAAACCGAATTTTTGGCAGATGGCCCAATGAATGCGCCCCTCAATAATTTCAAAATCAGGCAAGAGTCTTTTAACCGGCGAAACCAGATCTCCGATGTAAGCCTCTGTTGCATCATGAAACAACATTTGTTTAGCAATATCCTTGGTCGGCGAAACCTGTGCACCCAAGCACGAGTGTTGCCCCACCGAATAGAAGAACCGTGTATGCCCATTAAAACGCGCTTGCCGAGCTAAAGAGCAAGCAATATCCTCAAGACGAATATGGGCAGGATCTGGTTTTAAAATGTTAAACCGTTGACCAGAAAGAGTGACCACCCAGCTTTTGGCGATCACATCTTCGTTATTTAAATGATTGGGAAGTTGAAGAGTTGTATCCATTATTCATAGCTACAACAGCCCCCCTAAAGAATCATGAGCTTTTTATTCAACAGGGGGGATTAACACGAATTAACCCTATGCGTTATTAGTTATGCTTCGTTTGAAGCATCTTTTCAACCTCTTCTATATGTTCGGTTTCGGTACGAATAAAGTCGCGAATCATTTCTTCCAGAGCAATATTGTCTTCAACTAAAGCTAAGGTCTCAACATATAAACTCAAAGCCTCTTGTTCGAATTGAAGGGACTCTTTAAGAATATCTAAAACGGCATGACTTTTCGTTTCAGGAACTTTTGCCACATGCAAAGATGGATGACCACCTAACGAAGTGATCTTTTCGCCAATCGTAGAGGCATGCTGATAGGCCTCTTGAGCTTGCTCATGGAACCATTTAACAATAGGAATGCGATTCGGACCTGTGATCATCAAGGCATAGTGCAGGTATCTGACAACACCAGATATTTCTGCCTCTAAAATTTCATTAAGTTTTTTAACAATCTTTTCGTTCGACTTTTTCATTGGAACACCCCTTCGTTGCAAATAGCGATTAAGCTTTTAATTCCGATCGTCCTCTATGATAATCGCAAAAATTATTTAAAGTCTCGTTTCAAAAAAAGCACAGACTTTTGTCGCCCCTTTTAGGGGTTTTCATCCGGTTTTCGTTTGGCTTTAAGTCTGCTTTCATTTGATTTTACTTCCACTTGCAACTGGTGATTTTAAAACCCGATTTATTGTAATCAGATTTTATTTCGATATAAAAACGGTTCAATCACTACGAGGTCACAATGAGTGTAAGAAAAAAAGCCCGCACTGCCAGATTTAAACTACAAAGACGTCTAATGTTAGAACTCCCAGGACTTGGAAAAGCAGGAGCCCTTGAGCGCAAGCCCTATCCCCCTGGCCAACATGGCCAGAGTCGCAAAAAATTTTCAGAGTTTGGCCTCCAACTAGAGGAAAAACAAAAACTTCGCATCCACTACGGCTTGCGTGAAAATCAAATGCGCCGTTTCGTACATGCAGCTCAAAAAGGAAAAAATTCGAACTGGGTTGAAAACCTCGTTCAGATCTTAGAAAGAAGACTAGATAATATTTTGTTCCGAGCAGGCTTTGCCTCAAGCATTGCGGCGGCGAAGCAACTTGTCAGCCATGGGAAAGTTTTGGTAAATGGCAAAAAAGTGACTATTCGATCCTACTCAGTAAAGCAGCAGGACGTTGTTTCACTAACTGCTTCCGCATACAAAGAGCAGACATATCTTCTATCCATCGACACCCCAAGGCTCGCACTCCCAGATTATTTAACTTTAGAAGGTGAAAAAGAATCCAAGACAATTAAAATCTCGGATCTACCCAATATTAGCCACCTACCGTTCCCCTTCGAACCGGGGTTGGTCACAGCTTATTACTCATTGAGAGGATGATATGTTAGTTTCATCTTTCACGTTAAACAGCACCGATTTACAAATTATTGACGAGGACTTTATTGCTTTAGACACAGCGAAAGGCAACCTCGCCATTTCCTACGATCAGATGCTGGACCTTATTGCGCAACTAAGTCAGGCCGTTGAAAAAATGGATGAGCTGGGTCTAGAACGACTTCATTGCCCCGAATGTCAAAACCATCTACTTACCTAAAACTCATTGCCCTCAGGAAATGCACACCGTAGTCTTGAGGGCATGACAAAATTTGCTTCGCTACTATTTCTTATAACTATGTTCGGTGCCTACTTAATTCTTTCGCACCAAGATCAAAAGTCAAGTTGCTCAGATCCCTTAAAGTTTTATCCCCTTTTTGAAATCAGCCTTCCCAAGAATCAAGTTCTTATGGACACCTTTGTTGAAGATTTAAATAACGACAACCAGGCTGATTTTATTGCTACAACTTTAAATAGTGAAAAAAACAAAGCCGGAGTAACTTTGATTTATATGAGTCAAGTTTCTCAAACACCGAAAGCACTTGTACTCGAAGGACCCTTTAAACATCCAAGAAATATACAATTTTTTGATATCAACAACGACGCTTTTTTAGATCTTTTAATCTCTGATCATGGCTTTGATGAAACGCCTTTTAACGGCGGTCAATCACAAATCTATCTCAATCAAAGAGGAGAAAGCTTTACACAATTAAAGTCCTTTCAGCCACAAAAGGCCTTTAGCTTTAATCTATTGCCCATTTTTCAAATTAAACAATCCTATACCGTACTCTTAAATCAAAACATTCCTGGGCCAGGTCCTGAATCCGAAACCTTAAAACTCGACCCATCACTAAACACAAAACTGATACAAACCCCATGGCCTGAAGATATAAAAGAAAAGTGCTTTATGAGTGGCGTGCACCTACAATCGAGTGTCATTATCGGCGCATGCGATAGAGATCAGAACATGTCCCCCACACCTGCGGACCTTGAAATACAATGGAATCCACAAACATCTAAATTCGAAGTCTTATCAAAATTGCCAAAACGATTTCAAAACACTCACTGGGGTTCTGTTTCTTTTGCTACAGACTCTGAAACGGGAAAGCTACTTTTAAGATCAACACACAACTTTGGATACAGTAAAGGCGCTGTCGAACTATTAAAAAAAGAAGAGAAAAATTGGAAATCAATTTGGGGAAAAATCTCACATTACCAACTTGAAGGATTTTATTCAAATGTTAGCTTCTCAGAGCCGTCTAAATACTTTGCAATTTCATTCCGCGATAAGAACAAAGAATCTCTGACTAAAAGCGCTCCTCGCCAACAGGTTTTCGCCATTAGAGAATCCGGCAAAATCGAAGAAATCTGTATGCCCCCAGAATTTGAACTGAACCCTGGGCAGTTAACACTCTACAAAAAGAATGCTTTCCTGATAAAAAATGGAAACCAAATTTACTTTGCTAAATTAGACTAGATCTTGCAAGCATAGACAAAAGTGCTTAGGCTATTTCAATGCGGCATTTTGTATTGAATTCCATAGAACAAACCATTCAACTCACCAAAGAACTGTTGTCCCAATACATAGGCGAGGACGAATGGCTTATTTTCGAGACGGATTTGCCTCCCGAGCAATGGTCGGCCTTTTTCTATTCACTCAGACCAATTACTGAAAAGTCAAAGCAAAGCACCTTGCTGTTAAACGAAGCCAATATCTCTCCTCAAGATATTTTAACCAACTGGGGCGAAGCTTCTTTTAAATACTTACTTCTTCGATGGACTCCTCTGCGCTCAACTCACTCCTCTGAAAACTCTTGGCTTGGGACCGATCAAGAATCTGATTTCGTAATAGAAAACATGGAAAGACTCCGACAATATCAAAGCGCACTGTTAGGGCACAAAGTAACACTTATTCCTGAGGTCTCGATTGATTTTATCGAAACCGAATATGGACCTCTCTTAGCTAAGATTTCTAATCTAGATATTCCCTTTATAGCCCTACACAGCTCCTTCAAGCCAAACCTATTAACACTTCGAAAACTGCAGGACGTGTGGGAACATTTAACTCTGGTAGAGCGCCCTCAGCGCCCTATTCTCTTTCTTAAAAATCAAAAATGGGGCGAAGTTTGGAACGCGGCTAGCCTAAACCCTTTTGCTGGGCCTGAAGAAATACACATTGATACATCCAATTCTTGCACTCATTCTTGTGTATTTTGCCCTCTTTACTCGTCGATAGCGATCAACGAAGAAATGAGTAAAGCTGGAGGAAACCTAAGTGCTGAATTAAAGAAAATGATGTCCATGAAGCTTTCGATGCCAAATTTTGAAAGCATTCTTTCTAGCTCGTCTCCTCGTCTAAAAATGGTCCAACTTGGGGGGAAAGGCGACCCCCTTTTAAATCCTCATTTTTATGATTTTGTTACCCAACTCCGCAAACGAAATATAATGGTGGAAACACTATCGAACCTGGAATACCCCGATGACAAGCAGCTTGAATTTTTAACGTCAATCGGCGGAGCTGGCTGGCATGATCTGCACATTGTCGTTAACTTATCAGCAGCCACCCCTGAAACCTACGTTCACACTCGACCAAAACAGAAGCCTGAAACTTTCGCCAAGGTCATACATAATGTCGAAAAGTTAACTAAAATGAAAAAGCAACATGGGCGAGGAGTCTCAGTAACCTTGATGTGTGTTCTATGCACCGAGAACTATCACGAAGCTGTTAAGTATGTCGAACTAGCGGCCAGCCTAAATGTTGAACAAGTTTGGCTTAAACCTGTTGAAATCCATCGTCAAAGTCTTGATTTTCTTTCGCCAAAAGACTCCCAACTTGAAGAGTGTAAGCAAAATATGGTCCGCGCTCTTGATCGAGCAAATGAGCTTGGTATTAGACTCATGGAGGCTGAGGTCATCGAGTCCTACCGCGCAACTTATCCAGTTCCGCAATTGCGCAGCATCCAGGCATCAAACCAAACGGTTCACACGGGAAATGTTCACTCGGACTATAAATCAGATCTTTACTCTAAAATCCCATGCCGAATTGGCTACACTTACTCTCGCATTGAGGTCAGTGGAATTGTTAAACCTTGCTGCGTATCTCGGCACTCTGTTGGCGACTTAAATAATAACTCCTTCGAAAAAATCTGGAACGGCGCAAGCATGCTCACTTTTAGAAATAAATTAGGCCGTATACGCCAAGAGAAGTTTCATCAAAAAGATCCACAGTGGGCATTCTGCCAACATTGCTCTCACACAACCGCAAATAAAATGTTTTTTGAACTAGAGACTCAGGTTGATTTTGAATGAAAACCATTTTTTTAATAAGGAATAGAGATGCCTCTAATTGGGGATCGTGCCGCACGATTGTGCCCAATCTAATTAAAGCATATCGAGATCTACCTACTTATAAAATAAAAGTGCTGAAACTTGATAGGCACTGCGATTGGGACTCTATGGAGGCCTTGGCTGACAAAATATTTAAATCTCAACCAGATCAGGTAAGTTTTGTCGACCACTATCCCCATCCAAGCCAGTTTCTTCTTCATTACGCAAAAAAATACGGACATATCGACAGACATCCACGCTTTAATATCCATCTTTTTGGCTGCGCCGTTTATTGGCTTCGTCACTGGCCCGAACTAAAAGAGCTGTTCTTAAAAACACAATGTCGATTTATTTTTGCATCAGAAGCTCAGCGCAATCTTTTGGGGCCGACAGTAAATAAAATAGGAACCTATACATTCCCCTTCCCCGTAGATGACACTTTATTTTGCCACAATAAAGAATCGAGAGCCCAAATTCGAAAAGTTCTAAAATTCAGTGACGATCGAGTTCATATAACTTATGCAGGTAGAATCGCTCCTCAAAAAAATGTCGATTTATTGATTCAGTATTTGGCTCCATTATTAAAGGCCAACAAAATTCACCTACATCTTGCTGGCGAATTTGACGATCAAGGAGTACCGATCTTGGGATTAGCTCAATCAATTGGAGCTAACTATCAGCACTACCAACGCCTGATGAAACAATTCCCGGAATCTATTTCTTGGCATTCACGACTTAATCATAAAAAACTTGCTCAACTTCACCTGGCCAGTGATCACTTTATCAGCTTAAGTACTTATAATGATGAAGATTATGGATACGCTCCGATCGAGGCGCTTATGACTGGAACCCCAGCCCTCATAACGGATTGGGGAGGCTATAAAGCCTATAGGCATCCTAACTACTGCTCGTTACTAAAAGTGAAAAGAGCAGACAACGAACTAGTCTTTCAAAATTTTATAAAAAATGAAAATTTAGTAAAACGTTTAACTTCAAAAACATCTGAAAGTAAGCGGCGATCTTGCCATCAATATTATAAAAGTAGATTCGGGCTCTCTACTGCGGGTAAACGCTTAAGTAGAATTCTCGACTCTTGTGAGGGATTTGAATCATTGAACACGGACGCCCTAAATCTCTGGATAACTGCTTACTCAAAATTTCCACCCTTTAATGAAAATTTAATAAGCTACCTTGACCGTTACGAGGCCTACTATGAGTAAACCAATTAAACTTATAGAACATTGGTCTCAATACTGTTTGACTCCGCAACTAGATCCAATCACCAATCATTTTTTCGATTCACATTCTTACTTTATGCATACGGTTTCGACTCCTTGGTCACCAATCTGGCTTAATTCTGAAGAGCGCCAAATTCAGGGAACATGCTATGTCGTAAATAGTGGTAAAAATATTAAAAGAAATTGGTCACAAATTGCATCTTGGGCCACTCCTCAATTGAACCATCTACTTGTTCCATACCAAGTAATTCCTAAAATAAAATCCGCTTGTAAAGGGGAATATCAAATAGTTAGCACTTGTTCGGATAACGAATCACGTTCCAAAATCCTTTTGATGATCAACATCAATAAATATTCATCGAACACAAAAACCATATTTAAAAGAATTGATCAAATCGCATCGGACAAAAAGAATTCACGAAAGCCCGTCTTGCTTTTTTTTAAAGGTGACGAACACGATATAAATATAAACTTAATGGCTTACTACCTAGAAATACGAAATAAGATCAAAAGCATTTTTAAAGGCTCCGTCGACACTATAAATCTTTATGATTTTGGTCTATTGAAGGCGAGTCTACATCAATATTGTGCTTTTGATTTAGACTACAACAATCATATTTATGACTTAGGAGTTTACCATAAATTATTAAGCCTTGGATCTGCGGTACCCGACATACCGACTATCGCTACATCAACTCTTAAAAAAAATGACTACCTTCCTATCTCAGAGAGACATGGCCTATGCTTCAAAATTTACTAACTCAATATGACTGGAGTTTATCTCCTTACCATGCGTCACTTTTTGATGGGCAGACTTTACACTCAGGGAATGCTAAACACTACATTCATGCAGAATCATGGCTAATAACTGATGGAAGACTTAACTTAAAAGAGATCTCGGCATTACTCAGTCAACATGAAGGAAAAAGGATCTATATTCACCACGAACATCGAGCTAAATTTAGAGACCACAGATTTTTTTGGAATCTAAGGCAGCCAGCATACAGCCCAGCTAAGAACCTTGTGATTTTTTGCAGATTCAACAGAAATCAGTCCAGCATCAACAGAATCAGTAATCAAATTTTAAAACAGCGAAAAAATGTTAAAAATAGAAAATCAATCCAATTACTTTTTCTGATGGATCAATACTGTCCGAATATAAATATTTATTCAGCCCAAGAAAAAGTATTTATAGAGATTTCCCGGATTAATAAAAATACTAAGATTATTAGCGCGGCAGATTTCCTAAAGTTAGCCAACAAGAACAATTCGCCCCCAACTTACGAAATCTGGGATATTCACAACGGAGAAAGTTCTTTCGACCCCCGCCTTGATCTAGAGCTAGCCAAATTCAGTTTTAATCTAATGCACTTAAACGAAGCGAACTTTTCAACGCCTGAAGAACATTCTTGCAAAAGAATGTTGCCCAACGGAAAATTAGAATTAGAACTTTGGAATTACAGTGAATAAAACAAAATGGGCGTCTTTTATTTTAGTCTTGATAGTTGCTTTGGGTCTAAGGCTTTACCATCTGGGATCGCAAAGCCTATGGCAAGATGAGTTAGTTTCATGGAACTTCGCTACTAATGACGACTGGAAAGCGCTGTTCTGGGATAATCACCCCCCTCTTTACCCATTCATCTTAAAGCTTTGGAGTCACTTAATATCGCCTACTGAGTTTTGGATTCGCCTACCTTCAGTGATTATATCGGTGGCTTCAGTTGCAGTTTCATTTTTCGCCATCCCAGATAATTACAGAAGATCCATTTTTTTTATGCTTTTGATGGCCTTGAATCCATTAAGCATTCGTCTAGCTCAAGAAGCCAGAATGTATTCTCTTTTAGAGTTCTGTGTTACCTTAACACTTTTGCCAAGTACGAATCGCTTCATTACAACTGCGGGAATTTTAGGGGGAATCCTATCACATTATTTATATTGGCTCTTCCTTGCACTTCGAACAAAGTCTAAATGGATATTCGCGATCGGAATGTTGGTCGCTGTTTTTGCAATAGACTGGCACCACTTAACTTGGACTCAAGTTGCATTTGAAAAATCAGCTTTTGAATCGACCCTAGCTGGACTTACTGCTTTTTTAGGAGGCAGTTATATCGGAGCCATCTTTTACTCGATTGTTTTGCTATGGGCCGTCGTTCAGAAGAGGCCAATCCCCTCTCAGGTCTTATGGGGACTCCTCATTCTAATTTCATTTCAACTAGCGACGTCGCGCGTATTACTTATCGATCGGTACTTGATATTTTTATCTCCACTACTTCTTTTATGGTTAAGCGAATCTATTTTCACACTACGCACTAAGGCACTCTCCCTACTCATTTTTACCTATGGAATCTATTCATGGAGCTTCGAAGAATGGAAAGCTCCCTACAATCAAGTAGGAATCTATCTTCAACGGCAATCGGAAGTAGACTTACTGACAACTCGAAGTGCCGCAATTAAATCACCTTATTTTAATAGGCCAAATATTAACTTCGTTAAACTAGAAAAACCAAAAGACATAGCAGAATATATTGCGACGAATCCCACAAAAAGCATATATGTCCTCGAAAACTATTGGAGTGGTTTTATCTATCTTCAATCATTGAAAGAAGAACTATCCCAAATGCAGCGTCATAGTCAGATACTAAAATTTCAGTTTAATGAAAAATCAGATATTCTATTAGTCCTTAAGATCGATTCTTTAGCTCAAACGAAGTGAGGCCCCAAAAATAGTAAATATGAGTATTGAGCGATAAACTCAACCAAACCCAAAAGGCTTCGCCATACAACCAAGAAGCGTAAACCGAAAAAATGAAAGCAACTGGTAAATAGAAAATTATCCATATTGGCAACAATATATATCGCAATAGATAGGTTGCAAGTCGACACCCAATCCGTCGATTCAAGATAAATCCACTGTGCCATTTCATTAACAACAAACTTCGACCTAGACCATACTTGAAGACCTGTTGAAGATATTCTGATTTTGAAGAGCGTCTAAAATGATATACGTATAGTCTATTTTCAAAATATAAACGACCTTGCTTCTTTAAAAGTGCTTTTATCAAATCATTTTCTTCGCCTAATGGAAGCCTAAAACCCTCGTCGGGAAGAACTGAAGATCTGACAACTAGGTTACAAAGTATATAAGGAATATCTGAGTTGTACTCGCCAGACTGAGCCAAGCGATATCGGTATGAAAAAGGTCCTGTCACCCAATAAGATTGTAAAATTCTTCCCGAGATAGTTTCAAACCTTCCAGAACTAGGAGGCGTCAAGTTCGGCCCCCCTATAGCTACAAAATTATCAAATTTCAAAAAGTCGCAAAGCACTTTAAAGTAATGCTCTGGAATTATGACATCATCGTCAAAAAATGCGATCCAATCATAGTCATATTTATCATGCAATGCGTGATTGCGAGCTTGTGGTGCTTGAAATCTTTCATTTAGATAAATAACTTCGCTTAATATATTTGAATATTTATCTATCACGCCCCCAACTGATTGGGTGCATTTGTTGGCAACGATACATAGATCGATCTCGATTACAGCAACTTGGTTCCTGGCAACCATGTAACTCTTAAGAAAGCATTCAAATAGTTCGTCGCGATCACAAACGACGACAACCACCTTCAGGCGCACAAATCAGTCCTCTAATCGATGCTTAAAGCACCACTGACAGCGAGGGTCCTGAGGTCGTGCAGATAGCAATTGCGATCTAAAGTCTTGATAAGAACTAGAGTTCCATACCTCCGACAAACTCATCGATGAAAAGTCACCCATCTCAAGTAAATCCGGATACATCATATGATTACATGTCCCAGCTTTGCCAAGGTAGTTTATATATAGAAAACTAAACGGCTTAAAGCATTTTTGAGCTACAGAGACCTTATGAGTATCGGTAATTAGCCCTTGCAATCCAGCATCTTTAGCCGAGAAAAATTGCTCAAGAGGATGCGGTGCTCGCTGAACCCTTATCTGATCAGCAGATCTTACCCAGTCACGATCGAGTCCTTCAGTAAACTTCCAATCATTAAAATTAACTCGAACACCCGAGGCAATCGCCACAGCGATGGCTTCTTTAGAATATTTAGAAATATCTTGCGAAGAAACAGAACCGAGAGAATTAACACCACCTTGAACCATTTTAAATTGCACCTCGGGGACATTGTACTCCGAAGCTAACCGAACAATGTCGGGCATCTCATGATAGTTCAACGATTGTATGGTCGAAATAAAATAGACGAAACCGGAATTGAACTTTTTTACAGCGTCTGTTGATGATCGTAAATTTTCCAATATGCGATCAAACTTGGCTTTCTTTCGAATGGCCTCAAATGTCTGAGCCGTCGCCCCATCAAAAGACACACCTAACGAAAATCCGACTTGAATCATTCGAGCCCATAGCTCAGGCTTGGGTATCGACATATTTGTTACCAAATGCCACTCTATCAGCGGAAATCCGGCTAAATATTCGACTGTTTCTGGCCACCACGGAAGAATAGTCGTTTCGCCAAATCCACGCAAATCCACAAAACTAGCATAAGGAAAAACTTGTTCAGCCAGCCGTCGGAACACCTCTGGATTCATATTTAGATCTTTGGAATAGTTCTTAAATTTCGGATCAAAAGATTGGGGACACATCACGCATTTAAAATTACAGTTCTGTGTCATTTCAATAATATATTTAAACGGACGTGATTCGAGACGCGTTTTCCCCTCGATAAATTCCTGATACGCTAAATGTTGATTGGAAATCTTAAATTCTGCTGATTGCTTCAAGCTCTTTAAATCGTCCAAATTGATTCCTGTCTGCAATCTTGACTCCTTTATAAACAACTAATCTTCCTAAAAAGCACGCACGGTTATAGCCTGATTTAAAAATTTCGCAAATGTTATCAGATCGCAATCGATACTCCCGCATCTGTGGCAATCCTAAACCTAAGAGATTAAAAACAAAAAAACCAAATATTCCGCAGTGACCAGCCCAAAGAATTTTATTTATTTTTTGGGGCTTCGCAACTGCTTCCTCAGGGACCTTATTAAGCTGTTTATGCTCAAAAAATCTGCGTTGAAAAATACGGTCATGACCCGTACGACTAGAAATCAAATCAGCTCCAGCAGTTCCTTTTACTTTTGTTGCAATACGTATTGGAAAGGGGCACAACTCCCGATCTGGATTAAACAACAAGATCTCATCACTAAAAATCTTTACTCCAGCCGCAGTTTCGAGTAACCGCAAACAAAGCTCGGACTTCCCCCACCCAGAAGGAGCCGCGATGGAAATGTTTTTTTCGCCAATATTAAAAGAACATCCATGGAGCCGCACAAATCCTTGCCGCTCTAATGCCTCTCCAATCAATGACAAAATTGCGATATACAGAATTTCATAAGTTAATTCCTTATTGCTCCCCATTAGAAGTAAATCCCAACGAGTGCCATGCCTTTTTAAGTGCAACTTATGATTTTCAGGAAAAATGCAAACGCGTCGCTTAAAACCATAGACCCGTGCCATCTTTGTTCGCATCAGAGGTCCAACTCGGTGACTAGCCAGGCACTGAGGATAAGAACTTCCTGGCTTCACAATCTGAATGGAGATTACTGAATGCGTGGCATAACTTCGACAAGCACTGAATGCGGCGAAGTCTTCCCGTAACCATTCAATAATTATCGGACTAAAAACCGCATCACAATCATCTAAATTAACCTGAACGCCATAAACAGAAAATAACGTCACTTCAATCTAATCTTTCTTATGTTGTAAACACCCGCCGGTGTCGCCGATGTACAGGCCGTACTGGTCACATAATTAATGAAGATTCGACCACCGCTACCGGCGGTACCACTACCAATACCACTGCCACCAGCAGCCGATACAGTTCCGCAACCAGCCGATTGTGTAATTGTATTTGCCGTGATTTCGACTAAACCACCCGATCCTCCACCTGCGTTTCCAGAGGCTGCTGCTTTCCCATCGGATCGAATATTTCCATTAAGCACTAACGAGTTGGCTTTAACAATAACAATTCCACCACCATTGCCTCCAGTACTTGCAGACGAACCTCCACCTGATCCCATGATATACCTATCGGGAATGCCAGGACTCATACTCATCCCTCCCGCATTGGAACCCGCAGCTCCGCCACCAGGACCCGCTCCTGCACCAGAGCTTCCGCCTGCAAATCCTCTACTTTGAAATGAACTAAAGCCACCACCACCAGATATATGGCCACTCAATCCTCCGCCTCCGTTATTCAAAGTGAACGTACCACTGACTTTTACAGCCAGTACGCCGCCCAAGCCCGTGGCCGAGTTATAAATTGGTGAAGTTAAAAATCCACCGGAGTTGATTGTTAAATTTGAGTAGCTCATAACACGAACCACTTGAACTTTATCAGCGGATAAATAAGAGTTTTTTAGTGCTGCTGAAAGATTTAACGTATTGCTCGAAACAGACGATACACTAGCAAACTCATAAGCCCCTTGATTGGAGCCTTCCATTATAATGATTAATATATCGGCCCCGCTAGAAAATCCAGAGGCACTAGTTAGGGTTATACTGGTAGCACCAGCACTGGCGTTGACAGATAATCGAGAAGCCGTTTGATTTACAACAACTGGATTGGTTGG
The DNA here is from genome assembly GCF_056175665.1 of Bdellovibrio sp. ZFWA1. Lineage (NCBI taxonomy): Bacteria > Pseudomonadati > Bdellovibrionota > Bdellovibrionia > Bdellovibrionales > Pseudobdellovibrionaceae > Bdellovibrio > Bdellovibrio sp. ZFWA1. The sequence goes on from NZ_JBJKJH010000001.1 coordinate 268,699, forward strand.
ACCATTCGGCACACCATTCACAGTCAGAGCTCCGTCACCACCGGCTCCATAGAATCCAGTGAAGTCACTGAACAAGCGGTCCATAGTGGAATAGTTAAGCTGAATTGCATTGGCTGTATTAGAAACAAGCATAAAAAAAGCAACCAAAACACTTTTATATAAACGGTCATAATTATTTTTAAGCATACATCTTTATAATAATTTGATTTTTTTCTGTTAGCTACTTCAAACGTAGCTGAATAAAGAGTCTCGACCTACAATGAGACATCTACCTAAACTTCATCGCCCTCCCAAAGACTAAGACGATGTAAATGCTGAGCTAAAGACTCGAAATAACAACCATCTGGCGACTGTAACAATGCTGCATGCATTTCCCACCGAACTTGAGATCTTTGAAGTCCGACAAAGTGTTTACTTTTTAATTCAATTGCGAAACAGAAGCGATGAGGAAACAGAGCTCCCAATACAGAGGCATATTTATTTGCTTGCACCCATTGATGCCAGGGCACTTCTTGATCACTCGCTTCTAAAAATGAATGAATCGCTTCTTTCAAAAAAGATTCCGATAGTCCCTCTAAACCCTGCTCGCCTATTAGCTTAACTATCACTGCGACGACGACTCTTCGATCAATCCAGAATGGAGCATCCAATTCAGAGTCCTGAAAATGATTTCTCCACTTTCGCTGCCTTTGTTCGGGTGCGAATAGAAGTTTGGAATCATACTCTAGCATGCGCAGAAGAAAAGTAATTCGATCCCAAATAAACATGTCACTTCTCTGCATTTGAGGCTTCAATAAACTTTGTAAATCGGGATCTCGACTTAATTCAAAGATATTAATATTTTGCGCAACTTCTGATAGCTTCGCTGGGTGATAGATATTTAATTCTCCGACAATAGGAAGATAACGCCTCCACGCATAATGCCGCAGCTGAATCTGCTCTATAAGATTTGTAGAATAAACTGGAGGCAACAAAATACTTAAATCTATATCACTCACAAAAGGAATCCAATTCCCGTTACGATAAGTATTGCGGGTCCAAACTCGAGACCCTTTATAAAAAATTCGAACATAAACACGATAGAGACTATAAACAGCCCAGTAAACAGCAACCCCAAAAAAGCGAGGAAAGCGAAGCAAGAAACTCTGTAGTTGTTTTATTAATAATTCCCGGTTCATAATAAAGTATGAAGTCCTTCTTAAAGCAGCTTAGATTACTAGTTCTGGCAAATCTGAAAACTCGCTATCGAAATAGCATTACAGGATTTTTTTGGTCTTTTTTACAACCCCTCGTGCTATTTGGAACACAATCTTTAGTCTTTCATCTTTTCTTGAATATCCAGATAGATCAATACCCGATTTACTTATTTATGGGATTAATACCGTGGCTTTTCTTTAGTTCAAGCACCGATCAAAGCTCTGGAATACTAACTAACCAAACGGAACTATTACAGGCTTATAATTTCAATGCCATTTTGCTTCCCCTGGCCGTTGTCCTTGAAAATTCCATACACTTCATACTGTCGTTCGCAGTAGTTCTTTTCTATATACTGCTGAATACGAACTACGATCTATCGTTAGGGACGGCTTTTCTTTTACCAGTATACTTTGCCAACTTAGTCCTTTTTACCTTTTCAGTCGCATTAATGGTTGCAACAGCACAAATCTATAAAAGAGATACCAAGTTTCTATTCAACTTTTTCTTAACAGTGCTGTTTTATTTGACACCTATTTTCTACAAAATCGACATGGTTCCTCGTCCTTATCAAGTCTATTTAATGTTAAATCCGCTATATTGGTTTACCGAGGGATTTAGGTCTTTGTTTATTGCAACTGAATTTAGCCCGATCGAACTTCTAGCAATCATTACTTTGATAACTTTGTTTTTTTTAGTTTTAACTTGTTTAATTTGGAAGAGGTACAAAAATGAAATCCGCTACCGAGTCTAATTGCATAGTTAATATTTCAAATCTTAGTATTTCTTTTAAAACAAGATCGCATTTCAAATGGACCTTTAAAGATCATTTCATAGAGTTTGCCAAATCGCCTATAGCTTACAAACAACAGCGAGAGGTCGAAATTGCCGCATTGAAAAACATCAGTCTCCAAATCACTCACGGACAACGAGTTGGAATTATAGGAATGAATGGATCTGGAAAAACAACCTTATGCAAAGCCATTGCTGGATTGTATCCTCAAAACAATCATTGCATTCAAGTAAACGGAAAAATTCGAGCCATCTTTGATCCCGTCGCCGGGATATTTCCAGAACTCACTGGAAAAGAAAATATTGAAATTTTAGTAGCTCTTAACTATCCGGAATATAATCAAAAAGAATTTGTTGAACGAGCCTGCGAGTTCAGCGAACTAGGCAAGCGCCTCGACGAACCATTTAAGACATACAGCAGAGGAATGAAGGCACGCATCGGCTTATCGGTCGCGGCCCTAAAAGGTGCTGATTTGCTTATTTTAGATGAAGTTTTTGAAGGGGCCGATCGCTTCTTCTCGGAAAAATTCTCGAATCGAATTCAAGACTTAATAAATCAGGCCGGGGCGGTACTCTTCGTAAGCCATTCTTCCCAACAGATTTTAAAAACCTGCAACCGGGCTATTCTCATAGCTAATGGTGAAGTGCATTTTGATGGGGATCCTCGAGACGCCTTGAAGTGCTATATCGAGATGGGACAAATCTTTAATTGAAATCTTTGTGTGTCACCCTGACTCATAAACTTTACAATTTATTCATCATTCCCCATATAATCACGGATTCTAAAGTTTCATACTAACGCCAATTAGAAACGGTTAAAATATCCCAGACGCCACCCGATAGGACAGTCATGGAATATGATCGTTATTGCACAAAAAATATTCGTAGACTCTTGACCTTAACCATAGGCCTTCTAGGTATGTTACTGAGTTCGGCTGCATGGTCCGCAGGACAAGGCCCAACTTCGTTAACTTACCAGGGAAGAATCATTAAGCAAAATGGCCAGCCCCTTGAATATTCAAGTGTCAGTTTCATTTTCGAGATCACAAACCCTTCCGGCAGTTGCGTTATATACAAAGAGCGCATTGATGGTTACAACATGACGAACTCGAAGGGCGTTTTTGATATCGCTTTAGGCCAATCTGGAACCATGCTTCACCCTTCGGACCCTAACTTCACTATAATTGACGCTTTCGATAACACCGCGACTTTTACTTGTGAAGGCGGAAGCCCTTACTCTCCAGCTTTAAATCACACACGAGTCTTGCACGTGCAGTTCCATGATGGAGTGGGCTGGAGGCAAATTTCACCGTCAAATGAAATTCGCGCTGTTCCGTATTCGGGATTTGCAGCAAACTCAAGTAAGGTTGGCGGCAAAACAACTGCCGATATTTTATTAAAAGAAAATACACAAGTATGCGCCGCCGGTCAGTACAGCTACTTTGATGGCGTCGAGCTAAAATGCCGCTCGATGAGTTTTGGTAGCGGCAGTGGAACTGTCGTCGAAGGAAATGATCCAAGGCTTACAGATTCACGAACACCTACTGGAAATGCCGGAGGCGATCTTAGTGGTACTTACCCGAATCCAACCGTTGGTAAAATTCAGGGTGTAGCTGTCTCCAACACAACTCCAACGTTAGGACAAGCATTAAAGTTTAACGGAAGTGCTTGGGCCCCCGCTAGCTTGGCTATCACTGATATTTCTAATTTGCAGTTGCAACTAACAAACAAGATTGATTTAAGCCAGCTGCCTGCAAGTTGCGCTTCCAACCAGACCCTTACATTTCTCTCGCCATCAGGGACATTTAGCTGCTCTACTATTGCTATTGATGGCAGCCAAATCGCAGATGGCACAATCACCGGGAATAAGATTTCATCAACGGCAACCCTCACCTATAGCCAAGCAAATGTAAACTCTGTTATTACAAATGATCTGCAGATTCGTTCTGGCGGCAATGTCATTACTATCACTGGCCCCTCTACTGCAGCAGCATCGAACTTCACTCTGCGAATTCCAAATACAGCCGGCGCTAGTGGACAAGTACTGCAAACTGATGGAGCCGGAAACTTATCCTGGGTAAATGCGGCAAGTGGATCGGTAACAAACATCGCAACCGGGACTGGCTTATCTGGAGGGCCGATCACATCGACAGGGACCATTTCGTTAGCGAACACTGCGGTCACGGCCGGCTCCTATGGATCAGCAACTCAAGTGGGAGCTTTCACCGTAGATGCTCAAGGTCGGTTAACAGCAGCCTCCAATGTAACAGTGACTCCTGCGTGGAGTTCCATCACTTCAAAACCCACGACATTAGCGGGGTACGGGATCACAGATGCTCAGCCTGCTGGCAACTATCTGACAGCACTTACTGGAGATGTAACAGCCACAGGACCGGGATCTTCTTCAGCAACCATTGCAAATAGCGCAGTGACATCGGCCAAAGTCTTGGATGGTACATTGATCGCGACGGATATGAACTTCACAGGTGTAACAACAGCCACCAGCTCAATCGTGATTCAGGATTCAACAGGGAAATTTGATAGCTTCAACTGCTCTACGGCGGGTCATATCGCGATGTGGACAGTTTCTGGTTGGAGCTGTCAGGCACTGTCGGCTTCGAATATCCCATCCTTAGATGCAAGTAAAATCACAACAGGAATCCTTCCCGTATCGCAAGGTGGAACCGGATCTTCCAATGGGTCTATCACCGGATCTACAGCATTAGCACTTGCTGCAGGTGGAACTAATCAAAATATCACACTGACTCCAAGTGGTTCGGGGCAAGTCAGAATGGTTGCTAGTCAAACTGTTGTAACTGGCCAAGCAACCCTAGCTGCCTCCTACAATGCAGGGTCGGCGACGACTTTAGACTTTAATAATGGAAACATGCAGTACACTACCGCCAGCTGTGGCGCTTTTACTCTGAATAACTTACTTGATGGTGGTTCTTACACAATTGCAGTTCAAGGAGCTACTGCCGGAACTTGTACTTTCTCTGCGACTGGAGTTTCAACATGGAAATTTAGCCCCGCAAATGGACCAACGATAGCTAGCACCCATTCAGTTTATAGCTTTGTAAGAATGGGATCTACCGTGTACGTCACTTGGTCAACGGGCTTTTAACTCCTTAAAAAAGAACTCACACACCTAGGGACAAAATGGTTGAAGATCTGGCTTCAACCATTTTTTATTGAAATGACAAGTTTTTTTAAGCAGCAACTGATATCCCTTGTGTACGACTTCACTATCAAGCTGATGTAAAGCCACAAAACAATCTAAGGCATATCGAGGATAAAAAATTTGTGCAAAATCTTGTTCATTTAAACGCGGGTCCTCCACCAGGAGGGACTTAACGTATTCAGGCCAAATCCACTCATAGTCATCGGCAAGTAGAAGGCCTCCGGGTTTTAATAGATCCCAGCTTCGAACTAAATCAGACATAACCGAAAATCCAAAGTGTGAACCATCTAAATATACGAAATCGAAGCTAAGAGGCGCGAGCCCATTTAACGCAATTTCTGATTTTTCTTTAATTAATTGGACTCGTCCACTTTCTAATTCAATTTGTAAATTTTCAAAAAAGCTTGCTTTGGGATGAGGATCCACGCAAACCACTCGCGCAGAGGCACTAAGACGATCTGAGAACCACTTTGTAGTTCTTCCCTCGTAGCTTCCAATCTCCAATATGCGAACGCTGTCAATCAAAGCGAGATCCCGCAATACCCTATTAAATTGAGCCTCATGAGCGGTCGTCCAATCTACGCTAAAATTCATCTTACCTTACCCCATCGTCAAATAAACTTTCCCATTGAAGGGAAAATTCTTTACACTTTTTACAACGTCTAACAACTTTTGATGCCTTGGATGAGAAGGATTGGCGACATCGCGATGCTTAAACTCTTCCGAACTCATTCCCCAATTTGAAATGCGACAAAACAAAACCACGTCAAAAAAATATTTATCTGCCAACTTTAAAAAATCAATCATCTCGTCAAAGTTGTTATCTTGATAAACATAAGTTGCCTTAAGCTCACGGATAGGACCATTTTTTCTTAAGCTTGAAATAAATTCAAGATTCTCTAAGAGAGTTTCCCACCGACCATTTTTTCGATTTTCTTCGTATGTTTTTTTTGTGGCACCATCAATTGAAATCACTGCAATTTTAACAAATTGACGAACATCAGTAGATAATGCCTCCCACGATTTTGAATTCCACAGAAGGGCGTTGGTCTGCAAAACGATTCTTTCCAGACATTCGTAATCTGAAGATTTAAAATTTTTCAGGAATTGTCGATAAGAAGGAGAAACAAAAGGATCCCCCATGCCTGCGATAAATATTTCTTTTGTCTTACTTGAAATCAAAGAAATCTCATCGACTAAACTCTTCTTTTTTTCAGATGGAATAACTGGAAGTTGCGAAATATTGCACGAAGGGCATGCCAAATTACAAGAAGTCTCGTAACCCAAATTTACTTCCTCAGGGAGCCCGTTAAATTTTTGTCCCTGCATAAAGGCATAGATATCGGGAAATTGAGTCTCAATCTGCTTCATTGTCAGCATAAATTTACGCTCACCTTGATACTGAGGGCAAAACTTCAGAGTACAACTTCGATAGCTTCCATTTTTTATCTGCTCGCGAACACGGGTAAATTCTGCTCCGGTCCAAACATCATTTAGAGGCTTTTCATTGGTCACCGGATTAACCATATTATAGCCGGCCTCTTGATAAAGCCACGTGCAGGGCTTTATACCCTCTGAAGAAAGAGCGATAAAGCGGAAAGGAACTGTACAGTAAAGACGCTCCCCCGTTTCACTGAATGTTCCTTTCAAAGTCTCTGCTGAGTGAAAATTCAGATCATCTTGATTGAAATCAGTTTTTGCCCCTGCCATTGCTAATCCTTCTTTTTCGAGTACATGATATCAGGGCCACATTGGCAAAAATCAGCTTTGCAGATATAGGTTTGCCGTCGCTCATAAGTTTTTAAATAATCATCAATGCTTAGGCCAACGGAATCTACTCCACATCTTGAGGGATACACTTTTTGATCAAATGAAAGTATAGCGCCATCGATGCCTGCTTGGCATTTCCAACCTTTAAATTGATGTCGATGCTGATTCGCCAGCTCGTAGGTATAGAAAGGTTCTTGAACTCCATTGCTAAAAACTCCTAAGGCTCGTCCCGAATGATATTTGATTTTTTTGACCTCTGGAACATCAAAAGCAAATTCCTGAATCTTCTGCAGATCTTCTTTTTTATAGGAAAATGGCCCTAACGAATACCCCTCAGAACCAAAAGTATAAATCATATCAATTCCTAAAGAGGTTCGTTTGAGCCTATTCTTTAAACTAGATGCCATCGAAAAGCTACGCTCTAAATCCAATGGATCTGCCATAATATGAATATGAGAATGACAGTCGGCTTCGTCGAGCAAATCAGCGACTTGTAAAAAATGCTGATCATCGATGCTTTGTGGATGATATGACAAATTCAAACTATCCACTAAAGGCAGATGGATTCTCCACCAATCTAGCCGTTTAGAGGCATTGGACGTAAATTGAATAAGTCCCTTTTCTGTCCTGATTTTCTTTAAAAGTTCTGAAAAGTAAGGAATCGCTGTGACCTCGCCCCCGACTAATTGCCAATATATTAACTTATTTAATGCCGAAAACTTTCTAGAGAAATCTTCTACGATTTGAATCGAAGTAGTGTGATCTGGATAGCGATGACTTCCAGACTTATTATATGGATGACAATAATGGCAGTTAAAGTTGCATATATTCGTCAGCTGCCAACCCAAGGAAAAGTAACTTCTATTAGATGGAAAAGCTTGAATTTCAATCAGCTCATCTAAAGACATGCAAGTCTCCCATTGGAATCTAATATTTGAATTCCAATTTGTGGCTGTACTGACCAGCTCCAAATTTCTTCAGCCGCGCAGACAGGAATTTGGGGTAAGGTTGCGCCATAAAATTTACAGTGGTAGCGATATGAAGAATCTTCCGCAAACCTCGCCGAAATAAAGTCAAATACAATCGTGCGATCCAAGTAAGGACTTTGATCGTAAACTTCATTTAGAAAATAGATATTCTCTCGGTCCACGACCTCTAAGACTAGACAAATCGCAGCCCCCAGTCTATCGAAATAAAATTCCCTCCCACTGACCTTAGCATCGAAATAAAAACAAAATCTCTCTATCGTAGAATTGTCCCAAACATCCTTCAGCGAGATTAATAAGTTCTTTAATGCTGTCATATCATCGGATTCAATAAAGTACGTAAATAGTACTTCGGTTGGATTGTTTAAACCCCGATTTCCGTTCTGCACTACGCGATAGAAATAATTTTGAGGAAGTCCAGCTGCTAAGGTTTCGTTATAAGGAAGTACAAGCTTTGAAACACCAGAAAAAGATCGGATATCTGTTAGCTGTTGAAAAACAGCATCTGCGCTATCGCGGACCAAGTAGTAAGGCCATTGTTCTACCGGAACCCATGCAATCTCACACAAAAACCCGGCCCACACCGAAGATTTGAATTGATTATCTAGGAATAAAAACTGATCTCTCAAATTTTTTCTATTCAAGATCATAGACTCTGACTCCATGATATCGAGACAACGGAAAATACTCGGATGATTTAGGTACTCTCTCTGAAAGATCAGCTGGTTGAATTAAATAGGCTCCACGATTCATAAGTTGATTTTTAAATGGGGTCCAATAGACATCTTGCTCCTGAGTTAAGTCAAAAAATGAGCCGAACTTATAGCTCTCGATTTCATTTGGATTAAAAATGGGAATGGGCTTTCCCCAGATCTTCTTAATCTCTTTTGATATCAGGAAAATAAAGTGGGCTACATGTAGCATGTCTGGCCGGCAATCGAACCAAAGTCCACGAGGATTCGTAGATGGGTAGACTTCTTTAAATGCATAGAGATTCTGCACAATACTCTTAACATCAATTTCATGTTCATAGTGTGAAACTAGAAAATCTACGTCATTGGTCATGCCATGATGCCTTAAACTTTCCAAACGATAGATCTTCTTCATACCTCTTTTAATGGCTTCTTCAGCGAAAGAATGAGGGTATATGAACTTTTCGACACCAGCCAAAGGCCGAACTGCAGCAAGAGTCATCGCCCCATCGACAATTAAACATTGCTCGGACATATCATTTGGGTCAGAAAAATTGATATCATCAAATCGCATCCACTTTAAATGTGACGATACTAACATATGAGGTTGATATACTGATATTTGCTGATCCCAATAAGAGAGACTCTTATCTGCTGCATTAAACCATGATTTCAACAACCGAGAACTATGCATAATAAGCCTCGTAAGACCTCAAATAGCTCCACCGATTTAGCCGTCCCGCCGGATAAGGCAATTCAAATTCAGAAGAAATCGCAACAAGACTTTGGCAGTGTAACAGCTCACGTAATTTCATAGCAGCCGTATCTACTGAAAATCTTTTCATATAGTAACTTTGAACTTCAGACCTATATGTTTTAGTCACTGGTCGGTTAAGCATTGAAGTTAAGATTTTAGAGAACTCAGTATAGCTCAATTCAAGATCACCGTTTAAATATCTAACAGGCAGAAGCTGACAGTAGTCAGATTGATAATCACGATACCCACCCCAAGCAGTTAGTAGGCTTGGAACTCCAGAAGTTAAAGCCTCCAAGGGCGAGACTCCAAAGTCCTCGTCATTATACGTCGATAAAGAGACATTCAGATCCGCTTCGGAATAAAGCTGAAGCAACGATGCTTTATCTAAAACTCCCAAATATTGAAAGTCAGTTCCCTCTAAAGCCTCTTCGTGCAATCTTTCGATCGTACCGTAACTAGTATTTATACCTAAACGATCAATGGGACTATTATCGTACATCCCAGCCAGTACAAACTGAAAATTCTGCTTTTTTTGGAACTCTTTCAAAAAAGAAATCAACTGCAGAGTATTCTTCTGCAAATGCAGACGTCCGGTGTAAACCAAAAGAGGCCGAGTAGATTCTGTTTTATAAACCCTAGCCTGGTGACTGCTGTTGGCTAAGCTTTGAAACCATTGATCGACTAAGGGAAAAGGAAACTTATATACACCTTCTGAAAATCCATTTTTTAACAACTGCATTTGAGCCCCAGAGGGAGCCAAAAAATAAAATCGATGCTTATCAAATAAGGGTCGGTATAGCTTCAAGCTATGGCACCAAAAGCGAAAACATCCATAGATATGAATAAAAATACGACATGGAGGCAATGATTCAAGCTGTTTAAAAAACAACACTGGATAAGGGCTATGGTCGACGATAGAAACAACATCAGGAGCAAACTGAGCTAGTTCATTAAATATATTATTCCAATCTTTCACTCGGTGCGCAGATACCCCGAACCTTCGAACTTCATAATCTTGATTTCCTCCCAAACGTGCATAGGCTTGCTGAAGTCCTGCCGAAATATCTCGACAACTTTCCCAATTTAGACCGTCCATATTGAATAGGACCGCAACCCTAATTTTGCGCATATTAAGACTTTCTCTTAAGCTGATATAGGGTCCATAAAATCCCTATAACCAACAAAAACATGGGAAACAAAGATAGAAGTAACATCACTGACTTCCCTCGCTGAATATTCCCATACGCTGAAGCTTATCCCAACGATTATATTCAAACAGCATCAAGCGTACTCCACCGAAAAAGTTGATGATATCCAATGCCAAAGAATAAAAAAAGTAAAGAGGCAGTATCAAAATCAATGCTGCAAAAGACTGAGGAATAAATTTTTTGCCTGCTCCTAAAACTTCATACCCTAGCATAAAACTAATCGACAGCAGAATTGTTGAGATTAACCAAAGAACCAAAAGAGGCACAGGAGTAGCTAACAAAATGCTAATAAAAATACTGCTCAATAAATAGGAACCAAAAAAGCAAGAACGCAAAAGGTAATGAGTTATGAAAAACACCAAGGCGGCAAAAAATTTACTATCTCTAAAAAACATTGCTTGCTGATATTTGCTAGCGACTTGTTGAAATCCCACTGCCCATCTTCTTCTTTGCCGACCTAAATCAAGAACATTCTGAGGCGCCTCGGTCAAGCAAATCAACTCTTCACTAAATGATGTGCGATAACCATTGGCTAACATCTTCAAAGAAAGATCTGCATCCTCTACCAAAGTATCAACAGGAACACCACCAATTGAGCGTAAAACCTGAGTCCGGTAGACACCAAATACACCCGTGATAACAGGAACCGAGGCGTACTGCGACAGACCAACCTTAGGCAGGTTTAAGGCCGAGATGTATTCAATACATTGAAGATAAGAAAGAATACCGCGCTTATTTCCAACAAGAACCAATGACGATACACCTGATATCGTTGGCTGTTGCTGCATAAAAAGACAGGCGTTTCTCAATAATTGTTTTGTCGAGATGCTATCAGCATCCATAAAAGCAACAAGGGGCGTTTCAACCTTAGAAAGTCCATTATTCAACGCGGCGGCTTTCCCTTGATTTGATTGGCGCACGAGAACCACATTAGGGAACTTATTTTTAACTAAGGAAGCCGTCCCGTCGGTACTGCCATCATCGACAATCACAATTTGTTGTGGTGTTAGACCGTTTGATAAAAGACTCTCAATACAAGAAGCAATAACCTTCTCTTCGTTATACGCAGGAATAATAACGGTGATCAAACTACTTAAATCAAGCACCTCATTTGAAATGTTACCCACAATTATTGGTCTGCGGCTAATCCTTCCCCCCAATGCAAAGTCGATCCATTTTGCAAGGATCAGTGCTAATAAGCCCATTGAAAGGTATGACCACATGGCAAACTTGTTGGATTCCCATCCCCAAACAACGACAGAAGCGATAACGACAAAGGGATAAATAAAAAAAGAGCTCCTAAGAGCTTTTAATAAAAAGATTCGCACTCTCACAGTTTTTTATTTTTCTGAAAATGAAGCAAGCTAAAATAAAAAGGGATCGCACTTCTGCGATCCCTTTCCATTTTGTAAGTAATTTGAAACAGTGGACTACTTGTTTGCCGCACGAATCAAGTTCAATGCAGAACCTGCTTTGAACCATTTTAACTGCTCAGCATTGTATGTATGCTTCAACTGAACAGTCTCTGTTGATCCATCCTTATGCTTCAAAACCATCTCAACGTTCTTACCAGGAGCAAGATCTTTAAGATTGATCAATGAAACTAGATCGTCTTCTTTTACTTTGTCGTAGTCTGCGACGTTAACGAAAGTCAAAGCCAACACACCTTGTTTTTTCAAGTTTGTTTCGTGGATACGAGCAAATGATTTTGTGATCACAGCTGAAGCACCCAAGAAGCGAGGACACATCGCTGCGTGCTCACGAGATGAACCTTCACCGTAGTTTTCATCACCAATCACAACCCAGCCGCGACCTGCTTGCTTGTACTCGCGTGCCGCTTTGGCAAATTCAACACCCGTTTGACCAGTCAATTGGTTTTTACCTTTACCAATTTCGCCTGTGAACGCATTGTCAGCACCCAAAAGCATATTGTTAGAGATATTGTCCAAGTGACCACGGTATTTCAACCAAGGACCCCCCGGAGAGATATGATCTGTCGTACATTTGCCTTTTGCTTTCGCTAATACGAAATTATCTACGAAGTCTTTGCCATCCCACTCTTTGAATGGAGTCAAAAGTTGCAAACGATCTGAAGTTGGAGAAACCGCCACTTTTGCATCTTTACCCGCTGGAGACTGATAGCCTTCAACGTCTGGGATGAAGTTCTTCTCTGGAAGTTCAGCAGCTTGAGGAGCTTTCAACTTGATAGATCCATTTGGCCCAACAAGTTCATCTGTCGCAGGGTTGAAATCCAAACGACCAGCCAAGCCCAATGCCATTACGATTTCAGGTGAAGCGATGAATGCCAAAGTTTCAGAGTTAGAATCGTTACGACCACGGAAGTTACGGTTGAAAGAAGTCACAATCGTGTTCTTTTCGCCGGCCTTCACGTCATCACGCTTCCATTGACCGATACAAGGTCCACAAGCATTTGCCAAAACAGTCGCGCCCACTTCATTGAATGCCTTCAACTGACCATCACGCTCAACAGTCATTTGAACTGTTGTTGATCCCGGAGAAACCAAGAATGGAGAATTCATTTTCACGCCAACTGACATTGCTTGTTCAGCAACAAAAGCCGCGCGGCCAATGTCTTCGTATGAAGAGTTTGTGCATGAACCAATCAATGCAGAAGAAATCTTAACTGGGTAGCCCTTCTCTTGAACTTCTTGCTTCAAAGCAGAAATTGGACGAGCTAAGTCTGGAGTGTGAGGTCCCACCAAGTGTGGCTCAAGCGCAGACAAGTCGATTTCGTAAACTTCGTCGAAGTATTTTGAAGGATTTGCCAACACATCCGCATCCGCAGACAAGATGTCTTTGTTTGCTTCAGCAATTTTAGCAAGCTCTTCACGACCAGTTGCCTTCAAGTAACCAGCCATTTTTGCGTCAAATGGGAATACCGAGCAAGTCGCACCCAATTCAGCACCCATGTTTGTGATAGTTGCTTTACCAGTACAAGAAATTGAAGTTGTGCCTTCACCGAAGTATTCAACAATCTTGTCAGTTCCACCTTTAACAGTCAGCATTCCGCAAAGTTTCAAGATAACGTCTTTTGCAGAAGTCCAACCTTGAAGTTTACCTTTCAAGTGAACACCAATAAGTTTAGGGTTTTTAACTTCCCATGGAAGACCAACCATCACGTCAGAAGCATCCGAGCCACCAACACCCACAGCACACATACCCAAACCACCCGCATTTGGAGTGTGAGAGTCCGTACCAATCATCAAACCACCTGGGAATGCATAGTTCTCAAGGATTACTTGGTGAATGATACCAGCGCCTGGCTTCCAGAAACCGATATTGTAACGAGAAGACGCTGTCGCCAAGAAGTTGTAAACTTCTTCGTTTGTTTTGTTAGCAACAGTCATGTCCTCAGTCTTACCTTTGTAAGCTTGGATCAAGTGGTCACAGTGAACAGAAGAAGGAACAGCTGCTTCGTCTTTTCCAGCCAACATAAACTGAAGAAGAGCCATCTGTGCCGTCGCATCTTGCATCGCCACGCGGTCTGGACGAAGCAACAAGAATGAAGAGCCACGAACCAATTCTTGGTTTTGTGGGTCGTCTAAGTGACCAAAAACAATTTTTTCAGCCAAAGTTAAAGGACGGTTAAGACGTTGACGAATAATCGCCAAACGCTCGTTGGTCTTTGCATAAACTGACTTCACCAATTCTGGCGTTGTCTCAATTTTCGAAGACATGAAAGGACCTTCTTTCTTAAGATTGTTTGATTGCTATAAACGCTCTGAGTTTAATGAAAATGAGTTGAAATAACAATGAATTGCGGGTCGGGTCATGTTATATGCGAGGCGTTAAACAAGCGCGATCTTGTCGCTTTTTGTGGCAACGGCTTTAATAATAAGAGTCTCTTTCAAAGGTCTAGGTATGAATTTATATTTCCGCTTCATTTGGCTTCTTATTCGGGGAACTTTCACCTCTGAAAAAATCGATATTTTGGCTCCCTGCCGCACTCAATTTTGGGTCAATCCCCTGGATTTAGATATCAATATGCACATGAACAACGGACGCTATTTATCGATCATGGACCTAGGCCGGATAGATCTGATGAGAAAAGCAGGTGTCTTTGGGAAACTATTTTTTCAAGGCTACTATCCAGTCGTCGTATCAGAAAGTATCAAGTTCAAAAAATCTCTCGATCCTTTTCAGTTTTTTATTTTAGAAACTCAAGTTGAGGCCTGGAATGCTAAAGACTTCTATCTTCGCCAAACCTTTATCAGGAAAATCGACGGCAAAGATGTCATCGTCGCTGAAGGATATATTAAAGGGCGCTTTCTACGACGCGGAGTTAAAGGCTCTATTCCGACCCTCGAATTGTTTAGGGTCATGGGGGTAGAACTCCAATCGGATCAAGCCTCATCACGCTCGACGGCTCAAGATCAAATTGAAGCCGAACTCATTCCAACAGCGGCGAGAAAATGATGAAAGTTTGGCTAATTACTTCAAGAGTCACTTTTGTGCCGAACAATTACACGCACATCGTTCAAAAGTGCTCAGAGCACCCCGACTTCGAGGGACTGATTTTGATTGATAACTTCAGTTGGAGCTGGCCCGCCAAAGCCTTGGTATTGATTTTAACCGGAGCTGCCCCTAGACTTGGCTGGCATCTGTTGAAAAATAGCTTCGATAGCTCTTGGAAAAAGAAAGAATTGTATTTTAAAAATCATGCTAAACGGACCTTCATAGTTAAAGATATCAATTCGGCAGAATTTCTGAATTCCTTTGCATCTGAACATATTGACCTTATCGTCAATGCAAGAACCCGAAGTTTTTTTCGCAAAAAAATATTAAACATCCCCAGATTAGGCTGTATTAATATTCACCATGGTCTTCTTCCTGATCAGCGTGGTCTGATGTGTGACTTTTGGAATCGAGCTAATGAAAAAGAAACGGGCTTCACAATTCACCAAATGACATCAAAGTTAGATGATGGGGCAATTTTAAAAGCCGTATCAACCTTTCCCAATAGCAAAGATTATTTAGCTTGTGCCGAACAGGGAGAATTTTTAGAGTTTGAGGCCCTACAAGAACTTCTAAAAATATGGTCCCAAGGCAAAACACCAGCTGCCATTGAAAACAAACAACTTATCGAACAACCGCATTTTAAAAATCCAGGTCTTATGGACTTCTACTGGGCCCGCTTCAAAAAAAAGGTCATACTCTGAAACTGCCCAATAAGACTACGACTAACGGCTCCTGCCAGCTTTTACTTGAACAGAAGCGCAAGTGGATCCTCCCAGGGCCGCATCGCCAACTGCACCCCCACACGTCGCCGATTCACTGAAGTCCCCTTTTCGGTTGCCCTTCCATGAAGGGCTTGTTCAAGCTTTCTTTGGGTTTCGGCCAAAATTCCTTTAATAATAATCGCCTCTTCGAGTGTAACATCGATTTCAAAATTTTTATTAAATTCAAAGCCACTAAGCAGGCCCAGGTATTCATAATCCTGAAACTTTTGTTTGCGAACTCTTTCTAAATACTCTTTGACTGCAAAACGAAATTCAAGCCCCCCACTTGACGCCAAAACCCAACCGTCCTTTGCATCAGCAGTGACAATTCCAATCCGCTCTAACTCGTTCAAAAAAGCCTCCTGTTGAAATCGAGGCACTTGAGAACGCTCGCAGACCTCTGCCACCGACTCTCCGCGCGTAATGTACGATACAAAACCAAGCTTCCATCCTGACTCTAGCCAATTTCGCTCAGTTTCAGCATCCAAAAAAATCGTGCGCTTTTGCTTTGCCTCAACGGGAAATATTTCATTAAAGTGAATATCGTAAGCAGTACAAAGTTGATCGATCCTTTGTAGTGTTAACTTATAGCTTTTAAATAAGTGCTTTACCATTGACGGAGACAACTTCAAAACATTTGCGGCATCTTGATATCGCAAATTTCGTTTGCGCAACGCAATTTTTAGATTCTCAATTATTTGATCTTTAAACATCGTCACTACCTTGGGACTTTTTCAGAGGCAATAATTCTTCGAGGACTGGCTGCCAGGGACGTATCATCAACAATAAACCTAATGACCGACGTTCCTCATGCATACTTTCCGTTACACGTGCCTTCAAGTCTCCCGACATCGTTATTATCTCTTTAGCAAGAAGATCAAATTTAGATAAAAGCTGTTGTGCCTCGGATTGAGTAAGAGCCATATCGCCCTGGAATTTGTATTCATAACCAAAAGGCAAACGCTGATACGAATAATTCAAAAAATTCTTGTTCGTCTCAAAATCTATGAGGTTATGAACCGCGTGACGGTAGAAAATCTTACCTTTCTTCCAGACTTTAACTTCGTCTGAAACCTGATCCCACTGAATTAATTTAAGCTGCTGAAGAAATACCAATAATTCATTCATTTTCTTTGAGCTCAACGAACATATTTTGCGAAGCTCTGAAAGCTCGATACCACGATGAAAATACGCTAACATTCCTAAAGCGAATGGATGAGCCACCAATTGATCTTCGATCTCGGAACTCAGCCCTCCCTCCCAGCGGTTATCTTTAATTGGAGGGAAAATTTCGTAATTTTCAATTTTATAGTGATGGCATAAAAATTCTAGTCGCTGAAGACTAAGCTTACCAGTCGCCAAGATTCGTTTAAAACTTGAAACGGAAATACCCAAAACCTTTGCAACATCCTCATAGTGGATACCTCTAGACTTTAGACTCCTCTTTAAGTTCAAAACTATTCTTACCGCTATCATTTAAATCATCTCTATTTGGGTATAAATAACAAACTCGCTTAATCTCTGCAATGGAGCTAGCACGTGACTCGGGTAGCTTCATTTCAGAATAAAACTCCTTTAAACGTTGCCATCCGATTTCGGTCATAACGTAGCGATCACCATCAAATGCCAGTAAATCTTCATCACACATTTCAGACAACAAATAACGTATATTTGAGGTTGAAAATTCTCTTTTCCTCATGACAAGCGTCAGCATGACCGTCATAAGCAAAATATTCTTATTATTTTTTGGATCTCCCTTTATTAAAGATTTTAGCGAAATATGTGCCTCTTCCAACCTGAGCCGCTCATCTGCTGTCAGGCATGGATTCTCCATTATTTTAGTGCGCATTTTATAACCCGGCTCGGTCTGTCCTGAAAGCATCAATGACATCCGCCCGGGTGATACGTTAAGATCACGCGCATAGGCCCTTAAAGAGTACAAAGGATTGCGACTCTTTCGCTCTTCAAAAATCATCTTCAATTTTAAGCAAAACTCAGAATTCATATTCTCATCAAACTTGGTGCTGAGGACAGTCGCAAATTTCAATTCAAAAGGTCTAATATGTTAGGACGAGGGGTAATATCGCGATACCTTCTGTATTAAACCACAAACTCTTGAAATATTATGTATCACTAAAGTGATCCCCATCCTGGCCGATAAGCTAGAGAGCATCTAGACCATCTAGACGTTGGGTCAGCGACATCGAGGAGGCAGCAAGTGAAAATCTACGCATTTCATGGCAATCCGGGCTCAGCCACCGATTGGAAATATCTTAAAAATCATCTTACCCCCTCAGATCAACTGATCTGTATCTCGTACGAAAACGACAATTGGATGAAAACAATCTTAAGTGAGCCCGAGCCGGTTCTCTTGGTCGGCCACTCTTATGGCTGCTATCGAATCTTAAAAGCACTGCCGGCACTAAAATCAAAAGTCGCAAGTGCGCACTTGATCAACCCCTATATTTTTCCTGAGCGGCAACTTTCTGGGATAGTGACGGCCTTGTTAAGCACACCCATCCTGGGAGCCAAATTAATTTCCGCAAACCACGCGAAAAGCTGGCGCCCCCTCTTTCTAGATATCATTCACCCCGATCAGGCCCAGAATCTGGATATATATAAAGACATCGAAAATCATCTGTCTAAAGCCTCGACCTGGAATACAACTGTAAAACGAAAAATCGAAATGCAAAAAAATCCATGGTCCCCAAAAGACCTAACAGAAACTCCTCTACATATTTATTGGGGGAGCGAAGATAAAATCAGTACGGCTTCAGCACAACTTTCACAGTTCGAAAATAATTCTCGGGTCAAAATTCACCACTTCAGTAAAAAGGGGCATGGCCTTCTTTGGACAGATGCCGAAATACTAGTGCAAATGATGAAAAATGGCGTTTCTACCAAAACGCAAAATAAAATCGGATACTATCCAGGCTCAGATCAACGAAATAACGTTATCACCTTTATGGAAAAACATCTGGCCGAGTTTCCCGATAAAATAGCTCTGAAGTGGATTCCGCGCGATCAGCTCGCAACCTGGAATGGAGATCACAATCAAAAGTTGATCCATCAAAGTATCAGCTTTAGACATCTTGCGGCTCGCATTCAAGTCGTTGCCAAAGGCCTTCTAGATATCGGCATTCAAAAAGGCGATCGCGTCATTATATTTTTGCCGATGAGTTTAGATATGTACGTAGCGATGTTTGCCGTACAACGCATTGGTGCCATTGCTGTCTTTTTAGATTCATGGGCGCGAAGCCATCATCTAGGAGCCAGCGCTGATTGTGTCGGCCCCAAAGCGATGATCAGCTTTCAACAAGCTTTCGCTCTGGTTGATCAAGTTCCTGAATTTAATTCAATGCCGATTCGAATTCTTTATGGCCCCGGTGAAAAGTTCACCCATAAATTCGAAGACCTCTTAAAAGCACAAGGTGAAGCGCCTATCGCCGATGTTGAAAGCGAAACGACGGCCCTCATTACGTTTACAACGGGCAGTACCGGAAAACCAAAGGGTGCTAATCGCACTCATAGATTTCTATCTGCCCAACATCATGCCCTGGATCACGTCATACCCTACTCAGCGCATGACCAGGATATGCCGGCATTTCCAATTTTTTCTTTGAATAATTTAGCTGGAGGAGTCACAACTATTTTACCCGCAATTGACTTGGCCTCGCCCGCCCCAACGGATGGAGCCCTTTTAGCGTCACAGCTGATCGGAGAAACAGCCAGCTGCACAACTCTTTCGCCTAGCCAGCTGAATGGACTGACTAAGTACTGTTTAGAAAAAAATCTACAGCTACCAATGTTACGACGAGTTGTAACAGGCGGCGCTCCAATATCAAAAGATGATGTGGCTCAATTCTACAAAGTGGCTCCTCAATCAGAATTATGGATTCTTTACGGATCAACCGAAGCAGAACCCATGGCTCACATTGAGGGCCGCGATATGTTGAAAGAGGACCTGCATCAAGACCCAGAAGTACTAGAAGAAGGGGTCAACGTCGGCCACATTAGTGAGGATATTGAATTTAAATTTATTAAACTAATAGACGGTGGAATTTCTTGGCCTGCTAAGGGTTGGAAAGAACTTGAAGTACCCACAAACGAAGTCGGTGAATTTATCTGTACCGGCGATCATGTTTGCCGAGAGTATTACAATAATCAAGATGCTTTCTATGCCACCAAAATTATGGATAACACAGGAAAGGTATGGCATCGCACCGGAGATTTAGCTTATATCGACAATAAAAAACAACTTTGGATTGTGGGACGAGTTAACAACGCAATTTCCAGAGGTGGAAAATACTTTTTTCCGGTTCGAGCTGAGGTCCTATTGAAGCGATTTTCATTTACTGCTCGTTGCGCCTTTTTAGGAATGGACGATGCTAACCTGGGACAGGCAACTTGGGCCGCGATCGAACTTAAGTCGACGGAAGCCCTACCCGAAAAATTTGAAGATTATAAAAAAGAAGTCCAACGCATTTTTGCAAAAAACAAAATACCTCTGGACCGAATCGTGTTTGTTCAAAGTATCCCGATGGACCCCCGCCATCACTCGAAAGTTGAGTATAAAGTGTTAAAAGATCAACTAAAAACTAACAAGGACTTCATCATTGGCTAAACTTTTAAGGGCCTGGCTGACCCTGATAAAAGAACGCTTCAGCCCCTTTACATATCTGCCTATGATTATTCTTTTTGTCGCGGGCAACGGATTGTATTTGGCAAGAAATGAAAATTTCCCATTTCAGCAAGAGCGCTTCATACTCACTCTGTGCATCATAGCCAGCGCATTTTTTCGTTTGCGACTTTTTGATGAAATCAAAGACTATGAGGTCGACGTTAGAATCAATCCAACTCGTCCACTTGCTCGTGGAGTCCTCAGCATCAAACAAGTTCGCAGTGGCATTGCACTTTGTTTGCTATTTGAACTATTATTAGCATGGTTTCTAGGTCCTTGGGCGTTTTGGACTCACGTCATAGCCATCTTTTTTAGTCTTTTGATGTTTGAAGAGTTTTTTATTGGCGACCTTCTTCGACCTCATTTGACGACGTATGCAATCACTCATACTTTTGTAAGTGTTTTACTTGGCGTGTCCTCGGCGGTATTACTAACAAATGCCAACCCTATGGATTTTCATCTTTTTCATTGGTTGTTCTTTTTAAGCAACTGGGCCTTCTTCAATCTTTTTGAATTTGCCAGAAAAACATACTCACACAAGGAAGAACGCCCCACGGTTCCCAGTTATAGCAAAATTTTTGGCATAACAGGAGCCTGGTTCTTATCAATTTCGGAGGCGCTGATTGGACTTCTACTTATTTGGACGACCCTTCGCAATCCATTAAATGTCGTTCGAAATTACGAACTACTAGTTGCAATCTTTGCCATTTACTTTGTTTTCACGCTGCCCTACTTGGTTTTCTCAAAAGAAAAACAAGCCCAGCTTTTTAGAGGCATCACCGGAATTTACCTTTTAGCTCACTATGCAGGATTGATCTTTTTATTTGGGAGTCATCAATGATCGTAACTAAAAAATCCACAGAATACTTCGCGAAGAATGAAAGTGGCGGCAAAGCATTCAACCTGTATCTGCTTTCAAATGCCGGACTTCCAATTCCAGAGTGGACAGCCCTAGGCAAAAGGTACTTTCACGAGTTTATTGAACATCACCAGATTCAAGCACTCCTTAACAAAGAAATTGAAGATTTACAGCTAAAAAAAATCACAGCGGATCAGTGCGAGCAAAATATTCGGCATATTTTTACCAGCCGAAAACTCACCTCAAATGCAGAACAAGCAATTCAAGAAAGCTTACAACTGATCGGTGCTGATGCCGTTGTCTCGGTTCGCTCTTCGGCGGCTGACGAAGACTCACTCTCACATTCATTCGCGGGGCAACTTTCAAGTTTCCTTTATGTGCAAGGTTTCGAAGATATCTCCAAGTTTGTTAAAGAATGCTGGGCTTCTGCCTATTCAGCCCGAGGCTTATCTTACCGCTCGGAAAATA
The DNA here is from genome assembly GCF_056175665.1 of Bdellovibrio sp. ZFWA1. Taxonomy (NCBI): domain Bacteria; kingdom Pseudomonadati; phylum Bdellovibrionota; class Bdellovibrionia; order Bdellovibrionales; family Pseudobdellovibrionaceae; genus Bdellovibrio; species Bdellovibrio sp. ZFWA1. The sequence continues at coordinate 290,527 of NZ_JBJKJH010000001.1, forward strand.
ATATTTCCCTGACGGGCATTTCAGTTGCTGTGATCCTTCAAAAAATGATTGATCCGGATAAGTCAGGAGTTCTTTTTACCGCCGATCCTGTAGAGAAAAAATCAACTCAATTCGTCGTTTCCTCAGTGTATGGCGTGGGTGAAGGTTTAGTGTCAGGGGCTCTGGATGCAGACTCGTTCTGGCTAAGTTTTGAAGAAGGCAAGCTCATTAAACAAGAGATCGTCGAAAAAACCGAGATGATGAAAAAGTCATTGTCTGGCCATACACAACTATTACCAGTCCCGTCCGAAAACATTCAGTGTGCTTCGTTGAACTCGAAGGAGCTACAAGACCTTTGGAGTTTGGGCCGCCGGATACACGATTTGTATCATCGCGCTCAAGATATTGAATGGGCAATCAGTCAGGGCAAAGTCTGGATTCTTCAGGCGCGACCCGTAACTACGATCCAAAACGATCTGAATGGCTATCCAAATCTTTGGGACAATTCCAATATCATCGAATCATATGGCGGACTGACTTCGCCTTTAAGTTTTAGCTTTGCTCTAAGAAATTACAAAGCCGTGTATGTACAGTTTTGTGAAGTACTAGGTCTTAACAACGAAATCATCAAAGATATGGATTCGTACTTGGGGTATATGCTGGGATCACTGAATGGTCGAGTGTATTACAACCTCTTTAATTGGTATAAACTGGTGGGAGTTCTTCCTGGCTTCAAACAAAACCGACAATTCATGGAAACGATGATGGGCGTTTCAGAAAGTCTCACCCCTGAAATTGCAGATCGTATAAAATCGCACCCGTCTTGGGATACGCCAACTGGAAAAGTCAAAAAAATCATCACGGGCTTTAATTTTATCCGCTATCATTTTACAATTCAAACCGTGGTCGATGACTTCTTGAAAACTTTCAATAAGGACTATGATTACTATCGAAAACAACCTTTATCTCGTCTACGCGGAGACCAACTAGTACGAATCTACATGGAAATTGAACGCAATATGCTGGGACGCTGGAAAGCTCCTATCATCAACGACTTCCTTTGTATGGTCCACTTCGGACTTCTTAGAAAGTTGACAACAACTTGGCTGTCGGATCTGGACTCTACCTTACAAAATAATCTTTTAGCTGGTGAAGGTGGACTTGAAAGTGCCGAGCCCACTCGAGAGCTGTTACGCCTTGCTTGGCTTGCCGAAAAAAACGAAGATTTGCGACTTTTAGTGCTAAATACGAAACCCGAAGACGGGCTTGAGTCGTTAAATCAATCAAAACATCAGGACTTCTACAAAGAAGTTCTTCACTACCTCGATCGCTTTGGCTTCCGTTGTATGAGCGAGATGAAATTGGAAGAAATCGATTTGAACACCGATCCTTCCTATCTATTTTTAGTACTGCAAAACTATCTGCGAGCAGGAAATGTTCAACTTCACGATGATGCTCGTGAAAAAGAACTTCGCAAACAAGCAGAAGTTGCAGCAGCGGCTCACTTACCATGGAAGCGACGCTGGATATATTTTTGGGTTTTAAAGCATGCCCGAAAGGCTGTAAAGAACCGCGAGAACACGCGCTTTTCAAGAACTCGTATCTACGGCATTGCCCGCAGTATTTTTCGGTATGTTGGAGAAGACTTAGCTGGATTGGGAATTATCGACCACAAACGAGATGTTTTCTGGTTAACCATCGAAGAAATATTTGGAATCTACAACGGAACTTTGCCAAGTCCGAATCTGAAGGCATTTATCGAAATTCGTAAAAATGACTACCAAAAATTTAGCGAAGAGACCGATCCCCGCATAATGACCAGAGGAGCGGTTTATTGGAAAAATACCTTCATTAACGAAGAAGATCTTGTATCAACCCAACATCTCGAGGACGGAGATCTCAAAGGTTTACCTTGCTGCCCTGGAGAACTAGAAGGAATCGTTAAAGTCATTATGAACCCTGGCGATGATCTGACCTTAAACGGCGAGATCCTAGTCACCGCCCGCACGGATCCAGGGTGGGTTCCACTCTACCCTTCTATTTCGGGACTTTTAGTTGAGCGCGGCTCTTTGCTAAGCCACTCAGCGATTGTAGCTCGAGAGATGGGCATTCCAGCTATCGTGAGTATTCCTGGTTTGACTAAAAAGCTGAAGACAGGAATGCGAATTCGAATGGACGGAAAAACAGGTATTATTAAGATTCTAAGCGAAGAATAAAAAAAGCGGGGATGTTAGATCATTCCCGCTTTTTTAAATTTGGCTTTCATATCTGAAGCCACCTCTCGGTGAATTTGCTCTAGATACTCGTTAAACATTTGTTCCGCACTTTTATTGTAAAGCTTGGCCAATTGCTTAAGCACTGTCACTGGTGGCTTGGATACTCCACGCTCCCAATTTGAAATAAACTGGGGTGTCGAGTACCCCAATTTTTCAGAGACATCGCCTTGGCTTAAACCTGCCTTCGTACGCAGATTTTGCAAATAATCACCGTATTCCGCTCTAAGTTTTTTCATAGATCTGATCTTCCGGTAAATTCAAGGAAAGTTCAAGTTTTTTCAAAAATATGAAATTGATAAACTCCCGTTCCGTCCAGTTGATGAGCCCAGCGATTAGCTTCTTCACAATCTTTCCAGTCTTTAATATCCATCTTCTGCGGAGCTCTTAAGAAAGAGCGTATTACCACACGACTTCCAGACTTTGTATCGACATGTAAGTTCTGAAGAATTTGATTCGCAGCCTGAGGATCGAGGTAAGAAATCGTATCAGACAACGAGACAAAGTCCCAAGGCTTCGCCGGTAGAACCTCCAAAAGATTACCAACTTGATAATGTACTCGGGTCGAGGACTTTTTAACTGCATCAACAACATGTCTTTGAGCCTCTAAAGGAAGTCCTTCCTCAAATCTAATTTCGCCCAAAAAAAGAATCTGAAAGAAGTAGTTCTTTCGGACTAACTGCGTTTGAAAGATTCGTTTAAACTCTTGATCGATCATCTCCCAAGGAGCCCGCTGATCGGTCTTTCGTTCCTTTCCACCGCTAAAGTGGCCTTTATACAAAAACTTATTAAAGACATACTCACTCGCCGCAATTCTTAAGAAGCCACTCCATCTTAATGAAGGCCAGTGGTAATCGAAGAGCTCTTTTTGTTCAGCTAAGCTTTGTGCATAAAATATGGGGGAAAAATCACATTTTAATTGATCGCGAAATAACTTGCCCAATTTTTGAAAATGGCTTTCCCATCGACCTAGCAATATAAATCCCTTTTGACTCCATCCTTCAGCACGAGTGGTCCAATATTCTTTACAAGCCTCTGAAAGCTCAAGCCTCGAGAACAAATCGTATCGACTATCGCCTTTGTCATCTCCAACAACCAAAGCTCCACGATATCCCATGAAAAACAGATACTCTTCATATGAAAGCGTCCGCATTGCCGCTAATCGCAACTCCACCAAATAAATTTGCGAAGGACTCATGTCGACAATCGTAATCTCTTGGGGATTTTTTGCAATCAATGGTAAACAGCGAGCCCCCGAACCCGCGATTGAAAAAACATGGCGCTGACCTTCTTTAAGAAGTTCGTACTCTACTCGCGTGTCTTCATTTGCCAAAGTGTAATTTAAATCTGAAAAATATTCTTGAGCCATAAATACCTCGTAGACCTTAAGTCCATTAAAAAGTCTTTCTTAAATTAAACTAAAAACTATAATTCAACTCGGTTCTAAGACCGGCCAAACTTCCGGACGAACCAATTTGATTCCTCATCGCCTTAAAAACGCTGAGGCTATCCTCGCCATTGTAGTATTGGGCAAATGCGCCTAGAGTCCACCAATCCTTTACAAACCACGCGGCATAGATTGAAGCAAACTCATCTTCATAGGTCGAGTTCCTTAGCAACTGTACTTGAAGCTCCCATTGCGAGGAAGTGCGGTTGATTCCTAAATAATAGGCAGATTGAAAGTCATTGCTTCGGGTTCGCAAATCGCCAAAATCAAAAATCGTCAACTGAGGACTTACAACCCACTCATCCCAAAATATATCCCCCCCGAACGAGGAAAAAAAATCATGATAGGCTTCTGTCGTCGCAGTTGCAGCTTTCTTTTGAACTGCAAACTCTAATTTAGGCACCCAGTGTTCAAAAGCATAATTTACAGATAGCCCAGCAAAGCCATCTTCCTTTTTATGAGCTAACAAAATAGCCCCATTGAAACCAGCAAAGTCCGAGCTCCACTTAAGGCCTCCCTGAAGTCCACTGCGCTTGTCTGCAGAATCGTCAATAGCTAAAGGTTCAGGATAAGAAGTACTGGCTAAGTCAGTCAATGCCACCACATCTAAGTTGTGCCCTTGGCTTTCATATGTCCAGCGCAATCCAGTACTATGGGATAACTGCAGCTTTAACGGATCGACAAAAAATCTTTCGTACTTTCTTGCAGTCCATAAATCTAACGATGGCAAGGTCCACATTTCACTCCAGCGAATGGCTTGCTTCCCAATTCGTAAAACAGATTGAGTTCCCGTGTAATCGAAATACAGCTCTTGAAGATAGGCCTTTGAAGCTTCTCGACGAGTTGGATTAGAACTATTTTGCATATCCGCATCGAAAAAACCATCAGCATAGAGTCCAAAGTCAGACCACTTTTGAATCCACTCGATTTGCTGAATCAAACGATGACTCGACCGGCGTTCACTCCCCCAACCATCATAGCGACTGGATAAGCGAAGTTCTGCGCCCGCCTTGCCTCCCCACAAGACAAAACCTAAAATCAAATAGCTAAGGCCGCAGACCGGCTTTAAAAACTTTCCTATTTAAAGCTCTCCATTTTTTTGACCGTAAAGAAATCATCTGACAAATCAGATTTTTTCATTTCTTTAATCTTCACAAAACTTTTCTGCCCAGCCGTATCTTCGATACGAATACTGGTCGGCCTATTCTGCCCCATGATATTTTTATATTCTTCAAACCAAGATTTCTTGAGGACAGTCTTCCCATTGAGAGCTAAATACTCGGCTCGCAAAGGGCGATAGGTTTTACTTTCTAACCACAACCGAATCCAGGCGTACGTTAAATTCTCTTTGTTTGCCTTCAGTAAAAGTTGAATCTCTGTTTCACTTTCGGCCTCTTTTGAAACCTCGTAATCGCCGGCCCAACGCGTTCGAGCAATGTCTCCATTAGCAACCTGCCCAGAAAGCTTTTGAGCCAGGGACAATCGCATAGATCTTTTTAAGTTAGGAACGTAGGCATGAAAGTCCCTATCGAGCATCAACATATTTCTACCACGATCTCGGACAGGCTCTTTCGTCACTATCAACGTCTTATCATTGCCTTTTAAAAATACCTGAAAGAGCTGATTCTGTTCGCCAGACTCCACTCCGATCGTCATTTCGTACGAGTCCGAAGGGTTGCGAATCCTATCTGCTTTCGCCAAAATACTGTTCAGATCTGTAGCGGCAACTGAGATTGATCCGATAAGACCCAAAACAGAAAAAGCAGTAAAAAATTTTATATTCATCGTTCGCTCCTCATTTTATGTCGTTCGAAGTAGGTCAGGAATACTGCGTTTTAAAATTTTATGTATCGGCCAGATGCTAGAAAGAACTGCGGCCACTAGTGGCAATATGAGCGCCTGGACAAAGTGAGCTGGTTGCATCTCAAGAAAGATCATGTACTGCCTTGTAATACCAGGCCCCGGAGGCATAGGAATCCCTTTTTTCAATAAGGTCGCATTAATAACCACAGCGCTGATAAGACCAACAAGGCCACCAATCAAACCTAAAGCAGCATTTTCAATTAACAATATCTTCCACAAACGAGTTCGTTTTTCGCCATTGGCACGTAAGGCCCCCACTTCGGCAGCACGCTCTAACAAACCCACCGAAATCGTATTAAAGATGCCCAACGCAACAATAATCAAAATAATCGTCCTGATAAAACTAAACTGCGCATCCAAAAAATCTATAGAATTTTGATAATAGACTTTATCCAGGACTTCGAAACGAATTGGATCTAAATTCAAATTAAGAGATCGGATACCTGCTTCGACTTTTTCCCAATCTTTCACGCCAGTGGTCGCCAACGAGAACTTCTCGACTCGTTGAGTATCAAGAAGCGCTTGTGCCTGCTTAAGACTGACTCGAAAAAAGCTGTCATCGATACTTTTTTGTCCCATGTGAAAAATGCCTGCCACTGTTAAATCAGCGCCGTTTAACTGTCCATTGATGGTCTGCAAAAGTAAGGTGACGGTGTCTCCGACTTTAAGCCCCAAGCTATTCGCCAAACCAATACCAAGAATAATCTGATCATCTGCCTGTAGGTCAGCACCCTGCTCAAAGTTCATTTGATTAAAGAACGAGTTTTCACGTTCTGGAATGACCCCTTCGCCTCGTCCACCTAAGGTGACACCATTCTTTACTAAAAAAGAGTAAAAAGTGACTCGCGGAAAAACCTGTGTAACACCCGGAACCGAGAGTATCTTCTTTTCAACGTCGCTTGGGTTTTCTATCCAAAGCTCCCACGGTTTTTCGGCAACTTTGCCATAATAGCCCTGCGGAAAGACTTGGCCAAAGCCATAATATCCATGGATCGTGTTTTCTCGATACTGATTCATAATGCCTGTATTAAAGCCCTGGTAGATCAACAGCCCAGCTGCCCCAAGGGCGACCGTCAACAAAGAGGCTAAAGTCCGTCGTGGATTTCTAAATAAATTTCTCCATGCTAATAAAAATACTGCCTTCATCCCTACACCCCGCCCTTTTCGACTTGGAGTTGACCGTCTTTCATCTTATAAATTTCCGACGCGTAGCTAACCAAATGCGCATCATGAGTTGAAAAAATAAATGAGGTGTTTTCCGACTTCTGAAGTTCCTTAAAGGCCAAAATAATTTTTGTTGCCGTTTCTGAATCTAAATTGGCTGTAGGTTCATCTGCCAAAATCACTGAAGGTTTTTTAGCCAAGGCACGAGCAATCGCTACTCGTTGACGCTGTCCGCCTGATAGCTCTAACGGTCGCTTATTCAGATGATCCTTAAGACCCAGCATATCTAAGATGTCCACTGCATGTTTCTTCATTTGCAGATTATCCATGCCAAGAAGAGGTAAAAAATAAGATGTATTTTCTAGAACCGTCAAAGTCGGAATCAAATGAAACGACTGAAATATATAACCCACTTCTTTTAAACGTAATTCTTCTAATTGAGTTTCTGTAAGTCCAGAAATATTTTGCCCCTTAAATTGCAGTTCCCCTTGGCTGGGACTATCAATCATGCCCAATAAATTTAGCAAAGTGGTTTTGCCTGATCCAGAGGGACCCACAACACAAGAAAAGCAACCCGAGTTGAATTGAAAACTTAGGCCCTTTAAAACCTCGACATCTTGTTGATTCCACTGATACGAGTACTTAAGATTTTTTAGATTGTATAACGAACTCATCAGCTTTTTCCTTCAGATTTCATTTGAGCGAGCTTTGAGATTGCCAATTCTCGAGTTAACTGAATTTCGCGGTCTGTTATTGTCCCCATATGTCCCTGAATGGCAGCAAGTTTCACTCCATGCTTCAATGAAAGCTTATAGATTTCCTTAACTTTTTCCCACTCAATATCACGCCCTAAAGTGAAAGGTTCGTGGCGCTCTTCAAGAGCCAACAACGCTGTTTCAGCAAGGCACGCATAAACAACATTTCCGGGAAGACCAAGGTTACAATCGACTTCCGATGGCCCCGGCAGTACAACTTCACCGGACTCAATGATTAATATATCAGGACGCTTCTTAGCATCCTCGATGTCAAAATCTAACGGTCGAGAACAGTCACACACAACACATCCAGGTTTCAACTTTTCAACTTCAACGATTTTGTGATCGAACGCCGATGTGGCCGTAACCAAAGCATCAACTTCGTGAGCAAACTCATTTGCATCGGTAGAAACAACCACTTCACAATGAGGAGCCATCGCCCGAATTTCTTCTTTTAATTCAATTAAACGCTCCTTCCGAGGTGCAACAATTATTAACCGCTCGAAAACCAGCGCCAAGAGTTTCGCCGACACCTTACCAATCGACCCAGTGGCTCCGATGACCATAGAGGTTCCTTGATACAAGCCCGTCTTCTGGTCGATCTTTAGCAATCCCATTTTTTTGACCACATCGTTCAACGCCCACAAAGTTGCAGACGCAGAAAGCGAGTTGCCTGTTGTTACTGGGATCGGAGAATTTGAATTAATGGTAACCCCTGAATCACCTACGATTTTTGTATAGGCACCAAGGCCAATAATTTTTGCTCCTAAGGATGCAGCATGATCGCAAATATGTTGAATTTTTTGATAGGCAACTTCGGGATCTTCAGTTTTTAAAACTTTTGGTGTGGCAAACAATCCGTAAATAATACCATTAACCTCTTTACCTGTTTTTTCCGAAATAACATGCCGAACATGACCATAAACCACAGGTGGCATTTTTGAAATTGCTCTATCAAAAGGATCATTCCAACTTTTAGGCATCGCTTTTAATATTTGCAAACCCGGGACTCGAGTAAAATCGTCGTGAGACAATGCGTGAATCACAAACGCAAAATCCGGAGGTTTTTCATCCTTACCTATTAAATTCTTAAGCTTATTGATTCCCTTTGAAATTTTCATCTGAGTCGATGTTTTACGAATCATCGAATACTGCCGAACGATCATGCGTTGATCCTCGTTAGAAACTAAAATTTCTTCCCATTCGGGCACACTCAAAGGAGATTGTCGATGACGAGTCAAACGAATGACTGCATCAATAATCGAGTAGTTGGCATAGGGGCTCATTCGCAGGCTCTCTGGAACCAAATTGACAACGCGGCGAGGAGACAATTTAGCAACTTCCTCTTCCATCTTGGGATGAAATGACCACGTCCAAAGATCTTTCCCTTTCACAAAATCAATCGCCTGATCAAACAACAGCAGAAACGGTAAATCGCAACAAACAGAGTCTACGGACTCAACTTGCATTCCTAAACTAGAGCGACTCATTTTCTGCAAAGTGCTTTCAGCAAGAGGAGTATTTCTTTTCAAATCCTTAAAAGAGGCAAAATTCAGAGCAAGCTTCGAAGCCGTCATCAAACCTGGAAATGGTTTGATTAAAAAGGGAAGGCCCAGAATTGAATAGCCATCTCCAAGATAAACTTTTCCTGGATAACGGTGACGAATGAACTCTTCAATTTCGATACTCACCGCTGCCGATGGAAAAAAGACGCCCCGCTGAGGATGAATCTCGCCGGTTTCGATCAGCTGCAATAAACGACTGATATTCGCCACTTCCCTAAGTCCAGTACCATCGCACAGTGGTACAGAACTTGGAATGTTCATGATCTCTAGATATTGTCTGTGAACATAGCTCTTAGAATCCAACTTGATAACTGGAGGTAATGACGTCAATGCAAACGCATCAACTTGACCTCGCAACTTTTCAATCAAAGCGGTTACTGCCTCTACAGAAAAGTTTGCACCAAAACGCTGTACCTCAAAGTGGCATCCTTGATAATCAAACTCAAAGGCGGCATCCCAAAAAGAGCGACCAAAACTAATTTCAGCGATTCGATAAGAATTTTTCATATCCGCTCCAGAAGATTTTTTCATATTGATCGAACTCAGGACACCAATCCTCACCTAATAAGCGACGTGTTGATGTTGAATCATATTCGGGAAATGCCAAAAGATATTTCATTTCAGATTCAGGAAATTTAGCCACCCAACTAGAAATCTTAGCCATTAAAGCATCAGGAAGTTGATCGACCAATGTAATATCTTTTTTCTGAATTCCTAAATAGTTTAAAGTTTTAAGATAAAGCTGTTCGATAGGAAGGCCGCCTTTAGGGGTGATATGAAAACTACGATAGCCTTTTTCCGAGGTAGATAAACTCCATAACAATATTTGCGCGATAGCATGAGCCGCAGCATCTACTGGCACCAAGGGAATACGTCCACTTTTTTTACCTGGCAAAGGGAGTACTCCCGGAAAACCTTCGATTACTTTACGAAGTCGCTGAAAAGTTTCTGGTGCGTGATAGGGACCATCGATCCTCTCGATATCACCCTCTTTTGAAGAGCCAACCAGTACTCCTAAGCGCAAGTTAATACGCAAAGCGCTAGCCCCTTTCCAATTTTGCATTGTCTGCTCGCAACTGGCCTTGGTCTCGGAATAAGCATCGGGAAAAGCCGACTGAAAATTTAAATCCAAAGGACCTACGATTTGTCGCTTAGAATTAATAGCGGCAGCTACGGAACTTGTATTTAACAAAACTGGTATTTGTGCATACTGAGAAATCTTTAAAACATTGTCCGTTCCAAACGTATTGTGAAGAGCACACTCTGCAGATGAGGCCTTTAAATCATAGAGGCCAGCCAAATGAACGATCGCCTGATAGTTCTGCTTTTTTATAGCATCAAGATTTAAGCCCGCATTCCATTGAGTCAAATCGCCGGTGATTTCCGTGTATCCACTCCGAGACAAGACATGAACTTCAACATGTTCACGTAAGAGCGGGACTAGTTTTTTTCCTAAAAAACCAGTTCCTCCTGTGACTAAAATTTTTGATTTTGACATGATGGCTCCGCAAAAAATTACGGTCAGCCAGCGACCACCACAGGCAGACCTTTAGCCAGGCAGCGAACGGTAATGCTACTGACATCTTTAAGAAGGATCTCGCCGTCACCAAAGAATGTCAAAGCTCGCTCTGAATTTCTGGCTTTGAGACTGAACTCTTTCAATTCAAAAGATTGAAATTTACTACCCCGGCCGACTTTTCCAGACTTAATTTGAAGTGCGGCGTGCAAATGTTCAAATACATTCTTGCTTTCAGCTAAAAGCAAATTCACCGTACCATCAGAGTTTGATGTGAATGGGGCCGGCAAAAAGCTCGACCCCAGTCGAGCCTGATTGTTAATCAAAACAATTGGCGCGCTGGTTTCAATGTTTAGCTTACCTGGAATACTGATATCGAGGGCCCACGAATTTTGATCCCACTTACGTAAAGCTTCGGCAATCATCAAAGAATAAACGCCACTACCTAAGCTTCGAACTGTTTTATATCCCAAGCCTGCAAAATCCTTGAAAATCTTTTTCGTCTTCGGACATGTTGAAATTTTTCGTAAATGATCTCGGAACTGGTTGGCAAGCTGAGCTGTCTCAGCTGGAATACCGATTCCACCATTTGTCAGCATATAGGCAACCTGGCCATCACCTTCGACCTCTATGATGTCTATTTTTTTAACCTGACCTTCAATGATACTTCTAGCAGCGCGATCAATTCGTGAACTGACGCCAATTTCACTGGCAAGATCATTTGCCGTCCCCGATTTAACCAAAGCAATTGGAGGCAACTGCGACCAGTCACTTTGATGCTTCATCAAAAACTGAATACAGGCGTTGATTGTTCCGTCCCCACCAGCGATCAGTAAAGCGTCTGTCTTTTTGTTAAGCTCGTCTTGTAGATAAAGGCACATTTCATCGAAGGACTTGGGAATACAAAAATGCAGATCGCAACGAAATAAGGCATCTCGAATTTTTCGTTCTAAAAGATTCTGATCTACAGAACCTGCTTTAGAATTTATGACTACAGAAACCCGCATTGTGACCATCCCTCAAAAAAAGATTACCGTCTCAAAGTGAGAGCAAAAAAGAGGCCAATAAAATGAAACATCAAATCTTATATATTCGATCTGAATAGGTTTTTGGACCCATTTTGGCCCCCTGCGGGTGACAGAATGGAGCTATTGCTTAACTTTTAATCGATGATGCTTGCCTGCTAATCGCGACCGATGGCGAAACTTAATTTAAATAAAATCTCCCAGTAGCCGCGAAACTGCCTTTCCCTAAGATACACGACTTGCGGTGTAGTTTCTAAGGTCACCCAGTCACGATTTAGAACACGAGAATGCGTGAAGCCCACCGTGTACTTGTTTGCAGCAAACTCCGCTTCTTTGACGTCTGTAAACATCCGAGCGTTAAAAGAAAGAGCTTCTTTATCAGAAAACGATTTGTAAATAGAAAACCCATGAATAGTTTCAAATCTCGAGAGTGTTAAATACCAATTTTTTTCGTTTATCACTCGGAATAAGATATCTTCACGAATAAAATAGTCAGAAAGAAGCTGAGTACTTTCAACCCACTTATTATCTGTAAACCAGCCGAACTCCTCGGAAAAAGAGTTCGAAAAAATACCTAATTTAAAATTTCGACGCGCCCGAAGCTTAAAGAAATAATACAATGGATTGGCCACACGAAGTCCAGATTCCTGAGAAAACTTCCACTGATCCTCGTCCGATCGCCGCCGCTTAGGAGCTGTTACGACTTTGCCTTTCTTTGAATCAGAAGAGGTTTTCTCGGCCACGGCTTTAGCAGTTTTAACGACTTCTTTCCCCGCATCAACAATCGTTTCACCAACTTTATCGACCTTTTTTTGTGCTTGTGGTAACTTCAAATTCAAACGAATCGAGAAGTCACCTGTCCCTATGCTACGGTCACGGATATATGCATCCTGCTCTAAAATCAGCGTCGAGCTTTCATAATCATCGTAAAGCTTTTCATCACCAAATAATGAATCCAAATTACGGGCTAGCGAAATGACTTTATCCGCGACAACCTCGCGGGAGTTGTCGATAGTTCCCACTTCGCCCGATATTTCAGGCTGAGCTGCCGCAACGTCGCCGACAATCCAAATCGATAGAATAATAAAATTTAAAAATCGTTTAGAGACGAACAACACCCGCGCCCCATGTAAATCCAGCACCAAATGCGGCAAGCCCCACCAGCATTCCCGGCTTAAGCTTACCTTCTAAATAAGCATCGTACATTCCCAACGGAATTGTCGCCGCCGTCGTATTTCCATATTTATGAATCGTGTTGTGGATCTTTGCTGGATCCAGAGCCAAGTCCTCTTGAATTTTTTGATTGATCCGAAGATTCGCTTGATGAAAGAAAAACATATCAACATCGTCAAGCTTATAAGGCGTCGCCGACATTGCCTCATTGAGGACCTGAGGCATACGAGTCACTGCGTGCATGAATACCAAACGTCCATTCATTTGCGGATATATCATTCCCTCATCGATCATTTGGTGAGACATACGGAACTCGCCCAATGCAGTCCCAGGAGCTTGAATCCACAATTCAGAGGCAAAACTACCATCAGCATGTAAAGCCGTCGTGTAAATTTGCGCCTCTTTATCACTTTTAACATCGGTCGCCTGAACAATCACGGCACCAGCGCCATCCCCAAACAAGATCGAAACATTTCGTCCGTTTGGAGTTTTATCCAGAGCCTTAGATTGAACTTCCGCCCCAACCACCAAGACACACTTATGGGAACCTGAACGAATGAATTTATCCGCAATTGATAATCCATAGACAAACCCCGAACAAGCCTGACGAATATCGAAATAGGGAATCTCTGGAAGCCCAAGCTTCGCTTGCAAGATCGCGGCTCCCCCTGGGATATCGTAGTCTGGAGACGACGTCGCTAGTACAATCATATCAATCTGCTCTTTTTGAATACCCGCATTTTTTATAGCGATTTTAGCGGCTTCAAAGGACAGATCTGAAGTTGCCTGAGTGTTATCAACCCAGTGACGTTGTTCGATACCGGTTCTTTGCACAATCCAGTCGTGTGTCGTATCCAGAACTTTTTCAAGATCTTGATTAGTGATTGCTTTACCAGGAACAAAACCGCCGATACCGGTTATTTTAGCCGCCAACATATAAAACTCCGTTGGAAATTAATGCCTCTATATCAAAAAAAGGGGCTCTAAAGCCCCCTGTAGTATAACATATTTTTTATTATACGTAAGATCCTCGTTTGATCTTCTCTAAAATGATTTTTTCCGTCTTGATCGGATCTTTGGGATCCACAGAGAAATAAGATTGCTGCTCGCAACGAATTTTCTCTTTCTGTAGCCATCTCAAAATATCCGCCAGTCCTTTGTTTTTCTTATCCAAAAAGAACGGATCGTTTTCAAGAGCATCTTTCGCTTTTTTCAAGGCCCGAGCTTCTGCCGGATCTGATTCTTTTACGTTATAGCAAAACAAATCATAGCGTTTTACGTCGTCAGGCAGAACCCCTAAGAATCGCACTTCTGGAGCCGAGAAATCTGCATTTCTGATTAAAGAGGCCGCAGACCCCGCCTTCAAAGTTCGGAAGATATTCTGTAATGTATACGCATCGAGATCGCCGAAGAAGTACATCGGGACATTCAATTCGTCCTCGATCAATTTACACCAGCCGCGAACACCATTTGAAGGCACCCCCTGGGCACCGATCAAAATACAGTTATTACGCTTTGTAAAACCCATCGTATGCAGGGTTCCAGCCGTACCTTCTGATTCTACCACAAGGGCAAAATCAATTTTCTTTTTTGCCTTTAACTTGAGGGCCTGAGGCTTGTTTTTTGGAATGTACGGAGCCGTTCCAAGCATTGAAAGGTCCACAGTCGCAACAGTTCCATCGGTCATTGTCTCTTGAACGATCAGCTGGTTAGAGTAGGTTTGACCACCACGATCATTGGCGAAACAGTTCAACTCTTCACGGTAAACACGAAGCATGTCCCCAATAAAGTCGATAATAGAATCCGACTCGGCCTGATCTTCAAAATCCAAAGGCTTGTAGCGCTTGTCGCCTTTAATCAAACCTTTACAGATATAGTACAATTCACGCTTCGTATTCACTGAACCGATTTCTAAGTTACGAAGAAGAATTTCAAGCATGAACACAACCCGCGCTAGTTTTTGCACCGAGGAAACATTCAGCTCTGTACGAACAACTTTATCCCCTGGGGTCAGATAACCCAATTTAGGATTGTAGTCCGCATTATCTAATGACGTCTTCACGGCTTCTAAATACGGCCGTCTTGAGTTTTCCAAATCTTTCAACATTCTGTCCGCAAGAGCCATCGCCTCGCGCGGGATATTGATTTTTAAATCACGAATTTTATGCAATCCAGTTCCAGCTGCCATAACTTAATTACGCTTTCTTTGAAGTCGTTGTTTTTGCGGTTGTGGTCGTTGCCTTCGCCGTCGTTGTTGTTGCTTTAGAAGTCGTTGCTTTTTCGGTGGTTGCCTTCGCTGTCGTCGCAGTAGCCTTCGCCGTCGTAGACTTAGCGGTGGTTTTTGCTTCTACAACTTCATCAACCTCTTCAACAAAGTCTTCATCATCTTCGATTCCAGCTTTTTTGCGCTCTCTGGCTTTTAGATTTGCCAAACGCGATTCTGCATCTTCAAGCTCTGCAACGGCCGCCTCTGAATCACGACCTAAAATCTTTCTAAGTCCTTCTTCTGCCTTCTTACGACGAACATCGTTGGCTTTTGTAATAACAGTAAGCTTTTCTACTAAGATCGGACCGTATTGTTCGATATAAGCCAGTTTTCTTTCAAGATCGACTTCCTTAGCTTCTTTCTTAATGTGACGAGAAAGCTTTTGTCCGGCTTGCATCAAAGCACGGCGAATTTCTTCTACTAACTCATCAGATGCATCAATCGTTTCTTTCGAGGCATTTTTAAACTTAATAAAAGGTGAAACGATAGACACTGCGAATACGTATGGACCTAAAGGCAAGCTGCTCTTTGGTTGGCCCAAACCATAAGTTTTCCAGTTAACAGATTCGATAGCTTTTGTAATCGCGCAACCTGCTTTATCAAACTGCAAAGGCACACGGTTCGCAAATCGCAATAGTTGAACAGGCTCATCTGCATTTGCCGCTGTTCGCCCAATAAAACGAGCTAATGCCACTTCCACCACGATCGGCTTAAAGTCACAAATAGTCGGTTTACGGGTAACAACCGAGAAGAAATCCACTTCACCAAGACGTTGAATTGACTTTGACAACGAATCTTCTCCGACCGTCAAAACCGACTTGGTCGAAGGAGCCATCAACTCTGTATCTTGAACTGCCGAAAAGACCTTTTTAAACTCATCATCACTAAGGCTTGTAATTGGCTTTTCAACCAAAGACTTAGGCATTCCTTTTTTTGTCATCTCGGCGATATTTTGATCTGACACTCTAGAAAAGCCGGTTTTCAAAAACTTACTTAATGAGATTTTTCCATACAAAGTAGAGTGAGTTATAAATTCACCTAATTTGAAGGTATGAGGATGCGGAAGTGTCGCTGCTGGGATTTCGGGGACTTCATTTGAAACGCGAGCAATCGTCTGCCAATCACCATCATGCAGTTTAAACTTGATGGTTAAATGCGGATTCACAAGCACTGTACCTTCAACATAAGTTAACAAGCCGTTATCACCGTTTAGCTGAATACGACCATCCATGATAAACTCGACTCGGCAACCATGCGGTTTATCCCAGTCGATTGTTTCCTTATTTCGCACAATACCGGTGTTCGATTTAATGTCGACATCTACTTGAGCTCGAACAGCTTTGCGCATGTTTTTAGTTTTTGAAATCACTAACACGCCTCGAGCATTGGTCATTTGCGCCCATGTCGTCGCAGCAGAAATACCAATCCCTTGTTGACCGCGTGAACATTGTCCTCGTCCAAATTTTGAAGAAGCTAAATACTCTCCGAAAACTTTTGCCAAATCATCGGCATCAATACCTGGACCGTTATCTTCAACAACAATCTTAACTTGGTCCGTGTTTTTGGTTGAACCCGTCCCTACTTTGACTACCTCGACTTCAAGATCAGGCAAAATTCCTGCCTGCTCACACGCATCTAGCGAGTTATCGACGGCTTCTTTTAAAGTGGTCAAAACCGCTTTTAACGGAGAAGAAAAGCCCACTTGCTGTAGGTTTTTCGCAAAGTATTCCGCTGTACTACTTTTGGTAATCTTGCTCACAGTTGCACAATCCTTTTGAACAGAAAATTTAAGAAATTCAGGATATCATTTACAGCTTACTCACAACGCGCAATATCAAAGCAAGACTTTCGCCCGTATTTTTTAATCGCGCCGCATTAATGACTTATTTTTAAGCAGATTGGATTTACTCGTCGCCAGAGCCTTCTGAATTTGCTGAAGGCGTTTTGAGATTCTCTAGGGCGACTTCATAAGGAGTCTTATATCCCTTTTTGTTATTGCACTCTTTGCAGGAAGGAACGCAATTACCTTTGGTGGAGGTCCCCCCACGGGAAATCGGAGTCAAATGATCCATTGTTAACTGGTCTGCGGGAAAGTGGCCTTCGCAGTGATAGCAAAGCCCTTTACCCAGTTGCTGTTTCCACCATTGGCTCTGCCGCAGTTCTCTTGCTTTTGCTTTCTCTCGCTTTTGATGTTCAGCACTTGCCGTTACAAAAAATATCTGCCCCATAGACCTCAGTCTAGCATGAAGACCGCCGTAGCTCAATGAGGTGCTTTTATAGGCTATTTTTAAAGCAAATTTACCCCTAAAACCCTCCCTTTTTTACCCAAATTAAGCGGCTTTTGGGGCCTAATTAAGGCCATCTCAGGCTCCTGGACCTGTAGCTTTCAAGGATTTCTGCCGACACTCCTATAGAGAGAATACTCTGTGAGAGGTTGCTATGTCTCAAAGGACACTGAAAAAAGGCGAATTTTTGTTTAAAGAAGGGGATAAAATCACCGCGATTTATCTTATTCAAAGTGGAGGTATTAATCAGTGCCTCATCAAGGGCAAAAAAACGATGGACCTTTTTCAGCTAGGCACAAACCAAATTCTTGGCGAACAGGTCATTTTAGGTCAGGGCACATTTAACACGTCCGCTGTTGCTACAACTGAAACGAAGGTTTTAGAATTCCCCGTAGAGTCCCTGAAGAGTCTTTACGAATCTGCACCACAAATGATGAAGCTCATCACAAAAAGTTTATCCGAACGACTTCGAACGGCTTTAACCGATGTTAAAAACAGTCGGATGGAAAAAGATGCTACTCCTTGTCCCGAAGACCAAGTGGCCAAAGTTTTTGGAGCCATTTTTTTGTGCGCCAACCACAAGGGGGATATGAAGTCGATGCCTGGCCGAACGGTCATCGATTGGACTTTGTATAAACAATACTGCCAGCGTGTCTTGGGCGAAGGACCGAAGCGTATCGAACAGGCCACCAATATTTTGGTCAAATTGAATCTTGCTTTGTACGAAATGGGAAAAAATCCCGACAATCCCGAAGGCCCTGAAGAGATTCAAAAAATTCACTTCTTAGATCTTCCCCTGGTAGAGGCTTTCTTTGAATTCTATCAGTACTATTATTTCAAAGGTGGCCGTACGGACCTGTTGAAAACAGATGAACTTTCGTTGCAGATGCTTACGGCATTCGTCAAGCTATCAGAAAATTTAGAGGCCGACCGCTTTGGAGTTGTCAGCGTCGAGTTCGCAAAGGTTGCCGAATACTTCAAAGAAGAAATTGGCATCAATATGAACAACGACCACTTTACCCGTCTTGAGCAAAAAGGCGTCTTTATGAAACGCCGAACAGTAGGCTCTAATGTGCTATTACAATTTGAATTTAAAGAGTTCAAAAACACTCTTAACTCTTGGAAGATTCTTAAAGAAATCGAAAAATGGAACGAAAAAGGTTTTGTTGATATTCACGAAAAAGAAGAAGCCAAGAAAAAGAAATCAAACGGCCCCACTTGCCCAAGCTGTGCCGTCGAAGTTGCAGCAGCCGCAAAGTTCTGCCACGAGTGCGGAGCCAAATTAAGCCCAGCCCAAGCGGCCTAACTCAAGCGGCCTAAGTCTAGTAAAAAAAGCCACCCCTGAGGTGGCTTTTTTTATATTCTTTGACTGTTTCACTTTTGAATCATCAAAAAGGGATTAGAAATTTGAGCGTCCTTTATGGACCTCTGTCTATTTTGCGAAAATTCAATCAAGATTCAAACAAGAACTGCCGAAAACGTCTCAGAACGAGGTAAGTTCGTATGAAATTGACATCACATTTTCTAAATAAAGTCTTCATCGTGTTAATTCTATTTTACACGACAGGTTGCCTATCCGAAGGAGGAGGAACCTTTGGCGATTTACTGAGTTCGGAACCTGACACTGATGGCGTCATTGAAATTGTAGACCAGACCCCCACGGTCGTTCCAACGGTCACGGCTACAACTGGCGACACCACGTTTGCTGTTTCAATTGCTTCAGGAGCTGGAAACAACGTCAAATATAAATGGGAACTAGATGGAACCAAGTTGGCCGATAGTAGCCGAGCCTTCTACACACTTTCAGCATCGGCGCTAACAGCAGGATCACATTCTCTAAAAGTTACGGCATACAACTCAATTTCTTCTGACGTATACACCTACATCATTGATAAAAATACTCCACCTACACTAAGCAGCCCAACTCCCTCTGCAACAGGGTCATCAGTAACTTGCGGCAGCGGAACCTTGTCGCTGTCGGTTCATGCTAATGATCCCGAAGGAGCCAACTTAACTTACGTATGGAAAATAAATGGCGTCGCCGGAAGCTCGTTCTTTACCAATCATGTTTACTCAAATACTGGAAGTTCTATCGACTTTACCCCGAACTGCACTCTGACCGGACTTGCAACAATCAGTGTTGAAGTAAGGGACGGATACGATACGACGGTGATTAGTCCACTTTGGAACGTTACAATTGTTAATTCAGGAGTCGCAAGCATTGATGGTTTAACTCCGAACTCAAGTCCTTACGTAATCATACCCTCAACATCATTTAAAACATTTACGATGGTCAATCCTACTGGCGTTCCTCCAGTGACTTACAGCTGGGAGCTGAATGGAACCCCAATTCCTGGTGAGCTAAGTACTTCGATGGATCTTTACGCTACAACCTTAGATCCATTAGCAGGACTTGGACCTTATGATTTAACGGCCACTGTGACCGATGGTACTGGAGCTTCAGATACAGCAACAGTTCAAGTGCTATTAAATAAACCCCCTGTTTTAAGTGGGCAATCACCAGCATCCACAACGATCACGAAAAACCACGCCTCTCCGAATCTGACTTTTTCAATCACGGGAAGCGATCCAAATTCCGATTCCCTTCGTTACATTTGGACAGTCAACGGGGTCAACTATGAACCCCCGTATTCGGGACTACCAAGCCATATTAGCATCAACAGCGGCTCACCCAATCAGTTGATATTTAATCCTGATGAAAGTCTTTTAGGAAATCATACGATATCCGTAAGAGCTCGCGAAGATCGAACTACTGACTTTGAATACTCAAATACAATTTCTTGGCAGCTTTCTCTGAATCGCTTTAGCGATCCTTGCAATGCCTTACAATCTGGACAAATCTGCACACTAGCGGGGCTTCCTGGACTTGGAAAAGATGTTAATGGAAATGGCCGTTTTGATGCGGGAACTGACAAAATTAAAATCAGACCCAATCAACTCGCATTTCATACAGTACAAAATTTAGATTCGTCGAATGTCGATAATATGTTCATCTCGGACACAGCTAATCACATGATTTGGTATTACAACCGTTCTGACAAACAACAAACAGTGCTTGGTGTCGCAGTAGAAGCTTACGAAGTAAAGCCACTCTTTGGAAATGGTGCTTCAGGAAAAACTCAAGATGACAGTTCTACTTATTCTTATACTAACTACAAACTGAGCTATCCAGAGTTCTTGATTTATGATTCAACAAACCAGTATCTCTATGTTGCCGATCGTGGAAATCATCGTGTGGTTCGTTTGAATAACCAAGGACAAGGAAAAAGAGTCTTCGGCACTGAAGGCACAACAAACAACGCAGGTACAAATACAACTGGTGCTGCAGCTACAAGTCACGTTTGTTGGTCTCCAGCTGGACTTGTTATGAATGCCGCAAAAACAAAAATGTGGGTGGCCTGCTCTACAACAAATGCCATTAAGGAAATCAACTTAGTAACGTACTTAGACCCGAGCACGTGGACAGCAAGAGTTCTGGTCGGAGCTCCAAACACCGCACCGACAAACGCCACAACGGATGGAACAACGGCAGGCACGTCCGCTGCAGACCGCCCTTGGGCACTACAGTTAGACAACAATGAAAACCTGTATTTTTCACAAATAAGCGGCTGCCGCATTCGCGCGATCAACCTCGCCACTGCTGGCGGACTCAATCTATTTAATGGAACGGTGACTGGTCTAAATCCTTTGGCTATAAACAACGTTCGCACAGCGATTGGCGATGGCAACTGTGGATATCACGGTACTCTGACACCGGTTGATTCGGGAAGAATCGGTGTCCCGCGGGGATTCGCAATCCTGACCGAATCCAGTGCTCTTCAGGGATTCTTTATTGCTGGTACTGAAGTCCATCGTATTATTTATGCCAATGCAACAGGAAGCACCCGAACTTTTGGAAACATGGGCGTGGCTGCAAATTCAATAAATACAATTTGGGGAACTGGAACTGGAGCATTCACCGGAAATACAAAACCTGCTAGTAATAATCTAACCTACAATCCCGTTGGCACTTATATCAGAAACGGAAAACTGATAATTACCGAACCGTCAGCTTTTAGAATTCGCGAGTTAGATATTTCAAATGCCGATGGCAATATCACAACTTTATTATTTGGCCTTGATCCGAAACACGATTCGTCTCCCGACAGCCCCGGAGTAGATGCTCCAAATTTTAGAGGTTACTTCCTTGGAGATATTCACTACGACAGCACCACAAATAGTTTGCTTTTTGCAGATGCGGGGTCAACTGGAATGCCTGCGACAACTCATCACACCGCCCAAGGAAATCTAATCGAAAATAACCGCATTAGATCTTTGAACTTAACAACTGGCTTAGTAACAACATTCATCGGTCAGGGATCTGGAACTTATCTTGATCAACAAAACCCAACCTCGGTTTATCTTCAAGGAGCTCGTGCGGTGACTAATTTCGGCGACAATCTTCTAATCCTAGACCGAAATTGGTGGCAAGGTACAAATAGAAGTTGTAGTGTTCTCATGTACAACCGCTCGTCTCCTGCCGGCAACTTTTTCAGTGTCTATGCAGATGCAATGAAAGTGACTCGTCTTGCTGGAAACTGGGCTCAAGGTTGCGACAATGAGCTTGGCCTTGGTTCTGCAGCAACAAGTGCGCGAATCCAACCGTTCTCGATTGCCTATGCATCCTCGCCCGAGGATACAATTTATATGACGCAATTCCGCCGTCATTGCATATTGAAAGTTGCAGCTAATGGAAATATTTCTTCAGCTGCCGGTCTATGCGGCACTTCAGGTGACGTTGACGGAGCTTTGTCAGTTGCTCGATTCAACTTTCCTACGAAGATTATTCAAGACCCCAGAAACCCTTCTAACATGTTCGTGATGGATCAAACATCCAGTACAAACTCGTACATTAAATATATCAACTTCAGTGCTTCCGAGGTTGATATTGGAGGAGTTCAAGTAGCCGCAGGTGAAGTCAAAAAGATTCTCTCTGTGACCGATGGGTATGGCATTGGAATTGGTCTTTACAAAGACTCCACTGATGCTGCAAAAGATCGTATTTGCTATACAAGTGGATCTGGAATCAACTCGACTCTTTCTAACAACTCTTTAGATGTTGGAGATGGACAACTGGGCTTCCACCGCGTCACTTGTCACCTTTTACAAACACTGCAAAAGGAAATTGTAATAGGTTCTGACAACTCGGTCGTTCGTGGTGGTAGCCAAATGACTGACGAGCACGAAGGTCTTGCATTTGAGGTTGGGGCCATTAAAAAAATTAAGACCCTTCTTTACACCCCTTATGGTCTTGCTTTTGATGGCGACGGAAACCTCTACATCACAGAACGCGACTCTCATGTGATTCGCAAAGTAAAGAAGTGGTGGTGATATGGCTGGACTCGACAAAGTATCAGTTTTTAAAAACTTAAACAAAAAGCTGTCAAAATTTACCGATAAAGATCCGATTAAAGATATGAAAGTTTTATTGAGAAACAGAAAGGCTCATATGAAAAATTTTTTACAAAGCTTTTCAGTCATCCTATTTTCAATCGCGAGCATCGGCTGCGCCAGTTCAATCCTGAAAGTTGAAAGTGAGCCCGCTGGTGCAGAGGTATATATAAGCCAGGCCAATCGCCCAGCAATTAAAATAGGCCAGACTCCCCTCAGTATCGAAGAGTCAAAATTAGCGACAGGCGTTGAGCCGTTCCAAATAACCATTTCTCGTGATGGATACTTAAACGAGCATATTTTAGTTCCTCACTCAACTTTAAATCGGAACACATCGATCGCTGTCCGTCTTAAAGGAGACATGTCAAAATTGTCTCAGTCTGGCGACCAACTTGACAAGGTAGCCAGTGCCACTGCCCTAACTCAGCATCTAATTAGAATTAAAGATTTCGATAGAGCAGAACAAAATCTTCTATCTTACACCACATTGTATCCATCAGTGGCAACTTTTCATGAGCTTTTAGGAAATGTCTACTATCTTAGAAGGGAATACAACCGCGCCTTGTCCTCTTACCGACAAGCGGAATCCTTAAATCCAAAAAATAACGACACCCGAATCATGATTGAACGCCTTCAAGCCATGAAGAAGGAGGACCAATGAGAATTTTCCCTTTTGCCCTTGTCTTTGCCGCTATCTTCTTTTCCAGCGCGATTGTTCACCTAAATCAAAGTGTAAAGTCTTACTATGATCTGGTTGCACTATTGATTGTTTTCGGGGGCACATCATCCGTTGGAATGATGATTCTTCCTTGGGAGTTTAAAAAAGACATCTCAAAATCTTTGAAGAGCCTATTTTACACAAAAACAGTTTCGCAGTCTGAGTTAGTACGTACTTGTTATAAATCTGCAATTAGTGGCGAAACTCCCAATCAAAAAAACGAGCTTTGGCAGACAATTTTGTCGGAAGGAATTGAGCTTTTAAATTTAGGGCTTTCAAAAGACAAAGTTGAAAAAATCTTAAGTGAGCGAATTCATAATTACATGAATCGTCAAAGAAAAGTGGTTTCAGGATTTAGAAACCTTGCTAAATATCCCCCAGCATTCGGTTTGATGGGTACCGTTCTTGGACTAGTAAACGTCATGAAGGGGGTATCAAATGGAATGAATGCCAAACAAACGGCCTTCGAAATGGCTCTTGCTCTTGTTGCGACAATGTATGGACTTATAGTCTCGAATCTTTTGGTCAACCCTGCTGGTGAAAATATTCTTAGTGAAGCGACCAGCGAAGAAGCTAAAGCAATGTTAGCATTTGAAGCCGTAGGTCTTTATGCAGACTCCGCAAGCCCCTTAGAGTCACAAGAACTTCTTAACTCTCACGTACTTCCTGAAGATCAAATTCCGCTATTCCAATCTTTTGGTGGCGGAAACGAAACCTCGTCAACCGAGGGAGCAGCCTGATGAAACGCCAACTACGTGCTCATCATTCTAACTCAGAAAGCCTTCACGAAGATACTGAAGGAACTTGGGCCGTCAGCTATGGTGACATGGTGACTCTTCTACTTACATTCTTTATCGTGTTCTTTTCACTAGACCCCAATGATGAAAAAGTAGAGAAAAGAAAAACTCTGAATCTAGCCCTAGTTAACGAGCTTCAAAGACTTCCAGCTAACATTGAAAAAAAATCAAACTCTGGTGATAAATTGAAACTCGACACAAAAATCGTCAAACAGCTCAACGGCAAAGTTCATGAATATGGCGATCGCCTATTAGTTGAATTTCCAGAAGTATCATTTTTTAACTCCGGCGACATTGTATTGACACCTCAAGGGGCTCAATCCCTGCGAATGTTTATGAAGAAATATCTTCCCTATGCTGGACAGTATAAAATCAGCATTCAAGCCTTTACAGACTCTCGAAAAGTCCAACAAAAAGCCGGACGGCGCTTTAAAGACAACCTAGAACTCAGCGCTCTTAGGGCGATTTCGGCAATGAGAACATTGCAAAAGGAAGGGCTTCCACTTGCTCAAATGGAAGTCGCGGGATTTGGCGAAATGAAAACTACATCCGAGCATTTAGCTGAAATAAATAAAAGTGAAAAACAATTAGAATTATCTAGAAAAGTAGTACTCGTGATCAAACCGGAGGAAACATGAGAAATAGAATTCTCAATATCTCAATACTTCTACTGACACTCTTGGGGTTGCAAATTGCATTCGCTGAAAATCGCCATCCCCGAGTCGTCGAACTTGAAAAAACGCTTTCCTCTGAAACGCTAGAAGTACTTAAAGGAAGATTTCCTAACAAACCCTTCCTTGCGTCCGTAAGTATCGACCCCTTAATGCGAGATAAAAAAGCCGGCGGCGTTCAAGATCGTCTTCCCTATTACGAAGTCAGCGACGAGGAATTGGCCGACGAATGGGATGATCCAGAGGCTTCTAATTCTTATTTACTGAACCGTGTTCGCCGCATTCACGTAAAACTATCGGTTCCCTCAACATTAACAGACGACGAAATCGCTGAGTTAAAAACTACTGTGGTGAAAAACCTTTCATTACTAGAAGCGCGTGACACCGTAGAAATTCAAAAGCGAGCATGGACGAATTTAGACCAGACCACTTCGCTTTGGTCCTATCTAGGAATTGGTTTAGCTTTATGGTTCTTATCAATGCTTGGTATGGGACTTATCTCGTGGTTAAACAGTCGTAAACTATCTAGTGCTATTGCCTCGGGTCTAAACGAAGGCCAAAAAGCAAGTTCGGCGCCTATGCCAATGCCTTCGACTCCGTTGGAGCCCGCAGAGCGCCCACAAAACAACTCAAACTCTGTTGCTGGGGATATTCGTTTTAATGATCCCATTAAAACTCGTGATTCGATTCAGACAGCTATTCGTGTCATAGATGGTCGTGGCACATTTCCACTCTTGGAAGATCTCATTATCTTTGAAAAATTTAGTCTTGAAAACACAGCGTCTTTCGGCGCCTTGTTAGCAGAATTCCCTTGGGAAGTACGCAAAAAACTTTTTGGTTACTCTAAAGGTGAAAAGTGGCTACAAGCCCTTGCTGAACCTGGCGAGGTCAACAACTCTTGTCTAGAAGTGCTGCAAAAGTGCGCTCGCGTACAAAGAGCTATCGATAGAACTGACTGGCAAGAATTACTCATTCTAGTTTGGCGCTTGAACGAAAAGTCCGCCGATTTCTTTAAAAATATGGACCAAGAAAAGGCTTTCAACATCTTAGGATACCTTCCTAGATCAATTTCTGTTGGGATTGCCCGCAGTATCTTTCCGGGAGCTTGGGGCGTGCTATTAAATCCTCATCATGTACCCAAAATGCTCACTGAATCGGAAACTGCAGACCTGATATTAAAAGCGAAAAAGGCATCGCCACTACGTGATTTTAATCAGATTGAAAAATTTAGAAACGAAAAGGACTTGCTAACATACGTAAAAACAGCAGACCCTTTAGTTGAAAAAGAGATCTATCAAGTTGCTAAAGATGACTTGTTTAAATTACGTGCTCCGTTCTTTCCGGTCTTCGAGGCATCAGAGGACATTATTGCAAAACTGCATGCAAGCGTCCGCCCGGAGGATTGGGCCCTTTCTTTCTATAATATACCAAAAACAGATAGAAAGAAGATCGAATCATTGATGTCTGAAAGACAGAAAATAAGATGTTACGAGCTGCTTAGACAATTTGATCAAAATCCTCCAACTCCTCAAAGAATTGGAGATGCCAGAGAACGTGTTGCAAAAGCCTATCATTTTTTCCATCTTGAAGCGTTAGAAACTCAGAGTTCGCAGACAGTCTCTGAGCCCGCAAAGGCTGCGTAAAATGAAAGACCTTAAACTGGCTATTTTTATTGTATCTTTGCTTTTTGGATCAATGGGGTCAGCCTATAGCAAATTAGATATTAGCTTCGGCTGGTTCAACGTGACAGCAAAGACCAGCAGAACAAGTGGTAAAATTTCAAATCTTGGAACATATCAACTTTTGTATCGGCAAGCCTTTGCTCCCAACCTAGAGTTTGCTGTGGGTTATTCTCTATCAGTAAGTAAAATCGTTTCAGGTGACATGGCATTCGGCCCAGATCTTGGACTTTACTACTTCCCCTTAACTAGCACCAACGGAGAAAGCTTTTCCACGTCTGATTTAACTTTTTCTACCTCCGAACATTGGAAGCCTTTTATTGGAGGCGGATTTCATCAACGACAGTACCAGTCGACCCAGGCCTCCTATGCGGGATTCAGCTTTGGGGGGGGGACCGAGTATCTTCTCAAAGAAAGACTCTCTCTGAAGGCCGAGTTCAGGTATATGAATCTGACGGGCCCAAATCAGGCCTCGGCCAAAGAGATCAATATCCTTGGTGGGCTGTCTTTTGGTTTCTGAGCTTTAATCAATAGTTTCAATACCTTAAGCTACTACAGACTAAAACTCCGGCAAAATTGTATAGCAAACATGATATGCATCATGTTTGCTTTTTAGTTCTTTTGTTACATTAAGCCCATATGATTCTGACTCCAACAAAGGCGAATTGATATGGAAAACCAAAACTCCGAGCGAACTTTAAATTCTCAACCTGAAGCTCAAAAAACTATTAAAGCGATCTCGAATGAATGTCTTAGCTGTGGCCACTTCAAGCCCCTTACAACAGTGGTCGACGAACAGTTTAAAGTATGGCATTTGACGAACTCCGAGCGCGAAATCGCCTTCATGCTTATTAAGGGATACTCTTTGCGCGAAATCGCAAACTCTCGATCTACAAGTGAAAGTACAGTGCGTTTGCAAGCATTAGCTATCTATTCAAAAGCAGGACTTGCTGGACGTCACGAGTTGGCCGCTCACTTCATCGAACAACTCTTGCAGCCAATCCCTCAATTACCCGCCCGATAGTAAAGACGATTGTCCCACATTCCTCTGGAAAAATATTGAATGTGGGCTTTGATCTTCGTCTGTAGGTACTGAATTCGATCCGCATCAGATAGCGGATTTTTTCCAGCAATATCACTAATCAGATATAGCTTAGGATTTTTATTAAGTTCGGTACCTGCAATCGGACTCCACACCATCCAGTCCTTTGAGGTTGTAATAATATATCGCCCATCAATAAAGTTGACCGTGGCTCTCTCCCCTGGAACAAAAACACTTCGTCCCAAAAGATTCTTCATTGGTTCAGAGATATCTAACACTTCCATCAAAGTGGGAAGAATGTCGACCTGAGAAACGGGTTGTTGCAAATCCACTGATGGCCACACGCGGCCATTTTGATAAAATAGAAGAGGAATTTTATAATTGCCAGCCTCGCTCTCGTAAGCGGGTCGAAAATGCATCGACGCATGATCTGCAGTTATAATAAAAAGTGTTTCATTGAACCAGGTCTGCTTTTCGGCTTTTTCAAAAAACTTGCGCAATGAAAAATCAGCATAACGAACAGCCTTCAAGATTGGAATCGGCCCTTCTGGAAAATCTTTGACGTACATCTTCGGCACTTGAAAAGGCTGATGAGAACTCAATGTAAAGATAGATGCAAAAAATGGAGACCTGAACTCATTCATCTGATCGATAGACCAACTCAAAAAAGGTTCGTCCCAAATCCCCCAAACACCATCGTGGTCCTCTTTACGAGGATACTCATTGGCTCCAAAGTATTTTTCAACGCCTGCACTTTTCATAAATGAATCAAAATACATAGTGCCATTATTCCCGCCATGGAAAAATGCCGTTTCAAATCCATTTTGTCCCAGCAAAGTACCAAGTCCTAAAAAATAATTGGAAGCAAATTGACTTGATATAAATGGCTCGCTCATTAATGCCGGGATTCCAGCCATCACCGCCGCCACTCCTTCGATCGAGCGGCGTCCATTAGCCCACGCATTTGGAAAAAATAAAGAATTTTTACTAAGCTCGTCCAAAAACGGCGTGTAGCTTGGAACTCCCCCAACAGCAGTGTACTCGGTACCGAAGCTCTCGAGCATAATGACTACCACATTTTTAATAGGAATATTTTTATCTGCAACAGACCAAACACTTCTTTCGGAGCTTCCACCATTCAGATGTTGAATGAGATCCGCCTCTGAAGAAAAGTATTTTTCCTTTCCCAAAGCTGGTTCTCCGTAGCTTTTTAAAACTGTAAACGTTGAATTAAGCACTAGGTTATTTAATACTGGGACATCAAAAACATTTGCATGCACAAAGCTGATCGGCTTTTTTTGAAAGCCTCCCCGCGCCGCCAACACCACAAAAATCAAAGCTCCAAGTATCTGAACGGCTCCGACCAATACGACCTTGTAAAAAGGACGCGGCAACAAGATAGATTCAACTTCTGGCGATAAATCGAGTGAATAATTCTTGGGAGCAATGATTTTCCACGCCAGCCACATATAGAAAACAACCAACACTGAGTTCACGATGAATAAGCCTAAAAAAGGCGCTAAAAAACTCCAGAGCTTACCTTGAACCTCGCCCCACAAAAACAATGTGTCCCAGGTAAATCGACGCCCCACAAAATCAACATAGGCCGTGTCAACCAAAGACAAAATAACCAACGGTACTTGAATGCTAACATATAAAAGCCATTGGAAAAAATTTTGCCGCTGCAGTGTGATTTTCAATTTATGCCAGGGAACAAAGCTTGCCAAAAGTGGAACCAAACTCAAATAAGCGACGGCCGACAAATCAAAACGCACCCCGACAAAAAATGCCCAGAAAATCTCGGAAATAGCTCTATTTTTGAACTGACCGTAGTTCCAAACCAAAAACTCTACCCGAGCTACCGTGTAAAGCAAAACTGTAAGCCCAAATAATAGGAAAAATTTCTTTAATCTACCGCTTAATGGATTCATACCGGCATCTTAAGCCCAAGGCGCTTGATCCGGCAAGGCGCCTCTGCTAAGGTGCCCTCTTATGAACTACGAACAAATGATGGAACGCTTAAAAACTACTTACCCGGATGCCAATATCGAAGTGATCGACCTTACGGGCACTTCAGACCACTGGGAGGTCTCTGTCGAGTCGGAAGCCTTTAAGGGCCTGACTCGCATTCAACAACACCAACACGTCATGGCTGCCTTTGGACCTGAATTAAAAACAGGCGAGGTTCATGCACTTTCAATTCGCACAAAAGTAAAATAAGGATCACGCATGTCGAATGTTAAACAAAGAATCGAAGATATTTTAAACCAACACAAAATCGTACTTTTTATGAAAGGCACTCAGCAGTTTCCTATGTGCGGCTTTTCAGCTCGAGCATGTGCGATTCTTCAAGACATGGGCGTAGATTTTTTCGACGTCAACGTTCTTGAGGACGAGGAAATTCGCCAAGGCATCAAAGACTTCGGCAACTGGCCAACAATTCCCCAGCTGTACGTCAACAAGCAGCTTATCGGTGGCTCTGATATCATGATGGAAATGTACCAATCTGGCGAGCTTCAGGACGCCATCAAAGCTTAACTATGAAGTGCAATCTAGCCCTGTGGGACCGCATGATTCGTTTTATTATTGGCGTCGGCCTTTTGGCCTTTGCTATAGCAGGCGGTCCCGGCTGGACTTACTTAGGTCTTGTTTTCATCCTAACAGCAGCATGGGGCTTCTGTCCGATGTATGCTTTTTTTAAAATAAAGACTCTGCGAATTCCTCAAAAAAAATAAGGGCTGCCCGATATGCCCTTTGGGAACGAGGAACTAAAAACAAGGTGGTTTTAAGTGACCGAGGCTCTGCAAAATCTGAAATCTCTAATCCCAGCTGATCAAATTAAAACGGACGAAGAATCACTCAAATATTACGGCAAAGACTGGACGACTTATTTCGATATCAAAGCCAGCGCTATTGTATTCCCAAGAACCACCGAGGAAGTTCAGAAGCTAGTTTTATGGGCTCGTAAAAATAAAATAGGCCTGGTTCCTTCGGGAGGTCGTACGGGTCTTTCTGGAGCTGCCTGTGCACTTAACGGCGAAGTCGTTGTTTCGTTCGAACAAATGAATAAAGTGCTGCAATTCAACGATATTGACCAAACTGTCTTAGTCGAAGCCGGCATGATTACGGAGGCTCTTCAAGAATTCGCCAAACAAAATGGGTTATATTATCCTGTAGACTTTGCAGCACGAGGCTCTTCTCAGATCGGCGGCAACATCGCAACCAATGCGGGTGGCATCAAAGTGGTGCGTTACGGTCTCACACGTGATTGGGTTGTTGGCTTAAAAGTTGTAACAGGCGCTGGTGAAATTTTGGAACTTAACAACGGCCTAGTTAAAAATGCCACTGGGTACGATTTGCGCCATCTTTTCATTGGCTCTGAGGGCACCTTGGGTTTTATCACCGAATGCCTTATTAAGCTGGCTCCACCACCACCTCCGTTGAAAGTTTTAGTTTTAGGCATCGATGCCCTTTCATCGGTCATGAAAGTATTTGCAGCATTTAAAAAGTCGCAATCCAAACTTGTAGCCTTTGAAATGTTCTCGGATAAAGCCTTAAAGCATGTATTGCATTCTACGGGTTTGGCGGCCCCTCTAGGCACCGAAACTCCGTTCTATGTCGTGGCAGAAGTCGAATGCCCTTCCGACAACGACGAGGCCGAGTTGTTACAAGTTTTTGAAAAATGCATGGAAGAAGGCTGGGTTTTAGACGGAGTCATCAGCTCGTCGGAACAACAGGCAAAAACTTTTTGGCGCTATCGCGAGGACATTAGCGAAAGCCTTTCTAAACACAGTCCCTATAAAAATGATATTTCCGTCGCAATTTCAAAAGTTCCCGCTTTGATGCAAGATCTTGATCAGGTACTAAGTCAGGCCTATCCAAGCTGGGAAGTCGTTTGGTTTGGTCACATTGGCGACGGAAATTTGCATATCAACATATTACGCCCTTCAGGAATGACCAAAGAAGAGTTCGTAAAAGAATGTCGTAAAGTCGATGAACTTGTTTTTGCCTCCATTCAAAAGCAAAAAGGCAGCATCAGCGCCGAACATGGAGTAGGTCTAACTAAAAAACCATTCCTACATTTCACGCGCTCAAACGCAGAGATTTCATTAATGAAAGGTATCAAGCAAGTCTTTGACCCGGACCAGATAATGAACCCAGGCAAAGTGCTATAAATAACTCTAAATTTGTTGAAAGCTCGAATTTTATAAGGCTTACTTGAAAGAGTCATTTCAAGGAGGCCACATGGAAAAAGTTTGGTTAAGATCTTACGAACCCGGAGTTCCCGCAGAGATCAATTTAGATCCGTACCACTCGTTGGCAGATATTTTAGAGGAAAGCTTTCAGCGATATGCTGCAAAGCCCGCTTTCACTAACTTTGGAAAATCCTTAAGTTACTCTGAAGTCGACGTATTAAGTCGTCGCTTTGCAACTTACCTGACTCATCACTGCCAACTAAAAAAAGGCGATGCTGTCGCAATCATGTCACCGAACACCTTGCAATACCCGATCGCTCTTTATGGCATTCTGCGTGCTGGCTTAACAGTTGTTAACGTCAACCCTCTTTATACAGCTCGGGAACTTGAACATCAATTAAAAGACTCTGGCGCTAAGGCCATTATTATTTTCGAAAATGCGGCTCATCTTCTTGAAAAGGTCCGCGCCCAAACCTCTATCAAACATGTCTTAGTCACTCAAATCGGTGACATGCTGGGCTTCCCTAAAAAACAACTTTTGAATTTTGTCATACGCAACGTGAAAAAAATGACGCCTGCTTGGAATATTCCAGATGCTATTTGGTTCACTTCTGTTCTTAACAAAGAGCATGGTCCATTTCAAAAAGCGTCAGTCCAACGTGACGATATCGCTTTTCTTCAATACACTGGTGGAACCACTGGGGTTTCAAAGGGCGCCGTTCTTACGCACGCGAATATTCTATCAAATATGGTACAAGCTCGCGAGTGGGTGAAGAATCACGCAACTCGCGGAGAAGAAATTATTATTACGGCGCTTCCTCTTTACCATATCTTCTCTTTGACTGCGAACGCCTTTTGCTACTTCTATTTAGGGGCTAATAATATCCTGATTACCAATCCTAAAGATATTCCGGCTTTCGTTAAGGAGTTAAAAAAATGGAAGTTCACTGCATTCACTGGCGTCAATACACTTTTTAATGCGCTATTGAATCACCCAGATTTTTCACAGTGCGATTTTTCTCGACTGAAAATTTCATTAGGCGGCGGTATGGCCGTACAAAAAGCAGTTGCTGAGCGCTGGAAGCAAGTGACTTCATGCCCTTTGATTGAAGCTTATGGCCTCACTGAAACAAGCCCAGCAGCTTGTATTAACCCTGCGCATAGCCAGGACTACAACAGCTTCATTGGTCTTCCGATTTCATCAACCGAAGTCGCAATCAAAGACGATCAAGAAAACAATTTGCCTTTTATGGAAACGGGCGAGGTTTGCATTAAAGGTCCACAAGTCATGAGAGGCTATTGGCAAAGACCCGATGAAACAGCTTTGGTTTTCACAAAAGACGGTTACTTCAAGACCGGCGACATCGGATACATGACCCCAGAAGGCTATGTCAAATTAGTGGATCGCAAAAAAGATATGATCCTTGTTTCTGGATTTAACGTATATCCAAATGAAATTGAAGATGTCCTGGCACTTCATCCCGGAGTTTTCGAAGCTGCAGCTATCGGAGTCCCCGATGCTGTGTCTGGAGAAATCGTAAAGGTATTTATCGTCAAGAAAGACTCCAGCCTGACCGCTGAAGAAATCATACGTCACTGCAGACAAAATCTAACTGGGTACAAAGTTCCCAAGTTGGTAGAATTCCGTGAGAGCCTACCAAAAACAAATGTCGGAAAAATTCTGCGCCGCGAATTAAGAGGATAAAAAGAAAGAGGCCCTAGTGGCCTCTTTCTTTTTTTATAAATTCGATGATCTCTTCGGTCATCTCTTTGGCCACGGGGCTCACCGAGCGCACCATAATATGATGTGGAACTCCCTCAGGATATATTTTCACCTGACTGTCTCGAAAATTCTTTACCATTTGTAAGCTACTATCGACACGAAGGACTCGATCCCCATTTGATAAAAACAATTTCAGTTTTGACCAAATTGTAAATGGATTGCGCCTTTGCTGCTCCATTTGTTCTTTACCCAACTCGAAAACTTGATTGGCTGCGGTCAACGGAATCACCTGCAGGTAATTTCGCGGCTCCAACAACAGAGCCTTCAAATCGGGGTGCTTGCTCAATTGATAGGCGGGCTTTAAAGGGATTCCCGCAGGGATATTTCCAACACTCGATCCGATCAAACGCAAATATCCAGAATCAGGATCATAAAAGGGCGAAATAAGTACGACAGAAAACTTAGATGAAATGGCAGAGTGTTCATACAAAAAGCGATGAATCAACAAACCACCCGTAGAAAATCCCACAAGATGAATTTTTTGGTAGCAATTGGCAAGCCTCAATAATCGAGCTTCCATCCACGCATACCATTGTTCACGGTGATATTTATTTGCAATATAAGCCGACGCCCCGAAACCTAGTATCAAATCACTAAAAACATCCAGATCGATATTCGATGCACCTTTCGCAATAAATCGCATCTCGGCCGGAGATCCCATAAAACCATGCAAAGTATAGACAGCTTCCTTATGACCCCCTTGCTTGGCTAGAAAAACCTTAGGAAAATTCTGCGACTCGAACTTGAGCTCGGGATCCATAGATCGATACTGCTGCCGCAACTCCCGACTAGACTGCTGCCATTCACTTTTGATTTGATTGGCGCATTCTTCAGCGGATGCCCCGCTACCAATAGCAATTAAACCTAGGACAGTGATAAAAAATAAATTATTAACTTTCACGACCCCTCCCGGCCCTCAAAAAAGTCAACCTAGTAAACCATTCGAGTTCGAATAGAACGCGATAGCTTTTGAATGTCCGCTGAAAGTTGCGCCGCCTGCTCTTTCCCAAAGTGAACATCCATAACTAGATAACCGATTTGACTATCCGTTGAAAGATACTGAGCTTCAATATTCGCCCCAGCTTTTGAAATAATACTATTCACTTCCCCTAAGACGCCGGGCTCGTTGCGATGAACATTTAGAATACGCGAAGTTCCCTGTTTGACTGGAAGGTCTACATTCGGAAAATTCACAGCGCCAGAACTGGATCCAATTTTTAAATAACGTCGGAAACTTTCTGCGACTTCAATTCCAATAGAGTACTGAGCCTCTTCCGTGCTACCACCAATATGCGGAGTCAAAATGACATTTGAAATTCCCTGTAAC
This sequence comes from Bdellovibrio sp. ZFWA1, assembly GCF_056175665.1. Classification (NCBI taxonomy): domain Bacteria; kingdom Pseudomonadati; phylum Bdellovibrionota; class Bdellovibrionia; order Bdellovibrionales; family Pseudobdellovibrionaceae; genus Bdellovibrio; species Bdellovibrio sp. ZFWA1. The sequence continues at coordinate 325,502 of NZ_JBJKJH010000001.1, forward strand.
GGTGACACAAATTTATCTTTGTTAGAGGACGGCTCTACAGGGAATACATCGATTGCACAACCTGCCAGATGTTCGTTTTTCAATGACTGTACTAAATCTTCGATGACAACAACTGTGCCTCGGGAAAGATTCAATAGATAAGCTCCCTTCTTCATCGTAGAAAGCTCTTTTGAAGTTATCATGTTCATCGTCTGAGGAGTCTCAGGCACATGCAAAGTCACAAAATCAGAGTTCGCAAGTAATTCATTCAACGATGCCGCCGCTTGAGCATTTCCCAAAGGAAGCTTTTTAATCACGTCAAAGAATAAAACTTTCATCCCCATCGCTTCAGCCAAAATACTGACTTGCGATCCGATATGACCATAACCAATGATCCCCACGGTCTTGCCACGAACTTCTTTCGAGCCCACTGCAGACTTCATCCACTCTCCGCGATGAGCCATACTACTACGATCCCCAAGCTGCCGTGATAAGGCCACCATCTCGGAAATAACGAGTTCCGCAACAGAGCGAGTGTTCGAGTGAGGAGCATTAAAAACAGGAACTCCCACTTTTCGAGCCGACGCCAGGTCCACTTGATTTGTGCCGATGCAAAAGCATCCAATCGCCATTAGTTGAGGATGGGCCTTCAGAATATTTTCAGTAATTTCACTTTTAGAGCGAATGCCCAGCACTTGATATTTACCCAGTAGACTAATGAACTCGGCCTCTGAAGGAGCATGAGAAATCAAATCTACTTTGAAACCTTCTTCTTCAAGACGTTGCTTTGCGACAGGATGAATATTTTCGGTCAATAGAATATTAAGTGTTTCCATAGACCAAGCTTACATCGTCAAGGCAAGGGACTCAATCGACCGTTTGAAAGCTTGTACTTTTGCCCCGGCGCGAAAGGACTTTGAAAGCCTTTTTTCTGATAAAAAAGCTGTTCAAGTAAGTAAACCCCCGCTTCTGGAGCGGTATCCGGTATCGCGTGCTCGGCCTCAGCTACAAAAACTAAAGAACCGCGTGCCTGGGAAGACACCATTTCAAAAGCTTTTAACTGATCTTGAAAAACTTCTTTGTCCTCTTGAGCCAATAAGAAATGAACACAACCCCGACAAATATTTGCGAACGAATACTGCCTAAGATCAAAGTATCTGGTGGCCCGAACCAAATGAAAAACGGCCTCTTGATGAACCTCTGGCATATCTTTCAATACATCAGGAACTCGATCAGGAACAATTCTTTGTTTTAGATATGATTTGTAAATCGAGTTGTAGGCGTACTCATAAAATGAAGGTCCCAAGAATGGGCCCCACCAAAGCTTGATCAATTCTAAGTTATTATAAAGCCATTGTCCCTGGGGATTGTATCGATCCAGGGGCAAAACCATTGGAGCCATAAATATAAGTTGCTCTACCCTGCTTGGTTCTTGAGTCGCCCATTCTGCAGCGACAGCAGCACCAAAAGAAAGACCGACAACGTGAAACTTTTGTTGTGAAAGTCCCATCTTCGCTAAGATCTGAGTTAGTTCTGCTGCCAACTGCTTGGTCGTCAATCCCGTTTTGAAAAAGAGTGGCTCTCCTTTTCGATTTTTTTCTTCGCGCAAAGACAAGTACTGCCCGCGAATGTAATAATTAAAAACGCCAAATCCTTTTTTTACGAGCTCATTTCTGACAGGATTCCAGCGCTCGATGTCATAAACTAAGCCATTTATTAAAATAAAGGTAGGCTTCCCCTGAGTTGCGGGCGTGTACTCGACATAATGAGGCACACCATCAGCCAATTCCACATATCCCTTTTGGCTCTGTAATGGATTGCCCCATTGAACTGCGAAGCCTTTTGATCCTACAATAAGAATTGAAGTAAACAAAAATAGACTGACTTGATGTCGAACCGTTTTAGACATTGTGATCAAAGCGAAGCTACCCATAACACCTTCCCAACTTTTGGTTTTTATACCGACAAGGCTTTGGGCTTTTCAAGCTGCGTTCGCCGACACAATGCCGAAACAGGGATTAATTGTAAAAAATTAAAGGAAAAAAGCATTTTATGACAGAAAATAGAGCTTTTAATCTACTCATTATCGACGACGACCCAATCATTCACCACTCATTAAAACTACTGCTTCCAAAACACTGGAGAGCCTACAGCATCCAAAACATCGACCTTTTACATTTCGATCGTTTTTACCATGCGGCCTTTGTGGACATGCATCTACGCCCCCCTACAGCGCACACCGAAGCCGAAGGCCCAAAAATCATTCAAAAGATTCTACAGCGACACCCCAACACTGAAGTTGTCGCAATTTCAGGAGATCTAAGTCGAGACCTCATGGAAAAGTGCCTTAAGGTAGGTGCTCAGCGATTTCTTCCAAAGCCTTTTATCGAGGAAGAGATCATCATGGCTCTTCAGAAAATCGAAGCGCTTTGGGAGTTAAGATCTCAAACCAACAACGCGGGAGCGAATGCGTCTCCATGGATTGGTGATGGACTGGAGTCACAAAAAATTAAACGCCGAATTGCCCAGCTTCGCGGCGAAAGTTCGGCAATTCTAATTCAAGGTGAAACCGGCTCAGGGAAAGAAATCGTCGCTCGAGCTCTGAATCATCAAGAAGGGCCGCGCCCTTTTATCGCCGTCAATATGGCATCACTGCCCGAAAATATTTTCGAAAGCGAAATGTTCGGACATGTAAAAGGGGCTTTCACTGGCGCCGATTCCAATAAAATCGGGCTTATCGAAGCGGCCTCTGGCGGTGATCTTTTCCTAGATGAAATCGAGGCGCTTCCATTGACTCAGCAAGCAAAACTCTTGCGCTTTTTAGAATCCAAAGAAATTCGTCGAGTCGGAGGAAAAGAAAACATCGAAGTACAAGTTCGAATAATCAGCGCCAGCAATCGTTCCTTAAAAGAGATGGTCGCCGCTGGTGAGTTTCGCGAAGATCTCTATTTTCGACTCTGTTCACAGCTGATCGAACTTCCTCCTCTGCGCGAGCGTACAGATGATATTGCGGAACTTGCTCGATATTTCTTGTCGCACGTTAAACCTCGCCGCAACAAACAGTTCACAGAGGACGCTTACGAGGTGCTAAAAAAGTACTCGTGGCCGGGAAACACTCGCGAACTGAAACGAGTTTGCGAACAACTTAGTTTGGTAAGTCCCTTGCCATTGATCCGAGACGAGGATGTTAGCAAGTGGATCTTTCCCGAATTAAATTCTAATCCCCCGGCACAGCCGAATAAAGCATCTGCGTCTGAAAAAATGGCTGTCAACAAAGATATTTCAGTCGGACTGCATCAACTTATAGCGAATTTCGAGGCAGAACTTATTCGCGAGTGCATTAATGAGCACAAAGATATTGAAAAAGCGGCTCAACTTCTTAAGATTTCACGGTCGAGTCTTTACAAAAAGATCAAGGATCACAACATAGATATCGACGAATAAAAATTTGAATACCATGGATTTTAATAAGGAGCTTCCTGAATGAATTTGATTCCACTGCCCGTTCCAATTCCTACAGCATGGAACAGTCATATCTACCAACAAACTGTGATGATCGTCCTCAGTTTGATATTTATCGGTGGCGCAATCACATTCTTTTTTCGAACCCGCAACTATTACTTCGTTACCGCATGGGCCAGCATTAAAAGCTGGCTCATTGCCGCTCCGGTGTTACTTGTCCTATTAGGAACACCGGACCCTTGGCCTATGCTAGTACTGTCGATTCTTGCTATCATGGGAGCAAAAATATTTTTTCAGATCATGGGAATGTTTCATCGCAGTTACTTTGTGATGACATGTTACGCTGGGATTGTTGGCCTGTTTTTGTGTGCTTGGTATGGCCGCACAGATTTGTACAATTTGATGCCGATGATCGTTCTAGCCACCAGCTGCCTGATTCCTCTTATCCGCAACTCGTACAAACGCATGATTCAGTATATCTCCATCACTCAATTGGCTTTTATTTTCCTTGGGTGGTCTTTCATGCACCTGTGTCTTATTTTGCGTTTTGAAAAAGGTGTCTATCAAGTCTTGTATCTGATCGTACTCACAGAATTCTGTGATAATACCAACATCGCCATCAGTCGCTACGTAAAAGGAATGCGCTTGTTTAGTGGTATCAACTCAAAACGAAATTTGGGAAGCACAGCCCTTTCCATTTTTCTAACCTTGTGCCTGGCCGGAGCAATGCGCTTTACGCTTCCTGACCAGTCTGAAATCTATTGGCTGACCGCAGGAATTGTTGCAGCTCTTGGAGGCATGATCGGTGATCTTGTCATGACGGTCGTCCGTCGCGACGCCGGAGTTAAAATTGTGGGACCTTTTATTATTGGCCGTTCAGACATCCTTCACCGCATGGATCGCCTGATTTTTGTTGCGCCAATTTACTATTACGTTATGAAGATTTTAGGCTAAGGTATGAAAGACTGGACTTACGAAAATAAGCAGTGGACTCAGCTACCAACTTATTTAAAGCACCTGCCATTATTCACGCGACATATCGACATGACCAGCATGGTTATTCGATTTTTATGGTCTATTTTCCTGCAAGATATTGTTTTCCGTTTTTACATTCGTCTTCAAGTTAAAGGTGAAAACCTGCATAGCATTTATAAAAACTATCCTCGACTGCTTTTAATTAGCAATCATGCCAGCCATCTTGATGCTACATCGATAGCAGCCGCGATCCCAAGAAAGTACTGGCTGAGTTTGTATATCGCGGCAGCAAAAGACTATTTTTTCACCAATCCACTGTTTACATTTTTTTCGCAGCACTGCTTGGGCGCAATCCCCATCGACCGAAAGGATCGCAAGGGCGAGGCGATCAATCTGATTTTAAAACTTCTTACCGACCTTCCAAGCATTTGGCTCATTTTATTTCCTGAAGGTACACGTTCGAAGGATGGAAAGATCAACGATTTCAAAAGAGGCGTCAGTATCTTTTCGGAACGCACTCAAACGCCTATTTTATTTTTATACCTAGAAGGCAACGCCGAGCTGTGGCCGAAGGGGCAATTTTTTGCAAAACCTGGTAAACTAGTCATACATGTGGGCCCCGTGCACCCGCCGGCTCCCATCGATACGGTCTATGCCGCTTACAAAACATGGGTCCGAAAAATCAACCCCGAGGCCGCATTCAATGAAAAAGCTGAAGGCAAAGGATAGTTTATGAATATTCAAAAGCGAAATTTAAAAATTGGTCCTTATGAGGTTTGCCCCATCCCGACTGGAATATTTGGCTTAGATGGCGGAGCCATGTTCGGAACAGTGCCCAAAGTTTTATGGAGTAAATCCAATCCACCCGACGAAATGAACCGGATTCCCATGGAAGCCCGTGCCCTACTGCTGAAGTCCCCGGGATGTAATATTTTAATCGACACAGGGAATGGTGGCGACTTTGTTCTAAAGTATGGCGAAAAACTGGGCCTTAAATTCAAAGAAATGTACAATATCGATGATTCAGGCCCTTCTTTGAAAAAATCTTTAGCGGCCCACGGCCTGGGCTTCGACGACATCCATCACGTTATTCTTACTCACTTGCACTTTGATCATGCCGGCGGAGCCACCACCCAACAGAACGGCCAAATCGTTCCTACTTTCAGTAAGGCACAATACTATGTTCAAAAGGCAAACCTAGAAACGGCTTCAAAGCCCAATCTCAGAGAGAAAGCGTCCTACTTCCCTGCGAATATTCAACCTCTGCTGCAAAGTCAAAAACTTAAAATCTTGGATGGCGATCAGGATGAAGTTCTACCTTTTATCAGCGTACGGGTCTCGAATGGCCACACTCAGGGACAGCAGATCGTTATAGTGAATGATAACAAGACTCAGCTTATGTACTGCGGTGATCTTATCCCCACCTCTTCCCATGTTCGTCTTCCCTGGCTGATGGGCTACGATTTGAACCCACTTCTTTTGATGGAAGAAAAACAAAAATTTTTAGGCCCAGCCGCCGATAATTCGTGGTATCTTTTCTTTGAGCACGATCCCTACTGTGACAGTGCCTTAGTAGAAAGAAATGGAAATGACTTTTCAGTTAAAGATCGCTTCAGCTTGGGAGCGAATTAAAGTCCTAGCGATAGACATAAAAAAGCAAATCCGTGACGGCGAACTGCAACTCGTCGCCGCCTCGTTGTCCTTTTCGACAGCGATCGCTTTGATCCCTTTTTTGGCTGTTGTCCTAGCCACTTTTCAATCAATTGGAAACCTTGAAGTCTTTTACCCAAAAGTCGAAAGCATGCTTTTAATGCATTTTAAAACAGCGGCGGGCTCTGAAGCGACAAAATGGATCCGGATTATTATTCGCAATGTTGGCGATGGCCGCATGGGCGTCACGGGAGCCATTGTTTTATTTATTACTTCACTACGCTTACTTCACGATATGGAAGTAGGAATTCATAGAGTTTGGAACCTTAAAAACCGCCGACCTCTTTACAAACGCATATTTGCTTATTGGATTTTTATTTTACTTTTACCATTTGGGTTAGCCGTCTATGTTGGCTTGGACTCTTTAGAGCAACTCAATTTTGCTCGACGATTAATACCTGCTTGGTTTATGAATGCAGGAATCCTTTATGGTTCCTTGTATGCTTTGTATAAATACGTTCCAGACATTCGAGTCAAAGACAAAGCCGCGATTGCCGCCGCCTTACTGGCCGGCACGGGGCTATGGATTGCGCAAATTTCTTTTAAATGGTTAGGGGTTCAAGTCTTCAACTACAATCGCATCTACGGGGCCCTAGGGGCGGTACCTTTACTGCTGATATGGATGCTAACTATGTGGAATATTCTTTTGGCAGGCGTTGCAATCTCGGCCAGTATCCAAAAACGCCATCTGCTTGAAAAAGAGCAAAACACTGAAGTCCTGTAACAAAAAAAGAGGAGTTATTAACTCCTCTTTTGCAACGAGCCCCAACAGGCATCTTCTATCTATAAAACCAAATCAACTTATTTAGTTAATTTAAAGCCATCGCATTCAAGTTTAATGCATTCACGCTCTCTTTAAACTTTGCTCCGGTGTAGTCAGACTTGGATCTGAATACTCTTTGAGCGGCCGCATGAGACTGAACTAAATCCTCAGAGATTAAAATACGACCATTAACCGTCGCACCCATCGCATCATTGTTATCTAAAACAATCGATGTCTGATTCTTCGTATCTAGCACAACATCTTGAATGCTCGAAAGATCACCGTTCTTCACCATGCGCTTAACAGTGACAACATCATCTTTATCAATTTTCACTTCTACTTTTTCATAAATACTAAATTCATTGCCCTCAACCGCAATCACTTTCAACTGAAAGAATTTAGCGTCGTCCTGGTGAGCCTTCATCATTTTCATATCTTTAGCAGCCAAGAAAGGTTCTGCAAAAATACCCAGAAAAGCCGCAGGTCCACCAAAATAAAGAACTTCAAAAGCCGTCTTACGAACTTTTTCAGCGATCGAACTTTCACCGCTAGCTTGAGCTAAAGGACCGCTAAGAGTAGCCAATACTAGAGTCATGGAAATAATCTTTTTCACGAGGCGTCTCCTTATTTAGTCAAACAATCAGAAACAAAAGCCGCTTTACGTTGTTCAAGTTCAGTTTTTTGCCGGGCGACCTCACGGTTCAAACCTTGCGCAACTTCAATTTCACCATTCATCGACCTAACCAACGCTGAGGTTTCAAGGCGACTGATTTCAGATTGCCTGTACAACATAGAATCCAATTGTCGCGAGCACTCAGTGCTCTGAGCAAAAGATGACGATGAAGCTAAAAGAACGGCTGCAGTCAAAAACATATTTTTCATAATTGATCCTTGTTTAACGTTGGTATTTCGGAACAGTTCCTCGGGATTGCCAGAACCGTACCAAAGCTCGTATATCGATAAAATGCTTCTGACTATAAACCAGCTGTCTATTTGCTTTTCTAGTGTGCCGTATTTGCGCTGGAGACAGAAACTCAAGCCACAGGAACTCCATTTTGTCCAAACTTTGGACGCTCAAATAATAAAATACAACCTGTTCCGTTTTTTACCGTGGACTTCAGTAAATGAGGTATATTCGCACAAACAATAAATCAGTCTTAACGAATATTCGCCTCCCCCTGAAGTTAGGCTCATGCTTAAAATATTTAAAGGAAGAGTTTATGAAAAAAGTATTTATGATCATGACAATGCTTATTAGCAGCTTCGCTCAAGCAAGATCGATGACTTGCACGGAAACATCAAAATCTGCTAAACAAAACGAATACGGTCGCACCCTTAAAATCGAAGTCTCAAAAGATCAAAAGACCATTAAAGTTAGTGCTAATGCCACCGCGGACTCTTCCGCGATAAACGAAGTCGTTGTGCGCGACGACTCGGACACCTCTAACGACGAAGACGGAAATTTAGATGAAAAATACAACCGGAAGTTAGAAGCCCGCTTTGTTGGCTCAGATGATCTGACATCAACCGATACTGGGACTTGTCTATTTGTGAGCAAAGACATCTTGGCTGGAAAGCCGGGAAAAATGCGCTTAAGTGGCGGTCAAGGCAATGAGTCCGACAACGGCCCAATGATTTTATGGTTCGAAAACGCTGTCCTAGATTGTAAATAAATAGAAGACAATAATACAAAAAAGGAGCCACTCGGATCTTCACACTTCACTGTATAAAGCATTGAGTCAAAAAGAATAGGCATGGAACAGGATTCTTCATAAGATTTGTTTACCACAACACATCTTTTTCAGGAGCCTAGACCATGCCCACGGACTTCAACTTAGCCGATCAAATGCTATCTGAGGAACTAAAATTTTTGTCTTCAAGAGGTTTTCGCAACGGATATCTTTGGGAGGTTAAAAAAATAAGAGCTTCCTGCGAAGTTTGTCCCAAATGCGCTACACCATCGAATACTTTAGCTGGAAAAGCATTCAGCGTCGTCCGCGATGCGCCAATTAGAGAAAGGCCATTATGGCTGCGTATTGAAAAGCATCGGTACTATTGCAAGAACTGCCGCAAGCCCTTTACAGAGGCAGTAAAAGGTATTTGGCCACGCCGAAGAAGTACGGGACATTTTCGCAATGCCGTAGCCAAAGACTGCAAAAACTACGTGAATCTAGAATTAGTGCGAACGCATCACTCTTGCTCCAGTGGATTTATCTATAAGGTCCATTATGAGGCTCTGGCTGCGAAACTCAAAGATCGCGACGGAATGAAGTGGCCGGAAATATTGGGCATCGACGAACACTTTTTCACTCGTAGAAATGGTTATGCAGAGTTTGCAACGGTGTTCTGTGATCTAAAGAAGCGTCGGTTGTTTGAGATGTGCAAAGGTAAAGATGCGAAATCAATTTTCGAAGCTGTTGAACACTATCCAGGCCGAGACAATGTCAAAGTGGTAGTGATAGATTTGTCGAACGGATATTTAAGCATTGTGCGAAGACTCTTCCCAAACGCTAAAATTGTAGCCGATAAATTTCATGCTCTCCGGCTTCTAAATCCTGCAATGATGAAGTTGAGAAAACAAATTAACGGCAATAAGTTGGAGCTAAAACAACGTCGCCTAATCCTGAGAAATCGCGAAGACTTAAATTATACAGAAAAAAGAGATCTCGATAAGTTCCTCCACAAGCACCCCGATCTTGAGGAGTTGTATTGGTACAAAGAACGCCTGCGGCAGTTTTATAATTGTCGGAACCGACGCCAAGGGAGAAGAAATCTTGAGTGCTTTATTAATGACTTAAAAAACTCAAGCCAGTCAGCTGCCAATACTCTCGGAAGAACCCTCAGAAAGTGGCTGGAACCTTTAATTGGATACTTTGAAAATCGTTGGACAAATGGATTTACGGAGGCTACTAACGGGAACGCAAAGGCCCTCCAGAAGCGGGCCAGAGGGTTTAAAAACTTTGTAAACTATCGACTGAAAACCTTAAATGCTTGTTTTTATTGAATTGCGCTGAGTGATAAACAGTTAAATGAGAAGAGCCAGCCACTCGGCTCCTTTTTTTATTTCTACAACTCAATGCTGAATTAATCTAAGAATGGTGATCCGGGCACGACTCGAACGTGCGACCTACTGCTTAGAAGGCAGTTGCTCTATCCAGCTGAGCTACCGGACCACATATTGGACATTATCCAAAGAAGAGAGCAAATTAGCAAACTCCTTGTAAAGTTCAAGACTTGCGCTATGCGTTAAGTGGCGATTTACCGCTGCCTTTAAGATGTAATTAAAACTCCTAAAATGACAACTTATCACAAAAGAGGACTTATGCCTAAGTCGACCCTATTAGTGGCCCTTCTGGCCTTTAATATCATCGGATGCGCAACACCCGCTATGTTGTTCCCCCAGCGCTCAGATCTTGTCCTTGAAAACAAGAACGGTCTCTTGATTTCAACTTCGAAGACTTTCGAAATGAGCGAGTTCGAGCGTAGCTACGACGAAGTTAAATACTATCATCAGTTTATTGTTCAAAACGCCAATGCTGTGCCCATAGATTTATTTCTTGATAAAGCCTCTGTCGAGTGGACCGGCAAGTCACTTCCTCTACTATGCCAGCGAGTCACCGACAAATCGCAGATGGTTCGACTATCTCAAAATGAAAAGGTTCATGTACAATGCAGCCTCACTTTACCACGAAAATACTCATGGCCCAGTGACGAACTGGTCAATTTAAAAATTCCAACTTCAAATGGAACCAGCATTGAAGCGAAAAAACTAATCAGAGCCGGAGACTTCCAATGAGAAGATTAATTCAAACCTTGCTGACTTTTTCGATGCTTATGCCAACTCATCTTGCCTTTGCGGATGGCGATGGCCTTGCCGGCGCAATCCTTGTTTCCTTTGTCGCCTCGCGAGCTCTGGTCGGAGTCCAGATGAGCAATCTTGAACAATATGAACTCAGCGAATGGAAAGGTAGCGAAGGCACGAGTACACAACTCGCAGATGCATGTGGGTTTATCACCGAGTCGCGATTGCTCGCATTCCCCTCCACAAATGTGCTAAGTTTAATCATACGCAATAATAGCGGACAAACAAAGAGCATGAATCCCATGGAAATCGAATATCGTTTTGGGGATGGCAGCCGTCGCCGCCCAGATCTATTTCGTTTTAACAAGGTTTACTTCGAGCACGATCGCTATTATCAGATGTTCCTTCCCTTTCCTGAAAAAGAACTTTTTAAAGGACAAAAGTCTCTTCAAGTCTCTATTCCTGTTAAGTCCGGCAACCAAACTTGTGAAATCCTGCTTAACATGAAAAGAGACACTAACACTCCGGATGACTACCGCACGTGGCTCACCCGACGAGTCTTCGAAACATCACTTGTGGTTGGCGCAAGTAACGTTGTTGGTGACCTTAGCAAGGTAGCAAATTGGTCCCCAACTGCCGCTGGTCTTAATATGAACTTCTGGGGCCCGATGGCCTCGGGCTTTAATCTCAACTTCGTTGTAAACTCACAAAATAAAATCAAGACAGCGACAGCCCAAACTCTTGGTGCTTCTGTGGATTCGAAAGCACAACTGACTAATTGGGGTATTGGCTATATTCATCGTAACTTTATTGACGAATATCAGTTCTGGAATTGGAGCGTCGGCTTGAATGCGACCAGCATGACAATCAAAAGCTCTGATAGCAGCTTTAACAAGACATACTCATCAGCAGGCATAAGCACAGGCCTTGAGTATCAAACGACGTTCAGTAAAGTTCGCCAAGGCGCATGGGCTGGCAACTACTATTGGGGAGCTACAATGGCCATTTACTCCAATGGCAATCTGAAGGATAGCGACCGAAACGAATTCAAGAACACAAGCGGTGGTCAGCTGGTTCTAGGATTGCAAATGGGAGTCGGATACTAAAAAGGAGCCTTCGGGCTCCTTCTTTTTTATTTCAGTGAATCAAAAAAACTCCACATAACATCATTGGCAGAAAGTGCCTTGGACGGGGAACTCCCGCTCCCCCACTTCCGTATTTTTTCACCACCAGGCCATGAGTGCCCTCCGGTCTCTGTTGTGCATAATTGGATACGGACTCCATTTGAACAATTCGTATACAGCTCACACTCAGCACCTGCGGTTTTAAGCACGGTCTTTGGCTGACCTTGACAATGGGACTTCATTGTCCATTTTTTTATAGTGTCTGGTACGGACGTGAAATTTGTAACTTTAGCCGTGTCTTTAAAGGCCTTTTTACCTGCGCCACCATTAAACATCACATGATCATCATCCTTCGCATGAATGTGCAAAACAGAAACGGGCGTCTTAGAATCACATTGCAAAGTATTATCCGTTCCAGCAACAGCTGCAATACCCGCAAACAGCCCTTCAGTATCGCAGGCTAAACGATAGCTCATCATCGCACCGTTAGACATGCCTGTTGCAAAAACACGTTTTGAATTGATCTTTATTGAAGCCTTCAAGTTTTCTAAAATCGTTTTAATAAATAAAACATCATCCACTTTTTCATCACGAGCCTCACCACAACAGGCTCCAGCATTCCACGTCGCAAACTCACCAGACTTGAACTGACTATAACCGTTTGGAAAAACTGCAATATGACCGCGCTGATCAGCGACACTTAACTGATGATAATACTCTTCGGTCGATTGAATTTTCATATTCCCACCACCACCATGCAAAACAAATAAAACTTCGGCAGGTTTCGAAATGTCTAATTTTGGTGGAATATAAATCATGAAATAACGAGGAGACTCGTTGATCTTTAGTTGCAAGGTGTGCAAACCCGCTTTCGAAAGACTTTCTTTTAATAATTCACTCGTGACTGGCGCCTCTTTGCTGGCTTGCTTTTCGGTCCAGCGCTTCTTCAAGAATTCGCGTAGAGGTCCCTGCCCAAATACCGTAGAAGGAATGTATATAAAAACCAAAATCCATTTCGATAAATTTATCATTTTGCTTCGTCCGCCTCTTCTATCCAATGAGAAATCTTATCTTGGATTAGGTAGAAAGCAAAGGCATAAGCTACGACTGTATACACTCGCGAAAACTTGCGATAGAAATCCTTCCTCAAAGCCCGAGAATAAACAGCCTGACCTTCTTTATAAAATTGTGATCGCTCCCCGTGAATCACCAAATCCCTCAGCATAGCCTCTGAAATCTGGGTCTCTTTCAATGCTGGAAGCATCCATGGAAGCTTGATAATTGATTGCCCAACGAAACTAATTTTAAACTGCCCCCACTTAATAAGTAGCTTCTGATATACGGACGGCTTCACCGCAGACCAGTGGCCTTGATAAAGGGCACCAACTCCATTCATCAGTATTTGCCGCTCCAACAGCCTAGAAAAAACAAGAAACTCGCGAGTTGATTTATCTTGTTTAAAGTCCTTTAGCTTAACGATATCTCCTTTACGAAAAAAGTAGTACGCAACCAAAGTTTCAAATAACTCTTGATCTGTCCGAGGCCTTTCATTTTTTAAGCTTTTAACTAAGCGGTAAGCAATAAAGTCAGATGGATTGAACATATTTATCGAGAAAACATCAGAACAAAGCTCGGCCCCATGGCTTGGGGATGCCGCCACAAGTAGGCCCGTTACTGCCAAAATGAATTTTAGTAAGCTGGAAGACAAAGTCTTAGTCATCGATTGAGGCAAGATGCAAAAAGAAACCCAGCTTTTTTACGACTGGGTCCGATTTATTTTATTTTAAAGAATTCATTCTGTCTAAACTTTACACAGAGGCCCTAACTAGGGCATAAAAAATAGTATTCTAAGGCACTAAAGCCATCACTAAATAAGCCCCCATAACAATCAAATGAACTAAGCCTTGCAAGGCTGTTGTCCTACCAGTCCCTAGAGTCATGCCCCCAAGAATAAAGGTCAGTAGCAAAAACACAGTGCTTTTGGCATCGACTCCTAAGCCCAATGTCTTTCCAGACATGATTGAATAAATACTAACAACTGGAATGGTCAGGGCGATACTGGCAGCCCCAGAACCAAGTGCTAAATTTAAACTTGTTTGCAGTTGATTTTGACCCGCAGCCGAAACAGCCGCCAAAGACTCCGGTGCCAAAACTAACAGAGCAATAACAATTCCCACAAAAGACGGCGGAGCTCCTAGGTATCGAACCCCGGCCTCAATAGAAGGACTTAATGCCTTTGCCAACCCGATAACAACTATTAAACTTATAACGAGGGATACAAAATTAAAAACAGTCTCTGCATTCGAGGGAATATTACCCGCAGAGTTTGAGTTTGAGTTTGAACCTGCACCTGATACTTCGAAATAGCTTTTCTGAGACTTCGTCTGGGCCCAAACTAAGGCAAAATAAAGTAAAATCGAAGCAATCGATGCAAAAATTAGCTGACTAGGGCTATAGGTTGGACCAAAGCTTGAAACCGTATAATTAGGCAGTACTAAGGTCAGCGCAGCCAAAACCATTAAAACTGCCATCAACGAACTTGTGCCTTGAGGATGAAAACCCAACTCTTTATGTTTAATTCCCCCAACAATAAGGCTGATGCCTATAATACCATTAGTAACGATCATTATAGCGGCATACACCGTATCGCGGGCGATCGTACTGACCTCTACTTGTTCATTGGACATCATACTAAGAATCAGTCCCACTTCAATAATGGTGACAGCAACCGCAAGAATCAAAGCACCGATGGAAGGTCCCACTTTTTTTGCGATATTTTCAGCGCTATGAACAGAATCTGATATTGCAACCGCCAAAAAAAGACCAGAAAGAATCGTCAACCAAAATGGAGTCTCTCCTGGCCATACAAACTGCATCACCAAAACGAAAACAGAGCAAATATGAAGAATGAACTTAGGTTTAGTAATAAATGAAATTTGATGAATCATGCCTTCATTAAATTCTAAGAGCTATTTCAAGTCACTGATTAATGCGCACACTACTTAAATAAATGAAGTTTGATCGGCGCTGGCTTTCCTAACCAAATTGCACCTTGGGTATGATCATAATAGTCATCACCAGTCTGGGGGTGAATCAAAACCGACAGAACGCCACGATTTAAGGACAACCACGGAACAAAATTTCCAAATTGCTGTTTAGAAAAGTTAACCTCTAACATCGGAAATGGATGAGGACCAATGGGTACATCGATGATATCCCCAATGTGATATTGGTTCTTAAATTCACCAATACCGAATTCATTGATAATAGCCGCTTTAAGACTGTTAATATCTGTAAGTTGATGACTTTCAAAGTAGATATGAGCATCAAAATGGTGAGGAAATTGTTCAGGCATCCATTCAGAGTTATAGCGAAAGTTTTTGCTCATAGAGCTAATCTACTCGCTCGACTCCACCAAGTCCAGTTGATGGTCGGTTTTTATTGGATAATGAAAGCTCTTTGAATTTTTTAACTTTTAAGCCATCACAGTCATAATCACCGGTCATCTCAAACTGCAAAAGATGGGATTTCTCGGATATCGAAGAGTCTATAATAGCTTGGACTTGATATCTTTGATCAAAACTTCCAGGTGTTGTGACTTCATATTTGATGATTTTAATTGAATCTGATGGCAAAGCCCCGGAAAATCCTTTGCTCGAGCGAAGGTCAACCACAGCTAAAAACTTTCGAGCAACCAATTCAGCCTGTTGATGACACTGAAGTAAATCTTGCTTCTTGGCACCGGCTTGAAAAGTCACCACAAAAGAGATAAACAATATGATCGATACAAATTTCTTCATGATCACTCCCAAGCCGAAGCCAAAATTCAATTACTTTGTCAAATCTTTGAAGCTTTTTACTTTAAGGCCGTCACAGTCGTAATCACCTGTCATAATAAATTTAACTTTATGATCTTGTTCTGGAGCGTAGCGATTAGCAACGCGGTCAAACTTTACGATGGCCTCGACAAGATACTCTTGATCGTAGGAACCTGGAGTCAAAGACTCGTATTTTGTAATTTCAATTTGGTCTTCTTTGCCAACATATGCAAATCCGGCCCGACCACGAATATCAACAACCTCAAAATAAGTACGCGCCAACTCGGCCGCCCGAATATAACAGCTGACCCCGTCTTGATCGATCATCTGAGTTCGTCCAAAACTTTGTCCCGCCAATAAAAACATCATTAAACTTAAGCCAATAGCCTTCTTCATAAAGTCCCCTTTGAGTCGTCAAAAATACATTGGAATTTGAATAGCCTCTTTTATTTCATTTTGAGACGGAGAACATCTCTCAAGATTTGAGACATTCTACCGAAAAGAGAACATGGGGCAAAAACTTGCGTCGACATTAAAAGAAATACGAAAAAAGCAAGGTTATGCTAGCGCCAGGGCTTTTTTTATGGAGCTGGAAACCAAGGCCGATCTTTTGTTCAACTATTCTTATTATATGAAAATTGAAGGCGCGGACCTAACTCCTTCGGAAAAGGTCGTCCAACAGATAGCGAATTTACTTCCCCAGGCCGATGGCGATTCGATAATCCAGGCGTTCTGCTTTGACCTTTTTCCAGATCGCATGCCCCGTTTGGTAAAAGCGGCGCCTCCAACTTCTGCCCATACAACAAAATCGAACAAAACGAATAAATCAAAAGTGCGATCTCACCAAGTGGAGCTCACCGCAAGGCAAATCGCAATGATTGGCAAAACCTCTGACCACTATTTCGCATTCCTCATGACGACATTGGCTCGCCAAGGGCTCACCTTAGAGGACTACAAAGCCTATCCATTTAACGACATCAAACAGACTTTAGAGGACCTTGCATTGATTAAGGTCTTGTATACTGAAAATAACGAGTACCTCCCTGCGGCCCCCGAATTTAAATTTCCCAAAAGTAACTCCTCGCTTCTTGAGGACTATCAAAAGCTCGATTCCTACGACAGCAAAAAGGCCGAGTTCTTCGGCTTAACTAAATTCAAGTCTGCCAGCTTCTTTCGCCGGATCTCCCCCAAATACATGGAGTTATTGGGTATGAACCTTGAACTCATTTTTCAACTTATCCGCTCGGCTGACGAGACTGATGTCGCTTACAATACCGAGGCAATTTCCTTGGATTTGAAGGTTTACAGCGGTTCAATCAAAGGTTAACTTAAGCTTGCTCCTGTTCCGAATACGCCCGCCAGCACTTCTATCGTGCATTGTGCTAGCAGTTGGCCTCGTTTTAAAAAGCTGCCAAGCTTTCTTTATAAATAAGGAGGCCTAGATGAAGTCTATCATCGCCACACTACTTTTGTTTTCTCAGTTTTCTTTTGCTCAGGATATCCCGTTGGGACCTGTCACGGCCGTAAAAAGATCTATCTCTGGTATTAAAAATGATTGCATGAGTAATCTTTTGAAAAAAGCCGATGAAGTTCAGTCTTTGCATGCTTGTCGCTATTCTTTTCTGAAGAACGAGACCGAATTTTCACCGTCTGATTCTAAAGTACAATTTGCTGATAAAGAATGTATGGCTGAAATTAACCTTATTAAAGGAAGTGTTTTCGTAACCTTTGGACTTAAGGCACGTCAGGCAAATGCTCTTGATTCAGCGATTTGCTTAGATAAAGTGATTGAAAAAATTGGACCTGCAACGACCTTACAGGCTCTGGTCTACACAACAAACTAAGTCACTGCTGGACCGCCGAGCTCTGTTGGATTCTCAATAGCTCGGCACAGCTTTTAAATCCTAAACTATTTTTTGAATCAGAAGCGCCTCTGACTATAATTGAGGGTGTCCCTTTTAAAGAGTATGCTTCCCACTGTCCCTTCGAAACTTGTCCAAACGGCAGATGAACCACGTTATTAGGCCGATTTTCTTTTTTGAACTCAAATTGATCATATAAAGCTAGAATCTTCCATTGAGTCCAGCGTAGCCCTGTACATCCCAACATCTCTTTGACCTGACGACGGCAAGGGGCGCAGTCTTTTCCTACCAATAACAACAAAGATTCGGAAGCCTGCCCCTTAGCAGCCAAACATAAAACGATGGTAAAGACCAAGCGAGCCGAAAAGTTAACTCCCATGCATTAATTCTTAATGCAAGTTACTTGCAATAACAAGAAAATTCTTATAAATACCTGAAATAGGCACTTAGCCAGGAGGTTTCATGTCGTTCAAAAATACTTTATTAACTCTTTCCAGCGTCTTATTAATTCATTCGCCAGTGTGGGCCACGCAGTCACAAGATCACGAGCACGAGCACTTTCCGGAAGGGACCTTACTAGCTTTTGAAGGCGTCGACAGCATCACTCAAGAAGAGTGCTTTCTCTTTGTTACTGATGTGGGCAACGCTAACAATGTTAAGACCTACAAAGTTGAAACTTCTTATCATCATGACGACGACCATCCTGCCGCGATTGATGTCCAAGTCAGCCCGAAGAATCCACAATGGTTGACTGGCGAAGACGCCCAGACACAATCAAAAATAGTTATTCAACTTGCCACAGACGACCAGGATATCCGCACAGCAAATAGCTATACGATCAAATGGCTTCATGGAAATCACTTTCATACGAATAAGTGTATCCAACTGACTCCTCATATTGATTAATCACCCCGACAGGAAACTTAAATGTCCCTAAAGTCATCTATCTTCGCCCTTCGTTTTATTTTAACTTTGACACTTTTCGCGCAGGTTGCTGCTACCTACAAATCGATCGCTTATGCCCAAGCAGTTTCTTCGGAAGATCCACAGTTAAATGAAAGCGCAACGAAGATAGAGACTATTTTAATTAAGAACCAAAATAATAAATTAAAAGAAGAAGAAACTCTAAGAGTCGAGGTTTTAAACAAAGACACAATAGATAAAAAGCAATCCGCCAGCTTTAGCGATATTATTGACAATCACACCGGTATCGACTCACAGACTTCGTGCGCTTTTTGTGGCGCAAAACGAGTATCCATCAATGGCATGAAGGGAGAACACACTTCGATCTTAGTCGATGGCCTATCACTCCACTCATCTGTATCGGGACTCTATGGAGTCGAAGCTATTCCCGTGGAATTCATTGAAAGCATTGATGTCTATCGCGGCGCCGGCGCCTCTCTCGGAAATCCCGAAGCAATTGGTGGCACTCTTTACATAAACACGCTCTCTGATTACAGTGAGCGGACCTTAACAAACGCCTCAATCAACTCCACAGGAGCTCCCAATCTTTCGGTCTTAAAATCTCTGCCTCTGACCGATAAGTTCAAGATTTTAACTGCAGCACAATACTCGGCAAAATCTTCATGGGATGTGGATCACAACGGAATCACCGAGTCCCCCCAACAGTCCTTCAAAAATGCCAATCTAAAATTGCTCTACTCGGCAAACGAATCCAGTAAACAAGATGTCAGAATCAGCTGGGCCGAAACAAATAATATTGGCGGAAACAACAGCAACTACCGAACCAAGAAAGCTCCCTCGACAACAGCGACTTTTGACGACTTTACCGATTACGATGTCAGAAAAAAATATATTGGGAGTATCGGAAAGATTTCTGATTATATCAGCACTTCGCGCTTTGAATTGGCAACAACAGGAACTCGCTCTATTGACGCTCAAAATTCTTTAAACTGGGGACTTGGAACTGCTCATCAACGACAAAGCGCTCTTTACTCTCATGGCTACGATTATTCCAATGAAGACCTATTGACAAATGCCTTCGTAAAACACGAATGGCTCCCCTCTGAAGCTCACCTCATCAGCTTTGGAGTTGATGGCAAAAGTCAAAATATGCGCTCTAGTTCGGAATATCTTTATCGACAAAATTCTTTAAAGAAAGATGATCTTGGATACCAATCTGTTGGTGGGCACATACAAGATACCTGGTTTCTTTCCGAAAGAACTGAACTAGCAGGAGCCCTTCGTTTTGATAGCATCAAGATCAAATGGATTGATTTCAATAAAACGATCACCGAGCAAGTTCTAGTCCCACGACTGAATCTTAAGCACAGTCACAACTCTTTCTGGACGTCTCGATTTTCAGTAGGCACTGGATATCGGGCACCAATGACCCTGTTTGAAAGTCAACACGGAACGGATCACTACGGGTTCGAAATTGCGATAGACAAGTTTGAAAAAGCTCACTCATATATGTACTCGTTAAATCGAAGCGACAGCGACAGTGCTATTGAAATCGGCGCTCAAGTGACAGATATTCAAAATATGTCCTATGGCGAAGATCGGGCTGCGAGCTCTAAACCGACGCTTTTTAGAAATGCCACAGATACTTACCGTATTGTAAATTCAGACCTTTCTTATTCTCAGCAATGGACCGACAACTGGCAGACCGATATTCTTGTTGAAAGCTTTCTCTATCCAGCAAAATACAAAGAAAAATTGCCCGTTGCCGCAGTCGAAAAAAGACTGCAAATGACACTAAGCTATCAGAAAACCACATGGAAAGTGGCAACAACCGCCACTATTGTAGCCGAACGAAACCTAGGGGCCTATGGTTACGAAGACCATTACAATATCGTTTATGAAGATGCAGGACTTAATTTAATCGCCGAAGATCAAAAATTTCAAAAAGCGCCAACATATATGACGTTGGATATAGAAGCCATCTACTCTAGAAACCAAAGATTAAAATGGATATTTGGAATCACAAATCTTACGGATTACACTCAGACCTCTGCGGGCGACTCTCCGACGACTTGGGACCTTCATGGACTCCACTATCACCTTGATAATTTCCATCTTTGGGGCCCCAATGAAGGACGAAAATTTTATGTCTCGTTAAAATCCGAATTTTAAAGACAAAAATAAAACGGGCTTATTTACTTTGCCGAGGCAACCCCGGAAAAGACCTCCAGCGCAAGACTGACTGCCGATGAAGGCCACCGACCTTAAAATACTGCATCTTGTTTTTACTATCTCCCAATCCTATTTTTAAAAAAGGATTGGCTGGATTTTTCCAAGAATATTCTCCCGAAAAAAAATCGAATCTTCCCTTGCCAACAATTCCTCGCCCCTCGTCACGAACAACAAAAAACCCATTATGCTTGCTTCCATTTGGAAGGGCCAATCCTACCGCCGCGGGAACATAAATCACATCACCTGGCTTATAAATAGTTAGGTCCGCCGCTACTGAATAGTAGGGATCTAAACAATAACCTCGAACTCCATAACCATAAATACAAGAGCCCTTACGAATTTCAAAATATCTCTCCTGCCCCGCTATTCGACCAAGAATATTGTAAGACTTCTTTTCGCCGTTTTGAATCACAGCGCATGACCCCTGCTCGCTGCAGAGCTCGAAGGTGTTTTTACAGACTTCAGTTAAAACTCGCCCTCCGCCGCCATAAATCTTCTGCTTTGAATCTGCGGCACACGGGCTTTCATCCTCGTTGACCGTTGGAAAGAAATAAATTGTTGGAGACAAAAATCCTTCTTCAATGATCTTAAAACTTTTCTCGTCATTGTCTGGGGCCGGCCCCGATTTAGATTGAGTAGAGTCCTCTGCAGATGAAACAGGAACATCCTGTTCATCACTTGCATCTGTTGACAGAGTGTTTCGCAAAGAATTTGAACGCACGTCAACAGCAGGAGTTCGATGACAACCGCTGATGATCAATATAGATAAAATAAAAAGTCCTATTCTTAGCATTTCTGACTCCGTGGATGATCATAAGCTAGGCCCACGATCCCTTGCTAATTAATGGAAATGCTTTTTCCTTTTTTCCAAGGCGGTGACAATTTTGGTTGCTTTTTCGGGATTCTAAACAGCTTAAGCGACCTGAAATCATAAACTTAGGCCTCGTCTCAATACGGCACAGACTTTGTATAGTCCTCACCTGACGAAAGGTGGTTCTTCATGATTATGGTCAAGAACGTTATTAAAGTTGGAATCCTGTGCCTAATGACGGTTCAAGCCCTAGCTGTTACTGACAATGCTAATAGTTCGGACTCTTTTTTAAACCGTAAAGTGGGCGACAAGAAGCTTATAGATAAGGTTATAGAGCAAGGTGTGCCTGCTCCCGCTGTACGTCGCCTTTTCGAATTTCTGGATTTGAACGGTGGTAAAACTATTTCCGTAAATCATAAAGAGCGATTGCGCGATTCACAAAAAATGGTTGCGAAAAGCTTAACCATTCGTGAAGACATCGCTGTCATCGTCGACTTCTCTCGACCTTCTGACGAACGTCGTCTTTTCTATGTCAATTTATCCAGCGGTCAAGTAGATAAGCACTTAGTTGCCCACGGAAAAGGATCCGGAGTACGAGTGCCATCGAAATTCTCGAATATCGATGGGTCGAAAATGTCCTCTTTAGGTCTTTATCTAACAGGTAGCACCTACTATGGACAGCATGGCGAATCAATGAACCTTCACGGTCTTGAAGCGACAAACTCAAAGGCTGCAGAGCGTGATATCGTCGTCCATGCTGCCGACTATGTATCTTTAGATTATGCCAAAGAATATTCACGAGTTGGACGAAGTTGGGGTTGCCCAGCGGTTGCTCCGGGAATCATTCGAAAAATGCTAGATCTAAAAAACGGCACTGTCATTTATGCTTGGCACAAGGACCTTATGTCTGCCACTCTAAAAAATCCGACTCTTCAAGAAGTCGAAGTACAGGATGATGGAAAAGACGAAGATCTTCCAAATGAAGAAGAAACTCTTCGCAAACAAATGGCCGAAAAACTACTTAAACCTCAATAAAAAAAGCCGGACTCAGTCCGGCTTTTTTTTAACTTCTTTTGTAGTCGTCTTGATATCGAATAATATCATCTTCTCCAAAATAGGTTCCAAGCTGAACTTCTACAAACTCTAAAGGCTCCGCAGAATTATTACGAACACGGTGCTTAGCCTGCTTCGGAATATGAACATGCGACCCGACCTTAACGGGAATCACTTCGTCATTAAGTACAACCTCTCCCTGCCCCTTTGTAATAATCCAATGTTCCTCTCTCTGATTATGGGACTGATAGGATATCTGCGAATTCGGATTTACGCGGATTACTTTAGACTTAAAATCCGCTGTATCTCTTAATATTTCAAATTCTCCCCAAGGCCTATACTCGTACATATGCTCTTTAGCTAAGTTGGGCTGAATTGCCTGAACCTTTTCAACCACGTGGCGCACATCTTGACTTTGCCCTTTTTTAACCACCATTAATGCATCTTGAGTATCAACCAAGATCAATTCATCCACGCCTACAAATGAGTAACTCTTTTGCGGAAGACCGAAAACAAAGTTATCCTTTGCTTTCACTTCAATCTTAGCAGCGCTTTGACGAAGTTCAACCATGGCATCCCATGAACCCACATCACTCCAGCCCAGATCGGCAGGTATACAAGCAAGTTCGGTATCCGACAATTTCTCCATGATCGCATAGTCAATGCTGATGTTTTGCACAACTTGATAAACATCTACGATATTTGAAAGATCAGAATTTAAAGCGGAAACTTCTTTCCACATTGCCGGTTGATGCTTCGCAAACATCGCAGACATAAAATCAACTCGGAATACAAAAATTCCTGCATTCCAACTAAACGAATCCTGCATCAGAAACTCTTTGGCTTTTTCTAACGAAGGCTTTTCATGAAACTTCACAACAGAATAAGCTTTAAAATTTTGGTGAGACGCCAGCGAGGTGTTTTTGGTTTGTATATAACCATAGCCCGTCTCTGGATAAGTTGGTGTAATTCCAATCGTCACAACTTTATTTTGTTGAGCAACCAGATCCGCAAATCTCATGACCTCTTCAAACGCTTTTTCCTTGCGCACCAAATGATCGCTGGGAAAAACCGCAACAGTTTCGTGCCCCAAACCTCTCGAATTTAAAATATGGCAAAGACTTGCAATCGCCGGTGCAGTATTTTTACCGAAGGGTTCATAGATCACTTCGGCGTCGATCTGCGCCTTCTTCATATTAATTTCGGTCTGAGTTTTAACCACTTGACCCGTGACGATCCAAGGTTTTCCCAAAACCGCACAACGCTTAAGAGTCATGCTCTGTAATGAATCACCAAATAAATCACAAAACTGCTTGGGCAAAGCCTGCCGCGATACCGGCCAAAGGCGAGTCCCGCTTCCTCCGGAAAGAATCACTGGAATCACAATTTCTCCTCTTAAAATGATCTACGATACTAAATCAGAAAATCACACAGTGGTCCAGAGAACACACCCTTTGATTCACAAGGTCACTAAAAGCATTCCCGAGGTTGTTTTTTTGCAACAAAAACTCGGTAAAATGAGTCCAACTTTGGATTGCAAAGAAAGTCTCTCTGACCCAAGGCCTCAATTTCTGTGCAAAAATAGACATTTTCTTTTTTTCAAGCCATACTGATTCAGCTCAAATATTTTCCATTGAAGGAGACTCTATGTCAGTTCCATTTATTGATCTTAAGACCCAATATAAAGCTCTAAAAGAAAACATTGATGCTCGCATTCACAAGGTCCTAGAGCATGGAGCCTACATCAATGGCCCGGAAGTGGCAGAACTTGAGCAAAAGCTTGCAGCTCACACAGGTACAAAGCACGCTCTTGCAATTTCGAATGGCACAGATGCTCTTTTGGTTCCCTTAATGGCTTTGAATATCGGACCCGGCGACGAAGTCATAACGACAGCTTTTTCATTTGTAGCAACTGCTGAGGTGATCTGCTTAGCTGGAGCAACTCCTGTTTATGTAGATATCGACCCTAAAACATACAATATCGATGTGACAAAGATAGAAGCCGCCATTACATCCAAAACAAAAGCAATTATGCCAGTTTCATTGTATGGACAAATGGCTGACATGGACGAAATCAATGCGATCGCAAAAAAACACAACCTTCATGTCATTGAAGACTCTGCACAATCTTACGGCGCTTCTTACAAAAACCACAAATCAGGTTCAATGACAATTGCAGCGGGCACAAGCTTTTTCCCTGCAAAACCTTTGGGCTGTTACGGCGACGGTGGCGCGATCTTCACGAATGATTCTGACTTATACAAAGCCATGAAAGAGATTCGCGAGCATGGTTCCGAGACTCGCTATTACCACACTCGCTTAGGCATCAATGGCCGCTTGGACTCTATTCAGTGTGCTATCCTAATTGCAAAACTAGAGCGCTATGATTGGGAAGTTGAACAACGTCAAATCGTTGCAAAACGCTATCATGAAGGCCTTTCTCACTTAAAGGCTGACGGTTTTTCACTACCAACAGTAAAATCAGATCGCAAGAGTGTCTGGGCTCAATACACATTGACCGTTAAAAACCGCGATGATTTTGCTAAAAAAATGCAAGAACAAGGCGTACCAACATCTATTCACTACCCGCGCATTATTCCTGATCAACCTTGGTATGCGAAGAATGCTCCTGCTCGCGAAGGAATTGATCTTTCAGCTTCGCGTTGGGCTGCCGCTAATGTCATTAGCGTCCCAATGTACCCTGACATGGACGAGGCAACTCAAATGAAAGTAATTAAAGCCGTTGAAGTGGCTCTAAAGTAAACATGAAAGCAAAGATGAAAAATACTTTTTCATCAGCTTTAAAACTTTGCTTAGCCATAGGCCTAATTACCTGGCTTGTAAAATCTGGCAAAGTCAATTTTTCAGCGCTTAGTGCTCTACTAAGTGCTGAAAACTTTTTTATATGTTTCATTATTTTACTAACGAACCTAGCCTTAGCTAGCGAGCGATGGCGCAGACTTCTCTCTACTCAAGTTGACGGGTATGGCTTTCTTAAAACCTTTAAGCTGACCCTTATTGGGCAGTTTTTTAATTTTGCGATGCCCGGCGGAGTCGGCGGTGACGTTATCAAGGCGTATTACTTCGCCAAAGACAATCCACAAAATGGGCGCACAGTTGCTATTACTAGTGTCCTTATTGATAGAGTTCTTGGCTTGTATGCGATGATCATCTTCGCGCTTTCTGTCATGTGTTTAGATGTACAGCACATCGTTCACACCCCAGCCCTAAGAACACTGCTCGTTTTGGTTTCTACCCTATTCGTAGGGTTTAGCATAGCACTCAGCTTGTTGTTTTCAATTAAGCTCTACAAAAGTAAAAAGCTTCACCAACTTTTTGCTAAACTTCCTATGGCCGATAAAATCAACAAACTCTATGAGTCTTTCCATTACTATGGAAATCAAGGTCAGCGTGTTTTTATCGCAATCATTCTTAGCTTAGCTTCTCAGTTTTTTGCCGTACTATTTTTGTATTTTACAGCCCATGCAACAGGCTTTGGGGACATCCCCTTCTATACTTTTTTATTGGTAGCCCCAATTGGTTTTATGGCAACAGCGATTCCAATCTCGCCTGCTGGCGTTGGCGTAGGCCAAGCCGCATTCTTTTATCTATTCTCTCTTTACCTAGGAAAACCCAGCGACGTTGGCGCTGTTACAATCACCGCATTTCAGGTTGCGAACTTTCTTTTTGGTTTAATCGGGGCTGGGTTTTATATATCCCGTAAAGACAAAAACATCGATGTTAATGGTCTACAGTCAACTAACTAAATGCAACTTCGTCGAATCTCTCGATAACGTGAATTGCAAGCCCTGGAGCATGCCTTTCAAGTTTTTCGAGTTCTTGTTTATAGTGATCAGCCTTCAATAAATAAAGTTTTTCAATACCCACTTGAGTCGCAGCTAATAAATCGCTCGCGCTATCCCCGATCATAATAGAAGCTCGTAAGTTTCCTTTTAGTTTCCGCTGTATTCGCCAAAACATTCCAGGCCTTGGCTTACGCATTTGAGGATCCAATTGTCCTTCAACGACTAAGCTTCCACTAACAAATCCTGCCCACTCGCTTTCGTCCAACCACTGACCTTGTTCTGCTAACAACTTTTGAAGCCGACGATGAACCGAAGCATATTCGTCAAATCGAATTTTCTGCCTCCCAAGACCTGATTGATTGCTAGCCATTGCAACCCACCAACCAATATGATGCGCTCTTTCGATCAAACTACAGATACCGTCATTTAAACTCACCATCTCTGGATTTTTATTATAGGGAATATCAGGAACAATCACATTATCACGATCCAAAAACAAAATAGGCGCTTCAAAACTGCCCGCAAAAGCTTCTCGATCTAAAACAGGCACCAATGAGGTCCAATGAACTTGGTCCAATTGCCGGGCCCCACTAATCGGTAGAGCTTCAATCCATAAATCCGCATCCAGAGACGGCAAGGCCTCGTCCGTCCACCCAAGTGCTAAATGACCTTCGGTCGCACCAAAGGCAACAATTCGGCCTGCGTATCCCACGACCGGCAAATCAGAAGACACTACGAAAAGAACGTCCAATTCTTGTCCCCAACCCACATGAGAACCATTCCAAAGTTGGGACAAACTTCCGGGCATTTCTGTCACGCACATTGCGCGTCGTTCCTCGAGGTCTGGATAGAGCTCTAAAAATGCCTTAGATACCAAAACTCGTGATCCACGAACCAATGATTTTTTCAGTTCTTCAACTGTGCGCATAAGACTCCCGACTAAACTAATAAAACTATTCCAAACCCTTGCCAATGAAGCAAGGAGTTCCTAACCTTAAAACCGACCTCTAAAGATTCCACCGTAAGGAGAATACATGACTCTTTTATTAAAGCAGATATTTGCGTTTTTAAAACTACTCAACTCAGACACAGGAACAAACTCGTTAGCCCTTGGTCTGACTTTAGGTCTGTTCTTAGGATTTGCCCCGTTCTTATCTATTCAAACTCTTCTAATACTCGGAGTTGTCTTCTTCTTTAGAGTGCAAATCGGAGCTGCCTTTGTATCGGCTTTCTTTTTTAAATTTGTTGCTTGGATGTTCGACACCCCAGCTGATTTATTAGGAAGACAGATCTTAGAGGCACAAGCACTGCGCCCCCTATTTACTCAAATGTACAATATTCCCCTAGTACCCTTGACTCGCTTTAATAACAGCATCGTGATGGGAAGCTTTGCCGTCTCTGCGATTTTAGCAATTCCTAGTTTCTTTATTTTTAAAAAACTTATCATCTCGTATCGCGCACAAATTGTTGCCCGCTTTAAGGCAACCAAAATATGGAAGGCCTTCGCTGCGACTCCTTTATACAATTGGTACTGTAAATATGATGATCTTTACGGCGGCTAACCCTCGAGGAAACAACTATGTCTAACACAACTGAAAATTCTAAGTCTAAAAAAACAAAAGGCATCATCCGCTGGGAAGCTATCATTCCGTTCACGCTGATTATCGGCGGCATTGGTCTTTACTCTCACTTTTTCTTAGATCATCACTTACGTAAAGGAATGGAATGGGCTGGATACGAAGCTCTTGGGTCCGAAGTGAATATCTCTGAAATTAAAAGTAGCTTCTTCAACGCCAGTATTGAAATCACCGGACTTCAACTAACCAATTCTGAAAAGCCCAGCCACAACTCGATCGAAATTGGAAGTATCCGCTTTGGCATGTCGTGGGATGCGCTCCTGCGAGCAAAAGTTCTTATCAATGAAATGGCCGTAGAAGGAATAAAGTACGACACGACTCGAAAGACCATTGGCCGAGTTAAACCGCCAACACCTCCAGCTAAGGGCCCTGGAATGGCAGAACAGCTTAGCCAAGAAGCATTGGGAATGATTGAAGACCAGCATCAAAACAATGTCATGGGAGACATCGCGGCCATTCTTGGCGGCGGCGATAGCTCCGCTCAGCTCGATAAATTGCAAGCTCAATTAGCTTCTAAAGAAATGATTGGAAAATTCGAAGCAGACCTAAAAGCCAAACAACTTAATTGGGATCAAAGAATCAAAAGCCTTCCAACCAACAAGGACATTGAGGCTCTTAACCAAAGACTGCAAAAAGTAAAAACAAAAGACTTCAAGACCCCCCAAGAGCTACAAACCGCCCTTTCCGAACTTGACTCCATCATCAAAGACGGAGACGCAAAGTATAAACAGATCAGTTCGACCGCCGGTGATTTAAACTCTGATTTAGCCAAGCTTAATGCAGAATTAAAGTCACTTGAGGAACAAATCAAAGCCGACATAAAAGAGTTGCAAGCACACTTTAAAATCCCCAACCTCGATGTTGCAGCTCTTGGGAAAAGTCTTTTCATGGCTCAGCTCAACCCTTACTTAAGCAAGGTAGCCTATTATCGAGGTCTTGCTTATAAGTACCTCCCCCCAAAATACACCAATCCTAAATCAAAAGACTCCGAGCAAGATGAAAACCTTCAGCCCCATCCTCGTGCTTCTGGCATTACATATGAATTTGGACGGCAAAACTCGTATCCTCTTTTGTGGATCAAAAGAACGGCCATCAGTTCTGAAGCTGGACAAGGTGGTGTTGTTAAGGGTGAAATCCTAGACATCACGACTCACCAAAAGCTGACAGGAAAACCAACGACTCTTAAAATCAATGCTGATTTCCCAGACAACGAATTGCGCGGCCTGAATATGATCATGTCCATGGACAATCGCCCCAAACTCAGCATTATTCGCAGCGAATTTAAAATCGCCCAGTATAAATATCAGGCAAAAACCCTCTCGGACTCTAGCGATTTAAAATTGATTATGAATCCCAAGTTTGGAAGTGTGGACCTGAAGGCAGAACTCATCGGTTTAAAGGATTTGAAATTGAATTTAGTAAATAAGTTCAATGATGTTCAGTTCGAAGTAGATTCCAAAAACGCCATTGCAAAGGAAGTCTTACAAAACATTTTCTCGGCAATCAAAGATGCTGATATTACCGCATCCGTTCAAGGAAGCATTCCCAAGGTTGATATCTCTATAAGTTCCAATGTTGGACCCGCGGTTGCTAAAGGCCTTGAGGCTCAAATTAACAAAAAAATTGACGAGGCTAAACAAAAAATTCAAGCTTACATCGATACTGAGGTTGGAAATAAAAAGAAAGAACTTGAAAGCCAAATCACCAAGTTAAAAAATCAACTTGAAGGCGAGATTAGCAAAGCAAAATCCCAGCTAGACACTCAAAAGAAGCAAGTTGAAGATAAAATAAAAGCAGCTAAGTCTGACGGCGAAAACAAGGCTAAATCAAATCTTGAAAAGGAAGCGAAAAAAGCAGCCGAAGAGCTAAAGAAAAAACTCGGTTTTTAATTTTAACAACTTGAATTCGCTAAATGAAATACTCTTAGTAAAAACTAAAAAAAGCCCGATCAATATTTTGATTGGGCTTTTTCTTTAAAAGTAGCCTGCAACAATTTAGGGACTTAGCAGATTATTCATAAATGCTTTTGAGTCCTCATTATACCAGTCAATAGAGCCCGCAAGTTTTTTAGCAAGCCTGCCATCGGTATCAACAACAAAAGATTCTGGTAGTCTTTGGATATCAAACTGCTTCATAAGCGCTCGATCCTGCTGCCACACCACATGAATCGCGGAAGAACTCTTCATCTCTGGGAATGACTTCATAAATACCTCAACGTCGTCTATTGATGAGTCTCCAGAAATCGCTATTAGAACGACCTTACCTTTAAATTCGTTTATCAGCTTGATCATGCTAGGAACCTCCTCAACGCAAGGAGAGCACCACGAAGCCCAAAAATTGACTATGACTACCTTCCCTTTGAAAGACTCCAAGCTAATCTTTTTCCCGTGAATATCCAGGGCCTCAAAATTCCCCACGCCTTGCTTTTCCAAAAGCTCAAGTTTCTTAACTACAGCACTTCCCTCGCCAGCAAGTCTCTGTAAATAAGTGTAAATTGCGCCCATCATTGCAAGTCCCACCACTAGCACGACAGCCAGGGCCTTTAAGTGAGCCTTCATACCCAATCCTCCAAAGTTCGTCCGTATTATCTATCGAATAAGTTCAATTTGGGCAAAAAAAAACCCGGCAAATGCCGGGTTTTCATCAAGCTTATTATTAAGCTCTAGAAGCAGCACGAGACTTCTTCTGGATCTTCTTAACAGCCTTAGCTTTTGCAGCTACCAATTTAGCAGCTACTTTTTTAGCTTTGTTAGCAACTTTTTTAGCGTCTTTTTCTTCGCCTTTTGCTGCTTTCTTAGCTTTAGTCGCTTTAGCCTTAGGAGCTACTGCAACATCTTTAGCTTTGAAATCGTAATCTACGAATTCAATGAAAGCCATTTCAGCAGCATCACCTGGGCGACGACCGATTTTAATAATACGAGTGTATCCACCTGGACGTGATTTAAAACGTACAGAAAGATCTTTAATGATTGTTTCAACCGCTGCTTCGTTACCGATTCTAGACACCAAAAGACGTCTAGTTGCGATGTCACCTTTTTTACCAAGAGTGATCGCTTTTTCGATATGACGGCGCAATTCTTTAGCTTTGATCACAGTCGTAGTGATACGACCATGCTCTACTAGAGAAGTCACAAGACCCTTTAAAAGAGCCTTTCTTGGACCTGATTCGCGGCTAAAATGTGTTACTCTTCTTCTATGTGAACTCATGTCTAAACTCCAAAAATTTTACTGGGCGTCTCGTTTAACCGGCGCAATATTAGGATCCCATCCTGGAGGTGGCCATCCTTCGATCTTCATTCCAAGACCAAGACCCATTTCTGTAAGGATCTCTTTGATCTCGTTTAAAGACTTGCGTCCGAAGTTTTTAGTCTTAAGCATTTCTGCTTCAGATCTAACAACAAGTTCGCCAATGTAACGGATATTGGCATTCTTCAAGCAGTTTGCACTGCGAACAGAAAGCTCAAGATCGTCAACTGATCTAAATAGGTTCTCGTTAAGGCTATGAGAGATCTTGCTATGAGACTCTTCCTTAGGCTCCATCGTTTCATCGAAAGTAAGGAAGATCTGAAGCTGTTCTTTCATGATTTTAGACGCCAAAGCTACTGCTTCTTCAGGCTTCAAAGAGCCATCCGTCCAAACTTCAAGAGTTAGAGCATCATAGTCAGTTCTCTGACCAACACGAGCGTTCGATACGCTATAATTAACCTTACGAATCGGGCTATGCAATGCGTCTACACCAATGAAACCAACTGGAAGGTCCATTTCACGAGTTTCAACGGATTGATATCCACGGCCATAGCTAATAAGCAATTCAGCATTGAAGCTTGCATTAGCTCCCAAAGTAGCGATGTGTTGATCTGGGTTTAAAACTTCGATCTTATCGTTAGTTTGGATGTCTGCAGCAGTCACTTTACCTGGGCCTACTTTTGAAATTTTCAAATGTACAGGCTCAGAAGTGTATTGTCTAAAGCGCACTTCCTTAAGGTTCAAGATAATGTCAGTAACATCCTCAAGAACATCAGGGATAGTAGTGAACTCATGAAGTACACCTTCGAATTTAACTGCAGAAATAGCGGAACCCATCATTGAGCTCAAAAGAATTCTTCTGAGAGAGTTCCCCAAAGTTACACCGAAGCCTCTTTCAAGAGGGCGTACAATGAACTTGGCGTAATCGTCGCGAAGAGTTTCACGATCAACCTCAAATCCCTTAGGTTTGATCATTTCTCTCCAAAACTTATAGTAATGAGCTTGCATAGTTCCCCCGCTGCAATGATTATCTTGAGTAGTATTCTACGATCATATTTTCTTCGACAGAAACCGTAATATCTTCTCTTGTTGGAAGATCTTTTACAACTCCTTTGAAGTTAGCATGATCAGCCTCAAGCCATGCAGGTACAGTTCTTCTAGCAACAGCCTGAATTCCAGAAAGCACCGCGTTATTCTCGCGAGATGCTTGAATCACTTCGATCACATCACCTTTTTCAACGATAATAGAAGGAATGTTCGCTCTCTTACCGTTCAAAAGAATGTGGTTGTGTTTCACAAGCTGACGCGCCTGACGGCGTGAAGCTGCGTAACCCAAAGTGTAAACTACGTTATCTAAACGTGTCTCAAGAAGCTTAAGCAAAGCTGTACCAGTTAATTCCTTGGTACGACCAGCATCTGCTACATAACCAGCAAATTGCTTCTCAGAAACACCATAATATCTTTTTGTTTTTTGCTTTTCGCGTAATTGAAGTGCGTACTCAGAGAACTTCAAACGTGATTGTCCATGTTGTCCAGGAGGATAAGGTCTTCTTTCGAAAGAGCACTTATCAGTGAAACAACGGTCTCCCTTAAGGAACAACTTCATGTTTTCGCGACGGCAAAGCTTACATACGCTATCGTTAATGCAACTCACAGCATACTCCTCTATTAAATTCTTCTACGCTTCGGTGGACGGCAACCGTTATGAGGAACAGGAGTGATGTCTTTCAAAGTCAACACTTTCAGTCCAATAGCAGCTAACGCACGGATTGCAGGTTCACGACCAGCGCCTGGTCCTTTAAGGTAAACGTCTACAGCTCTCATTCCAGCTTCCATCGCCTTTTTCGCAGCATCTTCTGCAGCTACTTGAGCAGCAAATGGAGTCCCTTTACGGCTTCCTTTGAAACCAAGGTGACCAGCTGAAGACCATGAAACTGTGTTACCAACAGGATCTGTGAACGTAACGATAACGTTACCGAAACCGGCTTGAATGTAGCAGTTTCCTTGCGGGATATTCTTTTTAACTTTTTTCTTAGTTACTTTTTTCTCAGTATTCATTTTTCAACCCCGATTAAACAGCTTTTTTCTTGTTAGCAACTGTCTTCTTAGGGCCCTTACGTGTACGAGCGTTAGAACGCGTGTTCTGACCTCTAACAGGAAGACCTTTACGATGACGGATACCACGGTAGCAATTCAGATCCATAAGACGCTTGATCGCCAAGCCAATCTCACGACGTAGATCGCCTTCAACTTTCCAGTTAGACTCGATGTATCCACGAATCAATGCTACTTGTTCGTCAGTCAACGTATCAGTTCTTTGTTCCGCAGGAATACCAGCATGATTACAAATTTGGCGCGCACGAGGACGTCCGATGCCATAGATGTAAGTCAAAGCAACTTCTACTCTTTTGTTTCTAGGTAAGTCGACACCAAGAATACGTGCCATGATTAACCCTGCCTTTGTTTATGTTTAGGGTTCTCGCAGATTACGCGAATAACGCCTTTTCTTTTAATTACTTTACATTTATTGCAAATTTTCTTTACAGAAGGTCTTACTTTCATAGTCTTTCCTACTACTTAGCTCATGCTTCCCAGCCGCGGGTACATAACTTTTTTTAAAATTTATAAAATAAAATCAAATGCGGTCCGAGACCGTATCACCGAACGATGTCGTTGTCTAGCCTTAAAAATAGATAAATTTTCAATTTATAAGCGCTGCGATGTCATTGTAAACGGCTTCAGTACTTCGGTTCCCATCAACAGATACAAACTTACCTGATTTAACGAAATACTCTTTAAGAGGACTCGTATATTCCGCATAAGCTTTCAACCTGTTTCCAATCACGTCAGCTTTATCGTCATTTCGCTGTACCACTTCACCACCACAAGCATCGCACACACCCGCTGCTTTTGTTGGCTTAGTGTCTACATGATAGACAGCTGCGCAATTTTTACAAACTCGACGTCCTGTGAGTCTTCCCATAAGGATCTCCTGAGGGACTTCCAAGAATATGGCTTTGGAAACCTTCAGGTTTAGTTTCTTTAACAAATCCTCAAGCGCATCAGCCTGAGCAACCGTTCGTGGAAAACCGTCAAGGATGAAGTCTTTAACCCCACCCTTGAGAACTTCTTCCACCATCCCGATTGTCACGGAATCCGGAACCAATTGGCCCTTCTCCATGTAGCTTTGGGCTTCTAACCCAAGAGCAGTTTTATTTTTGATAGCGGCTCTGAACAAGTCTCCGGTTGAAATCTGAGTCATTGCTAGATTTTTAATCAATAGCTCTGACTGAGTTCCCTTACCAGCTCCTGGAGCTCCGAACAGAATTATGTTCAAAACTGAACCCTCCTGCTACGGATCTTCGCCCCCTTCAAGAAACCTTCATACTTTGTTGTCAAAATATGTGATTGAATCTGTTGGGAAGTATCAAGTGCCACCCCGACTAGAATTAACAAACTAGTTCCACCAAAGTGGAAAGGAATATTGAACTGAGAAGTTAAAATACCAGGAAGAACACAGATGATACTTAGGTAAATACAACCTAGAACACTGATTCTTTCGATAACTCTTTGAATGAAGTCAGCGGTAGTTTTTCCAGCACGAACGCCCGGAACAAAGCCACCATGCTTTTTCAAGTTTTCAGCTACGTCGTTTGGATTGAAAACGATCTCCGTATAGAAGAAAGTAAAAAATACGATCAAAGCAACAAACAAAATATTAAAGATTGTGCCAGAAGGATTTAAAGAGCCCTGAAGTGCCTTCAACCACGCCGCATTTGTGAATTGCGCCATCGTCGCAGGGAACATCAATAATGAGCTGGCAAAAATTGGTGGAATTACACCAGAAATATTAATTTTTAAAGGCAAGTGCGAAGTCGGAGTTTGCATTGATTGCATGCCCTGACCCATTCTTTGTGAGTACTGAATAGTGATTCGACGTTGCGCAACTTCCATATAGATAACAGCGGCAATCGTTAGAATCATGAAAGCAATTAAAACCAATACAACGGCGGCTTTCATCTCACCATTCACCAAAAGCTCCCAAATCTGGTGAACTCCTGACGGAATTGCGGCAGCGATACCTGTGAAGATGATTAGGGATGATCCATTACCAATACCACGCTCAGAAATCTGCTCTCCAAGCCACATAATAAAGCAAGTGCCGGCAGTTAAAGTAATGATTGTCATTAATTGGAAGGGCAAAATCCCCACCATTGGAGAAAGAACTAATGGCTTACCTTCAGGAGATGAAGAGTTCATAAGCATCGTACTGATGCCATAGCCTTGAATAATAGCCAAAATGACAGTTGCATAACGAGTGTACTGATTGATTTTACGTCGACCAGGCTCGCCTTCTTTTTTCAAGTTTTCCAAATATGGAATCGCTGAAGTAAGAAGTTGGAAAATAATTGAAGAAGAAATGTAAGGCATGATCCCAAGTGCAAAAATACTGAACTGGGATAATGCCCCACCCGTAAAGGTATTAAACAAGCCAAAGATACCTTGGCTTTGCGCCTTAAAGAATGAGAGTACGGCATTGCCATCCACACCAGGGGTGGGGACGTGAACACCGATTCTATATATAGCCAGTATAGCTAAAGTAAACAGGATGCGTTTTCTAAGATCAGAATTCTTTGCGATACTCTCAATTGCAGACACTACTTAATTACCTCGACTTTGCCACCAGCAGCTTCAATAGCCTTTTTAGCTCCTTCAGAGAACTTGTGAGCCTTAACAGTCAAAGCGACTTTAAGATCACCGTTTCCAAGAATCTTTACAGGGCCTTTATTGATCAAACCTGCTT
Source organism: Bdellovibrio sp. ZFWA1 (assembly GCF_056175665.1). Lineage (NCBI taxonomy): Bacteria > Pseudomonadati > Bdellovibrionota > Bdellovibrionia > Bdellovibrionales > Pseudobdellovibrionaceae > Bdellovibrio > Bdellovibrio sp. ZFWA1. The sequence continues at coordinate 361,510 of NZ_JBJKJH010000001.1, forward strand.
GGTGAAGATTTTCTGGATTTACTTCTCCAGTAAATTTAGCCAATTGGCTGACGTTGACAATCTCAAAATTATTAGCAAACGCAGCATTGCTAAAACCGAACTTAGGAAGACGACGATGTAAAGGAGTTTGACCACCCTCAAAACCTCTTCTTACCTTGCCACCAGTTCTAGCTAACTGACCTTTGTGACCTTTAGTAGACGTGCCCCCTTTGCCGGAACCAATACCACGTCCAATACGCTTTGGAGAGTGTTTAGAACCTGCAGCTGGAGCTAATTGTGACAAAAGACTCATAATTACCCCTTAACCTCAACGTCAACAAGATGCTGAACTTTGAGAATCTGACCACGGTTAGCAGCATTATCTGCTACTTCCACAGTCTGATGTATCTTTTTCAAACCAAGGCAGCGCACTGTTTCGCGCTGATCCTTAGTGCAACCAATAACTGACTTTTTAAGTGTTACCAGAAATGTTTTCATATTCATTCACCCTTCTGGATTAGTTCTGCTTAAGCTGTTTCAAGCCATCAATAGTGGCGCGAACAGCGTTATGTGGATTACGAGTTCCAACGCACTTAGTCAAGATGTCTTTAACACCAACAGACTCAAGTACCGCACGAACCGCACCACCAGCGATAACACCAGTTCCTGCAGATGCAGGCTTCATGATGACTTTCGCAGCGCCAAACTTTCCAATAACTTCGTGAGGAATTGTGCGACCATCTTTCAAAGCTACAGACAAAGCTGCTTTTTTAGCAGATCTGCTTGCTTTTCCGATAGCCTCAGGAACTTCCCCTGCTTTACCAGAACCAAAACCAACTTCGCCAGTTTTGTTTCCTACAACGACTAGAGCTGCGAAAGAGAATCGACGACCACCCTTAACAACTTTTGTTACACGGTTGATCGCGACCACGCGCTCTTCAAATTCAGTTGCTACTTTTTCCACAGTCTACTCCTTAGAAATTAAGTCCGCCCTGACGAGCGCCTTCAGCTAGGGCTTGTACACGTCCGTGATACAGATACCCGTTACGGTCGAATACAACGTTCTTGATATTCTTGCTCAAAGCAGCCTTAGCAATTTCAGCACCAACGGCTTTAGCTTGATCTTTTCCAGAGACTTTAGAGTCTAAGTTCAAAGAAGAAGCCGCTACAAGAGTAGCTCCAGTCACATCGTTAATAACCTGAGCGTACATGTGCTTACCGCTTCTGTACACGCAAAGACGTGGTCTTTCGTCAGTACCATTTACCGTCTTACGAATACGAATCTTCTTCTTAAGACGGTTAGCTTTACGCTCAGATGTGTGTTTGTTCATTTTAAGTTTCATGACTTATCCCCTAATTACTTACCAGCCGACTTACCAGCTTTACGTCTGATATGCTCACCAGCATAACGAACACCTTTTGCCAAATATGGCTCCGGTGGACGGAAAGATCTGATTTTAGCAGCAACTTGACCTACTAGCTCTTTGTTAGCGCCAGTGATAGAAATAGCAGTCTGCTTTTCGACTTTGATTTCGATACCTTCTGGGATATCGAAGTTAATCGGATGAGAGAAACCAAGAGAAAGCTCAAGCTTCTTGCCAGCTACGTTTGCACGATAACCGACACCGTGAAGCTCAAGACCTTTAGTGAAACCCTTAGAAACGCCTGTAACAGCATTTGCGATAAGAGCTCTATAAAGACCGTGAAGAGCTTTTGATTCTTTAGAATCATCTTTGCGAGTCAAAACAACTTGCTTGCCTTCAACTTTCGCAGTGATTTCTGGTCTCATAGCAATTTTCATTTCGCTTTTGCCACCTTTAACAACAACTTCATTTCCAGAAGTTACTGATACGGTTGTTTTATCATCAAAAGCGACAGGTGCTTTACCAATACGTGACATATTTCACCTACCAAATTGTAGCAAGCAATTCGCCACCAAGTTTTAACTCAGCTGCTTTTTTGCCACTCATAATACCCTTGCTAGTGCTGATGATGCTGATGCCAAGACCAGAACGCACTACAGGGATTTCGTTAGACTTCACATAAACACGAATACTTGGCTTGCTAACTTTACGAATAGAGTTAACAACGTGTTTACCATTTTCATCATACTTAAGGTACAAACGCATAATGCCTTGCTTGCTATCTTTTGCTACTTTGAAAGATCTGATAAATCCTTCTTCAACTAAGATTTGAGCAATACCAGCTCTCACCTTAGAAGCTGGCATATCCAACTTCTCGTGCTTAGCTTCACCTGCGTTACGAACCATTGTTAAAAATTGTGCAATAGTATCCATTATAAACCTCTTACCAGCTTGCCTTGGTTACGCCAGGCAGTTTTCCATCAAGAGCCAACTGTCTGAATGCAATTCTCGAAAGGCCGAACTTTTTGTAGTTACCGCGAGGTCTTCCAGAAAGCTCGCAACGAGTGCGAACGCGATTTGGATTCGTATCGCGAGGAAGAGCTTGAAGCTTCTTGCGAGCAACTGCTCTTTCTTCGTCAGAAAGGTTCATGTCTACTGCTTTCTCTCTAAGGTCTTGGCGGTGTTGCCAATACTTAGAAGAAAGGGCTTTTCTATACTTGTTTTTCTCAATGCTAGATTTACGAGCCACAATTACCTTCCTTATTTTCTGAACGGCATTCCAAGAGCTTCAAGAAGTGCTTTACCATCAGCATCAGTTTTTGCAGTTGTGCAAATAGTGATGTTCATGCCGCGCACTTTTTCAACTCTATCGTAGTTGATCTCAGGGAAAACGATTTGCTCTTTAAGACCCATGTTGTAGTTTCCACGGCCGTCGAAACCTTTGTTAGGCAGACCGCGGAAGTCACGAACGCGAGGCAATGCAAGAGTGTTCATGCGATCAAGGAATGACCACATTCTGTCTCTTCTTAAAGTTACGCGAACACCCAACGGGATGCCTTGACGCAATTTGAAGTTAGAGATCGCCTTCTTAGCTTTAGTAATAACTGCTCTTTGACCAGCGATTGCAGAGATTTCTTCTACTACAGAGTTCAAAACTTTAGGGTTTTGAACTGCTTCACTTGTACAAACAGAAATTATGATTTTTTCCAAACGAGGAACCTGCATAACACTCTCGTAACCAAGAGTTTTCATCAACGCAGGAGCCACTTCTTTATTATATTTGTCTTGTAAACGATTCATGGCTTTACCTCTTAAAGAACTTCAGGAGCCAAAGAAACAATCTTCACGAATGACTTCGCGCGAAGCTCTCTTGCTACTGGTCCAAAAATACGAGTTCCAACAGGCTCGTTGTCTTTATTAATCAAAACCGCTGAATTGTCATCAAAACGGATATAAGAACCATCTTGACGACGTAATTTTTGCACAGTTCTAACAACAACAGCTTTAGCAACATCACCCTTCTTCACTTTAGAGTTTGGAAGAGCCTCTTTGATAGAAACTACGATAATATCGCCAATTGAAGCAACTCTACGCTTAGAGCCGCCCAAAACCTTTACGCACATCAACTCTTTAGCACCAGAGTTGTCAGCTACATTTAATCTAGTTTGCATCTGAATCATGATATACTCCTAGTTCTTTGCAGCTTCTACGATCTCAGTTAAGATCCAGCGCTTTGATTTGCTCAAAGGACGAGTTTCGCGAATTTTCACGATATCACCCATTTTTGCTTTGTTTGTTTCATCATGTGCCTTAAATACAGAAGTCTTTTTAACGTACTTTCCGTATTTAGCATGTTTAACCATGCGGTAGATGAGTACAGAGATAGTTTTATCCATCTTGTCACTAATGACTTCACCTACAACTTCAATTTTACGACCACGGGTCTGAGTTTTGGTATTCATAGTCATTTACCTCTACCTAGCAACTTTCTTAACGATCGCTGTATTGATCTTAGCGATGTTACGGCGAAGATCACGAATCTGAATTGGATTTGAAAGTTGTCCAATTGAGTTCTTGATTCTTGCTTGAAACAATTCTTCGCTAAGTGCAGCTCTTTTTTTCTTCAGTTCAGAAACTGAAAGATCTTTAATTTCAACGAATTTCATTTTCTACTCCCGAGCCAAGAAACGAGTTTTAAACGGAAGCTTTGCAGCTGCGCGCTCGAAAGCCTCTTTAGCTTGCTCACGAGTAACACCGTTCATCTCGAATAGAATTTTTCCAGGTAGTACGCGTGCAACCCAAAATTCTGGATTACCTTTACCAGATCCCATACGTGTTTCAGCAGGTTTCTTAGTAACAGGAAGATCAGGGAACACACGGCACCAAATTTTACCACCACGCTTAACAGTTCTAGAGATAGCGATACGACCCGCTTCAAGTTGACGAGCAGTCAAATGACCAGCTTCAACTGATTGAAGAGCGAAATCACCAAAATCGATGTTGCAACCACGAGTTGCAAGACCTTTTTGGTTACCAATAAACTGCTTACGACGTTTTACTCTTTTAGGACTTAACACGGCCAGCCTCCTCTACCTCACGTGCAGAAAGAATGTCGCCTTTGTAGATCCATACTTTAAGACCAATGATACCGTAAGCTGTAGAAGCCTCTGCAGTACCGTAGTCAATGTCGGCTCTCAATGTATGAAGAGGAACACTCTTCTCGTTGTACCACTCTGAACGAGCGATCTCAGCGCCATCAAGACGACCAGAAACACGGATCTTAATACCTTTAACGCCACCCTTGATTGCAGCTGCGATTGATTTCTTAAGAGCACGTCTCCAAGAAATACGCTTTTCTAGCTGCATAGCGATGCTTTCAGCAACAAGTTGTGCCTCAACATCTGGTTTACGAACTTCTTGAATGCTCAAGAAAACTTCGTTTGGAGTTAATTTCTGAACATCAGCTTTCAAAGCATCGATGCCAGTACCTTTTTTACCAATAACCACGCCAGGACGAGCTGTGTGGATAATGATTTTTACCTTCTTGGCAGCGCGCTCAACTTCAATTTTAGCTACGCCAGCGTGCTTCAATTTTTCCTTAAGATACTTTCTAAGTTTAATATCTTCGTGGATGTTTTCGAAGTACGTTTGACCCTTCGCATACCAGCGAGAGTCCCAAGTTCTGATAACACCAACTCTTAGACCAATAGGATTAACCTTCTGTCCCACGATTATTTCTCCTCGAGTACGACGTTGATGTGACTGGTTTTCTTACGAACACCAAACGCACGACCTTGTGCGCGAGGACGGAATCTCTTAAGAGAAGGCCCCTGGTCAACAGTGATTGTTTTTACGTAGAGGTTATCTACGTCCATTACTTTTTTGTATTCAGCGTTCGCAACAGCCGATTCGATAAGTTTTTTAACGATACCAGCAGTTTTCTTATTCAAGAAAGTCAATGTTTTGATTGCTTCGTTCACGTTCTTACCGCGAACAAGATCAACAACCAATCTTGCTTTCTGCGCGCCTACTCTTGCATATTTAAGACTTGCTTTAACTTCCATTGCCAACCTCTATTACTTCTTAGCAGGGGCTGCCGCTTTTTTCTCAGCGTGACCCTGGAATGTTCTAGTAGGAGCGAATTCACCAAGTTTATGACCGATCATATTTTCAGTTACATAAACAGGAACGAACTTCTTACCATTGTGAACAGCGAACGTTAAACCAACCCACTCAGGGAAAACTGTTGAGCGGCGTGACCAAGTCTTGATAACTTTTTTGTCATTTTTTTGAATCGCAGTGTCAACTTTAGTTTGTAAATGTAAGTCAACAAAAGGACCCTTTTTAATTGAGCGTGCCACTTTTTACTCCTACTTACGTCTCTTGATAATTGAAGAGTCGGTTCTCTTATTGTGTCTAGTTTTAGCACCCTTAGACGGTTTACCCCAAGGAGTAACAGGATGATGACCTTTACCCACGCCTTCACCACCACCAAGTGGGTGATCAACTGGGTTCATCGCCATACCGCGAACCGTTGGACGGATACCTCTCCAGCGAGAGCGACCAGCCTTACCAAGCTTGATATTTTCATTATCTGTATTACCAACTTGACCAATTGAAGCACGGCAAACAGAGAGGACCTGTTTGAGTTCACCAGAAGGCAAACGAACTTGGCAATACAAGTCACCTTTACCAGCTAGAGTCGCGCTTGAACCAGCACCACGGCAAATCTGACCACCTTTTCCTGGGCGCAATTCGATATTGTGAATCACAGTACCAACGGGAATCGCGGAAAGAGAAAGAGAGTTACCTGGTTTGATGTCGGCTTTATCAGAAGAAAGAACAGTATCACCTACGTTTAAACCTACAGGAGCAATAATGTAAGCTTTTGCGCCATCTACATAAGAGATGAGGGCAATACGGCAAGTTCTATTTGGATCGTATTCAATAGCTGCAACAGTTGCAGGAACTTCAAGCTTAGCACGTTTGAAGTCTACAAGACGGTATCTACGCTTGTGACCACCACCTTGGTGTCTCATCGTGATTTGACCGTGGTTGTTACGAGCCGCCTTTTTTCTTAGAGGAGCCGTTAATGACTTCTCTGGAGTCGTTTTAGTGATCTCAGAGAAATCGAAACCAGTCATTCCTCGGCGACCATCTGAGCGAGGGGCGAAAGTTTTAATACCCATGATTATACTCCCTCAAACAAAGCAATCTTCTCACCTTCAGCAAGCTTGATAAAAGCTTTCTTCCAGTAAGGAGTTTTAGTTAAACCAAACTTAGTGTACTTAGTGCGACCACGGCAAACAGCTGTTCTAACCGTATCAACTTTTACTTTGAAGTTGTTTTCAACTGCAGACTTGATTTCAGTCTTAGAAGCTTTCATATCAACTTCAAATACGTAAACACCAGCAGCGTTATGATAAGTATTCTTCTCTGTGATCAGAGGAGCCTTAATTACATTTTTCATTTCGCCTTCTCCATAGTGCAACGATCAACGATCTTAGCAACTGAATCTTTAGTGATCACAGCAGCATCGTACTTCAACAAATCAAATACGTTCAAACCTTCAACAGGGAAGTATTTGTAAGTAGGAAGGTTGCGAGATGCACGTTTAAATAAATCGTTAACAGAAGAATCAACAAGAACCGCTTTTTTAAGACCAAAAGCCTTCAAGCGCTTGTTCAATTCATTTGTCTTACCTTCAGAAGTCATAGTGTCCACTACGAACAAACGACCTTCTTTGTTCAAGAAAGAAAGAGCCATAGACAAACCTAAGCGGCGAACTTTCTTCGGAAGAACATATGCGTAAGAGCGAGGTTGAGGACCGAACGCAGTACCACCACCAGGCATCAAGATAGATCTTGAAGAACCTTGACGAGCACCACCAGTACCTTTTTGTTTGAATGGCTTTTTACCACCACCGCTTACAAGACCTTTGGTCTTAGTAGCGTGTGTGCCTTGACGGCGAGAAGCCAACTGCCAGTTAACTACAGTGTGAAGGATTTCCTTTTTAACAGGAGCTTCAAACACATCAGCAGCTAAATCAATCTGACCAACTTTTTCTTTTTTCCAATTTAATACATTCACTGTAGCCATGTGATTATCCCTTCACCAACTTGACAAGTGAGTTTCTAGCTCCAGGAACTGGTCCTTTAACCATAACTACACCTTCAGAAGGAAGAACGTCGACGATTTCAACGTTTTTCACAGTGACAGTTTCACTACCAAGGTGACCAGGAAATTTCTTACCTGGCATCACGCGACCTGGCCATGTTCTGTTACCAGAAGAACCCGGACGACGGTGAAATTTAGAACCGTGAGAAGCAGGGCCTCCCGCAAAGTTCCAACGTTTTACTGAACCAGCAAAACCTTTACCTTTTGATTTAGCAGTGATCTTAACGATGTCACCTTTTACAACGCTATCGATAGATACAGCAGCACCAACTGCCGCACCTTCTGGAAGAGCTTGACGAAGCTCTTTCACGAAAGCAGCACCATTTTCGAAACCACTTTTTGCAAAGTGACCTTTTTCAGCCTTAGTTGCGTTCTTAGCTTTCTTGGGTTGGCAAGCTAATTGAAGCGCTTCGTAGCCGTCGTTTTCGTTAGTCTTGATTTGTGTTACAACCCAAGGCTCATAACGAAGAACAGTAACAGGAACAGCTTCACCCTGTTCAGTATAAACAGTAGCCATCCCCTCTTTGAATGCGAAGAGCCCGTTGAGCTTTAGGGCTTCTTTGTTTGTATTTGTTTCGCTCACGACATTACTCCCCTATTATACCGCTGATAACTTGATTTCAACGTCAACACCAGCAGATAGGTCCAACTTCATCAGTTGGTCTACTGTTTGTTGAGTAGGTTCTAAGATATCCAACATGCGTTTATGAGTACGGATCTCGAACTGTTCACGAGATTTTTTATCAACGTGAGGAGAACGTAGAACAGTATAACGGTTAACACGTGTAGGAAGCGGGATTGGACCAGCAACTTTCGCACCTGTGCGACGTGCAGTCTCAACGATTTCCTTTGTAGACTGATCGAGCAACTTGTGATCGAACGCCTTCAATCTGATTCTGATTTTTTGACTTTGCATATGACACTCTTCTTCTTTTAAAGCATCGTATATTATTGTTAATTCAGCACTTTTTCCCATCAAAAGCGGTCTCTGGAATGAACCCTTGCGGTTCGAATACCCAAGCCAGAGGGCTTTCTGTAGAATTTAAGTGCTACGAGTGCGCGATAATGCCTTATTTATCGCGCCCCTGTCAAAAGAAATATTTCTCTTTTTTGCTTATTTTTTAATACCGGCCTAATCTTTGTAATATTTCGTTTTTCGCCTTTAAAGGCACAACGGAATACTCTAAGAATTCCATGCTAAAACTTGCTCGGCCTTGGCTCAAACTGCGCACATCCGTGGCATAGCCGAACAAATTCGCCAAAGGCACCTCTGCAGAAATAATCTGCCCGCCCCCTGGCTTCATATTCATATTCAATATCTTACCGCGACGAGAATTCAGATCCCCAACCACGTTCCCGACGAAATCGTCAGGACAAGACACCTCTAATTTAAAGATAGGCTCTAAAAGCTCAGGATTTGACGCCCGAACTGCATCCCTGAACGCCAGGGAGGTCGCCGCCTTAAACGCCATTTCATGAGCAGCTTCCGGCCGAACCTCGACAGAAGTAAGAATTCCTCGTATTCCCAACATTGAGTAGGAAGCCAAAGGACCCACCTCGCAAGCCTCGCGAAAACCACTTTCGACAGCCTTTAACAGGGGTGCCGTGAATTCTTTACTAAGCGCAACATCTGACCGAAATTGAATTCCCTCCCCAAAAGAGATCGGCTCAATCTTCAGTGAAACTTTGGCATAGTTTTCCTCACCCCCAACAAGACGCTCATAAACATGAACCGCCGATGCTGGAGCTGAAATAGCTTCACGGTATGAAACTTGTGGCTTACCGACATTCGCTTGAACTTTATGCTCACGCAAAAGACGATCTACCAGAATATCTAAATGCAATTCACCCATACCAGACAATAGAATTTGGCCGGTTTCAGGATCATTTCGAAGACGACAAGAAGGATCTTCCTTCTCGAGCTTTTGCAAACCTGCCAACATCTTCTCTTGATCCGCAGATGATTTCGCCTCGATCGCAACAGCAATAACCGGCTCAGGAAATGTAATCGCCTCAAGAACTAGCGCATGAGATGTCTCACAAAGAGTATCTCCAGTACCAGTGAACTTAAGACCAATCACAGCCCCGATATCGCCCGCCTTAAGAACTTCGATCTCTTCTCGTGAGTTCGCATGAACTTTAACGAGCTTTTGAATGCGCTCTTTCTTCTGAGTACGAGGATTAAACAATTGATCACCCACCTTCACTACTCCCGAATAAACACGGATATAAGTGAGGGTTCCAGCAAATGGGTCGTTAGCTATTTTGAAAGCCAACGCTGCTGTATGAGCATCAAAATCAGTAGGACATTTAATAACCTTCTCTGGATCTTCAGGATGCACACCCTCTTTGGGTGGAATATCTAAAGGAGAAGGAAGATAATCTAAAACAGCATCTAAAATAGGTTGCACGCCTTTATTTTTAAAAGCAGCACCACAGAAGACAGGCATCGCCTGCAAGGACAATACAGCCTTACGAAGAGCCTTCTTGAGCTCCGCAACAGAGATCTCTTCGCCATTCAAATATTTCTCAAAAAGTGCGTCGTCAAACTCTACGATTTTTTCAACAATTTCTGTTCTAAATCTAGCAACTTCCTCAACCATGTCAGATGGAATTTCGATAACTTTAAAATTCTCACCTTTGGCATCGCCATCCCAAACAAAAGCTTTTTGTTCGAGAAGATCAACAACACCACGGAATGTATCTTCAACGCCAATTGGAACTTGAACAGGAATAGGATTCGCTCCCAACTTTTCACGAATGCTATTAACACTCATCACGAAGTCAGCGCCTACACGGTCCATTTTATTGATAAAACAAATTCTTGGAACTTTATATTTGTCTGCTTGTCGCCAAACAGTTTCAGACTGGGGCTCCACCCCGTTTACGCCGTCAAATACGGCAACTGCGCCATCTAGAACGCGCAAAGAACGCTCAACCTCAATTGTGAAGTCAACGTGTCCTGGAGTATCGATAATATTGATTCGGTGATCTTTCCAAAAGCACATGGTCGAAGCCGAAGTGATAGTAATACCACGCTCTTGCTCCTGAACCATCCAGTCCATGGTGGCATCGCCATCATGGACTTCTCCGATTTTATGACTTTTCCCTGTATAGTAGAGAATACGTTCGGTCGTGGTCGTTTTACCGGCATCAATGTGTGCCATGATGCCGATATTACGAGTGAATTGAAGATCAGCTATAATTTGAGGATCTTTAGCTGACATTTAAGTAGACTACCAGTTGTAGTGTGAGAAAGCTCTGTTAGATTCAGCCATCTTGTGAACATCTTCACGCTTCTTGATAGAGTTACCTCTATTGTTGTAAGCATCGATCACTTCTGCAGCTAAACGCTTAGAGAAATCTTTTTCACCACGAGCTCTTGAATACTCAACCAACCATCTCATAGCCAAAGCTAAACGACGTGATGGACGAACATCAACAGGAACTTGGTAAGTCGCTCCACCTACACGGCGAGAACGAACTTCAACTGAAGGCTTCGTGTTTTCAATAGCCTTTTTCAAAACAGCAATAGCTTCTTCGCCTGGAACTTTAGTCTTGATTTCCTCAAGAGCTCCGTAGAACAAACGTTGAGCAGTTGCTTTTTGACCGCGAAGCATAATTCTGTTTACGAACTTTGCAACAACGAGGTCTTTAAACACTGGATCTGGAATTACTTCCCTTTTATAGGTCTTTTTACGACGAGACATCTTTACAACCTCTTATTATTTCTTAGGTCTCTTGGTTCCGTACTTAGAACGGCTGCGCAAACGGCCATTCACACCTTGAAGGTCAAGTACGCCACGGACGATATGGTAACGAACACCCGGCAAGTCCTTAACACGACCACCACGAATAAGAACAACAGAGTGCTCTTGTAGGTTGTGACCGATCCCTGGGATGTAAGAGATCACTTCGAAACCGTTAGATAAACGAACTTTTGCTACTTTACGTAAAGCAGAGTTCGGCTTCTTTGGAGTTGTTGTGTAAACGCGAGTACAAACACCACGACGTTGTGGGCAGCTCTTAAGAGCTGGAGACTTAGTAGACGATTTTTGTACAACACGCTCACGTTTAATGAGCTGATTAATTGTTGGCACTTTAATACCCCTATTTACCAATTAACAATGTGACACGAGTGCCGGACCATATCTGGATTAAGGCACTTGGTCAATATCAAGTTGTCAATTTTACATATTTTCTTGTTCTTTTTAATCAGCCAGGGCCTTCGTTCCCCAGCTGATCTCTTCATCAAATCGCACCCCAGAAGGAACTAACCGTTATGGCTAGCACCCATTCCAGGAAGAGACATCATAGGCACTTCGTCATCTTCTTTAACAACGACTTTCCAACGCTTGTACGATGTGAGACCCGTACCTGCAGGGATCAGTCGACCCATGATGATGTTCTCTTTCAGTCCACGCAAATGGTCTGTTCTTGAGTTGATAGCTGCATCCGTCAACACCTTCGTCGTTTCCTGGAAGGATGCTGCTGAAATCCAGCTGTCTGTGCTCAAAGAGACCTTCGTGATACCTAGTAACAGTGGTTTACAAGAAGCCGTTTGACCGCCCTCTTTGTTAACTCTTTGATTTTCCTCAGCATATGAGTACTTCTCTGCCTGTTCTCCAGCCAAGAATCTAGTATCGCCCGCATCAACGATTTCGACCTTACGGAGCATTTGACGAACAATCACTTCAATGTGTTTATCGTTAATCGCAACACCCTGCAAGCGATATACTTCTTGGATCTCATTTGTCAAGTAAGCAGCAAGTGCTTTCTCGCCAAGAACCGCCAAGATATCGTGCGGATTAGTTGGACCATCCATCAAAGCCTCACCGGCTTTAACGTATTCACCTTCACGGACTGCAACGTGCTTACCTTTAGGGATCAGATATTCTTTCTGCTCACCTACGTCAGGAGTTACAATCACGCGCTGCTTACCTTTGACGTCTTTACCGAAAGTCACATAACCATCAATCTCAGAGACGATAGCTGCTTCTTTTGGCTTACGTGCTTCAAACAATTCAGCAACTCGAGGCAAACCACCCGTGATATCTTTTGTTTTAGATGCTTCACGGTGCATTTTCGCTACCATGTCACCAGCGTGGATCTCTTGTCCATCTGCAACAAGGAGTTGAGCTCCAACCGGAACTAGGTAACGAGCAGGAATATCACGTCCAGGAAGATTCAATTGTTTGCCACCAGCATCCACTAAGTGAACTGTTGGCTTAACATCTGAAGACTTCGTCTCGGTGATAACTTTCGTAGCAAAACCAGTAACAGGGTCAACCTGCTCCTGCATTGTCGAACCTTCTTCAATATCATGATATTGGATTCGACCAGAGATTTCGGCGATGATTGGGTTCGAATAAGGATCCCACTCAGCGACAACTTCCCCTTTAGATACTTTCTCACCTTCTTTGAAGTTAAGAATAGCACCGTAAGATAATTTGAACTTCTCGCGCTCACGACCTGTTTCATCGATAACAAGAGCCTCACCGTTACGATTAATAACTGTTGGCTTACCTTGTCTATTGATCACGAAGTGAACGTTGTTCAATTTCAAAGTACCGTCGTAACGAGAAGTATGGACAGATTGCTCAACCGCACGAGATGCCGCACCACCCAAGTGGAATGTACGCATCGTTAACTGAGTACCTGGTTCACCGATCGACTGAGCAGCAATGATACCAACAGCTTCACCAAGGTTCACTGTCGCACCACGAGCCAAGTCACGGCCGTAACACTTCACGCACACGCCACGCAAAGACTGACATGTCAATGCAGAGCGAATTTGTACTTTTTCGATTCCTGCTGAATCAATTTTTTTGATCGCAGCTTCGTCAATTTCATTATTTTGTCGAACATACACAGCACCCGTAGATGGATCTACGATGTCGTGCATAGTTGTACGACCAAGGATACGATCCCCAATCGGCTGGATAATTTCTCCGCCTTCGTAGACCGGAGTGATTTCCAAACCATCAGTTGTTCCGCAATCTTGTTCACTGATAACTACGTCTTGAGCCACGTCAACTAGACGACGAGTCAAGTAACCAGAGTTCGCAGTCTTCAAGGCTGTATCGGCAAGACCTTTACGCGCACCGTGAGTAGAGATGAAGTATTGATATACCGTCAAACCTTCACGGAAATTCGCTGTAATCGGCGTCTCGATGATCTCACCAGATGGTTTAGCCATTAGACCACGCATCGCACCTAGCTGTTTAATCTGGTTCGCAGAACCCCGCGCTCCAGAGTCAGCCATGATGAAGATTGGGTTGAATGATGGACCAACAACTTCTTTACCATCAATGATGAACTTCTGCTTTTCGATGGAACCCATCAACTCTTTAGTCAATTTATCAGTCGTATTTGACCAGATATCGACAACTTTGTTGTAGCGCTCACCGTCTGTGATCAAACCTTCATCGTACTGCTGTTGGATCTCTGCAACTTGCTTCTCGGCATCAGCCAACATCTGACCTTTAACTGGTGGGATCACCATGTCATCGATACAGATCGACATACCTGCTTGAGTTGAATATTTGAATCCCGCTTCCATGATTTTATCAGCAAGGATGCAAGTAGCTTTAGCACCAGCAACACGGAACGTTTTATCGATCAAACCAGCAATGGCTTTCTTCGACATCACAGTGTTCACATCAGCAAATGGAACTTCAGAAGGAACTAGCTCTGACAAGATAGCTCGTCCAACTGTCGTTTCTTCGAGTTTTCCATTAATACGAACCTTAACACCTGCCTGAAGGTCAACCATCCCTGTTTCGTAAGCATATTGAGCTTCTTTAACAGAAGAGAAAACCTTACCAGAGCCAAGCGCGCCAGGACGAGAACGAGTCATCCAATATAGACCCAAGACAACGTCTTGAGATGGATTGATGATTGGCTTACCAGACGCCGGCGAAAGGATGTTGTTTGTAGACATCATCAAGACGCGCGCCTCAACTTGAGCTTCAACAGAAAGTGGAACGTGAACGGCCATTTGGTCACCGTCAAAGTCCGCGTTGAAGGCACCACACACTAGTGGGTGAAGTTGAATCGCTTTACCTTCGTGAAGAACTGGTTCAAAAGCTTGGATACCCAATCTGTGAAGAGTCGGCGCACGGTTCAGAAGCACTGGGTGCTCTTTAACTACGTCCGCAAGAATATCCCAAACTTCAACAGTCTCTTGCTCAACCATCCGCTTAGATTGCTTGATTGTTGAAGTAAGACCTTTTTCTTCAAGTTTGTTGTAAACGAATGGCTTGAACAATTCCAACGCCATCTTCTTAGGAAGACCACACTGGTGAAGTTTCAATGTAGGACCAACTACGATTACCGAACGACCAGAGTAGTCCACACGCTTACCAAGAAGGTTCTGACGGAAACGACCTTGCTTACCTTTCAACATATCTGAAAGCGAACGCAATGGACGCTTGTTAGGACCAGTAAACGTTTTACCACGACGACCGTTATCAAGAAGAGCATCTACCGCTTCTTGAAGCATACGTTTTTCGTTGCGGATGATGATGTCTGGAGCATTCAACTCCATCAATCTCTTCAAACGGTTGTTACGGTTGATAACACGACGGTAAAGATCATTCAGATCTGAAGTCGCGAAACGACCACCATCAAGCGGCACTAGAGGACGAAGATCTGGAGGCAATACAGGTAGAGCCTCAAGCATCATCCACTCTGGACGGTTGATAGAGTTTTTGAAAGCTTCAACAACTTTCAAACGCTTAGATAATTTTTTAATCTGAGCTTCTGATTTAGTTTCGCGAATTTCCATACGAAGCTTGCGAGACAAATATTCAGGATCCATCTTGCGAAGGATGTCACGGATAGACTCACCACCCATGCCAGCTTTGAAGTTTGGACCAAACTCATTAAGAGCCGCCTGGTAAGCTTCTTCAGAAAGGACAGAACCTTCCTCCAAAGAAGTCTCCATTGGATCAATAACGATATACGCTTCACAATAAAGAACCTTTTCAACATCTTTCAAAGAAAGGTTGAGCAAGTTACCAATACGAGAAGGCAACGAACGCAAGAACCAAATATGCGCAACCGGTGTCGCAAGTTCGATGTGTCCAAGGCGCTCACGACGCACCTTGGATTGAGTCACCTCAACACCGCACTTTTCACAAACAACGCCACGATATTTCATACGCTTGTACTTACCGCACAAGCACTCGTAATCCTTGATTGGACCGAAAATCTTCGCACAGAAAAGACCATCTCTTTCCGGCTTGAAGGTACGGTAGTTAATAGTTTCAGGCTTCTTCACCTCACCGAACGACCAATCACGAATCATTTCAGGAGATGCTAAAGATACTCTTACCGCGTCAAACGAAAGTGGATCTTTAGGTTTATCAAAAAAGTTCAACAAGTCTCTCAAGGTACACCCCTATTTCTTGTTGTTAATAGTTAATCTCATTAGTGCTGCTGATCTTCAGCAGAACCAACACCCTCGTCGTCACCAGAATCGTCAGCATTTGGATCATCACGTAAAATGTCCGATTCCATCAACTGAACGTTCAATCCTAGAGCCTGCAATTCTTTAATAAGAACGTTGAAGGACTCAGGAAGACCTGGTTCAAGGATGTTTTCACCCTTCACGATGCTTTCATACATACGAGTTCTTCCTGCCACGTCATCTGACTTAACAGTAAGGAATTCTTGTAGTGAGTAAGCCGCACCGTATGCCTCGATAGCCCAAACTTCCATCTCTCCCAGACGCTGACCCCCGAATTGTGCTTTACCGCCCAGAGGCTGCTGAGACACAAGTGAGTAAGGTCCAATAGAACGAGCGTGGATCTTTTCTTCAACAAGGTGGTGAAGTTTTAACATGTACATCACACCAACAGTAACTTGGTTCGTGAATGGCTCACCAGTACGGCCGTCGAATAGAACCGACTGAGCACGCTCTGGCATATTTGCTTTACGCAACATTGCCTTCACGTCTGCCTCGCGAGCTCCATCGAACACTGGAGTTCCAACGTGGATACCGTTTTTCATTGTTGTGATCATTTTCTTCAATGACTCATCGTCAGCTTTATCAAGCTTCGCATTGATGTCCGCATCGTCGAATGCATTTTTCAATGCCGAACGAGCATTCTCAGTGTGCCAGTTTTCAAGGTGTGCAGAAATCTGCTTACCTAAGTTGTGCGCAGCCCAACCTAAGTGAACCTCAAGGACCTGACCGATGTTCATACGAGACGGAACGCCCAGCGGGTTTAGAACCATGTCAACTGGTGTACCATCTGCCAAGTATGGCATGTCTTCAACTGGAAGGACTTTTGAAACCACACCTTTGTTACCGTGACGGCCGGCGAACTTATCACCAACTTGAAGTTTACGTTTAATAGCAACATAAACTTTAACCATCTTGATAACGCCCGGAGGTAGTTCATCACCCTTACGAAGACGTTCAATTTTTTCATTAAATACTAAGCGAACAGCATCCAACTGGTTACGAGCACCGTCGATAATTTTGTTCACTTGGAATTCCAATTCTTGCTCTAGAGGGATATAGCTCAAAAGTTCGAACGGAATTGTCTCTAGATCTGCAGGAGTGATCTCTTGACCTTTGCTCAATAGTTTCTGGCTACCGTCTTCGTTCAATAGAACGCCAGTAGTGATTTTTCCAGAAAGAATGTCACGAAGCTTAGAGATCGCGTTGTTCTTGATAACGTTCTGCTCTACAGCCAAGTCTTTTTCAAGCTTACGCTTTTTCTCTTCAATGATAGATGACAAACGCTCGTCGCGGTCCGCACCTTCACGTGAGTATACTTGAGCATCGATAACAGTACCGTAAACGCCTGATGGAGCACGCAATGAAGTATCACGTACGTCACCCGCTTTTTCACCGAAGATCGCGCGAAGAAGTTTTTCTTCAGGAGACAATTGAGTTTCACCTTTAGGAGTTACTTTACCAACTAGGATGAAACCTGGGCGAACTTCAGCACCGATACGGATGATACCAGAGCTATCTAGATCTTTAAGTGCTTCTTCACCAACGTTCGCGATATCGCGAGTGATCTCTTCTTTTCCAAGCTTAGTATCACGCGCTACGCACTCGAACTCTTCGATGTGGATAGATGTATAGATATCATCTTTAAGGATACGCTCAGACACGAGGATAGAATCCTCGAAGTTGTAACCCATCCAAGGAGTGAACGCGACAACGATGTTTTGACCAAGAGCCAACTCACCAAGTTCAGTCGCAGGACCGTCCGCAATGATATCACCTTTAGCAACCTTATCACCCGTCTTAACGATTGGTTTTTGGTTGAAGCAAGTTGATGTATTTGTACGTTGGTACTTAGTTAAGTTGTAGATATCTACGTTCGCACCTAGTTCGCCGCCTTTTGCAAAACGACGTACAACGATACGAGATGCATCTACTTCTTCAACGATACCATCATTCATTGTAACAACAGATGTTCCAGAATCGCGAGCAACAAGACGTTCAACGCCAGTTCCAACAAGTGGAGCACGGCTTCTCAAAAGAGGAACGGCTTGACGTTGCATGTTCGATCCCATCAAAGCACGGTTGGCATCATCGTGCTCTAGGAATGGAATCAACGAAGCAGCGATAGACACCAACTGAGATGGAGAAACGTCCATCAAAGTCACTTTGTCTTTTTCGATGATTTCGTATTCACCATCACGACGAGTCAGAACTGTCGGAGTTTTGATGTCTGCACTTGCAGTCGCTTCACGAGTTGCCTGTGCGATATGGTGACCAGCTTCTTCCAAAGCTGACATGTAAGAGATATCTTTAGAAACCTTACCACCATCAACTTTACGATATGGAGTCTCGATGAAACCATAGCTGTTGATACGTGCGTAAGTCGCCAAAGAAGCGATCAAACCGATGTTTGGTCCTTCTGGCGTTTCAATTGGACAGATACGACCGTAGTGAGTTGGGTGAACGTCACGAACTTCGAAGCCCGCGCGATCACGAGTCAAACCACCAGGTCCCAATGCAGAAAGACGACGCTTATGCGTGATTTCTGAAAGTGGGTTCGTCTGATCCATGAATTGTGACAATTGAGAAGAACCGAAGAATTCTTTAACAACAGCGTTCACTGGTTTAGCATTCACTAAATCGTGAGGCATCATTGTTTCAAGATCTTGAAGAGACATTCTTTCGCGGATCGCTCTTTCCATACGAACAAGACCTATACGGTATTGGTTCTCTAGAAGCTCACCCACTGAACGAACACGGCGGTTACCCAAGTGATCGATATCGTCCACAACTCCGCGTCCGTTTTTCAAATCAATCAATGTCTTCACTGAAGACAAGATATCTTTGTGAGTAAGTACGCGGAATGAAGGAGGGCACTCTTCCATAGAGATACCGAACTTGTGGTTGATCTTAATACGACCAACTTCAGATAGGTCATAAGTCTCTGGATCAAAGAATAAACGTTGGAAGAACGTAGTTGCCGCTTCCAAAGTTGGAGGCTCACCAGGACGTAAACGTTTGTAGATTTCGATCAAAGATTCTTCTTTTGTAGAAACTTTATCTACAAGAAGTGTATTGCGAAGGAATGGACCAACAGTCAAACCATCGAAGAAAATCATAAAGAAATTTGTGATGCCAGCATCTAATGCACGCATAATGATTGATTTATTCAACTCAGCGTTTGCATCAGCGATGATTTCACCAGTGTTTTCATCGATAAGTGGTTTAGCCAAAACTTTTCCATCCAAATCTTCGATTTGAACTTCAAGCTCTGTGATATTAAGGTCTTTGATCTTTTTGACGATTGCACGAGTGATACGACGACCTGCTTTAACAAGTGCTTCACCCGATTTAGGATCAACAACGTCAACAAGAGCACGCTGACCTGACATACGCTCGATATCAAGCTTACGATAAAGCTTTCCATCACGAGCATAAACTTCATCTAGGTCATAGAAGTACTCAAGAAGTTGTTCAGCATTGTAACCCAATGCTTTCAAAAGAATAGTTACTGGGAACTTACGACGACGGTCGATACGTACGTGAATAAGATCTTTTTGATCGAATTCAAAATCCAACCAAGATCCACGATAAGGAATCACGCGACCAGAGTAGATAAGTTTACCAGAAGCATTGTTACGACCACCATCGTGATCGAAGAACACACCTGGAGAACGGTGTAACTGAGAAACGACAACGCGCTCGGTACCGTTGATGATGAAAGAACCGTTAGCAGTCATCAAAGGGATTTCACCCAAATATACTTCTTGTTCTTTTACGTCACGGATACTGCGGGCTTCAGTTTCTTCATCAACATCAAATACGATTAAACGTAATGTGACTTTGATTGGTGCCGCGAAGGTCATACCACGCTGACGGCACTCGTCCACATCGTATTTAGCAGGCTCAAGCGTGTAAGACACAAACTCAAGGCTGGCAGTGTTGTTGAAGTCAGAAATAGGGAACACAGATTTGAACACACCGTTCAAGCCTGCTTCACCACGACGATCTGGATCCATTTCTTTCTGAATGAAAGACTCATACGAACTCTTTTGAAGTTCGATAAGATTTGGAATATCGATCACCTGTTTATTCTGAGCAAATGATTTACGGACGCGTAGATTAGACGCTGTAACTGGAGTTTTTTCCACTCGCTCTCCTCGGAAAAAAATGGAAATTCGCTTCGGGGGGAATTGTCCAAGACCCACATTGATTAATCAAACCTTTAAGGAACGGATCACTATAACAAAAAAAGGGGCTCTCTGGCAAGAGAACCCCTCGAAATTATTTGACTAAATTTACTTGATAGTAACTTTAGCGCCGGCTGCTTCAAGAGCCTTTTTGATCTTTTCAGCTTCATCTTTAGATGCGCCTTCTTTAACAGCTTTGCCGCCAGCTTCAACAAGAGCTTTAGCTTCAGCAAGACCAAGACCAGTTACGCCACGTACTTCTTTGATAACGTTGATTTTGTTAGCACCAGCGTCAACAAGGATAACGTCAAAAGCCGTTTTTTCTTCAACAGGTGCAGCAGCTCCACCAGCAACAACAGCAACAGCTGCAGCAGCAGATACGCCCCATTTTTCTTCAAGAGCCTTAACTAGCTCAGCGATTTCAAGTACAGATTTAGCTGAAAGTGCTTCAACCAATTGTTCGTTTGTAAGAGACATTTTAAAATCCTCCAGTAATAATTAATATTTACGATTTCGATGGGGTTAAGCTTGTTGAGCTTCGCCGCCATCACCTTGCATTTTCTTGACGTAAGCATCAAGAACACGAGCCAATGCAGCTGCAGGCTCTTTGAATGTACCAAGAAGCTGTGCACGCATAGCATCTTTGCCAGGTAAGCTAGCCAAGAAGTTAATCTTAGCGGCATCCAGCGGTTGACCATCCATCATACCAGTCTTGATTTGAAGAACTTCTACGTCCTTAGCAAAATCAGCTAGAATTTTGGCAGTCGCATTCACTTCAGTGTAAGAGAAAACAAGCGCACTTGTTCCTTTCAACTTATCAGAGAATGCTGCTTCAATGCCTGGGTATGCTTTCAAAGCTCTTTTTGCAAGAGTATTTCGCACGACCTTCATCTCAGACTCAGAAGCATTCAGTTTTTTACGCAAGCTAGTTACGTGCTCAACTTTCATACCTTTGAAGTCTACGATAAAGGCCCCCGTAGCTTTAGAGAACTTCTCTCCAATTAGTTTAATCTCTTGCTCTTTATCAGCGCGAGTGATCATCGGGTGACCTCCTTTCGTTAGAGTCATTTGCGTCAGGTCGGTTGGAGGTTACTTAAGAATTAAATAAACCTATTGCCCGTCTCGGTAGGCTCTTTTTGATTTAGACCCCTACTCCGAAAAGCAGGGGTACCTACTGTCTCTGACCGCAATCAAAAACTAAAAATATTATTCAGCAGTGCTAGCCGCTGCGTTTGCATCAACTTGGATACCAGGACCCATTGTTGAAGAAACTGAAATGCCCTTAAGGTAAATACCTTTAGAAGCAGACGGCTTCGCTTTCATGATCGCACCCAACAAAGCATCGAAGTTGTCTTGAAGCTTCGCAGCTCCCATAGACTTCTTACCGATACCAGCGTGCACGATACCCGCCTTATCAACGCGGAAATCAAGCTTACCTTTTTTCTCGGCAGAAACTGCTTCACCTACGTTCATAGTGACAGTTCCAACCTTAGGATTTGGCATCAAACCACGAGGTCCAAGGATCTTAGCAACTTTAGAAACAGTCGCCATCATGTCTGGAGTCGCGATACACTTATCGAAATCCAACCATCCACCTTGAATTTTTTCAACAAGGTCATCAGCGCCAACATAGTCAGCACCCGCAGCTTTAGCGTCAGCTTCTTTTGGACCTTTAGCGAAAACAACAACTTTAACTGTTTTGCCAAGACCGTGAGGAAGAGCGATAGCGCCACGAACCTGTTGATCAGATTGCTTAGGATCTACACCCAAACGGAAACATACGTCGATAGTTTCATCGAATTTAGCTGGAGCAACGTCAACAGCCAATGCGATAGCTTCTTTAACAGCGTATTTTTTATTTGAGTCTACTTTTTTTGCAGCAGCAGCAAACTTTTTACCTGACATAGTCTACCACCTATTCCGCAATCTCTAGGCCCATGGAACGTGCTGTTCCAACAACCTGTGACATTGCAGATTCAACTTTCAAGCAGTTAAGATCTGGCAACTTAGTTGTTGCGATAGTCTTAACTTGATCCATCTTAACTTTTCCAACTTTGTCTTTCTGAGGCTGTTTTGAACCTGAATCGATTTTAACAGCTTTCTTAAGCAGATACGACACTGGAGGCGTTTTCGTGATGAAAGTAAACGATCTGTCCTGATAAACAGTGATGATGATCGGAACGATCGCATCGCCCATGCTCTGAGTACGAGCATTGAACTGTTTACAGAATTCCATGATGTTTACCCCATGCTGTCCGAGCGCCGGTCCAACGGGAGGAGCTGGATTCGCTTTCCCTGCCGGAATCTGCAGTTTGATCATACCTGTGACTTTTTTTGCCATGACCCACTCCTGCATTAGGGTTTTAACATAAACATCCGCAGTTCGTGCGGATGTCTCTGTATTTGTTAAATTTCTCCAAAATCGACACTATGTCGAAATTAGATTTAGTTTTTATTAACTTGAATGAAGTCCAACTCAACAGGAGTTGGTCTTCCGAAGATAGAAACAAGAACTTTTACCTTGCCTTTATCTTCATTGATCTCTTCAACTGAACCTTGGAAGTTCGTGAAAGGACCATCCACTACGGTTACTTGCTCACCTACTGTGAAGTTAGCTTTTACCTTAGGTTTTTCTGCAATTCCAGCCATTTGTTGCGTGACGCGAAGAACTTCCGCTTCAGGAACCTCTGGTGGGCGCTTTTTAGAAGATGTACTTCCCACAAAACCCGTCACTTTGGAAGAACTTCTTACCAAATGCCATGTTTCGTCAGTTAAATTCATTTGTACAAAGATATAACCTGGGAAAAATTTACGCGCCTTAGTGATCTTTTGACCACCCTTGCCCAGCTCAACTACGTTTTCCGAAGGGATCAAAATCTCACCAAAAGACTCTTCCATTTTGTGAGTGCGAATTTTCTCTTCGATTGCTTTTTTAGCAGTTCCTTCGCAGCTTGTCTGAACGTTAACGATGTACCACTTTTTTTCCATCGCATCGACCCCTATCTGATGAAGTTATTGATCAAGAAACCTGAGACAAGGTCAAATGTGCTGATAATGACAGAAGAAATCAAGACCATAATAACAACCACTATTGTCATCGCAGTAGTGTCTTTGCGACTTGGCCACACAACCTTACGGACTTCCGCCACAACATCATTACCCCAAGCAATAACCTTAGGATTGAATTGAAGAACAGCAAAAACAACAACGCCGACAGCGACCGGGAGACCGTGTCTTACGATATCATTATCTGCAAAGCGAGCAATGACCCCAAAGGCCCCCGCCAATGCTTTAATTAATAGACTAATCGTGAGGCCCAAAAGAGCACTCGCAACCGCAAAACTGACTGTTAAAATCTTGGAGTTTGTTTTTTCCATGGTCGCTCTCGATGTTATTGTTAATAAAATTGGCAGGGGCTGAGGGATTCGAACCCACGACCTAACGATTTGGAGTCGTTCGCTCTACCACTGGAGCTAAGCCCCTGCACTGTAAAATTCGTAAAATAAGGCACCGAAAAGTGTGTTTTTTGATGCCTATTTTAAACACCGAGGGGGACTCCCTATTTTGGAACGTCCCCCGAGGTGTAAGTTTACTGTTTTGCTAGTTGCTACTCGATAACTTCGACAACAACGCCCGCACCAACAGTTCTTCCACCTTCGCGGATAGCGAAGCGAAGCTCTTTTTCCATTGCGATTGGAGCGATAAGCTCAACTGCAACTTCAACGCGGTCACCAGGCATAACCATTTCAGTGCCAGCTTTCAAAGTTACAACACCAGTAACGTCTGTAGTTCTGAAGTAGAACTGAGGACGGTAACCGTTGAAGAATGGAGTGTGACGTCCGCCTTCTTCTTTAGTAAGGATGTACGCTTCAGCCTTGAATTTCTTGTGAGGCTTGATTGTACCTGGCTTAGCCAAAACTTGACCACGCTCAACGTCTTCTTTCTTAGTACCACGAAGAAGAACACCGCAGTTGTCACCAGCTTGACCTTCGTCAAGAAGCTTACGGAACATTTCGATACCAGTAACAGTTGTTTTTTGAGTTGGACGGATACCAACGATTTCAACTTCGTCACCAACTTTAACGATTCCACGCTCAACACGGCCAGTAACAACTGTACCACGACCAGAGATAGAGAATACGTCTTCGATAGGCATCAAGAAAGTTTTATCGATAGCACGTTGAGGTTCTGGGATATAAGTATCACAAGCATCCATCAACGCTTTGATCGCTGGGCGACCGATTTCAGAAGTATCACCTTCCAAAGCTTTCAAAGCAGAACCTTTAACAACTGGGATTTCATCGCCAGGGAATTCGTACTTAGAAAGAAGTTCGCGAACTTCAAGCTCAACAAGCTCAAGAAGTTCTTTATCGTCAACCATGTCAACTTTGTTCATGAAAACAACAAGAGCAGGAACACCTACTTGACGAGCAAGAAGGATGTGCTCACGAGTTTGAGGCATAGGACCGTCAGCTGCAGAAACAACTAGGATCGCACCGTCCATTTGAGCGGCACCAGTGATCATGTTCTTAACGTAGTCAGCGTGTCCTGGGCAGTCAACGTGCGCGTAGTGACGCTTTTCAGTTTCATACTCAACGTGAGTAGTCGCGATAGTGATACCACGCTCTCTCTCTTCTGGAGACTTATCGATTTGATCGTAAGCCATCGCCTGAGCTTTACCTTCAGCAGCCAAAGTTGTAGTGATAGCAGCTGTTAGAGTTGTCTTACCATGGTCAACGTGACCGATTGTGCCGATGTTAACATGCGGCTTCGAGCGGTTAAATTTCTCTTTAGACATTATTTCCTCCTGAAGAGAGTTTTTATTTTTATTATCTTTATAAAAATCAAATTCCTAAAGCTACTAAAATCTGGAGCCCATGATCGGAGCCGAACCGACGACCTCACCCTTACCAAGGGTGTGCTCTACCACTGAGCTACATGGGCCCTATGGAAGCTTTTAAGTCGAGACCAAGTAAAACTTGGAGCGGGAGACGGGTCTCGAACCCGCAACCCTCTGCTTGGAAGGCAGATACTCTAGCCAATTGAGCTACTCCCGCTTACGACTTAAAATCCGGTTAAACCGGCCCTAAATTCTTGTGACTACACATCATTTGGAGAAAAAAATGGTGGGCAGGGTAGGATTCGAACCTACGTAGACCGAAGCCAGCAGATTTACAGTCTGCCCCCTTTAGCCACTCGGGCACCTACCCACAGATGTACACTCACCAGGATTCAAAGAAAATGGAGCTGGTTATGGGACTCGAACCCGCAACCTGCTGATTACAAATCAGCTGCTCTACCAATTGAGCTAAACCAGCACGTCATAGATTTCTAAGCTATAGAACCTGATAACCCGAAAAGTTGTACTGGAAAAATTGCACTCCAGTCAAAGGGTTATTTAAAAAAAATTATGTTTTCTTTGTTTTGGCGCGCTGTGCAAACTGCCTGCAAGTCTCGGAAAGCGCCATGGCTGCAGCCACAGAAGCATTATAGCTAGCCCCCGCACTGACCTGAGGAATACTCACGAGTTCGTCACAAATTTTTTCAGTGGTACCACGCAGACCTTTGTCCTCTGCCCCAATAGCCCAAACTACTTTTTCCGGAAGGTTCATATCAAACAGAGTTTTTGTCGCTTTATGCGAAAGACCATAAATCCAATAGCCCTGCTCTTTAAGAGCCTCCGCATGACGAGTGAAGTTATTTACTTGCTCTAAGGGAACATGCTCCACACCGCCACAGGCCACCTTATGAACGATCGGAGTCAAACCAACAGCCCGATCCTCTGGAGTGATAATCGCATCTGCCCCAACCAACCAAGATGTTCGCATAATCGCACCTAAATTGTGCGGATCCTCAAGACCATCCAGCATCAATACGACGGACTGCTCTTTCGATTTTAATAAGTCAAAACTAAACTCGGGCGCACCGTCCACATACAAAACAGCTCCTTGATGAGTGGATGCAAGTTTATCTAGCACCCCGTCCGATTTAACCTCGAACTGAAGACGCAAGCGCTGAGCTGACTCGACAATTCTTCGAAGATCTTCGTTAGACTCCCAAGTTCCTTTGACCCATAGTTTTTTACAATCAGAACTAGCAACCTTGAGCGCTTCATTGATCGCGTGATTACCAACAACGGCCCTCCAAGTTTTTGGAATATCTGCAACTCCCCCGGCCTTTACTGCCACAGCAGGCCCACGCCCAGAATTTCTAGCGCCGGAACGAGATTGAGAGTGTCCAGAAGACCGAGGCGAATGAGACGACTTACCAAATGATTTTTTCAAAATTAAACTCCTAAAAATTCTGCAGCCGCACGAACGGGATCCTGCGCTTCGATGATTGGGCGACCTACAACCAATGCCGAGGCCCCTAATTGCAATGCATCTTGGGGACCCATGATCCTTTTTTGATCCTGGCTCCCGTCCATACTAGTGCGAATTCCCGGCGTGACAAGATACAGACCTGTATTTTGCAAATTTTGGAGGATCAGCGGCAGCTCGTGCGGCGAGCAAACAACAGAAGAAAGCCCCGCTTCGCGAGTAAGCTGAACCAGATCTAGCACAGAAGAGCTTAACGCCTGATCTTTAAAAATAGGCGGCAATGAGGACTGATCCCAAGAGGTAAGAATAGTAACAGCTAAAACTTTAAATGGACGACGAGCACTCAACTCGGCCTCGACCCGAGCCATCCTTTGCAGCGCCTCCATCCCCGAAGTTGCATGAACGGTCACCAAAGAAGCTCCAGCTTCGAAACTGGCTCGAACGGCGGCCTCCATCGTCGATGGAATATCAAGATGTTTATTATCTAGGAAAATTGGACCAAACTTCGCCATTTTTTGAACAAAATCAGAACCGTAACGAAGACACAATCGAGGTCCGAGCTTGAAGCCACCAACAACATCTTTGAGCTGATCGGCAAGTTTCAAAGCCTGTCCCGCTTCGTCCACATCCAAAGCCACTATGACTGGATTCTTCATCGGCGCACTTTTGTGATTGATCATCAACACCCCACCTACAAAATTTACTTAGCAAGCTTTGCTTAACGAATTTTCTCTACCTAACTTTACCTCGGAGAGATTTTTTTTCGCCATGAATTTTCTTAGATTCAATTCGCTTTCGCTGCGAAGACCTTGTCGGCTTCGTAGCGATTCGCTTCTTTGGAACGATCAGGGCTTTTAGAAAAAGGCCCTCCATCTTCTTATAGCATTCTTTTCTGTTAGTTAACTGGTCCCGCTCGGACTCTGAGCGAATCAAAATCTCGCCCCCGATGGTCAGAGACGATTTCAGCTTTTCACGCAGGAACGCTTTTTCTTCTTCGTTCAAAACATAAGAGGCTTCTAAAGACCATCTGATGCGAATTGCAGACTCGGTTCGATTAACATGCTGACCCCCGGCACCCTGCGAACGCATGGCTTCAACCAAACATTCTCGCAATAGATCCGGAATTTTTGCTTTAATACTAAACCTAGGTCCCATCTCTGCCTCGTCATTGCAAGAATGGCAGGAATACTGCCTTCAGTCGAGTTAAATCATTCTGGGCTCCCCGCAATACGAATCTATCTTTAAATTGAACCTATGCAAAATCACAAAACTTTAACATCTCTTATTCGCTCTGCCTTAGCCATTATTGTTTTCTTTTCTCAAGCGATCTGTTGGTCGGCAGAGGACAATTCGCTGTTCTCCAATTTAGATTACCCTGAACTTCAAGTCGCCCCTCGCGCCAGCGAGCGCCTCACCCAACTAGCGGCCCTCGAAGAAGACCAGGGTGCATTGCTCTACTGGACAACCATGAGCTCGGGCCTGGCTACTTTTGTTGCCGGCGCAACCCACGTCGGAAAAAACAAACCCAACCCGACAGAGCAGCAAAAGCAAGACAGCAAATTTGCCGCTAATACAGCAATGGGTGTTGGCCTTGGATGGATGGGGATGGGAGCTTTTTTTAGCTATAAAAAATGGGCCGCAAATCGTCTTCAAGAGATTCGTAAAATTTCAGGCAAAGACAAACGAAGTGAGCTTGCAAGAGAGCGCATGGCCGAAGAGGGACTTGCCTTTGCAGCTGATAACCTAAAAACTCTTAAGTATCTTAGCGTTGCCACTAACTTTATTGCGGCCGCCTACGTTTCGAATTATACACCTCAAAATAATCAAATTTACTCGGGCGTGGCCATTGGATTGGCGTTTCTACCTTTACTTTTTGACAACCCTTACGAAACAGCTTGGGACAAACAACAAGAATATAAAAAGAAAATCTATGTTCCATTGGTCTCATGGAATATCAACGCACAAAAGAATCCAGAGCTGAGCTTGGTATGGAACTTTTAAGGAAGGCTGTAAAGTACACTGTCATTTCATTTCTATTCACGAGCCTGACAGGAAATGCCGGAGCGGCCACAGCATTACCCGAAACAGTAGACCCCATGAAATTTAAGACCTGCCAATCTCACGAAAACTTCAAGGCGGCGTTCGATTACCTAAAAGGCCGCAAAGACCTTCCACTCAACGATAATAAAATTTTAAAAGCCGCCCTATCAATATCCGAAGGCTGTGATGGTTCCGCCGAACGCTTTAAAAAAATATTTGAACTTCTTGAAAAAAGCGGAGTGGATCTTAAAAAATCATTCGAGCTGGCCCGTGACTTTGCCGCCATGAGCGACCCCCAAACCGATAACTTCATAATTTTATTCAAGGGACTCTTCCTAGAAAATAAATTTGATCTAGATTTTCAGACGGCCTACCGCACGGCCCTCGAGCTTTCTGTCTTTCTTCCAAAAGATTGGCTAAAAGTTCAAAAGGATTTTCAAAGTTTTTTAACTTTTTGTGATCAACAAAAAAATCTTCCTCTGCCAACTCAAATTTGTGCTCGCTGGACTCTACAGCTTTTAAAATTTTCGGACAAATTTCCCAGTGGCATTTACTCGGAATTCGAAAGCTTTAATTCGGCTCTTGTTAAACTTAAAGGCCCCCAACTCCCAATCCAAGATCGGTTGAATCTAACACTAAAAATTTTTGAATATGGCGAAAAGGCACCTCCTGCTTTTATAAATTCTTTAAAATGGAGCGCAAGCAAAGAAGCCCCGCCCCTATCGCCCGAGCAAGCATGGAGATTGGCATTGCTAGTAAGTCAAAATGCAGCAAGGACTGAATTAAAGGGCTCTGAGAATGCCAAATAAGACTCGACTCTGTGGGCTTATTTCAATCCTTTTGTGTACCATGAAGGCTGCTCCAGCCTGGCCCACCAATCAAATTCAAAAAAGCAACTTGATGACGGTGGAACTTGAATGGGAAGAGATGATTGGAGCCACTCAATATCAAATTGAACTGGAACATATTCAAAAAAAATCTAGGCAGTTGTTTCAATCGGCGTCTCCAAATTTTATCTTAAAGCTTGAGCCCGGCATCTACCGAATGCAAGGACGAGTCGCAGACGAACGGGGCGTCTACGGAGATCGCTCGAAACCTGAAGAATTTCGGGTCCTTCCTAGGCCGCCCAAAGTTTCTTCGATAAAGAATCCTCCCCCTCTTCAGCCAAACCCAAAGACATTTGTCGCCGAGACCCCAATACGCTGGGAACCCATTGAATCTTGCAGCAAATACAAGGTCTCGATTTTAGATTTCAAAGGAAATAAAATCCAAGAACTTACAACCTTGAGTTCCGAGCTTAATTTAAAACTGCGTGCAGGAACTTATAAAGTTCTTGTTCAGGGTCTGACCGCTGATGGCCTTGAATCTTTACCCAGCGAAATATTTGAAAACTTACAAATTCAAGCGATGGAGGTTCCTGCAATCACCAATATCCGCATCGAAGAAGATGGTAGGTTCAGGTTGCAACGGGAAGACCATCTCAAAGTCTGGGGAATTCTTGAGAGTAGAAAGTTCTTAGCCACTCAATGGAAAAAGATACAGGACTTCACAGTCGCGAACGATTTTTGGATGCCACCGGAGGATTTAGCCCCAGGCCAATATAGGATCAGCTTTTTCCATCAAAACAGTTTTAACGAAAGCTCTCGGGCCGAGACCCAGGAATTTGAAGTAAAACCCACCGAGAAATCATTGCCCTAACAAGATCTTGAATTGATTTTAGAAAGCTTTACCACTAGATCATGGTCCAGCCCTAACGGAGGAATCATGAAGAAGTTTCTATTTGTCGCGACTCTATTTACATCTCAATTTGCATTTGCCGGAAAAATCAAAGAGCTAATCATTATGGCGGAAGATTCTGTTTACGAGCAGCTTTACAGCGAAGGAGATGTGACTCTTACTTTTTCGAATCAGGAACTGAAGTCTAACAAAAATGGCCTTCCTCAAATTAATATGGAAGTTGTATCACGAAGCTCGCACACTGGACGGGCCACAGTTTATTTCTGTTCAGTAGACTTTAAGAAATCCGCCGACTTCTTCGAGGTCGATTCGACATTGTGCCAATAACTCGAACTGAAGTTGTGTTTTCAAGTTAAGCCACCTAAGTATGTAACAGGACTTGTTTTTCATTAAACGAGTCCTGCACCTCGACCCATATTTAATTTTATTGCAATTCTTCGTACGAAGGTCTGATACCTAATTCAATTTACCTTTATAACACCCCTAATCGTTGTAATATAAGAGTATGAATATAAAGCAACGCTTCGGCATCCCCGTACGTTTGACAGTTATTACGACCTTTATTGTGTCGTTATGTTTTGCAGCTTTGGGCTCGGCGGCTTTTAGTATATTCAATCGCCAGATCACCGAACGCACTGAATCCGAAATCATGCTAGTCAGAAAGTCCTTTGTGCATCCCCTGTGGTTCTTGGACTACAAAACGATCATCCTGATGACGGATGATTTCTTAAAAAACAAAAGTAGCTTAATTAAAGCTATCCAGGTCACAACTTCCGACAACGAGCTTGTCGTCGAAAAGCATAATCTTGATCAAAAAGAAAACCTTGCATTTGATGACATTCGAAAATTAAGTCAATTTGAAACAATATCTGAAACCATCGTTTTTCAAGGCCGAGAAATCGGAAGAGTCTCGGTCATCGTTTCTAAAGAGCCGCTAAGAGCCAGCCTACAAAATCTATTAAAACAAATTCTATTGATCACTGTGGTTGCGATCTTCTGTGTATCGCTTGTACTGTTTTTATTAATTCGGCACTATATCTCGAACCCTTTAAATGAGCTTGTATCACTGGCTCATGCCTTTAAGAACGGTAACTACAATCTGAAACGAAAAGGTTGGAAGTTAGAATTCGGCGTTCTAGAAGACGCATTTCTTGAAGGAGCTAATGCGATCCGCAGTCGCGATGAATATTTAAGAAAACAAAATGAACAGCTAGAAATTATTATCGATGAACGCACTCAAAAAATTGATGCTCAGCGGGCACTCCTTGCAGAAAAAAGTCGCTTAGCGGCCCTGGGTGAATTTTCCGCCAATATCGCACATGAAATTAACAACCCTCTTTTTGTGATTACAAGCTCGGCAACATTAATCGATGCCAAACTTGCAAAAATTGGCCACCAACAAGAAGTTGCTAAAGACATTACAAAAATTCAAAACATGGTGACTCGCATTTCGAAAATTATTAAAGGCCTTCGCACCTTTGCTCGGGATGCCTCTGATGAAAAGAAAGCCGAGTTTTCTTTAGAGAAAATGATGGAAGATGTAAAAGATCTTTGCCAGGCACGACTCACCAACAGCGGGATCAGTCTTATGATTGAATTAGACTCCCCGTCGATGACTCTGTATGCCCGAGAAATTCAAATCTCGCAGGTACTTATCAATTTAATTAATAATTCTGCGGAAGCAATTAAAGATCGCACGGAAAAATGGATTCGAATTGGTGCAAAGTATATGGGGCCACACTTGATACTAAGTGTAACTGATTCAGGCTACGGGATTCCCCAAGATATACGAACAAAAATGACTCAGCCATTCTTTACAACTAAAGAAAAAGGGATTGGAACCGGATTAGGCCTTTCAATTGCTACGGGAATTATTAGCGCACATGATGGGGACCTTACTTACGATGACTCTTCTGTGCACACACGCTTTGTCATCTCAATTCCATACCAAAACTCTGAATCGATTCAATCCGCATAAAAAAAGGGGCTCTCGCCCCTTTTTATTTTAATATTCCCTGTACTGTTTCAAACACCGACTCGGGTGCCACTTTTAGCAATGCTTTTGTTTTGCGTTCCACAACTTCGACTTCTTTGTTATCCAAGCCGCGCTTTCCAAGAACAACCCTCACCGGCATTCCTAATAAATCCGCATCTTTAAACTTAACTCCCGGACGCTCTTCACGATCATCCATCAAAACTTCAATCCCTGCAGCGTTAAAGTCCGAATACATCTTTTCTGCAACCTGCATAACTTCTGGATTGCTTGGATCTAAAACACACATATGAACCTGGAACGGCGCTATCGCCTTAGGCCAAATGATTCCATCTGCATCATGCGATTGTTCAATACAAGCCTGCACAGTCCGAGTCACGCCGATACCATAACAGCCCATTTCAAAGTTTTGTTGCTTGCCATTCTTATCCAAGAAAGTCGCATTCATTTTTTCAGAATACTTCTTACCCAAATAAAACACGTGCCCTACTTCAATCCCGCGGTATGACTTTAAACGACCATTAGATTCTGGACACTTGTCACCCTCTCGAGCCATACGCAAATCAGCCGTCTTCGTTACCTGATAATCACGTCCATGATTAACTTGTTTCAAATGGAAGCCATCCTCATTCGCCCCCACGACGTAGTTCTTCAATCCAGCAACTCCATTATCCATGTAAACAGGAATCTTCAACCCTACCGGACCACAAGAACCAGGATGTGCCCCCGTTACTTGGAAAACCTCTTCATCTGTTAGCATCAACGGTGGATTCGTCAGACCCAAGATATTTTTGAGTTTGATTGGATTCACTTCATCAGAACCACGCAATAGAACAGCTACAGGCTTCAGGTCTTTTACCTTTGGATCTGTCCCGTCGTTAGCGCTAAAAAACAACGTCTTCACTAACTCTTTTTCAGCAAGCCCAGTAAACTTTGCCAAGTCAGCTATCGTCTTCTGACCTGGAGTCGCAAATTTTTCTAAAGATTTTTCGGCTTCATTTGAGACATGTGGTACAGCATCAATCGCCGGGCAAACCTCAACATTGGCCGCAAAGCTAGTCGTATCACTGACAAGCAAAGCATCTTCCCCTGCTTCAGCCAGTAATTGAAACTCATGAGTCTGCGAGCCTCCAATGTTTCCAGCATCTGCCTGTACAATACGGTAGTGCAGACCTAAACGATCAAAGATGGCCTGGTAAGCTTCATACATTGATTTATAAGCGTTCAATGCCCCTTCTTGATCAGCATCAAAGCTATAGGCATCCTTCATTACAAATTCACGTCCGCGCATCAAGCCAAAACGAGGTCGGATTTCATCACGGTATTTGTTCTGAATTTGATAAATATTGCGAGGCAAATCGCGATATGATTTTACATCATTCCGGACGTAGTCTGTCACCGCCTCTTCATGGGTTGCCCCCAAACAAAACCAATGCTTATTGCGGTTTTGAAATTTCAATAATCCATCGCCCATTTCAGACCAACGATTTGTTTCTTCCCAAAGCTCTCGGGGGTGAACCATTGGCATTAAAATCTCGGTACAACCACGTTTATCTAATTCTTGACGAATGATCGCCTCGAACTTGCGAATAGCTCGAATGCCTAAGTTTCCATAGGTATAAATTCCGGGCGCCAACTTTTTCATATACCCGCCGCGAATCAACAGTTTATGACTTGGAATCTCGGCATCAGTCGGAGCTTCTTTTAATGTAAAAATATGTGATTTCGTCCACTTCATGTTGTCACCCTCTAATTTTCTATTCGTTCTCGGAACCGCGCACATCAATTCCATAAGACTTGATTTTGCGGTGTAAATAACTTCGCTCAAGCCCGATTACTTCAGCGGTCTTTGAAATATTTCCGTTGTTTTCGTTAATCTTTGAAACCAGATACTCTTTTTCAAATACGGCTCTGGCTTCACGGAAGGTATTTAAATTTAGTCCAGGTACCGAACCCGAACCATTGCTCTCAATTCCCAGGCCCGCAAAGTATAGATCATGAACATCTACAAATTCGCTGGGAGTTAAAATATAAACTCTTTCGATGAAATTCTTTAACTCGCGAACATTGCCCGGCCAATTATGCTGAATCATCGTTTGCACCGCCTTGTCCGAGAAGGCTTTCTTTTGCACGCCAGATTCGCGAGCGACATGATCACTAAAAAAGGAAATCAAAGCCGGAATATCTTCCGAACGATCTGCCAACGACGAGATGTGAAATGGAATTGCACTTAAACGATGCCACAACTCTTTATTAAAGCGTCCCTCGTCCACTTCTTTTTCGACATTCTTGCTAGAAGAAGCAATCACACAAACTTCCATACTTAGTTTCTCATTGCCACCAACTCGAGTGATCACTTTGGCCTGCAACAAATTCAAAAGCGAGTTTTGAGCCGACAAACTTAACTCGGTAACTTCGGAAAGATACAACGTGCCTCCGGCAGCTAGCTCCACCTTACCTTTTTTAACTCTGTCAACACCTGGCATTGCCCCTTTTTCGATTCCAAAAAGTTCCGCTTCCATCAGTTCTTCTGGCAGTGCCGAGCAGTTTAAGTCCACGAAAGGACGGCTGGCACGGGGACTCATATAGTGAATGTTTTGGGCTGCCAGCTTTTTCCCCACACCATGGGCGCCGGTCATCAATAGCCACGAATGCGTCGGAGCCACTTTCGCAATAAGTTGTTTTGTCGCCATCATCGACGCTGACTCTCCAACCAAGGCAATGCTTCGGCGAAGCTTATTAAGCAAAAGATTTTTTTCTTCTTTTTCTTGTTGGAACTGCAAAATATTTGTGATGACGATGGAAATCTTGTCCATCGAAAGTGGTTTTTCAATAAAGTCCCAAGCACCAAGCTTAGTTGCCTTCACTGCCGTTTCGATCGTGCCATGTCCCGAGATCATTACGAATTCGACCGATGGAAACTCCTTTCGGGCTGTCGTTAAGACTTCGATTCCATCCATCCGTCCTGGCATCCAAATATCAAGAAAACAAATATCAGGTTGAAACTCACGCAAAGCTTTTAGGCCCGAATCCCCATCAAAAGCGGTGTGCAATTGAAAGCCATCATCGACAAGATTGGCGGAAAGAACATCACGAATCGGAGCTTCATCGTCGATAATTAAAATTTTAGTTCTTTTGGCTAAATCATGATATTCAGCTGGCGTCATGTTATTCTCCTAAAGATGGCTTCCATCCACCTAGCTCGTGCACTGGAATTTCGATAACCATTTTTGTGCCTCGAGGTGAATTCGAAGTGGCGCGAATAAATCCATTATGGTCTTCGATAATCCGCTTCACAATGGCCAAGCCTAACCCAGTTCCGGTCTCTTTTGTAGAATAGTATGGCTCAAAAATACGGTTTCTGTCATGCGACGCAATGCCAGTTCCATTATCAGCCACGGTTAGGCGCACTAGTTTCAAATCTGCATCATAGCGAGTCTGGACCAATACCTCAGGTTGTTGCTCTTTCGACACAGCACTCACAGCGTTATCAACCAGGTTGACCAACACCCTTTTTATTTGATCAGGATCAAATTTAAATTCAGGCAATTGTGCATCCATATCAAAATCAAAACGAATCTGCGCATGGGCTGGGCGGAATACCAAAAGGGCTTCATCAACAACCGAGTTTAGATTGGCAACGATAGGCCGAGCCTGAGGCAATCGAGCAAAATTACTAAATTCGTTCACTA
This sequence comes from Bdellovibrio sp. ZFWA1, assembly GCF_056175665.1. NCBI lineage: Bacteria > Pseudomonadati > Bdellovibrionota > Bdellovibrionia > Bdellovibrionales > Pseudobdellovibrionaceae > Bdellovibrio > Bdellovibrio sp. ZFWA1. The sequence continues at coordinate 397,472 of NZ_JBJKJH010000001.1, forward strand.
GGTTTTTTAGATCATCGACTTGACGAATGATCATCCCCGTACAGTCGGTAAATGCGGTATCAGTGATTTGACTTCCGAATTTTCTTTGCAATCGTTCAGCAGAAAGCTTGATCGGTGTTAGTGGATTTTTAATCTCATGCGCAATTCGCCGAGCCACCTCTGTCCAAGCCGCCGAGCGCTGAGCTGATACAATCGGAGTCAAATCATCAAAAACGACGATCTTTCCAATTTCGTGCCCCTTTTCATCCTTCAAAATAGAAATTGTCAGTAGTAATGGAAGCTGCTCGCCAGCTACGTTGATGGTGATCTCTTTTTGAATACTTTCCTGCTTCAGATCGACCATTGTTTTGATCAATTCGCCGAAAGTTCGGAAGTACTCTAACGTCAGAAGCTCGCGAACACTATGACCAATATATTTTTCGGGATCTATCTTTAAGATCTGAGCCGCTCGTCCGTTGATAGTTGTCACCACACCATGAGAATCCACCGAGATAACACCGGCACTGACGTTCTTTAGAACAACCTCGATATACCGAGTGTGCTGATCCAGCTCTTGAAGGGACTTTTCCAACGTGAAGGTCATCTGATTAAAATTTTCAATCAATGCCTGTATCTCTTCGGAACCAGATTTCACAGCCAACGGAGAATAATCTCCTCCGGATACACGTTTTGTTGCCCGACCCAGTTGAACCAACGGAATTGAAAGCTGCTTAGCCAAATAAAAGCCAAACCAAATGGCCGCAAATAAAATCACTAAGGTCATTAAAAATAAAATAATCAGATAAATTGATTTTAGCGGATACTCCAAGGGATTAATGTCGCGGAATTCCTCATAAGCCGTCGCCACATGATTCATACGACTGATCAACGACATTGGAACAAAAGATGAAACTACAATAGCCCCATCATCACCACCCTCGGACATAGGCACAATGACTCGAACTAAATTTCCATCACCAAACTGGTGTATCGTACTTGCTTCAACGTGAGACTTTACACCTTTTTGCAAAAACTCTAAGGATACGGCCGGAACCGCTGGAATATTTTCCGCCTTGGCGTGCACCATCAATCTTTTACCAAACAACGATGGATAATACTCGACCGCATCCAGGGCAAATTCTTGTCGCAAGGTTTCTAATTTATTTAAGCGCGCTTTTGAATCATGGGCTCCCCGTAAAGCCTTCGCAACTTGATGAGCAAAATGATAGTTCTTCTTTTTAGCATCAAAATAATAGACGTTAGTAACTTCGAGGGAACTCTTTAAAACACCCACCATCTTGACGTTGAACCACTTGTCAAAGCTAGAGTTGATATAGAAAACAGAAATTACAAACATCAATGTTGTTGGGACCACACTGAAGGCAACAAACGCTGCAATCAATTTCGCTTTTAAACTGCTGCCAAAAACTTTTCCCCGGCGCTCGACAAACGTCTTCACCACATTCCGAAAAATAAGGAACAACAAAAGAAGAAGTAAAATTATATTAAAGTTCACAAGTCCAAAAAAGAAAATACTGTGAACAAAAGGAAGCGCTTGGCTGGTTGCAAACAGACGAATTTCAAACCAGGTCAAAAGAACAAAAATAAAACTCAGTACAAAGACAAGAACAACCTCGCGGCGTCGCTTCTTGAACTCTATAGAGGAATCCCCGTTTGGAATTTGCTGATATTCGTCTTTCATAGACTTAGATCCTACTGGAGCGGCTGCGACGGAGCAAATTAAAAAACCCGCTTCCAACAAACCGAAGCGGGTTTTTTAGATAATTTCTAATATCTTATGTGCGATAGAGTTAAACTACTTCTTCGCTTTTTTTGCTTTTCCGGCTTTGGCTTTTTTAACGGCCTTTTTCACGGCTTTTGCAGTCTTTTTTACTGCTGGCTTAGCTTTTGATTTTGTCTCGGCCAAATCAATTTGAATTTGCTCGATAAGGCCCATCATTTCTAACATGACCTGAGCGGCTTCCGCCCCCTTATTGCCATGCTTACCACCAGCGCGATCGAATGCTTGCTCTTCATTCTCGGTCGTTAAAACACCAAAGCCAATTGGCTTTTTATACTGCAACATCAAAGCTGTCACACCACGCTCTACTGAATTACAAACAACATCATAATGAGTCGTATCGCCACGAACCACAGCCCCTAATGCAACAACGCCTTCACAGCCTTGATCAAAAAGAGCTTGCGCCGCCAAAGGAATTTCAACCGCTCCGGGTACTTTTAATGCAAAAATCTCGAGCCCCTCGATACCTTCAAGAACCGAAATAGCCCCTTCTTCAAGCTTATCTGTAATTTCAGAGTTAAAACGCGCAGTAACAATACCAACTCTTTTCATCGTATTTTTTCCTTCTTTTAAGATTTCTTCAGTGGAACAATTTCAACAATTTCTAAATCGTAGGCTTTAAGACCTACCTTTTTTTCTGGCTTATTCGTTAACAAGTTGATCTTATGAACACCAAGCTGACGCAAAATTTGCGCACCAATGCCATAGTCCTTTTGATCCATATTTGCCGGACGAGGGCCCGTCGCAATCCCTAAAAGATGCTTCATTTCTAGAGCCAATCCCTGATTGCGATTGAATCCTCGCAACATTAAAAAAACACCAGATCCATTCTCTTCTATCTGCGCCAAAGAACTTGCCACGGTTGGTAAGCCCTGAGTCTTCAGAGTCAAAACATCTCGGGTGTAGTTATCGACATGAACACGCACCAATGTCGGCTCTCCGGCCTTAACCTCGCCTTTTTGAAGGACAAGATGCTCTTGCCCATCAATTCGGCTAACAAAAATTGAAGCCTTCCAGTTTTGCCCAAACGATGGAGGCAAATCAAATGAATCCGTTTTCTCGACCAACGAATCATGAGCTAAACGATATTCGATAAGATCTACGATAGTTCCTATTTTTAAATCATGCTTCTTCGCAAAAGCCATCAAATCAGGAACTCGAGACATTTCGCCATCTTCATTAATGACTTCACAAATAACCGCTGCAGGATTCAAACCTGCCAGCCGAGCTAGATCAACAGAACCTTCGGTGTGACCAGCTCTTTTCAAAACACCACCGTCTTGAGCTCGCAACGGAAAGATATGACCAGGCACATGAACATCGCTGGGCTTAGCTAACGGACTCGCCGCGACCTTGATTGTATGACTGCGATCTGCCGCAGAAATCCCCGTAGTCACGCCATGCGCCGCTTCGATACTAACAGTAAAAGCTGTTTTGTTCGGCGATAGATTAAATTCTTCGCGAATCATTTGCGGCAATTGCAAGCGATCAATCTGTTGAGAGGTCATGGACAAGCAAACCAAGCCGCGGGCCTCACGAATCATAAAATTGATGGCCTCGGGCGTGCAATGATCTGAAGCAAGAATCAAATCACCTTCATTCTCTCGATCTTCATCATCGATAAGAATAACGATCTTGCCTTGCCGAATATCCTCAATGAGTTCTGGGATCGTATTAAATTTATATTCAGAGTGCTGAGACAATGTAGACCTACTTTCTTCCAACTTCAGGCATAACTACATGCCCAGACTCGATAGCTCTCATCACGGCTCGTGCCATATAATCTGGCTCGACATTGATAGTACTTCCCGAAACCAAAGCTCCTAGATTGGTTCTTTTCACCGTTTCAGGAATTAAACAGACACCTACTACCGATCCTTTAATTTCATTCACCGTCAAGCTAACACCATTCAGTGTGATACTCCCCTTTTTCCAAACAAAGGGCAAAATAGAATCGGCCACTTTAACGTCAAGAAAGAAGGACTCACCCACAAGCTCTGCTCGCGTCACAACGCCAAGCGAGTCCACATGTCCGGTCACCAAATGACCATGAATGCGATCTCCGAATCGAAGCGATCTTTCAAGATTTAATTTTTTACCCACCCAAGTCGTCGGTGTCCAATTCAGAACCCGAATCGTCTCGGCGGCCAATGCAAAAGTCATTTCATGTTGATTAAAAGTCTCGACCGTCAAGCACACACCATCACAGGCGATACTATCGCCAGATTTAATGTCGTCAAAATCTTGCGGACGAGTCACAGTAATTCGAAAAGCATTCTGAAGCTCTTCAGATTTTACAATTGGCTGAACGGACTCTACAATTCCAGAAAACATGGGGGCCTCGTTAGTTTGTCGCAACCTACACTGAAGCCCCAAAAATGACAAGTTTTGAAGTCAAAAAGAGCCTTCTTGCTAAAGAGGGCTCTTTTAAATAAAACCTTATAATTTCATATACTTACATAAAAGTTAGTTCTTCTTTGTTTTTTGAGCCTTAGCAACTGTCTGCGCCGGAGTTGCTGACGAGGCTGCTTTTTTAGCGGCTTCAATCTCTTCATGAAGCTTATCAAGCACGACTTTGCCGCCAACAACGGCCCGTCTTTGCATTGAATTTGGAGCAAATTCAACAACCTTCACACGAGACAATTCATCTCCAACACTTACTACCTCAACGGTCGCATAATAAGAATCTTCTCCAAGCCCCACAGATCCTAAATACTGAGAGTTGCAGGGTTCGCCCGACCACGCGTACTCTTCGTTGTAAATTCTTAAACGATCACCAACTTCTAAATTGACATCACGACCACCAACAATAGTCACATGAGTGTCGTGATCCATAAAGACTCGCGAATACCATTTATCTTTGGCCATTGATGTTGCCAAACTATCCACACCTTTTTGCAAAGCTGTTTTGGTAACTGAAGCCAGCGGCGTTTGATAGTAGTAGCGCGGCCCTACACCAAATGCGCCGAAATTAATTTTAAATGACACCTTGGTCTTTGTCTGTTTTGCATTGATATTCACGTCAGCTAAACGCGATTTTCCCAACGGAGGAAGTGCATTCATACTGACATCTAACTGAGCATACTCAACGTCAAAGTCCCCGCCAACTCCCAAGCCCGATCCGACATTTCCATTTTGGTTAAATCCGATTGACAGCCCACCGCCACCAATCAATTCAAAAGCGTTTACCGAGCCTCCTAATTTGGCTTGAGGCAAATTGACCATACACCACGCGGTTCTTGAAAATTCTGCGCGAAAATCAGATTGCTTCGCCTCTGACATAGATTTTGCCAAAAGCTTTTGGTCCCCGGGGGTTAAAGAAATCGGGTTCTCGTTTGTGGGATTCGAAGGATCCCCACTTATGGTGGGGGCATTACGAACAGTGAACTGCCCGCTTTCTGCAATCACCCCATAAAGTTGTTGATTCGCAACAAACTGAAAGTCAAAAGATCCCCCGCTCGGAATCAAGAATGGACTCGACTTCATATTGCCCAGCTCAACAATTTTTTTGAGACTACGTGGCTTAGCAATTGGCTGTTGCTGCTCGCACTTCTCATTACCCATGAGTAAACCCGCAGAACCTACCATAACTAATAATTTGCTAACCTGTCTTTTTGTAATCCCAAACATGGGGCCTCCCGCACAAAGGTCTAGGTGGTACTAGACTTTTGTTCGGCATTCTTACGGCTCGGTAAAGGGGCCACGGGAACAAAATTTTTTTCGTTTAAACTTTGAACAGTTTTTAAATGAATTATGGCTGAACCTTCAACAATATCCATTGAATCAGCCTTTTATTAGGTACTTTCGTAAATTTAAAATCCACCGCCACCAGCAAGAACAACATAGTAAAGAGTCTCGTCTTTCGGCAACGAACCACCTGTCTTGTCTATTCGATTTTCCAAGTAACGAAGAGCTTTCGCTCCCACCCCAAGTCTCAAACCAGCTAAGGTAAATACAACACCAGCATCTGCCGTAGCAGCTGTATTTTTATCTGAAGCAACCCGAACACCAGGCCCAACATAGGCCTGAAAACCCAAACTTCTATCATCATTAAAAGCTTGAATACCTGCCAGAATCGACGAATCCAAACCATTAATGGTTTTTATATTTGAGCCAAAACGACTAAAGATCGCATTTCGCCAATTAAGCCACTCGGTTAAATACCAATTAAGCCCTAAATTGATCTCGGAGTAAGAGTTGCCGTTGGTAACCCCCGAGGAACCACTTACATCGTAAGTAAAAGTTTTCGCCGATGTCGGAACTTGTTTAATCGTCGGAAGGGCCTTTCGCTGCGCCTGCGCCAAATCCAACCCCCAAAGACTAAGTACTACGACCAATAGGCCTCGAGACAGATTGGTTGTGCTTGCAAAACTTACAATTTTTTCTATTTTCAAGAGGCATCTTTTTACTTTAAGCATGATTAATTATATCTCGTTTTTCGGGGGAATCATCATGTACTCAAAGTTTTTAGTATTTATTGCGGCTTCAGTCCTGACAGCTCAAGCGTTGGCGCAGACTCAAATCGACGAAGTTTTTCATCAATTGAAAAGCAACCAGCGTAGCTATGAGGACAAAGGTGCAATCTGCGAAGAAGTCGCCAAGGTCTTACTTCAAAAAGACTTCCCCGCTCCACGCTTTAAAGTAGAAGTCGGAATTGCTTACGGCGATCTTGATAAAACTATCGGCGAGTTAGACGAAGTAATCATCGATACGACAACCAACAAAGCGGTTCAAGTTATCGAAGTTAAATGCTGGACTGACCTCAATGCCGGCCGAGAAAAAGCTCTTGATCAGCGCGCTCGGTTTTTAAAAAATATTCGCTCAGCAAAAGAACTATTTTTTAGTTCTACAAGCACCCAAGATGAGTTTCCTCAAGAAATGTTCGAAGGTCTGACAGACTTCCGATCTATTGGTCAAAAAGGCGCCACTGCTGCCGGTTATGACCTTGAGTTCCCGTTTACTATGAAAGAACTTATGGATCTTAGAGTCCGTCTTATTCGCTGTCAAAGCTGGGGAGCCCCTCACTGTAATTAAGGGGCCCTGCTAAAAGTTAAAATGTTAAATGAAGATCATTAGCATCAATTGTGATATTGTCGCCGGCTTTGATTTTTCCTGCGATCATTTCCTTCGAAAGAGGATTCAATAGTTCGGTCTGAATCACTCTTTTTAAGGGACGAGCACCATAGATCGGGTCGTAGCCTTTTTTGGCAAGTAGAGCGACGGCCTTGTCCGTGATCTCGGCATTGATCTTTTTGGCTTTCAATCTTTGCAACACAAGATCCAACTGAACCTTCACGATTCCCGCAATCTGAGCCTCGCCCAAACTGTTGTAAATCACCACTTCATCGATGCGATTGATGAACTCAGGTCGGAATTGCCCACGCAATGCCTCGGTGACGGCTTCGCGCTTTTCAGCCTCACTCATCGCCGGGTCTAAAATCGAATGGGAACCCACATTCGACGTCATCACGATCACGGTGTTTTTAAAGTCCACGGTACGACCTTGCCCGTCAGTCAAACGACCATCATCTAAGACTTGCAATAAAATATTGAAGACATCTGGATGGGCTTTCTCAATCTCGTCGAGCAAGACCACCGAATAAGGTTTGCGTCGTACAGACTCTGTCAACTGTCCACCCTCTTCGTAGCCCACATATCCTGGAGGAGCTCCGACAAGGCGTGATACCGAATGCTTCTCCATGTACTCAGACATATCAATTCGTACCACGGCCTGCTCATCATCAAACAAGAAATCAGCCAAGGCTTTAACGGTTTCGGTTTTACCTACACCCGTTGGACCTAAAAACATAAACGTACCAATCGGACGATTGGGGTCCGAGATTTCAGCGCGCGCGCGACGAATTGCATCCGCAACGATTGTCAAAGCATGATCTTGCCCGACGACTCGATGGCGAAGTTGATCCTCCATCGATAAAAGCTTCATCTGATCGCTTTCCAACATCTTGCTAACAGGAATTCCTGTCCACTTCGCGACCACTTCGGCAACGTCCTCGGGACCGACTTCTTCCTTCAACATGCGTTGCTCAGACTTCGAAGAGCCCGCCGCTTTTTCCTCCAAAGCTTTTAGACGCTTTTCCATTTCTGGCACCTTGCCGTACTTCAATTCTGCCGCCTTACCAAGATCCCCCGAGCGCTCAGCCCGCTCAACCTCAAGCCGCATTGACTCTAGGTCTGACTTCAGTTTTTTAATTTGCTCGATGCCGCCTTTTTCAAACTCCCACTGCTCACGCAATTGCTGATTCTTGGCCTTCAATTCTGTCAGTTCTTTTTCGATGCTTGCCAAGCGATCTCGAGCACCTTCGTCCTTTTCTTTTTTCAAGGCTTCAGCTTCAATTCGCAAATTCATTAACTTGCGTTCAATCTCATCGATCTCGACAGGCACCGAGCGCACTTGCATCGCCAACTTCGAAGCCGCTTCGTCCATTAAGTCGATCGCTTTATCTGGCAAAAATCTTGAAGTGATATAACGATGCGAAAGTTTCACAGCGGCCACCAAGGCAGAATCCGTGATTCGCACGCCATGGTGAACTTCATATTTTTCCTTGAGACCACGCATAATGGTGATTGCATCATCAACAGAGGGCTCATCAACAAGCACCGTCTGGAAACGACGCTCGAGAGCGGCATCTTTTTCAATGTATTTACGATACTCATCCAAAGTGGTCGCACCAATGCAATGCAGTTCTCCACGCGCCAAGGCGGGCTTCAACAATTGACCAGCATCCATGGCTCCATCGGTTTTTCCTGCACCCACCAAGGTGTGAATCTCGTCGATAAATAAAATAATCTGCCCATCGCTGGAGGTCACCTCTTTGATGACGGCCTTCAAGCGATCCTCGAACTCTCCGCGATACTTGGCGCCCGCAATCAGGGCCCCCATATCCAAGGACATCAATTTTTTACCAATTAAGTTTTCAGGAACATCTTGTTTGACGATACGAAGGGCCAAGCCCTCTGCAATCGCCGTTTTACCAACCCCAGGCTCTCCGATAAGAACCGGATTGTTTTTCGTACGACGGGAAAGAACCTGAACAACACGACGAATTTCTTCATCTCGTCCAACTACAGGATCTAATTTTCCTTCGGCCGCAAGCGCCGTCAGATCTCGGGCGTATTTCGTCAAAACTTCATATTTATTTTCAGGGTCATCATCCGTTACTTTTTGATTTCCACGCATTTCTTTAAGCTGCTGTTGAGCCGCCTTTAATGCCACCCCATGCTTTTTAAAGATCGCAACAAGTTCTGAATCGGAAGACTTGAGCATCGTCATAAAAAAGTGCTCGGTCGAAATAAAAGAGTCACCCCATTCACGAGCTTCAACCTCAGCCCCATCAAAAATTTTCTGAAGGCGAGGGCTTGCATAGAGTTTCGCGTTTCCACCGGTTACTTTGGGGAATTTTTCGATTTTTAGACGGATGTCTTCTAAGAACTGTGAAGCTTGAACTTTCATCTTATCTAAAAGCCGCGGCACAATCCCTTCAGATTGCTGAACTAGCTCATATAGTACATGCTCGGGTTCTACAGATGGATGTCCTTTTGATTCCGCTAATTTAGCCGCCGCCTGCATCGCTTCTTGGCTTTTTCGCGTCATTTTTTCAATGTCGTTGCTCATAACACCTCCGTCTGAGATAAAGCTGTGTTCAAATAGGAGAAAGTCAATGTCAGCGGGTAAAAAAAAGCAAGGGCCTAAACGAAATGCGATAGTTCGCATTGCTCCTGCTATAAAGCGCGACCCCGTAAATCCTAGTGATTTTTTGAAGTACAATGCGCCCTTCGCTTGCGAAGACTGCTCTCACTTTGACTCTGACACAGAATCCTGCACATTGGGATATAATGCTGCCAATCACAGAAAATCTGTCCTTCTTCGCCAGTATGAATTATCAGGTTCTATGGCATTTTGTCGATTTCACGAGATCGATTAGCCTTTTTTTGCACAATCTCTACATTCAATTTTCGCCATAAATCAGACCTAAGATCTTGCTCGTCCTTTACGTTTCCGAGCGAACGTCCTGCTTTTTCGGCACTCTTTCGTGGGGCGAAGGACTAGTATTCACTCAAAAGTCCAAATCCAGCCTACAGTCGTGTCAAGCCTACATCTAGATTCCCGATCAGTTGATTAACAAAAAGTATCTGCAATTAGGATTTGCCTGAGAGTTAGGTCAGCTCTCTGCAGAAGCGAAAGGAGGCCATCAAGGATGAAATAAAATAGAACAACAGATTGTTCGCAGGTTTTCACTTTAATAGTTGAAGGCCACCTTAAATAAAAAAATTAAAGGCTCGGATGCCACCGCGGAGTTGTCGGAAAAGTAGGAAATACGACAAAGACCAAAAGTTAAATTCTCGGCGGAAAAAATTAACAAATTCACGGAAGGAAACATTTATGAAGTTTAAAAAATAAAATATAAACGGAGGATTTTAAAATGGGAATGAGAGTTACAACAAACTTAAGCGCTATCAATGCACAAAGAAACTTGATCGGTTCACAAAGAGCAATCAACGACTCAATGGCTAAATTGTCTTCTGGAAGCAGAATCAATAAAGCCGCTGACGATGCTGCTGGACTTGCGATCTCTGAAGGTTTGAAAGCTCAGATTCGTTCTGGGACTCAAGCTCAACGTAACGCGAACGACGGTATTTCTTTGGTACAAACTGCTGAAGGTGGCTTGAATGAAATTGGCAACATCGTTGTACGTCTTAGAGAACTAGGTATCCAGGCAGCGTCTGATACTGTTGGTGACAAAGAGCGTGGCATGTTGAACAAGGAAGTTTCACAGCTTAAAGATGAAATGCAACGTATTGCTTCTGTAACTACTTGGGGTACAACTAAACTTCTTGATGGTTCATCACCGAAGTTTGATTTCCAAGTTGGTCTTTACAACAGCGAAACGGATGACCGCATCTCTTTCAATGCTGCTGAAAACGTAGCAACTTTAGATGCACTAGGCCTTACTGGTATTGACTATACTACTAAAGAAGGTGCTCAAGAGTCTTTGGCAATGCTTGATGATGCGCAAACTTCTGTTAACTCTATGCGCGCAAACCTTGGTGCCCTACAGAACCGATTGACTTCGACTGTAGATAACTTAGGAGTTGCGGTTGAGAACATGTCTGCTGCAAATTCACGTATCCGTGATACTGACGTAGCTGCGGCATCTTCTGAGATGACTCGTAACAACATCTTGCTTCAAGCTGGTACTTCAACACTAGCTCAAGCAAACCAAGTGAACCAACTTGCGATGAAACTTATCGGTTAATCGACAAGTCTAAACTAAGGCTCACTCGAAAGAGTCCGGATTCGTCCGGGCTCTTTTTTTATTTATTGCTTAAAATTTAAGCATTTTGTTTTTCATTCAAAAAACTTTTCAAAAAGTGTCTAACTTTTTATCTAATTATTTCAAATACTTAGCTTAAGTCCTGATGGCGACTGCCCGATAAGATCTTCATCAAAGGAGTATTTATGAAGCTATCATCATTACCAAATGCAATGATAGCAGTGCTGGTTTCTGGACTTTTTTGTGCCTGCTCTCAAGGAGGATTCTCTGCTGCGGTCCCCGCGTCCTCTTCAAATCAAAGCTCTCAAGACACGGGCGGAGGCAGCGGTGGCGGAACAACTCCAACCACTCCCCCGAACAGTTCACCCGAATTAGACAGTCTAAATATGAAGGGCCGCATCTCGGGTGGAAGCTACGACCAAAGTCTTGCGATCGATCTGGATAAGAAAAAAGGAGAAGTCCTGGTCTATATCCCGATGACAGGATTGGCCGGTTTAGAAATTACAGAACTTGAGGTCTCTACCGCCAAAGGAATCAAAGTGGGATTAGCCCGAACTCCCGATGGCACCCAAGCATTGGCCGTTCGTATTCCGGCTAAGTATATTTTAAAAGGAATCAGCACATTTCCCGCGGGCCGACTTCCAAATGGGGACGCCCTGCCTCAGATTGCCGGCGGAGAACTTCCCACGACCGCTTTGACTTTAACACGCAATGGAGAGGCGCGAATGCACCTTTATTTAGGAGTGGAAACTTTGGGGATTTTTGTGGAAACCAAGTTTGATCCCTATATCCGCCTGACTCTTCCAATTAAAAACGAAGCTGGAACTCGGACGCTGGGTTATTTTTCACTAATTCCTGAAAAAATCAGCTATCGCGGGGGATTCTTTATTTCCGTGCAACTTCCCCGGGATATCTCCCGAATCCTGGACAATCACTTCGGCGGACTCTAAACACGCCGCCTAGACTTCAGAGTCTATGTCACAATCGGCAAAGAGTCTTTTGAATTGCCAGCCCCCTTATGACCAGTTAGGCTAAGGGGGTATTCATTTTTCAAACTCAGGAGACTTCCATGGCAAAAAAATCTGCAAAAAAAGCAGCTCCTAAAAAAGCTGCAAAAAAACCAGCAACTAAAAAAACCGTAAAAAAAGCGACTGCAAAAAAGGCAGCCCCTAAGAAGGCAGCAAAAAAAGCGGCTCCGAAAAAAGCTGCTGCGAAAAAAGCAGCTCCTAAAAAAGCCACTAAAAAAGTAACTGCAAAAAAAGCAGCTCCTAAAAAGGCTGCAGCTCCGAAGAAAGCAGCTGCAAAAAAGGCGGCCCCTAAGAAGGCTGCGGCAAAAAAAGCAGCAGCTCCGAAGAAAGCTGCCGCTCCAAAAAAAGAGAAACAGACTAAAGGCGCTTTAGCAGGCGTAGCAGCAGCTGCTGTAGTTCCGGCAATTGTAGCTGAAGTTATCACTGAAGAAGATATGGATGTTGATCTTGATTCTGAATTTGATGACGAAGGCGAAATGGACGCAATGTCTGACATCGCTGAAGACGAAGAAGGCGCAGCTGAGGCTGAAGGCTGGGAAGATTCAGACGAAAACGAAGATGATTCTTTCGAAGATCTTGAAGACGAAGACGCTGAAGACGACATGATGGATGACGAATTCGGCGATGACGACGAAGAAGATGAAGACGAAGATGGAGAAGGTTACTTCTAACAAAAAAGGGAAGCATTCAAGCTTCCCTTTTTTTTATTTTCTTATTGTGCCCTAAAGTTCCGCAAAACTATTCGCAATCTGTGCCGCCAATCGGGCATTGTTTAACACAAGCTCTATGTTCGTTTTTAAACTTTGCCCCGAAGTTAATTCTTTCACTTTTCCCAATAAAAATGGAGTTGCGTCTTTACCTTTGATATTTAGTTTTTCCATCTCGCCAAGTGCGGATTTTATAACCGCATCCATTTTTTCAAAATCTAAGGAAAAGGCTTCCGGAACCGGATTCCCGATCACAACCCCACCCGTTAATCCCAAGCTCCATTTATGAAATAAAACATTCGCTATTTCTGTTGGCGATTCCAATCTAGCATCTAATTCGAAACCACTTTCTCGAGTATAGAAAGCCGGCATTTGTTTGGTCTGAAATCCTAAAACTGGAACACCTTTGGTCTCTAAATACTCAAGAGTTAAGCCAATATCTAAAATTGATTTCACCCCGGCACAGACCACCGCCACATTTGTTTGCGCTAGCTCTTCTAAATCGGCTGATATGTCCATAGTTAATTCGGCCCCTCGATGGACCCCACCAATACCACCTGTTGCAAACACTTGGATTCCTGCAAGCTCTGCAATAATCATCGTACTGGCAACTGTGGTTGCCCCATCAGCCTTGCGTGCCATAATAACCGGCAAATCACGACGGCTGACTTTAGCAATAGACATTCCTTTTTTTGCAAAGGATTCTATTTCTAAATTCGACAATCCAGCGCGAAGTTCTCCGTTCACAATAGCTATTGTTGCTGGAACCGCGCCATTATCACGCACCGCCTTTTCAACAGCTAAAGCCATTTCGTAATTCTGGGGATAAGGCATTCCATGAGAAATAATTGTCGACTCTAATGCGACAACGGCCTTCCCTGATTTTAGAGCCTGTTCTACTTCTTTTGATAATACAACTTTCGACATAGAGTTCCTCGACAGAGTTCATTTCAAGTGTCACGATTAATTTATGTACAAATCACTATACTCAAGATTTTTGTCAGCCCAAAAAGATATTTTTCATATGGCGAGCCACAGCCACCATTATTGGCCTGACATTACCCGAGACGCTCAACTTCAATACTGGGACGATTCGGCAAAGTATGTCGACGACAAGTGGGGACATATATTTGGAAAAGTATTGCCTGAACTTCAACAATCGCTAGCATCTGTACTAAATATCAAAAGACCTAACCAAATTGTCTTTGCGCCCAACACTCACGAGTTGGTTTATCGAATCCTTAGCTGCTTCCAAGGCCCACTAAAAATTTTAACTACGGACTCTGAATTCTATTCTTTCGAGCGCCAAATGGCCCGCATGGAAGAAACACGAAGCCCGCAGCTTCAAGTCACTCGTATTCCACAATTTCCAATCGAATCCTTCGAGACCCGCTTCAAAGAAGCCCTTAATGGCCAAGAATGGAACATCGTCTTCATTAGCCAGGTATTTTTCAATTCCGGCTTTGCGCCGGATTGGAAAAGTTTTGTGAACATCACACCCTCGTCAACTTGCTTTATTTTAGATGCCTACCATGGATTCATGGCCCTGCCTACGGACCTCGCAGCGTTTGAAAATCGAATATTCTATATTGGAGGCGCCTATAAATACGCGCAAGGTGGGGAAGGCTGTTGTTTTATGTCAGTGCCGAATGCTCAGTTAAAGCCCGAATACACTGGCTGGTTCGCCGAATTAGGCAATTTAAATAACAAACAAAGCGGCGTCCCCTTCTCTGAAGATGGGTTTCGCTTTGCAGGCTCAACCATGGACTACTCTGCGGCGTATCGGCTTTTAGCAGTTCTGAAGCTCTTCGAGTCGAGGGGAATCAAGGTTTCTGACATCCACTCTTACATTCAATCATGTCAAAAAGAATTTCTGGCTGAGCTGGAAAAGCAAAATTCAGAATTCGTTCGAACTAATAAACTTCTTTTTCGTTCTTGGGATCAACAAGGGCACTTTCTTACTTTTCAACTAAGTGATAATGAGACAACTCTGAAAGCAGTACAGGCATTAAAACAGAAAAAAATCTGGGTTGATTCAAGAAAAGACCGCTTAAGATTTGGTTTTGGTCTTTATCATTCCCCAGAAGACTATAAATCTTTGGATCTTTTGTTTTAGGATATGCGAATGACTTGGATCTTCCTGATTCTTTTCTTTGGGATTTTAATTTTTCTGATATTAAGAAAAAGGTCCGAAATCAAATCCACGTCGGCTCAGACTTGGAAGTTCTTCTTTCCTTCATGGAGGTTTTTTGAAAACCTTGGCCTGCGCTATTCAATCTGGACACGAGAATCCTCTGATCACAGCTGGGTCCGATTAAAGCTTCCTGTCGCACGTTCATCAGGCCTGTTGTGGAGCAATCCCAATGGAAATCTCCAACTTGCTTTCGATTCAATTTTGGAACAATTTGTATCCGAACTTGCAGAGGACTCAGCAATCCCACAGATCTTATTTGAACTTATCGATAAGCAAGCCCGTTTTCTAGTCGAAACCCTGCACTTACCAGCCTCCCCAACCAGAGAATTTTGCCTTACCGAACACCCACAGGGAAGCCTCATTACCAGCCCTCAAGGAAACGAGATTTTTCGATGGTGAATTTATCCTTTTTGGAAATGCCCAGCGAACAATATCTATTTCGGGTCGGTGTCATTTTGTTCGCAATCACAAATATAATTCAGGTTGTTGAGTTCTTTCGTATTCGTCTTAGCTGGTCAGAAGCCGGAGTATGGTCGGCCCAGTTGATTTCTAAAGAGTGGCAAGAGCGCCCTTTAGCATTTTGGGAAAAGCCTCTAGCAGGTCTTTTCTTTAAACATCCGTGGTTCTGGCAACAAGGATTTGTAATTCTATTGGCCTTGAAATTTATCGCAGCATTGAGTTTGTTGTTCTCTACGAATCCGTGGGCTTTGGCAATTGTCTGGCTGTCATGTGTTCTTATTAATTTACGCTGGAGAGGCACATATAATGGAGGCAGCGATATGATGAGTTTAGTTGTGGCCTCCGGACTTTTGGTATCTAAGATCGTTCATCCCACTGCGGGCCTTTTATATATCGGAGTCCAGTCAACTCTTTCATATTTTATCGCAGGCGTTATTAAAATCCAAAAAAAAGACTGGAGATCTGGAAAAGCCCTGGCCGCATTTTTACAAAATTCGGTCTTCGACTCACCACACCCTCATGTTGAAAAAATTTATGCGAATCGAAATATTATTCTTATTCTAACTTGGCTCACTTTAGCCTTTGAGTGTTTATTTCCACTGGCTTTACTTAACGTAGGCACCACTGTTTTATTTATTGCAATCGCCGCCATTTTTCATTTTTCAAATATCTATATTTTTGGTCTTAACCGCTTTTTCTGGGCTTGGGCCAGCTCATGGCCTGGAGTACTTTTGCTTGCCTTACAGATTCAAAAACTAAATCTGTGATAAGGCCCATTCAATGGCGTGCTGAATCTGCTCGGTAGGAATTTGCGCGTTCTGTGTTTGCAACAACTGAATCGGTAAAGTTAACTCGACGGTCTGATAAGGCATCCCTTTATCAAGCTTGGCTTGGCAAACCATCATTAACTCTTGCGACAGACATTGCCATTGAATCAAATTTTTAAAATTTAAATCGGCCAACTTCCAAAACACCAAACGGGTGTCAGTCTCAAGGCGACTTAAAATTTGTTTCTTAAAATCCAATGTCGACGAGCGAAAACGTCGAAGTTCGACTAACTTAGATTTATCTAAATTATACTTTTCAAATCCTGGCGCAGTCTCAGTTAAGTATTCCACATCTAACCGATGGGTATCGATTTCATCAAGTCGCAAAAACTCTGAATAAGGAGCTGTGGCTTCCGAGACTTGACTTGAACTATTTTTAAAAACCCAAGAGGCTAGCGTGGGCCGCCCCTGCTCTAATTGAAACTGCTCTTGTGCATGACGAAACTCGTGTCTTAAGGTGTCTCCGAGTCCACCGACCCTGTAGGACAATGCTGGAACCGAGAACTCGATTCTGCGAGTCTCCTTTTCAAAGAAACCTTGAATGCGGGAATTCTCGACCTGCAAGTAGGGATTTAAAATTAACCGGGTTTTAGCCATTGCAGGGTCTGCTAAGATCAGCCGTAAAAATTCTGCATTCTGATCCACAAAGCCAGAACCTTCATGGACGGACTGAAGGACAAATGCAGGGAAATCAATTTTCTGAATCGCGGCACCTTCAAACTGTGCATCTTTCATTGAGCGCTTTTCGATTTGAAACTGGACACCTAATTTATTGAGGTAAGCTTCTGTTGCTATTCGTAAAGCCTCAATCTGCTTCTGTAACTCTTGTTTAGGCACAAATTGGCCTTGATAACGCATCAAAAAATCATAAAAATCGGCAGACTGATTATTCAGGTCTTTGATGGCCTCTAAAGGATTGTACTCTGATGAAGCTTCGGATGAAGATTCTTTTGCTTTAGACTTCGAGTTCGGTTTTGCCAAACCCCAAGACGAAAACGCCAAGACCAAAATCAATACAAATAGTTGTAAATTTGGTCGAGCCATTCGCCCCTGCATAGAACCTACTTTAATTTATCCGCGTTTAAAATCAACGTAACACCAGCAAACATAATTAAGGCACCCATGATCAACGGCCACGAAAGTGGTTTTCCATCTATGACCACATCAATAAAAATCCCTAACACTAGCTGAGTTGCGATAACGATACTAAAAGTCAACGCAGCACCTAAATTCATCAAAGCAATAGGTGTCCCAACAACAATGGCCATCCCACACAGCCCTGGCAAAAGTGTTTTCCAGTTCAACTGAATGGGGCCCGCCCCCATATCTCCAGTCCAGGGAATCAATCCCAACTTCACCCCACCCCATAGCGCTAAACACCCCACAAAAAAGACGACACCATTTAAAAGTACGGCTGTCGTAAAGCCCACGGTGCTAGAAGATGATTTATTAAGCATTGCCTGAGCAACGATCGTGATACCTGTCAAAAATGGAAGAAATAGATATGAATTCATTCGCAGCACCATAATAGAGAAGCGATCCCAGCGCAAGTCACAAAAAGAAAGAGTCACGCAAACCACGTGACTCTTGTTCCGACAAAAATCTACCGACAAAAATTTTAAACCAAAACGTACCGTCCCACCGAAACTTCAAAACTATTTCATTGGCTTCGTGTGCACAGCGAACTTATCGAACTCACCGTACTCATGAAGTTTATTGTACAAAGTCTTGATCGTAATACCCAAAGCATTAGCCGCTTGCGTCTTGTTGCCACCGAAGTGCAACAATGCTTTTAAGATATAACGTTTTTCAAGCTCATGAATCGTCATCGCAGGATCATAAGCCATAGAATCATCTTTGACTTCCGGAGTCCGAATGTTCTCTGGAAGGTCATTCAGCATGATCATGTGACCATCAGATAAAATCTGCAAACGCTCACAAACGTTCTGCAACTCACGAATATTTCCCGGCCAATCGTACTTCATCATCACAGCCAGTGCCTCATCAGAAATCGTGCGACCACGATTTAAATATGCATGTTGAGAGCTATTTAAAAAGTGGTTAACCAATGAAGGAATGTCTTCTTTACGACGACGCAAAGGAGGTGCACCAACAACGATTGTATTAATACGATAGAACAAGTCTTCACGGAAGTTGCCGCGTTGAACTTCAGCGTCGAGTTCACGATTGGTCGCGCAGATTAAACGGATATCAACCTTGATGGGCTCTTTACCACCAACTCGGAAGATCTCGCCTTCTTGAATAAAACGAAGAAGTTTTGCCTGAATCGCCGGTGACAACTCACCAACCTCATCTAGGAAGAGTGTTCCACCATTAGCCGCTTCGGCCAATCCGATCTTTTTATTGTAAGCTCCAGTGAAAGAGCCCTTTTCGTGACCAAACAACTCGGACTCAAGCAAAGTTTCCCGCAAAGCACCACAGTTGATAGCGACGAAGGCTTTATTCTTACGATTCGAACGCTCATGAATAGCTCGAGCGATCAACTCTTTACCTGTTCCCGATTCTCCTAGAACAAGGATATTAGCACCCGATGGGGCGACTCGGTCCACCATCTTCATCAAGTTCGTCATCACTTCTGATTGATAAACGATTGTCTTGGTCTCTAAGGGCTTTTGTGCCTGACCTGTCCAAAGAACTTGGTTTTGGTTATTAGATGCTGGCAAAACGGTAGGAATGTTAGATTCGCTCATATTTACCTCAATTCACTTTCTTTTAAATAAAAAACCTATAACGGCGTCTCATTTTGAATATTTCAATTTGATACACCGTGTTGACGCGCATCGTTATGACATAGGTCGTGAACTATTTGCAAGAAAAATTTTGCATGGTGTTAAAAAAAATTCTCGAATTAGGGGAAATTCCCCAACCCTCCTAAGGTCGAATTTCATAAACTTGGACTGTAAAACTAGACCTAAATATCTGTAATATTTGAATAATTGGAGGACTCAATGCCTGTCATGAATTTAAACAACCCGGCCCAACTGGTCAGGGACTATCTTAAGTTCATGGTGCAGATCCAAAGCATCTCTTTGCATACTTTAAAGGCCTACGCCTTGGATCTAGACCAGTGCCTGAGCCTTCAAGGGTTGAACAAATCGGCCTTAGAGGGCTTTTCATCTGGCGACGCCCCCCCAGCTAAAGAACTCTATCCTCGGGCCCCGTCCTCGGTTCGCCCGAAATACCCAGATCAAAAGCTTTCCTTGGCATCGAAGAATCGAAAGGTCGCAAGCTTAAAAAGCTTTCTGAACTGGTGCTATGCCGAAAAGATCACCGAAGAGAACTGGGCTCATCAATTCCACTGTCCGAAAGTGCCTAAAAAGATCCCGCACTTTATTTCGGTTGATGAAGTACTAAGCGTGTTGTCCTCATTCAAAAATTCATACGACGACAAAAGATCCAAAACGCTGTTTTTACTTCTTTATGGCGGAGGCTTACGTATCAGCGAAGCCTGCAATATGAAGTGGTCTGACATCGAACTTTCGGCGCGCCGAGTGCGAATCCTTGGAAAAGGCGCTAAAGAAAGATATTCCGTCTTTCCCCAGTTCACAGCACAGGCTTTAATTGATCTAAGAAAATCAACCCCGGAAAGTCTTTACGTGCTCGGAGACAAACCGCTGTCGCAACGAGTGGCCTTTGAATGGATTCGCCAATGCGGCCAGAAAGCGGGCTTACTTCATCCACTTCACCCACATGCTCTTCGGCATAGCTTCGCCACCCACATGCTGGGAGGAGGAACGAATTTGCGAACTCTGCAGGAACTCTTGGGCCACGAATCATTAGTGGCTACAGAAAAGTACACTCATCTAAGTATAGATCAATTAGCAAAGACCATGGATCAATCACACCCCTTGGCGAAACTAAAGATCGGCTAAATGACGGCGTTCTCGATATAATGTTTCACCATTTGCTCGATATTGAAAAGTTCTTCATCGACGATATGACGGTACGAAGCTAACGAATTCACCTCGGACAATGGGACTTTCAAAAATGGTGACATCCAGGCCTCAGGTTGAATCACCCCTTGTTGCAATAAAAACTTAAGATAAAACTGCATTTTTAAATTTAGTAAATCGTCGCAGATCTCGATCGCTTTTAAAGTATGACCTAGCAAATTAAATAAGAACTCTGAACTGACGTCCCCTTCTTGACTGACTTTTGCAACACACTCTAGCACATGCAAGGCAAACTCCAAATGATCATAGGATCTGCGAAGATTCTTAAATTCATTGATCAGAGTAGCCTCTTGCAAAACGTTTAGTCCTCCAGATTCAGAGGCCTCTTTGTAAGTGAACTGAACAAAGTGAGAGGGTTCTAAGATCCCGCCTCCGAATCGCTTTTTAGATTTCAGTGCAGCCCGAGCGATAAAAGACACCTTGGCACCTAGAGGATTTATCGCGTGCAAAATAAGATCAGCCTCAGAATACTTCATTTTTCTAAGAATTATAAAACGACCCTGCACTGTATTCATTTATCACCTTACAAAAGCACTTTCGTTGAATCCAAAATAGGCTAAGCTTGCCAACTCGAAAGGCTCTTGATCTCTTCATACGCCGCTCTGAATTCAGAAGCAAAATCTTTTTGCTGTAATAATGCTGTTGGAATTACCAATAATGAGCTTAAAGCATCTGCTGAGGGCGCGGGATCCCACCAGCCTTTAAAGGCCCGCAATGTTCCAGTTAGGCACTGATTCGTCGAATACATAGGAAGCTCTGCCATTATCAGCGATTGTCGCTCTGCCAATAATTCGGCTAAGGCCGCAGAGGAAACATCTTTTAGAATTAATACCGAGCGATCCCACAATCTGGGAGCCTCGGCCTTACCAAGCACCTCAAAATAGCTTTCGGCAAAAGAAGATACTGAGCTTTCAAAATCCAGAACGAGCTTTTTATCCTCGAAGTGCCTATATTCTTTTTGCAAATGGACTAAATCAGATTCTTTCCATGGTTGCACCTGAGCAAGCATCGGCGGAGACTTAAATCTTTCACCACAATAGGCTAAGCAAAGTTCATCATAAATTTGAATTCGAACCGTATAGGCAGCAACGGACATAGGCTGGTATCGCCACTGACGATGTGAAAGGCGAAGACAATAGATCTTTTTTTCATTAAGTAGACGATCCAATTCATCAACAAAAGGATAAACTTCCCCTGTAATAGGATGATCTTCGGCAACCAGCACCAAACTCGTGTCTTTTTTTAAACCATTCACCCAGTCTTCCACCGAGTTTAGATCGCGCGGTAAAATCGCCTGAACATTCAAAAGCTGCTTGTAAAAATGAGCCGTGACCGATTCAAAATAGCTGGTTTGTCCTTTAAAAATTCCTACGGATCTTTTGTGGGCCAAAAAGTGAGCGGTTCCGAATGCACATTCAAAAACAGCACTGGCCGCATCTCGATAAACTCGCACCGTCTGCGAATCGTC
The DNA here is from genome assembly GCF_056175665.1 of Bdellovibrio sp. ZFWA1. Taxonomy (NCBI): domain Bacteria; kingdom Pseudomonadati; phylum Bdellovibrionota; class Bdellovibrionia; order Bdellovibrionales; family Pseudobdellovibrionaceae; genus Bdellovibrio; species Bdellovibrio sp. ZFWA1. The sequence continues at coordinate 419,202 of NZ_JBJKJH010000001.1, forward strand.
AATTTGTAACTTTAATTTTAGGCGATCGTTTATACGATCCCACTGATCTGTTGGACAGACTGCAAGTTGAAATCCATTGAGCAATGACGTATCCCATTTTTCCACTCTGTAAAGACTAACATAAATTAGATACGAGCACTTCCGACCTAGGTCTGAATTTACCCCAATATTGGACCTTCTTGATGAGTCCGTTTAACATATTAGTATCAGGAGATAACCAAATGAAAAAATGGGCACTATTTTTAACAACCTTTCTTTCAACCTTATGTGTTTCAACGCAAGCCTTTGCGTTGTTTGAAGCCAAATTAACCTATGGCTTATTGGGGTCGAAATCTTATTTCGGCGACGTTTACGACGGAGCGACTACAAGCTTGCCTTCTATTGTGCCAACTTACGGATTAGGAGCTGACGCTGTCGTCACACTACCATTGATGCCTCTTGGCTTTGGTTTACGCTATGAAAATCAAGGACTCACTGCAAGTAGCGGCGGTCTTGAATTTAAAACTAGCTACACCAGAACGGCTTTGATTATTAACTCTAGATTGATCGACACCCTTCTTTATTTAGGCCCGGTCTTTACTTATGGAATTTCGCACAGCGGTTCCGCAAAAGCTTCCGAAACCAGCTATTCGACAAAATTTACTTCAAGTAAAATGTCCTCTTACTCTGTCGGACTTGAGGCAGGCGTTAAACTGGTTGGTTTCAATGTTGGAGCCGAAGTTGGTTACATGAATTTTAGCTGGAAGAATGCAACGGATTCTACGGGAACAATTTCGGGCTCCAGAACGCTTGATATGAGCGGAACTTACGCAAAAGTGATGCTTGGTATCGGTATCTAATCAAATTTAGAGCACTTGACCGTATTAAAACAATGCTGCACCTCGATTTCTCTTTCGTTTTTAATCGTTTAAGGTAAAAGTGAAAGATAGATCGAGGTGTTTTTATGTCCATTGAAAATCAGAACATTCCACAAAAAAGGCAAGATAACTGGAAAAATCAAATCTACTGGCCTGTGGCTTTGTTTTTAATTATCAACCCCATCGCTTGTATTATATTAGTGCCTTTGTACTATATCTTTAATGATTTCTCTTGGAGCATAGTTCTTTTTGCATTAATTTTCGGAGCCGCAACCAATCTATCGATTACTGCCGGATACCATCGCTTATTTTCCCATAAAAGCTATGATGCTCATCCTTTAGTTAAAATTGTATTTCTATTAATCGGAGCTTCGGCTTGGCAAGGATCTGCATTGAAGTGGTCTTCAGATCACCGTCGCCACCACAGCTTTATCGATGGCGACAAAGATCCTTATAATATCAACCGGGGCTTTTTCTTTGCTCACATGGGTTGGATGTTGCTTAAGGAAACTGTAGATCAACCCGTGCACGCACCAGATTTGCAAAAAGACAAATGGGTTTATCTTCAAGATAAGTACTATATCCCTGTCGCTATTTTTATGGGTTACTTTTTTCCCGCTCTGATTGGCTGGGCGATGGGAAGCTTCTGGGGCGGATTGATCATCGCCGGAGCCTTAAGAATTGTTCTTACTCAGCAATCGACGTTCTTTGTAAACTCCCTTTGCCACACGCTGGGCAAACAAACCTATTCTAAGGATATCTCGGCGAGAGATTCATTTATCGTCGCTGTACTCACTCACGGTGAAGGTTATCACAACTTTCATCACACCTTTCAAATTGACTATCGCAACGGTATTCGCTGGTACCATTGGGATCCAACAAAATGGACAATTAAATTATTGGCCCTTGTGGGACTTGCCAAAAAACTACGTATGATATCGAATACTGAAATTCTGAAAGCTCGTCTTCAAGCTGAAGAGATGACCCTTCGTAGCCGTGGGTTGGCAGATGAAAAGCTTGTTCAAATGAAAGAAAAGATTTTGGAGGCTCAAGCGAAAATTCGCCAGCTCAAAGAAGACTACGAACTTTTGAAACTGGACTACCAACGTCGTAAAGTGGAATTTAGCCAAGCCTACGATCAAAAGAAGATTCAACTTCGGAGGGACTTAGAGGAAGCGAAACTCGAATTTCAAATGGGAATGAAAGTTTGGAAAATGTATTTAAAGTCCTAAAGAAAAGCCACCTGAAAAGGTGGCTTTTTTAATGCGGAGGAAGAATTTTAAAGGGGCTTTTACACAAAACTTGCCCGGCCTTTAGCAACTCGACTGTGAATGTTCCGCTGGTCCACTCTGAAAAAAACTTTTTACCGTCAAAACCTAGAGCCTCAGAATACTTGCTATCAACCCGCCAGGGAGTCAACTTCAGTTCATAATTCGACTCTTTAGTTATTTTCTCACCTAACACCACATGAATTTTGATTGTGTCGGCTTTTTCTTTTGTTATCAGCCCCTGAAATGTGGAGTGCCGAGACCAATCCTGGATCTCGAAGATTGAAAAGCGCTCTTGGACTTGGCCCTTCACCAATACTTCATAAATATTATATCCCTGTATTATCGAAGCACAGGATTTTTCAGCGGCCATCGCATTCTGCATTTTAAATAGCACTAGAAAAGATAACAATAACCTCTTCATAATTACTCCAGCTCCGGACAAACGTTCGGATCAAGAATAAGTCCATTGCAGGTATTCAGGGTCTTTTCATTTTTATAAAAGCAAACATGGATATGATTATCATGCCCAGAAGTATATTCCCCACCCGATTTAGGATCGTTGAATAAAACGACCGAAGCACCTTTTGCTTTGAGTTCACGAATCATCTCTTGCGTCTTAGCGCGATCATAGCCTTTTTGTCGGTACGTCATTGGTGCATCTGCAAACCCACCACTTCTTAAAGGCCGGATGTCAATGCATTGCCCATCGGTATGTGTCTGATGACCGCTAAATTTCGGTCGCGTTTTATGAGAAATATCTCCCCAAGCAATTCGGCAGCCGTCATCATTGTTTGGACAAGAATTCTTTTTCCAGTCCTGCAAGAATGAAACAAATGCGCAAGCCGTGACTGGATTTGCGTATGCATCGATACCTACCGGCTTATCAGGATTATAATGATGACTACCGCAGGCACCAATATTACCTCGTTTTCCAATCAAAGGCATTTGCACCAAACCTCGATGAGTGATCAAAGATTCTGGCTTAGCTTTGGGATCCTTGATCATTTCTTTTAAACCTTCTATAAAGTCATTCCGCTCGGGCGGTGTTACCGCATCAACGATTTGCGTCCCAATTGCGGTAGGACTCTTGGTTGTTTCGCAATGTTTACAAGGAACTTGCGCCTCGGTATTTTGCTCCATTGCCATTACCGACTTTGAATCAATAGCTTCAGGCAAGTCTTTGAAGTCTTCGTTGGGAGCAAGATAAGCGCCATTGACAAAGCCCTCGTTAGGGCACCCCTTGACCGGAGTTTTTACTTTGACCTTAAACCATTGCGAGCGATGGGCTCCGACATTTACGTCGTCCATGATATCAACAACGGCATCCTTTGGAAGGGCACACAAATAAGTTTTATGATTTACCTTTGGAGAACTTCTTAAACTTAAAGAGTCCACCTCAACTTTTGAAGAAGACGAAAACTTAGAGAGAATATTATCTGGCTTCAAGAAATTACTGTAGACATATCCTTGCTTCGGACATCCCTTTTTATTAATACTGACTTTCAAACGCTGTCCATCAGCATGTCGACCAATGACTTCTACCCTATCATCTTTCTTGATCGAACACAGAATATCTCCTGCTGCGGTACGAACATTAAGTCCTCTAGCAATGACTTTCATACCTTTGCCGAACTGGGCAAAAACAAATGAAGGAATCAAGACAAAAAATATAATTAAAGCACTACTCATCGAAGTCATTAGATTCCCTATCGGTGAATTGAAAACGAACTAAAGTAAGATTCAATTAATGCCTAGCTTTTTGACACCAGAAGGCACGAATGGGAACCGTCTAAAAATCCATCTCATATCGAGACAACATGGCCTAAGTAAATACTGGAAACTATTTAAATATTAAACTCCCGTCCCTGGCATAAGTCCTGCTTATTACATTTATTTAGGGACACTAGAAACCGAGGATTTATGCAAAGATCAATATTATTGCTGGCAACACTATTGTTAGGTTCGACCTCCGCGTTTGCACGCCAACAGGTAGGCTCTTTGTATTATTCAGAAGAAGCCGCACGCAAAGACGATGCGCGCTTGGTCTACCATGAGCCTAAGTCAGAGCCGGCACCAAAAGCCGAAGCGATTTCTGAACAACCGACACCAGCTTTAGAGTTTGCCCTTGATCGGGTTTCAAAAGCCACTCAGGCCGCACGCTCTGGTGGAATCTCCCATTGGTTCTCGGGTAGCAGCTGCGCCGACTGCGTAGCCAGCCAGGCCTCTATTCGCTATCAACAATGCTCTTCAAAAAATGACTATTTAGAATCCGAAATTACTAAACAGATTCAAAAAAACGGTTTCATTGGAAAACTTGCCGAAGCCGACATCTCTATTAATTCTATTATTAAGCCTGCTTGTATCAGAATGGGCATGGAATCCAAGTTTGGAGCTCAATCAAAATCTTTTCGAAGCTGTGGCCCTGGACAGAACCAAGCGGCAAAGGCCACCCTTCGCCCCTGCATAACCGAAAACTATTTCAACCTTATTAGCAACTCTTTTGATGTTGCAGCCAAGTGTATGAAAAACTATATCAATGATGGCTCAGAGGAAAACCAACGACTGGATGTTCGCGCCGTCTACGCCTTAATTAATATCGAGTCTGGATTTCACGTAAATGCAATGAGCCCTACAGGTGCCGGCGGCATCGGCCAGTTTACTCAGGCTGCCATCGATTCAGTGAATAGAAATGAATTTTCAAAAATGCGGAAACATCTACAAAGCTCTAATGACCCTATTTGCCAACAGGTGGCCGACCAAGTTTTGAATTCTCCAATGAGAGGACGAGTCGCCAATAACTGTGATCGCATTTCAATCTCTAAAGGAAATCCGCTTACAAATATGCTTTATACATTCTCGTATTTGAAGCTGTCTAAAAAACAACTTCAAAACAGTATCTTTGAAAATTCGGCCTACAAAGATAAATTTCAAGTAAGTCAAAATGACCAAGAGAAAATAGAACGTGCTTTAATGGTATGGTCTCATAATACCGGCCCAGCAGGAACGTGGACTCCTGCCAAAGCACTTCTTAATAGTGTTTACAAAAATAAGCCCGTCACCAATGCTGAAAAATTTATTCAAGAAATGCAGTTCGCAATGCAGAAGTTTCCAGCCTCTGCAAATCGAAGCAAGGCTCGTCGAGCTGAAACAGCCAGGTACTTTCCGGCCATAACAGCGACTCTAAAAAACATCGAAGACGGTGTTGGAGGTGGATCATGCGTCAATTTTTAATCGCAGGTTTTATCACGCTAATTTCAATGGGAGTTCAAGCTCAAACAGCTATTCAAAATTCGATATTACTTGAAGCAAGAGCAATCCGTAGCGAATCCAGCTTTACCAAAAAGATGGCTCGAGTTTCAAATATAAGAACGCAAATACACCAAGAGGTACTAAAAATTAATTTACCGGAAAACTTTTTAAGTCTTCCTGATGACCATCCGGCATTAGAAGAATTCAGGAGTCTTAACGAGCTTGAAGGATATTTTGACATGATTTTAGCTCAACTAAAATCAAAGTCTCAATGTAAAGAAGTGAACCTAAATCTAAGCGAGTCAAATTTAATTGGAGACGAAAGCGCCACCATTACGACACAACTTCCTGAACTGGCTCTATCTCAGGAAGTTGTAAAAGCCCTTTGTCAGTAATTGTACCAATAAAGCTTTAATTTATTGCTCGAAGTCCCGGATGCCGGGATCGATGCGGTCTCGCTAGATGAGTATATCCGCACCCTGGTATTAAACTCTCGAGTCATCGTTTGTGCATCTAATACAGTATTGGGAATTTTCGCTCCAATATCTTTTAACTGAGAGACTGGAATCGTAACATCTTTTTCTAAATAGCAAATGCTGGGTGCCTCAAAGTAGCTGGCTTTTTCACATTCGGGCGCAAGCCATTTATCAAAATAGATAAACTTTAAGCTAGCGCTACTATGACCTTTCTTGAAGCTCCAGATTTGAGTTGCATGTTTTTGCCAGGCTTTTAAATGTGGCTGATCGAAGTTCCAACCGCGTTCTTGGTAATTATAGACCGCAAATTCAGGACTGTGTTTTAATACAAAGTTACGCAATACTGAGGACGAAGCCTGGAATCCATACGCTGCTGAAAATGCACAGTGATTTCCATGCTCAAAATTCAGGGTTCCCGTATTCGAGGCGGATTCATAATAGTCGTCATGCTCGAAGACCTCCGCATTCACCTCGTTATTAACAACAATATCATCCTTCGAAGCCCAAACCAGAGTCGGCGTATTGACTTTTTTAGTCAAATTCCAAAAGTTATTTAGTCTCAGAAAAGACTCCCCGTTGATACTTGCCAAACCACGGCGATTCAAAGACACTGCAGCCACATGGCCGATATAATCACTCATTTTTTCTTTGGAGGGAAAGGCCTCTGCCCGAGTTAAATCAGGAACGTCGGTCAGATATTTAGAAGCCTCGGCATAATGATCTCGTGTATTTGAATAAAAAAGCGGCCCGACCAACTTATGACTGTACAGCTTTTCTAAAGTTCGCTTTAACGAAATGACCGGGCATATCGCCGTCACGGAATTATAATACTTCTGAGTCGTCAGAGGATTTAGATTTAAGTCATTGTAGTACGCCCCATAGACAGCAGCATTTCCCCCCAAGCTAATGCCCATAAGATGCAGACTACTGATAGTCGGCCCAATATCTGGCTGACTATAAAGCCACTGTGCAATTTCAATCGTCTCTTGCCCTTCGGACCAACCACCTAAACTGACATATTTATTTTGATATAGATAATCCATACCCGTTTGATTCGAAACCAAAAGCACATTGAATGGTGATTGATCAAACAAATGAATCATGTAGTTTCTTAGTGAGGGCTCTTCCCCCGATGTCGAGAAAACACCGGCTTTAACCACTACCAAAGGTCTTGAGCGCCCAGATTCCTTCATAGCTAAAGTCGCTGGAATTTTCCGACCTCCACTTAACGGAATCAACAGGGTCTTCACTCTAGAGCTAGCTAAAAATGGATAATTGGTATTAAAGTACTTAACTAAACTTGCGGGCCCTAACCAGCTTCCTTTTTCGAATTGTTCGTGACAGCGACTAAAGAATTTTTTTGTTTGAGAAATCCACTGCTTAGTCGACAGGCGATCCATTTGCTCTCTGGATGTATCTAGATTTCGAGGATCACAGCTGGTTTCAACGATGCTGTTGTTCAACCCATCTACTTCACCATCCGTAATATCTAACCCTTGCATACTAATTGTCGAGGCTTTCAGGTTCTGGGGCGAGCTCTTTAAAACTAATGAATTGGATTGGATCAGAGCCTTCAAAAATTCAGCCTCGCTCATCGACCTACCAAATACTTGGCCTGAAAGTAAAATGCAGAATAATGTGGACCACAGGACAAAATATCTACGACTGTTTGGTGTTCTCATAGTGTTCTATTCGGAATCTGAACAATTAGCTCAAACAATCTTGAATTTTTTCTGTGTCTCGGTTACTCGCCAGATACTTTTAACCCGGGTTTTGGATTTCAAACTATGCTTAGGTCCGGGGTGTCTACTTTTTGTTGGGCAGTCATCGCCCCTCTTATAGAATAAACAAATGACTTTTAGCCGAGACCCAAATCAATTCGAAATATGGAACTCCCTTGTTGATGGTGTTGTGATTACAGATGCAAGCCAGGAACAAAACCCCATCATATATGTGAATTCGGCCTTTACAAAAATTTCTGGATTTAACAAAGAAGAAGTCATTGGAAAGAACTGTCGATTTCTTAATCATGGCCTTCCAAATCCTCAACTTGAAACTATTAGGAATGCCGTAAACAACTTCACTCCCTGCAAAGTTGTACTTAAAAACAGGAAAAAAAATGGAGATCTTTTTTGGAACGAGCTGAGTCTATCTCCGGTCAAGGATGAAAATGGCAATCGCAAATATTTCATTGGCATTCAGCGCGATGTCACAAAAGAAGTCGAGCTAGAGTCTGAATTTAAAGAAACCAGCCTGTTATTTTCGTCTGTTGTCACAAATATTCCTGGAGTTGTTTACCAATGGGTCGAACAAAATGGACATGGGACCTTTAGCTATGTGTCTGATAAACTGTGGACCTATTTTGGAATTCAGCCGCAAGATTTCGGAAAAGTACCATCGTTAATTCACCCGGACGATCGAGATCGCTGGCGAAGTTCCATTGAAAAGGCCAATGCGTCGGGACAGGATTGGTTCTTTGAAGGACGGCTACTTTACCCTGATAACACTGTGAAATGGTGGCAAGGACTTTCTAGACAAGTAAAAAATGAAAATGGAAAAGTAATATACAACGGAATTATGCTCGATATTACTGAAAGAAAAAATCTTGAAATGGCCCTAGAGGTAGAACAAAAACGCATGCAGGCCTCGGCAAAAATGATCTCTTTAGGAGAAATGTCTGCAGGCATCGCACATGAAATTAATAATCCTTTGTCTGTCATCTCTGGAAATGCAGGCTTAGTATTAAAAGCTCTTACAAAAGAGCCGGTAGATATTCGCAAAGCACTGGATGGAACCGAAAAAATACAAAAGATGGCAGAGAGAATAGCTAAAATCGTCAAAAGTCTAAGACAGTTTGCACGCGACGACCAAATGGATCCGATGATCACTTATGACCTTCGCGCTATCATAGATGAAACCTTAGATATTGTTAAAAGCCGCGTACAAAAATGCTCTACCGACATTCAAGTCCATGCTGAAGCAAACTGCCAAATTTGGTGTCGCCCTGTTCAGTTAAGCCAAGTTCTATTAAACCTTATCGTCAATGCTATTGACGCTATCGAAACCGCTGAACAGAAATGGGTCAAAATTGATTTGGAAGTTAAAAATGATTTGGCCTACTTGCGAGTTATAGACTCGGGCCCTGGGGTCCCCCCTGCAATTCGCGACCGAATCATGAATCCCTTCTTTACGACCAAAGAGGTCGGAAAAGGCACTGGTTTGGGCTTAAGCCTTTCAAAAAGTATAGCAGAAGACCACGGTGGCAATCTTATCCTTGAATCCAACACCGCGCACACTACGTTCTTACTTGAACTCCCGCTTGCAGAGTAATAAAACTGGCCTCAAAGGATGGGCCTATGTCTAAAAATAAAATTGTCTTATTTGGAGCAATCTTATCAGGAAGCTTTCTAGTTTGGATGGTTTGGTATCAATTCAACGCATCACATACAGTTCGTGAATTTCATGACCTGCTTTCTGATTCGAAACAGCAGACATTTAATCTTGGTCAATTATCCAGTGTCGACTGGGATGAAATGACTATTTGGGGCCAAGGTAAAAACAACTGTGAACTAGGAATAGACGGCCTACAGATGGGTAATTCAGATTGCCGCAGTATAACAAATGAACGTGAAATCTATGTTGTTCTTTTAAAAACTAATAAGGTCGTAGCGATGGTACCGGTAAATCGCCGCATGATCGACTTATTGAAATCAGATCTTCCAGCGAGGGTTGCAAAAAAAGATGCAATTTTTAGCTTTAAAACTCAAGGCGATTTTCCTCTGGTAGAGCTAAAGCCAAACATCTAAATAAACTCTTAAACAAGAAAGGAAGCCGCAGAGCTTCCTTTTTTTGTGCTTGCAGGACATCTCGAGCACATGCTCTATTTTAACCAAAGCTCGCATTGGTAACATTGGCTTAGGAGAGCAAATGACAAAAAAAAGATCCCAACTTAGCAAATCAATTCGAACTCAGGCCATTCACGGCGAATCTCTTTCACAGTCCTGGGAATTTTCGCATCACCTCATTCCTCCTATGACCGCTTCAACAACCTTTCGGCTAGATTCGCTCGAGCGAGGGGCTGCGGGCTTCAACAGCTTTGGAGATAGCGGCAAAAAAGACAAACCTATTTGGATCTATGACCGACTAGAAGAACCCACAACAAAAATGCTAGAAGATCAGCTAGCTATTCTAGAGAGAGGTCAGTGCGCCGTCACGTTTGGAAGTGGCATGGGAGCCATTTCGGCAACACTTTTAAGTCTTCTCAATAAAAATGAAAAAGTGATCGCCCATAAAACTCTTTATGGATGCACTTATAGCCTCATTACAAATTGGCTTCCAAAATATGGTTTTGAATATGAATTAATTGATATCAACAACAGCGACGTACTTACAAGATGCCTTAACGACTCGGCTACCAAAGTTTTGTATTTTGAATCAGTCTCTAACCCGATCCTAGAAATTGCTGACCTTGAAAAAATATGTAAGCTTGTCAAAACTGCGAACTTAAAAAGAAAAAAAGAAAATCAAATCTGTATCGTCGTTGATAATACTTTTCCCACACCATGGGCCTTACGTCCTTTAGAGTGGGGTGTTGACTTCGTTATCCAATCCTTAACAAAAAATATCAGCGGCTTTGGCACCGAAATGGGGGGCGCCGTCATCACTCATAAAAAACATGAAGCCAATCTTAAATTGGCTCGGAAGGACTTCGGCGCGATCATTCACCCCTATTCCGCTTGGCATATTTTGGTGTATGGAATAGCCACTCAGGCCCTTCGATTTGAACAACAGCAAAAAAATGCTTTAAAAGTAGCTCAGTTCCTAGAGTCTCATCCACAAGTAGAAAGTGTTATTTATCCGGGACTAAAATCACATCCTCAATATAAACTCGCTAAAAAATATTTAAAAAACCCGGAAGGAGAATTCAGTCCTGGATTGATGATCTCTTTTACTCTGAAGGGGAATATGAAAAGATGCCAGCGCTTCGTTGATGATGTGGCAAAAAATTCTTATGCCATTACGCTGGCTGTGTCTCTGGGACTAGTAAAAACATTAATTGAAGTTCCCGGGTTTATGACTCATTCTGCAATTCCCTCGGACAAACGAGAAGACTCTAAAATCGATCCCCGAGCCATCCGCTTAAGTATCGGTTTAGAAAATGTTGCCGACATCATAGCGGATTTAAAAAGCGCTTTGGATCGGCTATAAAAGATTCGCTTCTTAAGGAGTGGTGAAGGGCATGCGCCGATTTATTTTCATTGTCTCGATATTGATATCTTTAGTCGATATTTCGAAAGGAAAAGAATCGGAGTCACTTTCTTTGAAAACTTTGGGACAAGAAAATGTGCCTTTCAAATTTGACCATCAAAATCCTAAACTTCCCGGCTTCTGCCAAGAACTGATTGATATATTAAACAAGGATCATTTTTCCATATCTGGGTCCGAAAAACTCACCTCTATTCGCCGAATCGAAAGTGAGTTAGAGAGAGGAGCCATCGATCTATCGATCTGTCTTTTAAAAAATACAGCCCGGGAAAAAAAGTTCCACTTCATACCGATTCCACTTTTTGTAGTAAATCATATTGTTGTTTCAATTAAATCAAAGGCGCTAAAAATAAGTTCGTTTGATGACTTAAGGGAAATCTCCAAAAAAGATCCTTTATTAGTCTCGCAAGGCTCATCCCTGGTAAAAACACTTGAAGCTCAAAAAATCAATTATGACGACAGCCCCAAAGGCGATATTTCAGTCATAAAAATGCTAGAAAAAAATCGTGGTAGATTCGCTTATATGCAGGACATGTCTTTGTTTGCTCTCGTTAGAAATAGAGTAATTCAAAATAAAGATCTAAAAATCTATTCGTCTCTTCAAAAAGATACTCAATACGTCGCAACCTCTAAGCACTTAGCCCCCCAAAAAATAGAACTATTGACTCAAAAACTTAAGTCTTTGCAGGCCGAAGGCACGTTTGAGAAAATTAAAAAGAAATACAGCAACCCATAAAAAAGCCCACCTTTTAGGTGGGCTTTTCGCCTGACGGCAAACTGTCTAGCACGAAGTGCATTTCACCTGCCGGCGTTTAGATTCCGCCCTTGTGACGTTCTTCATCGTCAACTGCTGATACGACGCCACCTTTTAGGTTTGGTCTGTAGGCAAGTTGATTGATGTCATAAATGAAATTAGATCCATTGACTCCAGGAGTTTGCCACTCAGGTCCCATACGAACTGCGTCTACAGGGCAAGCTTCTTCGCAAAAGCCACAGAATACGCAGCGTAGGACATCAATCTCGTATGCAATTGGAAACTTTTCAACGGTCGGATCGTTGTGTTCTGCAGCCACAATCTTAATACACTCTGCAGGACAGTTGGTCGCACAAAGCATACAAGCCGTACAACGTAATGATCCGTCTTTTTTCACCGTTAAAACGTGGTTCCCTTTAAAGCGTGGAGAGTATTCATACTTCTCTTCAGGATAATTCAACGTGATCATCTCTTTTTTATTAAAGATATTCACAATCATGTGCTTAAAAGTGATCCCCATCCCCGTCAAAATGCCGGGGATATACCATTTACTTTTCTCTGAGTTATTTTGAACTACGCTCATAGAGATCCTCTCTTATACACGAACTCATTTTTCTTACGAGTTTCTTGCATAACCACGTCCGCTGGACGATTGGCCTCGACAAATGGGTTAGCTGCAGGAATTGAAAGGTTTTTACCAGACATCAACAACGCAGCTTCTGTCAAAGTTAAAGCCTCATTTACAATCGTCGTGGCACGCTTGAATTTTTGTTCAAGACCAGAATGATTAATAAATGTCCCATCTTTTTCTACGAAAGTTTTCAATGGAATCAATGTAACTGAAGAAGCAAGCTTTTCAAGTTCTGCGTTCTTGCCAGCCTGAAGCCATATCAAATTTTGTGCTTTAGAAAGCTCTTTGATCTTTTCATTGATATCCGAGAAAACTGCTTGGTTTTCAGGACCCGCAACAACCACAGTTTTGATCGAACCAGAGCTCAATCCAGAAGAAAGGTCCTGCCAAGTCACAGAGATTCCATGCTTTTCAAGAACCTTCAAAAGACCTTTTGTATTAGGATTCTTATCACCACGAATCAACAGACCATCAAAGCTATCAAATGAATCCATATTATTGATCCACATGAAAATATTCTTAGTCTTGAATTCATTTACAAAAGTCGAAACTATTGCTTCGTACTCTTCAACTGTATACTGAGCAGTCAATACAAGAGCTAAACCTGCCCCTGCAGACTTCAACGTATCAGAAACGGCTTTAGCAGCTGCTCCTGCAGTCATCTCGGTACCTTTAACTTTAGCTTTCAAAAGGCGGTGTTCTTTGTTCACGAACTTATAAATATCGCGACCATCATCACACATCCAGTGGCCATTTACTTGCTCGTTGAAAACAGGTTTTACACGGAACATACCTTCTTTGTTGAAGTATACTTTCACGTTACAACCAGTCGAGCAGCCAGTGCAGATAGATTCAGAATCTTTTAGATACCACACGCGCTGACGGAAACGGAAATCTTTTGAAGTCAAAGCTCCCACTGGGCAAATATCCACTGTGTTTAGTGAATACTTGTTATCCAATGCTTTGCCATCGTGAGTTCCGATTTCTGAGCGATCACCACGGTTGAAAATTCCAAGTTCTTCTGTCTTAGAAACTTCTTTCGTGAAACGAACACAACGAGAGCATAAAATACAACGTTCAGAATCCAACACAACAGTTGGACCTAAATCCACAACCTTGTGTTTTTTAACTTTGTGCTCGGCCATTTCAGGATCGTACTTACCGTACTCCATGTATTGGTCTTGAAGACCACACTCACCAGCTTGGTCGCAAATTGGGCAATCCAAAGGGTGGTTGATCAAGTGGAAATCCAATCCCCACTTCACAGCATCTTTTACTTTATCTGAAGTGTTGTTGATCTTCATGCCTTCGGTCACTGCCGTATTACATGCGATCTGCACACGAGGATTGCCCTCTACTTCAACCATACAAACACGGCAAACACCCGCAACAGAAAGACCTGGGTGCCAGCAGTAGTGAGCAATATTTTGCCCACTTTGCTTCATCGCTTCGATGATGGTGCTGCCGTCTTTTACTTCGACTTCTTTACCATTAATGGTGCACTTGGGCATGGATCTTACCTCTTACTTTAGATTTTCCTTCGCGAACGAAGAATTCAAATTCATCACGGAATTTAGTCACAAAGCTCAACACTGGCAAAGCAGCCGCATCTGAAAGAGCACAAATAGTTTTACCCTTCATGTTGTCAGCAACTTTGATTAGCAAGTCGATGTCTTGCAAACGGCCACGGCCTTCCAAGATCGAGTGCAAAATCTTATTCAACCAGCCAGTACCTTCACGGCAAGGCGTACATTGACCACAAGACTCGTGGCTGTAGAAGTGAGTCAAAACTCCCAACATATCCACCATACACTGTGAATCATCAATCACGATAACCGCACCAGATCCAAGCATCGTTCCAAGGCCACCCAACGATTCATAATCAAGATTTGCCTTAGCAACTTCTTCAGCCGTCAAAACTGGAGCTGAAGATCCACCAGGGATAACAGCCTTTAGCTTACGACCCGGCTTCATTCCGCCGCCCTCTTTCATAATCAAGTCCATCAAAGGATAACCCAATGGAACTTCGTAGTTTCCTGGTTTAACAACGTTGCCAGACAACGAGAACAACTTCGTTCCTGCTGACTTTTCAGTGCCGTGTTTACGATAAACTTGAGCACCATCACGAACAATGTAAGTCACAGCAGCTAACGTTTCCACGTTGTTTACGATTGTCGGCTTTTTCAAATAACCTTGAACTGCTGGGAACGGTGGCTTCAACTTTGGTTGGCCTTTTTTACCTTCCAATGAAGAAATCATTCCAGTTTCTTCGCCGCAGATATAAGCACCAGCACCGCGGTACACATCCAGATCAAAATCAAAACCTGTACCTAAAATGTTCTTACCAAGATATCCAGCAGCGTAAGCTTCTTTGATTGCCTGATTCAAACAATCGATTGGGAATACATATTCGCCACGAACGTAGATATAACCTTTATTGGCTCCAATCGCGAAAGCAGAAATAATCATGCCCTCGATCAATTGGTGTGGAGCACGCTCCATCATCATACGGTCTTTGAATGTCCCAGGCTCACCTTCATCGGCATTACAAAGCAAATAACGAGGCTCGCCGTTTTTAGGAAGGAATCCCCACTTCATCCCAGTCGGAAAGCCTGCGCCTCCACGACCACGAAGACCTGAAGCTTTTACTTCGTCAATAATAGCCTGTGGTTGCATTTTTAATGCTTTTCCAACAGTTTCGTATCCACCTTTAGCTTTGTAACCAGCTAAAGATCGGAAATCATCTAAATGATAAAATTCAGTCAATACTTTAACTTCCATGACCGCTTCCTTATTTCATTCCACGAAGCAGATTCATTGCTGAATCTGGAGTGAGTTTTTCATGGTAAGAGTCATTCACCTGCATCATCGGAGCTGTTCCACATGAACCCAAGCATTCAACCCGGCTAACTGTAAAACGACCGTCCGCTGTCACATCGTTATAGCCAACGCCCAACTCGTGACAAATATGATCTGCAAGCTCACGACCACCTTCAAGAGCACAAGAAATATTCGCGCAAACCTGCACATGGTATTTACCGACAGGCTTTTGATTGAACATAGTGTAAAACTTGAAGACTTCGTTGATACGCGCTTCAGGAATCCCCATCACATGAGAAAGATGTTTAATAACATCTGCCGTGATGAAACCTTTATTTTCTTTCTGAGCAACGTAAAGGCTAGGAATAATTGCAGACTCTTTACTTTCGTATCGAGCCAGTTCCGCTTTTACTTTTGCTAAACCATCTTGAGATAATTCAAACATAATATCCTCAAAAGCCTTTCCTAGCGGTCCAATTCACCGGCAATAACGTTCATGCTGGCAACCGTTGCAATTGCGTCCGCCAACATCGCTCCTTGAACGACGTACGGGAACGATTGATAAATCGCAAAACAAGGCGGACGAACTTTCAAACGATATGGATTCGCCGAACCATCACTGACCAGATAAAATCCTAGCTCACCGTTGGCAGCTTCAGTCGCATCATAAACTTCACCCACTGGCGGGCGAAGACCTTTGATGATCAACATGAAGTGATTCATCAAGCCTTCGATATTTCCGTAAACATCTTTTTTCTCTGGCAACACGATACCGCGATCGCGAATCGTATAATCGCCACCAGGAATATTTTTACAGACCTGACGGATGATACGAATAGATTGGCGCATCTCTTCAATACGAACCAAGTAACGATCATAAATATCGCCATTAGTTCCTACTGGCACGTCAAACTCTAGACCATCATAACCATAATAAGGTGAAGCTTTACGTATATCTAAATTAACACCAGAGGCTCTTAAAAGAGGCCCAGTATAACCCCACTCGATCGCTTCTTTCGCAGAAACAGGGCAAACCCCCATAGTACGCTTGATAAAGATCTTGTTATCAATCATCAATCGAGAGATTTCGTCGACAGCGGCTTCCATCTCTTTACAGAAATCAAGAACGTCGTCAAACCAACCCTCGGGTGCATCTTGAGCCATACCACCGATACGAGTCATAGATACTGTCAATCGAGCACCACAAAGTTTTTCAAACAGTGAATAAACTTTCTCGCGGTAAGTGAACAGGTGGAAGAAGGCCGTCAAAGCTCCTAAATCCACACCGCCCGTACCCACAGCGATAATGTGGTCAATGATACGAGAAAGCTCGGCAAGCACAACACGCATTGCCTGTGCTTTGGGAGGAATCTCGACCCCCAAAAGTTTTTCTACAGCCTTACAATATCCAATGTTGTTCATTGGAGCCGAGCAGTAGTTCAAACGATCTGTGTATGGGATCACTTGATTGTACGGATGAGTTTCAGCCATTTTTTCAAAACAGCGGTGAAGGTAGCCGATTTCACAGTTTGCACGAACAATTGTTTCGCCATCAAGCTCTGCCATTACTCGCAAAGTACCGTGCATCGCTGGGTGCGAAGGACCAATATTGATAGAGACATATCTATCATCCAAAACATCACCAGGACGACCTGGAGTATTGTTAAAGTGAATAGGCTCTACAAATGTTGCATGCTGCTGGAAGTTTGCATCGTAGTCCTTACGCAGAGGATGTCCGACAAATTCCCGGTGAGTCAAAATTTTGCGAAGATTTGGATGCCCCTCGAACACAATTCCGAACATGTCATAGGCTTCGCGCTCGAACCAATCAGCGCCTTTCCAGACATGAACTGCCGTTGGAAGAGTCTCCCCTTCGCCAACTTGGGTTTTAATTCTTAAACGTGAAGAATCTTTTGATGAGAAAAGGTGATAAACTACATCAAAACGCTTTTCACGAGTTGGATAATCCACCCCACAAACGTCCATCAAGAAATCAAAGCGACCAGAGTCCTTCAATACTTTAAGTACGGCAGGGACTTTATCTTTTGGGATCTCCAAAACATCATCGCCCACTGCATGGGAAAATTTAAACTGATTAAGGTCGAAGGATCCCGCTAGATCCTGCTTCAAATTTTCAAGCTTGCTCATATGGTGACTTCCAATTGTCCTTCCAAGGACGTGGCTTGTTGTCTTTGATCATTTTTTGAAGAGCCATAATTCCATCCAAAACCGCCTCTGGCGTTGGAGGACATCCCGGAACGTAAACGTCAACTGGAATGACTTTGTCAGCACCTTGAAGGACATGGTAGGCACGATAAAAACCGCCAGAAGAAGCACAAGCTCCCATCGAGATAACGTATTTAGGCTCGAGCATTTGTTGATAAATACGAACAAGAATCGGCGCCATCTTTTCAGTGATAGTTCCTGCAACAATTAACATATCTGCTTGTCGCGGAGAAAAGCGCACGACCTCTGCTCCGAAACGAGCTAAGTCGTATTTTGGTCCCATGACGGACATCAACTCGATACCGCAACATGCAGTTCCGTAAGGAAGTGGCCACAATGAATTTCTGCGACCCCATGCTACGATGGCATCTAATTTAGTAGTGAAGGCAAAACTGCGCGACATATCGTCAAGCGCTTGCGTGCCTGTCCCCATCGATGCATCAGGCGCAACGATTGGGCTCTGGTGGTTCTGGTCCATTAAATCACCTCTTTTTTCATTTAACTTTCTATTAGTAGCTTAAAATCGCAAGGGCTGACAACTAGATAACCTATTTACACCCTTGGACATTTTCTCACGACGCACATGCTAAAACGACTGTCCCCAATTGCCACCCCATTCATTGCGCCCCTAAAATAAAGTTTCGGATCAACGACAACTTTGCCCCTCAACAAAGAAGGAGTCTTCATGAGAATGCATTTCATCACGACCTGTATTTTGTCAGTGATTTGCCTAGATTTTACTCAGGCACAAACCAACTCAGCACATGATGTGCTTATAAAAGTAGCAGACACTCATGTCGAAAGCTTTCAAAGCATGACAATTTTCTCAAAAGGCTCTCAAAAAATTGAAGCCATCGCTCCGCAATGGTTCAGGGTTGAAAGCAAAAAACCAATGAATCTACAAATCCTGGCCAACCAAGCAGGTGTTGAGTACGTACAACCAAACTACCCATTAGGCCTGATGCATGACTTCAGCATTCAAGATCAGCTGAAAAAAGCCGCGTTCGCAAAAGCAGTAGCTCGCAACCCCGAAGCGTTCGCCGGCAAAGTCCCCGCAGACAATCCCAACATTCCGGATGCTCCTAAACAGACTCAAGGAGCTGACCCCCTTATTAATAAACAATGGGGTATGAAAGACATTGGAGCCCAAGCTGCTTGGCAAAAGACGATGGGCTCTCAAGATATTATTGTTGCAGTCCTCGATACTGGTGTTGATTACACTCACGAAGATCTTGTCGGCAACCTCTGGAGAAACACTAAAGAAATACCAAACAACGGTATCGATGATGACAACAATGGATACATTGATGACGTGATTGGTTGGGATTTTGTTTCTGACGACAACAAACCTTATGACTTAATCGTTGATCCACTTGAAATGCTATTCAAAGGCGGCAACCCTGGTCACGGAACTCATTGTGCAGGCAATGTCGCAGCTCAGGGCAACAACAGTAAAGGTATTGCCGGAGTTGCTCCGAACGTTAAAATTATGCCTCTTCGCTTTATTTCCGAAAAAGGCCAAGGCACAACAGCTGCAGCGATCAAAGCAATTTACTATGCTGTCAATAATGGCGCCCAAATCACCAGCAACTCTTGGGGTGGCGAAGGCGACCCTAATGATCCAGATGCTGAAAATAAAGCGCTTAAAGAGGCGATTCAATACGCTCAGGACAAAGGCTCTCTGTTTATTGCAGCTGCGGGAAATGGACGCAAAGGCAAAGGCTATGATATGGATAAAGATCCGACCCCTGTAACTCCGGCTTCTTATGATCACGACATTATTGTGTCGGTTGCAGCCCTTGATGTGAACGATCAATTAGGAGCCTTTTCAAATTGGGGAGAAAAACTGGTCGACCTTGGTGCGCCCGGGGTTGCTGTGTTCTCGACAACCGTCAGTAATAATTATTCTGATGTGGTTATTGATAAAATGGGATTCAAAGCAACTTGGGATGGTACTTCAATGGCAACTCCACACGTTGCTGGGGCCGCGGCTCTTTACTGGTCCGCACATCCACAAGCCACTTGGAAGGAAGTCAAAGAAGCTCTTCTTAAAAGTGTTAAACCAATTCCGTCCTTAAAGAACAAAACAACAACAGGCGGAAAGCTCAACTTAGAGAATCTACTTTAAAATAAAAAAAAGCTCCCCAGTGGGGAGCTTTTTTTATTTGGATTACCAAAGATTTTTCAGTGCTTGCATGGCGCTGGAGTGTGAACCATGAGTTCGCAGTGCCTGAAGATACATTTTTATTCCACCATCAAACTCATAAGCATCCACACATCGCTCTGCCAAAAATCCGATCAACTCGCGAGATCCCTCGGAAGTTCCATTATTTGAATAAACATTTAAGAACGCATCTGAAGCCGCCTTGATAGAAGTAGTTAATCTTTTAACATAAAGACTTCGAGACAGCTCTAATACTACCAATGACGACGAAGTCGATCCTATCGACGAATAAACGCTACCAAACGTCAAAACCATATCTTGAAGTTCGGACGAGCTTTTAGTTGCCACGATCATCTTTGAGTAAACATCGATCGCTGTTGATGAAGATCCATTTCGAGTGTAAATATCCATCAACTGAGCGGCTCCAACTTTGTATCCAGAAATAAGCTGAGAGGTATATGCCTTGCGAATTAACTTCATCATCTCTAGAGATGTTGATACAGAGCCAATAGAAGAGTACAAAGATAAACCAACCTCGATACTAGAATTAGTTCCCGCTGCCGTCGCATTCATTTTTGCAGCCTCGCGAATAAACTTCTCTGTCGTATCACCGTCTCCGATCGACGAATAAGTAGCAAGGATATTCTTAACAACTCCGTCCAATGAATCCGCTTTTCCTTGCGATACAAGTTCTCGAGCTAAGGCCAACATCGAAACAGAACGACTTGTTGAACCAAAGGTAGAATACATTTTATTCACAAGCTTTAACTGCGCCGCGAACTGCCCTTCCGATTTATAAGTTAATCCTTTATCGATATACTCAAATACTTTTAGAACGGTGTCTGAACTACCAATAGTGCTATAAGTATCAAGGAATAACTCAGTAGAAACACTGATGTCGATATAGATCATCGCTTCTAACTGCCGAAAGATCGTCGTAGCTGTGGTTTCTGATCCAATCGCCGAGTAAAGACGCTGATAAGCGTCCATTCTTTTCTGACGATACTCCATTCTTTGCTTAGAATTCATGGATGCTGAAATGCTGGCTGGCATTTCTCCAGGTCCTGGCAGTTCACCCACATTTGCAAATGAACTCATCGAAGTTGCCGTTGCAAACGCCATAAGTACTAAACGCTTCTTATACATAAACTCTCCCTTATTTTTGACATCACGAGGAAGAGTTCAATTTCTGTTCCAAGACGGAACGCATTTAGAACATGGTAAGCTGTCAACGTTATAGCCAGGTCGACAATATGGGGCGCGAACTAGTGTAGCCTCTCGGGTTTCTTCTGTGGGTAGGTTTCATGCCAGACTGCTATATTTGAATAGACGCCGGGTATCCATGTGTCTCGAATTGAGAAATCCACACCTCTGAAGGATCTTTAGCATAAACGATTCCTCATTCTGATAGCTGTAGGCCATGGCCTTTAGAACTCTGATTTTATTGTTAAGTCCTTCACTGATTGCAGTCGTTAAATTTGATCGTATATAGGCTTCGATATTGATCCGGTACTTGCGAACTTGCAGTGCAAACTTCCGAAGTGGCAGCAACTTCGAATCTCGAACCAACCCATACCATTTTGCCAAGCGTGATCTAAACCCGTGGACACCTTTTTCTTCTAAAACCTTATGGAAATACTCAACGATAATCATTGCGTTTGAAATATTCGTATTTAACACTTTTAACTTTCCTAGCATATTATTCTCCTCGATAGATAAAACAGCATCTCGCTCTAAAAACATGAACCTTCTCGATGGTGACAACATGATTTCTTCGAACTCTTTTTTGTTCTTTTTTGCCTTTTGAAACTCTTCTTTTCTGACTTTTTCAAAGTATTCGTTCATGCTCTGAACCAAGTGGAATCGATCAATCGCAATCTCTGCATTGGGACAGAGTTTACTCACGGCTTGGAAGTAGCCAGGGTTCATGTCTATTGAAAAAAACTCCACTGATAATCGCTGGGGTCTTGATAGAGTTTTTAAACACGTTGCTAAGGCCATAGCATCCCTACCAGCAGCGTTAGCAATCACCTTTGCAGCCTTCGTACACACTAAGTTTGTTACGAACTTTACGGTCCATCGTGGTGCAAAAGGGTGCTCTCTTTTGGTTTCAGTTTCAGTCTTAAAGTGCACCTCGTCAGCACTCATACGAGAAACATCAAGATCTTTTGTAAACCTGTTTACATCTAAATTCTTTTGCATTTCTCGCATACGCCACTGATCCATTTGCCATAAAGTCTTTGGATCTGAACTCAAGGTCCGGGCCGCAGCAGCACAGGTGGTTTCTTCCATGAGTCGACCCGCGGTTTCGACAAAGCTGCAGCTATGGCCTTTGAATTTTGAATGGATCCCTGAAACCTTAGAGCGTTGGATTTTATTGCATACGGGACAAAGTCCTCGTGGATATCGTAAATGAATAACGACGTCCTTAAAGAGCCCCAGAGGGGGTACTTTAAGGTCTCGATAGCTCCATTGATGGAATTCCAATAAGGGATGCTCGCAGTCCGCGCAGCAGGCGCGGGACCACGGTAACTCTGCCGAAAGCCGACAAGACACAAAGTCCTCTGAAAGCTCCGCGTTGGTAATATTTAAATCTTGCAGACCTAATAAGCTGTTGATCAAATGATGAAGGTCCATTCTTGGCCTTTGTAATTTTTTTTTCGTAGTAAAAAAATCAAATCACAAGGTTCGCCAAGATGGGCCTTTTTATTTCAAGAGACACAACGCAAAAAGCCGGTCACGATGACCGGCTTTACCCCAGGGTATGGGAGCGGGAAGCTCCCATGACAGGATGTCTTTTTTCTTAAGTACCCACAGCTCAATCCCGAGACCCACTAGTGTATACCGCCTACAACGAGACTCGAGTTTCCACTTCGGCCAAGGCCTTGTTGGCTTTCTTTAGACGAGTCGCCAAGGTTTTAACCAAGGCTTTTGCCCATGACGGATTTGCGAAAATCACGCTTTCTAAAGCATGAATTGGAATTTCAATAAGATCTACGTCGGTGACCGCATCAACCGTAGCCGATCTCGGCTCGTGATTAAAATGCCCCATTTCGCCGACGAACTCTCCTGACTTGATATCACCAAGGACAATAATGCCTGCCCCTCCCGGGGAATGGGAATAAGCTCGAAGCAATCCCTTTTTAACAATATAGACAACCTCCGGAGAGTCGCCTTCTTTAAATAGAATCTCTCCTGCTTTCAAAGTTTTGAGGTTGTACTGCGGACCGCCCTGAGAAATCAGCTGTGGATTTAACATTCTATTCACTATACTCAAAATAGCGTCTTCGCTGTCCGGAGAAGATAAATACTGAATTCTCCCCTTTTGAACTTCAAAAGTGAACTGCTCTAGGTCTCCGACCGCCGACATGATGATAATCGATATACCATCATTATTTTTTTCTCGAAGAACTTTCGAGACAATTTCCGAACCCGAACCCTTAGGTAGGAACTCATCGATAAGCATTATCTTGGGTTTAACATTATCTATTTTATATTTGGTATCGAACCAGTCTGCAGCATGAAACACCGAACTGGCTTTAACCTTGGCAACAAGTAGATTTGTAATTTTCTGAACACGATTTTTATCAGCACTAACAACCAAAAAAATGTTCTTATCTTCGCGTCCCATAACAAACAATCCTTCCGTGATTGCAGGGAGCAAACGTACTGTAAAGCCCGCAGTTAAGTCTATTATCTCGGGCTCTCCAAAAAGTCTCAAGTTTTGTTTAAAAAGAGGCCCAAGGACGCCTCATTAAGATATTTCAAAATAAGTGCCTCAATACAGGACATCTATTTCTTTGCTTTAGATTTTAACTCCAATGACTCCAAGTAAGTGACCACCTCAATGTTTTGCGCCTTCTCTGCAATTTGAAGCGCCGTTTTACCTTGCTTATTTTTTTGCCTGAAATCTGCCCCCGCCTCGACCAATAACTTCACAGTCGATAGTCCACTATACCGAGATGCCATCATTAACGGCGAAAATCCTTCGCTATTAAATATTTTCACCTGCGCTTTATCCTTTGAAAGGACCCACTTGATGCAATCAACACAATTTTTTTGAATCACCATTAGCAATACAGAATCATTGCCTGGGCCTATTTTAAGTTGCGGACTGGTTACCTTTAAAAGACGCAGACCAAGACCTTCAAAACCACTATCCAAGGCGTGGTAAAAAGCGGGATAAGCCCCCGAATCAAGTATATTAGGATCGACCTTTTGAGCTAAAAGTTTATCTACAAGCAGTGCCTCGCCACGCCCGGCGGCTTCATGCAAGCGCAAATCTATTTTCTCAGAATTGGCACTGGCCAAGTTAAAAGTCATTTGAATTACTACAACACAGGCCAATAAATATTTTATTTTCATATTTTAGCCCTTTGGATTTGTTTTTACAGCTGCACTCAATGTCGACTTCGCAGCAGAAGAACTGACTTCCTTTAAACGAACCTCAGAGTCAAATGGAGAAGTCGCGCCATCCGGAGTGTATTCAAATTTCTTAAGCTTCACTCTTTCAGAAAGGACCCCCATCAAGGCACGAATATAGTCTCGGGCATTTGGAAGATCTGGTGCGGAATAATTGTCAGGCGAAGTCAGAACACCAAAATAAAGGTCGCCTTGAGCTGTCGATAGAACGCCCCCAAAAGTAATAGCACGATCTGCCGAGCCTGTCTTAGCCACTAAAGTATTGTCAAATGTCGAGCTAATATAATGTCCCTTAAATGTCGAGTAGTCTTCATTAGGACCACCTACAGCCATGATATCTGCCATTTGATACTTGCGGGTCCCATTTACTGCGGCCAGGCCCAAATCCAAATCCTTAAGAACTGTCACTAAAGCATCACAACTTGCTAAGTTGTAGTGCTTATCGCCGTTCTCATCAGTGATCGGATATCCAGATCCATTCAGCATCTTTATTTGTGCCGAAGTCAGCTTCAAACGTTGTAAAATAAATTTTTCGTACTCGGCCGCCCCACCTAAACGATTGAAAATAACGTTAGTGATATAGTTATGACTGTATTTATTCAATTCTTTTAAAATTCTAAACAATGGGCGCGATTTAAATTCAAATACTTTGGCAGGCACATCTTTAAGATACTCTTCGTAGCGAGCTCTAGAGACCGGTCCAACTTTCTCGAGATTCACCTTAAGACCGGACTTGTGCTTAAGAAATGCTACAAGATCAGTTTGAGTTTTTTGAGCGTTGTCATAAAGGGCGGGATTTGACCAACCAAAAGACTTCAATGCATCTGTCGATTTTTGATGAGACATCGCATCCAACAAAACACGGAAATTTTCATCATAAGAAACCGTATCAATCGAAGAGCAATTGGATTCTGACAGGCGCGGTTTTAAATCTTTAAAGACTTCAGCCAAAACCTCTCGCCCTAAGATTGGATCTCCGTCGCCTCGAAAATGTAGATTACAAAGCCCCTTTTGATGCCCCGGAGTAACGATTATCTGAGTTGTAAAACGATACTCAGGCCCCAATTTCATGATTGCCCAATGAGACGTAAATACCTTTGAAAGGGAGGCAATTCGAAACTGAGCTTTCACGTCCTCTTCAGTCACGCCAGTGGGAATCTTTTTTAGCAAGACACTGCCAGAGTCTTCAATCTCTTGTTTCGTGGGATTGAAAGCCGTTGTTTTTTGCTCGTTTGGAGCAAGGTAGCACATTGAATTCATTGAAACGCCTGCTTGAGCTAAATTTGCCGATAAAGCCACAAAAGCAAAACTCGATAACAAATGATAGAATCTCATCGCACAACCTTTCGAAAAGCAAAAACCCTGAGGTCTGCCACCAGGGTTTCAATAATTGTGCCGAAGTGAGACGAAAGACGTTCACCATCCAATGTCTATTTTTTTGACATGTTTCAATTTTGGGCGCCCTATTTCTGCATCCCTTTATCCACCCACAACTTAACTAGTTTACGGGACCTATCATCCAAAAGCCCACTTCTAGGCATCGGATTATTAACATCGTTCATGCGGCTCAACACTGCCGCACTACGGGCTTTCGCGTTTTCCCACGTAGACAGATCCAATCCACCACTTGCACTCGTTGAGTTATGGCAGCTTAAACAGTTCTTGAAGAAAACTCCATTGTCTCCAGCTTTTGTAAGCTCAGTCCATGTCAAGCTTGCCGGTAATGGAATGTCTCCATTGGATTGATTCGTGGTACAGCTAACTTTTGTTGAATCAGTAGGTCTTACATCCGCAAAACGAAGGCTTAATTTATCGGTAGCCTTTAACGAGCTAAACACTAGAATCTGCGAGTTGTTCTGAGTCATTACTGAAATGGGCTCTAGCCCACAAATTCGTGCATCCAAAATGCTGTAGATGGTGGCGTCTGAGCGTAATGCCCCGTTAATTTTTATAGACATATTCTTAAACTGCCAAGCCAAAGTCTTAGGCTCGGATTTAAACTTAAATACGGGTTTTGCTACAACTACGTAGGGATTTAATACCTGCGTGTAACCAATGATATACTCTTTGCCCGATATTACTTTTTTGACCGCATCCGTTTTAACACTCGGAGCCACTTCGACCGTCAACAAGACGGCTGGTTCATCACCTGCTTTTGCCTTCGTATAAGATGACGCAGACAAATCAAATACGTAACTGACCGGCGCATACTTCTTTAAGTTAAAAATTGCGTTGGTTTTAGAAGCTTCATTATAAATAAGCTTCTGATAAGGATTAAGTTTGAAATCAACAGTTACAATTTTGCTATTTACTAACGACAATCCCTTTTCAACTCTTAAATTGGCAGACTCTGCAGCAGTTAAGCTTTGAGGATTCACAACCGCAGAAAGATCTTTAGCAACGGTTTCTAAAGAGTAATCCGCAGACGCGACACCTTTACAACTATTGAATGGATTTACCAACGATGCAAAACCTGTCTTAAAGTCATTGATAATCCCAGCATGCTGAGAACCTGTTAACCCCGGTTGGTGGCTTGAAATCGCCTTCGATGAGATACCACCGCCCCCTAAGATCTCTTTTTCTTTAAACTTCCCATAAGCAACAAGCTTATTAGCGCTGGCAAAAGCTGGCCGATCGGAGTAGCGCCCATCGTGGCATCCAGCACAGTTGGTTGCTAAGAACTGATAGTAGCCCGTGGGCCGAATAAACTCCTCAAAATATATATCTTCACATTTATCACCCGTTGAAAGCTTAGATCCATTAGGATCAGAACCATTCGTTGCATCATCTTGATTAGAACTATTGCTGGTCGGAACCGAAGCATAGTCAGAAGGTCCGTAAACGACGGCCTGCCCATCTAGCTGCGTAGGCATACCACAGTTTTGAAAAGACAAAACTACAACAGAGCCTATAAATGCAAACACAATCCCCGATTGAATTTTTGACACGCAATTCCCCCACTCAAAACAAGATCTCAACACACACGGCTCTCGACTAAGCTTTGACGATCCTCACGATTTTACTAATATTGGCTGACGTGATGGTGGCGGGTGCCACTTTCGTTAAATCAGCTTCTCGTCCATGCATTGCTAAATAGTTCCCCATAACAGCTGCAGCCACGTAATCAGAACGATCTCCAACCAAAGTATTTTTATCCACCGACTGATCCTGAAGATAGTGTCCCACTTGCTCATTAATTCCTGCCAGCTTTAGGCCCACCGGCGAGTAAGCCAACACCATTTGCATAGAAGCACTTGTATCAGCAGACCAAATTGAAGACGAAGACTCTGAATTAGCTGAAAAATTCGCACCATCGGTAGCGATAAAAACAAAGACCGGTTTTTTCAGGCGATGCGCTAGCTCCAAAATTCTTCCAATCTCTACGCCCGCCTCGAAGTCTTTTCTATTTGCGGCTTCTCGGGTTCCAGGAAAGTGATAGTCATATCCACCAAGATGCAAAAAGCTACTTGATGCATATCCCATAATGCTCGAGTAAGCGACAGCAGCTTTAGTTTTTGTAGCGTCCGTGGCAGTCGCCGTTAAACCATACACGGCCGTAGCTTCTGCGTTTTTTGTAGGATCAACGATATCTCGTCCGCTAACGCTCCCACCAACAATTTGTTCGAGGGCCTTCGTTGCCTCAACTTGTGATTGTCCATTTCTTTGATATCTCTCGCCGGTTTGACCACTCAATTGACGTTGAGCAAGCTTACCAATTAAAGACGCTAAGCCTCTTTTTTGCTCGCGACTATATCTGGGCTGAGCAACTCCACCGACCGTAACTGTTGACGAGAACGCAGCGGTTAGCGATAAGGCGTCTAAAACTTGCGCGGAACTCGCCACACTCAATCGACTGTTCGGGCTTCCATCGTGAAATGACCTTAATGAAGTTGAGGCGCCGTTAAATTCTAGGCTTGAAAAAAACTGCCCCATACGCCCAGTTTTTTCAATAATCGGAGATAGATCATACTGTGGTCGCAGTGGAGCAAGCGCACGAGTATCTGAAGCCGTATTAGTACAAAATACGGCGCCTTGAACTTTCGAGCTTGCCGACGCAGACAAGACCGACTGAATACCTGCCATCATTTGCGAGCGCTTATCAAAGAGGACGCCTAAATATTTTATCGGCTGTGCCTCGGCTCCTAAGCCATGAAAAGAATAACTCTTTAAAAGCTGACCGCCCATGTCTCGAGCGATTATGTTACCATGCAAAGACGCTCCACCCTCAAGGTTGACAGTGATAAAAGGAGCCCATGAGGTCACAGTTTGGGCACGTGACTCTGTCGAGTTTAGGGTTGCTAGAATCCCTGCAAAAGAGGGAACAATTAAGCGAGCTGCAAAGGTTATAGCCCCCACTTCAAGCAGTTCACGTCGAGAGATCCCACGCAGGGCCTCTTCATTATTCAAATTTTTTTGAATAAACTCGAACTTTTCTTTTTTCACAAATCCCCCACTAAATCAACAAAACAGGAACTGAATTACTTACAACATGGTACTCTCGGGAGCCGTTAAAACTCCCGTGCAAATCATCGTCGCTAAATTTGCACTCTCTAAGTTCAGGCCACCTACAACGGTATTTAACCCCTTGCTTTTGGAGGCTTCGGCCACTGCCGAGCTGACAAACTGCTCGACATCGGCGACTTCTCCTGACTCTAACGGCCGCCCCCAAGCCTGCTCAGCAAAACGGTTAAAATAATTGACCCAGTTATTTTTAGGAGTGCTCGTCACCGAACCACGCAGATTCACCCCACCAAGCATCCACGAAGTGACTGCCTTCTTTTGAACCCAAACTCTACAAACCTCTCCAGCCATCGAGGCCTGGCTTAAAACAGCGACAGAGGAGGCTAAAGAAGAATTGTTTTCCTGAGGCAACAAAGCCGAACGTCGATTCTTTTCAGTAAGAATCGATGTCAGGTCCGTCCCCAGGTCTGTAGGTGTTAATTCTAGTAAAGATAAATAGCTCTCTAGGGTCTGCCTAACATCCAAAACTTCACCCGACACGTTATCAACTTTAAATTGATCCGGGTGAACAGCTGCAGATCCACACTCGGTCCCACAAGACAATGAAAGAAGCTGCTCTTCTTGCATCTCACCAACTTGACCGGCACAGTTTTGAAAGAGCACTGTTGAGGCCAAGGCACTACCGATAAGAAATCCAAAAAGCTGAAAGTTCTTATTCTTAATCATAAGGCACCTCGCTTCACAATCGCACAAACCGGATCAATGGATACTTTTAGAGTTAATTCGCGAACACTATATTTTGACGCTTCAAAAACTGCGGCCCATTTCTTTAGGCTTGCTGGATCTTGTGACAAGTCCCGATAGCAAACTGAGTGAATAACCTTCTGAGTAACACATCGACTAAAAGCCTCTGAGTCAGATATCATTCTGCCAAATTCGAACATCCCCTTGCCACCGTTTGCATTGGGGCCACGCCAACCATAACTTGATGCTGCTAAGTTATAAAAAGTATCGTCTTTGACAGTGAAACCAAATTCATAAAGACCTGCATTCATTTTGTTATGGACCCCGGTCGTCGGGTCAAAGGCTTGGGCATTAAAGTAAATCAATTGATCGATGCTTCTTAAATAGTCATACCACATTGCTCTGGCATTATTAAAGGCTCCATTTGGAAGTGCATAGCCTCGCATTTTAATTAAGGATTCAAATCCTCGAACTGCAACGCTCGAAGCCTTGGCTGCCTGCATTTTGGCGATGATAAACTGAGCTAAAAACGATTTATCTTTTCGAAAATCAACATCGCATTTTAAAAAGGCCGGAAAATCATTGGCACCCGAACTATTCACAATTTGTTTTAAACACGCATCTGAATATAAACTTATGTTAGCCGCAAGATTACGACTTGCGACCAGTGACTCAAGATTTGCACTGTATTTTTTTATATACTGAGAAAGCGCCTCATTGAAAATGAAGTCTCCACCCCCAAGAATTAACCCAAAAGTTACTTCTTCCTGTTGCCAAGAAGTTGGGAAATCACTTTTCAGGAATCCTGATGTCTTTTGAATTTTTAACTCCGAGCGAAGATCGGAATCTGCCGCCAAGCTTGTCCAAACTAAATTTGAAAGCCCAAGACCACTCATGAATCTGTTGTAGCGTACTGCTTTTGCATAAGCCGCATCCCGAGCGGTAGCATTTGTCGCGACTCGAGCTGATATCATCAAATCTGTTAGCTGCTTCAGCTGATCTGCTCGTGCAAGTTCAATGGTCGCTGGCGCACCATCCTGAATGCTTGCTGTTGCTATAAATACATCCTTACCTATAACCTGACTTAAGATTTGCAAGAGTTTAGACTGCATTCCTTTTGTCGGAACCTCTTGAATCAATGGCTCCATATTAAACTGCTCGCGAAGCCAAAAATTTCGACGGTCATTTAAAGGACCTGCCAACGAACCATGAGCAGCCCCTTGGCTCCCCACCTGATCAGCTGTCCAGTTATTGAAAGTCATTTTGGAAAATGCCATTCTGTAACCATCCATGACCGTATGACAGTTCTTACAGTTATTCGTGTAGTTCGAGTGATCTCCTCCAGGAAATCGGTCTACGTCTTTACCGACATAAGCATCTGAAGCCATATTATTTCCAATGTCACTCAAGCTTGAACACAGAAAGTTCTTAACAACATACTCGACCGGGCGGCGATTAGAGCCTCCCGAAAACTGAGCTTCGGCAAAATAACGTGTAGTAAAGATCCCAGCGGGATCAGGATGATTTACGCTTTTCACCGCCGACTCATTCATCAGTTTAGCCCGATCCGGGACTGACAATGACGTGTTGGCATTTATCTTACTAACTAAACCTTGGTTGTATTCTAGGCCGATAATTTGGCCATTGACTTTAACCAAATCCGAATTCAAATCGAGTAAACGACTGTCCGCCTCGCTCCAGGGATTTCCTAAAAGAGTCTGAAAATTATTTCGGTACCCAGTTGAAGACTTCAACTCATAGGAATAGTTCGCCGTTAGGGCCTGTCTAAAATCTGCGTTGTCACGAATAATTCCCAACATCAACGCAGCCGAGTCATTAAATGGGACCGAAGGACTATAAGCCTTATTCGAAAGTCGAATCGCCAAGTTCCTTGCACGCACGTTGATAAATGCAGGATCACTCACGGCGATCTTGGCCGCCCCTTCAAAATCATTTTTTGATATCAATAAAGCCATTTGATGAACTCGCGAATCGTTCATCGGAATTTTCATTCCTGTGACTCTTTCAAAAAGTCTTTTAGCCTCGGGAAGTTTTCCATTTTTTGCTTTTACGGGTGAGGCCTCTTGTAAAGAGTTTTGTTGAGCACTTGCCTGTAAAGCGACGCCAAAGCCACTGGCAATAAATAAAAGCACAGCAAGAAATACGTGAGACATCATTCCCCCCGGAATGACTTATCGTAACATTTCACCTTTATCTGAATATAGAACTTGTCACTATCGTCTCATTTTAAAACGCTCAATTAAAAATTCAGATTCCTTTACTGTTACGCTTTGGGATTGCACTCATATAAGACCAACGCCAAGGGCGTATCGCAAAAAGAATACCGACTTCGGTCAAACCTTTTTGCTGGTTTGGCTCGAAACGCCCTTCTTCGACAATTTCAGCTGACAGCTTCTCAAGCTTAGTTCTAAATTTTTGAATTGTAGCAGGACTTAAATTTGCCAAATTGAATCGAACATAATCTGTCGCCGGATTATTGAAATCATGTTCTAAATAAGTTTGTTTAGTCTGAGTGAATAGTTTTTTCCCCATAGGGCCATCTTTTTTAAACTTCACTCGTCCAAGATGCTTTAGGCGAACTCGATCATTGGGGTGCAATTCAATAATATTCATTCGATCCAATTGAAATAAATACTTATGAGCTTCCTCAGGATCAATTTGATATTCTTTTAAAACTCGATGCGGGGACATCCCTTCATGTAGCAACATGAAATACTGCATTAAACGGGCATTTTCGGCTAAGATCTTTTCTTGCTCTTCGTTCAGAGTCTTAAAATAACCTTCATCGTCGAACTCGGCCAATCTAACGATATCAGCAAAGCTGATATCTGTTGCTTTACATACTTCTTCCAAACGCTCCAGGGTTAGTGACTTAGAGGAAAGTATTCGCTTAACGCTGGACTCACTTAAATTTAAAATCTTGGCTAAATCTTTGTATAATATGTTTTTAGCTTTTAAGGCTCGCTTCAAGGCCGATAAAAATTGATCTATTTGTGACATCCCCAGCCAATCCTCTCTAATGATAAAAAAAATGGACTTGCCCCTCGAATTCCAATTAAATCAAATGTATAAAAAAACTCCACCTTTATTGCGTCCTGCACGGAAATATTTTGAACATGAACAGCTTTCCTGATTTTTTGGTTAAACATCCCTTTTGGTTTTACGTTAAAAGACACCCCAGAGCGGTCTTTATTGGGCTGACTTCACTATTTATCACAAATTTTTTGGATGGGATTTACCCCTTACTAATAAAAGAATCTATTGACTTCATCGAAAAGCAGACACCTTTCGACCAAACCCAACGAAGCATCTTTTTACTTTGCGCCGTTTTGGTCGGTCTCTCGTTCACTCGCTGGGGATGGCGAGTTGGATTTGGCTATTTTCACACCCATGCTGCGGAAGATATACGGCAAAGACTTTTTAGGCATATTACGGGTTTAAGCCCTAAGTTTTTTAATCGTAAGCCTGTTGGCGAACTCATGAGTTTACTGACAAATGACGTCCAATCGTTTCGCCAAGCTATCGGTCCAGGCTTATTGATTCTGGCTGATGGTTTTATGATCATTGCCGTCATTCTTCCAATTATGCTTAAACTCAATTGGAAATGGACTTTCCAAACGCTCATCTTTCTTCCTGTAGTTCCTTTCTTAATTTGGAAAGTAATGAAGATGATCCATGAAAGATTTAAGCTTCAACAAGATCACTTCTCAGAAATGACGGGTATCGCCCAAGAAACAATCGCTGGCGTGCGTGTTATCAAAGGATTTGCCCTCGAGGATATTCGCAATAGACTTTTCGATAAAAAATCTAAGCAAGTAGAACTTTCATCCAATAGCACAGCCCGGGTCGATGCTTTTTTTGGCCCAGTTATGGAGTTTGGAGTCGCATCGGGCTCGGTCATTCTACTGTTTGTTTCTTCAAATGATGTCATCACGGGCGCCGTGACTCTTGGTACCTTCGTGGCTTTTCATCGCTATATTCAAAAAATGGTATGGCCCATGACTGCTCTGGGACTTGGACTTTCGATGTTCCAAAAAGGCTGGGCTTCGTTTGATCGCATGAAGGAAGTGATTGCAGAGTCTACGGATACGCCGGACTCGGGTACGAAGCAGTTAACAGAGTTTCGATCTTTAGAATTTAGAAATGTCAGCTTTACATATCCAAGTGCTTCAGTCCCAAGCCTTCAGAATGTCTCTTTTAAAATCAACAAAGGAGAATGCATCGGAGTTATGGGCTCGGTAGGCGCGGGTAAGACAACACTTGTTCAATTAATGACCCGACTCTACCCTGCCAGCTCTGGCCAGATCCTGATTAATGACACTCCAATCGAAGAGTTCACAATTCAATCGCTGCGTAAACACCTTTTGCTGGTCCCACAGGAACCTTTTCTGTTTAGCGATAGCATCCACGAAAACATTGCCTTTGGAGTCGATAGCCAGGCTGACTTTAATGAAATTGAACAAATCACTCACTTGGTTGATATTCACGACGAGATTGCAGCACTCCCCCATCAGTTTGAATCACAACTCGGAGAGCGTGGAGTGAATCTTTCTGGTGGCCAAAAGCAACGTTTGACGATTGCTCGGGGTTTGATTTTAAAATCAAGCGTTCTGATACTAGATGATTCTTTAAGTGCCGTGGATACCAAAACTGAACACGCCATAGAAACCGAGCTTGGTAAAAACAAACAAAGCACAAGGATCATTGTAGCCCATCGGCTATCTAGCTTAAAAAATGCTCATAAGATATTGGTCCTAAAAAATGGACACGTCGAGGCCTTTGCTAGCCCGTCTGAATTAGCTACTATTTCACCGACCTATCAAACTATTGTAAAACTTCAGAGTCAGAATTCAGGCATGGACTCAAACATTGAGCCACTTCAAGATTCATCAAGTACTTCAGAAAGCAAGGAGCAGACTTAATGAACAACCTTCCTATTTCCGAAGAAAAGTCCATTGCTAAAATCTCTTACAAAGAGCTTTTTGTTAAATTATGGCCATTTGCTCGCAACTATCGACTTCAATTTTTTATGGTTATCATTTGCATTGTTGGACTTGCGGTTTGTTCGCGACTAATTCCAACTTTGATTGGATATGCAATCAACGAGGGGATCAAAAAAAGTAATTCGGATGTTTTTTTGATGATTGCGTGGTCTTATCTTGGGGTCGAGATCCTAAAGACTATTTTCAATTTTTCAGCAGCCTACCTATTCAGTCGATTTGGCAACCGAGTGCTTTTTGATTTACGCTCTGCTTTATTGGATCACACTCAGCGCCTGCCTCTGCAGTTTTTCAACAAGACCCCTACTGGTCGGATTGTTACGCGAATTACAAATGACGTCGCCGCACTCGGTGAGCTTTTCACTGAGGGGATTATCACAATATTCATTCAAATTGTGATCATGTCGGCCATCGTAATTTCAATGCTTTTGATTTCGGTAAAACTAACAATTATTACATTAGCTGCAGCGCCCTTATTTATTTGGGCGGCCTTTAAACTCTCGAACCACATCCGAAATATTCTTCGCGAACAGAAAGCCAAGCTCAGTGCACTCAATGCATTCTTGGCGGAAAATCTTAATGGCATTAAGGTTGTGCAGCTTTACAACCGCATATCTCGCAATCAAGAAAAATTCCAAAAGCAAAGCCTGGCCTATCGCGAGATCAACATGAAATCAATTTTTGCTTACGCTCATATGCAGCCGATTATGAATTTATTCACCGCAATCACACTTACTGCGGCTTTGTACTATGGCGGACTGCTATCTTTAGAGAACGGCATCGCAATCGGAAGCCTAGTGGCTTTTTTAATGCACGCTCAGGACTTTATTCCTCCATTGCGAGAGATAATGGAAAAATATCAACAATTTCAAAACTCTTTGACCAGCGCCGAAAGGGTTTTCTCTTTGCTAGAAGAGCCGATTGAGTCGGCCCTCGATAATCCAGATAAATCTGCATTGATATCTAAAGGAGCCTTAGACATCAGGAACTTAAACTTCAAGTACGAAGAGCATTTGCCGTGGACTTTAAAGAACATAAATCTTTCTATTTCTCCGGGTGAATCCATCGCATTGGTGGGGCGCACTGGGAGCGGTAAATCCACATTCATTTCTTTGCTTCAAAGAATGTATAATGCCCCCGATGAAACGATCTTTATCGATGGCCATCCTATTGAAAAATTTCCCCGTGCCGAACTTCGCCGCTGGATAGGAGTGGTCCAACAAGATAATTATATATTCCGAGGCACGATAGCGGATAACGTCTCTTTGGGTGAGCAATCAATAACTCGCAAGCAGGTAGAGGAAGCGGTCGCAATGACGGGATACGCCGATCTTCTGGCGCGCACAGGACGCTCGATAGACTCGACGGTTGAAGAAAAGGGAGCCAACTTAAGCGTTGGAGAGCGGCAGTTAATTGCTTTCGCCAGAATCCTGGCTTTCAATCCACAGATTTTAATTTTAGACGAAGCTACGGCGAATATCGACTCTGAGAGTGAAAAGATGATTCAAGAGGCCACGTCTTTGGTCACAGAAGGACGAACCAGTATCCTCATTGCGCACAGATTGTCGACAATTCAAAAATGTGATCGCATTTATGTTCTTTCAGATGGCGAAATCATCGAAAGCGGCTCCCACCAAGAGCTTCAAAACTCAAAAGGCTATTACCACCAACTCCACCAAAAAGGGGGTCAGGTGTTATTTTCTAACTGACCAGCGTCAATCCGATTATCCGGACGCCAAAAGCCAGGCATTGCAAGCCTGGCTTTTTTTACGCACCCCAGTTAGAAAATAACACCTGACCCCTTTCTTTAAAGGGCTTCGGAGGGTTTGAAGTCTATGCGGATTTTTGCGTCGGCGGCTGGAACAGCTGTTCCATAGAATTTAATACTGTTGCGATCGGCAGAGTATACCCAACCGTTTTGCGACGAAGCCGGAATTGAAACTCCGTTAATCGTCACAACAATCGTTGAAACCACCGGGCGACGAGACAACTTGAATTCCGTCAAGATCTCTAAGATACGAGCTCGCACATTAGACACCGCCGTCGCTAACGAGGACTTGCAAATCGACTCTCGCACCCCACCAGACAACTGAACCATCTCAAGAAATGCCATCCCCGCCTCTGAGTAGTTTTGAAATGTTGTGCAAGCTCCATTTTCATTACCCAACACACCGATAAAATTCATCATCCACGAACGACTGCCATCAACCCATGGCTTCTTCACCGAATCTAAATAGCTGGAATAATATTGCGCATATGGAGCCGAAGTTTTGGTTTTGGCTGACTTGTCATCTTCGTTACTTAAAACATTGACGACCAAAAATGCATCCGCGCGCAAGCTGGGTGACACACTTAGAAGATCGTTGGACACAACACGCTCTAAAGACTCTAAGCCTCGCTCTAGATTATCTCCCTGCTCACCAAGCGACATTCGACTCTGCAGCTCGGCAACCAGATTGGGAGTTGCCGCAGTGACATAAGGAGTCTCTCCGATAAAACGACCACCATCACCGCCATAACCCATGTCGGTCGTGATCACAAAAATGCGATAATCCAATTTTAAAGAGTTCAACTTCGACACCAAATCGGGCACTTGCTGAATCAAACGCTGTTGGTGGGCATCCATAGAAGCCGAATTATCCATAACCCAAAGCAGGTCTACTTTTTTATTATAAGTGACATTCTGGCCGAAATTATCAGCCGTTTCCGGAAGATCAAAATTCAGTTTTTGGCTGCAACCGAAACCACCCAACCCAACTACCAAAAGCATCAAGGCAACCAACTGCGTTTTCATATTATTCCTCTGCCACCCATGGCATTATTGATTAAGCTGCTTTAGGCTCGGTAAAGCTGCGAATACTTTCGCGGGCCTTCTGAGTTATGCTTGTAAACTTCACCCCGTACTTCACCGGAGTACCAGGGCCATGTGGAATATTTCGAAGCTGTTGCTTGCTTACAACTTGGCAAACAGCATTGAACGGCGGTACGCCATCACCCGGCTTAAAGTGCAAATAAAGAGTCTGACCAATTTCCAACCCTGGCGATTCGACAACGATACCCGCTCCGCCCAGGCTAAGTTCGATTGATTTTCCCTTATAAACAGATTTGTTATTATGAACGACCATGCTTGCCCCATAGCGAGCTCGCGCATGACGGCGACGAAAGAACACTTCATTAACACCTTCAATTCCAGAGGCTTTCAAGTCACGAATCGCCTCAGGAGAGAACACACTGACTTCTGAAACTTTCTTCCAACTTTCCATTTCGGCATGCCACAAATAATCGTATTCGTACAAACTACGCTCTTGCAGCATTTGCACAATATCCAATCTTGAAAATGGTCCGTAGTTATTTCCTTCTTTAAGAATATACCAGCCTTTTTCTTTTACTTCGGTAAATTTCTCGCTACTACCAGAGGGCTTAAATGCCGGAGGCTTCAATGATGGAGTCAGCGCTGACGAAAAATCTGGATGCTCGAGTAAAAGCTTCCAATCACCAAAAGATTCGTCATAAACATAATCAGTCCAAGTAGCTTCCTGAGATTTAATTCGCCCTAAGATCTCCTCTTTGGGGAAGGGGCCTATGTGGGAACCATTGTTAGACAAAAAATATTGCTTGGACATGCTAACTCCTTGATCTTCAACTTTTTTATCGGACCAAGCAGCAAAAGACTAAACTGTAATCTTTTAGACAAAAAGCCGAAGATTTCCTTCGGCTTTTTGAAATATTCTGTCGAATTATTATGCGAAATTTAGAAAGTTACAAAAGGACTAAAGACGCTATTTACATACATACTGTGAACGAGCGGCCTTTAATGAATTCCAAAAGTTTTGAAATTCTGCGGCCAAAGTCCCACAGAACTCGACCTGCCCCTGTCCACATCCATTTGTAGCCTCACCAAGACGATCAATTTTTGCTCCACTTAAATGATGCAAAAACGTGTGTGCTGGCTTCATCACTTGGGTACAAACTGCATCGCCACTGACAACAGTCTTACAGAGCTTTGCGCCCTCGATCAGTCCCTTCAAAGACGCTAGAACAGTTGTAGGCAAACAGTACTTTTTAACTAAGTTATTGTTGTAATCCACAAAATTCAATTGGCTCGCACTTAAATCTACAATCATACGGACGCGTGCATAGGTCGCTCTGGCTGTAGTTGCCTCTGCCGCCGTCAGGTCAACGAGCTGACTTAGATCACTAGCCAAAGCAACTTCAGAAGTTTCGATAAAACGCAAATCCGTCGCCTTTAATGATCCCACTTCCTCGACGCTGGTTTTTCCGGTACTTCCACCGCTCGAGTTAGAACCTTGATCAATCTGCGTATCTTGCCCCAGCCCAGCACCAGGCAACTGCCCATTCATCGCGGCTTCAAAACCTTGCTTCGCACAATTTTGAAAAGAGAGTATTGCCGCCAATGCCACGACAACCAATGCTAATTTTCTCATAGATTCCCCCACGACTTCCTGAATACACTTAAGCAAAGTCGATACCGACCTAGTCCTACTGTTATTTCGTCCTAAACCATCAATTACTTTACACCGCCTAGACTCCATACAGATTTTCTCATATTGAGATTCACTCAAATAGAATTGACTGAAGGCTTAACTTTATTAGGATGGTTAAACACTATGAGATACTCTAAAGAATTAAAAAAGATTCTCGCAACGACTCGCCAACAGATCAAATCAGGCAAAGAAGTGCTTATTGTATTTGACATCGACTCTACGCTATACGACGTCAGTCCCCGCCTAGAGAAAATACTGATAGACTACGCTCACGATAAAGAAAAAGCGCAAAAATTTCCTGAACAAACAATGCTGTTAAAGAATATTTCGACCTTACGAACCGATTGGGGAATCACCAATGCCCTACAAAGAGTGGGACTCGACTCGGCTCATCCTGATTTTCAAGATGATATCCATCAATGGTGGAAGACTAAGTTTTTTTCGAATGACTATCTTGAATTCGATCAACCCTATGAGGGCGCCGTCGACTATGTAAATGCTCTTTATCAAATTGGGGCCCACATCGTCTATTTAACTGGTCGCGACCAACATCGCATGGGACACAGCTCTCCACAGGTACTCATTAAAGATGGATTTCCATTGCAGGATCAGCGATCAGAGCTCGTTTTAAAACCGCATAAGTCCATGGACGATGCCCGATTTAAAACTGATTGGCTCAAAGAGACTCTTAATCAGAGCTTTGCAACAGTCTATTTGTTTGAAAATGAACCTGTAAATATTAACCTCGTCAAAAAAGAACTGCCCCAGATCGAACTGGTTTTTTTTAAAAGCACTCATTCAGGCAAAGAAGAAGCTCCGCTGGACATTCCCCACATCATGGATTATCTCTGCCAGCATCAAGAGGAATAAACATGTTATACGTCGTTGCAACTCCAATCGGAGACGAACAAGAAATTTCAATGCGGGCCCTTCAAGTACTAAAAGAAGCCGAGATCATTATCTGCGAAGGGACCAAAGAAACTTCCAAGTTGCTCCGCACTCATGGCATTACAGGTAAACGCTACGAAGTTCTTGATGAACATTCAAAAAAAGAAGATCTGCCTGGCTTGCTCGAGCTTTGTCAGAAACATGTCTGCGCCCTTGTCACCGATTGCGGCACTCCTGGATTTTGCGATCCCGGCGCGGACCTTGTAGGTCTATGCAGAAGCAAGAATGTGCCCGTGAAAAGTGTTCTTGGAGCCTCTGCATTGATGGGACTCTTAAGCTTGGCAGGCCGACGTATTGATCAGTTCGTTTTTCGAGGATTCTTACCTGCCGAAACGGAAGCCCGAAAGAAAGAGTTATTATTGCTGAAGTCCGAAGAGCGCGCCATTATCATCATGGATACACCTTATCGCCTAAAGAAGACGCTTCAAGATATGCGCGAAAATATGGCAGATCGCGAGTTTTTATTAACTCTCAATCAAACTCAAGAAAGCGAAACGATTCTCGAGGGAAAGATTGAAAAGGTTGCAGGCCTTTGTCCTTTTGAAAAAGCCGAATTCATGCTTTTAATCTACCCGAAGGCTAAGGCAAAATAAATTAGTATATTCAAATACTTAAAGCCTCACCCGCAGACTCCTTAACACAATCCTGACAAAGTAAATGATTCTTGTCGGAGCCATTTACAACGCCTCTGATAAGAGCACCGGAAGAAGCGTGGACATCCCACTGATTATCCATTAAAACCTCGCTCAATAGAATTATGAGGAGACTCCATGGATCTTATTATTGTTGGTCTGTGTTTGGCGTTCGTTATTGGCCTATACTTCAGTAACAACCCGCTTAAGCACTCAAAGAAGTTCATGTTCAGACGTTTTGTGAATTGGTTCCCGTTGGGCATGACCTACGCGTTCCTTTACATGGCTCGATACAATTTGAACGTATCAAAAAACGCTCTTGGCGACATGATGACCAAGGAACAATTTGGTTTAATTTTCGCAGCTGGTACTATCACTTACGGTCTTGCGTTCCTTATCAATGGACCTATCGTTGATAAAATTGGTGGCAAAAAAGGTATTGTGATTGCAGCTATCGGCTCTTCAATCATGAACCTTCTGATGGGTGGAGTGACTTATCTTTACCTTTTGGGCCGCTTGAAAACAAACATGGTCTTGGCGTTCTCTGTACTTTACGCATTAAACATGTTCTTCCAATCTTACGGTGCAGTTTCTATCATCAAAGTTAAAGCCTATTGGTTTCACGTGCGAGAGCGCGGAGTCTTCGGTGCGATCTTCGGTACTTTGATTTCTTTCGGGGTCTACTTTGCCTTCGACTGGGGTAAAGCTATTGTTGATGCATCAAAGTTAAATCTGGGACCAGACCGAACAGCTTTCCAAAATTTCATTCAACATATCTTTGCTATTGATACTGGCGTTACCGACGCAACTTATCTTGTGTTCGTAATTCCAGCATTCTTACTTATCGTATGGGCCTTGATCGATATGATCTTGTTGAAGGACACACCAGCAGAAGCGAACTTTGGTGAGTTTGATACTGCTTGTGAAGACCACACTAGCGATGACAAAGATCTTAAAATCTCAATTGGCTTTATGCTAAAAAAGATCTTCACAAACCCTGTGATGATCACGATTGCCTTGGTTGACTTCACATCCGGAGTTCTACGCAACGGTATTATGCAATGGTATCTTGTGTTTGCCCACGAGATGGAAAAAACCGATCCGGCATTCGGAGCGGGGTCTCAGTTCTTTATGAACAACTGGGGTCTTTTACTTTGCATGACAGGAATCCTAGGTGGCTTTTTTGCCGGCATGGTCTCGGATAAGTTCTTCAACTCTCGCCGTGGACCGCCAGCCGCGATCAATAACTTCGTAATGATCTTCCTTTTGATCTTGATGGCTTTCTTCCTAATGTCAAATCCGACGGTAGTTGGTCTTGCGGCAATCATGATGACTCTTTTCGTTATCGGAGTTCACTCTTTGATGTCTGGAACAGCAGCCGCTGATTTTGGCGGAAAGAAGATGAC
This sequence comes from Bdellovibrio sp. ZFWA1, assembly GCF_056175665.1. Lineage (NCBI taxonomy): Bacteria > Pseudomonadati > Bdellovibrionota > Bdellovibrionia > Bdellovibrionales > Pseudobdellovibrionaceae > Bdellovibrio > Bdellovibrio sp. ZFWA1. The sequence goes on from NZ_JBJKJH010000001.1 coordinate 461,054, forward strand.
TGCGACGGCCTCAGGAATTGTAGACGGCTGCGTGTACTTAGGTTCAGGCATCCAATCTTTGGCGATCGGTTTCTTATCAGCTAAAAACTGGGTTTACTGGCCATTGTTCCTAATTCCATTCGCCTTTATCGGGCTCTTCCTATCGTTAAGAATGTGGAATGAACTTCCAAAAGCGACGAAAAAGTATATTCTTGAAGTTGAGAAAAAAGAAATTAAAGCTCAAAAAAAGAAGCACTAGACAAAAAGGTCACCCCATCAAGGTGACCTTTTTTATTTCCCTTTCTTGAAAACTTAGCTAGCATTTGATCATGCATAAATTTCTTCAATTCCTGTGTTTAACGATGATTTTCCAATTAAGCTCCCGCATCGCTTCGGCAAAAGATGTAATCATTAATTCATCGGTCGCGGGTACGAAAACAATTGAAGTGTCGCTCAGTGATAGCGATCTTTTGATTCTAGATGGCAGCGCGGGTAGAACTCCGTTGATTAAAAAAATTGAAGCCGCATCTGCTTTAGGAAAGCCTCAGCTTAATATACTGACCGGTATGCAGGCTTTTGAAAATGGCTCAATGAAGTCTTATCCTCATAGGGTCACTTTGAAATCATTGGACCCGGATCGTCGAAAAAAACCGATTTATATTGAAGCTGAATTAGACGAAAAAAATATCCGCATCAAAGTTTCCTTCAAATAGACCCAGCAAATGTCTACAAAGTCCACAAACCTTACTCCGCTTCCTATAGATGACTTTCTTCCCGACATTCTAAGCTCATGTCTAAGCCATCAGAATGTCGTAATCACGGCGTCGCCTGGAGCTGGAAAAACCACTCGTCTACCCGCCGCCTTGATGGGACAGTGCTCTGGTAAAATATTGGTTCTTGAGCCTAGAAAAATGGCAGCTGTGGCCGCGGCATCTCGGGTCTGTGAGGAAAACAATTGGACACTGGGGGATAAGGTTGGATACCAGGTTCGATTTGCAAATAAAACTTCGCAGCAAACTCAGCTTATTTTCATGACCGAAGCCCTACTTGCAAAAAAAATTGCTGAAGATCCAAATCTTGATGGTATCGACACCATAATTCTTGATGAGTTTCATGAGCGCTCTATGCACGTTGATTTAGCTTTGGGCCTTATTCGCGAGATGCAAGAACTTGGGCATCCAATAAAGCTCATCGTCATGTCCGCAACTCTAGATGCTGAAAAGATCTCTGCCTTCTTAGGGAATGCTCCAATTTTTTCGGTTCCGGGAAAGATCTTCCCACTTGAAATTAGCTATTCTAAAACGCCCCAATTACTACAAACTAATTTTGACTTCTATGATCGCCTAGCGGAAACCGTCAAAGAGGCCCTGAAAAAAACCGAAAATAACATCTTGGTGTTTTTACCCGGAGTTTCGGAAATACAAAGAGCCGCAGATAAACTTTCTACGGCCGTCCCTAGTGCCATACAGATTCAATTTCTACATGGATCTTTGTCCCTTGAAGAACAAAAGAAAGTACTCAAAAGAACTTCGGGGCAGTCTTTAATTCTTTGCACGAACATCGCTGAATCTTCTGTAACCATTGATGGAGTTGATTGCGTTATCGACAGCGGCCTAGCAAAGGTCATGCGCCATGACTACAAGACTGGCTTTTCGCGCTTAGAACTTTCGCGGATTTCCACTGGCTCAGCCACCCAGAGAGCTGGGCGGGCCGCTCGACAAAAACCAGGATTTTGTTTTCGAATGTGGCACAAGATGGATGAACATTCGATGAGTCCATTTGAAATGCCCGAGCTGTTACGTACCGAACTAACTGATAGCCTTTTGTTTTTAGCATCTCAAGATATTCGGGATTTTGTTAAATTCACTTGGTTTGAAGCGCCGCCAAGTCTGCACATAAAAAAAAGTCAGATCTATCTTCAAAGCATCGACGCCTTAGATACAGAGAACAGAATCACCAAAATGGGAAAAGAGCTACTAAAGTGGCCTCTATCTGTTCGCTTATCTAAGCTCCTTTGGGAGGCTGAAAATCGGCAGCAGTTTTTGTTAGGAGTCAAAATCGTGGTGCTACTTCAAGAGAAAGATTTCCTTATTCGCGAACAGCACCTCAACATTCATGAAGAAACTGAAAGTGATCTCGTTTATCGACTTCACATACTTGAAGAGTTTCTGGAAGGCAAAAGACTTCACGGCGTCTCGACCCTGGCACTGCAAACTATAAAACAAGCCTTTGAACAACTTATTCAGGCTCAGGCTCGCCGTGAAGTGGTCCACCAAAAACATAGCTGGACGACAGAAGATGTTCACCTACTTCTTCTTTCAGCATTTAAAGATCGTTTGTGCAGACGAAGAGGAAAAGGTGAGAGAGCTTTAATGAGCTCTGGCCGTGGAATTAGCCTAGCTCCTTATTCTCTCGCCAAAAGCCAGGAGTTTTTTCTTGCCCTAGATGGAGTAGAAACAGGAAACTCGGCCGATACAATGATCAGCATCGCCCACTCGATACCTAAGAATTTTCTTTTGAACCAATTTTCTTCGACTATTCAAAATCAAAAAGAGCTGATGTTCGACGATTCAAAGAATCAGTACTTCCATAAAGAAGTCAAATCACTTTGGGGCTTGCCTTTAGAGGATGGCTCTTTGAAGCCCCTTGATGATTCTCAGCTGAAATTATTAATTCCTCAGATTCTAAAACAACGGAAAGATTGGTTTGCCGAAAACAATAAAAGCCTTAACGAGTTTCAAACAAAACTAGTCTTTTTAAAGACTCATGCCGACTATGTTTCAGACGAAATTATGAATGAGGTTGTATCTATAATTTCGAACCAGAATCAACAAACGACTTTTGATTCGTCGTGGTTTGAAGACTTTATTGATCTAGTCTCTGTTGGGGAAACAAAAATCAACGATCTGATAGATAAGAATTTCGACTGGGCAATTGATCAAAAAATATCAGAAAATTTGAATGAGCTCATCACCCGAGGACTTCCATCTAAACTTCAGGTGCCATCCGGGTCATGGATTCAAGTTCACTATCCTCCAGATAAGAATCCCTACCTGGAAGTTCGCATTCAAGAAATTTTCGGTTGGGAAGCCGTACCTAAGGTGTTAAATTCAATTCCTATTACCATTCATTTGTTAGGGCCGAATTATAGACCGGTACAGCTAACTTCAGATTTAAAAAGTTTTTGGCAAAATGGCTATCCAGAAGTACGTAAAGAACTTCGTATTAAGTATCCTAAGCATCAGTGGCCAGAGGATCCCAAGTTGGGAATTGCCGAGGCCAAAGGACGTCCGCGCAAATAACATCTAGCATTCGCTATAAAAGCCAGTACACTTGCATTGCAAAAAGTTAAATAAACTAGACCTTTATACCGTTTTATTTCTGTTTTGATCACTCGATAAGTACTTCGTAAAAAAAAATTAACAACTTTGTTAAAAGAACTGCGGAGTATTTAATGTTCAAAAAATACTTATCAAATATGTCGATTGCCCAGCAATTAACATTGCCAATTGCCGTCGTGGGCTTTGCCGTCTTGCTTGGATTAGCTTGGATCGAATCTGTTGATTTGTTTAAAATGACGAAGGCCAAAGCCATCGATACAACTCTAGAAACAGGAAAGCGCTCTGCTCAAGAGATAAAGCAGTATATCGACCGCCCATTTTCCCAGGCCGAACTTTTAGGTCGTAATATCTCTATGCAAATAGAAAAAGGTATTCAGAGTCGAGAAAGATCTATTCTTGAGTTAGAACAAACATTAAAAGCCAATCCCAATTATTTGGCCACTTGGGCAGGATTTGAACCTAATGGTTTCGACACTTCCGATGAAAAATACAAAAACACGGCCCAGCATGAACAATCTGGCCGTTTTCTTCCTTGGTGGATTCGACAAGGTGACAAAATTATTTATAAAACTTTGATAAATGCCGAAACCCCCGACTTCGGTGACTGGTACTTTCAGCCACAAAAAACGATGAAGAATCTTTTGGTAGAACCTTATAGCGATGTTGTTAACGGAGAAAAAGTCTTCATGACCTCTGCCGTTTACACGGTCGTAAAAGATAATAAATTCTTAGGTGTCATTGGTGTCGATATGTCATTAGACCAAGTCAAAGAAATGGTCTCTAAGGTCATGCCTTTTGAGGACACAAGAGCCTATCTTCTGACTGATACTCAAGTTGTGGTATCTTCGCCTGATGTCGATAGCTTAATGAAGCCTTTTGAAGGACCAGAAGAGGTTATGGCACTTATTAAAGAGGCCAAGATCCAATCAATCGAGCTGAAAAGTAAAAACGGCGCAAACAGCCTTTATATAACTATACCCGTTCCTATTTATAATTTAGAACAACAGTGGCTTCTAGTTTTAGAAACACCAATGAGCACTATTTTAGCGCCAGCATACAAAGGAATTCAAAAGCAAGCAGCATGCTCTGTTGTGGCCTTAATTATACTGATGTTGACGGTTTTCTTTAGTGCAAAAAGATCATCGGGAAAAATTTCCCAGTTATCGAATAACCTCACGGACTCGGCTTCATTGATTTCAAATTCGATTGCCCAACTAAATGAGACCGGATCAGAGCTTGCAGACTCTTCCACGGCAGCGGCCGCATCTATTGAAGAAACGGCTGCTTCATTGGAAGAGATAACTTCGATGGTTAAGCTCAATACTGAAAATGCTCAGCTAGCAGCTCAGCTTTCTCAGGAGTCCGTGGGACTTGCTCAAACTGGCGAAGAAGAGATCAAAAAACTAATTCTAACTATGAATGGAATTGAATCGTCATCTCAGAAGATTGAAGAGATCATCAGTATTATTGACGACATCGCCTTTCAGACCAATTTGCTTGCTCTGAATGCCTCGGTGGAAGCTGCACGAGCAGGAGAACATGGAAAGGGTTTTGCTGTTGTTGCTGACGCTGTTCGCTCTTTAGCTCAGCGCTCTGCATCGGCTGCAAAAGACATTAGCACGTTGATTCTAACCAGCGTCCAGCAAATCAAAAATGGAACCAAAACTGCACAAGAAAATGGTGAAGTTTTGCATAAAATTTCGATTAGTATCGACAAGGTTTCACAATTAAATAAAGAAATAGCAGCTGCAAGTCTTGAGCAATCAACAGGCATTAACCTCATCAGCACTTCAATTAATGATATTGATTCAATGGTGCAAAAAAATGCATCCCAGGCTGAAGAGATTGTGAATACCGCCGGAGAAATCGAAGAAAAATCTCATGTTATGACCAGTACAGTGAAGGTACTTAACGGAGAAGTCGCTTAAAAATCCACAAAGGGCCTATCAGAAGAAACTGAAGGTCCTTAAAGAACGATGGCTTTTTGCCTTCGATCTTGTGACCAACAAATTGACCTATCCAAGCGACAACAAACAAACCCAATAAAGAGATTAAGGTTGAGTCCGTACCAGCCTTAATTTTCCAGTTGTGAATAATCGCCATGCAAAAAGTCGTGTACAAGAACATGATTGCAAATGCACGCTTCCCAAAGGCCAAGTACCGAACCATCGCAAAAAAAATAATCATTTCACTGACTTTGATCGGCCCCAAAGAGTATGGGATAAGATTGATGAATCCCACCACCGTAAAAAAAATGATAGGCACACATATTTTATGAATAACTATATTTATGGGATTTTGATGCCCTTGTGCATATTCCTCAAGCCAAGCCGCTAGTGGTCTCATGGCTTTTTCTCCAGGTAAACAGGACTTGCCGCGACAACGGTCACTCCTGCTGGAACATCTTTGGTGACAACAGCATTAGCTCCAATACGAGCTCCATCTCCGACGTTGATCGGCCCTAGCACCTTAGCTCCAGTTCCTATTAGCACCCGGCTCCCCACCGTTGGATGACGCTTAATTGGATCAAACTTCAAACCACCTAAAGTGACGCCGTGAAAAATGATACAGTCATCACCCACTTCTGCCGTTTCACCTATAACAACACCCATGCCATGATCGATAACAAGTCTGCGACCAAGGCGAGCTCCCGGATGAATTTCGATTCCCGTCATCCAGCGAGAAACTTCCTGAGTCAGCCGAGACAAAAAGAAAAAATTTTGTCTATAAAGAAAATGGGCAATCCGATGAAAAAATATTGCTTTGGGCCCCGGATATAACAAAGCGATCTCTAGCAGCGATTTAGCTGCTGGATCGTACGCTTTATATGTCCTTAAAAGTTCAATGCAACACTGAACTTGATTATCAGAATTTTTCATTCATGTCCTCAAGCAGGAAGTATCTATCATAAAGTTCACTATAACGCGACCAATGATCTCCCCCTGCCCTTTCATTCTCGATAAATCCTTGGACAGAATTTATGCGAGAATCTAATTCATCAATCATCGAAACAACCAAGGCTTCGATGAACTTGGGACGCTTTGGAGAGCCAAACTCAAGCTTCCCATGATGGCTTAATATAATGTGTTTTAAACGATCCCTAAGTTCATCATCAAAACCTAGAATTCGTGACGACTTTCTATCTAATAGTTCGCAACCCATATGAAGATGACCAATCAATCGGCCCCGGTCTGTATAACCAATGCCATTTTCCCATGTCAGCTCCCAGATTTTACCGATATCATGATAAATTGCGCCAAAGATCAAAAAATCGCGATTCAGAAACTTATAGTGGGAAGCCATGAAGTTCATCAAGTGACAGATTGAAAGTATGTGCTCTAACAAGCCACCTTTCCAAGCATGATGAATACTTTTTGCTGCCGGAGCCTGTAACATCTTTGGTTTAATCTCTGGATCTTCCAAAGTGTCAGTTAGTAGTTGCCGAATATGATCATTCTTCACTTGCTTAACGATATTGCTTAGCTCGACAAAAAGATCCTGAACATTTAAATTCGACTCTGGAATAAAATCAGCGCTTGCAAAACCGTGCTGATCAGCCTTTTCAATTTTATGAACAACCAACTGCTTGCGACTCTGGAAAAGCTGCACTATTCCTTTTATCTTTACGACGTCCCCAATATCAAATTGCCCCATTAGCTCTTCAACTCGGTCCCATAGGCGCGCATCAATTGCGCCGGTCCTGTCCCCAACTTGAAGACTCATAAACAATCGGCCATTTTTTCCAACACCGGTGTGCTTCTCTTTAACTAAAAAAAACGAGTCCACATTGGACTTGTCTTGAAGCTCTCGAATCCACTGTTTGTTAAGTTCACTGCTCATGGAGCCTCCGTACATAAGGAATCTAAATGACTCGAATCTGTAAATGTAACCTGAGTAATAAAATTCTGGCCATCCTTCGTCGCTGCAAGAATAAAAGTTCCACCTATTACCGAAATGTGGCGATGCCGGGTTGTATTTACTTTAATTCCTTCGTTTTTTTCCATCGACTTTAAAAACTGAGTTGTCACATCAACGGCTTTATTACAGCCCGAACCCCAAACTTCTCCATCAATACGTCGCTTCTTAGAACGACTGATAAAAAGTACTTTCTTCATAGTGGCACCTTCGAATTCAGGAAAATCAAAACCAACATAAAAACTGCCATTTTCATTAGCTATGAACTTTGCCAAATCGACTTCACCACCACCCTTGGGAAATTCTATAGCGATACCGGGATCCTTCAAGACACCAGGGTTTTTATCTTTTAACCAAACCTTTACCTCTGAAAAGATAAAGCCATCAGAGTCGCCGGTAAAAAAATCCCACATTTTAAGTGGAACCTTGATATCTTGGGGCAACTCTTCAGCAACATATACCTGAGGATGTTCTGATCTAAATAAATCTTTTTTTGAGCAAGAGACACTTGCTAATATAATTGCGACCAAAAAAGTGGCTTTTGCTAAATGCCTCATCGAGACATCCCCTCTATTCGAGACTGCATTTCAACTGCAGGCAAAAAGCCAGGGTCAAATCTTAAAGATAGCGATAGATACTCAAGAGCTTGCTTCTGCTTGCCCTGCTTCTCAAGTGACCACGCCATACCGTAAAGACCAAAAGAATCTAACTTATCAACCGAATAGATAGCCGTCGCCTTTTCCATTGCACATCGAGCATCATCGGATTCTATACAAGCACGAAGCCCAACATAGAGCCCCATTGGAACTTCTTTGGCTAAAGAATTATCCAATGCAACCAAGGACTCGGCCACCTTTCCGATTTTGAACAAATAGCTGACTTTCAAGGTCTGAGCCCATTTGTCTTCGGGAAATTCTCGCAGATACTCTTCTACAATTTTAGCAGCATCTAGTTCTCGTTGTTCTTCGATTAGACAAATAGCTTTAACAAGCTTGGACTTTGGAGGTGGTAGTTGATCAGAGAGCTTATGACATTCATTAGAATGCGAACTCCAAGTGAAATATCTTTGATCGACATGCAAATTTGACGCAAATTGCTCTAGAAAAAATGGATTTGTCGAAAACACTCCTGCTAGAGCCTCGTCAACAGCTGTTGCATCGTCTAACTTATGAATTAAGTTCAAAACTTGAAATGCTAAAATTTCTTTCAGCTCATGAGACTTGTTTAACTGAGACTTAACCTTATCAACTACATCTTTAAGTAAGAAATCATCCGACTGATAATTCAAAGACTCCCGAGTTATAAGAGCTAACATCGTCAACCCTTGTCTTGAGTTAGGATTCTTTTTAACAAAATCCATACTCTCCACTAAGGCTGACTGATTTTCTTTCCGATGATACTTCAGAATCAAATAGTTCAATTTCGCTTCAGAATTATTAGGATTAAATGCCAACGCTTTGTCAAAATAGTCGGCTGCTTTAGAGTAGTCACCCTCTTTGAAAGAAGACAAACCCAGGCCATTATTAATTAAAGACACTTCATCTTTATTCAAACTGCCATTGGACAAATGGCTTTCGAAAATACGGCGAGCCTCCAAAGGACGATCTTCCTGAATATACAAAAAGGCCATCTCGATTTCAGATTCACGGGATAACGGAGCAACACTTTGCGCTTTACGAAAAGCATCCATCGCTTTTGCATAAAACCCTTGAGTCACCCACAAACGACCTCGAGCCTGCAACTCTTCCTGCTGCTCGAGCTTGATAGTTCGCCTATAAAGATTGTAGGCATAGGCAGAACCTAAGATGACAGTGATCGCACCTGCTGCGGCTAAATACATCCAGCGCTTTTTAGATTTAAATCGCTGAATCAAACGCTGATCGCTAGAAGCTCCATAGGAACTGCTCACATTTGAAAGATGAGGCTTAGGTGGCGTTAGGGGCGTCTGAACTTCCTCTAACGGGGTTATATCCTTGATCATAGGCCCCGTATCAAACACCGGAAGTGGAGTCGTATCATCATCCAATGTCAACGGAGTCAGATCTGTACGAGTCATTCCGATTTTCTTTGTCTTGGTAATACCCGTCGTTGTTTTACTTGCTAAGGTTGTTTCTGACGAGTTTTCTTGCTGAGCCCGAAGCTGATGAACTAAATCTTCAAAAAGAGCGTGCTCACGAATGTACTCCCACTGAGAATCTGAATTTCTAATTTCGTCAATTATAGAAATTTGATGCCGATGAAGAGAATCTACTATCTCGTCATAGTCATAGGGGCCCAAGATCTTCATCGAAGAACGGACAAGCCAATCTTTCTTTTTGCGATCAAGAGATTCTTCCATGACTCCCGTGTGCTTCCTATAAAATTGGAGTTAAAACATTAAAACGGAGATTTTGTTAACAACAACTTTAAATCATCGTTTGTTAACATTAAGCCCGCACCAAGATATCCTTGCTGTTTACCTTGTTTATTCAAGATGTCGTAATATCCGCCCGTAACATATACGCCATAGGCGACCTTCATACTAAGAGCCGCTTTCAAGATCGTCTGATCAAAGTCGAAGGCTTCAACTGTAAACTGCATACGACGTTTGAAAAAATGATAGTCCAACCCTAAACCACCAGCGCTTTCAATAATACCGGCACGCAATGTGAAGTCCCAAAAATTCTTAGCAAATAAGGCTGTAAACTTGGTCTTTCCACGGTAGGTTTTAACAGTTGTTGTGTTTGAAGATGTTGTCCCGGTAATGGTTTCATCCGTTGTCTCGACTACGCCCGCGGGATCATCAACAATAGCTAAGTAATAGTAACGATCTAAGCCTGGCTGAATACGAATACCGATGTAGGTCTTAAACTCTTCCGCTTTTCCTAAGTACTCACCCTTGATATCAAAGCCAGTTTGAATGCGACTGGCGGTATCCAACATAGAACTCACACCAGAAATTGCCGTGTTCAGTTCTTCAACTGTAGTTTCATCGTTTATAAGCTTACCGACAGTGCCTTCGCCGCGATTAATTTTATCTGTTATTTCTTCAAGATTTTTAACAGTTGACGAAACCCGCTTCCAAGTTGCTTTCAAATTAGAGTCTTGGCTTTGATTTAATGCCTCATCGATATCAGCAGTCACCTTATCGATACGGTCTACAATATCGCCGATTTTATCTTTATTTTCGGCAGTAACTTGAGACAGATCGGTCGTGATCTTTTCGATATTTCTAACTATTCTCCCCAAAATATGCGCTTGAGTACCATCTTCACTCGTTGCTTCTTTTAAATTTTTAGCCACTTCACCCAAAGATTCGGTCACATTAGAAACTTGCGCAATTAAGTTATCTAAAGATCCTTTGTCTTTTACATTTAAAATCTGCGCACCATCAGGCAGTACAGGATCTGACGGTGAACCTGGGTTCACCTCTACGTACTTATCCCCCAAGATCCCCTGGGATTTGATTTCTACAGTAGCCGAAGTTGTTAAAACAACGTCTGAACGTACCGTAATATCAATGCGTGCTTTACCATCGATTAAACGAATATCACTTATGACTCCGACAGGAATCCCCGCAGACTTGATTGCAGATTTTTTGATAAGTCCGCCAGCATTATTTAAAACAAACCAAGCTGACTTTGATCGACTTAGATAACTAGGATCATCACTCACTTGCATTGACATAAATGCAATAAGAGAGCCCACAGCAAGGACCAATACACCTACTTTAAATTCAGCAGCACGTAGCAAACTCATTGATGCTTCATTCCTTTAGCTACAAAACGTTTTACCAACTCTATATCGGTCTTAAAAAAGTCCTCAGGAGTTCCGAACAAAAGTACACGACCACTATCTAACATGGCAATGTAATCCGCGATTCTAAAGGCCGCCGACAAATCATGGGAAACCATAATCGACGTTGTCCCCTCGCGTAATTTATGGGTCTCCAATATGAGATTATCCACCATTTCAGTAAGAATGGGATCTAAACCCGTCGTCGGCTCATCGTAGATAAGGATTTCTGGATCTAGGGCGAGCGCTCTTGCTAGCCCAGTTCGCTTCTGCATTCCCCCAGAAATCTGACTCGGTAATTTGTGATAATGTTTCGGATCCAAACCAACCAATCTTAGCTTTTCATTAGCAATACTTTCGACCTGCTCTTTGCGAAGCTGACGTCGGTGCTCGATAAGCGGAAAGCATACATTTTCCAAGACAGTCATATCATCAAACAATGCAGCTGACTGAAAAAGCACACCAAATTTACAACGGAACTTGGTCAATTCGTCGGGGCTTAGGGTACTTATATCAGTGCCTAAGACATTAATATTTCCTGACGTTGGCTTATACAATCCCAATAGATGCTTCAACATCACAGATTTTCCCGTCCCAGAAAAACCAATGATGGCAGTCAATTTTCCCTTAGGAACTTTTAAATTAATGCCCTTTAATACAAAATCATTTCCACCATCGAAGGATTTCTTAACGTCATCGAAAATTATTGCAGATTCCATTAATTCATCCCCATCAATAAATAAAATACCCTGATAAGATTTGTTAGGAAGTAATCCAGAACGATGATCATAACCATACTCTGCACCACACCTTGGTTAGTCGCATCGCCAACCCCTTTTGCTCCACCTGTTGTATTGAAGCCACGGTAGGTACAAATCAACGCAAATACCAAACCAAATATCGTTGCCTTAAAAAGCCCCTCATTAATATGTTTTACCTCGACAATGTCGCGAATCTTTTGCCAAAACACAGCCTCATCAAGAGCAACCAATTTAACACACAATACGTAAGAACCCAGCATCGCGACAAAATCAAAAACGGCCGTCAATAGAGGCATACAAATTAGGGCCGCAATTAAGCGCGGCGAAACCAAGTACTGCTTCGTATTTACACCCATAACATCCAAAGCGTCGATTTGCTCGTTCACTCTCATGGTTCCGATTCGAGCCGCCATTGCACCACCAGCACGCGCTGCTACAATCAACCCCGTCAATACCGGTCCTAATTCACGAGTAATTCCTAACGCAACAGTGGGACCCACCATGTTCACGGCGTTAAAGAGTTTAAAACCAAGATAGATCTGAAATGACAAAGCTAAGCCGGTAAATAAACTTGTCAGAGTAATAATACCTAAACTTTGATTTCCAATAAATTCCATATGTCGAACGATTTCATTAAAACGAGAAGGCTTAGCAAAAAGCAAACGCCAAGACTCAACAAAAAATATCGAGATCAGCCCCACCTCGGACGCCAGACTTTTTAAAGTTCCTACCGTCAGATCGTAAAACACTTCGCTGATCGAAACTACCCGCTCTTTGATGGACACTACTTACCCCACTTTTCAACGATGGACCCTGAATACTTTCGAGGCACTCGTGCACTGAGACTGGTCATTATTTCATACGAAATAGTCTGAGCGTGTTTTGCCAACTCGTCCGCCAATAAAAAATTATTATTCTCGTCAACTCCAAACAAGGTGACCATCTTGCCCAACAGTCCATCGGGATTTTGGATTTTATTTTGCTTTAGCAAACTGGTTGCATCGAACATCATATAATCCATACAAACATTTCCAACCTGAGGTACGCGCTCTCCGCAGATCAGAGCTTGCCCTTTATTAGAAAGCACTCGGTGATAGCCATCGGCATAACCGACAGGAACAACGGCCACCAAGGTCTCTTGGGCTGCCACAAACGTTCCTCCATATGATACACTTTCGCCAGCCTTTAATACTCTGACAGCACAAACTTCAGAGCGAAAATTCATGACAGGCTTTAAGTCCAAATTAATTTGCCCAGGAAGTGGATTCGATCCGTAGGTCATGATTCCAGGCCGCAATCCCCAATTGTATTTCATCAAAGGATTTCCAACATCACCGTGCTGCTTCAGCTTCATCTTAGCCGCAGCACCAGCACTATTTAGCGCATGCATGAAAATATCTTGTCCGGCAAAAAACTCTTGCAGATTCAGCATTTGATTTAACTGAGCAGCACTCTTGCCATCATTTTGACAAGCGTCCTCTCCGTTAAACAGATGGGTCAAGATCGCTTTAACTCTAAGGAACTTATGGGCTTTAAAATAAGCCGCCAGCTCTAAAGCCGCTGCAGGATTAAATCCAAGCCGATTCATGCCAGTGTCAAATTTCAAATGGATTTCTAAAGGCTTATTAACAACCATTTCAAGTGCCTTAATCTGAGTCCAATCACTAACGACCGGAGTCAGATTCGCATCAACCAGTGCGCGCGCCCCAACTTCATCAAAGCTGCGAAACACCAAAATTTGATTTTTAATTCCATGAGCCCGAAGCTTTAGCCCTTCTTCTAAAAGACAAACCCCCATGCTTTGCAACTTCATGTCTTCAACAACACGAGCCAACTGGACATCTCCATGACCATAGCCATCTGCTTTAATCATGGGACACAACAATGGAGCATCGGAAAAAGATTTTTGCAGCAGCCCAAGATTATGAGCCCAAGAATCCAAATTAATTTCTGCAAAAGTTTTTCTAAACATAACTACCTACCCAATTGTTTCTTTACTCGATGGTCACTTCAAATTCCGGCTTGTGATTATCCGGAGCCTTGAAAAGGCAGATCTTATTACCACCTTTATCGGAAATATGCAGTAAGGCTTTTGATGCGGACTCATCCAAGGTATCAGCCGACATGCAGAGCGTTGGAAACTCGCTTACACCAAGACTTATCGAAACTTTGACTCCGTTTTCTAATAAAGACGACCCTTCAACGATTCTTCTAAGCCGCTCGGCACGCAACGCAGCCCCTTTTTTTGTACAGTGTGGCAAAATCATTGCAAATTCATTCATTCCCGTGCGCGCTGTTTTATCATTCGTTCGGCTGGTTTTGGCAATCAATGCAGCCAAAGCTTTCAACAGCTGATCTCGAGTATGCTCGCCCTGGGTTTGTTCAATTTCAAAGTAGTCATCCATTGCAATTTTAACGACACTCAACGGATGCCGCAATCGGCGAGCTCGATCCATTTCTTCGCGCAGATACTTCAAATAGGCCGGACGATTTAATACCTCAGTCACCGGATCCAAGACCTCTAAAGCATCGACTCTTTTCTCTAGAGAAAAATGCGAATACACCAAACGCATTAAACTAAACTCTTCGCTGGCGACCTGAAGTTGAATAGGATTAACATCACCCGAGTAAACAACAATTCCCTCTAAATTATTTTGCACGAACAGTGGCCAACCCCGGGGCGGATTAAAACGGAAAGCCTCGACAAGCATTGAGTTGAACGATGGCGGAAGAAGTCCGACAGAAATTTGCGTAGGTAAATCCTTGATCTCCGCTTCGGATAATTGGGAGCCCACCCCCTGGATGTCTTGAACATGAAATCCATTACTATGGGTCGCTACAAAGCTTTTCACCGAGGGCAAATATTTGAAGTAAACACATCGGAAGCCACCAAGCCCCAACATAAACTTCTGAACAATTTCTTCTTTTGAAGCCGCAGCCATGTACTCGGAAACGCGAACCGACACCGCAATGCTTGCCTGCTGCTGAGCCGTCTTTAAGGGCTCTAAGTTTGCCTCGGCTTCTCGCCTTTTTTGATCTGCCTCGTGAACTTTATCCACCAGATATTCATTTTGATAGGTCAGATAAATTTTTTCACAAGCGCGATCCACGGACCATACAATACGGTTTTCGATGGCAACATCAGCATCCTCGATCACATCCACATGTCCCAAATCATTGTATTGGGCTAAGATGTCAAACTGGGCGATCGAAGACACCGCAATAAACTTTATTTCATCATTTAAAGTTAAAACATTGCGAACAAAGTTACTTAAAGAGCCTGGCAATGTCGATGTAGTATAGACCACAATATGCGGAGTGTGTTCCCGCACGCGATCCATC
Organism: Bdellovibrio sp. ZFWA1; assembly: GCF_056175665.1. Classification (NCBI taxonomy): domain Bacteria; kingdom Pseudomonadati; phylum Bdellovibrionota; class Bdellovibrionia; order Bdellovibrionales; family Pseudobdellovibrionaceae; genus Bdellovibrio; species Bdellovibrio sp. ZFWA1. Next base: position 476,166 of record NZ_JBJKJH010000001.1, read on the forward strand.
ATCGCATTGAGTTCTTGGAAGTAATATGCGTCGTAGCCTGCTTTCGACAAGAAAACCTTGGCTGACGCCCCCATATTCACATCTCCCGTGAAGACATAGATAGTAAATTTTGAACTATGGTCACGAATATTCAAGACAGTCCTCTTTCTCGAGATCCCGGTCGACGAATTTCAAACTGAATCTCATCCAACTTCGAAGCCTTTTTAGGAATGACAAAATCAGGACGATCCACAAAATTTAAAGGCGTTTTTTCATCATTCAAAGGCATTGCATCCACCGGCTGAGCCTCTAAAACTTTGATGATGTCTTGTTCTTGTAATGCAGGAGTTTTATCATCATTGACCGTTTCTAAAACTATCGTTTTGTCTTCGATCTTCTGCCGGCTTTCATTAGCCGGCATTTCCAATAGCTGATCAACATCAAGATCTAAATCTGGCTGGCCTTTTTTTGCTAAAGCTTCTTCAACCTTTTGCTGAAAGGCCTGCACATCCGCCTCTGGCACTTCCATGGCTTGCGGAAGCTCTTCGACTTTCTTTTCAGGCTTTAAACTTGCTGGGGCCTCTGGAGGTCTAAAATTCATTTCCACTTGAGTGCCCTTTCCTAATTCAGATTGAATTGTCATTTCACCATTGTGTTCCCTGAACACACCCGCCGAATGAGTCAGCCCAAGACCGACGTGATTTTGAAAAGATCGAGTCGTAAAAAATGGATCCGAAATTTTTTCCAAATTCACCGGATCAATACCTTCTCCGTTATCCTTGATAAGTACTCGTACTGCTCCAGCTACATTTTTAACAGAGACCGAGAGTTCCTTATTGTGAGGCAAGCGATCCATCGCTTCTACGGCATTATTTAGAATGTTTTCGAAAGCTTTCGTCAGTTGCTCTACGTGGATTGGCATGTTTGCTTCCGCGGCTTCAATCTCTTTACTCACCTTCACCCCCTTACGGGCAAACAAAGGTTCACAAGATTGAAGAGCTCTTAGCACCGCCGAATCAATTTTCCCTGGATGTTTTTCCATCACGCCTTCGCCCGCAAAAGCAAAAAGCTTATCTAAAATCGCTTTCGCCAATTTACTCTCGCGAATAATACTCTCCGTCGCTTCCTTGACTTCTGCTTGCGGCTGCTTAGCCATAATCATTTGCGAATAGCCTAAAATTGCTAACAAAGGAGATCGCATTTCGTGCCCCAAAGAAGATGCAATCCTAGAGTAGACCTGCATTTTTTCTTTTTGAGAATTCGTGGTAGAATCTTGATTTACGGGGTTCACAACAACCGGGGCCGACGATGTTGCGGGCTTAATCCCCGCTACAGCCGCTGCTCGAGTGCGAATAATTTCACGATTAAACTCTGTTTGAATGCGATTTAACAACCATACCATCACCGCGATAAAAACCATCAATATGCCGGCTCCCATAAGCCCCATCTGAAGAAGAACTCTATAGCGTGCTCCTGTTAGCTCATCCATGGAAGCCTTGGTAATAATCTTCAGATTCGTCTGAGAAATTTTAGCCCAAGATCCGAAATAGGAAACTTCGTTAGAGCTCGAGAAAACCCCCGACCCCGCCGTCCCTTCAGCTAGGCGGCTTTTTTTGTAAATTGGATCATCTTTAATCAAAGAACCAATGTACATTGGCTCGTCATGAGCCGCTGAAAGCCCAAGCTCGGTAACAAGTTGAAGATTTGTGAATCCGCCACGCTGAGCATCGATCAAACTTTGGAAGACTTCACCAGGCGCAAAAAGTGCAATCCCCTTTTTTCCATCAACAAACATCACAGCAACCCAAGAAGTTTTACCGCTGTCTTTGAATGGTTTAATATAAAATCTCACGCCGTTAAGTGATTGGCTTTTAATTCCCGACAGAGCTCCCTCAAAGTAGGCTTTATCCCATTGAGCTGCAACACTTCCAGACTGACTATAAAACTTTTCAACAACCGGACTCACCGGATTGAGTAGATTCACTTCAACGATTGAAAAATACGGAGCCAATGCCTTCCAGTCAGGCTCTTGCTGAAGCCCCCCGGTCAAAATTAAATTTGAAGCTAAAATCTTTTCAGTGGCTCGCAACTCTCGTAGTAAGGTTTGCTCGATAGCCGCGGACTGAGTACGCGATTGAGATTCAAACCACGCCTGTCGGTCACTCTGAATAAACGAATCCACGCGCCACAAAAAAGCACCGAGGAATCCCACGCTCATGAGAACCATAACAGACAAAATTTTTAATTTCATGAACAGCATCCTTGCATCATTTGAAATCTAATTCGAAGTCCTTGTATTTATTGTAATTTTATCAAGTGCAAAGAATCAAGCAATCCTCCTTTGCCAAACACAAAAAAGAGGCATAAAAATACAGCTATGAAGACCCACCATACCGACATGTTAGTTATTGGCTCCGGAACTGCCGCTCTGGCTTTCGCTCTGAAGATGACGGAAAGTGCACCTCAGCTGCACATTACGATCCTCACGAAAGAGAAAGCTCCAGACACAAACTCCTCTATGGCTCAGGGCGGCATCGCCGCAGTGACTTCACAAGAAGACAGTTTCGAAAACCACATTCAAGACACCTTGGTCGCTGGTGCCGGGCTCTGCAATGAAAACACTGTTAGAAATTACGTGATGCAAGCCCCTGAACGAATTAAAGATTTAATAAACTGGGGCGTTCATTTTGAAGGAGACCTAACCCGAGAAGGTGGGCACAGTGCCCGACGCATTCTTCATTTTGAAGATCAAACAGGTTTAGAAATTCATCGAAGTCTTCTACGAAAAGTTCGCGAACAAAAAAACATTCAACTTCTTGAAGATCGATTCACAATCGATCTGATTTTAAACAAAATGGTCGACCCAACAGATATGACTCCTCTTCGCGTTGTTGGAGTCTATGCTTTAAATAAAAACACCGGCGAAGTGGAAGCCTGGATGGGACGCCAAACGGTCCTCGCAACTGGTGGCGCCGGAAAAGTATATCTTTACACTTCAAACTGGAGCGGAGCCACGGGGGATGGCATTGCAATGGCCTATCGAGCCGGCGCACGCATTGCCAACCTAGAATTTATGCAGTTCCATCCGACTTGTCTGTATCATCGTGAAAGCCGCAATTTTCTTATCTCTGAAGCTTTGCGCGGAGAAGGCGGAGAACTTATTAACTCTCAAGGTATTGCCTTCATGAAAAAGTATCACCCCCTGGGCTCACTAGCTCCTCGAGATATTGTCGCCCGCTCGATAGATGCTGAAATGAAAAAAACGGGGGCAGATTGTGTTTACCTAGATATGCGCCACCATAAGGAAGATTATTTAAAAAATAGATTCCCTGCGATTTATCAAAAATGCATTGAGTACGGCATTGATATGGCGACTCAACCTATCCCTGTCGTCCCCGCAGCTCATTACCTTTGCGGCGGAGTATTAACCGATCTAAATGGAAAAACGGACTTAGCTGGACTTTGGGCCATAGGAGAAACCGCCTGCACGGGCCTCCATGGAGCTAATCGCTTGGCCTCGAATTCTTTACTAGAATGCTTAACTATGGCCCACAATGCCTCGACCGCAATCATGCAAGGCCCAGTGCACGAACCTGTTTATTCCAAAGATCCTCAGCCTTGGTCCCACCCTGATCAGACGGATGCTGATGAGATGATTGTGATCAATCACATGTGGGAAGAAATCCGTCGTTTGATGTGGAACTATGTTGGCATTCTTCGCTCGAATAAACGCCTTGAACGCGCACAACACCGACTCACAAACATTCTGAACGAAGTCAAAGAGTACTACTCTAACATGAAGCTTCATCCAGATATTCTAGAGCTGCGCAATATTGCAATTGTTGCCGAGCTCTCGGTTGAATGCGCCCTTCGCCGTAAGGAAAGTCGAGGAATCAACTACAATATTGATTACCCATTCGCACCGACGGATAAAGGTGCTCCGATCGCACAAGACACGATCATATTGCGCGGTCTTCGGAAGTCGAAATCTTAGCTTCCTGTCCTCTGGCCTAGACATCATCCAAATGCCAGAGGACTTGCCTTATCTAAATTACTATCTCAGAATAGACTCATGTATAAAAGATTCGAAGGCTTCTTTAAAGGGCATCAAGATACACAATTATTTTTTCAGTCTTGGCAGCAAGAAGGCGCCAAAGGCACGATCATTATCACGCACGGACAAGGCGAGCACTCAGAATCCTATCATCGCTTCGTAGACTTCTTTAAAAATGATGAATGGACGATATATGCATGGGACCTTCGAGGCCATGGCCGCTCGGATGGAATTCGCGGCTACGTTGGTGATTTTGATGAGTACATTCAAGACTATCAAATTTTTCTAGAAAAAATTCTGCACTCTTCTGATCGCCCCCAAGGTCCCATCGTATTACTTTGTCACTCAATGGGTGGATTGATTCAACTTAAAACCATTATCGACAACCCTCATTTGCCAATTGATGCGATCGTTTGCAGCTCGCCGGCACTGGGCTTAGCTCTTCCCATTCCACTTTGGAAAACAAAGGGCGCCGAGCTTATGAATAAACTTGTCCCTAAATTGGCTTTAGGCAACGAGATTAGCAATGACATGCTCACTCGGGATCCAGATGTGATCGCAGAATTCGAACGAGATCCCTACAGACATGGAAAAATTTCTTCCGCGGCATTCCTTGGTTTTATGAAAACCTGGGATTATATCCACGCTAAAGCACAAGAGATCAAGTTTCCAGCTCTTTTTCTTTTGCCTGAAAATGACCCCGTCGTTAGCACCGAAGCCAATCGAAAATTTTATTCTGGCTTAGGTAGTACTGAAAAAGAAATCTTTGTATATCCTCAGGCCCGACATGAAATGTTTAACGATGTTCATCGTCAAACAGTTTACCAAGACCTAAAAAAGTTTTTAGATAAAGTTTTAGCGAAGAAAGCCTAAAAGAAGGATCACCATGAGAAAAACATTTCTAGCATCTATTGTTATCATCGGATCTTTGCTGGTTGCCTGCGCCAGCACTCCAGAAACACAAATTTCCGGCGTCACGTTGATTTCAGACGAACAATACCAAGAGGCGATAGATAAGAACTCGGCTGGCAAAGAACTCTACAGCGGTCTTTACAACACTCTAAACATCCGAGCGACTTTACTAAGACCTTCAATGAACGCAGCCGTTTTGCAAAAAAATGCTCGTATGTATCAATGGGACAAACCAAAGTTTGACGAGGAAAGCGCAAAATCTGCGACAAAGACTAGTCAAGAGACTGAGGTTTTCGTTAGCTTCTTTACACCGGAAAAAAAGCACGACGATCTTCACAAGAATAAAACTCTGTGGAAAATCTTCTTAGATGTTAATGGAAAGCGCTACGAAGGCAAAGCAGCTAAAATAAAGCTTCTGACAACGGAAATTCAAGCTTTCTATCCAGAGCACAATAGCTTCAGCACTCCTTACTTAATTAGCTTTCCAGTTGCAGCGAACACACTGGAAAAGTCGGATGCAAAACTTACGCTAACAGGCCCGATCACCTCGGTTAGCTTGGACTTCAATATTAACAAATAAAAAAAGGAGCCGCTTGGCTCCTTTTTTTATTTACTTTGTCTTTGAAAGCGTTTCGTGACCGCAAATTCGAAGACTCGAGGAACATACTTAGCAACAGAAAGACCTACGGCAGTCAAACCTGATGGACTCAAAACCGCTACATCGTTCAAAATAGCCTCTCGAATCATGGCCGCATACTGAGTCGGTGATATGTGATCTTTTGGAACTTCTAAGTTCTTTCCATATTTGACCGAAATATCATCAAACATATCCGTCTTAATCCCAGGCGTTATTAACAACAAGGTATCAACTCCGGTGTTTTTTAGCTCGACCCGAATACAATCCGTAAATGCCGCGACGGCTGCTTTTGAAGCAGCATAAGTACTAGCGCAAGGAAAATGCATATAGGCTGAAACGCTAGAGTTATTAATAATTTTTCCGCGACGACGGGACACCATTCCCGGCAACACCGCTCGAGATAAGTGAATCAGTGCATTTACGTTCACTTGCAACATATTATAAATATCATCAAGCGGTTGTTCTTCAATCAAACCACCCGTCAGCAATCCTGCATTGTTAAATAAAATATCAATTTGCCGAGAATTTAATTTTTCAGCAAGCGACTCAACCTCTGCACGATGAACTAAGTCCGCAAGTAGAGTTTCTACAGATGCCGCCCCAAGATTCGATAGCTCTTTTTCAAAATCTGAATCCTGCTTGCGAACTACCAAAATGATGTGCGCCTTATTTTCAGCACACATTCTAGCAAAAGCCCGACCAATTCCACGACTAGCTCCGGTAACAACGACCTTACGACCCGTAATTTCCATAACCTATTCCTTTATTTCGTGATCAGACGAAAGCCCCCACGATTTTAAAACTTCAGCGACTTCCGAGCGTGAAAGAACTTTTTTAAACTTAGCCCCAGACTGACCTTTTACTCTTCGCTCGCAAGCGCCCCAATCTTTGTGCATATAAACTATACCACCAAGATTGGATAAATAGCCAAAAGCTGCGACTTTTTCAGTTTTAGGTTTGTATTCTGGCAAATCTGTATTCTCGGGAAGATCCATAATTGGAACCGAGTATTTTAAGATGCTACCCTCGAACAAAGGGATATAATATTTTTTCGAAAAGGCCACTGCAATTTCGTCGCAACGCTCATTACCAGGGATACCGATATGCCCCCGAGAATACTTCCATTCGATTTTACCCAAAGCACTTCGCGACTGAACTAAGGCACTCAAACGTTCCCAAAGATCCTGGTTCGAAACTTCTTTTCCATCGGAGGTTTTCCAACCATTTCTGCGCCATCCCCAAATCCACTGGGTAATGCCGCGAATAACATAGACCGAATCAGTATAAAAATCGATCGGCCCCGGAGTGCCTTTTAGATACTCGAGAGCCCGAACAACTCCCATCATTTCCATACGGTTGTTCGTTGTTGCCTCGTCGCCGCCACCAAGTTCTTTCACAGAAGCATCACGAAGGACGATGACGGTGCCCCAGCCCCCCGGCCCAGGATTGCCAGAGCAAGCTCCATCCGAAAAGACAATAATAGATGGCAATAATTTAGATTCTGCAGATTCGGTCATAGGAACCACTGTATCTTGAAAGACCGAATTACGAAATACACAATGCGGTAGCCGATCGTTGGGACTAAATAGATCGACTGCGTTCGAAGGACTCTAGGCCTAAAATAACTCTCAAAAACCCTTCGACCTCCATTAGGCCTTCTTCGTATTCTTCAAAGTCTTGAATAACCCACCGAGCATATTGCTTCGAAGGTTGAACATATTCTTCGTGCATCGGCTGTACTTGTTTGAAAAATTGATTAAAAACCCCTTCAGCCGTGCGACCTCGCTCTTTTACGTCTCGCTCTAGTCGTCGCTGAAAACGAAGCAACTCTGGAGTATCGAAAAATACGGCCGCGTCTAGAACCTCTCGAACCTCTTTCGAGTGAAGAATCAAAATGCCATCCACAATAACCAAACGCTTGGGCCTAACCAGAATGCTTTGTTCCGATCGAGTGTGAGTAGCGAAATCGTAGATCGGCATTTGAATGTTTTGGCCTTGCTTCAACTGCCGTAAAGAATCAGCCAATAAAGAAAAATCTAATGCCGAAGGATGGTCAAAATTAACTGACCCGCCATCGTGATCAAAACGTCCTGACTGATCTAGATAGTAATTATCCTGATAAACCAAAGTCGAAATTTCGAGCCCCATCCGTTGAACTAGATCTTTTGCAAAATAAGTCTTACCAGATCCACTTCCGCCCGCCACTCCTAGAACAAAAATTTCTTGATTCATCCCATAAGCCTTTCTTATTTCTGCAATCCGAAAGTTATAGCAAAAATGTTCTCGAACCTCTGCAAAGACTTTTGAATTTGTAGAATAGAAAGGACTCAATTGGGTCTGCTGTAAAAAGCTTAGACACAAGTCGCCCCCTAAATCCGGAACATAAGATGGCACATCCTTCGCATATTAGGTCTTTGGCGGAATAGGTGGACTAATGACACCAGCGACCACCTTTACGAGGGATGTGAAAATGAATTTAAGACGCGCGAGTAAAAAAATGGATTCAGCTCTACAACTGACTTCGATATTTTCGATGCTCTTTTTCCTATCGTCGCCCTCTTTGGCTGCTAACTCTAATAAACAACTCCCGACAGCTCAGACCAGTACTACGACTGAGGCTGAAATCAAAGAAGCCCTTAAAGCGCCGCCTTTGTTTTCGGGCATGATAAACATCTCAAGATCGCGAAACATGATTGATTTTCAAGACGGAACAATGTCTGAACGGATGACCTACTCTTTTAAAGGATCTTTGAAGGTCACAACAAAAAGTACACTTTCCTTCTCGACAGCTTATTCTCAGGATCTAAAAGATTCCGCAAACAATACCCCCGAAGACTCCTCACTATCCCTTTCACGTCCCATTACCAAAGTGGGATCGAATTGGAAATTGGGAGGCTCAATTTCGGCAATACTACCTACAAGTAAGGCATCTTCAACCCGTGACAACTTGATTGTAGGGCTTCGCACTGGTCTCAATTTGAGCCTAAATCCCGAGGTTGCTCCGGGTTGGTCTTTTCTAGTAGGAATCGGTGGCGGTCAAAATATCCATAAGTATGACACCAATATTAACGGCTCCGTACTGAACAAATACTCTTTATCACAAACCATTTCGGCCGGAAAAGAGCTTGGTAAATTTGCGCTATCTATTGAATTTATCAATAAAAATGCGTGGACCTACCAGGGCTACATGAAACAAGCCTTCCAACACACAGAAGAGCTTGGCTACCAATTAAGTGATTCGACGAATATCGCTTTGGGACACTCTAATTCCGGAAATGCCCTTAAACCCGATGGTCGTGGCTCAAACATTGCATTACTTAACGAGAACAGCTCACTGGTTTATGGATCAGTGACATTTGGTTTCTAATTTTGAGAAAGAACGGAGAAAATAATATGAAGTTCCAATCTCTGAAAATATCCAAGTCTCTTCTACTTTACGCTTTGCCGGCTGTTTTGTCGGTGACAGCATGTACTAAGAAAAGAGACGCCACTTTCTCTGAAACCGAAGCTGAACAAGTGTTCGCAATTTCTGATTTTGGAAATATCGAACAAGATAAAGCCGAGTTTTCATTAAAGACTTCTTCACGAGTCCTTGAAAATGATGGTGTTAGCCAATTCAAGGCTTATTCTGAAAAAGGATTGGTCGAAGTTGAATCGGCAAAAGTTCCCGAGCGCCTGCGCTTTATGTTTGATGGCCTTGAGGTCACGGGACAAAAAGAATCGGAAATGCCTATCGTCTTTACAGTTGACCGCCGCCATGTCACTGCCTGGAAAGAAGTTACTGGTCTGGACGAGCTATCAACGCTGGAAAAACAATATGCGAAATCTCGCCAAGAAGTAGTCCTTTCTCAAAAAATCCAAAAGACTCGTTCAGCAGCGGAACGTGAAAAGCTAGCTTCTGAAATCAAAAAGCTAACTTTATCTAAAGGACAAAACACGACAGCAAAATATCTTGTGCCTATTTTCAAATATGAAGTTATCGGCAAAGGTATTGTACAAAGAGTTAAAAATGATCTAAAGGAAGAAACTTCAAATCTTCAGCTGAAAGAAACTGATTGGGATCAAGCAACTCATATTAAGCTTAGCCCAAGAAAAGACTCTTTAAATCCTGTAGGTCTTGATGTCTCGGACAAGCAACAACTTGACCGCACATTCTCTGTAAAAAGCATCAATGGCAAAGTTATGCGCATGGAAGAACTGCGCACTAACTTTAAAGTTAAAGCAGATCTTCGTGATGATGCTGTTGTCATGACCTCTGTTGATGATGACGGTTTAAATATTTTTGAAATCACAGAAAAATCAAAGTTGTCTGAAACAGAACTTCAGTTACTTAAGACCGGTTCTGCGCGAGGCCGTATCGAAGAGTGCTCGGCAGATCTTCGCACTAAACTAGGCAAGTCACCAACTGATGACTGCGTAACTATCTACCGCTTTGTGGTTCCTGTTGCATTCGTTCGTGTTCAATTGCCACCCGCAGATCGCTTTGGATCTGAAGGTGCCGTTGCTCGTATCGAAACTGTTCCTTATACAGACTCTGTAGGCCTAGTTCATATTCCTGAGATGGCTGAACCACGTCGCGTTACCGCAGACGAAGTTTACGACTCTTCGACTGTTCTTCGCGTGGCAGATATCAAAAATGCAGAATTCTTCTTCCGTCGAACTTTAGCTGATGCGCCAGTTTCTACGACGTTTATGCCGGGTGAAGCTTCTGAGTTATTAATCGTTAAATTCGATCTTGAAGATCAACGACTTGTTGTTCGACGAGCTGACAAGATTATTGAGTTTAAAACTGGATCCAACGATAACGATATTGAAGACTTAATGACGATCCCAGTTCGCTATCTTCGTCGCGAAGTGGCAGATTCGCGTGGTACTCCGTACGCTTTCCCGCGTTGGGTAAAAACGAATAAAGAAAATGCAGAATACATTGCAATGAGCTGGACTGACAATATGTTACCAGCGACCCACTCTCCTGTCGCCTACTACGGCGGCGGCGGATGCTTGGCTGGCGTTGCAGACCAAGTCGTGTCTAATGTTGATATGCGCATGAATGAAGGTGTACTAAACTTCACATTCAGTTACAAAGCCGCATTGGCTCCTACCGAAGCCTGCGTAGGAATCTATAGTGCTGCGAATGACTACAACCCAGGTGGATTGCCAGCTCAGTTGACGGCTCGTCTACAAGAGCGCATTTCTTTCCTGAAAAAAGATACAACAAAGCATCAGAACCACCAGGATCAGTCTTTCGTACCTAGCGTTCCATTCCCAGCTCAAAACATGATGGGTTACGGCGTATGGACAATTGGTAAGTTTGACCCGACAAAAGAAGGTGGATCTTACAGCCGTGAAGGCCAACAATTGGATATTCCAGTTGTTCAGGACTTCCGTAACGGCCGCAAGCTTGTTTACACAGTTACTAACTTGCCTACTGATGATTTAAAGCGCCGTGAGCTTTACAAAGAAACAATCAAAGAAATTATCCAAGCATGGAATGATGCATACTCAAAAGCTTTCAAAGGCGTAAAAGGCTTTGAACGTAATGGAAACTATATCGAGGTGCAATTCGAAGGCGATGCTGGTGTGACTGGTCATCTTGGTGATCTAGACAAAAACATCATCCACTTTGAAAATAAAATCAATGATAACCACGGCGTCTTGGGTGTTTCTCAGGTTGGTTTTAACAATCGCTCTGGTATCGTTGTCGCTGACTCACTGATCATCTACGCTGGTAATTTGTCTAAGTTTGTTGAGGGTGCACGTCGTGGCCTGAAAAATCTTAACAAGTACCAAGAAGAAGTTATCAGCCTTGAGAAAGAGGCAGTCGTGCAATTGGAAAAAACTGAGGCTGCTAAAGTAGCTCCAGCAGGTGCCGCAAGCGACGCTCAAGAAGGTGCTGCTAAACTTGCTAAATTCACTAAGTCTTTAAAATCTTCGTTAGCCAAGATTGAAGGTGAAAAGCGCCAAGTAAAGTCCGTAGATATCAACTCGAGCCTTCGCAGAGTGAATATTGTTAAATCACAGGTAGCTAAAATTGTTGCCGACCGTAAAGCATTGGGTGGCATTGGAGCCTTCAAGTTTGCACCAGCAAACATGGAAACGGCATGGGTCGAAAAAGCTCTTCGTCGTTCGATTGAAAAAGCTGATACAGGAATGCTAGATGTTGAAGGCATCCTAGCTGAAGAGATGCTAAACTCAATGGGCAACAAGATGTCCGAACACAATCGCAACGTCTTGAAGAACCGCGTTGCCGCAATGAAGGTTCGTGATCAGATCAGAGCAAAAATTGCTAAGCAAAACGGCTGTGTTCTTGAATTCTCTGGCCGCGAGTCATTGAACTTCTCGTACGCAGGTGCTGACTTTAATCAGGCCTTGAAGCGAGCTCTATACTTTGACCTTGGTCACGAAATGGGTCACTCTCAAGGTTTAACACACAACTTTATCGCTTCTTACGATAAAGCAAACTGGAAGAAGGATAGTAGCGGAAACACAATTACGAATTATTCTTCGATCATGGATTATATTGAGCCTGCGAACTTGCAGTGGGGCGGAATTGGTGAGTACGACTCTCACGCTCTACGCGCCGCTCATACTGGTTTGATTGAAATCAACCAAGATTCTGAAGCCCTAGCTACTGTGAAGAGCAAGTTTGCCAACCTTGTTGATGGAAAATACGTCCATGTTGAAGAAGTTAAGAAGCTCAAGAATTCATGGATCAATCTAACTAAGTATGATGTCATGGGTCTATTGAAGCCTTACAAATATTGTACTGATATCCATGTTGGATATGAGCCTACATGTCAGCGCTTCGACGTCGGTGGATCTGCGGAAGAAATCGTTGATAATTTGATCGCTGATTACAAAGAAAATCACGTTGCTGCTTACCACGCTTGGGATCGCTTGAATTTCGACTTAAGATCAAAGTCTTACGCCGTTGGTTCAACAATGAGAACAATGATCTCATTACGCCAATACTTCGACGAACTTATGTATACATTAGCAGTTAACAGAGATAAGCCTCAAGATGAGATCCAAGACTACTTCAAGGCCTCGTTGAAAGCTTACTTATTCTTAACAAGCGTTGTGTACACACCAGACCAAACTGCAGGAGTACGTGAAGACTTCCCGTTCCAACTTGATGTGGCTGCGAATAAGGACCAATCAGGCAAAGTGACGCCTATCGTGTTCGAAAGAAAGAGCTTGGCAGATCAGGCAATGTCACCGGATCGCTTAAGTACAATCGGAATTGAAAACGATAAAGTGCTAGCAATTCAATTATTAACTTTGAAAGGTTTGCCATACTTCAAATACTGGAATTCGAACGTTGAGTTCTCGTTCCTAGACTTTGAAAAGTATTTCTTGGGAATGGACACTCCAGACAAGAGCATTGCAGTGAATACTTTGATGTCTATCCTTGCAAATGAACAAAGACCAATGATCCTTTCAAAAGAAGGTGGCTTTGTACCCGTACAAGGAGAGAATATAATTTCTCCAACGATGAGAGCTTACGCTGCAATCAACTCTGTGTTGGGACTTGAAGCCAATGCCTTGCGCGATAAAGACAACTTTGCAAACTTGTTCAAAGTTGGAACAACTATCGGCAAAGGACCTGAAGATCGTCTATCTTTAAGCCAACTTGGTGTGAAGTCAACTTCTGCTGCCAAGGTTATGTTCTGGGCTCTTGATAATGCGGCCGTTGCTCAAGGATTGCTAGAAGGCGCTGCTGAATTGAACAATTTCTTGCAAGTTTCAGATAAGCTTTCACCGATCATGCAACAAATGTCTGCAGCACAGTTACAAATCTCTTTAATCGAAAGCTTAAAGGGTAACAAAGCTTCAGAGGCAGATAAAAAGATGATTGCGGATTCAAAGGCTAAATTGAAGGCTGCAACTGATACTTTGGTGGCAGAAATCAAGGCTGCAAAACTGATCTCTGATGAATTGGCAGCTCAAAACCCACAATTGAGCGCAGAGGGACAAGCTCAGTTGATCAATGAGATGAACAAGCAGATTATCACGGGTGCCTTGACTGCACTTTTGGTTCCTGCAAGCGCTGAAGATGTGATTGTTGGGCTTAAAGGTCAACTGCAAGAAATTGGCAAAACACTTCCACTTGTAGACTTCGCTCAAGAGGCAACTTCAACAGTGGTGGCTAATTTTGCAAAACAATTTGAAGGCAAAAACACTCCACTTGCTGATATTGGTCAAGTTGTAGGTCAAATTGCATCCGGTGGCCAAACAGAGTTCAAGTACGGTTTACAAATGAAGAATATGGAATTCTTGAGCAAATTGACGATGATGACGAACCCTGAGTACGCAAGATAATTATGAATAGAATCTGGATTAAACTTATGATAATTGCATCCATTGCAGCAAGCCCACTTGCTGCAATGGCCGCTTCCTGCGGATGTCTTCCAGATATTTATTCAAAAAAGTATATTTTTTTTGAAGAAACTTGGTACGGAACACGACGAAGTTGGACATGCGAATACAAATGCATCGATAAAAATAAAAAAGAAACCATCGTTAAAGCTAGCTACGCGGACTGGTACACCTCGGATAATGGAACTGAAGGGGTTTGTGAAGGAATCCCTTTTGAGTCGCAATTCAATCCTCATGTCATGCGCGACGTCTATATGCCAAAAGATCCAGTTTGGTTTAATCCTGCTAAATCAAAATCAAAAGAACTCAAAGCTTGGGCGCAACTCCAATGCCGATAAATTCTTCGACTTTACCCTTAATAGATTCAATTCTTCCATAGTCTAGTCGCTTTATAGTTTGTTCGAATGGATAAACAACGGCTAGACAAAGGGGAATATCCTGCGCTTTCTTCATTTTCAATAAACACCAGGCATAAAACTCAAGCTGCCTAAATGCCTGTTCGCTATATCGCTGGGAACCAGTCTTATAATCAACGATGTAGCAAACGCCTTCAACGACACCCCATAAATCAATTTGTCCTTGAAAACGTCGTCCATTTTCTTTGATAGCAAATCCCCACTCGGCAAATCCATTTTGAATAATCCGGGACAATGGGACTTCATTTTCTGAGCAAATAAACTGTAAAGCCTTTTGGGTTTCAATATCTTGATCCACCAGCAACTCGGTCAAATTTGAATACTTTAAAGATTCAAATATGCGGTGGGCATCAGTACCCTGCTGGGCTCTTTGCAAGCCGGCAAATAAATTTCGCTCTTTGGGATGGGACTGACTGGCTGCTTTCATTTGCTTTTCCAGCAAAGACGTTACACTGTCTGAATCCAATAAAACTTGGACTGTAGCATCGCTCTGATAGCGGGCTCTTACTGGCAAACGGATTCGTTCAGTAGTTTTACTTCTTTCCGGCTCTGGAATATCTCTTTGCACTAAATAAGTGAAACTTTCAAACTCATGAATCCCCTCAGAGACATCAAAGGGACAAAGTGCCGCCCATCCACCAAGCTTGTCTGCATGTTTCCAAAATAAATGTATACCCGAAATAGCTCTTGTTAATGCGACATAAAAAACTCGTTCGGTCTCTTTTTGTTCTTCTAGCTGTCTTGCCTCTGCCAGATTTTCTATTAATCCTGATGAAACCCACTCTTGTGAGTCAGAATCCTTAACCTTGATAGACCAAACCCCCGTCATTTCATCAACCATGTAAACTGGAGCCACATAAGGTCTAGAGCGATTATCCATCCACGGGACCATCACATGTTCAAACTGCAGACCCTTAGAAGCATGCACTGTCATAAAATTCACTCGCTTCGGTTCTATCACCGGAGTTGCGTCTCCATCTTCGGACGCAGTATCGGGATCACGACTACCCGTTTTTTCGTCAACGAAATCTAAAAAATTAAATCCGGGCCGTCGCTCTTCCTGACTTAACATCGAAATCAATTTCCATATATTTGCCTCTCGTCGCCCCGATGGATCTAACAGTTGGCTATAACTAATCAATTCTTTATCATGAATAATTTCGATCAAGGTTCGAGTGATACCAACTTCCTCGGCTCGACGCTGATATTTTAAAATTTGCTGAGCGGGATGATCCGCCTTTCCGGCTGTCAATCCCAATGCTTTTAAATAAAATGAGCTTTCGAATTTATGACAATAGCTTGTGAGTTCAGAGTCTTCGACAAAAAACCACGGGGACCTTAAAACACTTAAAAACGTTGCATTGTCATGAGGGTTTAAAAGAACCTTCATGATCTGCAAAATATCTTGAACTTCGCGACGCTCAAAAAAACTTCCTCCGGCATGAAGCTGAACCGGAAGCCCGTATTCGACGGACAGTCGAGCCAGATCTTCCAGTTGACTATTTGTACGGCCGAGCACGCAAATTTGTTCCGCTGAAACTCCCGATTGAAGCACCTTCTGTATTTTATGAATAACCGCAAGGTTTTGTGCTTCGTCAGAGTCCGTCAGCCAGAATTCCAATGGATGAAAACTCAAATCAGAAAAAACTTTCTCTTGAGGTACCGTCATTTTACCGAATTGAGGACTCATTCGAGTGAAGTATTCGTTAAAAACAGAAAGAACATTTTTATGAGAGCGGTAGTTATTCACAGCTTGCTCAAAATCACCACCTGATGACTGAATCTGCTCTACTTTTTCTTGAAAGACTTTACTGCGGGCCCCTCGAAAAAGATAAATCGATTGTTGAGGGTCTCCGACATAAAAAGCCGGACGATCCCCGATTAATTTATTTAATAATTCGACTTGAATAGGACTTGTATCTTGATACTCATCAATCATCCAAAAATCCCAATCCTTCGAAAACTGAACTGCTGAATCTGGATGAGTTCGCAGAAGATGCAAAGATAGGGTCTCCATATCCCGCATCGAAATCTGGCCAAGCTCTAACTTTTCTTTTAAAAATTCTTTATTAAATATCTCGCAAACCTCGCCGACAGTTCTGGAAACCTGATCGTTGCGGGAAATGGCTGCCTCACTCCATGCATCGTTCGCTAAAAATTTGTCTATCTTCTTACGTAAAGCTTCTAGGTCCTCGTGCAAGGCTTCGTCAAATGGAGGTTTTTCCCTTTTAAATGGCGGCTTTCTAGGAATACGCTCATCTTGCTCTAATTCCAATCGCACTGCCTCGTAGCCTTTATTCCAGGATAGGTTCAAATAGGCTTCTGTATATTCTGCCCACTTAGTTCCCTCAGTCTGATTGCGAATAGCTGTAAAAACTTCGGCAGCTTCCTTCTGCAAAATCTGCCATTTTTGCTCTCTTAGGTTCAAAAGATAAACAGCATCAGCACGTTTTAGATCAGGATACACTAGCGAAGAATCAAAATTCTCAATCACCACTTTTTCAAGTGCGGCGTAATCGAATTCCTCTAAAAGGTCGCGCCATTCAGCTTTCGAAATCAATATCTTTCTTAAATGCCTGCGAACCTGCCTTTTAAGATCCCCATCGGAAACAATCTTAAAATCAGGAGTCAAACCCAGCATATAACCATATCTTGCCAAAAATAAACCTAGGACACCGTGAATAGTTGAGATATGAACTAAAGATTTAGTTGAGACGTACTCAAAAAGATCATGTACAACCGATTTATGCAAATCCGAGTCGGAAGCATTATTTGAACGCATGTCTAGAGCTTTATTGGAAAGACGCTCTTTAAGTTCCTGCGTCGCCTTTCTGGTAAACGTAGAAACAACGATTTTTGGAAATCGCCCATGATCTAATTTAAAATCCACAGCAAAATCTAAAAATAAACGAACCAGAGTTGTCGTTTTACCTGCACCGGCCCCCGCCTTCAATATCTTGGTTTTCCTGAAAGATCTTAATTCAGATGAGGGGCTCGACATAAACGTCTCCATTTGCATTTAGAACATTCCGATACATCACTTGGCTTTGGTGCAAAAATTCCATCTGAAACTTTTAAAATTTTATCAACGACCTGTTCCTCGAACGACTTAAAAAGCTGCTCTTTGCCCGACTGATCGTTTTGTACCTTATTTCGGCTCGTGGTTTTTATTCCTTGATAAAGGCGGCCTGCTTTTTCATTAACCACAAAGCCTTTTAAACTAAAATCACGATAAATATAGTAAAGAGCGGCATCGACTTCGCCAGTAAAAGGCGGCTCTTGACGCTTTTCCAATGCCCACATATAAAATGGCATCTGTAATTCGCATTCTTCGATCCATTTTGCTGTCGATGGAGCCGATGCACCACTTGATTTATAATCGATGACCACCATCTGCTTGCCATCACCATCGACCCGGTCTATTCGACCAGATATTAACACGGAACTTTCGGACGCTTCAAAACTAAATGAACGAGACTCTTTGCTATACCAAATCTGAACCGTCTTTTCCGCCGATAATGTTTTCAAATTCGGAAATCGTAACCGCAGTTCATTCTCAAATGCTAAAAACCTTTTAGCTAAATTCAAATATTTTTGCCGCATTGGAATCCAAAGCTCTTCTGCGGCAAACACTAATTCTTTCTCTTTCCTGCCACATTCAAGAACCTCCAAAATCTCTGCATCGCTCCAGTCGAAACGGATGGGCTCTTTACCTAGCTGCTCGAACAAGTAATGGGCTAAATTTCCTTTTGTTCTTGGGTCGACATCAAGATCAATGTCGGGATGATCTTCCAATCTAAAGACGCGACTTGCAGCAAAAACAAAAGGACACTGGTGATAGTCTTTGATACCACTAGGTGACAACGATAACGCCTTCGAAACCAAAATTCGATCTTGCTCTTCAAGTCCCAGATCTTGACTCATTCGTCCTGGACGAGCTACAGCCTGTGTCTGAATTTCATCCCATCGCACAGAATCTGGTACAGATAGTCTTTCGTGAGATTCACCTAAATGATTTGCTACTTCTAACCAAAACATTGAAGGGGCCTGCAACTTACCCGTGAAATCTGACAAACCAACACAATAATAATCTACTTTGGAAGGGTTTTCGGAAATCCACTTCAACTCAAAATCCAGGTCGCTAAAATCTGGATTATTTAAAACAAAACCCAAGTCCTTAGCGAGTTCGAAATACTCTTTACCATCCAACTGAAGCTTTGATTTGGCTTTAAGTTGATCCTCTACCAAACCCAAAAAAATCCGATGACTAAACTGATTAGAACCAGCAGATGCAAGTTTTGTTACCGTAATACCTAAGAGATCGGCTTTTTGAATTGTCCACTCCTTAACAGCAACAATTGATTCCAGATACTTCAGCCATTCGCTCCATTCTAATCGAATATTAGAAACTGCATTTGCTAAAAACTCTCGAAGCACAACCTGCAAGTGCTCGGAATCAGAGCCTGACCAATAAACTAAAGACTGAGCCACAAATTCATCCCGGGAGACAATTTTTTGTTGATCAAACTTACCACTAAAAGCATCTACCAAAAGTTGATGGCGATTTAAGTCTTCCTCAACGTATAAAGTATTAAATAATGCTTTAAATTTCTCGAACCGAAGCTGCGATGCTCTTTCTGACTCGTAGAAGGAAATCTCTAAGTCTGTAGCACTTAATCTTCCTGAGCGAATCCGAATCTGAGAAAGCCATTTGGTTAAATTCGGAAGACTTTGTAGTTTGCCCGCCAAAGATTTATTAACTGCAATCCCCTCGACATCAAGAAATGACTTTAAAACGGGCCAGTAGGACTCGATGTCTGGCGCTGTCACCAATATATTTGCAGTTGAAATCCCCTGATCTAACCACTTTCGGACTTGTCCAACTGCAAACTTAACTTCAGCCAACATACCCGAGAAACGCAAAGCGGTTTGTGATTTCGCCGACGCTACGGGCACAGCTTGATCAAGATCTACCTTTATAACCTCTTGAGCTTCTGCCTCTAAAAAATCATAGGGCTGTAAAAGATATTTGAAGTCCTCTCTCCATTTTGGGTAAGGTGAAAGAACTACCACATCCACAACTCGCGAAAGTGCACGAATCAGCTCGGCTTCCGTCTTTGAAAGCTCGGCTCCTAGATCTATCACTAATGGTCGATCCCAAAAATTTTCAACCTGGATATTTGCCAAAAGAACTGGCCCTATCCAACGCTGCGATAGCACTTTATGTTGCCCCATAAGCTGTAAGACCATCCATCGCGCCGCCAGGTACCACTTCTTCCACTTCTGCTCGCTTTGGGGGTGCTGCTCAAACCACTGATTTAAGTCCTCGGTGCCCTGCGGATGAAAAACAATGGCCGCCATTTGTTCAATATACGCATAAATGGTTTCTTCTGAAGACGAGTTCAATCCTTGCAATAACTCGGTATTCTGATCTAAGAGCGATCGAATTAACGACCGAATAAAAGGATCACTGACAATTTTTAGGTCCGGCTGAGCACGTCGTAATAATAGCTTCCATAAGTCCGAAGCACGATAAACGGTTTCGTCAATGTAAGAACCATATTTATTCAGTATGTTTTCTTGAAGTTCAAACTTTGTACGCAAATCAGAAACTAACCACGTCGTACTTAGTGGATCAAATGAGTTGAAGATCGCATCAACCTGCGATCGATTTGAAATTCGAATTACTTTAAGCATTATTACCGGCGCTGTTTAAGTTTTAGCTTCTTACCGGTTTTATTATCCACGAAATTGAAGTTTGCATCAAAGCCTAAATCAAGCGTCAAACCAACCATCACGCGATCATCACCACTTTGCCCCGCGTAAGCTCCGATTTCTTCTTTGTACATAACGGCATCTAGGCGCAGCAGAAAAAGATTCATGCCGACGCCATAGGACATATAGCCCTGACTCGCTCCGACTCTTAAATCGATAAAAGGCAATGAAAACTCAGAGCCAATATGTAACTTTTTGGAAGAATCTATTCCCGTCGTATTGGCGTGTCGATAGTCCACCGCAGCCGTCCAATCAAAACCCGGAAGATCCATCGCCATCCCGTAACTAAGAACCAAATTATCTTTGATTCGAGATGGATTATCAGTACCCGCTGTTTTCTTAAATTCGGTACTTCCTATATCATGCAATACCACAGCAAAATTTTGAGAAATTAAACCGTCCCACTTATACATCATAGCCAAATCTGCGCCATAACCAGTTCCTTTGTTCGCAAAGTTATCCTGAATATTCTGCAGGCTGGTCGGATCGGCAATAGCAGTGATAGGCAACGTCAGAGTATCACCGCCCCATCGGGCTACGCGCTTGATCGTAACCCCAACAGCCCCTTTATCTCCTAGGCCATGAGCAAAAGAGAAGCGTGTGTCGGTGTCATTTCTAAAATAGGTCTGAATTTCTGGAAAAGAAGGATTTCGAAAATACATATCCGCTTCGTATTCGGTTCCTAAAGCCAGGCCAAAATAAGGAGCAATCAATGAAAGACGACCGTTGGCCCCTAACCACAAATGAGTTCCCATAAGTTTTGCTTGATTAACTGGATCCGATAAATCCCCAGCATCTTGCACTTTTTGAACGACCGACAATCCATTGACTCCAACCCCTGAATTTACCAGCTCAATATTCAATTCATCATTGTAAGCCAAAGCTGCCGGATTGTAATAAAGAATATCATTCCCAGTAACTATAGAGGCGTAAGCGCCACCCATCCCCAATGCCCGAATCGACCGATTGTATTCGGGAACCGCCCCCGCCCAAGCCAGGCCATTTATAGAAGAAAAAACTACAATATATAATACAAGCCTAATCATCGCTAACTCCAGAAGTCAGCGGTATATCAGGTCCACCTGGTGGCACCTGCTGAGGAGCCGGAAGAGGCGGCATTACCGCCAGTAACTCCTCCAAAGAATCTTCGGTACCTAGATTGTACTTCAAATTTGGACAGCAAGAATAATTACTTTGAACCGCTAAATTTGCGCTATTGACCAAGTCAATCCCCAGCCCATCGTTGGTATCTCCATCATTGTTACCATCACGAACTATCGCCATATCATTACCGATATCGCAGGATCCCACGCCAATTGTGGAATCTGCTAAGAGCCTGCGAAATGTCGCCGCAGATTGAGCCGTCACAGTGCTTGCGTCTGTCGACGAACAGATTGGATTAAGAATGTTTGCCAATGCAATTTCTTCCGCACTCGCCCCCGCGCCCGGGTTGCATACCGCAGTTAAAGCATCAAGACCTCCGACACCACCACTAATTGAACTGGCAATATCGTTTGCGTTTTGAATAACAGAGCCAAAACTAGCAACTAATAACTTAATATTCGTACTAGAAATCTCATTCGCCGCAATCGGCGACGTGATTGTACAAGTATTTAAACCAGGCGCTACAGAGGACGCCTTCAATATAATCCCGATATTTGCCAGATGCAGAATCAGCTTATTCAAGCGATCCGACGAAGTTGGGTTGCTAAGACTATTCATCGTTGAAAGTGCCAAAGTGCACTTCGAGACGTTAACAGTGACCGTGCTGAATGCATTTTTTAGCTTTAGAAAAAGAGTCGCGCCGGCAGCACTTCCAAGATTTGAAACAAAAGTTGTAAAGATAAATCCACACTGACCAGCCAGGATTCCACCATAAGTTCTTTTAAAGTCATCACTCGTCGCATTTCCTGGATAGCGGCCGATCAAATTTTGCGCTACTGAATAGCCCTCATCATAATCGCCATTATCCAGATCAATTTTCATTTGTTCCAAAAGTGCCGCCGCCGAGCTTCCCGTGTTAAGCTCGCCTAATGGGTTCTGTCCACAACTTGCGGTAAGGACAAAACATATTAAAATAGCGGTCCATCTTTTCATCATTCTTTAAAACCTCAATGCAAATTTAAATACCGTGCGGCGATTCTCTTTCGACGTCGTGGCATCGCCGTACTCTTCACCATAAGAGGCTACCTGAAACTGAAATCTCTCGGAAGCCAACTCTAAGCCCGCCGTCCAATACTTACTTTGATTATACCCTGCCCTCAAAAACGCAACATCGTAAAAATTTAATTCAAAGCCAGCATGATAAAGCTTATTTTTGTTATCGATTTGATACGCGTTCAGAACGTCGCGCATTTCAAATGTCCACGACGATCGCACCCCATTGTTGTGAATAGGAAACAGTGCAACCGCAGCATCCACCGTCTGCTTGACAGTTCCAGGTCGAGACGTCGTGGTCATACGGATACCTGACATCTTATCAAAAGAAGTACCCCCAAGATCTCGGGCCACAACCGCAAAAGTCGGAATCCACGTCCATGGAGCTGCCAAAATCAAGGCCGCATCCGTTGACAAACCAACTCCTTCAGCCGTTGAAGGGTTTGAACTTAGGGTTGTCGATGCTGCCGAAGACATCGTCACATTGTCCAATTCGATACGAGAAATTAATTTTGCATTTAGACCCAACTTCACTCGGCCATCAAAAAATCGAAGATTGTATCCTAAAAGAAAAGCCATGTCATTGCGATAGAATGTGTCTATTGTCGCGCCGTCAGCGCTTTCGACAGCGCCAAGTTGATAGTTACCAAGAAATCCTATTCCAAAATTTTTTCCCACAAATGATGGCATCACCTGCAAGCGTGAGTAGTAGTACTCGCCTTTTCGGGCATCGAGACTGGCCTTAACCTTCGATAGCTCCCAAGGATTAGAAATAGATGCTGATTGATTAAAGTTTAAATATTTGTTTGGCAGTTCGATTTCGGGGTCAAAGATTGTACCATAAAAGT
This sequence comes from Bdellovibrio sp. ZFWA1, assembly GCF_056175665.1. Taxonomy (NCBI): domain Bacteria; kingdom Pseudomonadati; phylum Bdellovibrionota; class Bdellovibrionia; order Bdellovibrionales; family Pseudobdellovibrionaceae; genus Bdellovibrio; species Bdellovibrio sp. ZFWA1. Next base: position 499,323 of record NZ_JBJKJH010000001.1, read on the forward strand.
CTCGCACCTTGCCTAGGGCCGCAGGATTTATAGCCAACGCAGTTTCATCATTGGTCACTGCAATGCAAGCTCCCCCCATACCCAAACAACGAACGCCATTATAGAATTCGAAACGCTCGCGCGCCTCTACGCTGGATAGAAGAGAAAAGAAAATAAATATAAAAGTTAAGGTCGATGAAATCCATTTCATGATGTCGAACTTATCGGCAGGACTCTGGTCATTTTGAGACTAGTCCGGGCTCTTTCTGGCCAATGGACTTGCTAAACCAGTCATGGGGCTGGTTTGCTATTATTAAACTCACATTTTAACGAATATTCAGGGAAAATAATTCTGTTAATTCATGGAGGAATAATGTCATTAAATCTGCAAAATTTTACTGCGAAGTCTTTGCTAACAATCGGCCTTGGCGTATCTCTGATATCTTGTGGAAAAGCTACAGACCTTGATAAAATTGCAGATGCCCAAGCTTGTTTAGACAAAATCACTTCATCATCAGATTCTACGGGAATCGCCGCGTGCAAATCAAAAGTGTCAGGGCTGACCTCAACGGGCGCACAAAGTATTCTTTGCTCTGCTAATTTTATGCGAGAGGGATTTACAAATCCATCTGATATAGCTTCCAAGATGGCCAACCTAAATAACGGAGATACAACCGCACTCATGAGTGCGATCACTTTTACAACTGGCGCAAATGTGACAGAAGATGCGTTAAATGCAAAAAATACTTTTCAATATTGCCGGAATTCTGGCGGAAAGGGCGCAACAATTCTTTCGGCATTTGCCTATATTCCAATGGCAATCATTGAAGCTGGTAACGATGGCGCCGGAACCAGCCAAGCTCAGTGCGCTAAATCAGGTGGTGCTTACAATCTATCGAATTGCGTAACTGCGATGGTCGTTGACGGAAACTTAAGCAGCGCCTCTTTAAAAACGGCCATCGGTCAAGTTGTCATCGCAACCTATGACGTCAGCTGTGCAAGCTCTTCGGCCAACGAAGATCTTTGCAATATGCTTTCAACAGCTATTACGAATGGTGGCGGTGGCTCGAACCCTCAAGGAGTCGGTGATGCCCTATTGGAAGATATTGCTAACACCAGCATTCCTTAAAAAATAAGCCTTAAATAAAAAAGCCCGAGAGTTCATCTCGGGCTTTTTTGTTTTTAAACTGAAATGATCTAAAAATTCAAACTCATTTTCATCTGATAAACACGGTTTTGCTTTGGTGTTGTGTACGTTCCTACATCTTCCCCGTAGGTTGCTAAATCTAGATTAAACACACCAAGCAAAGCAGAAAAACCGGCAGTAAAATAACCTTGATTAACTCCTACCCGCCATTGCCCCTTCCACCAAGAAGCCATTCGCCAGTCAAATTCAGCTCCTAAATGCAAACCTTTCCGAGGACTAAAACGAGGATGCATTATATCCCGCATATCAGCGACCGCTCGACCGCTAAAGATTCCCAACTGCGGAAGTTCAAATTTAGATCCCAAATCGATCACGCGATACAAACGCTCGGGCTTATCCGATTTTTCCTTATTAAAAAGCTTCAAGCTTTGACCGAACCCAACTTCACCAATATTTCGAACAACTGCCCCAAAAGATGGACGGGCCAACTTCATCGCTTGCCAAAACCATCCCTCGCCAGGAATTTCAGGAGTCACAATCATTCCGACATCCGCATCGACGGTGTAGCCTTCCTTTAGGTCTGTGCTTTTAATTAAGTTTGAATCGGCAGCAATTTCGATGGCATTAATTCCCTTCGAAAAGAATCCCCGATTCACGAACTTACCAGTCACGCCAATCGATGTTCTAGCATTCGACAGCCAATGCACGTCCTGAGCCCAAGCCATAGCAACCGTTGTATCTGCATAAACCGTTGTATCTAAAGAAGGACCAACTTGCTGATGCGGAATCACTTCCATGCTCAAATCCAAAGGAATGACTCCTAAAGCCCACTTCGGACGAGCCCAAATTCCCGCCATTGGGGTAAAGCGAAAACCATAAGTCTCGCCATATACTTTTTGAATCGCACTCATGATGGCCTCTTGTTTGGCGGAATCTGTTCCGGGAGTCTGCGAAGCATCAGAAAGATCTTTTCCAAATTCTATAAACTTTGGCGTCAACCCACCTTCAAGACTTAAATTGATCTCGGAATCTTCGCGCCGAGCCAATCCGGCTGGATTATAAAACAAAGCAGAGTAGTCATTGGCAACAGCCACAAAGGCATCACCCATTCCCATTGCGCGCACTGATTGATACTGATGATGAATTCGGAAAGATACCGATGGATCCTCTGCCCAAGTAGCACAACTAAAGGTCAAGGTTGAAGTAATAATGAGGGCCTTTAAGGCAGTTTTATGCATCTAAACCTCCAAACAGCTTCCAAAATTGTATAGATAAAATATAATCGAATATATGCGAGTTTCTTTATATTTGTTTTTTTTGACCTTAGTCCTAATGCCTCAGCTCAATCATGCGGCTCCTGTAATCACGGGCACGATTGAGTCCCCTAAAATTCAAGACTCACAATTTGATGAACCTGGAAATCCCAACGCCCTTCGGGAAAATCGTTTTACTTTAGGCGTTGGGCTGTCGATGGGGTCCATCCTTGAAAAAGGCGAGACGGATACGGCCTTCATATTCAACCTAAACTATCGAAACACCGTCGACCCTAAAAATGTCGAAGTCGACCTAACCGTTCACTCCAAAGCCATGGCTGGTGTCTTTGTCGGTCGTCGCTGGCCAGCACTTAGTGATTCCATCTGGGAAACCTATTACAAAACTAGCTTTGGCATGTACCTTCCAGCTAAAGATGGACCTGCCGCCATCGCTGCACTCAAAAGGTTTCAAGCCCGAGCTATCATTGGATGGCAAAACTTTATGGATTACGACGATCGAGTTCAATGCGAAGTCGGATTGGGCGCATCAGTTGTGGGATTCGAACTTCTGGCTAATATCGGATACGTTATTTCTCTTTAAGATTTCCCCGAGCGTATCTGCTTTAAGACTTCGTCAAGTCTTTGTTCTAATTCACCAAGTCCTAAATTATTTTCTATCGCCCACGTCGCTCTTCGAATCTTTTCCTCTAACGGCCACTGATTTTTTATTCGTTGGTCAATTTGCTGAACAGTCCAATCGGGATTACGTTTAGAAATTCGTTGGACTTGCTTCTCTTTCGTGCAGTGAACAACGATCACTCCATCGAACTGATCTTGTAAGTTATTTTCAAATAAAAGGGGCACATCATAAATCAACAACGGAGTCCCCTGCGCTGCATATCGCTGCTTCAATGCCTGGACTTGAGTCTGGACAAAAGGATGGACAATCCCTTCAAGTTTCCTTTTTTGTTCCGAATCACCAAATACGACCTCGGCCATTTTCTTACGATCAATCTGCCCTAGACTTTGATCTACAATCTGTTGACCAAAAGCATCTAAGATCTTTGAAAACACAGGAGAATCACTCGCTAAAGCAGATTTCGCAATCTGATCAGCATCAATCACCGGGACAGACCTTTGTCCTAACAACGAGGCGACTGTCGACTTTCCAGTCCCAATACCTCCGGTCAGCCCTACCCACTTCATATCAATAACTCCTTAAGAATTCTGATTATTTTCCCGATATTGAATATACGAGGAAGTAACTTCAATGTCTCAGAATTTCGAACGGTTCGGCAAATATATTCTTCTTGAAAAACTCGCAAGTGGCGGGATGGCAGAGGTATATCTAAGTAAGTCAACAGGTGCTGAAGGCGTTAACAAGTTCGTAGCGATCAAACGAATCCTACCTCAGTACTCTGAAAATCCCGAATTCGTAGAAATGTTCAAAGAAGAAGCAAAAATCGCTGTGAACTTAACTCATTCGAACATCGTCTCGATTTTTGACTTCGGCGTTGAACGTAATCAGTTCTATTTAGTAATGGATTATCTTGAAGGAAAAAACCTTCGCCAAATTACAACAGAACTAAAAAAACAAAATAACGCTCTTTCTGTTGATCAAATCGTGTATATCCTTAAAGAAGCAGCCGCCGGTTTGGATCATGCCCATCGCGGAGTCGACAGCTCTACCGGAAAACCTTTAAATGTGATCCATCGAGACGTCAGTCCACAAAACTTGATGATCAGCTATGATGGTGAAGTCAAGGTGATCGACTTCGGAATCGCCAAAGCCGAGACTCAGCTGGAAGCAACTAAAGCAGGCACCCTCAAAGGTAAATATGGATACATGAGCCCAGAGCAGGCTGACGGGCAGTACATCGATTCATCGACCGATATTTTCTCGTTAGGTATTGTGCTATGGGAACTTTTAGCCAACGATCGCTTGTTCACTGCAAGCAACGAAGCCGCAATCTTAAGAAAGATTCGCGAGTGTCAGATTCCACCAATCAGAAAATTAAACCCAAGTGTTCCCAACGAGCTAGAAAAGATTGTTCACAAAGCGCTGGCTAAGGATAAGTCTCTTCGCTATCAAACGACGGCATCGTTCCATCGTGATTTAAATAGATTTTTAAACACAGCTTATCCGGAATTCTCTCCGCATGATTTTGCCGTTTTCATGAAAGAAACTTTCTCATCTGAATTCTTAGAGATTCAACGTAAGCGCGTTGAGTTCTCAAAAGTCAAAATAGCAGATACTCCTGAAAACGAAAAAACCTTGGTTGGCAATACAAGAACTGAAATTCCAACTCCGCCGAAGGCTAATATAGATCGCACAATTATTGATGAGACTCGTGACGAAGGCGAAGTGTTGAACATCGACACTTCAGCAAATATCAAAGTGGACCTAGGATCTATCAAAGGTGGCGGAACACAAACTGGCACCACTGGTGACCTTCGCTCTAAAACTCAACTGACACGTGCAGGCTCTGGAACTCAAACTGGGTTTACACCATCAGGCTCAAAAACATCAACAAGTATAAGTCACACCAAGGTTGGAACTCGCATTGGAGCACGCCCTACGGAAAAATCTAATTGGTTAGTTCCAGCGGCTCTTTCCATCTTTTTAGCTTCGGCCGCGTTCCTTGCTTGGAACAAAGGTATTTTTTCACCAAGTCCTAAAGTTATAGGACAGGCAACGGCTCCGCAAAGAACGCCTCGATCTGCAGAACAACCTGCAGGCTCAAGTAATACCGCAAATACAGGGTCCACCGCCACTGACTCGGCGGCAGCTTCAACAGATTCTAATCTAGAATCTGCTCAGATGGCTTCGAAATCGGCCTCCAACCCTTTAGAAATGGTTGCCTTAACCATCTACGCCGAAAACCCTGAAGTTGATCGTATTCTAATCGACGGCCAAGACTATGGTATTTCACCGGTTCGAGCCGCAGTACAAGCTGGAAAGCCCGTCAAAATCAGACTTGAAAAAAATGGTTTTGAGCCTTACGAAACAACGCAAATTTTTAAAGAGGCAGCAAATACTCGTCATTTCAAAATTCCTCCAGAGAATGAACTGGTTGAAGTTCGGATTAGACCTGCTGTAAAACTGGCCGGCACAAATCTAGTACTAATCAACGGCAAAGTACCTTCCAAAAAAGATGATCAGGTATATCTGGTCAAGCTAGGCAAGAACCAAGTAGAAATTTCTGACGGATTTGCAATCTACGGCAATCAAGAAATTTTTGTTCAGAAGAAAGAAAATACATTTTTCGAAATTAAAGTTCAGGGCGGAAACCTAGAGGGCATCGACCGCCTTAAAAAGGCGTACGCGAAATAAAGCTAACTCTGACTGTTGCAACACTGGATGACTTCATGACTAACTTTTCGGACGAAATACTTAAGAAAACTATTGCCCAAAGCATTCTTGAAATGCCCACTCGCAGACACAACCCTGTCGCCATACAGTTTAAAAAAAATCAGCAATGGGTGCAAAAGTCTTGGCCTGAATACTATTCTGATATCTTGGCAGTAGCATGTGGTATTCACCAATTGAATATTAAAAAAGGCGAGCGCATCGCAATCCTATCGGCGACTCGTTACGAATGGACTGTCAGCGATCTTGCGATCTTTTCCAATGGAGCTGTTACTGTTCCAATCTATCCAAACAGCACCCCTGACGACATTCTGTACATATTAAATGACTCGGAAGCAAAAGTACTTTTTATTGGAAGCAAAAACGAAGAAAAATTGTGGAAGCAAGTGGCAGATAAATGCCCACACGTGAAGCATGTTTTTTATTTTGATGAAATGCGTGATCATCCCCGCGACCTGCACTGGGCAAGCTTGATTGATAAAGGACGGCATCAAAAAAAATCTGAAAAGCATATTTTAGATCAACTTGGAACTTTACGCTCTGACGATATGGCAACTCTGCTATACACGTCGGGAACAACTGGTAAGCCCAAGGGGGTTGTCTTAAATCACCTTCAGGTGATTTCGGAAGTGTCAGAAGCCTTTCCACTTTGTGGAGCCACTGCAGCCGACACCAGTCTTTGCTTCCTTCCATTAGCCCATGTTCTTGGTCGCATCGAACACTGGGGCCATGTCTATATCGGACATACTATGGCTTTCGCCGAATCTATAGAAAAAGTAAAAGAAAATCTTCTAGAGATTCGACCTACTTTTCTAATGTCAGTCCCAAGAATCTTTGAAAAAATACACTCTGCAATTTTAGCCTCGGTACATTCGAATCAAATCAAAAAACGCCTTTTTGATTGGGCGGTCAACGTTGGATACAAAGTGAGTGACTTACGTCTAACTCGACAAATTATACCATTACCACTTCTGGCCGAATACGAACTTGCACGGAAGTTGGTTTTACAAAAAGTCACCCAAGCTTTTGGTGGCCGCCTTCGTTTTGCCATAAGTGGCGGCGCCCCCTTAGCACGAGAGATCTCTCAATTTTTTCATGCAGCCGATGTTCTAATATTAGAGGGCTACGGTCTAACGGAAACCACAGCAGCTATCACCGTCAACACGCCCTTCAATTATCGTTTTGGCAGTGTTGGACGGCCCATTGGCGAAGTTCAAATTAAAATTGCCGACGACGGGGAAATCTTAGTCAAAAGCCATAAAGTCATGCATCAGTACTATAAGAATCCAGGTGCGACCAAAGAGGTTTTCACCGATGGCTGGTTTCATACTGGTGACATTGGAATTATACTTCCAGGCGGAGACCTTAAGATTACTGATCGAAAGAAAGATCTTATTAAAACGGCTGGTGGAAAATATGTGGCACCTCAACGTCTCGAGGGGCTATTAAAATTACACCCAATTATCGCACAGGCTTTGATCCATGGCGATCAAAAGAAATACATCGTGGCTTTGCTGACTCTGGAACCAGCATTTCTAAAAGAATGGGCGCAAACCCACAACATCAGCTTCACTGATTGGAAAGAGCTCTGCTCGCTGCCACAGATCGAAGACCTAGTTAGAAAAGTCATTGCTGAAGCAAACGCAGAGCTTGCCAGCTTTGAGTCGATTAAAAAATTTAAGATTTTACCTGTCGAATTTACAATCGAAGACGGAGACCTCACACCTTCTTTGAAACTGAAACGCAAGGTCCTTGATGCCAAGTACATCAAAGAAATCGAAAGTCTTTACGAATAGTCGTTAATACATATAAATGCGAAAGCCGATTGCGATATAGTAGCCCGATAAATCCAGAGATCGATTTGAGGAACCCGATAATACGGTCTCGCCAGCTACTTTGGCTCCAGAAAAGGTCGTCACGGCAGATTTATATTTTAGCTTATCAAACTTCAAACTGCGGTAGCCAAACTCAAAAAGATAAGTTGTGGTATCAGTCAGGGTCCCTTCTTGCCCTAAACCATAGTTAAGCAACTGCCCACTCCCCGTCATCTCAACATCGTGTGCTCCAACTGGCGCAATTGTAGATGCCGAGTACGCATTCTTGGCCGACAAAGAGGCTGTCCCGACAGCCCCAAACAAAAAAGAACGGTCACGATTACTTTTTCTGAGGTTGATCTCGACCCCTGCTTTTGGGGCATATATCAAAACTTCAGAGTTCAACTTGTAGACCTCGGTCGCTCCGTTCATTGCAGTTTCACTTTTAATTAAATCTGGCTTCAAAATTTCAAAACCAAAACGATAATTCAAAAGAGAGGTTGCATATAGCAAACCAAAATCGGCTCCCGTGTTGTATTTCACACTCTTGGAATATGTATAAGAAGTATTCGCTTCGTTCTCGTATAAAGACTTGCCAACTGTGCTATTGCCTAAATTAAATACTAAATAACTCGCCAGTTTTTCGCTGGTAAGATCAAAGACTCGCGCCTGGGCTGCGAAGCTCGCTAAAAATAGACCAATCCCAAACGCGAATTGCTTCATTGAACGAACTCCTTCTATTTGGAAATAACATCAATAACAATTTTACTTGTCGTTTTTTTACCTTCTACTTGATAGACCTTTACCTCGGCGGACTTCTTCAGATCCAAGATAACAGTCATATTGGGTTCGGTGGGGTCGGATACAATTTGCGAACGGCCGATATATTTGGAATTCTTAAATACCTTTTTTAAAACACTTTCATCCACGCGCGAGTTCGGAGTTTGAGCCAGGTCGATAACGACCTGCTTGCTAGGTTGATCCTTAAGCTCGACATGATAATAAGCGGGCCAACCTTTGTGATCCTGACCATTATACTCACCAATATCAAAAATAATTCTTTCGGTAGAGCCCAAAATATTTTTAGAAACATTCAACAGCGTAAACCCAGTTCCGGCTAAGCCTCCGACCTGTACACCCTTGCCTTGCAATGGACGGTTCGGTACCGCAGCCTGGCCTTGATAGGGAAGAGCGACTAAAGCAAACAAAACAAAGATTGCCTTCGAAAATAGAATGCGAAATTTTACTTTTTCGTTTGTTGCTACCATAAACATCCTCCTTAATGATTACGATTTAAACTCGATTCGACTTTAAAATTAAACGACTCTAAAGGGCCTCTGTCAAAAACTTTGACGTCTCCCAACCTCCTCAAAAGAAATATAGAGAATTTGAGCATTTTATACTCTCGGCACAAAGTTTGTAACATTTTGGAACGAACTCTATTTATTCACTCGCGTGGAGGTTTTGTTATGAAAAAAACTCTTCTAGGACTGATGACCTTGATGTCCTTGGCTCTTACGGCTTGCCCTGGGACCAACTCGGGTAATAATTCAAACACTGTGACAACTCAGGCGACGACTCCGCTGGATCCCCGTTGCTTGAACGGAACGACCTATTGCCCTCAACAGAATTACAATTCGTATTATATGTATGGCTGGATGGCTTATCCTCAGTACTACTATAATGGAATCTCTTCGAACGGGTATTTCTGTAGCTGTCCATCGGGATATTCTCCGACCTACAATCCATCTTGGGGATTGGGATGTCTTGCTTCTAACTATCTGGCCCCGTTCCAGTCGTTCACTGTTGTTTATAACACTTGGTCTTACTACGGATACCCGTATACCTATGCTTACACAGCACCTGTTTATACAAACAACAACGTTAATATCCCTCAAGTATCTAATATGCAGGGGGGCGACTATGCGGCCTCGTGCAACATGACGACTTTGACTCAATCATGTTTCGTCAATCAGGCAAACTCTTGCGGCGGCACAAATCGCTGCGTTCCTACAGTTTCCGGCTCCCCAATCGGAATCTGCACCACCCCCCTCTAAAAAGGGGTCAGGTGTTTTTTTCTAACCATATCGCGTTAATTTTATAGTTCGGAATCAGCGGCGGATTTCGAACTTATTGAGCCGCAAATAAGAGGGGGGCTAACGCCCCCTCAATCCATTCGAAAATCGGACATATAATGCACCCCGGTTAGAAAACAATACCTGACCCCTTTTGGGGGGTGTGGTAGGAAGGTTTTGAACTTTAAAACCGGGGGAATTATGACCACGACTGCCAATCCTTTTTTGAGCCCAAACTCGCTTTTTGACCAAGCGGTTCCATTCGACAAAATCCAAGTTGAACACTACCTTCCAGCTGTTGAAGAGTCGATTCGCGTAGCACGCAAGAACATCGAAGCCTTAAAAACTAACACGGCACCCGCGACTTTTGAAAACACTATCGCTGCTTTAGAAAGCGCAGACGACTTGATGAAAATCGTTGCAGGCGTCTACGGAAACATGGAAGTGGCTCATGCTGACGAAAAACTTCAAGCTTTAGCGACAGAGATCTATCCAAAATTAACAGCCTTCAGTTCTGATATCTCTTTAGACCCTGTCATCTTCCAACGAGTCAAAGAGGTCTACGAAAATCAAAAAAGCTTGAACCTAACTACCGAACAAAAAACGGTTCTTGAAAAGCATTATAAAAGCTTCGTCCGCAATGGCGCACTTCTTTCTGCAGAGAAAAAAGAAGAAGTTCGCAAAATTGACCAAGAGCTTTCAGTCCTGGGACCAAAATTTTCCGAAAATGTTTTAAAAGCTACCAACGCTTTCGAAATGATCATCGACAATAAGTCCGATCTTGAAGGACTTCCAGAAGGAGCGTTAGAAGCATCTGCTCACTTGGCCACAACAAAGGGGCACGAAGGAAAGTGGATGTTCAACTTGACCTTCCCTTCTTACTTGCCGTTGATGACTTATGCGAAAAACCGCACCCTTCGTGAAAAAATGTGGCGCGCTTACGCCTCAAAAGCCTTTAATGATCAATACGATAACCAAGAGGTCATCAAAAAAATTATTCAACTTCGCCATCAACGCGCCAACATCCTTGGCTATAAAACTCATGCGAACTTCGTCCTTGAAGAACGAATGGCGCAAACACCAGAAACCGTAATGTCGTTTTTGAAAACCATTGAGACGGCGTCATTTTCTGCTGGAAAAAAAGATCTTCAAGAAGTGATCGACTTTGCAAAGCAAACAGAGAACCTGACAGATATTCAACCCTGGGACTTTGCTTATTTTTCCGAAAAGCTAAAAGAACAAAAATATTCTTTCAATGAAGAAGATCTTAGACCTTACTTCAAACTTGAGAATGTCGTCGATGGTGTTTTTGCTCACGCAAAAAAATTGTATGGCTTAACATTCAAAGAAAATAAAAACATTCCGGTCTATCATCCCGAAGTCAAAGCTTATGAAATCTACGAGGACTCTTCTGGAAGATACATGGGCCTTTTCTACACAGACTTTTTCCCTCGTGAAACCAAAAAAGGTGGCGCTTGGATGACTCAGTTCCGCGGCCAAGGTCTTTTTGAAGGAAAAATTGTACGTCCTCATGTAAGTATCGTCTGCAACTTCACGAAACCAACACCGACTAAACCTTCTCTGTTAACTTATGATGAAGTCCGCACTTTATTCCATGAGTTTGGTCATGCCTTGCACGGCATATTATCAGACGTAACCTACCAATCAGTCAGTGGCCCTAGTGTTTTCTGGGATTTCGTAGAATTACCTTCTCAAATTTTCGAAAACTGGACAGGCGAAGAAGCTGGCCTAGCCCTATTTGCTAAACACTATGAAACTGGCGAACAAATGCCGATGGATCTTATTAAAAAATTGAAAGCATCTCAAAAATTCCAAGCAGGTTGGATGAGCTGCCGACAGCTTCAATTCGGAATCTTAGATATGGCATGGCACTCGACAGACCCGTCGACCATTAATGATGTCGACGCGTTCGAAGAAAAAGCGACAGCCGGAGTCCGTCTATTCCCGAAAGTCCCTGGCACAAATACCTCGGTCGCATTCAGCCATATTTTTGCAGGCGGATATTCGGCAGGATATTATTCTTACAAGTGGGCCGAAGTTTTAGATGCAGATGCCTTCGAGTTCTTCATGGAAAAAGGAATCTTCAACCAAGAAGTTGCAAAAAGCTTTAAAGAGAATATCCTTTCTAAGGGCGGCACAGAGCACCCAATGGATCTTTACAAACGCTTCCGTGGACGCGAACCAGATCCAAAAGCTCTTCTACGCCGCGATGGATTGATTTAATTTTTAGAAGGATTCGACAGCATGAAGAAAAAGAAGCTTTCTCTTGCCAGCAAAAATATCGCTATTGTCTACCGCTTGCGAACCTCGCAAGCGGTCGCATTAGGCATTGAGCTTGCCGCCTGGCTTTCAGAAAGAGGCTATAAAGTGTTCACGGCTCCCGAGCAGAAAACTCTCACAGGCACTCAACCCATCAAGACCCAACAGCAGTTGGCAAAGATGGGCCTGGTGATTGTTCTGGGAGGCGATGGAACCTATCTTCGCGCAGTTCGCCTTCTAGGGGAAAAACAAGTTCCTATCCTTGGATTTAATATGGGCAATCTTGGTTTCTTAACGGCCCATCATGCAGAAGAAACCTTCAAAATTGTCGAAGAAACATTAAAGGGAAAAATGACGACTTGTGCGCGCTCGATGATCCGCACGCAAGTTTATCGTAAAGGAAAGATGCGCGATGAGTTTCACGCTCTTAACGATGTTGTTATAGAACGAGGCTCTCACTCGCAGCTCATCAATACTTCAATCTATGTCGAAAAAATGCTGGTGAAAGATGTTCGTGCGGATGGTTTGATCATATCCAGTCCTTCGGGATCGACAGCCTACAACCTGGCCGCAGGAGGCCCGGTGCTTCATCCTGAAGTGAAAGCCTTCGTACTAACACCAGTGGCACCGCACAGCCTTACTTCGCGGCCACTGATTCTCCCTGAAGACCGAGAAATCGAATTTAAAATTACGGGCGAAGATTTAAAAGCCCACCTTATTGTTGATGGTCAAAAAATGGCCGAGCTCACGACTGAAGACGAAATCGTAGTGAGTCGATCACAGTTTGATCACTGGGTCGTTCGTGCCCCGAATCACAATTTTTTTCATCTTTTACGCGAAAAACTTCGCTTCGGCGATCGTTAAGAACAGGGAGTCTTTATGCTTATTGAGTTGAAAGTGACCAACTTCGCAATCATTGAAAATTTGCATATCCAATTCGGCAAAGGACTTAACATCCTCAGCGGCGAAACTGGCGCCGGCAAATCCGTTCTTTTAAAGAGCCTGGCCCTGATGATGGGAGCCAAGGCCTCATCCGACAGTATTCGCACAGGTTCGGAACAAGCCACCGTCGAAGGCTCGTTCGACTTAAACTCTCGCCCAGATGTCAAAGAACACTTGCAATCTATGGGTATCGAAATCGAAGAAGATCTTCTCATTGTTCGTCGTGTGATCTCTCAAGGAGATAAATCCAGAGTCTACATGAACGGCAGCCTTAATACACTTAAGACTCTACAAGACATTGTTGCCCCATTGATTGAAGTTGCTGGACACTCGGCTCCACTTATTGAAATGACCGGGCAGCATGAAAACAAAAACTTGATGTCAAAAGCCTACCATCTTGATGTTTTAGATCAATATGCTGGAACCTGGGACAAGCGCCTACAATTTGAAAAGTCCTTTAAACGACTTTCTGAAATTTCAGAAGAAATAAAAAAACTCGAATCAAATGCCCAACAAAAAGCGCAGCGCTTGGATTTTCTTGTTTATCAGCGCGACGAAATTGCAAAGCTAGATCTTTCACCTGGTGAGGATCACAATCTTGAAATTGAAGTAAAGAAACAAAAAAATGCGGCTCGCCTGAGTGGATTTGTGGATATGGCCGAAGAGGCCCTTTACGGTGACAATGATTCAGCAATTAACCGAATAAATGCCGTCATTAAAAAAGCACATGAAATAGCAAGTATTGATCCAGTCTTGGCATCAAAAATCGACGCCCTTGAGCAAGCAAAGACTTTGATCGACGATACGGTTTATGACCTGCGCCAGTATATTTCGAAAATTGATGCAGACCCTGAAAGACTTGAACAAATTGAATCCAGATTGAGTGACTTAAGAAAACTTCAAAAGAAGTATGGCTCAAGCATTGATGATATTTTAAATGCGCTTCTTTCGATGGAGATTGAAATTGGAAATCTTCAAAATTCTGACACCAAAATTGCAGATCTAAAGAAAGAAATCGCTATCATCGAAAAAGAACTTAAAACCCTAGGCGCCGATATTCACAAACGCCGCAGCTCAGGAGCTCAGCTGCTTGCTGATAGCGTAAATAAAGAGCTTGCTGACTTAAATATGAAAGGTGTGACCTTCCACATTCAAGTCGACGAAACCAAGCTCTTTACCAGTACCGGTACTAGTGAGGTTGAGTTTTTAAGCCAAACCTCGTCTAAAGACGTCAAACGTCCATTAGCAAAGTTTGCATCGGGCGGGGAACTTTCGCGCATTCTTTTATCTCTTAAGCGAGTGGTTGGATCTGGTGCCCAACCACGGACATACCTTTTTGATGAAGTTGACACTGGTGTTTCCGGTGAAACCGCAGAGAAGGTTGGTAAAAAGCTAAAAGCGATCGCTCTTGGACAACAGGTGATTTGCGTGACTCACCTTCCTCAGGTGGCTGCCTGTGGGGATGTTCATTTCTTCATTCAAAAGTCTCCGAAGAAAGATTCAGTCGCTATGGAGATCAAAGAACTTAAGAAAACAGAGCGCATTCAAGAAATCGCTCGCTTACTATCTGGCGAAAAAATCACGAAGACATCTTTGGCTCACGCTGAAGAGCTTTTAAGCCAAACAATTTAAAAAGGTTTTTATGTTTCGTTTTGGACTTTTGGTTTTTGCTTTATTGATATCAATTGAACTTCAGGCTGCAGTACGCTTAGAGCGAAATTACGTTCGCTTTCCAGATACAACAGTAAATAGCCTGGCTGCCATTGAAACTTTACGATTCATGAACATCGGCCCTCGTACCGTCAATATTCGCATAGATGATTTTGGATGCTTTCCAATTTTTGATGTTGATAAAGCTTCTTGCCAACTCCCGCTCCCTCCCCGCTCCATCTGTCAGTTTAATGTTCAAATGAATCCCCGAATTAACGGGCTTCGCCACTGTGATATTCGAGTGACGGATTCAGAAGGCTATTCCGACAACGCACGCCTGGAAGTGCTGATCAATCCTAAGTAATTACTCTAGCCAACCAAGCTATTGAAGATAAAAAATCATAACATGATGATCGTCATGGATTTTCAAGGGACCCTATCTTATCAATAATTAGATAACAGATGAGGTCCCCAATGTTCGTAGATGCATTCGAAGCCTTGAAGGCAGTTAAAAGTAATCATAAAGTTTTCATTCATGGTGGAGCGGCAACTCCTGACGTTTTAATTAACGCACTCATAGCCCACGCGGATCGATTAAATAACGTTGAAATCATGCATCTTCACACTCACGGAGATCCGATCTACGCCCACCCTAAATATAAAAATAGCTTTTTTACGTCGAATCTATTTGTCGGGGCCAACATGCGTCCCTACATTGACTTCGAACAAAACGACTATATTCCCTGCTTTCTGTCTGAAATTCCCAGTTTATTTCGTAAAGGAATCAAACCCCTCGACGTCGCCTTAATCCATGTCTCCCCTCCCGATAAGCACGGCTATTGCTCGCTGGGAACCAGCATCGACGTGGCCCGGGCCGCCGTTGAAACAGCTAAGATTGTCATCGCACAAGTTAATCCCCAGATGCCCAGAGTCCATGGTGACGGCATCATTCATGATTCAAAGATTCACTTCAAGGTTCAAGTCAATGCACCCTTACACGAGAGCCTTCCTAAAGACTTAAATCCCGAAGAAATTGCTATTGGAAAAAATGTTTCAGAAATTGTGGAAGATGGCGCGACTTTACAAATGGGAATTGGAGCCATTCCAGATGCGGTTCTAGCTGCTTTGGGTAATCATAAAAATTTAGGTATTCATACCGAAATGTGGTCTGACGGCGCTTTGCCACTGCTTGAAAAAGGAATTATCAATAACGCAAAAAAACGAATTCATCCCGGAAAAACTGTTTCCGCTTTTATTACAGGTAGTCAGAAGGTCTTCGATTTTATTAACGACAATCCCAGCATTATTCAGCTCGACGTCAGCTATGTTAACAATCCAAGCGTCATCGCCAGAAATAAAAGAGTGACGGCAATTAACTCGGCCGTAGAAATTGATCTGACAGGACAGGTGTGTGCTGACTCGATCGGACCAAATATAATTTCGGGCGTTGGTGGCCAAGTGGATTTCATTCGAGGCGCAGCCCTCAGCGAAGGTGGAAAACCCATCATTGCATTAACGGCTCGAGCAAAAAAAGGAATGTCTAGAATTGTGCCAATGCTGAAAGAAGGCGCTGGCGTTGTGACAACACGCTATCACGTTCACTACGTTGTTACGGAGTACGGCGTTGCGTATCTATTTGGAAAAACCTTATCCGAAAGAGCCAAAGCCTTAATTCAAATTGCTCACCCCGAGGATAGAGAAAACTTAGAAAGACAATGGCACTTAATTCATAAAAAGAAATAGCTGTTCATTCTTTGCGATCCAACTTACCCCCAAACAACTACCAGGATCGCTCGAGCCAAAAAAGTGCGATTTGAGTTTTTACATCTGTAATTTCGCCTCGACGAACCATTGTCATAAGTTCAGGAACACTTTTCATGTATACTTCGACGTGCTCGCCTTCATCCAGATTTTCACCAACATAGGTCAAAGCTTCGGCCCGATAAATGTGAATTATTTCATCGGCATAACCAATGACTGG
Source organism: Bdellovibrio sp. ZFWA1 (assembly GCF_056175665.1). Classification (NCBI taxonomy): domain Bacteria; kingdom Pseudomonadati; phylum Bdellovibrionota; class Bdellovibrionia; order Bdellovibrionales; family Pseudobdellovibrionaceae; genus Bdellovibrio; species Bdellovibrio sp. ZFWA1. Next base: position 515,814 of record NZ_JBJKJH010000001.1, read on the forward strand.
ATGAATAGAGGTAAGATAACGCATTTTTTCGGCTTTATAGCCGGTTTCTTCTTGAAGCTCACGATGCGCAGTTGTCACAGGCTCTTCACCTTTATCGATCTTTCCTGCTGGAAACTCCCAAAAGATTTGTTTGCAAGCATGACGATACTGCCGAAGAATCACAACATTGCCATCATCCAAAACTGGCACTACAAGCGAAGCCCCCGGATGCTTAATGTACTCTCTGAATGATGTTTTTCCATCAGGAGTCAGAACTTCATCTTTTTGTATTTTCAAAAAATACCCTTGAAATATCTGTTCCGACGAGACCGTTTTTTCTACCAAAGATGAGGGTTTTATATTTGTCATTGCATCCTTCTCAATATGAGACATTCAAAGCCCGACCTACGATTTAAAGGGCTTTGGTCTAAATTAATTATCCTTCAGTTGCGACGGAGTTCAACTTGAATCAGTCTAGTAGTTGAGTATAAATCAGGAGGATTTTTATGACGATGCAAAAGGCTTTTGGCTTTTTAAGTCTTACTCTGGTTCTAGCCCTGACTTTCATTGCCGATCAATCAGAAGCACAACGAAGAGGCGGCCGTAAAGGCCTTAGTGGAGACATCCAGCTCAACGTTGGCTTTGGTTTAACCACAGCAGATCAAACGGACCTAAACCAAGCTATCGACGATGCCAATACTGCTCAATCAACGAACAATAAGAATTTCGGAAGTGCTTACGAAGTATTTGGTAGTTACATCTATCGCTTCGACAACAGCATGATTTCGTTTGTTTTTAGACCCAGCTACTTTATGCAGAGCTCAGGCAAATATGAACTTACGGGCTATACGCTTTTTCCAATGATGAGACTCACCCCACTTGAAAATTCCTATATTAAGTTTTTCATGCAAGGTGGAGTTGGCTACGGAAACCTGAGCGGATCTTGGAAAAACACCACTGATAACTTTAAATTCCAAGGCGGAGCCTTCGGAGCCACCGCAGGTATTGGTGTCGATTTTTGCGTATTTGAAGCAAGTTGCATCACGATTGAAGGCAATACACGCTACCTTCCTATCGAGCGTAGTGTCGTCTCGTCTGGAAGTTGCACTACCGGAAATGGTTTTTCACAGTGTAACAATTCAAGCGAACTAGAGGCTTCAAATTCAGATGTTAAAACGACGATGTCAGGTATTGTCGGAGCTATCGCTTGGACATTTGGCTTTTAGCCAAGGCCTCTTAAGATTTCTACTTTAAAGTTTCCCAGCGGGCAGATTGCCCTTCTAAACACAAAACTCGCACTTCGGGCTCCAACCAGGAGCCCAAGTTATATGAGATAGCCTGGCGACCGGATTCAGAGAATTGATACTCATCAAAAACATGCATGTGGCCGGAGACTAAAATATCAAAAGGCCGCTCGTTCTTTAAAGTTCGATGAGCATGGCTTCGAATCATATCGACTAAATGCTGTTGATTTTGTTGATGATATTTAGAACTCACTTTGCGGCTTTTTTCACTAGCCTTATTGCCAACTTTACCCCAAATAGAACCCGGAATAAAATTCGCCAACGGACGCACTAAGGGATGGCGAACCACCGAGCGGTAGCGCAAATAGGCCTTATCATCCAGATTTATCAAATCACCGTGTTCTACTCGGACGGTCAGTCCATTTATTTGAAAATACTGAGCTTCGACAAACACCGGAATCTTTAATTTTTTTGAAAAATAAGAATCAACATGAAGATCGTGATTTCCCTCGACGAATACGATCTGAACTCCCTTTTCACGCAATCGCCCCAGAGACTGCACGATCTCGGAATACTTCTTCACAAAAAATTGATGCCCACCAACCCATAGATCGAAAATATCACCTAGCAAAAATAACGCGTTTTCCGAGGGCTCTTGGGACTCGAGAAAATGCAAGAAGCGCAACAAGATTTCTCCGTTGCGCCCCTTTGCTGATTTCAAGTGAATGTCAGATAGAAACCAAGCTTTCACAATTAGCTATTTAAATCAAAACCTTGTTTCTTGCGGATGAATGCAGGAACTTCAAGATTCTGGTTAGCAAATGGAGAAGATAAAACTTCACGAGCCATTTTGCGAGCTTCCTCTAATGAATTTTGATCCATATTCATTGTCAGTTGCTCTGGGTTATTGTGACGAGCCTTTAAGTCTTGGCTTTCTTTAAATGCCTTGTATTTTGCCAAAAGCATATCGCGCGGACTTACTGCCTCTTGAACTGGAGCAATCGGTTCCGCCTCAGTATGTAGCTGTGCTTCAGCCGCAATTGATTGAGCAGCTTGTTGAGCCACCGGAGCAGGAACCGCTTCCACCGGAGGAGTCATAGTTGTCACCTCTTGAACTGGCGGTACCATCATGTTCGGCATAGAAGCCACCGTGTTAACAGGAGCTGACATTTCTGGCTGCTGAGTCGTAAAACTTGCAACTTGAGATTGGACTGCGCTGATTGGAGGCAACGGCATCTGAGGCATTTGTGGCATTTGCGGATAAGCTGGAGCCTGAGGCATCGTCGTGTTCGGATAAGCAGGCGCTTGCGGCATCTGCGTATTGAACATTTGATTATTCATCGGCTGCTGATACTGAGGAGCCCCTTGAAACGAATTATTCGCAGGCATCATATTCTGATTCTGGAAGTTCATTGTTGGAGGATTTGGATTCAAAAAGCTTTGAAGCTGATTGATCTGATTTAAAGTATCTTGAGTCAATTTGCGATCATGAGCTTCAAATCCCGTCGCAATAACTGTAACACGGATTTCATCGCCCATGCTGTCATCAATAACCGCACCAAAGATGATTTCAGCATCTTCGTGAGCTGCATCAGTGATCAACATCGAAGCTTCATTCACTTCATGCAACGATAGATCAGAACCACCCGTAACATTGATGATAATGCCAGTGGCGCCTTCGATTTTGATGTTTTCCAATAGCGGAGAAGAAATCGCAGCGGTTGCTGCTTCGACTGCGCGGTTTTCACCTTTTGCAGAGCCTGTGCCCATGATAGCGATACCTTTATTCGCCATAACGGTGCGAATGTCGGCAAAGTCTAAGTTGATCAAACCACGAATGTTAATAAGATCCGAGATACCTTTTACTGCTTGAAGAAGAACTTCGTCAGCTTTTTTGAAGGTTTCCAAAAGTGGAGTTTTATCGCCAGCAACTGAAAGCAGCTTTTGATTAGGAATCACGATCAAAGTATCTACGTTTTCTTTTAGATCATTCAGACCACCATCAGCATGCTTCATGCGACGTTTACCTTCAAAGATAAACGGCTTAGTCACAACACCGATAGTAAGAGCACCCAACTCACGAGCAATTTTAGCTACGATTGGCGCTCCACCAGTTCCCGTTCCGCCACCCATACCGGCAGTAACGAAAACCATGTCTGCACCTTCTAGCTTCTCAACGATTTCATTATAAGACTCGATCGCAGCTCGACGACCTACATCTGGGTTTGCACCCGCACCAAGTCCACGAGTTAAATCAAGACCCAATTGAATCTTGGTAGATGCTTTATTTGCGTTCAACGCTTGAATATCAGTATTAGCAACAACAAACTCAACGCCGCCCATGCCAGCTTCGATCATTGTTGAAACGGCATTACTTCCGCCGCCACCGACGCCGACTACTTTGATATTTGCGCCGATATTAATGTTTTCTTCCAACTCAAACATTTATCCCCCTTTTAAAGGCAGGCCTCATGCCCACCCGTCCCGCGATAAAATTTCTAAAAAATCTGTCCAAAAAAATCTTTTACTTTTTTAGCGACGCCATCTAAAGACTCGCTCAGGTTGACATCGCCACCCTGTTGATTTGCACGCTGATGTGCTGCTTGAATGTAGGCTTCTTTTCTTTGAGCAAAGCCGTACAAGATCAAACCCACTGCAGTTGCGAATTCGCCACCCTTTACAACATCCGTTAAGCCACCCACTTGCGTTGGTAGGCCTCTACGAACTGGAAGGTCAAAAATAAACTCACCCATTTCAATAAGTGAATCCAACTGACTGGCACCGCCAGTAAGCACCAACCCACTTCCCATAAGAGCCATCATCCCGCTCATACGGATATCATTCGCAATCAAATTTAAAGTTTCTTCAGCACGCGCCTCAAGAACTTCGGCCAACTCACGACGAGGAATCACGCGGGCTTTTCGTCCACCAACTCCTTCGACTTCGATAGTTTCGTTTTCATTCACCAACGTCGCCATCGCACAGCCATATTTTTTCTTTAGTATCTCTGCAGAAACTTGCGGAGTTCGAAGCCCCACAGCGACATCATGAGTGAAGTGCTGTCCACCAACAGGAATGACTGAAGAGTGCGCCATGCTTCCGTTTACAAAGTAAATCGCATTGCAAGTACCGCCACCCATATCAACAACGGCAACTCCAAGATGTTTTTCATCTTCGGAAAGGACAGCATATGCAGAAGCTAATTGGCCTAAGACCAAGCCAGCGATTCTAAGCTGAGCCTTCTCGACACATTTTACAGAGTTGTTTAAAGCTGTCTGGCTTCCGGTCACGATATGCACGTTGGCCTCAAGACGAATTCCTGACATCCCGATGGGATCTGAAATTCCATCTTGCCCATCGACTTTAAAATCACGTGGAATAACATGAAGAACTTGACGGTCTGCTGGTACTGCCACCGCTTTTGCGGCCTCAATAACTCGGTCAATTTCTGAATGAGTCACTTCTTTATTTTTGATAGCAACCATCCCCTTAGAATCAAAGGATGTAATGTGGTTGCCAGCAACCGAAACCCAAACCTCTTGTACAGAGTATCCAGACATCAACTCGGCTTCTTCTTTGGCTTTACGAATCGAATCTGTAGTCGCTTCAATATTAACGACAACACCATGACGAATGCCCGTGTTAGGAGCTGTTCCCACACCGGCAATTTCGATTTTACCCTCAGGAGTGACCGTCCCAATGACAAAAGAGACTTTGGTTGAACCAATGTCTAAGCCGGCCACTAAAGGTGCTTTTGCTTTTAATGTACTCATCCCTAAGTCCCTTTAAGAACTTCAAGCTGTATAAACAGGCTGCATTACATGCTGCTTATCCGCAGATATCAAAATCATTTCGATATCTTTGAAGTCCATGAAATTAAGGTCCTCCATGACTTATGCACAAAACATAAGCATTCTTGACCTTGGTCTCTGGACTAGACGTCCTGTTTAAAGCTTAGGGAGCCTGCTGCAACCTGACAAGAACTTTCTTTGATAGATCTGCATCTATGACGCGAGCATCCATTTGGCGAGAATCAAGATATTCCACAACTTTAGACACTCGAGCCGACTTCAGTGCGATCTGCTCATTGCCTAATTTTACATCAATTCCACTTCGCATTAAAGTGACCCAAAAGCCATCTTTTTCAAGGCGGGCTTCAGAAATCGCCTGACGACTAAAGGCGCCTTTTTCAGGGACCTCTTGAATCATTTTTAACATCTTTAAGCGATCATCGGTCTTTTTTAATAGATCTTCTTTTATCAAAATCGCATCCGGCGCTTGAGTCACTGACACAGGCTTCAGCACCTTGCCCCGGCTTGAAACCGGAACGACCTGCCCTGCTTCGCTCTTTGCAACAAACTGAACGTCAACCGGTTTAACGTAAATCTCTAAAGAGTGAGGCCAACTTTTTTTAATCTGAACAGACTCAACCCAGTCGTTTTTTTGAATGAATTTCTTCACATCACGCAAGGAAAGCTTCCATAAAGATCTTCCTTTGAACACCTGCAAAGAGTTTTCTAATTGCGCTTGTAAAGGAAGAAAGTAAGCCTCTTGCCCCGATGGAATGACATCCATTTTTAACTGAGAATTTTGAAGATTGAAAAAACCATTTTTATTTAGATGAAAAAGCACGCCAAAAACCGAAGCTGGAATAACGACAAATGCAACAAACAAACGAATGATCAACTTCTTCAACTTCGCCTCCGGATAGATAACTGACGAGCTCTTTTATCATAGCTCTGAATCGAAGAAGATAAAAGTCCAGCCCTCAAACAAGACTAAAGGGCAGCTCGAGACACATCCATTTTATTTTGCAACGGCAGAACCAAAACAAAAGAAGTATGCCCCATCTCTAACTCATAAAAAAGATCCCCACCAAGCTGCCTTGCAAACTTTCGAATCTCCGCCAATCCCAATCCCGAATGCGATCCATGTTCTTTCGTTGAAAAGAACGGCTCCATCATTTGTCGCTGCAATTCCTCTGAAATACCACTTCCACTATCTGTAACTCTAAAATGTACAAACTGCCCCATCGCGCGAACATCGAATTGAATCCATTTTTCCTTATCCCCACCAAGATCACCCACGCCATCGTCAGAGATCGCCTCTTCTGAATTCCAAATAAGCCCCAATAAAGACTGAATTAACATTTTTTTAGGAGCTCGCACAGCCCCTCGATCAATTCGGCGCCTGACCAACTTGATGTTCTTTCGGCTTAAACGCTCAATCGTGATTTGTTCCAACTCATAAACAATTTCATCGACTTCAACATCAAGACGAGCAGCCTCTGCAACACCTCCATCTTCAGATATCATATACTCTACAGATTTCGAAATTTTTTTAACTAGAAGATCGAGCTTCAAAATTTCGCTTAACATGTCGACATCAAAATCTTTTGACCTACGAAACTTTTGAACCAAAACCTCGGCCGTCACTTTTGCCGTCGCTAATGGCATATTCAACTCTTTTGCTAGACTTTGCGACACCTCAGTCGTCGCCAATCGCGAGTTGGAAAGCACCAACCTATCTTGAATTTTCTTAAGGTGCTCCTGATCCTCTAAGTGCTCACGCTTAGAGATATTTAATTGCTTTATCAACTCATTAATTTCATCAGCCGAACTGACCTCTATTGTAGATTTCTGGTCACCATCATAAAGTTTATAAATCTGTTTCCGAACGGACTTAAGAGGCTTAATAACAAATTGAAATATTGAAGCCACGATCAATCCAGTAGAAAGTGCCATAACAAAAAAAGCACCCCACCAGAAATATTTCTTAATAAGAGTGATGTATTCTTGGCCCCGCAAATCATCGGAAGCTACAAAATACCCAATTTTTTGACCATCATTATTAAATAAAGTCTTCTGCACGCTCAAAATTGAGCGCTGGTCTTTCCAAATTGCTTTATATAAAATATTTTCGGATCCTAAAAGGTAAGGGGCCTCCTGGAAGGATATTTTACGCCCTAGAGTCGAAGAAAGAAATTCTAAGTTTTTTACATTAAAGTCGTAGCCCATTAATATAGCCCCTAAGGGCTTAGAATCGCCTTTAACATTTCGAACAGCACAAATCTGAATTAGGGCAATACCACTTCTAGTCTTTATCAAAACAACTCGACTTTGTGGAAAATCTGCTGCAAACCATTTTTCTACATACTGAGTTATCTCTTTATCGATACTTTCTGAATTTATTTGGCCATTTTTTACAAGATGTTGTCCATAAATCATTTGCCGATCACCACCCCAAATTGCCAAGTGCTGGACACCCGCATTTACCATAGACTCGGTTTGGAAATTTGATTTAAAAAACCCCACCTGCTTTTCGGGGCTTTGCACGGCTTGATAGGCATCATCCCAATTTGCCCAATCAACAATTTTTGACTGAAGGCCATTCTTCAAAAGTTCAATACCAGCCTGAAAGGATTGATTCGTCTGAACCGCAGCCTCAAGCTGAACAACGCCCTCTAATTTTGCCATCAAATAAAAGTGAAACTGATATAGAAAAACCAATCCAACAAGGTTTCCCAGCAAAACACTTAATAAAATCTTTGCGGTCAACTTCATAACAAATCCCTACAAAGGCGCACTTTGTAGAAACAGAATAGAACTTATTTCCAAGTTCTTCTATACCTGTAATGTGAGGCAACAATCTCGCCCCAGATTGGGGCTAACCCACGATGGATCAAAATAGGATCATGCTCTTTTCGACTTCTCAATCCACGATCTCGCTTGTTCAAAGCTCCCTTTAAACACAACATCTAGAGACCGTCTCTCTAAAGAAGAGAGATACATTGGATCATAGTATTTGACCAAAAGTTTTTCAATCCAGCGCTTGTGAAGATCCAACTCACAGCTTGAAAAAGTCAACTGAATGGCCTCATCTAGATCGTTCATGATTTCAGAAAACAACAAGCCCCCAAGCCTTCTTTGAATGGAAACAAGCGATTGTCGATATCCCAAAAGCCTATTCTGCGCCTGTTGTGATAATTGATTTAGAGAATCCCCACTATTATCACCCAAGCTCTGAGCGCGCTGCCAAGAACCGATTGAAGTATTGATGATATAATCTCTAAAAATATTCTCTACTCTTAACAACAATGGCTCTTCAAGCCAAATTACCGGAGCTTCCTTTATCGCCTGCATCAACGGCTCGGGTAAGGCCCGCCTACCAATTAATCTGCTTTCATCTTCAATCAAAATCGAGGATCCATTTGACCAGTTTTCCGACGCAAAAATTCTTAATATTGCCAAAGAAAGGGCGTTCTCGAAATTGATCTGAGTCGGCTGTTCGTGAGCCTCTACAGAACCAAAGGCGGAGCCTCGATGCTTGGCAATTCCTTCTAGATCTATCGTTGATATAAAGGGACTGACCACATTTAGAAAATCCGTTTTGCCAACTCCCGTCGGCCCCACTACCGTCACCAGACGTTGGCGATATCGTTCACTATCCTCGTAAACCTTAATTAGCGCCTGACGAACGGCTTTATATCCCCCCTCAATTATTGGAATGTTATAACCTTCTTGTGAAAGCCAGGACTGCGTAATCTGTGATCGCTGCCCTCCACGAAAGCAGTACAAAATAGCATCAGGATATTTATTTAAAAAATCTAACCACTGCTTAATTTTTACAGATTTATTTTCTCCGGAAACCAGTTGGTAACCTAAAGCGACCGCCGCATCGGCGCCTTGGTTTTTGTAAGTCGTTCCGATGATGCGCCTCTCTTCATCATCAAGTATGGGCAGATTCACAGCCCCGGGTATCGAACCCGCCAAAAATTCAACGGGAGCCCTCACGTCCAATAAAGGTGTTCCAGAAACAAGAATGTTTAGGACTTGATCGACTCTAAGACTTTTCAATCAATATTACTTTCATTAAAACGTATCCCTATAGAATCTCCAGATAATACCCGCCCAACGACCCGAGCCGATGCAAAGCTTTTTTGGATTTCCTTCAGCACCAATGCCACGCGGTCTGGAGAAACCGCCAGCAGTAAGCCACCACTTGTTTGTGGATCCAACATCAGCAGTTGCTGCAAAGAAGAGGTATTTCCAAAATCAACCAATTCACTGACATACTCTCGATTCGTACGATGTGCTTTCGTTAGATATCCATTTTCTAAAAACTCCATTGCTCTTGGTAAAACCGGAAGCCCAGAGGGCTGAAAACTTAAACCAACACCACTCGCTTTAGCCATCTGCAAAGAATGTCCTAAAAGACCAAAACCTGTCACATCTGTGGCTGAATGAATGGCCTTTAAAGAATCTTCGGACAAAAAATCAATGACGTTATTAAGCTGGCTCATACTTTGAAGTGCTTCGGAAATTTCCTTTTCTTCAACAACTTGTCGCTTTAAAGCCGCGGTTACGGCTCCCGTCCCAAGCGCCTTCGTCAAAATTAAGTAATCTCCCACCTTTGCATTCGCATTGGTCCAGATCTTTTCTGGGTGCACAAATCCTGTGACCGAAAGTCCAAATTTCAATGTGTCATCATCAATTGAATGCCCACCAACAAAATTAGCCCTAGCTTCCTGAATTTTATCACTCGCCCCTTGAAGCACATCAACCACAACTTCTGGAGAAATTACCATCAATGGGAATCCCAGTATTGCCATCGCTGTTTTCGGAACTCCCCCCATTGCATAAACATCACTTAATGCATTCGTGGCTGCAATTTGTCCAAACAAATAAGGACTATCTACAATTGGAGTAAAAAAATCGAGAGTCTGCACCAAGGCTAAGTCTGCATGAACCCGATAAATGGCGGCATCATCAAAGAGACCACCGTCCACCATCAACTGAGGATGAGGAGATGGAAATTTTACTTTATCTAGAATTTTTCTAAGCTCAGCGGCAGCTACTTTTGCAGCACAGCCACCTTTTTGCACAGTCTGAGTCAGCTTAATCTCTTTATTCAATCTACACCTCTAAGCTCAGCTCAGCACAAAGAAAAGTTAGTTCCAATCTCCTACTAAGACGACTTCTGTTTTTAACTTTACACCCGTCTTTGCCAGAACTTCATTCTTGATATGATTAATAACGGCCCACATATCATCCGCTTTTGCCTCACCTAAATTCACGACAAAATTTGCGTGCTTTAAAGAAACCTGTGCCCCACCAATCGTGAACCCTTTAAGCCCGCAAGAATCTATTAGTTGCGCCGCTTTGTGCCCCTCAGGATTGATAAAGGTAGATCCGCAACTTGGCATATCCAAAGGCTGCTTTTGCAAACGAGTGCGATTGGCCTGCTTCACTTTCTCCAAAATATCTGCGTCGGGAACGAGCTCCCACGATAAACCCACTCGAGTGATTATACCCGGCTGCCATCCGAAGCTGTGACGGTACTTCCAATCGATTTCGTGTTTGTCAAATCGATGAAAATGAAAATGGCCATTTTCAAAACGAAGAACTTCGACCCAATCTGTGATTTCTACGAACTCTCGAGGTGTCAACATTTCAGCCACGCCCGCGTTCATAACGATGCCTCCTCCGACATCGCCAGGCAATCCTGCCAAGAATAAAGCCGGTGCTAACTTGTGCTTCAAGAATATTTTTAAAAGCTCGGACTTTGCAGTTCCCGCTAAAGCCGTGATATGAAGTCGACCATCTCGCTGGTCAAGCTCATGTCCCGAAAATCTTCGCAGGCAAATCGTAAGCCCACGCACACCTCTATCTGAGACCAAAACGTTAGTTCCACCACCTAAAATCGTCACCGGATGATTTTGATCGTTGGCCCACAACAGGGCTTTCTTTAATTCGTCAATCGTTTGGGGCAGACAGAAAAAATCCGCGCTTCCACCAACCATCCACGAAGTATATTCAGCTAACTGAACGTTTTCTTGAATAATCATTTTATTTTTTCCAATACACTAAGCCCCAGTTTCCAACCATCACCAGCTCCTAATGTTATGAAAACATCTCCAGATTTTAAGCCAGCAACAACTTTATCAGCGGCCTGCTCATCACGAACAAAGTAACTCGTATTTGGATGCTTACAATCCTGCGCCAACCGTTCACCTGTAATACCTGGGATTGGAGTCTCTCCGGCCGGATAAATATCACCCATCAACACGACGTCCGCCTGCGCAAATGCATTTGTGAAGTCATGCCAACAGTGCTGAGTCCTAGAGTACCGATGGGGTTGGAAATAAACGACTAAGCGACGATCAGGAAATTTTTCTCGGAAAGCTTGCATAACGGCACGGACTTCTGTGGGATGGTGGCCATAGTCATCATAGACCATGACTCCAGCTTTTTCGCCCTTATAATGAAAGCGGCGATCTACGCCTTCGTAACGTGCAATTCCTTGAGCACAAATTTCAAATGCAATTCCGGCATGCATACCAGCGGCAATCGCAGCGACGGCATTCAAAGCGTTATGACGACCAGGAACTTTCATTTGGAAAGTACCTAATAGATCACGAGAACCCTTCATTCGATCATTATGAAATAGCTTGTAGCGACCGTTCTCGCCTTCAATAACCAAATCATTATTAGAATCAAATCCGTAAAATAAAATTCGTTTTGGAAAGTGTTCGAAAATTGAACGCGCAACAGAGTCGTCACCACAGACAATAGTCATTCCATAAAAAGGAACTTTCAAAGCAAAATCATGAAAGGCCTTTTGTAGATTTTCAAAAGTTTTGAAATGATCCAAATGGTCCGAATCGATATTCGTAATAATTGCGACTTCAGGACTTAATTTATGAAACGAACCATCACTCTCGTCGGCTTCAGCGATTAACCAATCCCCATCACCCAACAAAGCAGTCGACTTGATCATATCAAAACGGCCACCAACAACGATAGTAGGATTCAATTGAGCCTGCAAAAATATTGCAGACGTTAAAGAAGTCGTTGTTGTTTTTCCATGGGTTCCGGCGACAGCCACGCCTCTTTTTAGGCGCATAATTTCAGCCAAGGCTTCAGCCCGAGGAATCAATGGAATTTGCCTAGAGCGCGCTTCTGCAATTTCTGGATTTCCAAAATGAATGGCACTTGAGTACACCACAACATCAGCTTGTCCTACATTCTGGGCCGCATGACCTTTGTGAACCTGAATTCCCAATTCTATCAAACGTTCTGTATTGGCATTTTCTGCAGCATCACTTCCCGTGACTTGTGCCCCCATATTGTGAAGCAACTCGGCAAGGCCACACATTCCAATACCGCCGATTCCTACGAAGTGAAACTTTGATTTTTGTAGATTCATGATAAAATTTCCTTAGCGATACTCTGGGCCGCATTTGCTATATAAAAGCCCTTTATATTCTGGACCATCTGCAGACGCAATTCTTTGTTACTACGAAGACTCTGCACCTCGGCAATCAATCTTTCCGGAGTCAATTCATCCTGCAAGATCATGCGACCAGCATTTTTCGCAACCAAGCTTTCCGCATTCCTCTGTTGATGGTTGTCAGCAGCCGGTAACGGAATAACGATGGGAATAATTCCGAATGCCGCGGCCTCGGCCAACGAACTTGCTCCACCGCGACAAACTATAATATCTGCCCATTGGTAATAGGTCGGCATGTCAAAAATAAATTCTTTAGCCTCAACCTTCACCGCACAGTCTTGATATTTTTCACTTACCACCTTGAAATCCAAACTGCCTGTTTGATGAACGACCTCAAGACCTTGAGTCCATTCACCTCCCTTAAGGATAGCCGCCTGAAGACAGTTATTGATAACACGCGATCCTTGACTGCCACCAAAACTTAAAAGGTGAAAATCATGGGTTTGATTCCCCGACTTGGTGGCCTTTTCGATCTCTTCGCGAACCGGCATCCCGGTCACGCGAATTTCATCATTTTTCAGATATTTTTTGGCGTCCTCGAAAACCACAAAACACTTATCAACAAAACGAGACAGCAAACGATTCGCCATTCCAGGCATCGCATTAGGCTCCCATATCGCAGTGGAAACACCCACGATACTAGCGGCCAATACCATCGGCCCCGAGGCATAACCACCGACACCGATGACATACAAAGGTTTCAACTCCCAGAGCAATCGCAAGGATTGAAGCAGCCCCAAAGGCAGCTTCAACAAGGTCTTGAGCTTGAGTAAAGGATTTCCTTTAACATTCAATTTTCCACTTTCGATCAGATGAAGTTGAAACCCTTCGCGCGGAATAATTTTTGTCTCTAATCCCATGGAGGTGCCAACAAAATGAATTTCTAATTCGGGATCTTCTTTTTGAAGAGCTCGCGCCATAGCAATTCCAGGATAAATGTGGCCGCCAGTGCCCCCACCTGCAATAATGATATTCTTTTTACTCATTTTAAATTGTGTTCCCGGTGCCGCACACCTTGTGCTGTGTATCTTCGACTGAAGCTGTCATCTTCAAAACTATTTTCGATATTCAAAATCAGCCCAAACATGAAAGCAAATACCACCAAAGAACTTCCACCGTAACTTAAAAAAGGAAGCGTCAATCCTTTTGTTGGCAACAGTCCCATCACAACACCACAGTTAATGAATACCGAAAGTGCAAAAGTGAGAGAGAGTCCCAAAGACATCGCTCGCTTAAAAGTATCTTCAGTGCGAACCGCGATTTGAATACCTCTAAAAATTACAAAGCCATATAAAGAAAGCAAAAGAACAAAACCAATAAAACCCATTTCTTCGCCAAAAACTGCCAACGTAAAATCGGTATGTGCCTCAGGAAGAAAAAATAACTTCCCTTGGCCTTTACCTAGACCTGCTCCAGTCAAGCCCCCTGACGAAAAACTTAGCATTGATTGAATTACTTGAAAGCCCTTCTGTTCGGGGTCAGCCCAAGGATCTAAAAAACCATGGATTCGCGCCTTCGCATAGGGGTGAGTCGCAATATAAGCTGTTGAAATTCCCACCACAGATGCACAGGCGACAACAATATAACGCCACTTCAAACCGAACGAAAAAAGCAAAGCCGTACCCACAGCAAGAATGATGGCAAATGATCCGAAGTCTCTTTGTTTTAGCAATACTCCGATCGGAATCAAAAGACCTAAAATCAACCAGTGCGTTTTAACTCTTTGCAAATAAGATTCATTCCGAATCAACAAAGTTGCAAACAAGATACTAAAAGAGATCTTTAACAGTTCAGAAGGCTCAAAACGCAAACCGAATGGAAGCTGAATCCATCGCAAAGCACCACCGACACGAACCCCAATGCCTGGAACAAAAGTAAGTAGCATCATAAAAAATGCCACCCCCCACATCAGGAAACCCCAGCGTCGAATTAAATCAAAAGGAATATGAATTGTCGCGACCATAACCCCAAATGCAATACATGCAAAAAGAAGCTGCCGCTTAAAAAAGAACAATCCATCACCAAATGATTCAGTCGCAAAAATAAAACTTGAAGAGTAAACCTGCACTAAACCAATACCGATTAAAGCGATAATGGCCAAAAAAAGACTGGAATTAAGATAGCGTAGCATAAAAAAACTCCTGACTAGAATTCTAATCAGGAGTTTCACCAGGGTCTAGCAAACCTAGACTCTATTCTTAATAACTAGCAAATTAATTATCTAGCTCATCTTTCGCATCTTTAGCCGCAGGAGCCACCGGCTTTTTGTCGCCTGGTGCTGAACTTGCCGCCGGAGCTACCGCTTTCTTGTCTGCAGAAATGACCGCATCATCTTTTCTTTCAACTGGCACTGACTTAGGCGCTGCTTTCGGCTCTGCCTTTACCATTGAACAACAGTAAACAAGACCGAAGTTTTCCGAAGAATTTTTGTAGCCGGTGATTGAAAAAGGCTTATTCGCATCACAACGCTGAGCCATTCTTAAGTTCATCTCAACATCAACGTCAGGATGCTCGTCACCGCTCACAAACTCGCAGTACATTCCTGATGTACCAGCGACCTTGTCACGCTGAGCCTGACGCTCTTTGAAACGACCCGAAGCACACCCAGTTAGAACCAAACCAATTGCTGCTGCAAAAATAATAAAATGCTTATTCATAGCCCCTCCCTGGGTCATGACTCAATTAACGAAACTTTTTCACAATCTCTTTGAAATAATCGCCGCGCTCTTCGTAGCTGTCAAACATATCGAAGCTAGAACAGCCCGGAGACAGCAAAACTGTATCGTTGATTCTAGACTTTTGGTAAGCAATCAAGACGGCCTCTTCAAATGTTCCAATCAAAAACGTTTCCGAGAAGTCGCCAAGATCACGGTTAATTCTTTCCTTCGCCTCACCAACCAGGATCAAAGTCTTGACCTTGCGTTTTACTGAATTGCGCAAAGGTTCGAAGTTAAGATTGGTATCCTTGCCACCCATAATCAAAATTACGTTCTCGTCAAAAACATCCAGTGCCCGCAAAACGGCATGAACGTTTGTCGCTTTCGAGTCGTTATAAAAGAATACACCGCCCACCTTGCGAACGTACTCTAGACGATGAGGCAATCCCAAGAAAACATCGATGACTCTTTGAATAGCATCCCGATTTGCGCCATGCTCTCGAGCTGTCAAAATCGCCGCAATCATATTTTCGATATTGTGGCGCCCCTTCATTTTCATACCCTTAATAGAATAGTACTCGATTTCAGGACCCGTTCTAACTCGGATTTCATCTCCGATGTTGACCGCTCCACCGATGTTCATAATCTGAGGCTCTAGAGCAGGCTTACGCGAGAAATACATGATTCTTCCGCGCTGAACCGCCGGATCGCGAGCAAGCTCAACCACGGCATTATCATCGGCATTTAAAATAGAAGTTGTTGCTTGATTCGTATTTTTAAATACACGGCGTTTCGCATTCACGTACTCTTCCAACGAGCGATAACGATCTAAATGATTTTCGGCCAAGTTTGTAAATACGATATTTTGAGGATTAAAACTATCGCAGTGTTCAAGCATGAAGCTAGAAACTTCGGCAATAACAACCTTTGCGGGCTCTTCTTGCAATAAATAATCGGTGATTGGGCGATCAATGGCTCCGCCAACCCAGCAAGAAATCCCAGATTCTTTAAGAAAGGCCTCGGTCAAACGAGCCACTGTCGTTTTTCCATTTGTTCCAGTGATCGCAACAATTGGCTCTTTAATAAAACCTGTAGAGAACTCAAACTCGCCAGTAACTTTGATACCCTGCGAACGAGCATAATCAAAAATCTTAAGACTGTTTGGAACTCCGGGCGACAAAATCACAAGATCCTGTTGCAAAAATATTTTCGGAGAGTGATTGCCTAATTCAAATTTAACTGGAACTTCACCCAAAAGCTCCAATTGATTTGATAACTCGGGGCGCGACTTGTGATCCGTCACCGTAACTTGTGCTCCGTGCTTTACAAGGAACTTAACCAATGAAACGCCAGTCTTACCAAGACCGACCACAAGGATTCTTTTATCTTTCAATTCCGCGGTATCTTTATACATTCTTACACCTTATCTCAGTTTTAAAGTCGCAATGGAAAGGACAGCTAGCAAAATCGAGATGATCCAAAAGCGCACAATAATTTTTGTTTCAGTTAAACCATGAAGTTCATAGTGGTGATGCAAAGGAGCCATTTTGAAGACTCGTTTACCTGTCATCTTAAATGAGACCACTTGAATGATTACAGATAAAGCTTCCACCACAAAAACTCCACCAAGTATAACCATCAATAATTCATTATTTGTTAAAACAGCCATCGTCCCCAAAAAGCCACCCAAAGATAATGATCCAACATCACCCATGAAGACCTGTGCCGGGTAGGCGTTAAACCAAAGAAAACCCATCCCCGCCGCAACGATCGTGGCTGCAACCGGAACTAATTCTCCAGCGCCTGACACGTGAGGAATTTGAAGATACTGAGCAATGGCGAAGTGACCAGACACATAAGCAAACAAGCCCAGTGTACTTGCACTGATAATCACCGGCACAATCGCTAACCCATCAAGACCATCAGTCAAATTAACTGCATTTGCTGTTCCGACAATCACAAGTGCCGCGAACACAACATAGAATTGACCCAGGTCAAATGCGATATGCTTAAAGAAAGGGATCGAAACTTTAGTAGCCAGACCGAAATAATTAATAAGGACATAGACCGTCAGGCCCGATATTAAAAATTCTCCCGCCAACCGAACTTTCCCACTTAAACCTTTAGAATTCTTCTTGCTAACTTTAAGCCAATCATCAATATAGCCGATCAATCCAAAGCCCCAGGTAACGACAAGAACTCCCCAAACTAAGGGATTCATCATATCCACCCAAAGCAAACAAGGAATTAACGTCGACAATAAAATAAGACCGCCACCCATGGTCGGCGTGCCCGCCTTTTTCTTATGAGTTTGAGGTCCATCATCACGAATACTTTGACCAAAGTGCTTCTGCTGAAGACGACGAATAAAATACGGCCCCCACATCCAGCACAATAAAAAGGCCGTAAAAAATGAAATAAATGTTCTGAAAGTAATGTATCTAAAAACGTTGAACGCCGATACTTGATCTGCGAAAGAATAGAGCCACTGATAGAGCATCTTAAGTTGTTCCTCTGGGTTAAAAAATGGACCCAGAAGATATAACACACTTCAACTTTAAGATGCAATAAAAACTTTATAAGTGCTTGTAATTACTATTCTTTATTAAGATTAAAATCCTTAGGCTGACAAGGCAAAACAAAACGCTCAAGCTTCATACCTCGAGACCCCTTCACAACGATGACATCCTGACTCTTCAGATTTTGCACCAAATCCTGCGCCATCGTATCGTCAAAAACTTCTTTTACATTCGAGTAGCCTTTGTATCCTGCCTGCTCCAAACCTTTTTGAAAACTCGCAGAGGGTTTTCCAATAAAATAAACTCGCTCAAACCCTGTGCTTCCAACCCAACTACCCAACTCAAGATGAAGTTGATTAGATAGATCACCCATCTCTAACATTTCCCCAAAGACTCCAATTTTCTTCCCACCGTTTTTTATCAGCCTCACATTGTCTAACAAAGCTTTCATACTGTCCGGGTTGGCATTGTAACCATCAAAAATCATCTCGGCCCCACTCTGAAGCTCGAGTAATTGATTGCGCCCCCAGTTTGTCCTGCAAGCCGCCAACCCCTTCCAAATCTGTTCGCCAGTCAAGCCTACGGCTTTTGCCAACGCGGCGGCAGCCATCAAGTTGGTCAAGTTTTGCTCACCAAAAACAGGCACCTCGACCGCCCCAGAAACACCATCAATTTTTCCACTCAGTTTTAAACTTCGCATACTCATGGCATCTATTTTCATAAATACTTTAGCTTGTTCGTTCTGAGCCGAAAAACTGATAAATTTCTTAGCCGCATCAGTCCCCCAGCGAAGAGCCTCGTTACTCATCATTTTCTGAGTGTGCACATTGTCCAAATTGAAAGCGCGAATTGTTTTTTCGGGAGCCGCCTCGTAGATCTCATACTTCGCTTTTGCGATGCCCTCGATGGTCCCAAAATGTTCGATATGGGCTCTCCCCACCATCGTACACACAACAACGTCTGGCTCGGCAATGTGAACCAAATCAGTAATTTCGCCGTAGTGATTCATTCCCATCTCGACAACAGCCACCTCTTTGTTGGGATCTAATTGCAACAAAGTAAATGGGACACCCCAATGATTATTAAAGCTTCCTTTATTAAAGTGTACCGACTTGCAAGTCCCAATCAAGGCAGCTGTAAACTCCTTGGTTGTGGTTTTACCATTAGAGCCCGTAATTCCAATCACTGGCCCCTTGAATTGCCTGCGAGCCCAAGTTCCCAAATTTTGAAGCGCTTTTAAGGTATCTTCTACTTTCAGAATCGTCACTTTGTCCTTCAAAGCTTCGAAGGCCACGGGAAGCTCGTGCACCAATAGAGCAGAAGCCCCAGCGGCAACCGCTTTATCAAGGTAGTTGTGTGCATCATAAGCCTCGCCCTTTAAGGCGATAAAAAGCTGTCCCGTTAAATCTTTCCGAGTATCCGTTCCAATACCCACATAATGAGTCTCGAACTTCGAAAGAATTTGAACTTGGGTCGCCTCACAAATTTCTTGAAAACTGATCTTTCTCATTCCAACTCCTTTACCGCGAACTGCGTCTTGCCTGACAAGCTTCTTGAGCCACTTGATAATCACTGAATGGATGTTTCGTGCTACCGATAATTTGATAGTCTTCGTGCCCTTTACCGGCAATCAAAACCACGTCTCCGGGGCCAGCCTTACTGATACAATTTAAAATGGCTTCCCGTCGATCCTCTATGACGTGGGCTTTTTTTAACTGATCAGCAGACAAACCCGCTTTGATATCTTCGATAATACTTTGAGGTTCTTCAGTGCGGGGATTATCAGATGTAATAACTATTTCATCGGAATATTGAACGGCCATTTGAGCCATCAAAGGACGTTTCCCCTTATCGCGGTCACCGCCACACCCAAAGACCGTCCATATTTTTGCCTGCTGAGCGGCCCCATCAAGCCCAGCCCGAACCTTTTGAAGTGCCACCAACACATTTTCCAAAGCATCTGGAGTATGAGCATAATCAACAAAGACTGAAACATCTGAAGAATTCAACACACTTTGAAGACGCCCTGGGACTCCGGTAAATTGCGACAGTGCCCTTTGGCATTGTTCTAAATTAAGACCCGCCCACAATGCAATTCCCACCGCGGCCGTGGCATTCATCACGTTATGAACACCCGACATTGGAATTTCTATTTCAATCTCGCCATGAGGAGTTCTCAAAAGAAATAAGGTTCTATCAAATCCCATTTTTAAAACACGATAACCTAAGTCTGCCTCAGGCTGTTGATCTAATTGACCGTAAGTCCAAATATCAGCACGATCCGCAACCTTTAAACGTCGACCATATTTATCATCGATATTTACGACAGCCAAAGGTGATGCCTTTTTTGTTTTAAACATCAAATCTGTAAAGAGTCGTTGTTTTGCTTCAAGGTAGGCATCCATTGTCTTATGATAATCCAAATGATCACGGGTCAGGTTCGTGAAGACAACAGCATCAAAAGAAACGCTATCAACTCTATATTGATCCAAGGCATGCGAAGAAACTTCCATTGCAACGGCTTTTGCACCAGCCTCTTTGAATTCACGAAGTCTTTTTTGCAAATCTACCGGCCCCGGGGTCGTCATTTCGCTTGGCCATACTTGGTCTTTTAAATGGTGATTGATCGTACCAATCACACCTGTCTCTTTTTGTACCGAATTTAAAAGACACTCAATCATATAAGTCACAGAGGTTTTTCCATTTGTACCAGTGACCCCGACGCAAAAAAGATTTTCGGCAGGGTCACTGTTAAAGCGTGACGCCAAAACATCCAGCGCTTCGCGCGAACTTGGCACCGTTAAGACAAATCCGGTATAAGTCGCAGGTACTTTCTGTCGATCCTGAACAACCAAGGCGGCGGCACCATTTGCAATTGCCTGCTCGATAAAGCTATGTCCATCCACTTTTGTTCCGGGAATTGCCACAAACAATCCTCCAAGTTCGACGTTTCGAGCATCCGAGTGAACCCCGCTAATTTCGATATGAGGAATTAAATGTTCTGGCGCGTGTAATGGTGCAAAAAGATCTTGTAGCTTCATGTCCTCCATATTATCTGTAAGAACACTATGAGACAACTTGGAAAGATTCATTGCTTAGAAGTTCTAAATGACGACACCCCAACAAACGACACCCCTTGGGTGATTCTGTTTCATGGCTATGGAGCAGATGCTCATGATCTTCAGTCTTTGGCTGATATGTTCCCCACCAAAACAACAATTAATTACCTTTTCCCCAACGGCCCCTTGCAAGTACCTATTGGGCCTGGTTGGACAGGTCGGGCTTGGTGGAATATCGATATGGGTGCAATCGAACGCGCCATCGCTGCAGGCACAACTCGCGACATGGCGGAAGACACCCCAAAAGATCTACCTAAGGTTCGTGAAATGGCTTTTGAAATGATCAAACAACTTGGAGTCCCTTGGAATAAAATTATCCTAGGTGGATTCAGTCAAGGATCGATGCTAGCACAAGAACTCTACGCCCACGCCCCCGAGCGCCCCGCAGGATTGATTTTACTATCTGGAACTATTTTAAATCAGGAAGAACTGAAACAAAAAATCTCTGAAAAATCCGGTGGTCATTTTTTCCAAAGCCATGGCGAATCCGATATGGTTTTAGGAATCAAACAAGCTAGAAAACTCGAGGGCCTACTTCAACAGGCGGGACTCAAAGGACATTGCTTGGCCTTTAAGGGAGCTCACGAAATTCCAATGCAAGTCATTCAAAAATTAGGCCCCTGGATTGACGAACGATTTAAATAAAAAAAGAGGCTATGCCTCTTTTTTTATTCTAAAATTACCGTCACTTCCGCAGGCATTTCACTTCCTGCCGCAGGATAAACGTTAGAAACTTTTCCACTGCCAACCATATTTAATTTCACATCCTGACCGATAAAACGTCGCAAAACCTCACGACCAGTAAGACCTTTTAAATCCGGAACAACGCTCAACTTAACAGACTCGACTTTAAACTCAGCCGTCTTAACTGAATTTTTCACAACACCCTTAGAAGCCGGGCTTCGCCCCCCTTTGGACGCATCGACATCAACATCGCCTAAAATCTGAGGCGCTACCCCTTTTTTACGAACTGCATAGCTTGCAATTCTTGAAAAAATTGGAGCAGCAACAGCTCCGCCATAGTAAGATTTTTTTGCCGAATCAATAGCCACATAGATCACATACTTTGGATCATTTGCGGGGATAAACCCAGCAAAGCTAGAGATATAAGCCCCAGGTAAGTAGCCGCGTCCATTTGGATTTACTTTTTGAGCGGTACCCGTTTTGCCCGCAACTAAATAACCCGGCACCTTTGCATTTTTCCCGGTCCCCTTGCCTTCAGTGACCGCCATTAGCATTTCGCGCATCTGCAGAGCTTGCTCTTCAGTCAAAACTCGGCGGATCGGACGCGGTTTATTTTCTTTTAGCTCTCCTGTCTCACCATTGCGAACAGCGGATACGATATATGGCGAATTTAATACCCCTCCGTTTGCGATAGCCGCGTAGGCATTCGCAATCTGTAATGGCGTCGCAGAAATACCATGTCCAAACGAAATATTTGAAAGCAAATGCTGATGCCATGGAAGCTCTTGCACTATGCCTCGCGCTTCTCCAGGCAAATCCACCCCTGTTTTAACACCAAACCCAAAATCCAAAAGCGCTTGACGAAGTTTATCATCGCCTAATTGAAATCCAATCTTTGTGGTTCCGATATTTGAAGAAACCTGCAGAATTTCAGTGACAGTCATGTCGCCAAATTTTTCATGAGACTCGGCTTCTTTGATCGTACGCTTGCCAATTTTATATGTCCCATTTTCACAAAAATATTTTGTCTTTGGCGTTAAAAGCTTCTCGCGCAAGGCGGCTGCAATAACGATACTTTTCATCGTTGAACCTGGCTCGAAAGCATCAGTCACAACTCGGTTGCGGCGGATATTTGCCGGAGTCGAATTTGCTTTATTCACATCAAAGGACGGAGCCGACACAAGCGCCAAGACCTCTGAAGTTTTAGCGTCCATCACAACACCGACTGCGGACTCGGCTTCAAAAGTCTCGATTGCATTTTTTAACTCGGACTCTAAAGAAAACTGCAACTCGCTGTCGATGGTCAAACGAATATCATCACCATCTGGGTTTTCGGCAAAAACCAAACCGTCCGCCAACAGCGGACGTCCGCGCGCATCACGACGAACAGAAATTTTACGATTGTTTCCTTTAAGTTGAGAATCAAAAAGTCTTTCAATACCTTCAAGCCCCTGACCTTCGCTACCAATAAAACCAATAGTCTGAGACAAAAGATTTTCATTTGGATAAATACGTTTGTATTCTTCAACGAATGAAAGACCGCGAACATCCAGTGCTTTGATTGCATCGGCTTTATCCTTGTCCAACATTCTTTCAATCCAAACAAACCGACGGTTTTTATCTTTAATTTTTGAAAACACAACGTCACTTGAAATATCTAAGATTTTAGAAACATCCTTCGCTACCTTTTTGCGATTTTCAATAATCTTAGGATCAGCATAAAGACTATATACCACCGATGACATCGCCATTTCACGACCTTCGCGATCTGTAATAGCCCCGCGTCGTGCTTGAAGGTTTACTACCGTTTGAAACAGTCGAGACTGACGTGCATCCAATCGATCATTAGGAAAAAACTGAAGATAGGCCGCACGTAGCCCCAGAACACCCCATAAAAACATCAATCCAGCAAAGACAAATAAAATACGTGATTTCAACTTACAGTTCCTTGTTGTCATTAGGTTTAACGGCTAAAGATGGTTCAGGTTTAGTTGTTGGCTGAGTCCAAGGGAAAAAACTTTTAACAGCAGTAGCTGCCTCATCTTGCATCTTAACTTCGGAAAGCAGGACAATCTGCTTAGGTTCGATTTTCTTTAGCGTGAATTTGCTTTTGGCAATTTGATCCAACAACTGGGGACGAGTGACTTTCGCCAACTGTACTTCCCGTGTACGGCGCTCTTCAGCTGCTTTTTTATACTCGCGGGTTAGCTTAAGAACACCGTAACCAACACGGCGCTCTTCCATCTGTAAAAAAACAATGGCGAATAAAGTAGAAATAATAATTAAAACACTAGCGAAAGGCTTTAGCTGATGAATATTTTTTTGGCTCATCCTGAGCACCCCTCTCAAAAACTCGCAATTTTGCAGATCGCGAGCGGGAATTTAAGTCGCACTCTTCCTGAGTAGCAACGATCACCTTTTTGTTTACCGGCAGCCCTAATTCTTTGGACTCACGGAAAAAGTTTTTAACAATTCTATCCTCTAACGAATGGAAGCTAATCACCGCAAGACGTCCACCCATTTTAAGGGAATTCATCATCTCGGGAACTGCTTTAGCCACCACATCCAGCTCTCCGTTAACGGCCAATCTTAAAGCCATAAAGTACTGAGTCGCAGGATGAAAGCCTTTGTGTCGCCAACCATCTACTCGCTCGATAAGACTCGCCAATTCTCGGGTCGTCTTAAATGCTTTGGTTTTTCGGTCATGCACAAGGGCGCGAACTACTCGGAAGGGCTTATAGATTTCTCCGTAATTCTGAAACAAACGAATCAGTTCGTCCTCAGAGGCCGTATTCACAATATAATCCGCCGTTAATTCTTGCGTCTGATCCATCCGCATATCCAAAGGTCCATCATGATTAAAACTAAAACCACGATCTGCATTGTCTAATTGCGGTGAACTCACACCAAGATCCAATAACATCATATCAAATTGACCAAGGTTATGATTAGCAAAATTTGCAAAATTATCATGAATAACGCGCAGTCGGCCGCTCTGGACTTCAGTCGGGAATTTTTGTTTTGCATATTCGATAGCAGCCAGATCTTGATCAAACACGATGGCTTTTGCTTCCGGAAAAAGACTGAGAATAAGACCTGTGTGTCCGCCTCTTCCAAAAGTACCATCCAAAAATACGGCTTCTTTTTGCATTTCAAATTTTTTGAACGACTCTACGACTTCTCGCCACAATACCGGATAGTGCTCGGGGGCAAACTCGACTTTTGTCAGATCCACAACTGGCCTCTTTCTTTTACAATTTTCAAACTAGGGACAAATTCATTGAGCGTCAAGTCGCTTTCCACTAAGCTATAGAAAGAACAGGAGTTTTTTCACGGATGATAAAATGCCCTCGATGTGGATTTGAGCAACCGCCAGATCAATATTGCGCCCAATGCGGTGTCAATATGGATTCCTATCGAGAAAAGCATAAGCCATCAATTCTAAAAGAATTTTTCAGTGATTCTCGCATTCAACTTTTTTTCTTAGCTACGATTGCGGTTACGGCCTTTCTTTTTCTTTATAAACAACAATACCAACGTATCGAAAGCCGCATCCAACTTCTTCAGGGGCAACTTCAAATCGCCTCTTCAGAAAATGCAGACGTCAGTGGTTCATCTACGACACCCTCAACAGCCGACACATTACCATCTGAAAGTACGAGTGACACCCAGCCCACTCAGGCAGAGTCTGCCTCGACAAACCCCACTGCCAGTGCTTTAACGACGGCCCCGTTGGCCTCGGAATCAAAGTCGGCACCGGCAACACTCGACAATCGAAACGTTGCAGCTTCTTCAAAAAATGGCGAACACGAACTACGTGTGATTTACGCCGAAATTCCAAGAAAAATACTTTTAGAGCTCTTTGAGGAAAGCCAGAGCATTGGCCAATTCATCGACTTCGAAGACTATCAAGCAGGCATCCTATCCGATTTTGATCGCCGAATTGAAAGTAAAGAAATTCAAGTTTTAGCGGAAGAAAAAAAGCCCTTCACGATTGGTCAGCCCATCAACTGGTTTGCCGGCATCAAAGATAGAAATGACCTTTCATTAAAGATAGGCTTCGAAATATTTATTGATATGTCTTTGACCGACAACACGTGGAAAGGCAATTTAGACATGCAGCGCAGCTGGCGCGAGGCCCCTAGTTTTGAAATACAGCGTAAGAACTATCCCGCGATGTTCGAAATAACGCCCAAATCTGTCTTTTTTGTGTCAGGATTTCTTCCGCGCCGGTCCATTCCTGCGGATGAAGATGGACTTAGCGCCCTTCCTGTATTTAAAATCCTCAAATCTCAAAATTTTCAGTCAGGGCGTAGCGAGTTCGTCGTTATTTACAGTGTGACTCGCTAAAAAGGCGGGTTGGTATGCAAGAAGTCAGTCATCACTACGGATCCAACGTTCACTTGTTAGACAATCCCCTGGCTTCAGGCCTGCTAGCAAAACTTTGCCATCCCGATACATTTCAACCCGACATCAATCGACTTGTTGAAGAACTCTATACTCTGCTAATTCAAAACGTCATTGCCAAAGAATTTGCAACCGAGCTACACGAGGTTCCCACTCGCATGACTTCTTTTCATCCAAATGCGCCACTGCAGTATAAGCGCATCGCCCCTTCGCAATCAGCTGTGGTTGTCAATTTAGCGCGGGCCGGAACTTGGCCTAGCCATATTTGCTATCAGCAACTTCATTGGTTTTTAGACCCACAAGGCATTCGGCAAGATCATATCTTCGCTTCCAGAGCCACGAACAACCAAAACAAAGTCACCGGCGCAGACCTCGGAGGCACTAAGATCGGCGGCGGCATAAGCGGAAGCCATCTCATCTTTCCTGACCCCATGGGTGCCACAGGCACAACGATCTCGGACAGCATTGCCTTTTACAAAAACAATATCGAGGGCACAGCAAAAAAAATCTTAGCTCTGCACTTAATTGTAACCCCAGAATATTTAAAGAAAATTACCACCACTCACCCTGAAGTCGTGATCTATGCCTTAAGACTTGACCGTGGCCTTTCTGAACAGGCAGTCTTAAACAGCACTCCTGGTCAGTACTGGGAGCAAGAACGCGGCTTAAACGATAAAGACTATATCGTTCCTGGCGGTGGTGGATTTGGCGAAATTATGAACAACTCATTTGTATGATCGGAGACTGCATGCAAGACCTAACTCTTAAACCTTACTTAACTGAAGAACAAATCGCCAAAAAAGTTGCTGACATTGGATCTGCGTTGACAGAAAGATTCAAAGATCAAAAAGTCGTTGCAGTTTGTGTGCTTAAGGGCTCTTTCATGTTCTATTCAGACCTTATTCGCCAAATCAATACAGACATTACTTGCGAGTTTTACGGAGTCGCGAGCTATCATGGTGGAACAAGTTCGTCTGGCGAAGTCAAAGTCACATTGGATTTAACAACTCCCCTAGAGGGAAAAAATGTCATTCTTGTTGAGGACATCGTCGATACTGGAATCACAATGAATTATCTTATCAATGCCATTAAGGCCCGCAAGCCTGCAAGCCTTACCACTGTAGCACTTTTACAGAAACCTGAAGCTATGAAAGTGCCATGTCATATGGATCACGTTGGATTTAAAATCACGAACGAGTTTGTCGTTGGTTATGGCCTGGATTATCAAGGCTACTACCGCAACCTTCCTTACATAGCTCAGGTTCAAAACTTTCAATAAATAAAAAAAGCCGAGTATAAAACTCGGCTTTTTTGTTATTTCTCTTGCTCGGGCATTCGGCCGGATTCTTCGCAGCGATGATAGCTGGCCGTAAAAAGTTCAGATCTAAAAAAATCATAAGCTTGACGGCAATATTGACCACCAGTCAAAAGCATATCTGGCGCCAACAGATAAGCCGTCATGACCTCTGCAAACTCTTCATTTCTGCGGCCATAACCATGACTAACCATCGAGTACTGCGTCGGATAGCAAGGCATTGTGACTTTCGAATTGTAAGCCTGATAATAAGTTTGTCCTCGCTCATTCTTCGCATTGCCAACAACGTGCCCAATTTCATGAACGTAGACCGCTTTAATCCCCATTCCCTCTGCTGAAAGTTCGATGGGCCCATTTGTTTGCCTAGCTACAATATCCATTTTGGGGTTGTAGATCACCTCTGTGCCTTTGAATATGGTCAATTTTTTCCCAGCTAAACTCGACATCATCGAAACGATCTCTGCAACATATCGTACATAAGTTTGAGATAGATTTTTCGTAACGATGCCATGAGCTTTCAAAACAACCGCCGGGTCTTCTTTAATAGTGGGGACACAGCTCGCCTTACCCACCGTAGGATGACGAAATGTCGATCGAGGCAGCTCGCCATTCTGAGCTGGGGCCGAAACAGTCACAAGGAAAAGAAATACCGTCAAAAACTCTTTCATGGAACGTCCTCCATCACAAACGCAAAAGACCGGGCCTATGCCTAGCTGGGAGAGGCTTCAGCAAAGTAAAAGCCAGCGTCCTTTCGCATTCTATTGCCCCGGAACTTGTTTGGACCCCGCAGATTTTCGACAAGTGACGGAAATTGTTTCATACCTACCTTACCGAGATCACCGAGGGGGGACATTCTGTAACTGGACCTCCCACCCTCGGGGGACACAATGTCCCTTAGGCCCGCCTAAACTCAACCTAATGAAATCCAGGGCGGCACGCCCCTTGATAAGCCAATAAATGGGAGGCTCTATGAAAGCAAACTTGAAAGACCATATCACTCGACAACTTGTAACCATCGATAAAAATGCAACCGCCGAAGAGGCCTACAAACTTATGACCAGCAATTGGGTTCGCCACCTACCCGTTGCCGATAAGGAAAACAACTACATTGTTGGCATGCTCTCGGATCGAGATCTGCTCAGAGCTCCGACTAATAAAAAGCCGGTCTACGAGTTGATGACTAGCCCAGTTCGAACTTTTGACATTCACACGAGTGTTAAAAAAGTGGTCCAAACAATGATTGAAGATAAAATATCTGCATTTTTGATCACTAAAAACGACGATGTCGTGGGAATCGTAACGACCGAAGATATGCTACTGCTTTTAGCACAGTTTTTAACCGAAGAAGAAAGCTCTCGCTGGATTATTGGAGAGTTTTTAGCCAACCCCGCGCTTCAGGCCGGAGCCAACATGGTATCCCAAGCTGGAATCTAAGGACTCCTTAATTTTTGACAAAAAATAAAGACTTTAATTACGCATTTTTACAGAGCTAACTTTAAAGGTTGGCTCTGTGTTTTTATGCGATTATATCTTCGACATCTTTAAAGGAGATTTTTATGAAAAAATTCTTATCATTGCTAATGGTTCTAGGCTTTGCTTTTTCGGCCAACGCAAACTTGAGCTCTGAAGGCCTTCCAGACTCTTTGAAAACTACGATGAAAGCGATGGGCACTCGCATGAAAGCCGTAGCTGCTCAAATGAACAATCCAGCCCAAAACGAAAATTCAGCACTTGTCCTTGAAGAAGTATCGACTTTAGCTTTGCACGCAAAAACATTTATTCCTGCCGTCATCGAAGAGATGGCTGATGAGCAAAAAGCAAATGCAACAATAGAATACAACCAACAGCTAGACAATGTCGCCAACTTAGCACTTCAAGCATCTGCTGCGTTTCGCGCTAATGACAATGCAACAGCTGTCGCAATCATGAGTCAATTGAATCAAGCCAAACGTGATGGCCACGATCAATTTGATCCTTAGTACTTATTCCAATCGGATCGCTCTTTGGATGAATTCATGAGTTCAAAAAGAAAAAAGCCAAGCTAAATACTTGGCTTTTTTCAGGTCTTAGACTTTTAAGCAACTTCTCGACTACTCGGAGTATCCAACAGTCAGTATTAGAACTTCATTGGACTTCAGATCAAAAACTACTAAAACATTGTGGGATGCGCTAAACTCTTCTTCATACGATGAACCCCAGAATACTTTGATTTCAGATCGACCTAAAATTACAGAATTCAACGGCTGGATAAGCTGACCAACACCCGAAATATCTTCCTGGACATAGCGATCACCCGTCATTAAAAACTTGGCTACATCATACGCTAGGTGCTCTTTATTCGATGCAGTCACTACAACCTCGCTCAACTCGGCTGAAGTTAAAGTCTCGGCATATTTTTTAAAATCTTTGATATTCTTCAAGTTGCGAATGTCGTAAGCGCTCGCATAGACATCGGTCGCCTTGATTTGGGCAGCTTCGTAACCCTTCGCCAATTGAATCAACTGATACGATTTTAAACTGCTTACCTCTTTACTTGGTAAAGCTGCATTAGCTGAAGAAATGAACAATAAAATAGCGACAACCTTTTTAAACATTTTAGTCTCCTTTTGTTTATTTTTGGATGTGCGCTTATTTACCATAATCGATGAATATTCATAATACGCTCTATGCATATTGATATTCACACCCTAAACGACGATAGGTTCGCTTTGAGGGCTCACGCCTCTATAATTTTTCCACCTTCCACCTGAAATAAAAACCAAAGCAGCTTATCCCCAAAGATCAAAAATCAGTATCTCGGAATCTGCCGCCAGTCCCGTTATTTTTAGACGCTCTTCTTTTTCAACGACGATAGCGTCACCTTTTTTTAAGGTCTCGCCCTGCGCCTTGATTTCGCCTCGCGCGACTTGCAGCCAAACGCCATGCCCTTCCGCAATCGGCACCTCAATTTGCTTTTGCTCTTCAAGGACAGCGGCATAAAGTTTAGCATTTGCGTGAATTTGCAAAGCCGCCCCATCTTCCTCGGGGTTCGGGGTCGCGATCAGCTTAAGTTGATTGATTTTAGATTCCCGCGGAAATGCCTGCTGAACATAACCCGGCTCCAAACCACCTTCTTTGGGCATAATCCAAATCTGCAGCAATTCGAGCTCATCCAACTTCGAGGGATTATATTCAGAATGGCGAATACCTCGTCCCGCATGCATAACCTGAACATCTCCGGCAACTGTCTGAGCCTTATTACCCAGACTATCCTGATGTTCAACGGCACCGTTTAAGACATAAGTGATAATTTCCATATCCTTATGGCCATGCAAAGGAAAACCAGAGTTCTTTTCTATAAAGTCATGATTGATAACTCGAAGATCCTTATAACCCATGAAACGAGGATCATAGTACTCGCCAAACGAAAATGTATGAAAACTTTTAAGCCATCCGGCTTCAACATAACCACGTTCTTCAGATCTTCTTATGTATTTCATATTTACCTCTTGAGAAGATAATACAAAATAAGATGATCTAAAAAAATTATAATTTTTTGATAGATTTAATCTAACTTTTAGATCATTATATTTTTATGACGATCGAGCAGCTTTTGACACTTAAACAAATTCAGCAGACTGGCAGCTTTCGAGCCGCTTCTCAGTCCATGAATAAAGCGCAAAGTGCGGTCAGTTATGCGATACGTTCCCTAGAAAGCGAAATTGGCTTTTCACTGTTTACCCGAGATAAATATCGCCCCGAATTAACCCCTCAGGGCCGTGCCTTCTTGAAAAAAGCCGATGAGCTTATGGCTCAACTAGATGACTTAAAAACAACAGCAGATTTTTTACAGAGAGGTCATGAACCCCAAATCCGCCTAGCGGTAAGTGCCCTCTTCCCCCTCCCCCTTCTGACAGAATGTTTGAAGAGTTTCCAACAGAAATATCCACTGACGGAAATTAGAATTCTTCATGACGTTCTAAGCGCGGATGAGCAGCTCCTTGATGGCCAGGCCGATCTGGCTTTCGGGGAGCTGCTCAACGAAACCCAACTTCTGCGCACCAAAGAAATCACTCGTGTAACCTTAAGGCCCGTTTGCACACCAAACTTTCTGAAGCAGCAACTAAAGGGCAAAAAGATTAAAGCCGAGTTGATCTATCCCCTGCCGCAAATTGTTTTAGCCTCGACAGGAAAAGACCGCTCTAGGAGTGCCGCAATATTTAGTTCAAATCAAATGGTCGTCGACGACCTTGAAAGCAAGAAGCAATTCCTATTAGCAGGGCTTGGCTGGGGATTTATGCCCGAATTCATGATCCGAAATGAACTCAAAAATAAAAGCTTAGTTTTCACGCATTCTGAAGAAATCAAGATTTCTTTAAGCATGGCGCACCCCAAAAAAAGCGAATTGGGACCCTGCGCTCAGCATATTTGGCGACATTTCAACAACAGTCTTTAGGAATTGATGACAGCACCCCACGATCTTGCTTAACTTATCCATGGTCCGATTCGAATCAAAAATTTAAGGAGAGAACATGCAGCAGTATCACGATTTGCTTCAACACGTTCTAAAAAATGGGACAAAAAAGATGGATCGCACAGGTACCGGCACAGTCAGTGTTTTCGGATATCAAATGCGCTTCAATCTTCAAGAAGGCTTTCCTCTGTTGACGACAAAAAAACTCCATACGCGTTCTATTTTTCACGAGCTTCTTTGGTTTTTGATGGGTGATACGAACATTAAGTACCTTCAGGATAACAAGGTCACCATTTGGGATGAATGGGCTGACGAGAATGGCAATCTTGGCCCTGTCTACGGAAAACAATGGCGGGCTTGGGAAACAGCAGATGGTCGGAAGATTGATCAAATTACTAATGTCATCGAGCAAATCAAAAAAAATCCGGACTCCAGAAGACATCTGGTCATCGCATTTAACCCGGGCGACGTCGATCGAATGGCTTTGCCTCCTTGCCATGCCTTTTTCCAGTTTTATGTCGCTGACGGAAAACTATCTTGCCAGCTTTATCAACGAAGCGCCGATATTTTCTTAGGTGTTCCGTTTAACATTGCCTCTTATGCATTGCTTGTTCATATGATTGCTCAAGTATGCAACCTCGAAGTAGGGGACTTTGTTCACACACTTGGCGATGCACATATCTATCTTAATCATATGGAACAAGTGCAAACCCAACTTCAAAGAGACTTCCGCCCATTGCCTCAACTGAAGCTCAACCCAGCTGTAAAAAATATTTTTGATTTTAAATACGAAGATATTGAAATCGTTGGCTACGATCCTCATCCAGCAATCAAAGCTCCGGTGGCGGTATAGATATGATAGTAAGTCAGATTGCCGCATGCTCGAAGAACAGAGTCATTGGCATCAATGGCGATCTTCCGTGGAATCTTCCCGAGGACATGAAGTTCTTTAAAGACACCACCAAAGGACACATCATCATTATGGGTAGAAAGACCTTCGATTCATTTCAAGGTCGCATCTTGCCAAAGCGTTTGCACATTGTGATCTCTAGAAACCCACAGGCCATTGCCGAATCGGAAATGGTGATTGCAGCTGCCGACCTCACATCAGCTTTAAAAAAAGCCCAAGAACATATTCCGTCTTGGCCAGAAGAAGTCTTCGTCATTGGCGGAGGCGAGATCTATAAGCAGGCAATGCCCTACACTGACAAAATTTACCTTACAGAAATTGGTCACTCTATTGAAGGAGATACCTACTTCCCAGAAATCAATCTTCAAGAGTTTGCTCTGTCTGAAAGTTCGCCAAGAACCGAACCTTTTCCCTTTGCATTTAATCTCTATAAAAGAATTCGACAAGCTACATAAAATTACAAACTGCTAGATGATTTGAATTGAGACTTTGGACAATCCCCCTAAGGCTTTCCCTATTTATTCCGTAAAATAGAAGGTGGGAGGCCCGATGAATGCCAAAAGATATGCAACAGAAGAGTACGCCAAAATCGAAATCTACGGCTACCCCACTGTCATGACTGCGCAAATGAAAAACCTTTCTTTGACGGGGGCATTTTTTGAAATTTCGAATGCCGACTTTATTCCAAAACGTGGCGAACTCGTTAATGTCACCGTGAAACTGAACACTTTATCTAAAGAGCGTAAGGTCGAAGCCCGAGTCATCTGGACTAAAGGCCTGGGAATGGGTGTCTGCTTCCTACCTAAATAAGCTCCTGTGATTGTTTGATGGACCTTGGTTGTGCTATCGTTTTAAGCATCAACCCAAGGAGGGGTCCATGAACCGCACTATCCGTTGTGCATCGAAGTGCATGATGCAACTTGCTGCTTTGCTTTTAATTCCATTCATATCCAACGCCATTCCAACAAAAGACTCACAGATCTACTGGATGAAAATTCGCGCCAAAGATAAATTTGAAAGGTCAGTCGTTGCAGCAAAAGGTCTAAGTATCGAAGCAACGCGAGAGGATTTTGTAACTGCGACCGGAAATATCGACGAACTACAAGCGATGCAAAAACTGGGTTGGGTTGAAGTCAGCTTTCCTTTGACCGAGCAAATGGACTTTCCCGCGAAAGATGCAATTTATCACAACTATGCAGAGATGACCCAAAAACTTCAAAAACTGGCATCTGAAAATCCAAGTTTTACTAGCCTCACTTCGATTGGCAAATCGACAGAAGGTCGCGATATCTTCCTTTTCCGCATCATGGGTGATATTAAAAATGCCAGTCTCTATCCTGCCATTTCGATCATGGGTGGACACCATGCTCGCGAACACCTCTCTGTAGAGCTGCCTCTTAATTACATTGAGTACTTTATAACTGAATATAAAAATGGAAATCCACGTATTGTTAGACTTATCAACTCGCGCGATATTCATTTTATTCCAACCGTCAACCCTGATGGCATGGAGTACGATGTTGAGGGTGGTAAATACAAAATGTGGAGAAAGAATCGCGCTCGCAATGGTGGAAATTCGTTCGGCGTCGACCTTAACAGAAACTATGGATACATGTGGGGCACCGGAGGCTCAAGCAAAAGCCCTGACTCGGACACTTACATGGGTAAAGCTCCATTTTCTGAGCCAGAAACTCAAGCGATTAAAAAATACATCGAAGCCAACACGAACATTACCATCAACCTTAGCTTCCATACGTTTTCCGAGCTGATTCTGTATCCTTGGGGACACAAATACGAAGGCATCCAGAACACGACAGACAAACAAGTCCACGAAACAATGGCTCGCACAATGTCCCAATGGAATGGATACACCCCTCAACAGTCTTCAGAGCTTTACATTGCATCCGGAGATACAACTGATTGGACCTATGGTGAACACAAAATCATCTCTTTCACTTTTGAATTAGACCCCAAAAATCAATGGAGTGGTGGCTTCTATCCAGGCTCGACAGTGATCCAACCTGTGACTGATAAGAACTTAGAACCGGTGCTTTATCTTACTGAGTACGCCGACAACCCTTACCGCGTACTGGATAAATCTGGCCCCATCTGGAGACCTTAAATCCTATTCAAAAGAACCCCTCTGACCGAGGGGTTTTTTGTGTCAAAATGAGACAAGTCTAACCAAATAAGTCACCGTCCAAAATTAAGACACCTAAAATCCATGATATTGGTAGACGAAGCTGGCCTTGGTTTCGCATAGTGATTGACCTTAGATCCCCGTTTATTGGGATCACATGGAGCGATCAACATGAAGAGCC
The DNA here is from genome assembly GCF_056175665.1 of Bdellovibrio sp. ZFWA1. Lineage (NCBI taxonomy): Bacteria > Pseudomonadati > Bdellovibrionota > Bdellovibrionia > Bdellovibrionales > Pseudobdellovibrionaceae > Bdellovibrio > Bdellovibrio sp. ZFWA1. The sequence continues at coordinate 550,714 of NZ_JBJKJH010000001.1, forward strand.
TTTTTAATTTTTCAGTTCTACGCACTTCAGTACTTCTGTTAGCTATGGCATTCACCCAGATGGCCTGGGCCGCCCCATCGGAACTTCAACAATGCATCAACGCCAGCAAAAAATTTAAATACATTTCGGAAATCGATGAGGCGCGCTTAAAATGTGCAAGCAAGCATCCAGTGAAGAATGCAGAATCCTGCTTTGCTTTAAGTAATCTTTTTCAAGCTCAAGACACTGCAGACAATTTTAGATGGAGCTGCCTTCAAGACTTTAACAAAAGTATTACAACTAAGCTCTGCGAAAAAATTGCAGATAAAATAGGCAATCCATCCCTGCAAGCTCGGGCTTGGTACTACTGCCTTGAAGAGATAAAGGCCTCTCCAATTAAGAGTGAATGTCTAAGTCTTGCCAAAAAACTATATCCGGCAGATACCGCAGAGATCCTTAAAGAGTTTTGCCAATCCGAGGTAAACTAAGTTCCTCGTTGTTCTTAACTGTTCCTTAACCGAATCGGATCAAAAAATCACTCTTTCGCCTAGTCTAGTTCATTACAGACTTGCATAACTTCCTCAAGTTTCTTACATTTTGCGAGGGAGATTTGCATAAAATGTTACAACAGAACCAAAAGACCAAAAAAACCAAAATTGTCCTTAAGACGCCAACTCAGGAAAGATCTCGTCAAACAGTAACGACGATCCTCGACGCTTGTTCTCGTCTTCTACTAACAGAAGGTTTCTACAACATCACGACTGACAAAATTGCTAAAGAGGCAGGAGTCAGCATTGGGTCTTTGTACCAATTCTTTGGAAACAAAGAATCTGTTGTGTTGGCTGTTATTAAGCAGATGCACGAACAAGACCGCCAACTTGCTGCTGACAGAATGCCTTCAATCTTGGGGCTAAGTCCTGATCAACGAGTTCGCGCGATGATCCGCCTTGGCTTCGATGTACTAAAAGCAAATGCAGAATTGCGCTCGAAACTATTAACAGTTCAATATTACCTTGCAGATTCGAATTACCTTCGCGAGCAAACTCAGTATTTTGAAGATATGGCTAAATCAGCTCTTCCAGCCCTTCCCGGCAGAAATGCTGAAAAGATCTCGTTCGTCTTCATCAATACATTTATCGGTATGATGAACAGTTTTGCAATCAATCACCCCGAGTTTGACAAGGATGAGGCGCTACTTAATGAAATTGAGACACTGTTTTTAAAGTATCTCGATGTAACTCCTTAAAAAATGCACACACCTACGACACTTTTAGCCCTGTTTCTACAGGGCTTTTTTATTTTTATTAAATAGAATAATATGTAGATATGTCAGAAAAGCTGGGCATCAAAGTTACCATAAAGCCGATATTCGAGGACAACTTCCTCTTTTTTATTCACAACGATTCTTCGTGCTGGGTTGTTGATCCCGGCGAAGCCACCACTGTTGAATACTTTCTGCGTGAAAGATCACTAAAACTAGAAGGGATTCTAGTCACTCATGAACATGACGACCATATAGGTGGGGTAGAGCGCTTACTAAAAAATCATCCTGGAATCCAAGTTATTGGAGGACCGCAGAATGTTAAAAAATTCTACTCACAAATAGTTAGTCCGAACGACCCTTTCTCTCTTCTTTCAAGTGAAGTGGAAGTCTTGAACCTTCAAGGTCATACGTCCGAACAAATTGGATTTTACTTCCGCAAGCAGGAATGGCTCTTTTCAGGAGACGCCCTTTTTCACTTGGGGTGTGGAAGAATTTTCAAGGGCACCTACGAGGAATCTTTTTCTAGTCTTCAAAGAATTTCAAAACTTCCAGATCACACCTCGATTTTTTGCTCGCACGACTACACTTTTGCAAATTCACTTTTCTTTCAATCGCTCCATCCAGAGAAAAATTTAAACGAATACGAAAATGCAAAAAAAATTCCACTCTTACTAGGTATAGAAAAAGAGTGGAATCCATTTTTAAAATCCAAAGATCTGGCCGAATTCACCGACCTTCGCAAAAAAAGAAATCTTTTTTAATTAACAACTTTTTCAAGTACCTCGTCATAAAAAGCACGGACCTTAGAGTCATCCACCGAGCCATTATAGATGAACGTAAATGTCACAACCTGACCATCTGCACGTCCAGCATAACCGGCCAAGGTCACAACCCCCGTCAAGAAACCTGTTTTAGCTCGAACCCAGCGTTCGGCGACTCCATTCTTCATTCGTCGCTTCAAAGTTCCATCGACGCCCGCTATTGGCAAGCTTGTTAAAAACTCGGGCTGCACTCGAAAATCGTTCCGAAGATGCTTAAGAACCATCCACACGGCATTTGCTGACATCTTATTGTCACGAGTTAAGCCTGATGGGTTGTATAATTCATATTCAGTTGAAGGGACTTTTAGGTCCCTCATATGCTGGTTAATTAAAGTCATACCGTCAGCCAGCGTTGCGGGATTCTTTCCCGCAAATGAAGCCATTAGCTTGGTCAGCATTTCGGCTACGTAGTTGTTTGAAAACTTATTCATATCAGCCACCATTTGCTCAATGGATTTGCTTTCTGATTCAGCCAACTGAACTGCTTTATCTGGCGTCTTGCCACTGCGAATCTTGCCTTTAATTTCGACTCCTCGTTGCTTTAAAAAAGATTTTAAATTTGAGCCAGCCCATAAATCGGGACTTGTAATATTCTTAAAAACTGCAATTTCGGGACTATTAACCCCTAATTTTCCGCCCACAGAAATTAAATCGCCCTCTTTCAAATCTTTGCGATCCGCTATCAAATTATTACCGGCTCCAGCTGAAGTCGTCGCTTTATTGGTTAACTGAATATAATCGTTTTCAGGATCTATAAATACCTCCGCCTTAGCTCCAACGGAATCCCCCGGGCGAACAAAAATATTTACAGAGTTCCAATTAAATGACATCGCACCAACAGGCGCATCGTAAGCACGATCTACACGCTCTTTTTGGCGACTTTCGTCGTATCTGCGATTATCAAATAATGAATCATCAACAACAAGATCCCCCTCGATCACGCGAACACCAGAGCGCAAAAAGGCGTTAACCAAAAACCACATATTTTCAGATACGAAAGAGGGATCACCTCCGCCTTTTAAGTAGAGATTTCCTTTTAGAGTGCTACCCTTTATGTTGCCGTCACCAAACAATTTCGTTTTTATCTTTGTTCCTGGAGGTACATTTTCCAAAAAGCTTGAAGCCGTCACAACCTTTGTAATGGAGGCGGGAATCATTTTTTGACTCGGACTTACCTCGACTAAAGTCTTTTGATCTTCCCCTTCACCGATGGTCGCTTTAACCCCTAAATCTGAAAGTTTAATCTTGTACTTAGCCGCCACTTCTTCAAAGGATTTTTGATTGAACCCACTGGAAGCCGACAAAGCCACAGAGAACTGAACTGATAAAATAATCGACGTCAAAACGATAAACTTATTCATAATACATCCTTGATATTCCATGAAATGCTATCGACTAAAGGCATGGCAAGCAAGTGCAAGTTGCCCAGCACCCGACATGAAAGTTAGCATTAGGAATATGAAAAAGCGCGAATGGTTTTTAGTTGTCCTTCCTTTGATTTTTGTTTGGCTATCTGATTTTATCACCAAAGAGTGGGCGATGACATTAACTGGAGTGCGCTCGTTTGGATACCTACACTTTATGCTTCATCATAACCACGGAGCGATGTTGGGCTTGTTCTCGGACTTACCGGCAGTACTTCGGGTTGTTTCTTTATCCACCGGCGGCGCTTTTCTATTATGCACCTACGCTATTATACAATATCTTTTGCCAATTAAATCACTGACTCTACGTGCGGGCCTAAGCACCCTGATTGGTGGAATTATTGGAAACGTCACTGACAGAATCATCCACGGATATGTTGTCGACTTTATAGTCGTGGGAACTCCCCAGCTGTCTTCCCCTGCCTTCAATATTGCAGATGCCCTTCAGTGGGTGGGCTATCTTATGATCGTATGGGCTGTGATTCGCGAAGGGGAATTGCTATGGCCAGAAAACAATGTTCGCAAGCAATATTGGGTCAATTATCGTTTTCAAATTAAATATAGCTTGTTTTTAATGGGAGTGGGCCTATCCCTTACAACAATCAGTTTGGTATTTTCCTACACCTATATGAGAGTCACAATTGCAGAACTTATTGGAAACAATCCACAGATGCTCAATAAGTTTTTAGGCCCGTATATAATCACCTTCGTGATTATCTGCCTTGCTTTCTGCGCGATTCTATTTGCTGTCGGACGCTTAATTTCCCACCGCATTGCCGGTCCACTTTATGCATTTGAAAGATTTCTGGACGAAGCCCTGCAAGGCAATGCAAAAGGGCTGAAGCTTCGCGCCGGAGACGAATTTAAACATTTAGAAGAGCTTGCTGAAGAAGTCCAAAAACGTCTTGCCGAGATTAAAGCTCAACGAACTGTTCAGGTTGTAGAATATAAGGATGAAGACGGAAACTAACTTAAAGCCACGACAACATCTGAAATTTTTGAAATATAAAATCTTTTATCAGCCTGATCCTTCAAACAATGCGCTAAAAGATAATCGCCATCGGGATTTCTAACCACACCGATGGGCCGCACTAGACGAATCTCAGTTCGCCCACCACCGCCTTTTTGATAAACCATCTCGACATTTCTGCGGGTGTAGATAGCCTCGCAAAGATTTTTGAAACGTCGATCCGGATGACCAAATACTGAATAAAGCTGCCAATGCAAAGGCTTGCCCATACTTTCAAGAGCTTTTTGCAGAGTATACTCTGGTCCCATTTTCTTCATGATCTCGAATAGTACAAAAAGACAAGACTTCGCATCGTCAAAGGCTCTATGAGCCGCTCCACCATCTAACTTGAAGTGCTTGACCAAAGTCTGAAGTCGTACATTTTCCGTTCCAGTAATCCAGCGCTGGGCTAGTAGTGACGTGCACAATACGGGCTCTGTAGGTAATGGCAAATGGGCTCGTTCAAACTCGACCGCCATAAAACCCATATCAAAAGGAGCATGATGGGCAACAGCGACAGCATCTTTAAAAAACTCGTGAATCTCTTTTATATGGGCACCAATTAATGGACTTTCTGCCACCATCTCGTTGGTAATACCGTGAATACTCATATTGAAGTCACTCATCGGCTCTCGAGGTTTAAACAAAAACTGCAAGCGTCCAACCTCTTGGCCCCCTCGCCACTTTACCGCTCCGAACTCGACAATATCAGATCCCACAGGATAGGCTCCGGAGGTCTCCAGATCAAAGGCTAAAAAAGTGTATTCAGAAATCGGTTTATTCAGATCGATATTTGTCATTGAGTTTGCTCTTTGCTTCAGTCAAACTATTATAGTTATCCAACATGGGAAGGTCCATGCGAAAATTACTTAGCAAAGCCCTCGGACTGGCTTTTATTCTTTTATCGGTCACAAGCCAAGCGCAAACTGGTGCAGGCACGGCTCCAACATTCAGAATGTCTGGCGATGCCACTTTGATGACTAACTACATCCAGCGCGGGCTCACGCACACAAAGAAGGATCCAGCACTCTTAGCTTCGTTTTGGTTTAATTTTGGGTCGCAGTTTAGAATCGGCACTTCGGGGTCCAATGTGAGCTATCTTAACGAAGATGCACACTTCAACCTTAAAGTTTTATCTGATATTAAAATCACTTTCTCTCCGAATGCCAACCTGACCCTTAAATATACGATGGATAAATATTTCAAGTCTTCCGCCCGGAACGGGGATATTTTCGGCTTCACGTTAGATACATTTGGTTTCCGAACCTCTTACGAAAAATTCAGCAACTGGGAAGGCACCGCCAGCGGAGGCACCTGGTATGGCTTCGGAACGGACTTCAATGCTTTCGGGGATTGGAAGCTTGATACGACCGTAGGATATACTCAAACTAAATCCACAGCTGTTGGGGATTACTTTGATATGGCGGTGGCATTAAAAAATAAAGGGCCTCAAATCACTTGGTCTGCTGGAGTCACTGGAACATCAACTAAGGTTGGCGAGCGCAGTGGCTACTTTCTTATTCTAGCAGCCAAGGCTGAATTCTAATCATTCACTTTTAAAAGAAAGAGGCCCTTACAAGGCCTCATCTGCTGGATTCGCTAAGTTCGGGTCATAACCTTCTTTAACAGGAGGTTCCGCCTCTTGCTTCTTCGGCTTTGCGCCAATACTTTCTAAAAACTCTTGCTTCTCTTTAGCGCGCTCTTGCTGGCGACGATTCACATCTTTTACAAGATCATTATAGGCTTTCATGTCAACTTTCGATGGCCCCAACATTGTTTCAAGCTTTCTTCTGGGCTTACCATCTGAATCCAATGGATTCATCTTTACTCGAATTGAAATCATCCCAACAAGTTTAGCGGGATCCACTTCGCCTTTTTTCTCTTTGACATTCGTTGTGCCTTTTACAGACACGCTGTTATTTTCTAGAGAGGCCAAAACTTTATTGCGAACAATATCCAATCGCTCTGAGGCGACCCTTAATGCGGTCTCTGGATTCTGATCCGGCACGGCCTGAACGAACATTCTTGAATCAATTTCGATTGTCGCATCTTTAAGACCGCTGACGACACTTCGAACCTTACCCATAATCACCACAAACTTTGCAGTAGGCACTGAGGTGCCACGCTCGAAAAGCTCGACATCAGGAAGATCAAACTGAAATCCGTCTTCATGAACGATCGTATTTTTGGCGATTTCTCCTAATTGTTCGGCCATATAAGACGCAACAACTTTTGCACTTCCCATATCTAGCAAATTAGGAGTTTTATCTGCAGGCTCCATGAAACTTTGAAATGCTTTTAATGGCTCGTTAACCAAATCAAGAAAGAGTTTTTCAAGAGTGATTTCTGCGCCGTAGTTCTGAAAGTTATATTCAATCACAGAAGGAGTCGAGAAATAGTCCGATACGGCTTTCTTTGTTGAATCCGATTGACCCAATAGCCACATAACCAGGAAGAAGGCCATCATCGCAGTCATAAAGTCAGCAAACGCCACTTTCCAAGCACCACCATGGTGCCCTCCACCGACCACATTGATCTTTTTGATAACTATCATCGGTTTCTTTTCTGCCATAACTCCACTCCGTGTTCGGCTCTGCAAAGTTTTTCCCTACAGAGCCTGATCCTATTTTACTAGGCGGCTTTCTTAGCCTCTTTAGTCGCTTTATCCATTTCTTCAAACGTAGGTCTTTCCTCTGGAGTGATCGAACGACGCGCGTACTCGACACAAACCAGTGGCGGGGCTCCACGTTGAAGGGCAATCATCGCCTGACGAATGCACTCTAAATAACGGCCTTCAGCATCTAAATCCGAAGCCACTTTTCCTGCCGTAGGACCAATCAATCCATAAGCAAGGAAAACCCCTAACATCGTACCAACCAGAGCGGCACCGATTAGTTTACCGATGACCTCAACCCCTTCGGTCAAGTGACCCATCGTTTTTACGATACCCAAAACCGCGGCAACGATACCAAGTCCCGGAACCCCTTCACCCATATTCTGAATGGCGTGCTGAGCCGCATGCTCTTCAGCATGAATTGCTTTAATATCGTTACCTAGCAGATCATCTACGTCATACGGAGAAAGTTCTGCTGATAAGGTGATCTTCATCGTGTCGCAAAGAAAGTGAACCGCGTGGTGATTCTTCATAAAGCTGGGATAAGCTTTGAAGATGTCAGAGGCTTCAGGCTTTTCAATATGTTTTTCAATTCCTTGAGGTCCTTCTTTTCTGAAGACCTGAAAGAGCTGAAACAGCAGCTGCAGAAGTTCTGTGTAATCTTGCTTTGAAGGCCCCTTGGCTGTCAGAGCATGAATTCCAAGTTTGAAGCTCATTTTTATCGTCTTCATTGGGTTACCAATGATGAAGGCTCCAAACGCGGCTCCCATGATGATCATCAACTCAATTGGAGCTGCCTTCACAATGACCATGATATGACCACCAGCAATAATGAAGGCGCCAAAAACCATGACAAATACGACTATAATACCTACAAATCCCATGTGTAGTACCTCTTCAGTTTTTATATCGGCTTGAAACACTGAACTATTAAGTGGTTGCCATTGAATCTAGTCTGTCGTCGGGGTAGAATAGACCTATTATGACATCCACTTTTTTCGGTTCAAAACTCATAGGTGCTATTGTTGGACTCTCGGTATTTTGTAGCTTGGCATGGTCTCAGGTCCAAACCGAGCAGTTTGACGAAAACAACCCCCTAACGATCACTGCCAGCTTCAGTACAAATGTCTGGAATGTTGGGCAATCCGGCGAATTGAAACTAGACCTTCGACTTCCGCCGGGGTATCGCGCCTACGAGGATCAGTTCAAATTAGTTATTTTTGAACCAGATGGATTTAAGTCTGGGGATCTAAAGATTTCGCCAATCAGCGAATGGGATGATAAATTTTTAAAGAAACGAAAAAAGGGAATCATTGGCTCGGCGACGGCCAAAGTTCTTATCGAGGCCCCTCACCGATTTAACAAAAACTACACCCGCTTCAAAGCCGAGCTAACTTACCAAGCTTGCTCGGATCAATTTTGCCTATTTCCAACCACTAAAACTTTTGAAATTCCAATTCAACTTATCGGAGTTGAAAATACGGCCTCTTTAAATGTCCTAAAAGAGTCGGACCCACAAAAACCCTTAGCAAACAAACCTAGCTTTTTAAGCTCTGAAAGCTTTCAAGATTGGTTAAGCCTTGGAATCCTGCCAAGTTTACTGTTTGTATTTCTAGCTGGTGTGCTTACTAGTTTTACTCCATGTATCTTCCCAATGATCCCAATAACCTTGGCGGTTCTGGGTCATCATGCTGAAAAAAGAACCCGCCTTCAAAATTTCTTCTATAGCCTGACTTATGTTCTTGGCATTGCCACAACCTATTCGCTGTTCGGTGTGTTGGCTGCTTTGGGTGGAGGTGTCTTCGGCGCAAGTTTAGGAAATCCTTTCGTCCTTGCTGGTATCTGCTTACTGCTTTTCGCTATGGCTCTTTCAATGTATGGTCTTTTTGAAATTCAGATGCCTGCTTTTATTCGAAATAAAATTGGATCAAAGAAAACTAAAGCAAATCCCATTGGCGCTTATCTTACAGGATTATTTGCCGGCATTGTTGCCAGTCCTTGCGTTGGCCCAGTGTTAGTTGCAATTTTGACCTATGTGTCGGTCACAAAGAATGCCTTTTTAGGATTTATTCTTTTGTTCACTTACGCTTTAGGATTAGGACTGATTTTTTTGGTGCTGGGAGTTTACAGCGAGCTTGCCAAGAAGCTTCCTCGCTCCGGTCCTTGGATGGATCTATTTAAGTTCAGCTTAGGATCACTGATGCTAGGAGCTTTTTACTACTACCTTGGACTTCTTATTCCAAGCCGCTGGCATGACATAGCACTGGGGTTAGGTTTAGTAATAGTCGCAAGCGCATTTGGCGCATTCATGTCTTCAAAAAACACTCTTCACCATATTCGCAAAGGCATGATGCAAGCGATACTTTTTGTTGGCTTTGCATATTTAACTATAGGCGTCCTAAATCTTCGGCCCTATATCTACAGTCAATTAGTTGGAAGTGCATCGATCAATCAGAAATCAAAAATCGAATGGAAAGCCTACAGCGAAGTTGAATTTCAAAAAGCCGTAGAGATTGGAAAACCCATAGTCATAGATTTTTGGGCCGAGTGGTGTGCCGCCTGCCATGAAATGGAAGAGAAAACCTTCACAGATCCTGTGATTGAATCACTGGCAAGTAATTTTACTTTTTTAAAATTCGACGCCACAAAAGACAGCCCCGAACTTCAGGCATTAAAAAAGAAATACGGAATTCAAGGCCTACCAACGATTCTGTTCTTTGATAAGTCTGGAATCTGGCAGTCTCGCCTGACGCTGACTCAATTTGAAGAGCCAAGAGATTTCTCTTTGAGACTTCAAGAGGCAATAAAATAAAAGAAGGCCTTCGCTAAAAGCCTTCTTTTATTTAAAACTGCAACTAATACTTAGACATTCTGTTTACTATTCGCTTCTGACAGTTCATCGACTGATGATTGAGGCTCATGCCCTGCCTCTAATTGTCCAGACATCTCGCCGCCGTTTACGACCACTCTTAATTCGTTAGTTGCATGGTTCATGACTCGCGCCTGCGAACGGATCTCTTCGGCGGTCGAAGCGATCTCTTCAGATGAGGCCGCATTCGACTGCACAGATTGATCAAGTTGATTCATCGCTTTCGAAATCTGCCCAATTCCATGGGACTGTTCTTCGCTAGCTGCAGCGATTTCATTATTTAAATCTGCAACTTTTTTAACGGAATTGACTATGGTTTTTAGCACCTCGCCTGATTTATCTGCGCGCTGAGTTCCTTTTTCAATTCGCTCTACGGACTCGCGAATCAGTGAGGTGATATCTTTGGCTGCCGATGCTGACCTTTGCGCCAAAGTTCGAACTGCATCCGCAACAACAGCAAAACCTTTACCGTGCTCTCCAGCTCGGGCCGCCTCTACGGAAGCATTTAAAGCCAACAGATTGGTTTGAAAGGCAATATCGTCAATAACATTAATGATCTCTTCAATTTTTTTGGATGATTGCGAGATCTCGTGCATTGCCGAAACTAGCTCTTGCATTTCTTTTTCACCGTGAACGGCAGACTCTGTCGATGTTGCTGATAAAGCGGCCGCTTGCTTCGCATTATCCGAGTTCATTTTAACCATAGAAGTCAGCTCTTCTAAAGAGGCCACGGTCTCTTCTAGCGAAGCAGCGGAAGAACTAGAAGACTGAGACAACGATAAACCCGCAATTGAAAGCTGCTCGATAGCCTGGGTCACTGTATCCGAAGAGCCACCCAATTCGTGAGAAATCTGAGTAAGGATTTTACTAATAGACTGACCAATCAAGAAGACCGTCACCACCATTGCCAAAAGCCCTACCACTGAAGAAACTACCATGATCATAAGTAGCTGGGTTACGGCTGACAAAACTTCTCTCGCCGGTGTCTTTAAGACCAAGGACCATACCTGCCCAGTGTCGCCAACGACAATCGGAACCGTGTTCACAAAATACTCGGTCCCGTCAGGGTCTTTACCAAGATTTTCGAAGGATTCCCCTTTCTTTACCGATTCAAGGATTTCCGAATTAAAGAGCGAGAAGCTAGCTTCCTTCGTTAAAAGATCAGTCTGTGGGTGAGAAACAAACTTTCCATCGGAAGACAACAAGTACGCCGTACTTCCTGGATAAGGTTTTAAATCACTCACGATCTTTTGCATTGCACTTAATGCGACATCGACCCCAACGACCCCGATGATTTCGCCTTTTTTGCGAACAGGAATTACAAACGATGTCATCATCGTTGGAACATTGTCCACTTTATCGATATAAGGCTCTATAATCGTGGCTTTACCACGCTCCATTGGAAGCTTGTAGTACGCAGCTTCATCAAGTGCGCCATCTCCGTCCGTTGTTAGCTGCGCATATTTAATTTCACTTCCAGCACGAGCATACCAAGGAATAAATCGGCCCGAATCATTATGGAATTCATTCTTTTTCAAGAACTCGGCGTCCCTGCCATCAAAGGCATTGACCTTGCTTCCGACCCAGACACCAATGAGGTTCTTATTGGCTTCAATAAGGGCACGGATTGTATGAATGATACGTGTCCGATCGGTTTCCCCATGAGCCAATTCTTCATCAATCTGCACTTTCAAACCGTTAGCTACATAAAGTGGGGATTCTAATGCCCGACGAACCTCGCCGGCGGCGCTTTTAACCTCGCGATCCAAACGCTGCTTCGCTTCGCCGGTCACTAACTCTTTGGCTCGAAGAGCAGAAAAGAATGTCATCGCAGAAAAAATAAGAACGGCCAAAGCCACAATTGGCAACAACAACCGCATACGTAAAGAAAGCCGTGAAAAACCTAACATAGGATCTCCTTAACATTGAAAATTCCAAACACTTCAATATTAAGGCATCAAATCACACATAATTATTTAAACTGCGGTAATGTACTGTCTAGTCCAGTCCAGCCTCAACCAAACAGATTGAGGTTTTCTCATTTTACCCAATCTGTTTTAAATTGAGATTAAAGACGTTTTAAGCGGGCAATTTCCATTTTTGTTTCATTCAATGCTTGTTGAGCCGCTGCAGCTTGCGCCTCTTTTTCAGAAAGCAATTTTTGCAAATGAGTCATACGCACTTCAAAACTGCGGACCACGTTATTATGACGATCCAACATTTCTTGAACCTTCAATTCAAGGGCCTTCTTTTCTTGCATGCGAAGATTGAGCTGCGCAATTTTTTGACCAGACTCTTGAGCCAATCCATTGTGGTTTTGCTCGAGACGAGTCATTTGCTGCTGGAAGCGTTCCATACGCATTGTCGTATTTTTAAGCTGTTCATTGACGTTCGCCGCCATTTTATTGACCTGTTCAACGATGTGTTGAATCTGGGTACGAAGATCCATCATCTGGCGATCCATCGATAGCCAATCCGCCCCCTGAGTAGCATAGGCCCCTGCGGGTTGATTCTGGGTCGTTTTTTGAGTCACTTTACGTTCGCCGAACAAATCTGGATTCAATTCCTTTTGCATTTCCCACTCCAAGCTGATCATTCACGATGTCAATTCCATAACTAGGATAATTTCTCTGGACACAAAATTCAAACATTCATAATGTTTAACCAGAATTATGCTTAAAGTCGGACAACTCATCAAATTTGTATCGGATCTTAATCCGCAAAACACGCCTACGCGTCTTTGCTTTTTCAACTTTTTGCGTGGCTATGGAGCCCCCGAACAAGAACTCACCCCCGAGTTTATTGATTTGTTTTTTGCCTATTGCATGGACTACCCACATTGGGCGACAAATAAGAATCCTTTAGGACACGAAGTTCAGTTCCTACTGGAAAACTTTAATGGCTTTTACCAACAAAAATTCGATCTATCCCCGATTCATTTTCCACAGTTTTCACAACTCATAGAGATCGAACAGTTTTCAGACCTTGTCGAGCTGGTTCAAGAGTACCTAAAAACGCAGTATGCTGCCGGAGACAAGATTCGCATTGTTTCTGACCAAAACAAACGGGCCATTGCGATCATCTTAAAAGAAGACCGAAGCCTGGATGTTCGCACTTTTGATAAAAAGTTTACGGTTCGCCAGGGTAAACTGGTTCCCCTGCGCCGAGATCTTGGACTTTTTTACACTCCAGAATTAGAGCTCGATCCTTCAAAAACTCAGAAAATTGAGGTCGCCCCCTATATTACGGCGCAGTTTAAGGTGCAAAATGATCGAGTCACAGGGCAGCTCATTCGAGGCTACGTATTCCAAAAGCTTTTGGAACTTAAAAATGACCCCCTTAAAGAGCAAACGCGCCTTCTATACCCGATTAAACGCCTAGAGCAGTTCTTTTTAGACCGACGCTCAGACCCTTTTTACCAAGATCTGACTTCTCAGCTTGAAAGAACTTGTGCTCTGGTTCAACAGGGCAACTCTGAGGCACTGAAATGGTCCTCTATTGTCCTCAACCAAGCTGAAACCGCCCTGGAAAATGTCTTCTTGGGTGACAAACTTCTGGCTCTTCTGATAAAAGACCTTCGTCACGCCAGCCAAATCGCTCGACCGGCACCTAATGCTGAAAAGCTGGCTGAGGAAATGATTCGATCGTCCAAATCTATAACAGAGGCCAATGAAGAATGTCTGAGAATAACGCCGATAACAAAGTACGACTTAACAAACTAATTTCCGACTGTGGAATTGCATCCCGCAGAGCCGCAGATCGCCTGATTGAAGACGGTCTTGTCACCGTTAATGGCCGTAAAGTCTACGAACTTGGGATTAAAGTAGATCCACAAGAAGATAAAATCATGGTTGAAGGCAAACCTATCAAGGTTGTTTCACAAAAGATCTATGCTATGTTTCACAAACCAAAAGGCGTTCTTACAACGATGGACGATCCTCATGGACGCCCGACGGTAGCTGACTATCTTGATAAGATCCCATTTCGCGTCTTTCCCGTCGGTCGTCTTGACTGGGACTCTGAAGGACTTTTGCTACTAACCAACGATGGCGAGTTTGCAAACCAAGTCACTCACCCAAAAAAGGAAGTCACAAAATCATACCTAGTAAAGCTTAGTGGCAAACCCGAACCTCACCATATTGATAAACTTCGCCGCGGCGTTTCGATCATCGGTGGACGTGTTTCCGCTAAACATATCGAAAAGATCAAGCCAACGGGCGACAAAAAATCTGATAAATATGACTGGTACAAAATCGTAATTACAGAAGGAAAAAACCGTCAGGTTCGCCAGATGTTTGCCAAAATCGGGTTAGACGTCATGAAGCTTCAACGAGTGGCCATCGGCCGTCTTCGCCTTGGTGCACTTCCTGTTGGTGAGCTCGTGTTTTTAAATCAAGCAGCTATCGAGCGTATCTTTATGCCAGATCTTCCTGAAGAACTTAAGCTGATCAAAAAAGGTCAGAAGGGTCCGAAGACAATGGCAAAGAAGCCTGCAAAGTCTGGCGCTAAAAAAGTGGCAAAAAGAAATGCCAAGCCATCAACCAAATTGAAAATTAAAAAAAATAGTCCATAATATTTTGTTATAACCAAAGGACGGTCGACGATGAAATTTAGAATTCCAATTTCTTCAAGTAATCTAGGCCGCCTTCAGTTAATAATCGCAAGCATTGCTTTCGGCTTCTTAGGGGTCTTCGGAAAATTGGCCTACTCAGCAGGGCTAAGCATCGGAGAGCTTCTGACTTTTCGCTTTGCTCTTGCCGGTCTTTTGTTATGGGCCTGGTTCATACTGGTGCATCCAACTTGGATTAAAATCAGCTGGTTTCAGCTTTTAATTTCGGCGCTTCTTGGCATCTTTGGATATGCCGTTTTTTCGACACTTTATTTTACTGCCATCGAAGGAGTCAGCATCGCGCTGGCTGCAATGCTACTATATACTTATCCAATCTGGGTGACACTGATCTCGGCCCTATTTAAACACGAAGAAATCAAAAAAATGGATTGGATCATTCTAGCCATAGCTACCATGGGATTATCCCTACTTTTGTGGGGGCATATTTCAGTCACCAATGCTGCGGCTATTTTAGCAGGCCTCGGGTCGGCTCTTTGCTATGCTATTTATATCGTCGTAAGCGGACGACTTCAAAAAACTATTCGCCCCATCACTTCAAGCCTGTATGTGATCACTTTTTCGGCTTTAGCTTTGAACTTTTGGCATCAGCCTCACTTCCCCAATATTTTAAAACTAACACCGACTGGCGGCCTCGCAATCGTCGGGATCGCATTGGTTTGCACCATTCTACCGTTGACTCTAGTCCTTGCAGGGCTGCAAAAAATGAAGAACTCGGAAGCTGCACTTTTAACTATGATCGAGCCCGTGACCGCAACCATCATGGGTGTCATTATCTGGAACGAAAGCTTTACCTGGACCCAGTTCCTGGGAGCGGGCATCCTAATCGGCTCTTTATTCGTAAAAACCTACATCCATTCGTCTCAAAGCGAGACACTCTTTTAAGCCTCAAGATTTAATCAAAAAATTCCGATAAATTATCAAGTAGGAGGATTCGATCGTGAAAAATTCTTTGCTCGTTATTGTCGGTCTATCCGCATTCATCTCGGCCTGTTCAATGGACGCTCGTCTGACATCCCTGAATCAAGCCGTCGAAAAAATAGATCCTTTTGCCAGTGCGGCGAAAACAACAGGATTAGTTTCAGGTTCTCAACAAACTGGAACTGCAGGCTCCGGAGCCAACATCTATTACGTTCAGAGCTCTTTAGGGTCCTACGTTTCTGGGATGAAGCATACAACCGCGGATGGCTATACGGTCTATAGCTCTGTCCAAGGATCTTTAGTTAACGAAGGCAATTAGTTCTTCACGAAAGTCTTATTTAGATACATTTAAATTCAACCGATAACGAAGCTGATAAGCCTGAAACCACGGAAAGGGTTTTATGAAAAATCAGCTTCTTTTTTTATTTCTCTCGGGGTGGAGCGTCCTCTGTCAGGCCGCGGACCTTGCCGTAATTGATGTTCGCAGAAATATCCCGATGTCAGAGGTCGAACCGGTCTACCGTGACTATTATATCAATGCTGGGGAAGGTTCGGGCCTTAAGAAGAATCTTGTCGTTACGGCGCTTCGAAAGGTCTCCGTCCGCGATGCTAGCGGAAGCCAATCTTTTGGGGAGATACTAATCCCCGTCGGCAAACTTAAAATTATTGCGGTCTACAATAAAATCGCCGTTGCTCGAGAATGGGAGCCTATCTCTAGGGAAGAGGCTCCAATGCTAGAACAAACCGGAATTATGACTGGAGATAAAATTGATCTGGGCGGCGCCTATATCGAAAAACGCCGACGCCCTCAAAGCGCAGAACTAGAAACGCCTGCGCAACAAGCCACTCCGACTCCGACGCCAGCACCTTCTCAGGCCACAGCCGCTACGCCACCCCCGGGGGATACGACAAAGCCCGCGACGCCTGTAAAAGCTGCCGAAAAGGCCGAAGTTCCATCTGAAATGCTTGAAAAAACAGCGGATTCTGGTAACACCAGATCGCTATGAGTAATAACTATTTTAGAGTTCGCTTGAGTCACGTTCCAGCCCATCTGGAAGACATATTAACTACGACATGTTTTGAACACAAAGCTTCGGGAGTCACCGAAGCTTTGCGTTTTAGCCAACCCGATCTTACCTACGACGCGAAAGTCATCGATGGACCTCGCCACGAAATGGACGTGTTTTTCGAAACTCAGCCCGAGGAGTCGTTCTTTAAAGCTATCTCCGAGATTAGCCCCGAAATCTCGTCAACTATCCACGAAGAAGAACAAAAAGACTGGCTTGAAGAGTGGAAAAAAGGCTTCGAAGCTTCCAAACTTGTTGGCCCCTATTGGATCGTTCCGTCTTGGCTAAAACAACCCACAGAATGCCAACGTCCGATCTATATCGACCCAGGCATGGCTTTTGGAACTGGCACGCACGCCACAACACAAATGATGGCGCATTTTATTTATAAGCTTTCTGAAACTCACAAAGGTGAAGTCAAAGACTGGACTCTTTTAGACGTCGGAACTGGAACCGCAATTTTAGCGATGCTGGCTCGAATGTCTGGATTTGGCTTGGTTCAGGGCATCGAAATTGATCCTGAAGCCCGTCGTGTTGCCCGAGAAAATGTAAAACTAAATAAGCTAGATGAAATAGAAGTTCCAGATTCTTTAATTGAAGAAACCAAGGGGCAATACGACGTCGTGGTGGCCAACATTATCGATGGAGTCTTAATTAATATTCGACAAGAGCTCTTAAGAGTCTTGCGGCCCGGAGGCCATCTTTTACTGACAGGAATTCTAGAGGAACGTGACGATCACTTCTTCGAAAACTTCATAGAAAAATCAAAGAACCTAAAAGTGGTTCGTCGCATTGAAAAAGACGAATGGGTTGGGTATTGGGTTCAGTCTTCTGTTGCGACCGAGGAAGTATAAAGATGCGTCGTTACTGGATCGAAAAAAAAGATATTCAAGGTAATGAAGTTCACTTCACAGGTGATGTTCTTCACCATATCTTTGACGTCTGCCGCCAACAAGTGGGATCCAAGTTCGAAGTACTTACTGAAGACTCAAAAGCGTACTTTGTCGAGGTGACCTCAGTAAGCCGAAAGGCCGCTTCTGCGATCATTCACGAAGAAAGACAAATCCCTTCTTTGCCGACTCCACATATTCATATTGCGCTTTCGATTTCTCGCTTTCCCGTCATGGATGCAATTATGGAAAAAGCGGTTGAAATGGGGGTAAAATCCATCACTCCTTTTTTCAGTGAGTTCAGCTTCCTAAGAAAAGAAGATAAAATTTCGACCAATAAAACGGACCGTTGGGATAAAATCGTACGCTCTGCAACTCAACAAAGTGGTCGCGGCGATCTGATGAAAATTCACGCTCCGATCCCTTTCGAAGAATTGTTCACAATAATTAACCAAAACGACCAAAACCTGGGTCTATTTGCTTATGAGGGTGAATCAACCCATGGCGTTAAGACTTACTTGCAAAAAGTAAGGGGCAATTTTGAAAAAAACGGACACGTTTCAGGTACCGACAATAGTCCAGTCCACAATATTACAAATATTTGGATTATTGTTGGCAGCGAAGGTGGCTTTTCTTTTCAAGAAGTTGAACAATTTCGACGCCATGGACTTGAGCCAGTTACGATCGGCAAGCAGGTACTCAGAGTGGAAACGGCTTGCATCGCACTGGTCTCGGCTCTAAAGTATGAATTCGACCTCATGAACTGAGAAAAGGAGAGGCCATGACAGACCCCTTCGATGAATTCGAATTTAAACCTATCACGGACGGACTTGGCTTTCACAAAAAGAAAGCTGAATTTAAAATGGATTCTCACCTAGATCCCATTTTAAAAGACAGTGGTTTAGATCTTCTGGAAACAGACACTGTGGATCCTTTATCTCCGCCTCTTCCTCGCAAAAATTTTGCGTTGGAAAACAAATCCATCGTTGAAGAGACCTCTACAAGCAAAGCAGTCGATGAAATTCTTAAGACTCTTCAGAACAACAAACGTCTTGATTTCGAGAACTCGAAAGAAGTGCTCAAAAAGCCAGCTCAAGATCAATATGTTGCAACCACAGTTAGCGGCCAAGCTATCTTTTTGGATGCAATGCTTGTGATTGCCGGAAGCCTTATGTGTATGATCAGCCTTTTGGTTATCACGCGAGTCGACTTGATCGGTAACTTAACGAATCCTAATTCAAGCGCTTGGATCTACGCAGCTACGGCATCTATTTTTGCACTAGTGACGGTTGTTTACATGACCTTCAATCGTTTTATCATGGGCAGTACTCCAGGTGAGTGGGCTTTTGATCAACGCATTGGACAACCCCAAGAACAAAACAAAATAGCTTATGGCTATCGCGTAGCCGCTCGAACTTTACTAAATATTCTGACTGGATTTTTCGTGCTTCCACTTGTCTCCAATATTTTGAAAAAAGATATCGCAGGCAAAGTAACGGGAGCAGTTCTTTACAAAAAGGCTTAAATAGATGGGGCAAGTAGCTCAATTTGAAAATATCGCTGACAAACTTGCCCCCCTTCGCTCCGCTGGCAAAAAAATCGTTTTTACAAATGGCTGTTTTGACCTACTTCACGTAGGTCATGTTCGCTATCTTCAAGAGGCCCGTCGTCTGGGTGATATCCTTGTGGTAGGAGTGAACTCAGATGCGTCGGTTCGAAGACTTAAGGGCCCTACTCGCCCAGTACAAATCGAAAATGACAGAGCTGAAATTCTAGCAGCACTTGGCTGCGTGGACTTCTCGGTCCTGTTCACCGAGGACACGCCGCTGAATTTAATCAAACAAGTACTTCCTGATATTTTAGTCAAAGGTGGCGACTGGAAAATCGAATCCATCGTCGGCGCTGATGTTGTCATGGAAAATGGCGGCCAAGTTATGTCACTGCAGTTTGTGGATGGCAAATCCACGACAAACCTAATCAATAAATCTAAAACTGCCCCCTGAGCCTGCGGCCCGGGTTGGTCCTATTAAAGCTATCGTTTATTTCAAAGAACTAGGCTCAACAATTGCGCCTAGTTCCTTTTATGAAATTACATTGCCCATATTGCCAAATCACTAAATTCAAAAACCGAAACTCGTCAGAAATTCGGATCAAAAAAGATGGAAAATACTATCGAAGTTCTGATCGTAAATCAGTGCAGCGCTATTTTTGCCTTGTTTGCAACAAGCACTTCTCTCGAGCTACTTTGGGGAAATGCTATCGACAAAAGAAAAGACAAATCAATTCACAGGTTGCTCGCCAGCTTGTAAGTGGAGTCTCTATGCGGGAAACTGCGCGGGTTCTTAAGGTGAATCGCAAGACCGTTCACAGGAAACTGATTTTTACCGGAGCCAGGGCGAAAGAGCTTTTGGAGACTCAAAATAGGCAGCTAGGCCCCGTCACGGCGATGCAATTTGATGACATGGAAACCTTTGAACATACAAAGTGTAAACCCATTTCGATTGCCTTAGCGGTTGAAGAGGGAACTCGGCGGATTCTTGGTTTTGAAATTGCTCGAATGCCGGCCAAAGGACTTCTCGCAAAAGTCTCTGTCAAAAAATACGGAAAACGAAAGGACGAGAGGCCCGCAGCTCGGATGCGGCTTTTTAATCGGATTCGTCCGTTCGTGATGCCAGGGAGTTTGATTAAGACGGATATGAGTACCTTTTACCCGCATGATATAAAGAGGGTTTTCAAAGACTGTAAACACCAAGAGTATAAAGGAAGAAAGTCCGCCGTCGTGGGCCAGGGAGAACTTAAAAAAATTGGCTTTGATCCACTATTTTCATTGAACCATACAGCAGCCATGGCCAGATACAAAATCAGTCGCTTGATTCGAAGAACTTGGAATACGACAAAAAGGCCTGAATTTTTAGATTTGCATTTTGCATTGATGGCCGTTCATCACAATCAAAATCTTGGAATTCTGCCTCCGCCAGCCGCAGGCTGAGGGGGCAGTTTTTTAAAATCTAAAGCCGATTTTTGCGCCGTAAACCGGGTCTCGGTAACGATCGACCTGAAATGCAAAGAGCATTTTGGAAACCTGAAATGAAAGTCCAAACAAAGAATGGCTGCTGCTAACTGCCTCAACATGTCTTTCGTTGTCGTCAGTAATTCCCGAACTTCCACCTGTAAAATGACCAATCACCTTGGCGTAACCGAATCCAAAATACAGAGCGATATCTTCTAAAGACATCGTACAAAGTAAATCAGCTCCCAAAGAATCAGAACCTAGAAGACTTTGGATATTAACACTGCCGCCGTATATATTCGTACTTAAAGCCATCGGCATATAAGGAGACTCGTAAAAAGCCCACCGCAACTGGAATCCCATTCCGGATACGCCCTCTCCTTGCAAAGAAGGTAAAAAACTTAAAGTCGTATCAACGTTTTCAAAGAGACCCTTCGAAAAACTCAGATTATAGAAATTAAAGTCTCCCTTGGTCAGAACTTTTCCAGATGGAGCAACTCCCAAACCCGCTATTTCTTCCATCGATAAAAACTCGGAGCTCAGCCCAAGTTCCCATCCCTTATATCCGCCTAGGGGATAGGGATTTGAGATCAACTTTGGCGTTGTTCCGAAACCTAAAATAGATAACATCGTCACACGATCACTTTTATCTAAGCTGACTGGTAAAATGGTTTCGGCATAAGAATAGGACGAGCCTAAAATTAAAATAGTAAAAACCCATGAAATCGCATTCTTCATGGGTTCATTAAACGATAATTTGGAATTTCTGTCTATTAGTTCGCGGCAACTACGTTAAACAAACCTAGAGCCTGATTCGCTGCGCTTGAAACTTTAGAATCAGAGCTCCCCTGCAGACTTCGCAAAACCGGGACGAACTTTAAAAATGACGCCAATGCTTGCTCACTGACTTCACCACGATCGCCACGGTCTCCGCCCACTTCTGTTTTTGCATTTTCATATCCTGCAATCAGAACTGAAATCGCTTTAGTAACCACAACAGAATCACCGCTTCCCATCACTTTCATGATGGCGCTTTGACGAGCGCTTTTCGAATAACCCGCCATGACTTTATTAGCTTGTGACGCCGCCTCTGGAGACAGACTCGATTCAGCTTGGGCTAGCAAGGCAAAAGACTTTGCTGAAGGAACGGCATTGGCTCCATACACACCTAAAACTTGAACTTCGGATTTCGAATTCGAAAGTAGATCTGCAATAATTGTAAAGTAAGCAGCTTCATCAATTTGCTTCTGATTAAATGCTGCGACCAAAAGATTCAAATTCTTAGCTGTCGGCTGCGCCGCTAGTAAAGATCTCCACTGATCAGGCGACATCTGATTATCACGATCCAAATTCTTTTTTGTATTATCTAATTCTTCTGCATTAGCAGTCTGAGGAGCCATCATCTTTACATTGCTACCGATTGCAGGTTGAAAGTTCTCCTCTGCAGAACCCGACAAGCCATTTTCGTCTTTCTCTACCACGCTAACAGAGACTTCACCTTTTTTCTTATCGTTCTTTTTGTTTGCAGCTTGTGCTTTTTTAGCAGCAGCCTCTTTAGAGGCATTCAAAGGCTGATTTACATTCTTGATCCCATCAGCTTTTTTATCCTTCGCTTCGTTCTTCTTCTTTAGAAATGGATTCACGTATTCGCGATCAACTTCACGACCGCTTAAATCAAAACCTGCCGCCGAATAGTTTGAAGGACGGGGCATCTGATAAACCATATTTAAAATCTCGCCAGGAGACTTACTTTTAACTCCATTCAAGAAGTAACCTAGGCTGGCAAACAACACGACTGCTGTTACACCAATTGCAAATTCGATTTTATTATCTAGGTTTCTCATATTGAGCTCCTTGCTTATATCTATATATAAAGCATCGAACGTGCCGAGTTGGCATACAGAGCCCCTGGTAAATTCGATTTGAGCGCCTTAAAAAGAAACAACTAGAAGAATCTTCAGTCTCAGAGCCTTTTTGCGGCAGGAGATGTCTATCCCCAAGACATACACCGCTTGCCATCTCAAATGTAGACGCTTAGAAACTGCCTTAATTTGGCACAACTTCTGCTTAAAGTCCGTCCGTATGGAAACCTTAAAACCAGGCGATATTCTTAAACTCTATTTGTCCCAGTGGAAAAGCTTTGCGGCTTTGTTTCTGGGCCTGTTAGTTGTTTCTCTAGCTGTTTACATCTGGAAGGTGCCTTATGTGGCATCAGGGTCGATTATCTCTAATGACAACCAAAACTCGGGACTTCAGGCTTTTTCTGCGAGCTTTTATGGAATGAACAAATCCCTTCAAGATGGAAAAAAGGGAAATACTGTTTTAACCAAACATTTAGAATACCTAAAAACCCAAGAATTCTATTCCCTTTTGGCTCAAAAGGCGATGATACGTGGCCAGTCGGCCAAGATCACACTTGATGAGGTCGATGGATTTAAAAAGGTTCAAAATATCTTAAAGTCTGAAAGCGCGGTTTCATTCTTGGCAGCTTCAATTCAGGTAAAATTGGACTCAGACTTTCAAATAAAAATTTCTGCTAAATCTGCTGATAAAAACATTGCCCTTTTCTTAACGAACGCGGCCTTGGAAGTGAGCCAGATAAAACTTAAAGAGCGTGAACTTTCTGACATTCAAACCGTCGATAAATTTATCGTGACTCAAAAAAGTCAGGCTGAAGAAAACCTAAAAAACATCAGCAAGGAACTTGCAAACTACGAAGCTAAAGATGAAGACCTATTGCCTTTAGCTTCCCAGTCAAAAATGGGCGACTATGTTTCCGAACTTTTAGTCCGCGCAAATGAGTTAAAACTAAAAATTGCAGAAAATAATAAAATGATTGAAATGCTTGCGCAAGGACGCCCCTCTAGCCGTGAAAGCAAACTTTACGGAGTAGGTGGACGTATTGAAGCTTTACGTATCGAAAATAAAATGTTGCAGGGTAAACTTGGACAGCTTCAGGCCTCGATTGATCGATTGAAAAAACAAACAAAACAGATGCCTTTTGCCGCTCAAATGGTTCAAGACCTTAAAAAGAAATCTGAAATTGAATTCGCCAAATTCAAAGAGCTTTCAGAGGCCCAATCCCGCCTAGAAGCACAAAAACTTTCTATCGAAACTCGATTTGAAATTTTAGAACGAGCCACTCCTGAGACAACAGCCCCCCAGGTTGGGCTCATGATTTTAGTAGGCCTCGCAGCGATTCTATCTCAGATTATTGGAAGCTTGATTGTGTACTTTAGATTCTTGTGGAATCCAGAAACAATCACAGGCACAGCCGAAAGAAATCTGGTTATCTTCAATGATCACAGCTTTGATCCGCGCGTGATTATCGAAAATTCTAAAATTAAGTTTAGTTTAAATAACATTAAAAAAACGGACACTGACATTATCGACGATAGTTCATCGGAGGCTAAATCATGATTTCTCGCAAAGCTTTTGGTAAAAAACAGGTGCTTATATTTGCATTGGCAAGCTCGACACTGGTGGGGTGTTCTAACAAAGCATCTATCACTAGAATTAACGAATCGTCTGATGCAAATAAGGCCGCCAAGTCGCATATTGAATGGGAAACTTCCGATGTGCACCCAACTCGAATTTTTGCGAATATTCAAATGAATATGATGCTTGAAAATTCAGAGCAGGCTCGCGAAGATTTAAAAAGCAGCACCTGTAACGATTTAAGCCATCTTGATGATGCCAATTTAACTCTATTTGAAAATGAAATTCGCAGTAAAATTAACGAGAGTATCATCGCCGCCTGTAAAGAGAGTCTTATCGTTCGCCTAGATAAGTATGCTGAAGCTCAACGAAAGTCTTTACCGGTTTCAGTCGATGCCATGAACTGGAGTGCCTCGGGAAATAATTTTAAATTTCCCGATAATGTTCAAAAACGCGATGTATCCAAGGGCTACAAAGCTTGGGCCGGTGACGTGAAGAAAAAAGAAGTTGTGCTAACTTTTGATGATGGACCTAGCGGTGTCTATACCCCCATCATTTTAAAAGCACTCGCTGAAGTAAATGCCAAAGCAGTCTTCTTTTCCATGGGAAAAAACATCAGACAAAATCCGGATACCTTAAGACAAGTGGCAGCAGCAGGTCACTCTATCGGAACGCACAGTAATACTCATGCCTGCTTGGGAACAAGTTTGGCCTGTGCTAAAAGCAATGGTCGCAACTTAACTCAAGATGAAGCGATTGCTGAAGTTAAAGCGGGCCACCAAGCAGCTTATGACACTTTAGGATGGGTAGATCCTTTCTTCCGCTTCCCATACGGAGAGACTTCTGTTGCACTTTCAAATATGTTGAAAGAAACAGGCACTGGAGAATTCGGCTGGAATATTGATACAGAAGACTGGAGAGCTCAATCGAACGAGCAATTTTTAAAGAAAGTAATCACTGAAGTTGAAAAATTTGGTCGCGGTATCGTGCTTTTCCATGACATTCAAAGAAAGACTGCGGAGACATTACCTGCAATCCTTCGCGAATTGCACACTCGTGGCTACAGTATTGTTTTGCTTCAGCCCGAAGATCTGACGTCTCGTTTAAATAGCCCACTTGTTAAAAAACGTCCGATGCCTTAAGAGTTTTTAAACGGTCCGTTGAAAACAAGCTCCAACCGGGGCTTGTTTTTTTTCAAATATAGATTATAAAAAGCAATCATGAAAGTTCATAAAGATCGTCCATCGACATGGAAACACTACAAAGAAGGTATGTGCCAAGGATGTTATGGCAATTGCTGTACTATGCCTGTCGAGGTCAAGCTTTCAGATCTCATTCGCCTGGGATTGACTGACGAAGATGAAGCGGCAACCTCAGTCAGAAAATTGGCAAAAAGACTTATCAAAGAAAAGGTTGTTGTTTCTTATCGGCAGGGCACCGACTTATTTATGCTGTCTCAACAAGCCAATGAAGACTGTTATTTCTTAGACTCTAAAACGCGTCTTTGCAAAGTCTATGATCGTCGACCTGATGTCTGCCGAAAATTCCCCGAAATTGGGCCTCGCCCCGGTTTCTGCCCCGGAGTTAAAATAAATTCAAAGGGCTAATAGTCCAAATAACAGCCAGTAGATTCTATCGGCAACGCCTCCTGGGGATAAATGGACATGATAAATAATGAGTATCGGAAGGTGTGTCGCTAAATAAATCGCGACCATTCTTTGAGAAGAGTCTTTACTAGCAAGGCCTTTCATAGTTCCAATCAACAAAATAATAACAGCATATATCGAATACACTAAAAAAGCCCATCCGCCAATCACGCCAGCACTCACAAAGATATTATGGGGGTCTTTGTTGGCATTGTATTTATCAACGGATGTCTCATCACCATTACTAAATTTTGAAGCCAGTCCCGAACCCAACCAGGGATTTAACTGAAATAGCTCCCAGCCTCTTTCAACTTCTTCCATCCGCGATGCAACTCCGTCTTGGGCTTCCCGTTCCATTAAAGCACGCTCACCTCGGGCAATGCCCTCTAGGTAATTGACGGTCATTGGCCCAAAGAAAATTCCGTAGGTGATTGCCACGATAATCCCGGTTGATTTTAAAAATAAAGCGGCTATCGATTTTGTCTTTATTAAAATCGTAACTAAAATTACGGCCATCAAAACCGCTGCCAAAGATGAGCGAGTCCCTGTTAGTAAAAGCAAATACAGCGCCGCCGGAATTGTAAACAACTTCCAAATCTTATGTTTCGAAAAATCCAGCGAAAAAATAAATGCTACCGAGGCGCATGTCACCATATGGGGAATATGCTTAAACACCCCAATAAAGCGCCCTCCCTTCCAAGCATTTTCGGGAAAGATGGCAAACACCAATAGCGACAGAAAAACACAAATAGATGAACAACGAAATATCCAATCTAAAGTCTCTTCAATATCTAGAACCTTCGGTATTCGCAGACCATAAATTCCAATCAGCGCAGAACTAGCAACAAAAGTTCCCAAAGTCGCAAATAGGCCTGTACCAGAAAACATAATTTGCAAGATTGAAGTGATTCCCAACAGACCAATGAGGCCCCAACAGAAAAGAAGGTAAATTGGACTAAGGGAACTGATCGGTTTTGATCGTAAAATCAATATCACCCCTAATCCCATCACTGCTATAAAATTAAGATAAGGATGCAGCCCCCCCTGAAATAATACGATTGAAAGCTCTTTAGGAATAAAAGGGAGCAGACTTCTGAAAGAAATCTTCGAGATAAAAATCAACGCGATCAGAGCAATGGCCCAAGCCCGCCCTTGGGTTGCCTTAGTTTGCATTTTTCTGAATAAGAATCGATGTTAAGGCAATTCCCAAAAGAACCGAGACTACAGTTACAGTTCTAGAAACATCACCACTAATCCATGGTTCTTTAGGTGGAACATAGACAAAATCATCCTGCGCTAATGTCAATTGGCGACCACCTCCGTACTTAATGATTTTTTCCAAATCCACCTCGTAGGCGCCTGAATATTCATTAATGGCTTTGCTCTTAATTTTATTCCAACCTTGATTTTCAGTTTTACGAACAAGGATCTCGCTCATGTCCCCGCCATTACCTGTCCCGCCCGCTAAGGAAAGCAATTTTATCAAGTCTGTATTCGCAGGAATATAGTATATACCCGGCTTATTCACAGCTCCTAATAGCTGAACTGATATCAAGGATTCTTTAGGTGATGACCGGTAGATATATTCCGCCGCTTGCCCCGGGGGACGTATATCACCCAGCAGTCCCAACTCTTGTCCTTGGGCTGAGCAAACGGTAGAACTAAACATAAGAAATGCCATACAAAGTCGAATCATCATTTTCATCGGTGCCCCTAGTGATTAAAAGTATTTTAACACTTCATTTTTGAAGTGAAACCATCTTTCATTTTCTATGTAGAGGCTAGACCTATGACCCGTGGACAAAAATCCTGAATGACGTCGAGTTTCTAGACTATTAGACTGTTGAATATGACCAGTTCAATTCAAGATCACGAAAAATTATTCGACGAAATCTGCAACCAACTAAACGAATTTGTGCCAGCACCGAATACAAGTGCTGAAGTTATGGAGAAAAGCATGGACGACCTGCAAACAGTAGAACAACCACGCTTTAATATGATGCAAGATCAGATGAAGAAGTTTCACACTGAACTTAAAGATACTCAGGAAGAGCTCAAAGAGAAAATTAAAGCTATGGGCAACATGACGTATTCTCCAGAGAGCGTCGATGGTCAAGTCCGTCAACTGGCCGAGCAACTTGCTGCCGAGCGTACGCACAATACAAAACTTAGCGCCGATCTCGCAAAGTCTTTAGAGCTTTGTTTGCAACTGCAATTAGAAATTCAGGGGCTTAAAGCTCGAACCATGCAAATTCAAACAGAAGAAAAGAAGTACAGCCAAGCTCTTCTTGATAAGACCAAGCTTTTGCAAAGAGACCTTGAACTAAACCAAGCCCTTAAAGATGAAACGGCGATGGAATTAGCTAAAGCTAAAAACGCCTTTCTTAAAGAGCAAGATCTATGGACACAACAGCGCGATCGCTTTGAACAAGAGATCATGGGCTTAAAACAGCAAAATGCGGAACATCAAAATGCTATTGAGACCTTGAATCAAACTGTGGATTCTAAAGATCAAGAGATTCAGCGTTTAAATTCTGAAATCAATCAAATTCAACAGTCCTTTAAAGATGTCGAGAACTCTGCAGAACAACAGCAAGATGTCCTAAAGAACTTAATGGACGTAGCTGAAAGCAAAATTGTCGAGATGAAAATGCTTTTAGACAAGAAGAGCGTGGAGGCTCAAGACTATTACAGTCATTTGCAGCAAGCACTGACCCAAACGGCCGTCTTAAAACAAGAAAATGCGGCACTCAAAGACTATATCAACAAACTTAATATGTACCACCAACAAACCCAGCAAATGATGGCTCAGCAGAGTCAACAAGGAATGGGCCCCACAGGGAATGCATAAAAAAAACCGGCTTAATGCCGGTTTTTTTACATCATTTGATGAACATACATCTTTAAATAAAATCCCTCGGGAAAGTTCATTAACGTTGGATGATCAGCCGCGTGCCCCCCGCGCATGATACTTCGAACTTCTGAAAAATTTCTTTGAGCTGCTTTACGAAGAGCATCTCGAAGATCTTCCTCGGTCAGTAAGCCCGAGCACGAGCATGAAACCACGAAGCCCTTCGAGGTTACAACCCGGAATGCCTGAGTATTCATTTTTAAATAAGCGTGCTTTCCAGTTGGAATGTCTTTTTTTGCTTTGATAAACGCTGGAGGATCTGCGATCACAATGTCGAATGCTTGACCAGGAAGCTCTTGCATTTTTTCAAGAACATCCATTTGATGAACAAAGACTTCGGCCCCCTCACGACGAGCATTGTGAGCCGCAAACTCAAGTGCAGGCTTTGAAACATCAGCCAA
The DNA here is from genome assembly GCF_056175665.1 of Bdellovibrio sp. ZFWA1. Taxonomy (NCBI): domain Bacteria; kingdom Pseudomonadati; phylum Bdellovibrionota; class Bdellovibrionia; order Bdellovibrionales; family Pseudobdellovibrionaceae; genus Bdellovibrio; species Bdellovibrio sp. ZFWA1. The sequence goes on from NZ_JBJKJH010000001.1 coordinate 579,605, forward strand.
ATGAACCTCAACCTCAACACCGCAAGACTTTAATGTGCGCGTAATCTGAGTCGCCCAATGCCCGACATAACAACATAGGTCTAGAACCTTTACTTTTTTGGGACGTGTTACTTTGGCCCAATTCTTAAATGCACCCGTCGCTAAAAAGATATTTTGAGTTTGATCCAAGAAAAAGCCTGTCTTCTGGCCATCGACCAAATCACATCTCATTTTTACTAAGCCATCATCCTGAGCTGCATTTAATAAAATATCAACCGATCGCAAATTCCAATCACCCAGATCTTTTACAACCACTGGTTCTTCAACATTCAGACCTTCGAGCTTACGAACATTGACATCGTTACGAATAACTACGGCAGTTTGATCCCAGGAAAATTCCGAAAGCCCAGCTTCAGCCGCTTTTGCCGTCAATTCTTTAAAAAAACCTGCTCGGTCTTTCAAAGCTAGATCCATCCCGGCCGTCACCAATTGAGCTGCAAAAAGTTGGGCCCGCTTACCGTTATGTTCGATCACGTAATAGTCTAAAACCAAACCAGGAACATAATCTGATTCACCAAATGCCAATCGGAAGCTTCCACGGAACCCTAATGACTTCCGAATACTCCAGGCTTTTAAAACCTTGTCATGAATTGAAGAAAACGACCATGGCTCTCGGTCTAAACCCGAAAAGCTTAAAGCTCGAAATGCGATTAAAGAATGAGGATTTCCATAACCCCGAGCTAAAAAATGCCCTCGGCTATCTTGAAGCTCGACAGGCTCTCCTAATGGAGTGCCTTTGGGACTCTTTTCTAATTCATTTGAAAACACCCATGGGTGACCACTTTTTATGCGCCGATCCGCACCAGCTTTTAATCTCCAAATTACCATGACTATCTCCTAGGGGTTTACTTTAAAAACTAATACTTCCGTGGACTCGTTCTTATTAAAGTTATTATCAGAAATAACAAGTAAACGACGTTGTCCCTTAATCTCGGGGCCCCAAGCCAAGGCCTCAAAGTTTTGAACAGGTTTATCCCCTCTGTTTTTAATAAGATCTACCTTTAAATCAACTAGGATTTTCTTTTCAGAAGTTCTTTCATTCCAAAGATAGATTTCGGCCGCATATTTCGGCCCTTTTTTCGAAAAAATTGCCGATCGTTCTAAAACCAAGAACTCGTCATTTTTCCAGTGCAAAACCTCGGCTACGCCTCGAAAGACCTCGATGCCCTCTGGATGCTCTTTCTTTGCACTCAAAGGATATGTCCCCTGACCTTGCAGCATCCATTTTTGATCTTTCTTTTCATATCTCAACCAGCGTGCCGCCGATCCCTGGTCTTGAAATAAGGAAGTCTCGGTCATCGCCAAGAAGCCGGGCCATTCTCCGTCAATTCGGGTGAGGCCTTCAAAACCACAATTATTATAGATGCCTTTTTTTTGCTCTCCTGTCGCTTCAGGTAAGAACTCTGACGGTAAGTCGATGTCGCCTAAAAACTTGCCAGTTCTTGATAATTCGACCAAACGAGGGGGTTTCCGAGGCTTCGAGTTATTATCACCTTCACTAGACACCACTAAAGAGTCACCAAAAAATGCTAGGCCTTCTCCATCAAAATAGACAGGCCCCTTACCACCATCTTGTATTTCAATATTTTTGCGCCACTCAAGACTCAACTTGTCTTTTCTGTTCTTAACCAATGAAAACTGAATCAAGCGAGGATCACCGAAACGCCCACGATCATCAGAAATCGTCCAAAGAGTCTGCTCATTTTCCAGGTAAGCGCCCGAAAGCCCACCAACAGAGGCCCCACTCTTCGACTGCATTGGAACTTTGAACTCGGCTTCAAAATTTAACGAAAAAGCCTTTCCAACAACCGGAAAGGCCCAAATGAAAAAAATAAGTTTACGAAAAGCGATCATACGTTAATTACCCAGGTGAGACATTTCCGCCAACGAGATTGTATTTTCCAGAAGGCAAGCAATAGTCATCGGTCCAACTCCGCCCGGAACCGGGGTCGCAGCTGTCACCCAACCATGCAAACTTTCAAAATCAACATCACCACAAATACCGGTCGTACTTCCACTTCCGTGAATCCCAACATCAATAATGGTGGCCCCTTTTTTAAAATCCGAACGCGAAAAAATTCGAGGTTTTCCAGCGGCAACTATCACAATATCTGCAATCTTGGTGTGCTCTTGAAGGTTGAGCGTTTTCGTATGACACATGGTCACCGTTGCATCAGCCTTGTTCAACATCATCGCCATAGGCTTTCCAACGATATTCGAGCGTCCAATAACAACAACGTGTTTCCCTGCGACAGGAATTTGATAATGCTCTAAAATGCGCATAATACCACTTGGGGTGCATGGAGCGACTCGCGTTTTACCCGCAAAAAAACGACCCAATGAGTTGAATGTCAGGCCATCAGCATCTTTTCTAGAGTCTAAAATCTCAAGAACCCGAGCTGCATTGAGGTGAGATGGCAACGGCAATTGTACCAAAATCCCATCCACCTCTTTGTCGTTGTTCAAAGCATAGATTATGTCCTCGAGGTCCCCCTGCGAGCAATCTGCGGATAGATGATGAAGACTAGAGTTCATTCCAACTTTTTCGCAAGCCAAACGCTTGTTTTTCACATAGACCGCAGAGGCCTTATCATCACCAACCATCACGACCGTCAAGTGAGCCTTGCGCCCCATCTGAGCCTCGAAAAGCTCTGCACGGTACTTCACACTTTCTCGCACCTTTTGTGCGACAATTTTCCCATCCAGTAAGAGCATGGGCACCTCCCGACCCAGAGGGATTCCCCCGAGACCTCTTTAATTTGCTTCCTTTTGCCAAGAAAATCAATGATTTGCGTTATTTATGCAAGTCATAAGACCCTTTCTTGACCAGACTGGGGCCTTTGCTTTATTGTTCGACAAGATTCTTACGTAAAAGAGGTAGCCATGTCTGAAAAAGTGAAGTTGTCCAAAGACGGAAGTTCGATTGACTTTGTTCAATCTGACAACATCCCAACCAGCCTAAAAAAGTTCAGACAGAGCCCAGAAATCGAAGGATTTTACCGATTTGTATATGAAAACGACCTTCAAAAAGAGTCCTTTGATATCTTGGATAAAATTATCCAACAGCGTAAGGCCAAAAAACAAAGCAGCAAAGCTGCCGACGACAAAGCTAAAAAAGCCGACGGCAAGTCCGCTGCTAAAAAGAAGTAATCCGCTTTATTCTAAGAAGGTGATACCGATCTTAACCACGTCGGTATCAAGTCGCTTAAACCAAACGACCTCAGCCCTAAGGGCATCCATTCTTCCCACTTTGACTCTAATAAAAGAACCGACATCAACATCGTGAGTAAGATTCATCACTAGAGCTGAACCAGAAAAGCTTTCATTTATTATCATAGCCGAATTGGTTGGACTAAAAGCAGGCGTCGAAGCTTTTAAATCCACCATCGCCACATCTAGTGGGTCTGGCTTGAAACGCATATGTTGTTGAACGTGATTCAGCATGGAACCTCCCTCGATATCTTATTTTCTCGCGGCTTAAAGCAGACCACAAGCCAAGTAATCCCCCTTAATATACGCACATCAAATCGAGACGCTTTTCCGCAAAGTATCAAAATCCGGACAAAGCTCGGACATCACGTCCGTCTATAAGCCTTATAATCGCAACTCGGACACAACTTCATTTGCAGTACCTATCCCTATCAACACTCACCTCTGGGGGGATTTATGAAGAAACACTTTAGCTTTAACAACAAGGGCCAAGGACTGATCGAGTACCTTATTATCGTCGCCATTATGGCGGTTGCAAGTATCGCCGTAGTTAAAACTCTGTCGGGAAATCTCCGCTCGCAATTTGCAAATGTCGCGAATGCCCTGGGCACCAATCAAACTCAAAAAATAGAATCAAAAACCGTGGGGAAAAGTTCTTATGAGGACAAAGATCTTAGCAACTTCTTTCAAGGGTCAGTTAATTCTACGAAATAAGAACGGACAAGCTCTTATTGAAACCCTTTTTGTACTACAAGTACTGACTGTCGCAATCATCTTGTTTTTTGTGATCGCTCTGAATGCTTGGAACTCTATGTGTATAAATTGGCTCACGCATGAATCCGTTATCTGTGAAACCTTGATTCCTCAACAAATCGATTGCCAAAAAGATTTTCTCCGACGAGCGCAAGTGCTTCTTTTAGGTAAAACGAAAATCGTACGCAAACTTCAGCGACCCGCCCATAAAATAAAGGTGCGCGTCGACGCACATGTTGAACTATCAAATTTGCTTAAGAACCACTACCAAGTGGAGCACGAGCTTAAGGAGCCGCCATGGTGATATTGAATAATAAAAAAGGTTCAATTTTAGCCTTGATGCTTCCCTTTATTACTCTACTAGGCATCTTGTTTTTTGGTTTTACAACCGGATGGTCCACGCTCAAGCAAGACTTTCAGGCAAGCCAAATTTGCCGGACAGAACTTAAAGCCATACAAAACCAAATCGGCGGACAAATAAAGAAGCTTTTGGCGCTTAATTCTTTAGCGACTGCTTTACGTATTCAAAAAAAAGTTCTGATAGTGCAACTCGGAAGCTGCTTGGCTATCCCTGCAACATGTGACCCTACAATTTTACTACGTTTTCAGAAGGTGCTCGAAAAGCAAAAAAAATTAGATGCTGTTCAGAAATCAATTATAGAAAACAGTCGAATGCAATCTCAAGCCCGATTAGCGGCAACAAGTTTTAAGATTTCGCGCTTAAAAAGATTCTTTGAATTTTGGAAAAGCCACCTAATCATCAAAAATTTACCAAAATCAAAGATGGCCGTTACTCCGGGTGACTTGGATTTAGCCCCCACCTATCAACTTGCTGAAAATTTTATACATGAGCAAAAGGTAGAAATAAAATGGAGACACTTCTTCTTCAACCGACATACCGAATCCACTTTTTTAAGTTCGGCAGGACAAACAACCAATTCAGGATGCGCAGCCAGTTTGAACGAAAAATTAGACGCAGTACTGAGTCCGGCCAAGCATTCACAGAACTCTTGGTCTTATTAGCAGCATGGACTTTAACGGTGATATTTTTAAACCTCGCCAAAGAACAAGTCTTAACCCTAAAAAATCTAGAAAGCACACAGAGGACAAAAAATGAAATTCAGACAACTTATGGAAAATGAATTAATAAAAAAATGGGCTCTTTACACCGATAAAAAATGGACGATTTTTGTTTTTTTAGCATTGGGATTGATCTCCATAATAGTTTCGCTACTGACCCCACCAACCCAAGCTCAAGAAGTTTCTGGTGCAAACCTAGAAACCCCTAAACAAACACTTTCTGCAGATACTTACATACCGCCGGGACATGTATTAATCCCGATCGAGATCAGCAATATCGAAGGACTCAATTCGATCTTGGGCCGAATTGGAGGAACCGTTGACCTTTATCTAACTAATCAAAGCGGGCTAAAAGGAAAAATTATTGGCAGAAAAATTCGAATCCTGAGAGCACCACTGAATCCAGACCTTTTTGCCGTTTTGATAAAGGAAGATTTTTCAGACACTATTTTAGAAGCTCAGGGGCCTTTTTTTGCCGTTATTCACAACCCGAACTCGAAAGGAAGCGAAGTCCTTAAAGAGGAAAAGATTCAACCTAAAAAAAATAATTTCACTATCGAATATAAAGAGGACTCTTTATGAAACAATTATTTAAAACTTTCTTTACTCTATTTATTTCTTTGCACATTTCAATTCAAGCAAGCGCTACAAACTTTGAAAGTCTTTATTCGGCTGGTTTTGAATTAAAAAATCGACAAATTACAGAGGCAGACTTTATTAGGCAGCTTGACGCTACAAAAGCTCCACTCATGCAAAGCGAAAAAGATTTTTTATTAGAACTAAAATCCTTCTCGTCCCCCCGACTACAACTTGCTATTGATGCTAAGATCAAAGCTGAGCTGACGGAAAAATTAGACCTGAACTCCACTCCAGAAAAGGAGTTCGAGAAGAACTTTATGCCCAGTATTGAAAAAGAAAAAAAAGAGTCGGCGTTCACCGACTCTACGAACTCTGCACTAATTTTAGGTTCTGTTATTTTGATATTAGCCGCGGGGTATGCTCTGAAAGACAAGCAAGTCAGCGTTAAGCTATTTCAATTTTAGAAGTTAAGGACAGATTTCTTCTACAATATGCAATTGAAGGTCTTTAGCAAATACTCGCGCTTTACCTGTTCCTACAATCATCGCAGAAAGATTACCGCGTAAATTAAGGGATTCTCCACACCCCGAAACGATGACGTCATCAGCAACCAAAAATCCGTGAGTCTTACTAAGCCCCTCGCTACCGGGAATTTCGGCACTCAACAAGGGCCCTCGAGATCCGGCTTTAAATAGTTCTACGTCAATTTTTGCTTTCGAAACATCTTGGTAAGTGCGAAGACTATAGAATTGTCGGGCCGCGCGAACTACGATGCGTTTGTTTGCTTCTGCCTTTAATGGAACTGCAAATGTACAAGCACCGCGAGCAAGTCCCGCCGTATTGTCTTTTTTCAGATAGACTCCTAACGGAATCACGAAGGAATCAGGATCAGCCCCAGAAACAACTTTGTGAGTCCCCACGGGATTTTGGCAAATGTTTCCCGCGATCGAGACCTCTCCCATTTCCATCGAATAAGCGGTCATCGCAGAACAAACCAAACCTGCTGCAAGTAGTAAAGATCTGAAATTCATAGAGGCACTCCTTGGTGATGGGGGCATTTTGCCCCTGATTTCATGCGAGCATCGCGTAAAATCAGGCTAACTAAACCGTAGTTCAATCTTTATGCCAGACTATTTGACCGTTAATTCGGACAGAACGCACCTCTTGGTCTTCAAAGATGGTCTCTGCTTCGATTGACGTCCCACCTGAATACGAATGAAATTGAGCAAAATCACCTTCAAATTTTTTAATTCCGTCGTGGGCGCTTTGCTGAAGCGCCTGGTAATTCGAAATGACAGATGGAGCTACAACTGGGCTATCGCTGCCAAAGTGGATTGGTATTTGCGCTCGTCGCAAAGACTCCCAAGGAAATGCGATTTTCTTTAATGCGCTGGAAGCTTTTGTGGCCAACCATTCTTTGTCACCAAACCAATGACAGGGTTGCATATGCACTTTTACATGCAATGGCTTCATCTTCTGTATGGTTTCCGAACGAACAAACTCTGCATGCTCTAAATGCAAACGACCAACAATTCCTTGGGCCGAAACTTCGCGTGTCCACGAAACGATTTCATCTACAGCATCATCACCGATGCAATGCACAGCTATGTCAAAACCGGCCCCCCAGACTTGCTTCAAAACTTCAGAATATAGCTCGCGAGTCCAATACTGAGAATCCCGACAGCACTGACATTGTTGAACAAAGGCATTGCCACCGCCCAGAGTGCCATCAAAGAAAAGTTTGACTCCTTGAATACAAACATTAGGGACCGCTCGAGCTTTCAAGTCCCGCAAAGTCTCTAGCAATGGCCCCAAATCACGAATATTTTTTAACAGAAAATTAAGTTCGATAAACTGCTGAAAGCGACCTTCTTTAGATAACTCGAAAAGTGCAAGAGCTTCCTCTTTAGATGAAGTTAAATCCCGAAGGTGAGTAAAACCCTGGCTTAAAAATATCTGCGAGGCCTCCATCAGCTTATTTTTTAAAGCTTCATGGTCACGCTTCGGCAATCGTTCTAATGCCAAAAAATGATCGGCCTCTTCAAGAAGGCCCTGCCGATCACCAAATCCGAGTCTTTTTAACGCCAATGTATTTAACCAAGAAGCATGCCCGTCGTTACGGGAAAACATCACAGGAACATCGGGAAAAACTCGATCCAGAATATCAGCCGTTAATTCTTCTTTCGGAATATTTTTTGGATTCCAACCAAAGGCTGTTAGAAAATCTCCTTTGTATGCCGTGGGCTTAAATACCAGATCCTTTAACTGATCTGCCGACCTCACATCAGTAAGCGCAACTCCACCCAAGTACTCTGCAGTACCTAGAAAATGCACATGGCTATCATAAAGATTTAAATACTTTCCATCCATGCTAGTTTTCTAGCGGTAGAGCCTAGATAAAGCAAGAGCCCTCTTTTTTTCGAAGAGGGCTCTTGTATTATTCTCGATTTTTTGACTTTTAGCGTCCGCCACCCAATGGCGTTGTCGCCGTTCCACCAGTTCCTGAACTGCCCGGAAGTGGCGTTGCTGTTCCCGTTGAAACTCCTGGAGTTAAGACCCCACCAGTTGTTCCGCCGCCGCCAATATAGCCGGTTCCGCCGTAGCCCATCTGAACTTGTTGGATTCTGTAAACTAAGCTTTGAAGCTCTTGCTGCAATCCCATCACGACACGCTGTCTTGAGATTTGATCTTCTTGATAGCGACGTTGAGTCTCGATTGCCATTTGCCACTGCTGCATCTGCATTTGCATCATCTGCTGCTGCATTTGCATTTGTCCCATTCCACCGTCGAAGCCAGTCATTCCACCACCGAATGATCCGCCCATAGATCCTGGATAAGCGCCCATCATCGCGCCACCAATACCACCAGCGATACCACCGGGATAAGCACCCATCATGCCACCTGGGTAGGCGCCCATCATTGCGCCGCCCATGCCACCAGCAAATCCTCCGGCCATTGCACCTGGGTAAGCACCCATCATGCCGCCTGGATATGCGCCCATCATTCCACCAGGGTAGGCGCCAGTCATAACTCCACCAATACCACCAGCAAATCCTCCGGCCATTGCACCTGGGTAAGCACCCATCATGCCGCCTGGATATGCGCCCATCATTCCACCAGGGTAGGCGCCCATCATTGCGCCGCCCATGCCACCAGCAAATCCTCCGGCCATTGCACCTGGGTAAGCACCCATCATGCCGCCTGGATATGCGCCCATCATTCCACCAGGGTAAGCTCCCATCATTGCGCCACCGATACCGCCTGCGAATCCTCCGGCCATTGCGCCAGGGTACGCACCCATCATGCCGCCTGGATATGCGCCCATCATACCACCTGGATAAGCGCCCATCATTGCGCCGCCCATGCCACCAGCAAATCCACCAGCAAAGGCTCCACCCATACCAAATGGACCAGTTAAGCCCCATGGTCCGGCCATGCCCCAAGGTCCCATACCACCCGGATACATGCCGCCACCCATAGCGCCGCCGCCCATGCCCATCGGATAACCGAAGGCACCGCCAGCTCCGCCATAAAGACCGCCCATACCAAATGGTCCCATCATTCCATAAGGACCATTCATATTACCGACACCGCCCATTCCACTAGCGCAACCAAAAGCTCCCTGGCCTGTACCTCCACCAAGAGCTCCGTACATGCCAGCCATTAAGAATGGGAATCCGTATCCCCATGCGGGATAAGATTGAGAAGGAAAGCCGATCGAAGCATTGTACTGAGCTGTTTGTTTATTAGTTTGGTAACCCATATAGGTCGCCAACAATCCCATTGTTACGTTTGTCGCAACTCCGGCCCAGTCTGGCTCTTGCTTTTGATATCCGTAAGTTGAACTTTGCGCCATACACTCTACGCAAATTCCACCTTCCATACGTTCACGCTGAAGTTCTCGCTGTTCTTCACGATAGCTATTTCTAGCTTCTTTCACTGACTCACGATTCGATTTAATTGTATCTTCAAGGAACTCAATTTCAGTTTGAAGTTTTTGAGACTGACTGATTTGTTTGCGATAATCAGCGACTGCTCTTTTACAATCTTGAGGTGAAACTCGCTTTGAATCGGTATTTTTAAATTTGGCGTTGTCACAAACCGCCGGAACAAATCCACCTTTTTTATTTGGATCACACACTCGTGCAAATTCTTGTCCCGTAAACGCTTGGATTACTTGAGACGAAGTCCCTTGAACTTCTTGCCCACCTTCTTCGCCACCAACTTCTGGCTCTTCGCCACGAGCCCGCATGCCTTTGTAATCTGTACATGCAAAACCGTTATCCATATGTTGCATCATAAAGTCAGCATAGTCTGTCGCAAAGAAAGACTCGATACGACCGCGCGACTTCTTAAGCTCGATATTATCTAGCTTTCTTTTTTCAGATTTTTTTCTGCGAAGTTCTTCTTGGGCCTCTTTTGTTCGCGACTCAATGTCACGAATTTCATCTAAATAACTCGAAGAGCCTTCAGCAGCGCTCACTTGATAGGGGCATGATTGCATACCGCCGTAAACTCCCGTTCCCCAAGGAACGAACTGGGCATGCACCTGAGATGCAACACCTGCAACAAGTGTGAACGTGCTCATCCATTTAAGACCGAACTTCATAAGTTTTCTCCTACATAAGGAAACTATACACTTTATTATCGTTTCACTTGTCGGTCAGAGCGCAAGTAGACTTGACTCAAAGAGGGTCAAATCCGGCCTTTTAGACAGAAATCTAGACCCTAGTAGAGTCTGTATTCCTTAGGTGATTTTATTCAGCCATCATCCATGACGACAAGTCTGGGTGCGGATTTCCTTGCACCCTTCATATTCAAATTCTACACTAAACCTTATGACAAAACAGACAATTCTTTGTGTCGACGATGAAATCGACAATGTAGATGCTCTCGAGCGCCTTTTTAGAAAAAAGTATAACGTGCTTAAAGCGACGTCGGCACAACAAGCGCTAGATCTGCTAGACCAAAATCCAGACCCGGTTTCTGTAATTATTAGCGACCAAAGAATGCCAGGTATGACTGGCGTTGAATTTTTAGAGCAAACAATTGAAAAACATCCACATACAGTTCGAATGCTACTAACCGGATACACCGACCTAGAGTCGGTTATCATGGCCGTCAACAAAGGTCAGATTTTTCGATACCTCACAAAGCCCTGGGATCCGATTGATTTAGCAAATACGGTTGATCACGCCGCAGAACGATTCAGACTAGGGGTCGAACTCGAAAACAAAAATAAACTGTTAGAGCAAGCAAACCGTGAACTCAAATCTTTGGATGTTGCCAAATCAAACTTTATGATTTTGATCAATCACGAGCTAAAGACACCATTAACCTCCATTCTTAGTTTCTCTTCTTTGTTAGCTGAATCAAATCTATCAGACGAAGACAAACTGATGGTCAATAGAATTCAAAAAGCAGCCGACAAGCTAAAATCGATTGTTGACGATGTCCTGTTGATTGTTCGAGCTGAAACCAATCAATTAAAAATTGATCTTCAAGGTGTCATCCTGTCTAAAATTGATGACATCCTAAATCCCGAAATAACTAAAATTACTCAGACAAAGAATTTGAAGATCAATACTCAAATTGAAAATTATGCTATTCAAGCCGACCTTAGACTTTTAAAGCAAGTCCTGACTCGCCTAGTTCACAATGCCGTAAAGTTTGCAGACAACGAGACTCAGATTCAAATTCAAATTCTACGCAATGGTAATAACTTAAAATTCACTATTTCAAATACTGGTCCACAAATCAGCCCTAAAGTTATGGAGAAAATTCTAAAGCCTTTTTATCTTGATGAAGATGTCATGAATCACTCTACAGGAACAGGCCTGGGCTTAACAATTTGCCAATCGATTCTAAAAAGTCACAGCTCCGAGCTTCATATAGAAAACGCGGGCGGAGGCGTCCAATCCTGGTTTGAGCTTCCCCTAATGATGTAAAGGTCGTGATCCGGACATTTTCGGAATGATGCGAACCTAAATTAAGGCCTCAATAGTCTTCATACATGCTCGACTTTGCATGTCCGAGACTGTATGAAAAAAATCATTTTCTTAACTTTATTGTTTGTTTTGACCACCGCGAATTCAAGCTTTGCAAATCAATATCTAATTGAAAATGGGGGATCCATCGAACTCCCCGCTCAACAAAATATATGGATTGAAAATAAAAAGACAATCAAAGCCTCGATTCACGGGTCTCGCGTTCGTCTTCTGGGTCTTAACCCAGGCGCAAGCCTTATTCGTGTTGGCAAAGACCTTCATAAAATCGACGTCATGGATAATCTGGCTTTTGCCAACCAATCTAATATCGAAAAATCCACGGCAAAGGCCGTCAAACTGTCGATGGTTGTTGTTGATGGAAGTATTGAAATTAAGGGCACGCTATTTTCGATGGAAGAATATCTAGAGATTCTGAAAAACTCGAATGGGGCCTCATTTAGTATGGCTGTACAAATCCGGGACGAACTAAAATTAAAAGTTCAAAAATATTTGAATTCTAAGCTTGAAAACGAGAACCTCAGTACCCAAACCATTCTTTTTAATACGAATTGGCAAATTCGAATACCTCAAAAGCATCCAGATCTAAATCGATATAACGAAATATTATCTAAACTCGGTATTCGAGTCGCTACCGATGAAAGTAGTCTCGAAACCAAGCCCTTAATAAATATACGAATTACCGTCGCTGAAATTCGTAAGGATCACATCAAAAAATGGGGCCTACGATGGCCTTCAAATTATAGCGCCTCGTTACTTCCGGAAGGAACCTGGCAACGCAGCGAAGCCATATTTTCAGCGGAAGCGTTAGAATCTTCGGGCGTCGGCAAAATCTTAGCAAGCCCGCGCTTGCTTGCCAGAAGCGGAAGCGAAGCCAGCTTTTTTGCCGGCGGCGAACTTCCAATCAAAATTATCAACTACAAATACCAGAGCATTGAGTGGAAGTCTTATGGCATTCAGCTAAAGATACTTCCTACTGCAGACTCATCTGGCCGCATGAATATAAAAATAGAAACTGAAATATCCAGTATAGATGAGTCTCGCAAGGTTGACGATATTCCAGGATTTACTAGGAATAAAGTATCGTCACAATTCGATCTTCTAAGAACACAAACAATTGTCCTTTCAGGGTTGATTAAAAATGAACAATCCAAACAAAGCGAGGGACTTCCTGGTTTAAGCAATATTCCAATTTTAGGAAGTCTGTTTGCCAGCAAAGATTTTCAAAACAGTCAGTCTGAACTGGTGGTTTTGGTTCGGCCAGAAATAATATCGGCTGAATTTATGCAGCCTCAATATCAAAGCGACAACGTCCATCTGAACGGAGAAATTCAATGATTCTAAACAGCGTCTTTGGAAAAATATGGAATGAAATCACAGCCATCAAGTCAGATGAATTTAATACTTTTATATCTAGTAATGAATTTAGCTGGCCCCACAAAGTCCAAAATATTTTATCGAAATACAAAAATGAAATGTCGATCGAAGATTTTGACCGAATTAATGAAGAGATTTTTGGCTGGGGCCCACTGAAAGTTCTTTTTGATGATGGCGAAATCACAGAAATTTTAGTTAACGGTGAAGACAATATTTGGTTTGAAAAATCAGGACGTCTTCACAAATACAGCGACCAGTTTTACTCGGCGATCACCTTTAAACAAGTTTTCAATCGCATATGCGATGAGGCCGCCGTTCATTTAACATCGGCCATTCCATTTATCGACGGAAAATTTAAGAATTTTCGTTTTACAGTAGTTGGAAACGAAATCACTAAAGATCACATCCATATATCATTTCGCCGCCATCCTGAAAATCCATGGACGATCAAAATGCTAGAACAACAAGATTGGGCTAAAGACTCTGATTTTGAAAAATTACTCTCTCTTATTTGTTCCCGAAAAAATTTTTTAGTCGTTGGTGGCACCGGCAGCGGTAAAACCTCTGTTTGTAATGCTTTACTGCAAACACTACCCGAAAACGAGCGCGTTGTTGTGATAGAGGACTCCAATGAGATTCGTTTACCGAATAAAGCCAGCACGAAGATTTTAACTCGAATTGACCCCAATGGAGAGCTTCCTAATATTGATCAGGAACATCTTGTTAAAAGAGCTCTACGCCTTAGACCGGACAGAATTGTCTTAGGAGAAATTCGAGCTGGCGAGGCAAAAGATCTTTTAATGGCTTTAGCAACGGGCCATGGCGGTAGTTTTGCCACTTTACATGCTGACGATGCCGCACAAGCCCTACTACGACTTGAGATGCTGATTCAACTAGGGGCTCCGCAATGGAATCTAACCGCGATACGCAGACTCATTCAAATGTCTCTGCAGTATATTATAGTTACAAAAAAAACCGCCGATGGTCATCGACGGCTTCACTCAATATATAAACTAACATCATTAGAAGAGAACGGTTTTCTTATGGAAGCTCTGTAGGGCCAGAAGCCTCTTCAAAGCGCTCCGCAATTTCATCCGATAAACTTTGATCGCCGTGGATATCAGATTTTATCCCCTCGAAAAATCGCTTGGAAATATCCTGAGCAATTTTAGCATGATCTGCTTCAGTCAACTTCTTATATGGTTTGCTATCTGGAGTCAGTGGAGCTGATCCCAATTCAGACTCAGCTGCCGCAAGTTGCGCCTCTTTAGAGAAAGCGGCCTTAGCTGCACCCAATGAGTTTTTTCCCTCGGCTCTTCCAAATGAAGGGGCTCCGGGTCGTGCGGGTTGCGACTTCGTCGTATCAATTGCTTTGATGCGGGGACTTGAAGGCAAAATACCGCTGATCTTATCCATGGAACACCTCCTGTGTATCCGAGTTATCTAACGTATCGGCATGAGACGTCACAACTTGAGACAAGAAGCGATTTTCCGGTCTAAAGACCAGCTTTAATTTACTACTTTGGCATTGGGAATAGGATCCAGGGACTAATTTCGTATCCCATCAGACGCTCGCATGAACCTTTAAGTATCTCGTCTTCTTGGCCCGCCCAAAAACTAAGGCCGATCAAATAACTTTGTGCAAACTGCATCCAGTCTTTGAATTTATTTTTAATTAAAGGCTCTACCTTGGCAACTTCAGCCCAGCACTGCTCTTCATTGAGCATGCCGCCTAAATAACAAAGGCGCACTAAGTGAGTATGACGTCCCATATCCCAACCTAAAATCCCCACTCCTTCAATATAGGCATTGGCCTTACGAATCCATTCCGCAAGATGCTGATATTCCTCTTCCGGAATAACTTCATCTTCAGGATCAGCTTGAAAATCGAACTCATAGACTTCACGAAATTTTTTTGGGTCAGAAGAAACTTTTAACAAAGCCGAGAACTTATTACGATGCCCCTGAGTTCGAAGGTCAGACAGCGCACGCAAAGCTGATGCTTCATCCGTCACTTCCCACATATTTTCTAGAATTTCTAAAACTTGCTCTTTGAACTCAGAGCCCATACCCATGTCTAGGCGAAAGAAGCCCTCGGCAACTGCTGACTCAACGGCTTGCTTGCTGGCTGATTCTGGATCCAGATCGTTGTATATTTCGTCCAGAACACCAGCCTCTTCGACATACATGGCTCCCATGGACATTGCGGTTCTTTCAAATGTACTAGATGCTAAAATTCTGGCCATGGCGCGCTCCTCTTTCTGTGATATCTTCTTCTACGATGTTACTTAAAAAATTGATTTTAACACCAGCTTTAATTTTTCTATTTTTAATAGCACCTGGAATTTGCATTGCTACTTTATGGATGATTGGATGGGCGCTAGCTCTCTCAGCCGCCACTCTGGGGGGCATCGCTACTTTTATCGCCACCCTTTTAATTCCTCTAGTAAATTTAACACCACTAATAGCACTCACGGCTGTCTCAGGATCTTTTTTCCTGGCAGCCGTGGGATTTAGCCTCATTTTAGTAATGTGTGCTTTAAGCTGGTATCTAGCAAAACTGCTATTTTATTTGATCCACTACCTGTTTAAAAACGATTCGGATCAAAAACTTTAGAATCCACAGTTACTTTTTGTCCGGTCATCTTTTCGCGAACCATAATACCAGTTCCCAAGCCCGCTTGAAGACCTAACATTTGGTGACCGCAGGCTAACATCAAGTTGCTGTGCTTCTTAGACCAGCCAACTAAAGGCACACCATCAGGCGTACAAGGACGAAGCCCTTTCCACAATTCCTGAACCTGAGGCTTTTCTGGCAAAGTAAGATATTGTCTCGTGCCCTTCATAATTGCGTCGACTCGACGTTGAGTGACCGAGAAATCCTGATTCACTAGCTCCAGTGTACCAGCAATTCTTAAGCTGCCCTGGCGAGGCGTGATCGCCACCTTCTTTTCAACAAGCATCAACGGAATCTGAGGCTGCTTTTCTAAAGGAGGTACAATCATCGCATAACCTTTACCACCCAAAATCGGAATGCTTAGGCCAAGCTGTTTCCCTAAAGATTCACTCCAGCTTCCAGTCGCCAATACGACAGCATCCGCCGCGATAGCTCCTTGTGATGTTACAACTGAAGAGATTTTTCCGTTAGAATCATATGTGAATGATTGATACTCACAGTACTCTTTCAAATCAGCGCCCAATGCTTTTGCTTCCGCCGCTAATGTCTGAACAATCTTTAAAGGCTCTCCATGAGCTTCTGCCGGGAAGTAGACGCCACCTTGCACCTTGCCAGTGATTGCTGGCTCAAGAGCGTAAACCTCATCGGGAGTTAAATGTTTTCCCGGAACCCCTAACGGAGACACCAAGTTCATTTCATCAACCGCTGCCTGAACACCATCTGAGGTCTGACTGACCATCAAAAGACCTTTTTGAGTAAAATCAAAAGCTCCTGGATTCCGTGCGGCAAGCTCTTTATAGGCGTCCAACGAAACTTGAGACAACTGCACCAGCGCTTGAATAGCTGCATTGGCCTGCTTTTCGTTCATTGAAAGCATAAAGCGCGTCAACCACTTTGCAAGAAGGACACTAGGCTCTGGCTTGATATACAAAGGGCTTTCTGGATTCAGAAGCCATTTCATAGACTTCAAAAGCATTCCTGGCATCGGAAGAGGCATCGCAAAACAAGGAGTCATCCATCCCGCGTTTCCATAAGAACACCCGTGCCCGATTTGTCCTTTTTCAATTAAAGTTACTTTAACTCCAGCGGCTGCTAACTCACGAGCTGCAGACACACCGATAATTCCGCCACCAATTACAACGACTGATTTACTTGTATTCATAGATAGGACGGTTATCTACCTTCTGACGCAGAAGTGCAAATTCTTTGTAGGCTTAGGCGCAGCGTCGGGGCCCTATCATTTTGAGTCTGGAAAAATTTTCCGCATTTTTTGAGGTTTGGCAAAAAAACACTAGATCGGCTACTGAAATATAACGGTAACAACCAAATCCTTAGTCGCCGCCGGACCGCGATTTCTTGTCAAATCCTGGGTATAATGGGTTTCATAAAAATAATCACCGGGAGCACTCACCTGAACCCTTGGTTCGGAAGCTCCCTCAATCGGCGACAAAAGTTGAACGTGGGCGGAAGGCACTACTTCCATCACGACCTCTCCACGACCACTCTGCGCAACCGCGGCAGAGCTGCCCAGAATTCCTATTACAACACAGGCGCTCCAGAGCACCGCAGCTGACAATTTGTTTGACGAAAAACCCCAAGTTAGTCTTTTCACTCCCCTAGGATACGTTTAAAAAAAAATTCTCTTAAATCAAAGTTCCTTAACTGTCTCGGTTGAATACACTACTTTGTCTTCTCCTGAGACATGTTGTCTAAAGATAATCTTATATTTGCCTGGCTTGAGGTTTTCATTCTGAACTGGAAAACTAACGGTTCGTTTTGGAATATAGCTAGAGACCCCATTAACCGTGAACACAGAAGATTCATCCCCCTTAGCATCGGCTTTTACGATTTCGAAGTCGCCATAAAGAAAACCGTTTCCGGTTTTTTCCATCACGACTGAAAAAAGAGTCTCACCCTGAGGCCCTTTCGAAAACTTGAAATCTTTCAACTGCAAATCAGTCTTAGGAGTTCCTTTTGAAATAATAACTGGAATCGCAACAGCCATGCGGGCCTTCAAAAACATTTGAGCCTCTCGCCCCGCGGCTGAATCGTTCTTCTTATCAATTTCATCCATACCTTCGAAATGAAGATGACAACGATATTCGCCCTCGGGCAAATCCGCTGGCGCTCTTAACATCAAACGGACAACTTGCTCCACATTAGGTTCAAGGGTGACTTGTTTCGGAGAATATCGAAAAAACTCGCTGCCATCCTTATCTTCCGGCCCGGTCACTTTAACTTCTTCCATCGCTCCATTCGGTTGCATTCGATAGAAGATCGTAGAAATTCTATACTTCATAGGTGTCGCACCTTTATGGCGTACCGAAACTTGGGCTGATCTATTCTTTTCGTTCAATACAACTCGCAAAGGAAAAACTTGTAGCTCGCCAAAGGCAACGCTGGAAAACAAGAATACAGTAAATACGCAAAAAAATCGGTTCAATGATTTCATAAATTTCCTTTAATAAACAACAGTCATTGTGAAGACGCCGCTATATGAGCCCGCTAACTGATTAACTTTGATCGCAGACCGAGTTGCGCCAACGAACAAATTTTCGCGCCCTCTACTATCCAAATACCCTTCCCATACGGGATAAGACTTAAAATTTGAAATTGTAATGGTGTCCGTCTTTCCATTCACCGTAGTCGAAATTGTTGCCGATGAAGGTAAGATGATTGCATAAGTGGTCCACTTATCCCCAGTGACTCGGAAACTTGCGTTCTGCGAATTTTCGGAAGTCCCTGGCGGAACCGTTTTTGACGGATCACCAGATACCGCTACTCCAAAATTCAAACCCGATATTTGGGATATAGATATAGGCTTTGCTGCTGCACTCAACGAAAAAAACAAAAGAGCCAAAGCCAGATACATATTGATCCTAGCTTTGACTCTTTTAATCATAAAATACTCCCGTTAATTAATAAACGACAGTAACAGTATACGTACCAGTATAGCTTCCTGCAACCTGAGCTGCACCAAGTGCTGCTCGTGTCGCACCAACTAACAATGTTTGGGAACCACCCGCACTCAACATCCCTGTATTCGATGGGAATGATGTAAAGTTATTCACCGCGATTGTTTCGTTCGCACCACCGCCACCTGTTGTCATTTGAACCGAGCCGTTAGCTGGCAATGTGATTGTATAAGCTGTGTTGGCCTGACCAGTAACGTTGAATGATCCGTTTTCGGCATTTTCAGTGGCTCCTGCGGCAACTGTCTTTGCAGCGTCACCTTGAACTGCAGTACCAAAATCCAATGAAGACACGTTGGCAATATTCAATGCTGCAGTAACAACTTGCACAGCGTTACCAGTTGCTGAAGCGGCTACCGCGTTCATAGAGTAAGTCATTGCGCCTGTTGCTGCTACTACCGCTGCTAAAAGTGCTTTGCTATTTTTTGACATAAATGTTTCTCCTTGTTGATGTTTCATTTACTGCGCGTCCTCTTTCGGCTCGCCTGTAAAATTTTAAACAAGAAACTGAAAAAAACTTTATGAATTGCGTTCTATTAATAAAAACCCATCAAAGATCAGGGCCTGCTTTTAAGATCAAAGTCTGGAGTTCCCTCCGCAAGTCCAGTGGAATCCAACAAAACTTCTTTTTCGAAAGTACCCATAAGTCCAGTGCGACTTTCTTCTAAAATTTGAATGCGATATCGCCCATAAGGGATGGCTTCAAAATAGTAATACCCATCGGACTCGGTAAGAACCTCTTTGATCTTCTCATTTTTCGAATTTATCAAGGCAACTTTCAATCCGCGAACACCACGAGGTCCTCGGCCCTTATCTGCTTTTACCATCCCATCTAAATCAGTTAATACTAGAACTGGAAAACTTCCATGCGAAATGGCTCCGGGTTTAAATATAAAACTTAAAGGCTGCAAAAATCGCATATTAATTGGATCTTGCAAGGTCTTGGTGTCAACTCGCACTGATACAGAAGTATAAACTGGCAATCGAGTAAGATAAGCCTCTCCCTGAGAGTCTGTGCCCTCTCCGGCAGAGTTTTCATTTACTAAAAAACCCACACCTTCAATAGGAAGCTCTCCAGGATCCTGAATGCCGTTTTGATTTGCATCCAAAAAAACCGTGGCATGCAAAATTCCCGACTCACTGATTTCATTAGGACTCCAGCCCAAGCGAAAAACCCCCGAATCCAAGAACCCTGAAAAAGTAACTCCCCCGCCTACATAATAGCGGTGATGGGTGTCCCCAATTACTTCGCCGCTCCATCGAGTGTTCTTCAAAAGTCTGGAGGCACTTAAAGACACCTCATCGTAGATTGACAGGTAGTCTCTTTTTGCTCGCATTTGCGCTGTCCATAGGTCATTCATTGAATAGTGGACTTCGCCCGTAAAGTTCTTAATGCTTCTTTCGTAGTCTGATCCAACCTTCAAAGCCCAATTATTCAGTCGAGTCATCGCAGTAAAACTTCCACCCCAGAATTTTTGCGTATCGATGTTTCGATTGAAAGTATTAAAAAAGTAGACTGAACCCCATTGCCACGACGATCTCTGGTTAACCTCGGTTGAATTTAACCCTGTCAAAAAATCTGTCTGATCAATTCCCAGATTTAGATTTACCGGAATAATCGGCGCTAAGGATGTGAAAAAATTCAAGGTCGACTGAGACCGAATCGAATCATTTGCATTGATTTTTGCTTTTTTAAATTTATTGAATTCAGCATGCGAGACACCAATATTGAATTTTTCGAAGCTCGAGGTAGCGTTTGCCTCTAATGCTGAACCACCATCATTACTTCCAATTAAATTAAGACTCAACAAAGACGATCCCCAGCCCGAATTTAAATTCAAAAGACCGTATTGTCGATGTTCGTTACTTTTTTCATTGGAAAACTTCATAAATGAAATTCCAGCAGAGACTCGTTCAGTCACTCCAGTTTGGGCCTTCATAAAAGTTCTAGCGCTGGAAAATTCATCCGTTAATTGGTAGAGCTGCCCTTGCACTTGCCCCACCTTCAACATTTGGGGACCGACATTAATGTTTTGGACTTCATCTTTTTGTTGTCCTTGTGGTCCATAGAACACAAGCCGAAATCTATTAAGTCCGT
The DNA here is from genome assembly GCF_056175665.1 of Bdellovibrio sp. ZFWA1. Taxonomy (NCBI): domain Bacteria; kingdom Pseudomonadati; phylum Bdellovibrionota; class Bdellovibrionia; order Bdellovibrionales; family Pseudobdellovibrionaceae; genus Bdellovibrio; species Bdellovibrio sp. ZFWA1. Next base: position 600,395 of record NZ_JBJKJH010000001.1, read on the forward strand.
AGAAGGTCAATACATCCTTAAAGGAATACTCTCCAGAACCATCACTAACAAAACGTCCAATCAACAAATCATTTTGATAAAGCTCTACTTCCCAACCCGGCTGTAAAGAACCTCGGAAATCTCGTTTACTAAAGACAGCACTTTGAGCCAATGGCTCGCTAGATATAAAAACACCCCGTCCTTTTACAGGATCCGTCAATACAGATTCTCGGGGTAACTGCAAATCATTGAGCTCTAGAACTTTTAAATCTTTCAGGCCTAGAACGCCTCCCCGAGGATCCTTACGGCTGAAATTTAAGTATGAATTTTTAACACCTTTACCATCAGCGCCTGTTAGATAGGCGGATGTTTCAAAACCCATAACCTCCGTGGTCAGATTTGATGAATAACTTAAACTTCGTTCAGTCTGAGCCTGAGTCTTCCTTTCAAACCATCCAATTTGATTATCAAAAAAAATATCTCCGAACTTTCTAGGTTTCTCGCTTTGTGCCTTCAATAGCTCGGCTTGAATGTCCTCATCGGTCTTGGTACTTTCAGATTTAAAAATTTTTCTTTCACGCTCGGCTCTTAATTGAATAGGAAGTTTTAGCTTAGGCGTCACGATTAGTTTTGATGCGAACGAGTCAAAATTCAACTTTAGCAGAAACCATTTTTCAAGGAAGGACGACCTTACATAAATTTCGTCTTCAAATACCACAGCACCATCACACTCATACTTCTCCTGGGCTCCGGAAAATTCGGCAGTACATTTGGCTAAATCAATCTTAAAAACTCTGTTTTCACTAATAAAAAAGCCATCTGCCTGTCCTAGCTTAGGAAAAACCTTGATCGAAAATCCCAAAGAATCAGAGAAATAGGAAAGCGGCACGTACCATTCAAAGGCACTTCTGTAGATCTCCACACCATCTGAAACATCGGTTCCATCATCCAGAGACACCGCCATGATGTATTGATTTTCATCTTTGAATATATCTAAAGATTCGGGATTTGTGCCCTCTTCTGCGAAGGCGACAAATCCCGTTAAAAAAATAAAAGAGAGAAGAAATTTAAAAAAATTTATAAATCTCTTCATCGACTTTCTTACGAATTCTTTTTGAGTTCAGCTAGGTTCTTTTCAGCTAAAGCACTTAAACGAACACCAACCTCTGTCAGCTGATCTGTGTGCACCTCACTTGGACAGTCCGACATCAAACATGTCGCTTTTGCTGTTTTCGGGAAAGCAATCACTTCACGAATAGCATCTGTCTCGCACAACAACATCACCAAACGATCCATGCCCCAAGCGATACCACCATGTGGTGGCGTGCCGTACTTTAAAGCCTCAAGGAAGAAACCAAATTTATGTTCGGTCTCTTCAGCAGACATACCTAAGACCTTGAACATCGCCTGTTGAATCTCGTTACGGTAGATACGAATAGATCCACCACCCATTTCATAGCCGTTACAAACTAAGTCGTAAGCCTTCGCAAGCATCTTTCCATAGGCTGCCTCGTTATTATTGATCAAGTCATTTGCGAATTGATCCTGAGGTGCCGTAAATGGATGGTGTCTTGCGACCCAACGCTTGTCATCTGGAGAGTACTCAAGAAGTGGGAAATCTACGACCCATAAAAACTTATCTGAACTCGTGTCGATAAGGTTTAGTTCTTTACCCAAGTGATTTCGTAGCGTTGATAAAGAAGCGCAAGCTGGATCGTAATCATCTGCCACAATCAACGCACAATCTCCGCTAGCTGCACCACACGCTTTAAAGATTTCAGCCAGTTTATCTGCAGAAAAAAACTTTGAAACTGGTGATGCAAAAGAACCATCAGCTTCTTGTTTAATCCACACCAATCCCTTAGCCCCACCGCGCTTTGCCACTTCAGTCAACTTGTCAAACTGACCGCGAGAAAACACGCCGCCTTTGGGCACCGCAAGACCTCGAACAATTCCTCCGCGTGCTAAGACATCGTCAAAGACTTTAAATCCCGACCCCTTAACTATTGCTCCCAAATCTTTGATCTTCATTTCAAAGCGAACATCGGGCTTGTCATTTCCATAGGTGTCCATCGCCTCTTGGTAAGTCATTCGAGGAATCGAACCAACATCCACTCCTTTAACTTGCTTCCAAATAGTACGAAGCAACTTTTCGTTCATTGCCATGATATCTTCTTGATCAATAAACGACATCTCCATATCGATCTGAGAAAATTCTGGTTGACGATCGGCACGCAGATCTTCGTCTCGGAAGCAACGCGCGATTTGGAAATAACGATCGTAACCCGCAATCATCAAAAGCTGTTTCAAAGTTTGTGGAGACTGAGGAAGGGCATAAAAATGCCCTTGGTTCACCCGTGAAGGCACTAAATAATCTCGAGCGCCTTCGGGAGTCGACTTGTAAAGTATCGGAGTTTCAACCTCGATAAAACCGTTCTCGCTTAAAAAATTACGAACAATCTGAGCAACCTTGTGGCGAACCATCAAGTGATTCGTTAAACGTGGCGATCTTAAGTCTAAGTACCGATATTTCAAACGCAACATCTCGTTAACGTTGTCATCCTGAACTTGAAATGGAGGCGTCGCTGCATCGTTAAGAATTTCACAACGAGTCGCTTCAATCTCGACTTCACCTGTTTTAATTTTTGCGTTCTTCATTCCATCAGGGCGTGCACGCACTATACCTTCGACGGCGACAACAAACTCGCCACGGAAATTTTTAGAAGATGAAGTTTCGTTTTTATTGGGATCTAAAACAACTTGAACAATGCCTTCGCGGTCACGCAAATCGATAAACACAAGACTACCATGATCACGACGAGTCTCAACCCATCCCATGACTACAACTTTTTGTCCTACCTTGCTGGCGTTCATATTGCCGCAATAATCAGTTCGCTTTAACTCTTTAACAAATTTCATATGGTCCTTCTTGCATTTTGACTAAGAATACACAGTCTATCATAATGACAGACGGGAACATCTCAGTCAAAGGAGACATCATGCCCAAGTTTACAATCGACCACGACAGCCCGATCGCAGCAGGCGAAGCCTTTCAAAAAATTAAAGAGTTTCTTGGAAAAGAAGAGGGCGTACGACGCTTTGATCCAAAGGTAGAGTGTCATTTCGACGACACCAGTCACACCTGCCAAATCAAAGGTGCTCAATTTAAAGCTGACTTAAAAGTTCAAAATAAAGGCGCAGGTTCACAAGTTTCCGTGACTGTCGATTTGCCGTTGATGTTAATGCCGTTCAAAGGCAAAGTGCAGGAAACGCTGCTTAAACAGCTGTCTAAATACCTAGGCTAAGGTAGGAATCATTCCCGATGGCGAAAAAAGTGCTTAAAAAAACAGCACCAAAACAGGGCGCAAAAAATACGCCTCAGAAAGTCTCTAAGACAAAGGCCACCAAAGCCGGCAAAGTAGAGACTCGCGCTGTCGTGGCTGAAATTGTCGACGACGAACAGCCCTATTTCGAGTCGTCGTCAAATCAAGAGGATTTTGATCAAGCTGAAGTCATCTCTTCAAGTGACGATATAGACAGTTCATTAATTCCAGTAGCTCAAAACCAAACACCCCAAATTAGCTCTTCGAAAGCTCTTGCAACCACCGACCCCTTAGCGATGTATCTTGCTGAAATACGCAACTATCCACTTCTTTCGAAAGAAGAAGAAATTGCAATCGCTAAAAGATACTACGAAGACAAAGACCCTGAAGCCGCCCAAACTTTAGTCAAAGCGAATCTACGCTTTGTCGTTAAAGTCGCCGCAGAGTACTCGAAATTTGGTGCGAAAATGATCGATCTGATTCAAGAGGGCAATGTTGGTCTTATGCATGCCGTTCGGGAGTTCAATCCCTACAAAGGTGCCCGTCTTATCACTTACGCTGTTTGGTGGATTCGCGGTTACATTCAAGAGTACTTGATGCGACAACATTCAATGGTTCGCATTGGAACAACCCAGAACCAGCGCAAACTTTTCTATCAACTGCAAAAAGAAAAAGATTCGTTGGATGCGATGGGGTTAGAACCAAGTATTGCCTTGATTAGCTCGCGACTTGGAATCCCCGAGGACGAAGTCAAAGACATGGCTCAACGTCTTAGTGGTCGCGATGTGAGCTTAGATAAACCCTTAGACGATGAGTCTGGGGTTAGCCTTGGGGATATGCAAAAAAATAATTTCGATCAACCCCTCGACGAGCAACTTGCTCAATCAGAAATGATTGAAATTTTAAAGCAAAAAATCGAAGCCTTAAGGCCACAACTTACCGAAAAAGAAACTATAATCTTAGAGGAGCGCATATTGGCTGATGAGCCGCTGACCCTTCAAGAGATCGGTGACAAATATAAGATCACTCGTGAAGCTGTTAGACAGACTGAAGCTCGCCTGATGAATAAAATCAAAAAACTGATGATTCCAGAATAAAAAAAGCTAGGTCGTTCACCTAGCTTTTCTTCTTTTTAGACGTTAATTCCTATGTGATCTCAAGCTCGCCTGCACCGATTGTACTTGCTAGCTTCGCTCGAAGTCTTGTTACAGCCTGAGCGTGTAACTGCGAAACTCGAGACTCTGTAACACGAAGAACTTGACCAATTTCTTTTAGGTTCAAATCCTCATAGTAATAAAGTGAAAGCACCAAGCGTTGACGCTCTGGAAGCTCTTCAATAGCTTGCGCCACTACATCTTTGATCGATTTAATATTCAATTGGTTGAAGGGATTGTTAAGTCTTGATCCCTCTAAAATATCCATGATTGATTTTTTATCGGTATTCGAAAAAGTCGTCGCTTGATCAATAGGAAGCAAGCTGACCGGACGAACTTGATTTACCAACTCGTGAAATTCATCGATATTTATATTCAAAGCCTTTGCAACTTCTTCATCCGTTGCTGTACGACCTAGCTCGTTTTCAAGATTGGCAATTGTCTTGTCCAGAAGTTTCGCCTTATCACGAATTGAACGAGGCACCCAGTCTTGGGCTCGCAACTCATCTAAAATGGCCCCACGAACACGAAACTCTGCGTAAGTTTTAAATTTGTTATCACGAGTCGGATCATATTTATCAATAGCATCCATCAAACCGATAACACCTGCTGAAATTAGATCATCTAGCTCAATATTCGAAGGCAAGCGCACAGCGATCTTCTGTGCGATAAATTTAATAAGAGGAGCGTACTCTTTGATGAGTTCATCTTTTTGCGCCTGTGTAAGACGCTTTGGCTCTTCTTTATACTTTTTCAGCAAGGCTGCATTTTTTGACATATTTTTCCCTTACCCTCGTAGAAATCATCTTAACAAACCGACCAGCGACCCCATAGTCCAATTTTCTTATGCTGTCCCTACGGCCTGCTGCCAGAAGACCTGCAAACCGCCGCGAGTATCAATTTTCCCATTAGTTCTTTCTATTTGCGCTGTAAGATCGCGGATTGCCAAAGCACTCAAGCTTTGCGGGTCCTGTCTCACCACGAGACGCTGCATTTGATTGGCCTTCCTTAGGACTGGATCTAAGGGCACCGTCCCCCAGTATTCTAAAGAAACATCCAGGAAGCGCTGAACAACATCCTCGAACCTTCGGAAAAGCACTCTTCCCTCTTCAAGGTCCTTCGCCATATTAATAACAACAGAAAACTTCTTTAACTGATATTGCTGACGAAGTACTTTGATCAAAGCATATGAATCAGCAAAGCTTGCCGGATCCGGCGTAATGACCACACTGACAGTCTGCACGGCCGCATTTAAAAATAGTACATTGTCTGCAATGCCCGGAGCGGTATCAACGATCAGATAGTCGAATTTTTGAGGCATCGATGCTATAGCCTCAAGCATCGCTCGACGTTCAAAATGGTTCAAATTATTGAACTCGGTTAAACCGCTACCACCTGGGATAAGAAAAACATCTTTTGCAACTTCAACCAAAACATCAGAGGCGCTTTTATCACCGTACAAAAGATCCAGAATAGAGCCCTGAGGTCGATAGCCAAAGAAGATATCAACGTTCGCCATCCCCAAATCACCATCTAGGATCAATACTCGTTTACCCGCCTGGGCTAACTTTAAAGCCAGATTCACAACCAAAGTTGTTTTACCAACACCGCCCTTGCCTGAAGTGATACTGATTGTGCGCGTCTTAGGTTGTCCAAACATCATACCGCAGCCGCCTCTGAATTTGTCTTTTGAGTTTGCTGATGCGTGATCTTAAAAATCAGATCTAACATTCTTTCTTTGGTAGCGTACTCGAAGTCCTCTGGAACACGGGTACCGATCCCAAAGGCAGATAATGGGACGTCAAAGCGTCGGCTAAAGTTGTAGATAGTCCCATGTTGAGTGCTTTCATCTAAAGCGGTGAATACAACATCTTGGTAGTTAAACACTCCATATCGACGGCCGATCTCGGTCGCATCTGCATCTTTAATTGCCGCATTCAAAACTAAATGCACCTTCGCATTCAATGCTTGCGGTGGCAAAACAGATCTGATCGTTTGGATCTCTTCTTGGCTTTTCAGACTAAACCCGGCAAAATCCACCAGAACAACATCGACCTTTTCAAGGTATCTCATGATGTTATTCCAATCGATCTGCGATCGAACAACAGCAAAAGGTACATTCAAAATTTGCGCATAAATGCGAAGTTGATCAGCGGCACCAACCTTAAAAGTGTCCGTCGTTAGAAGTGCTACTTTTTTATGTTCACGGACAACGAGATGGGACGCTAACTTTACCATCATACTGGTTTTCCCTGCGCCCGCAGGACCCATAAAGCAATGTACTTTTCCGCCACCCAATCCTGCGCTGACTCTGGTTGTTTCTAGAATCTGCCGAGCCACCCAACCATCAACAATCGATCTGTTTTTTTGCTTTAATGCCGGAATATTTTGCTGTGCCTTTGTTAAGATCTCGGCACAAATTTCTGGAGCCATTCCTGCTTGATTCAAGCGATCAAACATATAACTTAAATCATAACTAATTCCGTAATCGGCCCCCGGGTGAGTTCCCGTGAAGTTCTGAGGCATTGTCTGGAATTGAGCGATGACACTCTTTAAACTTTCGATTTCATTTTTTAAGGCCTTGATTTCGGCAGCTTCCATTGGAACTTGCGGTGCTGGCTTCGCCACTGGCTGCGCAGGAGCCGCAACCGGAGCCGCTGTTCTTGCTGGCACACCTGCCGCCTTTTGACGACGAGCCATTTCTAATTCAATTTCTTTTCTGCGCTCATCAGCAGATTGTTGATTAAAGGCCGCTAAAGCACGCTGGGCCGCGCCTTTGATGCGTTCTTCCGCAATGCGCGCATTTGGCGACATTTCGATGTCATCTTCGATCTCAACGTAGCGGCGTTTTGTATAATCTGGTTTCTGACTCTTTTCCAAATGACTACTAACCATCTTAGTAATTAGTTCTTTCTGCTGCCTAGCTGGGCTTTGCTGAAACTTTTGTCTGTCTTGCTCACGAAGACGAGACTCGGCAAATTTCTTCTTTTGCAAAGTTTCTTCCGAAACAGCAGCGGTGATCTCGACGCTACCTTCACCAACAAGTCCGTACGACTTATTGTTATCGCGTACCGATAAAATAATCGCATCAGGACCAAGTTGAGACTTCACAAGCTCGAGAGCTTCTTTCATCGTACGGGCTTCAAATTTCTTAACCTGCATGGCTTAGCTCCACAGTTGAAACGGCTTGAACACTGGCATCACTAGTCAATTCACTATGCGAAAGCACAATCAATTGAGGTATAAATCGCGACGTCAATTTATAGATATGACGGCGACTCGTAGGACTTGTTAACAGAATCGGCTGACTTGCAATTTCGGGATGTGACTCAACATTGCGAGCAATTTCATTGATTAAATGATGGGCCGTCCCTGGATCCATCACCAACTGAACCCCTTGATCAGTCTGAAGCAAACTATTGGCGATCATCTCTTCAACGTGAGGATGCAAAGTCATCACTTGGATAGTCGAACCATCCGGAGACAACTTAGAAGTGATACCACGAGCCAGCGCTTTGCGAACTTGCTCTGTCAATACTTCAATATCTTTATTGCGAGGAGCCTCGTCAGCTAAGGTTTCAAAAATAGTTAACAAGTCACGAATCGAAATTTGCTCTTTAAGTAGGTTCTGCATAACACGAACCACAGATCCCAATGGCAAAATGTCTGGGATGAGCTCTTCGACAACTTTTGGATAACTCTTTTTAAAGTTCTCGATAAGACTTGCAGCCTCTTGGCGCCCCAAAAGCTCGTGTGCATGAGTACGAACAATCTCTGTTAAGTGTGTCGCCATGACAGTTGGCAAATCCACAACCGTATAGCCTGATAGCTCGGCATCTTCTTTTTTACTTGGATGAATCCACATTGCATCAAGCCCAAACGCAGGCTCTTTAGTAGGAATACCGTCCATGGCTGAAGCGACGTTACCAGGATCCATAGCTAATAATAGTTCGGGACGAAGCACGCCTCCCCCAACTTTATTTCCTTTAATCATAACGCGATACTCGCCAGGAGCTAACTGAAGGTTGTCACGAATATGAATGCTAGGAACCACAATTCCTAGATCCAGCGCAAATTGCTTCCGAATCGACGTAATTCTTTCGATTAAGTCCCCAGAACTGTTGGATTCAACAACGTTGATCAAACCATAGCCGACCTCAAGCTCGACAATATCTAAAGGTAGCATGCTTTCGATATTTTCTTTTTTAGGTGCATTTGCAGCAGCTTCAAGTTTTGCGGCCTCATTCTTTACGCTCTCTTCCTGATAGCGTTTCACAATCCACGCCAAAGCCCCAAGGCAAGCAGCAATTGTCAAAAATGGAATAGTAGGAAGGCCTGGCACTAAAGCCATCAATCCCAAGACGGACGCCGTAATTCCGACCGCCCTTGGGTTGATAAAGAGCTGACTTGTCACTTCGGCACCCATATTTTGTTCTGAATCCGAAGTTCGAGTCACAATTGTACCGGCTGCTGTAGAAATAACTAATGCTGGAATCTGTGAAAGAAGACCATCACCAATTGTCAACATTGAGTAATACTTAGCAGCTGTCGCCAGATCCAGATTCTTCTGAACCACACCGATAATAAGACCACCCACCAAGTTGATAACCGTGATCAAAATTCCCGCGATAGCATCACCACGAACGAACTTCGAAGCACCATCCATCGCTCCATAAAAATCCGCTTCGCGAGAAACTTCTTTACGACGACGACGAGCCTCTGCCTCATTTATAAGACCTGCGTTTAAGTCTGCATCGATAGCCATTTGCTTACCTGGCATCGAATCTAAAGTAAATCGTGCTGCAACTTCGGCCACGCGCCCAGAACCCTTAGTGATAACAATAAAGTTAATAACCATTAGGATTAAGAACATAATGAAACCGATAACGTAGTTGCCGCCGACAACAAAGTTTGCAAAAGACTCGATCACATGTCCGGCAGCCTGAGTTCCGGTATGCCCCTCAGTTAAAATCAAACGAGTCGTCGCCACGTTCAAAGACAATCTGAATAAGGTTGTAATCAACAACAACGATGGAAATGACGAGAAATCTAAAGCCTTGTTGATGTATATACTTGTCAAAAGGATCAAAATACTTATCGCCAAAGAAAAAGAGAGGGCGATATCTAATAGCACAGCTGGCAATGGAATGATCATTACCGCCAAGGTCACTATGATTGCAATCGCGATCAATAGATCGGTATTCTTCGTGTACTTTTCAAATCTTTTTGCAAAGACGAATAAAAATTCCATTATGATCTCTTCACTTTCTTACGCAAACGATAAACATACGAAATAACTTCTGCGACCGCGACAAACAGTTCACGCGGCACAACTTGGCCAACTTTGAGTGTCTTGAAGATAGCTCGAGCTAATGGTTTGTTTTCAATAATTGGCACATTATGTTGACGAGCAATTTCCTTAATTCTTTCTGCGACTAAATCGGCTCCCATAGCCACCAATTGCGGAGCCGGTAGATTTTCATCATATTTCAATACGACGGCAATATGTGTGGGGTTGGTGACAACAACCGTAGCTTTAGGGATTGCGTCCATCATACGACGAGTCGCCACTTGACGCTGAATCTGACGAATACGCGACTTGATCATAGGATCACCCTCGCGCTGTTTGTGTTCTTCTTTGACTTCTTGTTTTGTCATCATCATTCTTTTTTCAATATCGTAGCGTTGAAAAAAGTAGTCTGCTCCAGCGATGACCAAAAGCATTCCACCGATCGAGCCAAACAACTTAACCAATATGGTACCAATATAGCCCAAAAGCTGTTCTACATTGTAAGACAAGAGATAAGGAATGTTGTGAATCTCTGATCGCATTACCAAATAAAGAACTCCAAGAACGGCAGCCATTTTCAAAACTGACTTCAGTCCCTCGACTAATGTTCTCATTGAAAAAATGCGCCCTAATGCAGTTATTGGATTCATTTTCTCTAGCTTGGGCGCTAGCGCGTCCTCGACCTGCATAAAGCCCGTCTGCGCTACCTGAGATGCAAAACCAATAACCGCGGCAATACCACAAGCTGGAAGCATTATTATCATCGCTTTGAATGCGCAAAACTTTAGCGCTTCAGTAAAGTCGCCTTGCCGTATGTGATCTACTAATTGTGGCCCAAAAGAATAATTAAATATTTCAGAAATTTCTTTGAAGAAAAAGCGACCCATAAAATAGACAGAGCCCGCCGCTGCTAATAATAGCACCGCCGAGGCCAACTCTTTTGTTTGAGCAACTTGACCCTGCTTACGGAATTCTTCCCTACGCGCGTCCGTTGCTTCTTCTGTCTTTTCGCTGTCGTCTTCAGCCATCTAAACCGTTTCCTTCCATCCTGGAATGACTTAGGTTTTTTAAAACTTAACTAACTTAATTCTACATGCCCTTCATCGCTGACAACAGTCTAGTTGCCATTTGGTCCAGGACAATATTCATCTCTGAAACCATCAAAGGTAAGCACACAAATAACACTCCAAAACCGATCATCAAAGTAACCGGCATGGAAGTGACTAAAACGTTAATCTGAGGAACCGCACGCCCCAGGATACCCATAGCCATGTTGGCCAATAAAATGGATATCATGATCGGAGCCGCGATCTTGATTGTGATCAAAAGTAGAGTTTGTCCCATCATGGCTAACTCTTGGAATACCTCGTGTTTAATTGCCATCCCAGTTACAGGTATAACTTCAAAACTATGAGCCAGCGCAGAAATAACTAAATGATGACCATTGACGGCTAAGAACACAACTGTGCCAATCAAAGTCATAAACTGTTCCATCGAGGAACCAGTATGTCCCATCAATGGGTTGAACATTTGAGCGGCCCCCAACCCGATGCTGGTCGTAATTAGGTCCCCTGCCATTGTGACAACCAAAAAGAAAAAGCGGGTTAAAAATCCCATGGTCAGGCCTAAAATCACTTCGCGAACTACTAAGATAATAATTTCATTGGTAAATATAATATCTTTACCAGCCGCCGGAATAGGTGCCAACGGATACAGAATCATCGCCAAGCTTAAGCACAACAAGAGCTTAATAGGCATCTGAATCAACGGACTTGAAAAAAAAGCCGAAGAGACCAAGAACGCAGAAATCCTGAGCAAAACCAGGACAAAAATAATCATCTGCGTTTCTGGAATCTTGTAAAGACTTAGCATCTATCACTCCCGCACTATCGTTGCGATGTTCTCGAATAAATTAACAGTATAAGTGCTCATAACATCCATCATCCAAGGGCCCGCCAAAACAAAGACCACTGCAACAACGATCATTTTGGGAATAAACGTTAAAGTCTGTTCGTTAATTTGCGTCAGAGCTTGAAAGACACTGACCACAAGTCCCACTATCAAAGTTGAAAGCAAAAGCGGAGCAGCTAGCATCGCTGTTGTTTTCAAAGCATCTTGTCCTAATTGTATAACGACATCTTCTCCCACTTATCACCTCAACCGAATGATTTAACCATCGAACCGATTAACAAGCCCCAGCCGTCGACTAAAACAAAGAGCATAATTTTAAATGGCAACGATATCATTACTGGCGGAAGCATCATCATCCCCATCGCCATCAAAACAGATGACGTCACGATATCGATAACTAAGAACGGCAGAAAGATAATAAAGCCGATTTGAAATGACGTTTTTAACTCGGAAACAATGAACGCAGGCACCAACACAATAGTTGGGACATCTGCTCGAGTTTTAGGCGACTCGACCTTCGCCAATTTGATAAATAAAGAAAGATCCGAGTCACGAGTTTGTGAGAACATAAAGCGTCTTAAAGGCGCTAAAGTATTATCAATTGCAACCTCTTGAGAAATCTTGCCTGCTAGATAAGGCTGGACTCCTTTTTCATTCATCTCTTGAAAAGAAGGCCCCATGACAAAGAAAGTTAAAAATAAAGCCAATCCCACCAGAAGCTGATTCGGTGGCATATTCTGCACCCCCATAGCTTGTCGCAAGAATGAAAGTACGATGATAATTCGAGTGAAACCCGTCATCATAATCAAGATGGCGGGCGCAAGAGTCAGTACGGTCATGATCAGTACTAACTTTACCGCGCTGACAACTTCTGTTGGATTATCTGTTGTCTTAAACCCCAAATTCATCGTTGGCAAAGTCACCTGCGCCATCGCATGAGAACCTGCTAAAAGTAAAAAAGGAAAAAGTAAGATTGCCCAAAAAGGCCACTTAATTTTGTTCACTCAAGATTCCTCATGTTTTTAAGCTTCTTAGTAACAGCCTCGCGAATACCACCAAACGAAAACTCTTCATCTTCGCTAACGGAATACTTCTGATCCCGAGCTTGTGCTGCTTCGATAAAATCGGCTTCACGGTCTAAGCCTTTTACGACATTACCAAAGTCATTGGGGACCTCTTGAGGAAGCTCGTCATCAAGCAAGGAGAGAGTTTTGATATGAGAGATATTATGATCTGTTATTCCCACCAGAATAGATTCACCTGCTACACGCACGATTGCTAAACTCTTTTTGGGACCCAAGTAGTGCTGTTGAAGCACTTTTATCTGCGTCTGATGTTTCATCTGCCCAGGAATTGCTTTTCGGCGAATTAAAAAGAAAGCCCCACAACCTAAAATCCCCAAAATTGAAACGCTAAATAGTAAGCGGAAGATAGATGAATCCGCATCGGCTGTTTTCTTTGAAGCACCCAAGTTCAAGGGAATGTCAGATTCTTTCAAGGTAGCCTTGGACTTCTGCGAAGAAGATTTTTGAACTTCTTCGACTGTTGCCAATGCTTCGCGAACCGCCACATCCTCGGCAGTTTCGGCTTTATTACCCAGATTTTCAGCGGCAAATGCAAAAACCTGAAATAACTGAATCGACAAAAATGAACAAATCAAAATCTTCTTCATAGGACTACCTCAATTGTTCTACACGCTCGGCAGGAGAGATAATATCAGTTAAACGAACGCCGAACTTTTCGTTCACGACCACGGCTTCACCCCGCGCGATCAATTTATCATTGACGTAAACTTCCATAGGTTCTCCGGCAAGCTTGCTTAACTCAACAACACTTCCTTGGGTCAAATTTAGCAATTCACTAACTGCCATTTTCGTTCGCCCCAACTCGACTGTGACCCGCAATGGAATATCTAAAATTAAGTTCAGGTTTCTGTCCCGAGGTCCGCTGGTCGCACCAACTGCATCAGAGCCCGCTACGGGCCCCGCTGCTTCGGCCGTTAACTGATCTGCCAAACTATCTAATGTATCGTCACTCATCTGAATCTCCCTTTAAATTATTTTTCAATTTGGCGAGTGATCTGCATCGCCACTGTTCCATGGTGAATTCCGTAGTAGCCTTTAAATTTTTTAACATTTTCTACTTGGATATCGAATTCACCCGTCGCATCTTGATCAAGAGGAATCACATCCCCCACTTTCAGCGTCATTAAGTCTTTTAAACGTATTTCGGTCTCGCCAAGATTTACTTTCATTTCGACGTCAGTTTCTAGAAGCTGCTCGCGAATAATAGAAGTCCATAACTTTTTATCGGTCTGATCTGACTCAATTTGGAAGCCCGACTGAAGCTTTTGTTTAATGGGCTCGATCGTTGCGTAAGGAATAACAATTGAAATAGTTCCCGTCGCATTTTCCAATTCAACGTCAAAGGTAGAAGCAATAACCACATCCGTCGGAGGCACAATCCCGACAAACTGTGGGTTCTGCTCGGTTCTAACCCAGGCACAACCAATTTTTTCAATTGAGGCCCAAGCATTTTCAAGATCCGAAATCGCCAGCTCAACGACCCGTCTTACAATTTGCAATTCAATCGGCGTAAATTCCTTACCATCAATCTTGGTATAAGGACGATCCGCACCACCAAAAAACGAATCTACTAACGCATAGGCAAGCTTAGATTCGATCACGAACAATGCCGAACCACGTAGGTTGTTAAAACGCAGCACTGACATACAAGTCGGCAGCGGAAGAGTGTTAATGAACTCTCCGAATTTTAAGAACTCCGTAGAGGTCAAAGTGATAGAAGCGATCTTACGAAGAGCCCCAGACAGCGATACTCGAAAAGATCGCATGAATTTTTCATAGATAACTTCTAATTGCGGAAGACGGCCTCGAATAATTCTATCTTGGCTGGTAAGATCATAATTACTGATCTTTTTCTCCACCGCTCCGTCTAATTTACCCTGTTTACCACCACCGTCATCAGATTTAGGACTATCTGCCGAGGGCACATCTCCATCGGAAACAGCGGCTAGTAGCGCATCAACTTCACTTTGCGATAAGACCTGATTCATGCCTCAACCTTCCTAGTTGTAAATGAACTCGGTGAAAAAGACGTTCGTAATTTTCCCTTGGGTTAAGAACGAGTTAATAGTGTCTTGAATTTCTTTTCGCAGATTATCTTTACCTTCTCGAGTCGAAACTTCGTCATAAGTTTTGCTAGATAAAATAATAATAATAATATCGCGAATTTGAGCTTTTCTTTTTTCAATTTCCTCGGGCGCTTTTTCACCCTTAAGCTCGAGCTCCATATTGATCTTAGCGACCTTACGGCCTTTGGAGTTTGCCAAGTTAATAATGAACGTCTCTAAAGGAATGACCTTACCCACGACTTCAGGCTCTGCCTCGGCCTCTTTGGCTGCAGTTTCATGCTCGCCCTTAATAACATGCTCAATTTTTGGTTCCGCCGCTTCCTTCTGTTTTCCCTTGTAGAGCATAAAACCAACGCCTGCGACGATGATCATGTTAATCACTGCTAATACAATAAGAAGAATGGGTTTTTGGCCACCTGATCCTGAACTTGATGCTGCCTCTGGTGCTTTTTCTTCAGCCACTTCATCCTCCATGATGAACGACCATACACTGGTCTCACAGTTTTATAAGCAACACTAGTGCCAACATGACGATGGTCCAGCTTCGAATTTGATTTGATGGTTAATTAGAGATGGGCATTTTTTTCCCCCTCGGCAAAAAAGTTCCTGTCCAAAAAGCCGAGGTCTAGCGTCGATAATTTGACGTTTCTAGACGTCTAGTCTGGGCCGTTTAAACACGCAGAGGGTTTAATTTCCTCTGCGTATTTTTTCGTTCTACACAATCAATCCAATACGAACTATTTACCAGCAATATCAGTGTATAAGCGCATACCGACAAACACCTCTGAAGCATTCACTTCGTCTTTACCGCCCGTTTTAGCTTTGAATTTGTCATTCCACGAGTCGTAAGCGATATGATAGCGGAAATTCTGATTAGCTTCATTTGGATAATACTCCAAGGCCAATCCTGCTCGCGTACGATCAAAAGACTTCGTATCTGTTCCCTCATCTTTATGTTGGCTGGATTCTACTTTAAGAACGGCTGCCGTTTTACCAAAAGTATATTTTGCCTGAGTATAGACCGAACTGTCTTTGATTTCATTACCGCTTCCACCTTGCTCGCTTGTTGCGCCTATGTATTCTAAATCAACTACGAGATTTGCAACACCCGTGTATTTTAAACCGAAATTAGAATAGACAATTTTTTTCTCGGCATCTTGTTGGCCTTTGTAAGTCTGATAATAATTGGCAGCAATTCCCAACTGATTATTCAACACCCCACCTCGGTAAAAGACACCTGATCCCATTTTCTTTTGATTATCTGCAGTCGAGTCTTCGTTATTACCAGCCACCAAACTTATAACTTGGTTATCGGCCGGTTTTACATCAATTGAAAGACCCGAGAATAATCCATTCTGCTGATATCCTGCATGTGTCGGAAAATAGATATCCGCCCAGTTATAGTCGCCCTCGTGTCCGCCGACCAATGCAGCTAGCTTACCCGCGGAAACCGTGAGGTTCGGATTTACATCATGAGAAATAAATGCGTATTCAAGTAGATTGGTGGGCCCACTTTTATCATTCGTGCTGCCATCCCCATTCAAATTCAGCCGAGTATAGGCATTGATTCCCGGCGCGAGCTGCCCCTCGATCTTGACGCGAGCCCGAGACATGACAAAGATGGCTTCTTCTTTAGTCGTTCCGTTGGCTGTGGCACCGGCGGCATCGACATTCGTAATATAGTCATAAGACGGCCGACTACGATAGTCAGACCGGAGATCTAAAGCCATACCTGCAAGAGCCACTTCCGAACCTGTCAAAACAAGCAGAGTGCATATTAACTTTCTCATAAATCGTCCTTCTTTCTAAAAAATCGTCCAAATACTAATACACGTTTACTTCTATGTTCATTTTTTGATCTATTTAAGTCCTGCCGACTGAATAATTTTACTAAGTGTTCCATCTGCTTTAAGAGCTTTGATTGCAGCATTGAGCTTTTCGATGATCTCTTTATTTTTTGCAGTACTCACACCTGTGGCCATAAAGTTTGGATCTCGCGCGATAGGCTCAGGTAGCACCACCACTTCGTCAGGATCAATTCCAGCCTCTTTAGCTGAAAAAACCGCACCGATTTTACCTAAAGAAAAAATCCCGCCATCAATTCTTCCTGCATGTAACTTCTTCATGCGAAGAACGTCAGCGCTATCAGAATCAACTTTCATAATGCCTTTAAGCTTTTCAAAGCGAGGTCCAAAACTTGATCCTAATTGCGCGCCAATAACTTTCCCTTTAAGATCTTCATCTTTCGCGAATGGAAATTCTTTTCCTTTGCGAACAACAATCACAACTTCGTCATCCATATAAGAATCTGTGTACGTAAACTTTTTTAGACGTTCGTCATTTTTTGAAAAGCCAACAATGAAAGCACCTTCGGTTTCGGCAATTTGTTGGCAGCGGGTCCAAGGACAAGTCTCGACACTCACAGAATATCCAGCCTTAGCGCCAATGGCTTTCGCTAGATCAACGGCGACTCCTTTTGTAGTTCCTTTATCATTCCACATTAAAGGAGCAAAGGACTCTCCAACGACAAATTTGATGTTTTCTGCAAAGACTGACGTGCCGAATACCAGAATGAAAAAACTAACAAAATCTTCTTCACAAACCCTCCCGTGTTTTGAACACAGGAATAATTGTGCGTTGCCAAAGATCTTTTTTCAGCGAAAGAATGAATTATGAGTTGGATTTAATCCGAGTCATTCAATTTGATAAACCAATATTAATCTGTCTCGTTTCGGGAATGCTTGGTCAGAACTGCTCGTAATTGCTCTACAACTTCTGCACTACCTGCGACGATTGAATTTTTAAAAGGATTGTAGGTCTCACCCTTGTAAGTGCGTACGACTCCACCAGCTTCTTCGACTAAAAGGATACCCGCAGCCGCGTCCCACGGCTGAATGTTGCGTTCCCAATAGCCATCAAAAACACCCTTTGCAACCATCGCTAGATCCACAGCTGCGGCCCCTGGACGACGGACTCCACGGCATTCGCGAACCACTTCGCTAAAAATATCTAGTTGTTCGCTAATAACGTGCTCATGCTCTGCAACAAACCCCGTAGCAAGCAATGCTTTCTCGAGCTGCTGACAATTGGAAATCTTCAGCCTACGACCATTTACAAATGCACCTTGACCACGAATAGCCGTATAAACCTCACCAAGCATCGGAATATCAATAACTGCTACCTGCACAACACCCTGAACTTCCAAGCCTAATGAAATCGCCCAAATGGGAAATCGATGAATATAGTTCGTCGTCCCATCCAGAGGATCGACAATCCAACGCGCCCCCTTTGCGGCTTGATGTCCCTTTTTTCCTTCAAGGTAGGCCGACTCTTCGCCTAAAAATTCAATATGAGGAAAGTTTTTCCCCAAGAATTCCTTTATGACGCGCTCTGATTCGCGATCGGCTTCAGAAACAAGCCCAGCCTGAAACTTCTCCTCGACCTGTTCTAAGTTCCCGTAATACTTTAAAAGGACTTCTCGACCTAGACGACAGGCCTGAATTGCTTTCTGCAGAACTAGTTGCCAATCCATTGATTTTACGTCATTTTCCACGAACACTCCTTGGTCTTTAGCCCCGGGAATTTAAGGATGGTCCATTGACCGTCTTGATTTAATGACGCTAACATAGAATTGAAGTCAATGGAATGACTGAAACAGGCACCATTAAAGGAAATAAGAATGGGTTCAAAAACCGTTTTAATTGGCAAATTAGCATT
Organism: Bdellovibrio sp. ZFWA1; assembly: GCF_056175665.1. Classification (NCBI taxonomy): domain Bacteria; kingdom Pseudomonadati; phylum Bdellovibrionota; class Bdellovibrionia; order Bdellovibrionales; family Pseudobdellovibrionaceae; genus Bdellovibrio; species Bdellovibrio sp. ZFWA1. Next base: position 618,920 of record NZ_JBJKJH010000001.1, read on the forward strand.
GGTCTTTTTCATCTCTTTACTCTCTTTCTCGGTGGGGACCTTTGTTGGAAAAAAATATTCTGACAACCAACACCAACTTGCAGCTCTAGAGCCCGGTAAAAAATCAGCACATGGTGAAGAAGTTGCAGCTGGGCATGGCGATGCTGGCCACGGCGAAGCGAATCACGGCGAAGCTGCTGGACACGGTGAGGCCGCAGCCACAGAAGGTCATGGCGAACCTACACGTGAAACAGCCTCTACAAATGGCGGTACAATGAGCGATGAAGAAATCGCTAAATTGGCCGAAGAGTTCGTTGCTGACGACACTCACACTGTCGCTGCTAAAAATGATCATGGCGATAGCCACGGAGATGCTCACGCTGAAGCCGCCCATGGTACAACCGCTGCTACCGAAAAGGCTCATGGCGAAACAACGGCAAAAGCTAGAACGACCGCTTCTACGCATGAAACTGCAAAAGCTGAAACAGTTGCAACTACTGAAAAGCCAGCAGCCAGCAAGCTTCGCGAGCACAACCCATCTTCAACAACGGTTGAAGGACGCGTTCCAACAAGCCTGCCTAAAGAAGTTGGTCAATATCAACCGGCTCGTTTTACCGTTCAAGTAGCAGCTTACACAGATGAAGCAGAAGCAAAAAAGATGGCCACAGATCTTAAGGGACAAGGTTATAGCGCATTTTATGTTCCTACTTTGGTGAAAGGTAAGACTTACTACCGCGTTAGCGTAGGCCAATTCGCAACCCAACAAGAAGCTTCACTGTTTAAGGCTGAATTAGTCGAAAAAGCAAAAGTTGGCTCTGCTTTTGTTCAAAAAATCACTCAGTAATTAAATGATTTTTTAAATTTTTAAAGAGCACTCCAAATGGTGTGCTCTTTTTTTTGCCACATGGACGTGACATGAAATTTGTGAAATTCCTTATTATTGTTTTTTCGGGACTTAATATTTGGACTTCGACCTCAAAGGCCGAGCTCATTTCAGAATCAATCTATCGCAATATCTACGAAGCCTTCAGCGGAAAAGACTGTGAAGGCGGAAAGGCAAATTCGTCAAACTGCCCTCCGAATTCGCCAACTAAGATCAATCAAAATAAGCTAGCTGCATTTTCAGAGTCTCAATTTTTCAATCGCCTTGCTACCTATGAAAAAGAGCGCCTTGAGTGTGGCCGAGACTATTGGAAATCGATCGCCAGCGGAACAAATTCGTCGCAAAACACGGATCAACTGCTAACATCCATCAACAAATTGATTCCACAGCTCAACAATCTGCGTTCAAAATTTAATCAGCTTAAACTTCGCAATACGCAACTTCAGGGGAGCATTAACTTTAGCATTCCTCGAGAACAACTGAAGGCCTTGCCCACCCAAAAAGAAAAAATTGACGAATACGAAAATAATGAAAAAGAAATGGCAGAGATGAAGAAAATTGAAGAGCTCATGCTCGCTCAAATTCCTCATTCAGATATCCCAACACTTCGAGACATGATTCTAGACCACGCAGGGCCTGGATTTTTCTCGAAAGAGTACGAACTGATTTCAAAAGAAAAATTTACGAAAGCAGCAAAGAAAATTGAAGATGAGTTTAACAAAAGTATTCAAAAAATGGCCTCGGAAAAAGAAGGTCAAAACTATAATCTAGATGCTGACACCCGAGAGCGCTTAGCCACTGATGACTACCTTATCGGGATGATGAGCCGAGAAACCCCTGATCTTTCACCACTGATCAAAAAATACAACTGTCAGGCCGAGGCTAGAAAGTCTGGTGCAAAAATCGTAAGCACCACCGCTAATGTTGCGAGCTTCGCCTTTAGTGGAGGCGCTTTAGCTCTTGCTAAAGTAGGACGTGTTGCCTATTTAGCCCAATTTCCAAAAGCCACAGCGGGAATCGCAAGCTCCTCACGCGCCCTCTCGATGGGAGCTATGATGATGGGAGGAGGATTAGCCGTTCACTCTTTAGCTGATACCTGCACAAGTGCTGGAGGCGCCGAAATCTCTGGAGCCTGCACCCAAACACCGCAAACTATTCTTAAGCAGACTAACTACAACCAATGTATTTTCGAAGCCAGCTTAAGTATTGCGGGAATGAAAACCCCCTATTTGGTCGGAAAAATTGCAGACCAAAATTCAAAACTTGGACAGTTCATAAGAGAAATGCAAAATAGCGGCAGCTTGAAACAAATGACTCTAGCTGAAAAATCAAAGTTTCTGAATCTCTCTGGAAACTTGACAGATCAAGATCGCATCACCGCGGCTTCGGCACTCTTCAAAAGTGGAGGCAAGTTGTCTAAGTCTCAATCTGAAAGCCTTATTGCCGCACACCGTGTGGCCAGCGATAAAAAATATTTTGAATATTCACCCGCAGAACTAAAACAAAAACTAAAAACCTTAACGGATGGCGGTTGGACACCACAGGAAGCTGACAGAATATTAAGATCCGGTCTTGCCGGTAAAATGACAACCCCCGAGGAAGTTCACAAACACTATAGCGAAGCCCTGCAAATTGCTCAGCAAAAAGGGCAAGTCAGAAGTGATACCTACCGCCTCTATGCCGAATCCGGAGCCGCCCTGAACAAAGATGTCTCGGTCGCTTACGAAAAGGCCTTTGAACTTTACCAAAAAGAGCGTCGAATACCCACCGACGTATCGGGATTTAAATCGCGTTCGATGACGATGAGCGAACGAGAACTTCAGGTATTCGAAGACTACGCTGCCAAAACTGGTCAGACTCAAAATCTTGCCAATTCAATTACCCGCCGCTATCAGATTGTTAAAGATGATATTGCAAAAAGATTTGATGTACCTCAAAGAAGCGACGTCTTTGAAAACACGCTTTATGCAGAAATCAATCAGCTGAAAAAAGATATTTATTCCAGCAACCCTCAAACTAAAAAACGTGCAGAGGAAATGCTGAAAGCATTTAAAACAGCATTCCCTGGTATCCGATAGTTAATTCATTTAAAAAAGAATTCCCAGTTTTAAGCCTAAAATCCAAATCGGATTTTTTTGAATTTGCGAGGCAAAAAGCATCTTTCCGTCCAATGCTGCAATAAATTGCTGTTTTTCGAAAGCAGGAAGAGCAGTTTCGATTTTCGCGGATAAAAGACCCGCAGATTTCCAGGGCTGCGTTGATAAATCCGATGTTCCTAGAACTCGGGTCTCGATTTTGTCTTGATAAGACGCGGCTCCGGCCCCCAAATAGAATTGGTTGTTTCCAAGAAACGTCGACTGAGTGGGGTTAAGTAGAACCAGCAGTCTTAATTCAGACCGTTCGACTCCGACATTTAACGACTGATTTCCGGATTGAGTATTTGATTTCAGAACTTCAGCTTGCAGGCCCCAAAAGTTTTTGCGCAGCTCTAGCGAAGCACCCCATGCGGATTCTTGTTTATGATTTTTATCACTGCCATCAACAATTCTTAACTCGGGAGTAAACGGAGAAAAAATCCATGAACTATCACTTTGGGCCCACGCCATCTGATGCGTGAACAGAAAAGAAAGCAAAAGAATTAAAAATTTAAAGGTCGCAAATTTCATAGCTCGCTCAGCTTTCTTTTAATAATATCGTACACAGCATTGGGGGCCAGATATTCGTTCTCTTTCAGGGATAAAAACTGCCCCTTTAGCTCGGGCAAAGCCGCCAATAGTGCCTTCGCCAACAGACGCCGACTTTCAGTTTCGGAAATTTCTTTTTCGACTTTAAGTTGAGACGCCGCAACTTTGAGATGCCGAGACAGTTGAGTCCCCAGACCATATGAAACAAAATTTAAATACTTTGCTCTCGGTGATGGCTCATCAGCTTCTGTATCTAAAATATCTAGTTTTATTTTTTCTACAGAATCAAAAACTAGTTCTAGATTCTTTGGCTTTTCCAACGTGCGGCCTTCTTTTTCCCGAGGTAAAGACAAAGCCAAAAAGTCAGGGTTCCCTGTATAGATCCACGCCCATACATCTGCCAATCCTTCGTTGATTCCTCTGAAGACAACCTGGTGATAGAGTTCTCGTTGGGCCACGGATAGCTCGGCCACGGCAACTTTTTGTTCCCGCTCTGGGGGCTGACCAATAAAGACACCATCGTGAATATGATCCGTCGCAATTTGGGCTGCCGTATAGGTACTGCGAATTTCTGCGCCAATAAGTTTATTAAACAGCGAGTGGAAGTGTTCGTGAGCTAGCACTCCGGCATTGGCCATTAAAGGCAGTGAGCTGTCAGTGAATGGGACAAAGACGAAAGCATCGGTTTTAGAATCGTAAAAGGCATTATTCACAATTTTTAACGACTTATCTATGGCTAGTCCGACCGCTCGGGGGTATTTGAGGACTCCATCAAGACCTAACTGGGCATCCATTTTTTTAAACTCTTGAAAGTGATAGGCGATCATCGCTGCTTGCAGGCTTAAATCGTCCATCGCCTGAAACTGCGATTTGCTACCCTTGGAAAATTTAAAATTAGGACGTGCCCCTGAAATGGTAGACTCTCCCATGCGAGGGTAAAGGACGAAGCGAGCCGCCGAGCCCTCCAGGGTCGTATAGTCTTTGACGCCCTCTAAAACGACGGATTCCATCTTAAATTGCCCTTGGGATTCTACGGGAATACGGACAGAGCTTTGCCCATCGGCTGGCTTCAATTCTTTCGAGCCCATGCAGCCCGTTAAAGCTATCGAAGAGGCCAAAACTAGTGATAAGGTGCGAAGATCGCCAAAAAGTTTAATACGCATCGCGTTAGTTGTAGGCGAAGTTAAAGGTTTTCGCAATAAAAACCTCTACTTGGACAAACTTTGTCAGTCTGACTAAAAAGGGTACAAAGAGCATGGAAACTGCCGATAACATTACGAAAAGCCTTAATGGTCCTCAACGCCAAGCCGTCGAGCAGACCGAGGGACCCGTGCTTATTCTTGCCGGAGCAGGGTCCGGAAAGACCCGAGTTCTTACTCATCGCATGGCCTATATCATTGCGAAGGGCTTAGCCGCCCCGGAAGAGATCCTTTGTGTGACCTTTACCAATAAGGCCGCCAAAGAAATGGAACATCGTATTTACAAAATTCTGTCGGATCATAAAGTGGCCATTCATGCGCAGCTTTGGATCTCGACATTCCACAGCTTTTGCGTGCGTATTTTGCGACAGCACATCACTCTTTTGGACTACAAACCTTTCTTTGGTATCTACGACTCTTCGGACTCATTAAGCCAAATTAAAAAGGTTATGACGGCCTTAAATATCAACGACAAAATGTACCCACCAAAGAATTTCCAACATCGAATTTCAGGAGCAAAGATGTTGGGCTTGGCGCCGGAGGATATTGAAAAAGGCAGTCGCGGAGTCATGGATCCTAAAACTTTAGAGGTCTATAAAGCCTACGAAGTCGAAATGAAGAAATCGAATAACTTGGATTTCGACGATCTTTTGATAAAGACTCATGAGCTTTTCAAAATGTATCCCGATATTTTAGAGGCCTACCAGGACAAGTTTAAATATATCATGGTGGACGAGTATCAAGACACCAACCGCATTCAGTACTTATTGGTTCAAATGCTGGCAAAAGCTCATCGAAATTTATGTGTGGTCGGAGACGAGGATCAATCGATTTACTCGTGGCGAGGTGCCGACATCTCGAACATTTTAGGTTTTGAAAAAGACTTCACGGAGTCCTTAGTTGTGAAGCTAGAAGAAAACTATCGTTCTACTTCAAATATTGTTCGCGCAGCCACTGCGGTGATCAAAAATAATACTCAAAGAAAAGATAAGACTCTGTTCACAAGCAATTCCGAGGGTGATCTGATCCAGGTACGTGAAGAGCGTAATGAATACGACGAAGCGCGCTTTGTCGCGAAGACGATCGAATCTATGATGAACTCTGGCGAGGGAACTTATAATGACTATGCCGTGTTCTATCGGACCAATGCTCAATCTCGCGTTCTTGAAGAACAGCTGCGCACTCATGGTATTCCGTATCGTCTTGTCGGCGGAGTTAGATTCTATGATCGCATGGAAATCAAAGATATCCTAAGTTATATGAAGCTGATTGTGAATCCATCTGATGATATTGCTCTAAAAAGAATTATCAATGTGCCAGCTCGAGGCATTGGAAAAACCACAGTCGATAAAATCGAAGAAATTGCAGCGGAAAATAAAATCACTATGATGGAGGCGACTGAAAAGTCGATTTTAGATCGAAGCTTTAATGCTGGAACGACGGGCAAGCTTCGTCGGTTCTTAGATTTAACTGCGGACCTGGGGGCCACGTTTCGTTCGCCTGATTATACGCCTGAAAGCCTGCTCGAGATTTTGCTAGATAAAACAGAGTATTTAGCTTCGTTAAAGAAAGACGACTCTCCGGAGGCGGCGGCCCGAATTGAAAACATAGAAGAATTAAGTAATGCTATTGCTCAATTTTGCAAAGAGCGCGGAGAAGATGCCACTATTGTCAGCTTCTTGGAAGAGATGGCCTTGGTCAGCGACGTCGATAGTTTGGATCAAGAACAAAACGCCGTAACGCTTATGACCCTGCACGTTTCTAAAGGCCTTGAGTACCCTTATGCCTTTATTGTTGGTATGGAAGAAAATCTATTTCCCAGTGCACGCTCAACAGACCAAGAAGGTAAAGAGGACGTCGAAGAAGAACGTCGCTTAGCCTATGTTGGAATGACTCGGGCTCGGCAAAAACTTTGGTTAACTCATGCCCGTATGCGAAGAGTATGGGGAAATGAACAAAGCAATCCTCAGTCGCGCTTTATTAAAGAGATTCCGAAAGAATACTATGAGTTCAAGTCAGCCGTCGAAGCACCTCGCTTTATGGCTCGGCATGCTTCGTATGATGAAGACGATTCTGGTTGGGGACGTAGCTCTTACAATCGACCAACTTCAGCACGCAATACGATGCGTTCCAGTGATGATTACGACTCTCAAGATTTTCCTGATTACGACGGTGATGGAAGTTCGAACTCTGGTTACTCAAAGGGTATGAAGGTCCGTCATCCAACATTCGGAGCGGGAACGATTTACTCTATCGAAGGGGCCGGCGATACTTTGAAGGTCGGAGTCATGTTCCAAGACAATACCATCAAAAAATTCGTAGCCAAGTACGCTCGACTCGAGCGTATTGGTTAAAAGTATGGATAAAGCCACTCTTTACGCCATTGGTTCAGCTATTTTTGCAGCCCTAACTGCCCTTTTTGCTAAGATTGGAGTCGAATCTATTGACTCCAATCTTGCGACTTGGATTCGAACTATCGTAATTTTAGTTTTTACGAGCGCAATCGTATGGCACCAAAAGCTTTTCGTAAGTGAAATTTCAAATAAAAGTTTAATTTTCCTTATTATTTCCGGAATCTGTACTGGGGCCTCGTGGTTGCTCTATTTTAAAGCCCTTCAATTGGGAGAAATTTCTAAAATAGCTCCAATCGACAAATTAAGTGTTGCAATCACGATATTACTCTCTTTTGTGATCTTCAATGAACCCCTGAATCCGAAGACATTAATCGGAGGGGCTCTAGTCAGCCTTGGTGTCTTTATAATCGCATTTTAATTTTTTTTGTTAATTCACACTTTTTTGTATTTCAACAGATAAATGCTCAAATTTTGAGTTTACGCAAAATTCAAATTTCGGTAGGTTGAGCCATGAATATATTTAGCGGTTTAGATCTAATTATACTTTTCTTTGCTTTAGGTTTTTTTGCTTCTTGGGCTAAGTCTGACTTAAGATTCCCCGAAAATACTGCGAAATTTCTTTCCGTTTATTTACTACTAGCTTTGGGCCTAAAAGGCGGACATCAAGTTCGCGAGGCCACGAACCTGGATGGGTTTTTCGAAGTCCTGGGTGTTGGAATGCTCTCTTGTTTTGTCATTCCTTTTGTTATTATAAGACTTCTTAAAAAAGAATTAGGCCTTGAAAATGCGGCAGCCCTTGCTGCCAGTTATGGCTCGGTCAGTGCTGTTACCTTTATCGCTGCCAACTCACTTCTAAGCAGCCAAGGGATCGAAACCAGCGGGTTCATGGTGGCAGTGATGGCCCTGATGGAAGTACCTGCTATTGTTATTGCTTTGTTCCTTTATAAAAAGCACCATCAAACATCTCAGCAAAACTCTTCGGTGCTCAATGACACCCTGGACATTTTAAAAGGTAAATCAATCATGCTGCTTTTAGGTGGATTCGTGATTGGTTATCTTTTCCGCGAGCAAGAGTGGAAAGCCGTTTCAGTTCTTTTCCAGGATGCCTTCAAAGGCTTCTTGGCTCTGTTCTTATTGGATTTGGGAGTCAATGCGCAGGCGCAAATCTCCCAAGCCTGGAAGCAAAAAGGAAAAGCTGTCTTCGTTGCCCTACTTCTACCATTAATTCACGGAAGTCTTTTTCTAATATTAGCCAGCTTCTTCGATATCTCTGAAGGCAATCAGGTGCTGGTTGGAGTTTTGGCCGGCAGCGCTTCGTATATTGCAGCTCCTGCAGCAATTCGGTTTGCAATTCCAAACGCCAACCCTGCTTTCTATATTGCGCTCCCCTTAGGACTTACATTTCCAATGAATGTTATTTTGGGAATACCTTACTATTTGGCTTTAGCTAGAATATTCTAGTTCCGTCTGACCTGTATCCAGTTTTTATGTTCGACCGACCACGCCGAAGGCTCACCCAAAAGTGCACTGGTCAACATCCTCATATAAGTTTGTTTCAAAGACTCATCACCAGAGAATGGATCGAACAAGTCGCCACTCAAAGGTGTATGACCACCCTCTTTTAAAAGATTTAAAACTTTTGCTCCCTTGGCGACATGTTTAAAATGCAGAATTGCTTGATCTGCACTTGTCGCCCCGTCATGAGCTCCCTGAAAGTAGGTCACAGGCACATCAATTGGAAAATGGCGAGCCTCGAAATTTTTCCGAGCTGCAATTCCCCGACACAAAGACTTCGCTGGTAGGTCCTCTACCTTGTGCAAAGTTTTATTCTTAATCTGAAGTCCCCCAAAAGTCTTATCAGACCCCTGTGACAACTCCTGACAAGCGATAGCTGCATAAGTTCGAGCACTAAAACCAAGCTCTTCATCTTCAAAAGCTCGCGGACCAAAATTATTAAAAAAACCTGGAGAAAAAGAATCGGACTCTTTGATGGCTTTTAAAAAATCAGTGAACTTCTTTAAACCATCGTTAAATCCCATAAAATAAAACCCCAATCTGCTGAACCATGCCGAGTGCAGCTCAGTATTCTGAGACCACAGCAGTAGCATCTCTTTCAACTCTGGATCTAAATTCTGAAAATAGCTTTTTAGAATATTTTGTCGAAATGGAGCATTATGAAGGCTTTCTGAACCCGTGTATAAAGTGCCCTCAAGAACAACTGCGCGAACTAACTGGGGGTATTTTGAAGCTAACACCGTGGCCGGCGCTGTCCCGAATGACACTCCGTAAAGACTTGCTTTAGAAACGCCAAAATATTTCAAAATCGCCTTGGCATCATCTGCAGTTCCTTCAATCGAGTAACTTCCGTTATCTAAGTACTGAAGTTCATTTTTGGGTTTAGAACACCCGACACCGCGTTGATCCCAAAAAATTAAATTCCAACCTGGAATATCCCATTCGGAACCATGAGAGCTTTGGCCAGGGCCCCCATTAAAAAATAGAACGGTTGGCAATGTTGGATCAAAGGGCTTTCGCGTCCAAGCATAAAGCTCCCAAGGACCACTTTCGACCCAATGAAAGTACTCTTGCTGTGCATAAGCAGGATGCCCGCGCTCGCAAACTGCCGCAGCAAAGCTTGGAAGCATCAAAGTTGAAAGCAAAAAACTTAAAATCATCGCCAAGCCGGATCTTTTCATGAACTATCCCATCAAGGTATTTTGAACGATCTCGATCCAATATTGATCCGGATCTTTGATAAAGGCGATATTCTTCATTCCCCCCTCTGAAAGACGCTTCTGAAAGTTAACTTGAAGTCTATCAAATCGGGCACAGGCTTTGTGAATATCAGGAACAGAGATGCAAATATGTCCAAAACCGCGAGGCTCCGAGTTTCCATTGTGATACGGCATACCTTCTTGCGATTCCGTGCCCCAATTATGAGTTAATTCCAATACCGCCTCACGCCCAAAGGTATAAGTTGCATTTCCTACTGAATCACTGGGCACCTGAACGCCCTCAGGAACATATGCTAAAAAATAAAGAGAAAATTTCCAATCTGCAAAATCCAACTTACGAATCAACTTCATACCCAAAACGCGAGTGTAAAAATCCAAAGATGCCTTCGGATCTTTAATTCGAAGCATCGTATGATTAAAAACATACTTCTTAGTCTCTGTATCCGGATTCAAAAAATTCCCAGCAATATCCTGCAATCCATTTTCCATAAAATCTCCTTACTCTGCTACCGAGTTATCCCAAACAATCTTCTGTAAACGACCCGAATGTCTTACTTAAGTCAGTAATTTGAATTTCTAAGATCCATAGATCCGGCACAATTTCCTGTGCATCAAAGGCCCGTAAACTACCTCGATAAAATCCATGATGGGGAAAGTCACCAATGCGATGTCCATTGGCACCCTCATCAATCAGAACCCATCCACGCTGGCTCGCCAAAGACTCTGCATGCATATACAGCTCTGGCCCCCGGCATTTATTTTGGTGGAAATAGTCTTTTACTAAATCAAAAATTTCTTTCCCATCTAAGATGGCCTTACGACGCTGTTCTAAACGCAAAGAATCTGAAGGATCATTTGTTGGCATAACAAAACTTCGCCCGACATCCACTTCATATCCATCAATAATAGGACCCAAGTCTAAAAAGTAAATATCACCTGCAGATAAGCGATAAGATTCGTCAGACAACTCCCGAAAAGACTTAATCGTATTTGGTCCAAACCGAATTTTTGGTGGGTGCCAATTTTTTTCGACTCCAAACTCGGCCATCACATCTTTATACAAGGATCGTGCGTCCTCCTCGGTTTGCCCAGTGCAAATCAAAGTGTTTAATTTTTCTAGAATCTGCCAACCTATTTTCTGAGAATTTTTGAAGGACTCTTTATTGTAAGAAGCTCCGACCCCTTGAGGGTTCACTTCATTTGTTGAGCTCATAAACACTCCTCAGTAAGTTTATTTCTTGGCGTTCTTTAAAGACTGCCATTCTTCAGCATAGAAATCGGCATCAATTGGTTTAACGATTTGCTTGGGTTCGGGACTGACATAGTCCGCAGCAACACCATCCCAGCCAACAAAGCTGCGGCGAGTGCCCTCTTGCCCTACTTGAAAATTAGGAACAAGGTAAGTCTTTCCACCACCATCTGGTATATCGATCGAAAGATGAGGCATCGCCAATCCAGATAAATTCCCCCAAAGTTCTTTTTGTATTTGCAAAGAGTCCTCAACCGATGTTCGCAAGTGATCAGTTCCAATCGAGGGATCGCACTGAAACATATAGTAAGGCTTGACTCGCAAATAAAGTAAGCGACGATTTAAAGCCTGCACAATATGCGGATGATTATTAACACCGTTCAGTAAAACCATCTGGTTCATAACAGGAATTCCATTATCAACAAGATGCTCAAGCGCCATCGCCGCCTCTTCAGTCAATTCACGCGGATGGTTAAAGTGAACCATCATATAAACAGGCTTGAACTTTCGAATCATTTTCGCAAGATCTTCAGTGATACGCATTGGACACACCACTGGCATTCTTGTACCAATGCGTATAATCTCGACGTGTTCAATATTTCTTAAATCAGAAAGAACTCTTTCAAGTTGAGCATCAGATACTGTCAGTGGATCACCACCGGAAAGAATAATTTCGCGAATTCCCGTGTGTGATCGAATGTAAGCAAGCGCTTGCTCATACTCTTCATTTTTTACAAAGGCCTGCTCTTGACCGGTAAAATGTTTTCGCGTGCAAAAACGACAATAAACCGAGCAAATATCCGTAATCAAAAAAAGACAACGATCGGGATAGCGATGAATAATTCTCGGTGCGGGATTATTCTTTTTTTCTCCTAAAGGATCGAGCATCTGCTGCAAACCTGGTGCTAATTCAAATCGTGTCGGCATCAAAATACGTCTAAGCGGATCTTGTGCCTGACCTGAATGATTAGCCAAGGCCGCATAGTAGGGAGTTGTACGAATATTAAAAAGTTCTCCGCCGCCAGCAAAAGCTGCCAACTCATCATCCGTCAGCTTAAACACGTCCTTAAAGTCGCTTTCATTTTTCAATGACTTTCGAAGTTGCCAACTCCACTGCAACCAATCGGATTCCTGAATCTGAGGAGGCCGCGGGGCCTTTTTGAATTGTATTTTCATACTCGAGGGAGGCCTTTATAGCCCAAAATTGGCGCTTTGGGTACCTATCTTCAAACCCTCGAAAAATATACTCAACCCTTTGAAAACTCCTACTTTTTTGAATTTCTCAGATTGAGGCTTTAAAAAATCGACAGTTTCCCACAGTGAAACACTCCTCTGAATAGTCATTTTTTCCTTTAAATTACAAATACTTGCTGGCCAATACTGCCCCCTGCCGACTTGGCGTGGTTCACGCATTTCTGACAGATAACCAATAGGTCCGGAGCGACCTTTAATAGGAGGATGTATGAAAACTTTAACTTATAACCAAAGAAGATGGGCCCTTGCCAGTGTACTGATGGTCGCACTAACGGCAACAGCCTCATTCACAACTATTCCACAAGAATTTGGATCGAGAGATCTCGCATCCACTTCCGATGAAGGCGAAGTTGTTGCAACCCGCGTGGCAACTGACAAAGGTGTCGTTAAAGTTAAGTACATCAAAGATGGCGAAAAAGTGATGGCCGTCGTTCCTAAAACTGAAGGACAAGCGACTTGCGATTATTGCGGCACTTATACTTTAGATGTCAATTTTGATAAAAGTAAGACAGACCTTGAGACATTGAATGTAGCGCTTCTTCAAAAACTAAAACCAGCAGCTGAAGCTGCCCCGGCCAAACCTGAAAAAGCTGAAAAGGCTGAAGAAGGTGGCATCGTTCGCGGAGAAAATAACTTTGAGGACATCGAAAAGAAGTGCGAAAAGAAATCCGCTGAAGCCAAGCCGTCATGCTTAACATCAGAGCTTGCTAAGAAAATCGCAAAAAATAAGAATATCGAACAAGATGAGGTTGTAGCTTTCTATAAAGATCATGTTGCCGAATCTATCCGTGACCTTGTCACAGAGTCTCAGGCAAAAGTAAAAGAGCTTAGCTTCAACAGAAAACAATACAGCCAAGAAGATCAGATGCTTTTGGGGATGGATCCATTTGCCCAACAATTAGAGCGCGAAGAGTATTTGAACACAATTAGTGAGACTCGGGACTCTATTGAAAATGCACGCAAAGACCTTGCAGAGTCTTTAAGAAACCTTGTGAAAGCTTCAGGTGCTAAGTATCCAAAATTGCGCTCGGAAGTTACAAAGACAGTAACTGAAGTCATGCAAAGATCGGCCTTAGCTGTGCGAGAGCTCCGCTTAATGGCTGTGACTGATCTTCAAAACAAAAACCATACTGGATTCCTTCAAAAGTCTCACGAGGCAGACAATCTTCGCAATGAACTTTCAGAATGGTCTTATAAGTCTGTCAACGGTATTGAAATGGGACTGGATTATCTATCTGACCGAAAAGAAATCTCTTCTTCTGACCGCAACGTGTACTTGAAGTATATCCAGCAATACAATCAGAACATGGAGCAAATTCTAAAAGGTCCTACTTACAATGCTGACGGAACGGTCACTATGCCAGGTCCTCAGTTGAATCCAAACTCGAATGCGGCGACTCAAATTCAGCGCGAAGGTCTAACTACAATTAACGGAATGACGGTTCAGCTAAGTCCAGAACTGATCGCTCGTATCAAAGCAGAAACAGCTGGTGGCATGAGAACGGTACCTGAAAGCTTGAAACCGACGACTTCGACTGGGACTGTACAAGAGGGTTTTTACACTGACGGCTCTGCTTACACTGCCACTCCAGAGTTGATTCAGCAAAGACAACAGATTCGCTCGCAGTTCGGTCCTAAATAACTAAAACTGTAAACTTAAAACAAATAAGCTAAAACACCCCCCTCCAATTCCAAGGTCGGAATCGCGGGTGTTTTAGCTTTTTGCCGTTAGACGAAAAACACACCTATTAGACACTGGGTTTGTATCATTTTGAGTCTCTTATATTTCTGAAATTCGTTAATACGAAATAATTTTTAGTTTTTAGTCATTTAAACCGATGATTAAATAGTCTTCGTTGCTTCATGGGCTAAAATAAGGTGTTTTTATTAATGAGCGTGTTAAGAACATTTTTTTTCATTTTTGGCATTCTTACAGCTTTTTCCCAACAAGCATGGGCTGATTGTGCATCTCCTGTTGCGACAGCCGGAGTTATGGATTATTTTTCCGCCGAATCAACCTACAAGTACTGCAATGGCACAAACTGGGTAAGCATGAAATACGGCGGCATTTCCTTAATCAATCAACTTACAGATACGCCACCTTTTGGGCTAATAACTCCAGTAAAAGTTTTAAACAGCGGAACCTACAGTTACGTCATTGACTCGAGTGGTGCTGTTGAAATTTTAAATATCACAAATATCGCAAACCCTATTCCCATCGGAATTTTAAAAGACAGTCTTCTAAGCAATGCAAACGACATTGCAATTTCAGGATCGCACCTAATTATATCGGCCTCTAGCAAGGTTGTTGTCGTGGACATCACAACACCAAGCTCTCCGTCAATAGCTGGCAGCGTGACAGTTTCTGGAATTACGAATATTGCAGTTAGTGGCAATTACGCTTATGGCACAAACTCGTCCGCCAGCCCTGGCAAGCTCTTTGTGATTGATATCAGCGTCAAATCAAATCCATCCCTAGTCGGCACACTAACAAGTACGAGCATTCCATATTGTTATAATGTTGTTGCCGCTGGCGGCTACGCTTATATTGCTGGAAACTCAAATCAGGTTTCCGTTATTGACGTATCTACTCCGTCAAACCCCACAATCACTGGAACTATCACCGACTCAAGAATGAACGGAATTTTAAATTTAGAAACCTCAGGAAACTATATTTTTGCCACCTCAACCGGCAATCCCGGTAATTTTATTGTTGTAGATGTCACAACAAAAACATCGCCCGCCTTTGTTACATCGCTTAACTTGCCGGCTTCAAGCAGCATCACTGATCTGGCTTTAAACGGCTCAATAGCCTATGTGGGCACCATGCCGGGCTCCAACTCTCCAGGCAATGTCGTTACGATAGATATTTCAATTCCCACAGCTCCAGCAAACGTTTTTTCATTAACGGTACCCGGATCAGGCACAACAGGTGCTAAAAGTATTTCAGTTTCAGGAAATAACTTGGCCATTCTCGATAGCAAATCTTTATTGACTACTTTCGACGTTTCGTTAAAACCGACAGTGAGAACCCAACCCGACGGATTTATTACCGATAAAAATAAATCTTCAAGTGGGTTTATTGCCGTTGATGGAAATTACGCAGTTTCACTTGATGCCGCCGAAACCCTATATGTTTTAGACGTTAGCAATCCCGCGAGCATTGTTTATAAAGGGCAAATGACAATACCTGGAACAACTAATATTTACGGATCCGGACTTGCACTAAAAGGTAATTATGCCTACGCCTCGAACTCGAACTGGGGACGAATATCCGTGATCAACATCACGGATCCAACCTACCCAGTAGTGGAAAAATCACTGATAAGCACCAATTGGAGTTCGGCCGCAGGACTGCTTGTTACTGGGAACTATTTAATTTCGACAAACAGCACCGGAATCAGTATCTTTGACATATCTACGCCTTCGAACCCAGTTTATGTTAGCAAACACACAGGATCTGCTGGTAGGGGACAAAGACTTGCCATTTCCGGCAATACCATTTACATGACGACATTTGCTAGCGAACTTGCCATATACGACATCACAAATAAATCAGCTCCCACATTTGTCGGAAAAGTAACGGATACAACGGCACTTAATGGAGCACAAGGTGTTGCTGTTTCTGGAAACTACGCCTATGTCGCATCTGTCAATTGCAGTTGTGTTGCGGTTGTCGATATCAGTACGCCATCCGCGCCAACAATTGCAAACTCTGTGACCAATGCAACTCACTACGGAGTCCTAGAAGACATCGCAGTTGTTGGAAGCTTTCTTTATACAATTTCATACAATAAATCAGTAGCGGTCTCTAGCCTTTCTACACCAACAACTCCGGCCCCTATTAGCTCTTTAGCAAGCTCTGGCAACAGCCTTTTTTTAGCTGGCTCTATATTATACACCGAACATGCATCGAGTATTTCGGCGATTAACGTATCTACTCCCGGCAGTCCTTCGATAGCTGGAACAGCCGCTCCAGCAGGAAAACTTGATAGTATAATGGGTTTGGACATTTCCGGTAACTATGCCTTTACCTTAGGATCGGCAAAACAATCATTTGTTGTCATCGATGTAAGCAACACAAAAGCACCAAGAATTGTCGCGAGCATCACTGACGCCGCAAAATTTGCAAACACTACTAAAGTTGTTATAAGTGGAAACTACGCATATGTTTTATCAAACAGCTACCTAACAATAGTAGATATTTCCACCCCAACATCCCCAAGCATTACCGGCTTCCTAAATGACTCCACCAACCTATCAAATCCTAAAGATATAATTATATCTGGAAACTACGCTTTCATCGCTGCAAGCAACAGATTCACTGTTGTCAATATCGCGACCAAAACTGCACCAACTTACGTCACAAATACAGCACACGCGAATATTTCAGACTGCAGACGAATGATAATGTCGGGTACGAACATTTACCTAGCTTGCTATGCTACGAATGCCATTGTCACAGTATCGGTAGCAACCCCAACAACTCCTTCGGTTTCTGGTAGCCTATCTGACGCAACAAACTTATTAAATGCTTCAACTTTAGTTATTTCAGGGAACTACGCCCTTGTCGGTGTAAATTCCGGAATAGCAATTGTAAATATAAGCACCCCCTCTGCCCCCACTTATGTTAAAAAAATGTCAACGCCAACAACTGTCACCCAGATGGCAGTAAAGGGAACAACACTTTTCTATTACGGCTCATCATCCACTCTGCTAAGCCAAGCAAGCATTTCTGATGTTTTAAATATTCGCGTTGCAGTAACCGGCTTAAAGGGACTTATTAGTACCGGGACCATTAGAGACTTTATTATTTCTGGAAACTATTTATATAGAGCACTCGCAATTAATTCTTTTGATGTCTGGAACATTAGCGACTCTAAATCAGCTCTTTACATTGATTCTAGTTTTTCCTTAACTAAGCCTCTCGGCAACAATAACATGATGAAAGTCGTTGGAAATAAGGCCTACATCACCGGTGCTAGCAGTAACAGGTTAACTATTTTAGATATCACCAACATTGACTCTCCCTCGATTCTAGGAAGCATTGGAAACACAAATTTTGACAACCCCACGGGCGTTGAAGTAAACGGAAACTACGCTTATGTTGTTGGTTCGGGAGCCGGTTACACTCTAAGCGTCATCGATATCAGCAATCCTTCATCACCTCAATATTACGCAAAAACCGCGGGCTACACTGCTTTCGCCGGTGGTGGCGAACTCGTAACTTCCGGAAACTATTTATATGTAGGCCCTAGATCGCAAACAAATGTCACAAGTGTAGATATCTCATCGCCTTTAACTCCGACAGTTAAGCATTCATTAAATATAGGTTTTAGTGCTTATGGCCTAGCACAGTCCGGCACCTACCTCTATGCATGTGGATCCAGTTCAATAGCGGTGGTCGATATCTCTAATCCTTTATCCATGGTCCTCACCACAACGCTAACAAATGCAAGTTTGTTGGGGGGATGCTCACAACTAGCAATCTCGGGAAACTATCTTTACGCAACTGGAACCACCAATAAAACCTTTGCCATTATAGATATTTCCACTCCAGCAAGTCCATCTATCGTAGGGTCCCTTACTGGTTTAAATAACTTTTCATCGGTAGGCGCCATTACAACTTCCGGAAACTATGCCTACGTCACGAGTTCTAGCTATCTAACAATTGTCGACATCACCAATAAAAATGCCCCCCTGCTAAACGACAGTATCTCTGGTACCTTAAATAACGATTTATACTATACATCAAATCGACTACTCACCACGACCTTGTATAACGACAAGATCTCAACCTATCAAGCGACACCGACAGTTATGCTGGGAACATGCTCAACCGCCGGAAATTTAGACTACAATACGACGGCAAAGGTCATATCATTTTGCAATGGTACTAACTTCATAGCAACAGGTCCAACCCCAGGAGCTGGAGGCGCAGGATGCACTACTCCTACAAGCTCAGAGGGAAGTATCGAATACTTCACTTCCGTAAATAAATACAAATATTGTGACGGTGCTAACTGGATCAATATAGGAAACTAGTATTCTTCGCGAGGCACCCATTGTCCATTTTGTTTATCAAATGCGATAGTCTTAAATAGAGTTCTCCAAATCGTCAAAGAAGAATCTTTACTTTTCAGAATGGAGACCACTTGTTTATTTGATAGTTCATGCTGCTTAGAACGCTCGTCGGCAATGATATCGATAAAAGGCTCGAATACTTGGGGTGAAATAGTCTTAATCTCAATCTGCGCTACAACAACATCCTCATCTAAAGAAGAATGCTTAACACTTACTTCACTGATCTCTAATAGCATGGTTATTGTTAACTGAAGAAGCTCGGGATCACTATCAAACCTCCGCGGTAGCTCCTGCGGAAGTGATTGTTCTAATGACTTTTTTACCAGAATGATTGTTTGCTTCTGAAATTTTCTTTCGCCCAGCTCCTTATAAACAACCCAGCATAAAGAAATAAAAATACCGATAAAAAGACTGAGTGCAAATATCCGAAATAGACCGTTTCTTGATTTCATCTTAAGTTCAATTATCAATCTTCGACGACTATTTTCAAGTTCATTTTAATCGCTCTACTAAAGAAAAAAATCCCGGAGGCCTTGCGACCTCCGGGCTGCTCACCACCATAAATTGTGTTTTCGTGTTGAAATCTTATGCTGTCGTACTAGTTGTTTTCTAGATGCTATCAAAAGCTGATGGCGGCTTTAGATGCAAATCCGTACGTTGTCGCATTCTCGTATTCCGTGTTCGAGCCGTATCTCCAGGCCTTCCCCGGGAAGAGAATACCGAGCTGATTCACCCAAGTAACATTCTTATTGTACTTGTAAACTAGCTCTGTATCCCATTCTAAGCCCAAATCTTTTGAAGATGCTAGAGAATTTTTCGCATTGTTAAGAATTTGTGCAAACACGAAACTATTATTCCAAGTTAACTTATCACTCATCGTGTAGGCAAACTTAGGAACAACATACATCGCATTGCTTAGATATTCATCATCAACTGACTGCGAATTCGAAAGCGAAGAAGATCTTCCAACAGAAGATTTAAAAATATCATACTTTCCTAGGCGATGATTAAACATCAACATCGCAACATTGTAGTTACGATCGAACAAATATCCCTCGTAGGAAACTGTCGACGAGTCATCACCCGAGGCGATACCAGACTTCAAGCTGAA
The DNA here is from genome assembly GCF_056175665.1 of Bdellovibrio sp. ZFWA1. Taxonomy (NCBI): domain Bacteria; kingdom Pseudomonadati; phylum Bdellovibrionota; class Bdellovibrionia; order Bdellovibrionales; family Pseudobdellovibrionaceae; genus Bdellovibrio; species Bdellovibrio sp. ZFWA1. The sequence goes on from NZ_JBJKJH010000001.1 coordinate 638,452, forward strand.
ATTCCATTTGTTCTCGGGACGGGGGAAATCCAGTTCCATCGCAACCCCATAACTTTTTATATCAATCTCTTTACCCGAAGTTTGCTCTCGTAATCCAGTAGAGCCATCGACAAAACCACCTTCTAACTTGAAGGTCATGAAATCCCAACCCCGAGAAAGAAAGAAGCTTGTGCGCCCCATCGACCATCCACCGCGAGAAGCAATCGTCTGTCCAAAATCAGGAAAGTTATTTGTTGTACTTGAGCCTTTTTGATCCTCTTTGAAAAAACCAATAGTCGATCTAGAGTCTTTGTTTTCATACTGAACTAGTATCGCAGTAGAACCTGCCGACTGGCCTTGTGCAAAATCACCGTCATCTACGCGAGTGATCATTGGCATAATAGTCGTATCGCCGATCATGAATTTATAAGCCGCCATGTCGCGATTGTGATAAAAATGGTCAAACTCGCCCTGACCACCACTATAAGTCATACCTAGGCCAAACTCAAAAGGTGCACGGCCTAAAATAATCTGGCCATACTCCTGAGAAATTTTAAGATAAAGCTGACTTGCCTTCATCTCGATATTTCCCTTGTTACCCGAGAAAATCGTCCCCTGTGGATTATTCACTCCGAAATGACTGTTGGATCCCCAAAGAGCCCCAACGTAGGTGTTTTCATAAACACTTCCATCTGTTACCACATCAAATCGAGTGATAATATCCACTCCATCCGCAGCGATAAACTTTGGAGCTATGAACAGATAATTCGTCAAATAAGACTTACGCCCTTTGCTCGCAGCCAAATTTGTATTGTCAACTTCGTTCCATTCAAAACGATACCCACCGGTAAAGTCTAAAGTGGCCGCAGTCACGGGCAATGATGCTAGGCTCATTGCTGCTAGCACCATTAATTTCAAAGAGTTTTTAAACATAATTCCGCCTTTTTACTCTACGATTCCTAAAACATCGGACTCGCGAATAATGATAACTTCTGTACCTAAATGATTGTACTTCGTACCTGCATACTCAGAAAAAAGGACTGTTTGACCGACTTGCACATCCATCGGCTTAATATGACCTTTTTTATTTTGGTGACCTCGTCCTATTGCAACCACACGGCCCTTTAAATTTCCAGAAACATCACTGACTGTCGATGGTATAAACAATCCACCAGCCGTCATTTTTTCAGCTTCAGCGACTTGCACGACCAAACGATCATCCAACGGAGACAAAGCTTTTTCCAAAGACTGAGTCCACGAAGGTTCGGACTTCTTAACTGAAGTCTTTTCAGAGACCTTCGCCGTCGCCTGAACTTTAGTTTTTAATTTTGGTTTCGGCTTCGAAGCGACTTTTTGAGTCGCCTTCTTTACAACCTTTTTTACAGCTTTCTTAACTGCCTTCTTCGGCGCCGGTTTAGCTGCCTTTTTTGAGGCTTTCTTAGCTGCTTTACCAGTAGAAGATTTTTTTACCGCCGTTTTAACAGCCTTTTTAGGTGCTTTTTTAATTGATTTTTTTTGAACCACTTTTGATTTAGTTTTCTTTTTCGCTTTAGCCACGGTTTTCTCTCTAGAAAACTCACAGAAGTGAGTGTAGTCTGTGTTTATGTTACGTTACAGATTAAAGACCATTTTATTCAGGATGACAATAGTTCTATCCCTCTTGTTTACGCTTGGCATCGCGTGGAGCGCCAACGCTTTTCTTGATCTTGAACAAGAGATGATCACCAAACTCGAAACAAAAAAATTTATCTCTCCGACCGAGATCTATTCAGCTCCGGCCGCCCTGATATCAGGCCTTAGCACCTCACCACAAGACGCTCAAAATTTACTCAGCAAATACCAATTTCGCCAGCGCACCGACGGACAAATACTACTAAAAAAAGACTTCAGAATCTTAAATTCCCCCCAATGTAGTGACGAATGGAACCTCAGTGCATTTGCCTGTATTGCCTTAAAGGACGAACAGAATCGAGACGTCTTGTTTGTGTTCAAAGACTCTACGACTTTGGCTCAAATTTATATCAACAACCAAAAAGCTGAATCCTTTGATTTCCCTCCGCGCTTGATTGCGCAGTATTTGGGAGCTCAGCCAGTTTTGCATGAATCTGCAAGTATGGCCGAAATCCCAGCCCTGTGCAGCAATGCCGTGATGGCCATAGAAGATCAGCAATTTTTAGAGCATAGCGGAGTCAGCTTCAAAGGAATCTTTCGGGCCCTTTCACGGAACTTAATCGAAGGACGAAAAGCGCAGGGCGCAAGCACCATCACCCAACAGCTTGTTAAAAATTACTTTCTGACTGCCGAAAAAACATACTCACGCAAAGCGCGTGAGATTGCCATGGCATTGATGCTTGAAACTCGCTTCAACAAAGATCAAATTCTTGAGACCTATCTGAACATTATCTATATGGGCCAAAGCGGCGCCTACCAAGTCAAAGGATTCAAATCCGCTGCGCGCCATTATTTCGACAAAGATCTGAGCAAGCTGAATCTTGCAGAATGCTCGCTACTTGCCGCAATTATCAATAGCCCAGGTATCTACAATCCTTTTAAAAACCCCGATAAGGCAATAAAAAGACGGCAGCTTGTCTTAGCGAAGATGCTCGAACTGAATCTGATTTCTCAACGCCAAAAAGAAGAAGCCGAAAAGCAAGCTCTACCAAAAGTGCTTCCCACGTTGGCTGTCGAGACAGCTCCTTACTATGTCGAAGCCGTCCGGAAGCAAATCAGCACTTTGAATCTACCATGGGAAGGTCTTAAAATTTATACAGGCCTCAACCTCGAAGCCCAAGCTCAGGCACAAAATGCACTTATCAAAAAGTTAGAGCAACTCGAAGCCGAGAATAAAACAATCAAGAAGAACAAAGAACAGGGACTGACGCTTCAAGGCTCACTCCTTTCGGTTTCGTCAAAAACAGGTTTAATAGAGGTCGCCGTGGGTGGTCGCGACTTCAAGAAAACTCAATTTAATCGAGCCACCGAAGCCAAACGACAAATTGGCTCGATCATGAAGCCGTTTGTATTTCTAACAGCATTCGAGCATGGCTTTACCCCTGATTCAATTGTCGAAGACAAGACCTTCACCTACAAGTGGCAAGGACAATCTTGGACACCACAAAACTATGACAAAAAAGCCAGAGGACCTGTATCATTAACAGAGGCCCTGAAGCTGAGCCTTAATATACCTACCGCAAAAATAGGCATCGAATCAGGCCTGGAAAACGTAATCTCAACAGCCAATTTTTTTGGATTAGAATCCAGAATGGAACAAGTGCCTTCATTAACCCTTGGCGCTTTCGAGATGTCTCACCTTGAAGTACTTCGGGCCTATGCCGGCCTTTCTACGATAGGCGAAGTTCCTTCGTTAAGCTTTATATCTAAAATTTACTCTCAAGAAGATAAAGTTTTATGGGAGCCCAACAAGGAAAACAAAAAATATGCGAATCCTGATGCTGTTCTAAAAGTAGTTAAAATTTTAGAAGAAGCAACTCAGACGGGAACCTCTGCAGCCATCGGTAAAAGCGGATTTATCTGGAAAGCAGCTGGGAAAACTGGAACAACGTCTGACTACAAAGATGCTTGGTTCGCAGGATTCACCCCCGAGATAACAACTTTAGTTTGGATGGGATACGACAATAACACACCTCATCGGTTGACCGGTGCTAGTGGCCCCGTCGGCGTTTGGTTAGACTATATGAATTTTAAAATGAAGCCATTTCCAGTGCACGATTTCGAAAAAAAAAGTGAAGCTCCTTAGAGCTTCACTTCCATGCCTTCCCAAGCAAAATCCCACCGAAGATCAGGGGCCGGATCGCCACCTTTTTTGGCCTCTTCAATACGCCAATCAAAGTACTCTTTGGTTTGTCTTTTTAAATCCAATATCTGATTTGTCGTCGCTCCGGGATCATGATGCGAAAATATAACGTTCTTAATACCCTCGCGAATTCCAATATCCAATCCAACTTGGCTCGCACTGTGCCCCCAGTTGGCCTTCTCAGCTAACTCCGGGAAGGTGTATTGCGCATCAAAATACATCATGTCGACACCCTGGTACAATGGAAGATCCTCGCCCAAATCTTCACGAGTAACTCGAGTTCCTTCGGTATCCACACAGTGCGCATAAGTTTTACCACCCGATTCGACCTTAAGACCCCAACAAGGATCTGGATGATCTAATTTATACGGAGTGATAGTCATATCACCGATAACATATGGTTTGCGTGGCTCTAAAGTATGGAAAAAAATCTTTGAACGCAAAGCCTCGAACGGGACTGGAAAATTCGGCTTTTGAAACAAGGCTTTAATACACTTTTCAAGTTCCGGCTGAACTGCATAGTAATGAATCGACATGCCCGGAACAAAGTGTGGGGTAAAAAAAGGCAATCCGATAAGATGATCCCAATGAAAGTGGGTCATATATATATGAAAATCGCCCTTGCCGCGCATCGCGGTTCCAGACATGATCTTTTCGCTTAAATTGCGGATACCACTGCCGCCATCAATTATCAGACGCGACTTAGCACTTTCAACCTCAATGCAAGTTGTGGCTAATCCATAACTTCCAATCATCGGGATCTCTAAAGACTCAATATATTTCGAAATTTGATTGATGTCTCGGTGGCCAGATAAAAAGAAATTACGGAGGTGACCCTCTAGCGTATAAACCCATTCTTGCGGAGAAGGTGCTGATGGAAGGGATCCTCTAACACCCCAAAACTTTACATTTAACGACATATAATCAGCATGATGTTCACCTCACAATATGGCAACGAATTGTACGAGTCCCTCTCACAAACCAGACTGGCCTAGACTAAAACACAGAATAATTTATAAAACCAGACCCGATAAAATCAGGACCTGTTGTTAGCAAGTCAGTTTGATATTCTATATTTAGTCTGTGAATTCAGGAGGAATCATGTCTTTAAGCAAGTACCATTGGCTGCTTCCAGCAATCATCATTTCATCTATTATGGGATGCTCCAAAGTTAAATTTGCCCAAGACGAAAAAAATAGTAGCAACGACACTATTACCAATCCAACAGACTTGAACAGCGTTCAATGCGCCATCAGCTTAAACTCTGGAGCGACAAGCGCCTCGGTGAGCGCCTCAACACAAAACCCAACAGTCAAAGCAAGTTGCAATCCCGCAGATGTAACTTATCAATGGAATGTCACAAAATCTGGGGCGGCAGTCACAATTAATGGCCTTTCGGGCGCATCGTCAGTTGGCGATTTTTATGGATCCGGCCAAGGAACCTACTTAGTTAATTTAACATCGTCAAAAACAGGATTAAAATCTTACAATTCTAGCTCACCCTTGACCGTAACAGTAACTGGGCTAAGCAACCTTCCTCAAATTACTTGCACAGAATCAATCAATGGCAACTTAAAGACCCTAACTTTAACGTACGGTGGGAATAATCCTACGATTGCCGCTAATTGCAATCCTGGGAATGTGTCATATGTGTGGACGGTAACGAGTGGGGGTCAAACGATTTCAGTTCCAACCTTGACTGGCAGCTCCTCGACACCAAACTTCTTATCTTTGAATCCCGGCACTTACACAATCAGCTTGAATGCGACTGCCAGCGGTTACCAAGCCTATACGTCTCAAACTCCTTTGACGGTAACAGTGCCTGCCCGTCCCACTAGAACCGTTAAGACCTCTAAAGTAGTAAAAGCCTCGGACAATCAACTAGACATTCTTTTGGTCGTTGATGATTCCAACTCGATGCTAAAGGACAATTTGCGTCTGGCGGATCGCCTTCAAGGTTTTGTAAATGACCTAACGACAGCTGGTTTTGATTGGCAAATGTGTGCGACACTCACTCGAGCCCAAAAGGTATCCACCACAGATAATACCTATTACTGGGGCGCATCTCGCTATTGGATAGGAAACTCAAACTCGGTCCCTTATATCTTGAAACCTAGCAATCAAGACACGATGAAAATTTTCCGAGACACTATTAATCAGATCGGTGCCGGCTGGGCTGGAACCGACGACGAGCGCGCCATCAAGGCAGCGTGGTGGCATGTATGGAACGGCGATCCTTCGTATAGTGGAGCCTCTGGTTGCTATCGCAAAGATGCCGGTCTTTCAGTAATTATTCTTTCTGACGAAGACGAGCGATCGGTCGGCGGTGATGCGTCCCAAAAGTACTATACTGACGAGTTAAAGCCATTGGAATCAGACGATCAGCCATCTACGTTTGTAAACCATGTTAAGAATATTTTCGGCAACGCAAAACGCTTTGCCGTAAATTCAATCATTGTTCGCCCAGGAGACGCTGCTTGTATGCAGGCCCAAGATGCGGAAGGTGCTAAGTCTCATTACGGAGTAAAGTATGCAGAGCTTTCGGGTTTAACGGGCGGACATACCGGAAGCATTTGTGAATCCGACTACTCTAGCAATCTAAAGTACTTTAAAGACAAAATTGTAAGCTCTATGTCTTCAATTCCTCTGGAATGTACACCGCTAAATGACGTTCAAGTCAGCATCACCCCAACTATGGCGTTCAGCTCAAGGGTTGAAAACAACAACTTAATATTCTCGCCGGCGATTCCGGCTGGAAAAACAATTAATATTGAATATCAATGTCCTACAAATTAACGAAAAGAAAACAACAAAAAGAGGAGACCTCATGCTATCAATTCTACTTGCGACTTTAACCTCGACAGCCCTTGCGGACATGAATTGCAATGCTGAAAAAGTTAATAATTGCCCAACTTGCAAATCTGATATTTCGGTAAGCTGCGCTCAAGACGCTTATAAAGGATTCGCAGATAAAAGCACAAAGCCATCCACATTGACTTTGTCTATCACAAATCAAAAAACTGGCTCGGTACGTTTTATTGAAATTCCTAATAACAAAACACTTGAAAGCCTTACGAATACAAAAACCATCGAACAAGATGCCGAAGTTGTAGAAGAGCTTAAGAAAAAGAAAATCAAGGTCGGTGACAAAACAAAAATCGATCTTGTCCATTTCCAACTTAAAGATTCAACAATCTTGTACTCTGACTCTGGAATGAAAAAAACAGTTGCCATCAATAAGGCTATTATTAAAAAACAAAGTCGAATGGTTGCTTCAGAAGGCCCAGCTGCCGATGCGGCTGGCGGCGTAGGCCGTGCAGTTGAGTCTGAAAAGTCTCAGTAATCTTAAAAGCTAAAAGTCCTCAAATTTGGCACTGTCTTATTCTTAGACAGTGCCTTTTTATTTATTTGGCCCCCTAGCTGGTCCTTGAATTGCAGCTTTCCCAAAACCTGTAGCTAAATCGATAGATTCCATCGGGAGGCCTCATGTTTCGGAGCAGAGTTTTATTATTAAGTGCAGCCGTACTTTGCGGCATTGGCTTTACACCTTCCGCTAAAGCAGACTTAGAATTCCTAAAGCCAGCTAACATTGAAAACCGTGTACGCAAAGAGATCGCAAAAGCTGAAATCGGTGCAAACTTAAAAATATTTTCAGCTGAGGTCTTTGATGGACTAGGTCTTGCCGTCAAGTATCGAATCGAGTCTGAACCCTCTTACGTCAATGGTTTCTACACACGTATCGATAAGTACTCTTTTAATGCCTCGGTTAGCCCTGGCGACATTATCGATGACATGGATATGCCTATATCCTTTAACATCGATAAAGGAGCAGAATTAATTTTTGCGAGACAATTCAAATCACAAAAAGAATCCTTAGTCGCCTTGCCATACACGCCCAGAAACATACCCCTATCCTCTGATCGGGCACTGCGTATGCTAAATGTGGGTGACTTTGTTGGTTTAGAAGCAAATCTAGCGTTTATTTTAAGTTTGAACGGGAGCACCCTTCAGGGAGGCTTCGAACTGAATGGATCTACCCACGCATTTATTTCTGGAAAATTTTTAGTTCATTTATTCCGCCTTCCTAACGATAAAATGCGAGTTAAGTTAATTTCGCTAAATAGAAAAGGCACCGGCCTTCACCTGGGTGCGGAGTACGGCCTTGATATTGTAGGATTTAATTTTATAGAGAAGCAAATTGATCGCATAATCGATTTGAGTCCTCTCAATATCGGCGTAAGTAGATCTAACAACAAAGTCTTTATGTTAGATTACGTAATTGACTTAAAAGATCCAACTGCTGCTAAGGCCTACGACGAAATGATGACAAGTAAAGTACAATTTCAAGAATTGAAAGCAGCAAATCCGCTATTGAGCGCTGAAAAAATGGCTGAAGTTGTATTAACAGATTTAAGCAATATCGAAAGCTTGGCCTCGGAAGATCGTAGCAAGCAATCTCAAGAGCGTCGTGTCCATCGCCTTTTCAAAGGCTTGAATCAATCGTCGAATACTGACCAAAACTTTAAGATTGGATTCAACCTACTTAAATTCGAAAATGGAACTTCTTGGGCAAAATCAAAAGTTACTAGTTTTGATCGACAAAATAATCCCCAAAAATATATTTTAGAGACGCATTCGAACAGAGCAAAATCTAAAGGGCTGTTTGGATTATGGTCTTCAGATGAAATAGACTCATCAAGCTTGCTTTTCTTAACAGATGATAAATTCAATCCTACTCAATTCGTTGCCATGTCGATTGATAAATCTAAAAAAGAGTCAGAACTTGATTCTGGTGATCTTAACAAAATCAAAAAACAAGTTCGCGCCCTAATTCCTATTAGTGAGTACAACAAAATTCCGTGGTCAGCCTATGACTTCAAAAACGGTGATTATTTGAACTCCTCTTATCGAATCCAGGTGTTCTTCCATCCTGAGGCCCTCAGCGCTCTTCCTTCACTGTCAACGGGAGAGATAAAAAAGCGCTTCGAGGCTTATGTCAAGTCCACCGGAGGTCTGAACGTAAGAGTCGCAAATGAAGGTCCATGGCAAGACAATCATAATTATGGCCCCTATCGCTACGACTTTGACTTTGAAGATATTGCTTCAAATCTACATAAAATCACTGTAGCTGAAGCCACTTCGACAGATCGTTTGGAGGCGTTCAATCGTCTTAAGAAGATTCCCGCTTGGGAGGCCAAAGGTGATGGATTTCTGATCTCTTTACTTCCCGCAAGTCGTCTTGGGCAGCTGATCAGCTTCGAATTTTCATTAACCTCTAAAGATGGCCCTGTGATCAGCCACAAGTTTGGAAAGTTTGAACAAGAAGCCCTTTACGAAGCATTGATGTACACCCAGAGTGTCATCAACAATCAAGGATTCGACCTGCGTTTGTGGACAGACGAAAATGGTGAGTACACTATCAAGTCTAACGCGGCACTTAAGTAAAAATGGAATGAGAATTGCTTATATGAAAGTTAAGCCCGATTACGCTCAAATTTGGAGTCAAGTTGACTCCAAAAGCAACGCGGAAAGTGGCAAAACACGAAGGCTCAGATGGAAGTAAAGCGTTTTAAAGACATTATCGCATTTAAATGGGGGCAGACTGACCCTGCCCTAGCGACGCTATCTCTTCCAGAGTCAAAAATAATTGCGCTTCACGCCAGCAATCTCGAGGTTGCCGAAATCACTCTTGAAGCCTGGGAGACCTTGGGTTTAGCCAATTTTAACTCTACGCAATATAACCCAATGGACCCAAAAAACGAAGCCGCTCAAGACCTACTTGCGTGGAACAATGAGCCCTCTAGCGAAACGACCGACGTTAACTTTTCAGGTGCCATACGTCACCTCACAATCAACGTAACCCAAATCTGCAATCTTGGGTGTGCCTACTGTGCCGCTGGTGGCGACGGCACTTATGGCGATGCTATTGCCAAAATCTCTGTTGAAAAAACCTTGCCTCAGTTAAAATTCTTTATCGATAAATTAAACGGCAAAGGAACCTTCAATATCACCTTCCTTGGGGGCGAGCCGTTACTTTATCCAGAAGGAATTAAGCTTATTGCTAATTACCTAAAGTTGATGACCGCAGGTACAGAGGTGCAGCTGGGTTACAACGTTATTACGAATGGCACTTTAATAAACTCGGAAACCATCGAAATCCTGAAAGATATGCGGGCCCATCTTACGATCAGCATTGATGGAAAGCCAGAAGTGCAAGACCGAGTTCGACCGATGAAAAATGGAAAAAGCTCGAGCCAAGCGGCCATTGCGGGCCTTGAAATAGCTATTAGAAATCGTGAACACCTGGGGCGTATTCTGATTCACTCGGTCTTTACAAAGACTCACACCGCTGTAGCTGAAACCTATCAGTATCTATCGGAGTTCAATCCAGACGCCTACGAATTCACGTTTGATGTGACTGAAAAAGACCACCAAGCTAATCAACTTTTTATCCAAGAGATGGAAAGAACGGCGGCTCTAGCGTGGAAGCGAGGGCAAGAACAAGAGCTTCGCAAGATCACCTTGTTCGATGGATATTTCAAAGCTTTGGATTCACAGCTGCGAAAAAGCAGCTATTGTGGATCTGGTAAGTCGTTATTGAGCATCGATGCCAAGAATCGCATCTTTGCCTGCCCGTTGGATGTGGAAGATAAGAAAGAACAAGTTGGCCAAGAGACGCTTTTGGATCAAAGTAAACTGATACCCCTGCAAAAGAGTTTTATCGATGCCAACAACTGTCAGGAATGCTGGGCCCGCCATCTTTGCGGAGGTGGCTGCCTTTATGTGCATAAAACTTTGACAGGAAGTAAGAATAAAAAACATGACAGCTTTTGCGAGCGACAAAGACGCTTGCTTGCAAGTAGCATTATGTATTATCAACTAGCTAGGACGTAAAGAGAGGAAATCATTATGTCAGAAAACACCAAACACATTAAAAAAGTGGCTCCTAAGAAAACAGAAGGTTCTGTTAAACAGGCTCCACGCCCTACTTGCCTTCCCCTTGAAGGAACATAGTTAGGTTATGCCTTTTCCGCCCTCCCTCGGAAAAAGCATTCGTTCAAAAATATTTCTTGTAGGACTTAGGATCCTACTTGCGGGAATTATTGCGTTCTTTTTATCGCAATCAAAGATGGACTGGGCCGAGTATTATCTCTATGACCTTCGTTCTCGCTGGGCCCCTCAGACAGAGCTTTCAGGTAATGTTGAACTTGTCCTCATTGACTCTGATACCGTACAGGATATGCGCGGAACCCCGACCGCTCGTGATCTGACCCTGATTTTAGACCGTCTAAACGGCCAATCTCCGAACAGCATCATCTTTACTTTAAACCCCGAAGAGATTCAGGGAACCTTAGCTGACAAAAAAGAGTTCGCTGAAAAGGCCGCAAATACCAAAGGCTTTTACTTTACCTCTGATGAATTATCGATGAAGGGCGAAGAGGGCACACTAAAACTTCCCGAGCCTTTTAGCAAAGCTCCTGTTTTTTCAGCTCCAAAAACCGCTGACACGAAGATTTTCGCAAAAGACGGTGTCACCCGGCGCATGCTGATTTCATTCCAAGATCAATTGATGTTACACACTTTTGTAGCGGGTCAATTTAACCCTGACGTTAAATTTTTAGAAAAAATCAAAGGTGTCTTCGACTTTGCAGGATCACAACAGGCCTACATCCGCTTTCATTCCGCAGGTAGCTTCCCCCGCCATAATTTTGCTGACATCTTGTTTGCCAGAAAGCAGCCTCAGTTAAAAAATAAAATAGTTATCGTTGGAAACGACCTTGGCAAGACGTCTCAAGAATATATCATGACTCCTTTAAGTCGCGACATCAAAGCCATGACTTTGGCTGAAATGCACGCCAATATTTTCGAAACTCTGATTCAAAACAATGCCACAAGCCCTACACCTCGTTGGCTTAATTTCGTTTTCATCTTTCTAATCTCCATACTAACAATTCACGTTGTTCTTTCATTAACCCCCGCTCAGGGGCTGCTGATTCTTGTTGGGACCTTTATTGGCTTTTCTATTTTCTGCTGGACGGTCTTCTGGAGCTTAGGTCTGTGGATTCAAATGGCAGCCCCCCTGCTAGCCATCTTTCTATGTTATTACTTTTTTATTCCATATCGGCTTATTGTCGAGAATCGGCGAAGCTGGGAATATCAGCAAAAAAATAAACTTTTAAGCCAAGTGGAAGAACTGAAAACAAACTTCATCTCTATGATGTCACATGACTTAAAGACCCCGATCGCGCGCATCCAAGGAATGACTGACATCATCCTAAAAGACACTGTCACTTTGAGTTCTTCCCAAAGAGATGCTGTCGATACGATTAAACACTCTGCCGACGATTTGCTTAAATTTATTAATGCTATTTTAGCCTATGGCCGCATAGAAGCGGAAAGCGTGCACCTTCATCTTCAGCCCAAAGACATTAACAAATTAATCGAAGATGTCGTTAAGAAGCATGACTTCTTGGCTAAACTTAAAAAGATTCAGATCATTACAGAATTAGAACCTATGTTTCCTGTCCAGGTCGATCCCGACTTAATGAGGCAGGTTCTTTCCAACCTTTTAGAAAATGCGATCAAATACAGCCCGGAAGAAACCAAAGTTTTGGTGACCTCCGAGGAAAAAGACGGCCGAGTGGTCGTTCAAGTCTCTGACCAGGGGGCCGGCATTCCCCTCGAAGACCTACCTAATATCTTTATGAAGTTCTATCGCTGTAAAAATGCCAAAACATCACCTATAAAAGGTTCAGGGCTGGGACTTTATCTGGCGAAATACTTTATTGAATTGCATAATGGGGCGGTTTCCGTTGAATCCGCTTTGGGACAGGGCTCGACCTTCACGGTAGAGATACCGAATAACTTGGGAGTAAACCATGCTTAATGTACTTGTAGTCGACGACGATCAGGCACTAAGACTTTCCGTCAAATCCTGCTTGGAAAGCCGTTTCACGGTTGATGAAGCTTTTGATGGCATCAATGCCATGGAAAAAATCTTAGCAGGCCAGAAGAAGTACAACCTCGTTATTTTAGATGTCGATATGCCTCGTATGGGGGGACTCGATACTCTTCGCAAGATCAAAGAAAATGATCCAGGCACGATCGTCATCATCATGACTGCCCATGCAACTTTGAACGATGCGGTTCAAGCGGTAAAAGACGGAGCTTACGACTATCTCTCAAAGCCAGTATCGTCGGACGATCTTTTAGCTTTAGTCGAAAAAGCACTTAGCGCTCACACTTTGATTGCTAATATCGCAGCCTCTGCACCCGTATTAATGGAAGCAGGTCGTAAGATAATTGGAAACACTTCTCAGATGCAGAAGGTCTTCAATATCATCAACCGCCTTGCAAAAGTCGACACACCTGTTTTAATTCGCGGTGCTTCGGGAACTGGTAAAGAACTTGTAGCCCGAGCAATTCACTATAACTCGGCCAGAAAAGATGAAAAATTTGTGGCGATCAACTGCTCGGCCATCCCTGAAAATCTTTTTGAATCCGAACTTTTTGGACACGAAAAAGGATCGTTCACAGGTGCCAATGACCGCAAATTGGGGAAATTCCAATTTGCCGAAGGCGGAACTCTGTTCTTAGACGAAGTAGGCGATATGCCACAACTTATGCAGGTAAAAATCTTGCGTGTTCTACAAGAAAAGGTGTTCACTCCAGTTGGAAGTAACCGCGAAATTCCGACGAACGTGCGAATTATCGCAGCAACAAACAGACCTTTAGAAGAAATGATCAAACAAGGCAAATTCCGCGAAGATCTTTTCTATCGTTTAAATGTAGTTCCCATCTTCTTGCCGGACCTCGCTGCCCGTAAGGACGACGTCACAAATTTGATTCATGGCTTTATTCGCAAGTTCAACAATCTTCATGGGAAGCGTATCGCTGGTATTACAAATGATGCCCTTAATGTATTGAAGCGCTACAACTGGCCAGGTAATATTCGTGAACTTGAAAACGTTATCGAACACTCTTTCGTTTTAGAATCTACTCACCTGATCACGATCACTTCACTACCAGAGTCTGTTTTAGAAGCCACGGGCGTGAATCTTATCGAGATGCCGATCGACACCATGGTTAAAGCCGAAGAGAACCAAATGCTTGCGCAAACAACTAGTAGCGATGCCGCTATCTCTAACTTAAATGAAGATGACGATAACACATCAGATAGCGACCTAGACGACGACGCAGATATCACAATTGGTGATGCTGCTGGCGGCGATTTGGATTTCAATGCCCAAAAAGAGGCTTTTGAAAAAGAGTTTATCATCAAAGCGCTTAAAACCTTTGGTGGACGCATCAATCAGACTGCCTTGCACGCTAATATTCCCAAAAAGACATTGTTACGGAAAATCGAAAAATACGGGATCGTCGCTAAAGACTATTCCAACTAGGTCAATAGCTTTCCGAATTTGACACACAACTTAATAGACTTGGAAAATGATCTGCCCCTAGGGGTAGATCATTTTTTATCCCCTATATTTTGTGTTGCTTAAATATTAGGCACAAATAGTTCATTCCAATAATTGACTGCCGGTAACGAAAGCCTTACTACTTTTGACCTTCGAGAAAAAGATGACAATGAATCCACTACCACCTCAGGCATATACAAAAGACACCTTGATGAAGGCCTACGCATGGCTCATGAATCAAAGTGAATCTGTTCGGGAAATGGCGACAACGCCAGATATCCTGATCAGTTTGTATTTGAAGACTCATCGGGATGGGGAAGCGGTTTTAGAGCGTCCTAGTATTCAAAATTTTAAAAACGAATTGAAAAGCCTTGCCGGCCTCATGGGCGAGTTGGAACCTCAACAGCAGAACTACACACACCATATGCAAAACCACTCGGCCTCACACAATCACTACCAAACTCAGCCTCAAACTGTAGCGGCTCAGTCGGTATCTAATCACTATCAGGCTCCGCCGGTAATTAATGTCAACGTCACGGGCCACCAACAGCCGACCCAGGCCATGATGGCGACGTCCTCAACCAGTCAGCAGTCAAACAACCTTCCTCCTGTGTCCCAGTCAGCCAAATCAAATGGGCTTCTGTCTCAGATGGACGCTAAATCTTTAGCCATGATTCAAGAGGTCAAAGAAGACTTCAACCTGTCTGACGACCACGAGGCCCTAAGAATGTTAATTAAAATTGGCTACACTCGCGCCAAAAACATGGTTCAAAGTTAGTTTTCGTACTGACTTCAAACTGAGTTTCAATTAACCTAAATTCATGAAAAAGAAATATATTTGGCTTTTGCTAATTTCGGGTCTCTTCGTTGCCCTTGATCAAGTCATCAAGGTTTACGTTCATACGAATTTTCACCTTGGCGAGTCGATTCAAGTCATTCCGAATTTTTTCAATCTGACTTATGTAAGAAATCCTGGCGCAGCGTTTGGGTTTCTTGCCGAGACTCACCCGAACTTCCGAGAAATGTTTTTCCTAATCATGCCTCCAGTTGCTTTAATTATTATTTTAGCGATTCTTCGGGGAGTTAAAGACAACGACACTTATCAAATCGTGGCTCTGTCTTCGATTTTCGGTGGTGCCATTGGAAATTATATTGATCGCGTGCGCTTCCGCTACGTCATCGATTTTTTAGACTTTCACTTGTACAATAAATATAGCTGGCCGGCCTTCAACGTCGCGGACATGGCCATCGTCGGCGGAGTGATTCTACTTCTTATTCTGATGCTCTTAGAGGGCAAAGAAACCCAGGAAAAAGTAACTGAATAAAAAAAGGAACCTTGCGGTTCCTTTTTTTTATTCCCTGAAATAATGAAAAGTTGGGGGAGGCAAAGTGCCAGGGCGCTCAAGACTAAATAAGCAAATCACCTCGGTCTTTTTTTGAGGACTGACATTAAAAATTGTTACATCCGAGTTTTCAATAATCTGATGCAAGCCTCGCCCAGCACCGCCTTTATTTTGATTCATTGAGCCCGCGGTGCCCTCGTAACATGACTTAAGGTATTTCACTATTAAATCACTTGGCAGGGCCCCAAACGGGTCCACAACTGATACTCCTGCCATTTTTTTACTTACCA
Organism: Bdellovibrio sp. ZFWA1; assembly: GCF_056175665.1. Taxonomy (NCBI): domain Bacteria; kingdom Pseudomonadati; phylum Bdellovibrionota; class Bdellovibrionia; order Bdellovibrionales; family Pseudobdellovibrionaceae; genus Bdellovibrio; species Bdellovibrio sp. ZFWA1. The sequence goes on from NZ_JBJKJH010000001.1 coordinate 654,299, forward strand.
CAATATTGAATTCTGACTGATGTGGTACCGACAAATGAACTTCCTCTTTACGAGACTTATGGTTGTATAAAGACTGACCATTTTCATCAACTGGGGCATCATAAATGGCATTCATTAAAAGCTCTTCGGCCACTGTATACATTCGATCAGCAATACTACTTCGAACTCCAGAGTTTTTAAGTTCTTCCATCATTTGATCTTTGAGATCATGGCGCTGACGACTGTCACATACTTTCAGCGTTAAATTTGGCGGCTCATCTGCAAAGTATTTATCAAACCCAAAAAAATGAGACTCGCGAATTTTACTGGAGGAAGCAATGAAGGCCCTTTGGCAAGTGCCATCGTCAAAACCAGCACAACTAACGATGTATTTAACTTGGGAATAATTTAATAAATCTGCGAAGTGCTTTTCAATTTCATCGGTCAAAAGTAAAACCAAAGCTTTCTTGGGGAAGTCCTTCTGAAATTGCACGAACGAAGAGATCGAAGCTAAGTCACAATAGAATATATCAACTGCTTCATCTAACAGTTGTTGCCTTGCTGACGCTTCATCGCCAACAACCGCCGCAACAACATTCATTTTATTCAAATATTCCCCCGTGACCCTTCGCCTCTCCGGATCAACGTCGAGAATTAAAAGCTTCGACATATAAAATTATTATGCCCATACCAATATAGACTTGGGAAGTTTCAGCTTGCACTTATGAAGGATAATCTCAAAAATCAAGTCATAGGTCGTAAGAAAGGAATTTACGTGGCAGAAAATATCTCTAACTTTATCTTACCGCCAAGTTTTCCTTACTTCTTTTTAGTCATTTCAATTCTGTTCACCACACTTCTGTTTTGGGTTTACCAACGAAATAATGTCTACAGATTGCGGTCCTCTCATGTTCTAAATGTCAGCTTGATCATTATGCTGGCGGCTTTTTTGGGAGCACGCCTCACTCATGTATTTTGGGAAGACTTTCAGTTTTATCAAAACAACCCTTCCAAAATATTCGATATTAGCTCGGGTGGGTTTGTTTACTTCGGTGGCGCCATCGCCGCATTTCTGTTTTCATTTATTTATTTAAAACTTAAAAACGAAGACTGGCTTTCATTCGCTGATCTTTTCGCAGTGCCCGCATCCCTTGGGACTTCTCTGGGACGAATTGGCTGTGCACTGGCTGGATGTTGCTACGGAAGGTCCTGCGATTTACCATGGGCTTGGAACCAACGCCACCCGACTCAAATCTACTCTTTGGCATGGGATTTAGCGCTGACGATTCTTCTTCTTATTTTAGAAAAAAAGAAACGCCCCAATAAGGGCGGGCTCTTTTTTGGATGGATTACTGTGCATGCTATCGGCCGACTTATCATCGAGCAATTCCGAGCTGATTTCCGCGGCCCCGTCTTTTTACTCAGCTTTTCCAGTTGGATCAGCCTAGGCCTGATAGCCATCGGAATTGCAGGTATCTATAAAACTCAGATAGCTATCTCGTTGGAGGCAACCAACAAACCGGAGCACGGCAACTGACGCCTGTGCTGCACAGGGCGCCCTGAACATAGCTATCTAATCGACACTGATCCGAGGGATAAGTATTACGTACCAGCTCTGGCGCTGCCTTTGCGGGGGTGAGCAAGCTGACTTCGGGATTTTCTTTGTATGAAAAGCGCTGGAAGAACAAAATCAGCTCCCATCCTGCCTGAGCAATCAACTGACATTTTTCATTTTGCTGGCAAATCACACTGACATCGGCACTAAGCCCGTTCTTTAAATCCTCGGCCTTTAAAACTTTTGGAAGGCATACTGACGCCGCAAAAAAATCGGATTGCCCTTCGGTTGAGGCCCAATCCGACCCCGGGATCGTTTGTCTGGGTTCTCCGCCAATGATGTGTCCTAGTTCATGACATAGAACAGCCTTCAAATGAGCCGTTGTCGCTTCTCGGGCCCTAGCCATTCCTCCCCATAAAGAAATTTCCCAATGAGTCGTCTTATCTACTGCAAAGGCCGCAAAATAGGGGCTTTCCCACTCCAGTTTTACCAGTAATGGCTTCTTCGTTTTCTGAATCACCTCGAGTTGCCAAAAATTTTGAAATTCAATCAATACTTTTTTATATTGCTCTTCCGAGATCGAAGAGACATTCGCCGAACCCGGCGGCAGATAGAAATATCCCGGACGATCTCCAGATTCTTGTTCAGCAAAAGAGTGAATTCCCAATAAATTGAACAAGAGGATGAAAAAGAAATACTTATTATATTTTTTCAGCATATTCATAGTTCTATCTTTCAACTACCGAGTTATGAACCCAGTGCTCACCCATTAAAATTTGTCGTATAGATTCTCTCCTTAGGGCTACAACAAAAGAATCCGAAGACCTACGAATGAAATTTTTTATTCTATTTCTCCCCGAAGAAGACAATCCCATCTCTTCTTTGATCTCGCGATACTCGGGTAAAAGGTTTAAGATACATGATTGAAAATCATCCCTTTGGACCGAACAGATCACTTTAATCTCTCTAGCTCCAGTTACATATACCTCAGCACGGAATTTCATTTTCAATTTACTATTCTCAAAAAGCCATCTGTAGGCCCTAGAAGGGTTCTTCGTATTTACTCTCTCTTTATTAGATGTAAACTCAATTTGCTGGTAACCCAGCAAATCTACCTCATTAAAGAGATCTGACATCAAGGACTTAAGAATCACTTGTTTCATTGAATAACCTCAAATCCAACTTCAAAACGTTCCATGTCAAAAAACGCGCTTTCTCCGAGGCGGCTATTATAGTCTAAATTTAGAATCGTAGCGCCATGGTCTTTGGCCTTCAAAATGAAGTCTCTATTTTTCATATACATGCTAGTGCTCTGGATCTCCCTATAAGATAGCTTATTTCCAGCTTCAAGGAGATCTGAAACATCCTCGGCGCTATAGGGAACTTCTTTGCCCCATTTCCCCATAAGATCCGCATCAAAAACTTCGACATCGAATCCTTCTCGCTTTAATCTTTCAGCGAATGGAATGATTCGATTTTTCATATCTCTACCAATTAATACTAGCTTTGATCCACCGGGCTTGAAATGGTGGGGAAGTATGTTGATATTCTTTATATCAATAGCGATTTGATTCATTCTCTCGATAGCCTTAAGACTTGCAGGATTCTCAACAATTTCTCGGGACAAACGCGAAAGAGTCGAAATCTCGCCGGCTCCAATTTTAGCCCTCAAGCCTTTTGAAAAATCTTGTATATTTCCAGCTGAAGACTTTGCGACCTCTTTGAGTTTACGAAAAAGCTTACCACCAGAATTTTGCAAAGAGACCCTATGTTCAGCTAAAACAGAAACAACGTTCTTTATCTGCTCAGAGGCTTGAATTGACTTAGCAGCTAATAAAGAACCACTCTTCGTCTTTCCAACTAAGCTTAAACCAGCCTTTATACCATGACTAAGGCTTGAGGCCATTCCGAAACTAACTGCAGAAGCCGCCAAGCTGACCACTGAAACCCCTAACTCTAACGAAGAGAGATCTTCTCCTGTAATTAGGTTTTTTCCTGTAGACACCTCAAAGATATCTCTAGCTATTCCAGTAAATGGGTCTAAACCAACAACCACATCTAAAGCTTTTTCGGCAAATTTAAGTATTGAATCAGAAAGCTCGAAGTCCCCCATAACTTCGCTTTGTACCGCTGAAAGAGCCAGCCGCTCTGATAGGTTTCGGTAGTTGCCCTTTACTTGATCTAAACTTCTTGGATCAATGTCAGTAATTCTTTTAGAAAGATTCCCTATCTTATGCTTAAAATCTGGTCTGACCTGTGTATAAGATTTCAGCTCACGAACAACATCTGAGATTTGGGCGCGATTTAGATCATTACCTCTTCGCCCCTCGGCAATCGCAGCAAGCGAATCTAAAGTCGCTTTCTGGGCTTCAATCAGTCCTCGGGAATTTGCCAAGTCATTTAAAACGACGGCTTGCTTAATGACGATATCCGAGAACAAACGATCATTGATAGCAGAAGCCTCTTGATTAGACGCAACTAAATCTCGGACTTCAGCACCAATGTCTGTAATTGTATTTTTTAGCTCTACGGGAACGACGACCTTATCGAAAAAGGCACCAATTAAAACTTTCTGAAGTCCAGCTTGAATGCCCTTACTTAAAGAACTAGCATGGGAATTCGAATTTAACTTACCGGAAGTGGAGGCCTCACCATCAGAAGTAGATACGCTACTTTGTCCCGAACTTACAGACTGATTGTTCGAAGCCGCGTCTTTACCACTTAACAAGCTTTGACTTCCGACTCTGGAAACGACAACTTCCGACTTATTAAAACCTTCAGGGGCAGGCCCGATATCCAAGGTGCCGTTAAAGACAAGGACTCGCTCTCCTTGATACATTTCGGTACCCAGATAAATTACAGAATAAGCTCGGCCTCCACTGAATATAATCATTTCAGAATTCGGAGGTGAACTAAGTAATACCTTTGCTACATTATCATCAAAGTGCCAATAATAATCGGGACTTTGTAAAGCCTGCCTTCGAGCTGCCCCTAAATTAGACTGCGAATCCGCGAACGCGAACTGCACCCCGATCAACACCGAAAAGAGAAGCTTAAAGACTCTTGATAGAATCATAAAGACTCCTCGTGCTTTGTCCTGATGCTATCAAAACTTTGCTTTCGATTTAACACCATGACTCCGAATGGATTTCGGCCGGCCTCTGATGTAAACTCAAAACATCCTTTTTCTTCAATTCTTGCAATATAATCTTCTGTCGACCTATTAATTTCATTTTTTAATAAATCAATTTCCGACGTCGCAAGCTTACCGATCTGCTGCCGAACTTCGAGCATCTCTAAGGTCCTCAGGTCTGCTAGGCAAGATGAAAAGAAAGCCATCTGAACATTCTGACTATCAACATCGTCATCAGTCAGAAGAAGGGAAAATAATTTTTTTGAGTATACTTCCTCTAAAATCTTAATGAACTTTTTAGAACTATCCAGATTTTCACTATATTTTTCTATATCAGCACGCAAGGCTTTCAAATCTAATCCGGTCGAATCCAGCATTATCGCAGATTCTTTATTCTTCGAAGAAAAATCTAAAATGTCTTCCACTGATTCAACGTAAATTCTTTGGTTAAATAAAATCGCTTTTGCCATGTCCAAACACTTTTGAATCTCTGATATATCGGATTCGCCACTGATCGCTTGGCATGTTTTATTCATAATTGGTAATATCATCTGAACCTGACGTTGTCCCAACGTCATACGCTCTATTGATAAATTCAAATAAACAATATCCGATCTAAGCTTCATTTCATTCATCTTGAGCTGCTGCTTAATTTCTACTTCAATTGCTCTTTGAATTTCTAACATTCTTTTCAATGCGCTCATCGAAAGATTAGCTACGATCGCCTTTGATGCTAGTATACCCAGGCTTGCAACTAGACCGACTCCTGGAACAACAATATTTAGTACGGCGGCTGTTGCATCCGCGGTCGCAAATAGCCTCTGCTCATCTGTTTTGGCTTTAGAAAAATCATCCACGGACCTTCCAAATTGCAATACATTTAAGGCCCCGCTGACAGGGCCTACTGTCGAATTAACCGGAGCTGGTAACTCTACATGCTTTAACAGGTAAGTATCTACCTGATCGATGACATATACCTTTCCCGCCTCTTCGCCAATAGTACGAACCTCACTACTGGCCACTAAGTTTAGTGAGTAAACTAAAGTAATCGATATGCAAAACAGCATTTTTGAAAGGTTCTTCATACGTACTACCTCGGAACCGGCGTCCCAGGAACAGGGACTAGCATCTGAGTTCTAGGAAACGGCGAGAAGGGGGCTGTGTTTTCGACAGCAGATGAAAACACGTTTTCCTGGAGCTTAATTGAATAACTAGTATCAAATATTGCCTTTACGAGACTTAGTTCATAGCTATTTCGCATCGAGTCCGCTGAAAATCTATTTCTTTCAACATATAGACCTGCCACATATTCGGTGAAAGTTGGAACTATCTTCTGTTCTGAAGAATAGCGAATTTTAAGCTTATTGTAGCCTTGATAAATCAAATTGGCGGCAATCACATCCTCTGCCATTCGACTTCTCTGCCCAATAAACTCAACGACATCAAGATAGGGGGCTTCTGGATTTACGAATATGCCAAGGATATCTTCCAGAGTATAAGCGGGATGAACTCCATCTAGCTTTTGTCCATACATACTATCGTTCGAAAAACGATCTATCAAAGATTCCAATTGGTAAAGATCTTTATTTTTTAAAGATAAGTACTTCTTTAACATATAATTTTGGAAATCATAAATTGAATAGATAGAAAAATTTATAACTTCTGAAGATTTAGGCACTCCAAAAAGCATTAGTTTCTCTAGCCCCCGCGAATAAATTAAATCGTTTTTTGAGGATATCTGGCTTTGATAAATTAGAAGGTTCTGGTACTGCCGATCGGCCCCCATAGCCGTTGGCTGTCCAGTACTGTTACGATGCCTGATTGCTGACTCAATTACTTGTTGAGCCGATCCGATTTTGTCAAAGGTACCAATCGAGGACCTATCAAACCTTAGATAACACTCATCAGTCTCCCAGAAAGAGCCCTTGATCAAATCAAATGGTAGAATACTTGAAATGCCGTTTAATCCATCTAAAGCCGCTAGTTGAGAAAGCGTCTTTCTTTGATTGCTTGTGATTCTTTCAATACTTTTCCTAATTAGGTCCTCTTGTTTCGAGTGCTCGACCACTAAAGCCTCAAATACTGAAATAAGGATATTTAGGCTTGCCTTAAGGCCCTCACCCTCTTCGACTATATTGTTCAATAGATATCCGTATAGTATTTCGGAATCTACTTCTGACTTTTTTGATAGCTCGATGACTTTCAAGGTAATTTCACCAGAGTCTAAAATATTCTTTCCATTGGTATTTTCAAAGGCGAACTTTAGATCATTTGATAGTACTTGAATTTGATTTTTAGTTTCAGCAGATAAGGCAGCGCCCGCCCGCAAGGCATTTTCGTTCAACGAAAGCTTTGCCCTTAGGTTTTTAAATAAAGATGCCGACAGGTAAAGCTTTCGTCGAATATCCAGCGATAGTTTCATCTGTTCCAAGTCGTCACAAAAATAAGTTTGATCAATTGAAGCTTGGTTTCGAAGGTACTGAATTTGAAGATCTAACTTTTGCTTCAAATGGGAAGTTTTCAGCTTTTCCATCTCAAGGGCATGTTTTAAGCGCTCTTCATCTCGTCTTCGACCCGTTTCTCCGAACGAATATAGATTTCCCATAGCATCACCATATTGATTGAGAGCCTCTCCGAGGGAAGGAAGTTTCCAAGCATGGCTTGTTTCAGTAGAAAACATAAAAAAGATTGGTACGAGAAATTTAGATAAAGTACGATTTCCCTGTTTCGAGTCCATGCAATCTCCACGCTTAAATTAATTAAACATATATATAGAGAGCAAATTGATCGCCAAATACGAGATATTATTTATGAGCTTTGGCGATGTAATTCTCAAAACGAGACGTCTAAACAGACAAAAAATGGCATAGATTTGCAAAAATTGGCCGATCTAAAAGCCCAGATCGCATTAAATTTGACCTGCCACACCCTATCCCCCGGCGCAGTTCTTGTATCTGGAAGGTTCGAGATCATTTTATTTTTTTCGGCCTCGGGAGGTCGCATATGAAAAAAGCTTTGCTATTATTTGGTTCGGTTTTAACTGCAGCAGTTCTGTCTGCTTGTGGCAACTCGGGCGGCGGCTCTAACAATAATGTTGTTTGTAACGGAGCTATTATTAATGGCGTCTGCCAAACGGGCGTGATCACCCCTCCGAACACAGTCACTTACAAATCAGGTGTTTACGGCAGCTTCCAGCAAATGACGATTCAGAACGCAGCTGCAGTGAGATCCCTACTTCAAAACCACATGGGTGCTTGCGACCGATCAGATATAACTGGAGGAAGCTCGAGCTGCAATAATTGGACAAATTTGCGATTTCAAGTAACAGCACAGCTAAATCCAACGGGAACAGTAAACAGCGCAGGAAAACCACTTTATAGTACCGGCGAAGTGGTAGTTAAAGTCAATGCCACAGTTCCTCCATTTAACTTTGACTTTTACGTGGGCCGACCGCGCCCACAATCGGCAAGATGCATTTACTGGCTTACTTCATTCACGACTGCCGAAATTGAATGCACCGTTGGTATTACAGCAACTCCGGCCTGGATCAACAACTACCAAGGACTTGAGTTTAGAGGTTACGGACCATTCGGAACAGCCTCTGGACTGACTCTTCTACAAGTTCAGTTAACTGATATTCTGACTCAGAAAAACGAAGGCTCATACAATATGTCAGTGTCCTACCCACACAACAATGTGCCGTATGTGATCTTGACATCTTCAAGTGTTGGCCGCGTTCGCTAAGCATAAAAAGTTGCACATTTGCAAAAGTGTGCCTATTAAATACTTATGGATTCGAAAACACAGAATATTAAAACCATCAAATGCCCACAGTGTGGGCATTTGACCGTTTTCTCTCCCGAGAATAAATTTAAACCTTTTTGCTCTGAGCGTTGTCAATTGATCGACCTTGGCAAGTGGGCGGATGAATCGTATCGCGTCCCGACAGAAACTCCCCCTGACGACATGGGATTAGAGAATTTTTCTGAATTTGATTGACGATATCTATTTTTTCAACTTTTAATGAAGGCATTCAGCCGTCTAAACGGCAAAAAATTTAAACAACAAGATAAACATCAAAGGAGTTCATCATGAACAAAGCGCAATTGATCGAAAAAATCGCTACAGAAACAAACATCTCTAAAGCTCAAGCTGAAGCTATCCTTGACTGCACAGTTGAAAACATCAAAAAAGCAGTTAAAAAAGGTGACGATGTTAAACTAGTTGGCTTCGGTACTTTCACTAAAGCTAAACGTAAAGCTCGCACTGGTCGCAACCCACAAACTGGTAAAGCGATCAAAATCCCAGCAGCATGGACTCCAAAGTTCCGCGCTGGTGCTGAATTCAAAAACATGGTTAAGTAGTTTCTACTTAAATCAATGTAGTTAAGTAGTTTCTACTTAAACTGAATTCAAAAAAAGCCTCTGTTATACAACAGGGGCTTTTTTTTATTCTCGGACGAGGAAATTTCTGACAAAATAAATTCATTCATGACTTTTTTGTCATAAAGGGAGTGGGATATGAAAAGAATCGGAGTCTTTACTAGTGGTGGCGATGCTCCAGGAATGAATGCCGCCATTCGCGCAGTAGTTCGAGTCGGTATCGCCCGAGGCCTTGAGGTTTTCGGAATCTACTCTGGCTATGTTGGGATGATTGAAAACCATATCCAACCCCTTTCACTGCGTGACATGGCAAATATCATTCAGCGCGGAGGCACAATTCTAAAAACTGGGCGCTCTGCTGAATTTATGAAGCCCGAATTTCGCGCCCAGGCCGCAGCTAACCTAAAAAAACATGGTATCGAAGGCTTAGTGTGTATTGGCGGCGATGGCTCTTTCAGAGGAGCCCTGACCCTAACCGAAGAACATAAAATCCCGGTCATAGGAATTCCTGGGACCATTGATAACGATATTTTTGGAAGTGACAACACTATCGGCTTTGACACTGCCGTTAACACAGCCCTAGACGCCATTGATAAAATTCGTGATACAGCCGCCAGCCACGACAGACTTTTCATCGTGGAAGTTATGGGGAGAAACTCGGGATTTATCGCCGCCCACGTCGGGCTTGCTGGAGGCGCTGAAGAAATCTTCACTCCCGATGGCAATACCACTGTTGAAAAAGCCGTGGAAAGAATCGTACAATCAACAGCCAAAGGCAAAACAAGCTCGATCATTATTACCGCCGAAGGCCAAAAGCCTGGACGTGCCTATGATCTTGCCGAGGCGATTCGAAAGAAATCAGGTTTAGACGCGAAAGTTTGCATCCTTGGACACCAACAACGTGGTGGTGCCCCAACTGCTTCAGACAGAATTTTAGCTTCCCGCCTAGGAGGCGCCGCTGTTGAAGCCCTTATCTCTGGCAAATCAAATTTGATGATAGGAACCCAAGGACAGAACTTGGTAGAAGTGCCATTAAAAACAGCGACCGAAAATAGAAAGCATACGGACTTATCCCTAGTACAACTTGCGAATATTTTAGCGACATAGCTTGGATTTCAAAAAAGTAATTACTAAAGATTTACCGACGTAAAAGTGAGTTTTGTTTGACTCACCCTTCGAGGGTTGATTTCATTAAGGCTATCAAAATGAATCAAGGAGAGTTCATGAAACGTTTACTTGTTACGGCTATTTGCCTGGCTGGAATTGTATTTTCTGGCTGCACAAAAAAAGATAACGAAATTCTTATCGGTGAATATGGCTCACTGACTGGTAGCGATGCCACATTTGGCCTATCGACAAATAAAGGTATTCGAATGGCCTTCGACGAGATCAATGCGAAGGGTGGAATCAAAGGTAAGAAGTTAAAGCTGATTACTTTGGATGACCAAGGTAAACCGGAAGAAGCAGCCCAAGCTGTTACTCGCCTGATCACTCAAAATAAAGTTATCGCCGTTCTTGGAGAAGTCGCTTCTGGACGCACAAAGGCCGCAGCTCCAATCGCCCAGGCAAATAAAATTCCTTTGATCACCCCATCTTCTACAAACCCAACTGTGACTCAAATCGGTGACTATATTTTCCGGGTTTGCTTTATCGATCCATTTCAAGGATTCGTAATGGCTAAGTTTGCAACTGAAAATTTGAAAGCAAAAAAAGCAGCTATTCTTCGTGATGTTAAGAATGACTACTCTGTTGGATTGGCCGACGTATTCGTGACAGAATTTAAGAAAATGGGCGGACAAATCGTCACCGACCTTTCTTACCAAGCTGGTGATATTGACTTTAAAGCTCAATTAACTCAAATCCGTGGATTAAATCCAGACGTGATCTTCGTCCCTGGCTACTACACGGAAGTAGGTCTCATTGCCCAACAAACTCGTCAGTTAAACATCAAGGCTCCTCTTTTGGGTGGTGATGGATGGGATTCCTCTAAACTGCACGAAATCGGAAAAGAAGCGATCAATGGCTCATATTACTCGAACCACTACACAACAGAATCTACAGAGCCTGCTGTTGTTGAATTCATCAAAAAATTCAAAGAGAAGTACAACGAAACTCCTGATGCCCTAGCTGCTTTGGGTTACGATGCTGCACTCATCTTAGCTCAGGCCCTAGAAAGATCTGACCTTTCTCCTGCCAAGATTCGCGACGAGATTGCAAAAACGAAAGACTTCCCAGGTGTGACCGGAAAGATCACTATCAACGAGAATCGTGATGCGATTAAGTCGGCAGTGGTAGTCCAAGTGCAAGGACCAGAAAGAAAGTTCGTTACAACTGTAACACCTTAAAGAGTGACAAGTGTTATAGACTTGATCAAAATCGAGAGAGAAGTTTCTTTTCTCTCGATTTTTTTTTGGAGACTGAATGCAAGATTTTTTACAGCACATTATCAACGGAATCAGCCTAGGAAGTATCTATGCATTGATTGCACTGGGATACACTATGGTTTATGGAATTTTGCAGATGATCAATTTTGCTCACTCTGATGTCTACATGATAGGAGCTTTTGCGGCCTACTATGTGGCAAAATTCCTAGGTATTGAAAGCCAACCTGGACTAGGAACATTGGTCTTGCTTCTTTTCAGCTCGATGATTGCCTGTGCCGCCCTTGGAATGATTATTGAGCGCTTCGCCTACAAGCCTCTTCGCAAATCACCGAAGCTAAACATTCTTATTACCGCTATTGGAGTCAGTCTTCTGCTTCAATACTCGGCCCAAATTATTTTTGGCGCAGATCCTAAAGTCTTTCCAGATGTCATGGTTGATTCGGTCATGTTCGAAATTGCGGGCGTTCCTGTTAAATCTTTTGATGTTACAGTCTTAGCTGTGGGTCTTGTTGCCATGCTTGGCCTGCGTTTTTTGATATACCAAACCAAGACAGGAAAAGCGATGCGGGCCGTGAGTTCCAATTCGGCAGTTGCATCTATGCTTGGAATTAATGTCGATAGAATTATCACTTTCACGTTCGTTATAGGCTCGTCATTGGCGGGCGTTGGATCAGTACTTGTCGGCATGAAATATCCAAAATTGGACCCATTGATGGGAATGATGATTGGAATGAAGGCTTTCGTGGCTGCAGTTCTCGGGGGCATTGGCAGCCTTCCGGGTGCAATCTTAGGAGGCTTGATCATGGGCCTGTCTGAAGAAATGGTGGTTGCCTATCTTTCTTCAACCTATCGTGACGCCCTCGCGTTTGGAATCTTGATCACGATTCTAATCTTTAAGCCCGCTGGCCTGTTGGGAAAAAACACCATCGAAAAGGTTTAATCACTTATGTTTAAAGCATTAAAAAATCCTCTGATTGCTTTTGCCTCCCTGGTTGTTTTAGGAATGATTCTGCTGTTTGGCACCGATGCCTATATTCAACTTACGGCGACACTTGTACTGGTTAATATTATTTTAGCGATGAGCCTGAATCTTTTGAATGGCTATACGGGGCAGTTCTCGCTGGGGCACGCTGGCTTCATGGCCGTGGGCGCCTACACTTCGGTGTTTGTAAGCGCGAAGCTTCCACTCTTTCAAGGGGAATTAGCTTGGCTTAATTTTTTCTATTCCGTTTATCTTGCGGGCCTTCTTTCTGCAGGTTTCGGCTTTTTACTGGGACAGCCATCGCTAAGACTTAAAGGTGACTACTTAGCGATTGTCACACTAGGGTTCGGCGAGATCATTCGCGTTGCACTTCTGAATATGGACTTCCTTGGGGGCGCACGAGGCTGGGGAGGCTATCCGGTGTTCCCCAATTTCATCGTCGGTTGGAGTTTTGCTTGCATCTGGATTTTGGTAACCTTCTTCACCATTTGGCGCTTGATGCGATCTTCCTTTGGTCGCGGATTTTTGTCAGTGCGCGAGGACGAAGTCGCAGCGGCAGCCATGGGTATTGATACCACTGAAACTAAAGTACGGTCTTTTATCCTTTCGGCTTTTTTCGCCGGAGTTGCCGGGGCTTTGTATGCTCATTTCAACAATTACATTTCACCCAACTCTTTTGGTTTTTTATTAAGTGTTAATGGCGTTATCATGGTGGTTTTAGGCGGAATGGGATCGATGACCGGTTCTATCGTCGCGGCCATTTTAATCTCGATTCTTCCCGAAGGCCTTCGCTTCCTTCAAGAATTTACAGGTGTTGACTTAAGAATGGTAATCTATTCATTGATGCTGATTCTTATGATGCTACTTCGACCAAAAGGTCTTTTCGGCAAAACAGAGTTAAATGAAATCCTGGGAAAATACATTCAGCGCTGGAGACAAAAAAATGTCTAATGTTGTCTTAGAAGCAAAAAATATTACGATGCAGTTCGGTGGCCTAAAAGCCGTCGATAGCCTGAATATGCAAATAAAATCTGGACAACTAGCTGGACTGATTGGCCCCAACGGCGCCGGAAAAACGACAGTTTTTAACATGCTAACGGGAGTCTATCAACCCACAGCCGGTGAAGTCTTCCTAGATGGAAAATCTTTAAAAGGTAAAAAACCTTTTCAAATTTCCCACCTTGGGATCACTCGAACATTTCAAAATATTCGGCTCTTTAAAGAACTAAGCGTGCTCGATAATGTGCGCATCGCGGCCCACCAGCATGTTCGTTATGGCCTACTCGATACACTACTATTAACTAAAAAATTTCACCTCCAAGAAGAAGAAATTTTTGAAAATGCTCTTAATTTGCTAAAGATTTTCAACTTAGACGGCAAGTCTCGAGAGGCCGCAGGATCTTTACCCTATGGCGAACAAAGAAAGCTCGAGATTGTCCGCGCACTGGCAACTAATCCAAAGATTATTATGCTTGATGAACCAGCTGCAGGAATGAACCACGCCGAGACTCATTCGTTAATGGAAACAATTGCCGAGATCCGAAAGAGATTTAATCTGACGGTACTTTTAATCGAGCACGACATGAAGTTGGTTATGGGAATCTGTGAAAACATTTTCGTCCTAGACCACGGAACAAAAATCGAAGAAGGCACCCCAAGTGTTATTCAACAATCCAAAAAAGTTATCGAAGCCTACCTTGGCGTAGAGGAGGAAGCATGAGCCCTCTTTTAAAAGTTGAAAATCTACATGTTTATTACGGATCTATCCATGCTCTTAAAGGGATTAGTTTTCACATCAACCAAGGCGAAATAGTCTCGTTGATCGGAGCCAATGGTGCTGGCAAAACTACAACCCTGCGCGCCCTTTCGGGAATCGTCGAATCTCAAGGTATGATCCAACTTGGAAATGAAGACTTACAAAAGATTCCGGTTCATCAGCGTATCACTAAAGGCTTGTCACAGTCCCCTGAAGGTCGTGGCGTCTTCCCTGGAATGAGTGTTCTTGAAAATTTGGAACTGGGTGCCTATTCAAAATCTAGCAAAAAGGAAATGCTAACAGATCTTGAACAGTGCTTTACCCTTTTTCCTCGACTTAAAGAACGCCAATGGCAGCTTGCGGGAACTTTATCAGGCGGAGAACAGCAAATGCTAGCGATCTCGCGCGCACTTATGAGTCGCCCACAGCTTTTACTTCTGGATGAACCTTCGCTAGGACTTGCTCCGCTGATTGTTGCCCAGATATTTGAGATTGTAAAAAAGCTAAACCAAGAAGGAACCACCATTCTTTTGGTCGAACAGAACGCAAAAATGGCTTTAAAGGTTTCACACCGCGCCTACGTGCTAGAAACAGGAATGCTGACTCTTTCAGGAACAGGAAGTGAGCTACTAAATAACGATGATGTTCGCAGATCTTATCTTGGTGGATAAAAAAGAACCGAGCCTTAGCTCGGTTCTTTTTTATTAGACATTCATTCTACTAGGAAGAGCGTTTGAACTATTTGCGACCTTAAGAGCAGGCTGCTTTAGTTTTATTAAAAACTCGGTCCCCCGTCCTTCCGCCACAGGGCTTAAAACACTGACCGTCCCACCATGAGCCTCAACAACAGCCCGAACAAAAGTCAATCCGAGGCCCATGCCGTAAGCGGTGCGGCTCTTATCCCCACGGAACAAACGATTCCAAACCAATGATAATTCTTCGCGTGGAATACCCATACCGCTGTCACGGATTGATAAAACCACGTGCTTATCAGTCTTATAAGTCTCGATAAAAACTTCTCCATTTTCTGGAGTGTACTTATGGGCATTATCTAAAAGATTGGCAATAACTCGTTTTATTAAATGTTGATCGCAATCAACTACATCTGCCTTTAAGAGTATTTTCTTAACAGTGATGTTTTTCTCCTCAAAAGCAATCTCGTATAGCTCCATTATTTCCGAAACCATTTCGCCTAACGAGACCCTCTCAAATTTCAACTTCAAAGCTCTATTCTCAGCTTCAGAAATCTGAGTCAGCGTTTCTAAAAATCTTAAAATTCGATCTGAGTTTTCAAAGCAGGATTGCAAAGCTTCTCGATAGGCATCAACAGACTCTTCACCATTTAGAGCTAACTCTGCTCGACCTCGAAGTCGAGTCACCGGCGTCCTAATATCGTGAGCCAGGTGATCAAAGGCCTCTCGCAAATTGGATATCGCTAATTCAACCTGATCCAAAACTCCATTTGACATCGATTTAAGTTCATTCAACTCATCCTGCGATTTACCAACTGCAACTCTTGCCGAAAAAGAGCCGCTCTCAACTTTCCTAAATGCCTCAATGATTTCTTGTAAAGGGCCTAAAAGCTTAAATGATAAATAGAAACCAACTAAGAAGCCAAATAGAACCACAGGAAATAGAGTCCACCAAAAGACTCTTTTTAAAACCAGCAACTCGTCTGCGATACTCTTAGCGGATCGTGCAACAATCAGCTTTTCTCCACCTTTAAGTTTTTTCGAAACAACTAAAGCTCCATCAACGCCTAAGGGGTCCCCTTCACTGTGAAAAGTCGCTGACTCTTTTGTTTCATCAACAAGCCGACTTAAAATATTTTCTGAAATTGTAAGGCTCTCGTTTGAACGATGAGAATACAATAAGTCGCCTTGAGCTGAGTAGAAGAAGTAGGTAGATTCGCCGTCTAAATTGACCGAAGTAAAAATCTGGTCGGCTGATGTGACTCCGCCGTTAAGGCTTATCTCGATTCTTTGAGCTATCTCATTGAGCTTTTGATTGAGATCTCGCTTGCCTTGGTTTTGAAAGCTATAAAGAACTTGAAAATAGACCAGACTAAACACGAGTATGGAGCTGAAGATCAGCCCCATACTGTATAGGATTGCCAGCTTAACGCTGACTTTTGAAAGAAAACTTTTAGGCTGCAGATTTAAGGACATATCCTACCCCACGGACTGTATAGATTAGCCGTGTTGGGAAGTCCTTTTCAAGCTTGTTGCGCAAGCGGCATACAAGAACGTCGACAATATTTGTTTGAGGATCAAAATCATAGTTCCAAACATGCTTCAGAATCATCGATTTGCCGATAATCTTGTTTGGATTTGACATAAATAGATCTAACAAGATGAATTCACGCTCTTGAAGGTCTAATTTTCGACCCGCACGAGTCACGTCCCGAGTTAATCGGTTCAACTTGATGTCTGCAAAGGAAAGCTGGGTCACTTCGGTTGTTTTTGTGGCACGCTTCAACAGGTTTTGCACTCGAACTTGCAACTCTGCCATTGCAAATGGCTTCGTCATATAGTCATCGCCACCTAGTTGTAGGCCACGCAAGCGGTCATCAAGTTCGCGAAGAGCTGACAGAATCAATGTAGAAGTCGTCACGCCCTTAGCGCGCAGGTTTTCAAGGAAAGTAAAACCATCCATTTCAGGAATCATCATATCAAGAATGATGATATCGTACGAGTTCGCCACAGCTTTTTCGAAACCACGGCGACCGTTGGATTCGATATCCACTTCGCCGCCAAGCTCTTTCAAGCCTTCGCGAACAATCGCCGCGATCTCTGGGTCATCCTCAACAACGAGGCATTTAATAGAAGTCTTTTCTGTTTGGGGTGCTGTATTTGTAATCATGTAATGTATATTACAGGAGGCCTTTGCAATGTAAATAATGAACATTACAAAAAGCCTTAAATTACTCGCTTTTAATGTAATGGTACTAATTTAATACGTAATTACAACAACTTGGATCGTTATAAACCAACATTTGTTATAAAATAAGACAGCCCTCCTGGGGGTAACAGGAAGGCTGTTGGAGTTTATTTAACATGGTTAAGGGACACGCTAGGGCGGTGCCCTAGCTTTTAGACTCCGGCGGCTTTTCTAGCTCGAGTCAACTCGAGCCTTTAGCCTCCAGCTTATCTCTTCAACTGAATCACTTCGTTTAGAAGTTCATCTGTTGTTGTGATCGTTTTAGAGTTGGCTTGGAAACCGCGTTGGTTCTGAATCATGTTCACGAACTCAGTTGCCAAGTCGACCGTTGAACGCTCTAAAGATTTTGCGAAAAGCTTACCGCGACCGGCAGCACCTGGAGCACCGATTGATGCCAAACCAGATTCTCTAGATTCTTTCAAACGGTTGTTACCTACTTTAAACATCGCCTCTGGGTTTTCGAACTTTGCTAATGCGATTTGTGCTAAATCTTGTGCCTGACCGTTAGAATAAACCGCTGTCAAAGTTCCTTCATCCGAGAAAGAAAGTGAAGTGATCGTACCAGCTGCCGCGCCATCTTGGTGCCAGCTGATAAGGTCCGAGTTTTTACCGTACTGCTTAGTACCATCCAAACCTTTACCGCCTTCAGCGATAGCATCACCGAAATTGATTTTGATTTGTTGATCTTGAAGAGCTCCACCTTTGAAGTTAAATGCAGACTCTGTCATTTCTTGAGACTCAAGTTTACCATCAGTGGTGAATGTCAACTTACCCGAACATACCTGAGAGAAAATACCTTCTTCGCCACCAGAAATTTCTTTTCCGTCTACAAGGCCTTTAAATTCCCACTCGCGATCGTTTACCTTATTAAAGAACATTGAAAGCAAGTGCTTGTTACCTTGAGAATCGTACATCTCTACACCTGTAGAGTAGTGAGAAGTTGCATATGGATCTTTGATGTCGAATTTCTTTGTCGCTTCAACACGTGAATCTAAGTTCAAGTCAAACTTCAATTCCTTTGTTGCTTTTGCTGGGATCAAAGCGCGAGGGAACTTAATGTCACCAACTTTATTCAAAACGTTTCCACGATCATCAATCGAGAAACCTTGAACTTTTTGATTGTCATTTGTTACTAGATAACCTTCACGATCAAAGTGAAATGATCCATCACGAGTATAAGATTCACCATCTGAACCTTTAACTTTGAAATATCCATCACCAGAAATTGCAAGGTCCGTCACTTTTTCCGTCGCATCGACGTTACCTTGAGAAAGAATTGGGTTTACTGCACCGATCTTCACACCACGACCAATTTGGTTACCACCAAGGATACCTTTTAAGTTTTTTGCGATAATATCTTGGAATTCTGCGCGGCTTGCTTTGAAACCAATAGTGTTGGCGTTGGCGATGTTATCACCGATAACTCCCAAGGCTTCGCCCTGAGCTGTCATACCAGATACACCAGTGTAAAGAGATGAAAGAATACCCATGTGACCTCCATGTCAATTTGAGTTCGCCTCTGTCGTTCGGCTTACTCAGTTTTTGGAGGGCCTCCTCTACGAGGACCGGCCCAATATTAAGTTTTTTTGCATTCAAGACAGAGTCGCCATCTTGTTTGCGTTTTGTCCCTCAGAAACTCATTTTCTAAAGGACGTTGCTACAACACCACAGTGCTATCGATATTGGTAAAGACGTTTTCTTTTAATGCCGTCTTATCCATCACGGTCACAACCGTATTGTTCTTCACGCTCACGATGAGTGCAGAGTCATTGAGTAGCACCAATGAATCCTTCGAACCCTTCGCTGCAGCTTTTTGAACTGCTTGGTTTAGCCTCTCAAGATCTTCGGGACCATAATTGATTCCGCGAGTCTTCATCCGCTCTACCGCGTGGTTGGAAAATTTAATCCCTTCAATTGCCTTTGCAACTTGCGCTGCATCTGGCTTTGCCACCTGTTGCAATCCCGCTGGCTGCGACACTGCCTCAAGGGTGTCTTTGAAGGACGGCCCTGCTCCCTGCGTGGCATCTGCTTTTGGCAGAATACCATTTTGGGGTTGCGTGACCGGCTTTAGAGCTTCAAACGTTTGGAGCTTTTTTAGATCCATAACTAACCGCCTTGTGTCTCTTTCGCGACTTGTTCCATCATCTCTCGGCTTAACCCCACCGAATCCATGATGTTTGATACATCCGCTACAGGAGCCTCAGGGGCGGCTTTTGCTTGCTCTACATTCCCCTTGATTTGAGTTTCGCCTGTTGCGTTATCTTTTTTCAAGTCTTGTGTTTCAATGTTATTAATTTTCTGGTCGTTCTTCAGTAGACTTGGGTCTGTGATCTTCTTCACATCTCGCCATTTGACTGTCTGATTCCCCACCACAAGTACAGGTCCTTCTGCACCAAAGTTCACTCCCGTGATCAATCCATCAAAAGATGTTTTTACTTCTAGCTTCTTGCCTGCGCCATCTTTTGCCTCTGCAAAGAATTGATATTCTCCAGCAGCTGTTGCATTTCCTCTCTCGTCTTGACCGTTCCAAGTAAGTTTATTTTCTCCGGCCTTTAATGCTTTCGCATCAAGAGTTTTTACAACAGTCCCAGATGCATCACGAACCTTCAAAGAAAACTCTGCAGCGTCCGCTGGAAGAGTAAATCTGAAATCATGATTTGTATCGCCCTTCATACGAGTCAATTTTGCAGAGTCTCCTGCCACTGACTTACCAATCAAATTTAAAGCCTGGAAAGCCTCTTGAGGCTTTTGACCATTCTTAATTTCAGTCATTGTTGAGTTCATGTTCTGCATCTGCTCGAGTGAAGAGAAGTTCGCAAGCTGTGCGGCCATCTCGTGTGACTTTAGTGGATTTGTAGGATCTTGGTTTTTCATTTGCGCAAGCATCAGCTTAAAGAAAGCATCTTTATCCAGCTTATCACTACCGACGGCCCGAGTCTTTTTTGAAGGATCCACATAGTTAGCATCAGCAAGTTTATTTAAAACCTCACCGACGTTCTCTCCACCCAACTGCTGTAGCTGTTGAGGTGTTAAATTCGAGGGTGATGATGCTGCACTCGTCGGCTTTTCCGACATAGCTCCGAATGCGTTGACACCTTGTTTTGCCTGTACTGTTGCCATCCTTGGCCTCCTCTAAAGTTATGCGACTAAATTCAAACCTTGTCCGCGACCTGAAACTGCACGAACGGAAGATCGTTCTGAAGTTTCAATGGGCTGAAGTGGATTGGTTTTTTTGCTTCCATAACCGGTCGAATTAGGCGAATTGAAAAATGACTCTCTTTTCGCATTCGATCCAAAGTTTTCGTTGAAGCTATTCCAAAACTTCTTCGCCTGGTCTTGTCCACCCTGTGAATTCATATTCATCTGGTTGTTCGTAGAGTTCTCAGTATTCGTCGAACTTACAACATCCACTTTAACATGATCCATCGACAATTTGTGTGCTGCAAGACTGGTTTTTAGTTCAGCTAGACTAGACTCAATGGCCTGTTTCGCTTCCTTAGACTCGGCTTGCATTTGCATACTCATTTTTCCGTCCTGCATTAGGACCTTCAAATGAATTTCACCCATTCCCTCTGGACTCATTCTTAAGCTCATTTCACCACCACCCTTTTTCACAAGAATTTGGGCTTGGCTTAAGATTTGTTTAATATTGGCCTCTTGATCAGCCGGTGTCGGTTGAAGAGTCGCAGCCGTTGCCGCCGCAGCAATAGGGCCTTCTAATTTCGCCATATCTGTCTTCAATGGCATCAAATGAGGCGATAGAGCATCCAAGGTCGACTTAAACTCTGATGTCTTTAAATCGCCCTTACTTTCATTAGGAAGATTTGCAGACTTCGAAGCCGAAGCTTGGCCATTGAATTGCTGACCAGAACCTTGCTGACGATACTCGTCCATCAACTGGCGCATTTGCAACGGAGCTTCTTGCTGCCCTTGTGCTTTGCTTAATTGATTCTTGAGCATTGCCTCCATGGTTGAAGACGGACTCTGATTAGCGTCAACCGACGCCCCTTCGCTGAGCGTTCCTTCAATAGAGGAATCAGCTGAACCCTGGGCCGCTTTTGCTGACTGCTGTTTAGCAATCAAAGCGGCCAAGGCCAAGGGTGACATCTCTTGCACCGGAGCTTTTAACTGAGACAAAGCACTTTCTAACTTTGCATTCGGAACTTGCTTTGCAAATTCATTTTCCGGCACCATCGCTTCGGAATCCACCGGAGCTGCTGATAATTCATCAGCATCGAACTCCTGCGCAGCATCCATCGAAGATTGAAGTTCTGAATCCAATTGAAGCTTCGCCAACGAGTCCACAGACAACGCAGGCATCTTCGCCGATGACGACGCCGTTGCAGCACTTGCCGAGGCCTCTGAAGACTTCGACTTAGCCATCAAAGCCGCCATTGCGTCTGTTTGATTAGAATTCGAATCCACGATTTCAATTTTTGGCGCAGCCAAAGCATTGCTATTTTCTAGCGGCACAGGAATAACCATTGGCTGAGACTTCAAATCCGCCAACAGCCCCGCATACATCTGCATAGCTCGTTGCTCGGACTCTTTATCAAGTCCCAAATCTCCAATGACTTCCTGAGCTGTGTCTTCAGGCGTCATTTCTTGTTCGGTAGGATTTAAGTTTGCGATGGATTCCACAAGTCGTGTGGAGGGTATTCCGAATTCACTCTCGAATGAGTCCATGAATTTTTGTATCGCTTGCTTCCTACTATTTGGTTTTGCGCTTTTAGTTTCGACACTCTCGTTATTTTTCTCAGCTTTTGGCTCGTCGTTTTTAGATCTTGCCTCTGCCTTGTCTTTCTTTCCCGAGTCTGTCTTATTTTGCTCGCGGCCTATTCGAGTCTCTTTCGGTTCGCCCTTGCTGGCGTCTTTTTCCGTCTTTCTGTCAGGTACTTTCGCATCTTGCGTCCTGGCATTTAAGACTTCCCCGAACGAGTCGGACCCCGGCGGTGCTTTCGAATCCCGATCAGGGACCTTCACACCCGGCGCACCCTGTATGGGTGACCCGACCAGTATGTTGTTGATCAAAACTGCCTCCTTCCTTGGTTGCAGAATCGTTAGTTTATTTTCTTCTATAGCCTGCAAATTTTTCCGAGAATGTTTTGGCCTTTTCCGGCTTTAACAAATTCAAAATATCTGCGGCACTTTTCTTTTTCATTTTACTTAAAATCTCGACAGCCAAGTCTTCATCCATCTCTTCGAAAACTTTTGCAGCCTGCGGTGGCTTCATATTGGTATACATCTGAACCAGCGTATCCAGTTTTTCAGAATCCACCTTAACCTTTTCTTCCAGAACAGAGGAAATACCACGTCTCATCTCCTCTAGCTCTTTCATTCTTTTTTCTAGTTCGACCTTCTGAGCAGCTAATTCCTGCTCCATCCGCGAAAGTTCTTCCTCTTTCGCATCCAACTCTTTCTTCTTATCATTTAAATGCGCAATGTGATTGAGTTCATCATCATTTATTTTATTTGGATCTTTGATGTCTTCTGCTTTGGCAACCTCTGCTGAAATCCCTTCAGCCTCTTTTTTCGCCTCGGCCGCAGTTGGCGCAGGAGCCGGAGTTGCCGAGTCCGCCGCATAAACCTGTCCGGTCAACGTGAATTCAATGCGCTTCACAGTCTTTTCAACCAGTTCGAAATTTTCCATTCCCCAATATGCAACACCCACCCCAAGGATAGAGACAATTGTCATCATCCAAGGAAATGGCTTCTTCGTTTTCTTATTCTTTGTTCGGCGTTGCACACCAGCACGTGAACGCAATTGCTCTTCAATTTCCTCATCAGAAAGCCGAGCCTCGAGACGAGAACGGACAGGCTTTGGCTGATGCCCTGTTGTGGCAGCCACTCGTTTAGCCTGTTTAAAAAACTGATCATATCCGTTTCTCATTTTTCAGCTTCTCCACTCTCAAAACGTAGGATACTCATCTCATCCATTTCGTTTTGCTCTGCTTTTTTCTGATCAAATTTCCAGTCCTCGAATTTTTTTTCGCGGTACTTCTCTATTATTTTAGTATCTAAGGCCGCAAGTCGCAAAATTTCCCTTCGCTCCTCGACTATTTTTTCTGCTTCTCGGACTTTAGACCTTTGCAGTTCAATACGAATATCCTGTAATTTTTTGAATTCATTTATTTGCTGAAGAGCTGGACCTTGAGGCCCCCCTTGACTTATAAATTGACCGGCCTGAGTGTACGACTTCTTAAGATCTAAAGAGAGTCTGTGCAATTTTTCTTCTTGCGATCTTAAAAAGGCCACTGCCTCCATAAAATCCTTTTGTGCTAGATCTTCTTTGACCTTGCGATGTTTGATTACATTCTGCAGAGAAAATTTAAATTTAGGCACCGCAAGATTCCTCTAAATTAGAATTGAACTAAAATTCCCTGTAACATTCGAATTGTTGAGTTAAAATCCGTAGGATCTTCAACGGCCTGACGCAAAAACGCGTTGACCTGATCAATAACCTTAATTGCTTTATCAATCTTTGGATTTGAACCCGCTTTGTAAGCTCCAATGTTAATTAGGTCTTCCGCATCCTTATAGATCGCTAAAACTTCACGCAATTTCTGAGCAAGCTTTGCATGTTCGGGACTCGTCACAGCTCGCATAACCCGACTGGCTGATTGCATAACATCGATCGCGGGAAAATGCCCCCGCTGCGCCAGTGATCTTGATAAGACTATGTGTCCATCAACAATACTTCGCACTGAATCCCCAATCGGGTCATTCATGTCATCGCCCTCGACAAGGGTTGTATAGAATCCAGTAATGCTGCCTTCACCATCAAAAGCTCCAGCACGCTCTAAAAGTTTAGGTAAGGTCGCAAAAACACTTGGTGTATATCCTTTTGAAGAAGGAGGTTCGCCTGTTGATAAGCCAATTTCCCGCTGAGCCATCGCAAATCGAGTCACTGAATCCATCATCAAAAGAACATTTTTGCCTTGAGCACAAAAATATTCTGCCAAAGCAGTGGCTACATAAGCCCCGCGCATTCGCAGCAGAGGACTTTGATCACTCGTTACGCAAACCACAACCGAGCGCGCCATCCCTTCGGGACCCAAATCATGCTCGATAAATTCACGAACTTCCCGTCCCCGCTCACCAATCAGAGCAATCACATTCACGTCTGAATCGGTATTTCGAGCCATCATACCTAATAAAACAGATTTACCAACTCCGGAGCCTGCCATAATTGCGACTCGCTGACCACGACCAACGGTTAATGCCCCATTAATTGCTCGCACACCAATATCTACCGGAGTGCGAATGGGCGTTCTTTGTAATGGATTACGAACTTCACTATACAAGGGAACTTCTCGAAAATCTTCTAATTCGCCAAGGTCATCTAAGGGCCGTCCAAGACCATCAACGACTCGTCCCAATAAAGCGTCACCGGCTTTGACCGTCGCTATTTGCCGGGCCAAAGTGATTCTAGATCCCAAGCCGACACCTCGCATGTCGTTCAAGGCCATCATCAAAACACTTTTATCTTTAAAACCAACAACTTCAGCAAGAAAGGTACGATCGTGCCCACTCGGGGCAATTTCAACGATACTACCAACGCTTGCGCCGGGAAGATTTCCCTTAATAAGCATACCGTTAACCTCGGTCACCTTACCAGAGTCTTTGGTCAAGTGAACCGAATCAATAACATTTGCGTACTTATCCAAATCTAACCGAAGCTCGTCCATTAGCCCGCTATCTTTTCTTTTACTTTAGGAGTGTTTTCCTGAATGACGTTCCACAATGTTTCAATACGCTGCTCGATGCGCGCATCGACTTCACCAAAATTCGTTTCAACAATACAGCCACCGACATTCACCTCGGCCGCTGGTTCAAATCGAATTTTTCTTAAAAAATCGAATTCTCGGCCTGTTTGTTTTTTTAAGCCTTCAAAAAAATCAAATTGCTCTTGAGCAACTCGAACCAGAATATTTTGCTCGTCTTGAGCTAACGCTACAGCATCACGCAAAGCATTGACTACTGTCATTGGGTCTTCTTTGATCTCCTTATGAGCAATTCGCGAAGCCATATGAAAAAGTAACTTAACTAAATGAGCTTCGTTATAAGCTAAAAGCTCTTTTTTAAGTTCTCCGAGTGTTCCTAGCAATCTGTCAAACTCGTCAAGACGTGCTGAAATTTCTGACGAATGATGCTGAAAGGCCGTTTGCTTTCCTTCATCCATACCTAGTTGGTAAGCCTCTTGATAAGCCGCTTCCTGAATTTCTTGAAGCTTTTGTAAAGCCGCTTCGTCGATTTTTTCTTGCGAGTCTGCCTCTTCGATCTCTGCGATACCAGTCTGGACTCGCATCGGCTCACTCATACGGAAATCAGAACCCTTTTGCTTTTCAAGCAAATAGTCCAATGCCTGCTGAGGCGTCCCCAAATTGATTTGAGTCGGTACATAAGACAGAACTGACTTTTCAGCAACTTCCTTAGGTAAAACAGCTTTAGACCATGGCATCTTCCGAACCACCTCTTGCAATTAGGATCTTTCCTTCAGCCTCTAAACGACGAGCCACGTTGACAATCTCTTGTTGAGCGGACTCAACATCTGACAATCTTGATGGTCCCATGCTTGAAAGATCTTCTTTAAGCATTTCTGCCGCACGACCGGAAAGATTCTTAAAGATCTTCGCACGAATCTCTTCGCTTGAAGTTTTAAGTGCCAATAACAACTTATCATTAGGCACTTCTTTAAGAAGAGATTGAATACCGCGATCATCAATTTTAACAATGTCATCAAATACGAACATCAATTTGCGGATCTCTTCGGCTAACAATGGATCCTTTTCTTCCAAGCGAGACATAATCGCCGATTCCGTATTCTTATCCATAACGTTGAGCATCTCAGCAACTGGCTGGACTCCACCCAGTGCGGCTTGTTCAACTGTGGCAGTATTTGCAAGCTGATGCTTAAGAACGCGATCAATCTCTGCGATGAGCTCTGGATCCACGTGTTCCAAGTTCGCCATTCTCAGAACGACTTCAGCCTGAAGTGCTTCTGGAAGCCGCTTAAGAACCTCGCCTTTTTTCTCGGGCTCTAGATGGGCTAAAATAACTGCGACAGTCTGCGGGTGTTCGTTCACCAAGAACGTGGCTAATGACTTCGCATCAACCATCTCTAAAGATTCTAATGATCTGTTTGATCCCGCCGTTATATTCAAACCACCCAAGATTCCTCGGGCGCGCTCTTCACCTAAAGCATCAACAATCGTATCTTTGGCTGAAATCTGTTCTGAAAAGATGTAATCTTCAGATTCAGAAATCATTTCGTAGTATTCTTCTAGGACACGTTTTGTAACATGTACTGGGACAATGCGAAGTTTGTTCATCTGATTGATCAACTTACGAATGTCGGCATCATCCATATGCTTTAGTAAAACTTTTACTGCGTCTGTACCAAGGTAGTTAATAAGGATTGCGGCCTTATCAAAACCCTTCAGTTGTTCGTATTCAATAACCTCAGGCTTATGTAGTTTCATGTTACATATCCTTTCTTACTAGCCACATACCAAAGGCATTGGCTGCTTTTTCTTCGTCTTTGCCCATGATCGTCATGATGCGATCCTTAAGAAGCTCGGATTCGGCTTTCTCTGGGTCAATTGATTCCTGAAGGACTGGCAAGGCTGTCGACATCCCTGGAAGGGTATTATCAACAGATTGCAGCTCTTCCAATTCCTCGATAGTACGTGGCAACATTTCCTCGACCGAATCCTGGAAAGAATCCGTAATCCACTGCATGAATGGACGAACCACGATAAAGAAGAATAAGGCCAATGAAAACCCAAGTAGCGCCCACTTAAACAACGCATGGATAAGTTTTTTTCTTTCCAAGTTTGTTAACAATCTCTCGGCCTCTGAAAAATCCTCGGGCTGGAACTGAATATTTTCAATTCGGACCGAGTCCCCACGATTCGCACTAAAGCCAATCGCATTTTTAACAAGGTCTTCGTACTTTTTAAGCTCTTCCGCTGACCGAGGATTCCACTTGGACTCAACACTTCCGTCTTCTTTTGTTGTATTAATTGTTACGCCATCTACGACAACCGCAACAGAAAGTCTTTCTAGATTACCCGCGGACTCTTTGATGTTTCGAACAGTCTTAGGAACTTCGTAATTTGTTGTTTTGATTTCCTTTTTAACATCCTGTTTGAAACCTACTGATGTTCCATCGTCGGCACCAGGCACATTAGATCGGGCCCCCGGAACACCTGATGGATTCGTGCGTGAACCATCCAAGGACTCTTCTTCAGATTGTTGAGACCGAATTGCCGTTTTCTCTGGATCCACAGACTCTTCAACGGAAGAAATAATTCTATGATTTAAAGTCGCATCTACCTGAGCCACCACTTTAGCATGACCCACAACTTTAGTAAGCATTTGCTCGATACGCTGTTCAAGCTCGGCTTCGACTTTTTCTTTAAGCTCCATCAGCTCATTAGATCCTGCTGTTGTGCCATCATACTGTTTTGTTAAAATCTTGCCTCGATCGTCCAAGACAGTGACTCGATCAGCATCCAGTCCTTCAACAGCATTAGCGACAAGGTAACGAATACCTCGGATTTGATCCTGAGAAAGCTCTTTACCTTGATGAAGCTCGACAACTACCGAAGCGGAGGCTTTGTTGCCTTCTTCAAGAAAGGTCTTTTTGTTTGGCATCGCTAAAATAACTTTAGACTGTTTCACCGCAGACAACGTGTTAATCGCGCGCATCAATTCGCCCTGCAGGGCTCTTTGATAATTGATCTTTTGAGCATAGGAATTGATTCCAAAATCTTGCTTTTCAAAGATCTCAAGACCAATGTTACCCATTTTAGGCGAACCAATTTCGGACATTAAAGTCATTTGAGTTGAATGCAAAAGATCTTTAGGGATCGCAATGGTCTTTCCATCATCCTTCAAATTGAACGGGATATTTTTTTCATTCAACTTTGCAACGATGACCGACGCCTGATCTGATGGAATATTTGTAAACAATGGGACATAGTCTTTTCCAGACACCATGAAGACCATCGTAACAACGGTAACCACCGCGATAAGCGAAACGGAAATAACAGCGAGTCTCTTGGTCGGACCAAGATTTTTGAAGAACTCGCGAAACTGAATTATTAAACCACCAAATATTTTTCCCAAAGGAATACCCCTCGTCCCTTAAGCTAAATTAACTATCAAACCTGCATCTTCATGATTTCATTGTACGCATCAATCACCTTGTTACGTACTTGCACCATGACTTTCAAAGCGATGTCTGCTTTTTCAGCCGCAATCATCACATCGGCAACATCATCTGTCTTACCCGTTGCTAGCATCTCGGATTTTTTATCCGCCACTTTGTGAAGCTGATTGACGTTACCAATTGCATCGGACAAAGTATCAGCGAAACTTTTTCCCGCTTCAGCAACCGAACCTGTCGTACCATTTTCGATACGCATCGATTGGGCATCAATCGAGCCTGTATCTAAAAACTTGTTGGAGTTTGAAACTGTAAAACCTGCCATTGCGTCCTTGCCTTTAAAATCGCCATCCTAGCGATATCTATTATTATCTTCCAATTTCCAGCGCACTTAAAGCCATATCCTTCGAGGCCTGCAAAGCCGAGACGTTAGCCTCGTAAGAGCGAGTCGCCTGTATCATATTGGTCATTTCTTCCATCAAATTGATATTGGGATAGGCAACAAACCCGTCAGCATTTGCATCTGGGTGATTGGGCTCATATTTCATCAAAGGAGCTTTTTGATCCTGGACCACATCTGTCACTTGGACCCTCTGATAATGACCATTAGGCGATGTCGCCGAGACAATTTCGCCAAAGTTCTTTGCATCAGGCATTGCTTGAAAAATGACGTCTTTACGACGGTAAGGTCCCCCCTCTGCCGTTTGAGTCGTATTAATGTTAGCAATGTTAGATGAAATAGTGTTCATCCGCATTCTTTGTGCGGCCATACCACTACTTGCGATTCTCATTCCCGTTAAAAAGTCAGCCATCCTAGCTCCCTTTTAAATAATTCAATTAATTACTATCGACCATCGGTCGCCGCATACTTCAGAGCAGCCATCTTCTTATTGATCAGCTGTAAGGCCGACTTATAAAGAATGGCGTTTTCAGTCAATGCTGCCATTTCCTTTTCCAAATCCACAGTATTCCCGTCGTTATTTGCTACCACATCGGGATTTTCATAAATTTCTGGTCGCTCTTTCACCGAAGAAATGCGTCCCAAAGCAAAGTGACTCTTATCAGAAGTTGAAAGTGCATTCATGCCATCAAGGTCCATCGCGCGACCCAAGGCATCTTCAAAATCCATTTTTTGAGCGTGATAGCCAGGAGTCTCGGCATTCGCAATATTCGATTGAAGAACCGTTTGTCGCATCTGGCGCATGCTCAGCGAGGTCGCCAGGCCGTTTATGGTCTTGCCAAATAAGTCACTCATAGTGAACCCTCCAATCGATATTCGTTAAGTTTATTTCTTAATGTTCGAATACTAATGCCCAACAATTGCGCCGCCTTGGTCCGGTTCTGCGACGTTAATTCCAACGTCTGTAGGATAAGACGCTTCTCGACCTCAGAAAGGGACATGCCGGGGATAAAATCGAAGGCGATTTCTCCGTTAAACTGCTCGAACTGGACCAAATCATCAGTGATCATGCCTGACTGAGCCAATATTACTGCTCTTTCTAAAACACTTTCCAACTCACGTAGGTTACCTGGCCAAGGCCAAGTCTGAAGTTTTTTCAAAGCATCAGTAGAAATCTTAACTCCACCCTTACCATGCATGATCGAATGAACGTCGACGACAAATTGGCAAATATCCGAAAAGTCCTGAACTCGCTCTTGAAGACTTGGAATTACAAGTTGGATGACCGCCAAACGATAGAAAAGTTCAGGCTTAAAGCTTTCGGTTTTTACCAACTGTTTTAAGTCACGTCGCGAGCTCGCAATGATGCGAGGCCTTAAGTTTTCGCTTCGTTCAAACAAGGCGACCAAGGCCGTCTGCAAACTTGTTGATGCTGAATCTACGTCTTCAAGAAGCACCGTGATTTGCGCCAAGTTTTTTCCTTCTAATGAAGGCAGTTCATGGATTGTTTTGCAATCCAGATGAATTAATACAGATCGTCGACTCTTTTCGTGAATATATCGGGCCAAGCAAGTCTTGCCAGTTCCAGATTCACCACGCAGTAAAATCGTAGCTGCAGATCCAGAGAGTTGGCGAGCCAATGCTACCACTTTTCTCATGTCGTCGTCTTTAAATGTCATCGCATCGAAATCAAAGTAAGACATCCTGTCATTTACTCCTATTGGCTTTCTTCGCTTTCACTCATAGCTGGAATGCGTTTTATATATTTCTTATATCCATCTGCCCACTCGGCATCTTTTAATTTCTCTTGTGCAAGATCTTGCCAAAACTTGGATTTATCACCCTTAAAGTCTTTCCAAGTGTTGGCGGCCTTGGCTAAATCACCTTTAGCAAAATATATTTCACCGAGCTTATAACGAATCGATCCCAGTGATTTTTTAGCTTCGTAACGTTCAAGCATCGATTCATAAACCGGAATAACTTGCTGGCTCTTACCTTGACCGAACAAAATTTCGGCTTTCTTTTGAAGTGATGCCAAGTGAATAGATTCATCAACTTTATTTGAGTCTTTCATCATGACATCGATACGATCCAGTGACTTGATGGCATCCTCGAAGCGCCCAGTTTTAGCTTCTAATTCAGCCAACTTCAAAAATGGCCCCGCCACCAGACTTGGCTGCCCCTTCCATGTTTTTAACAATTCTGTCAGATAACGGATCGCGGATTCATTTTCGCCCCTATTTTCAAGCAAACGAACTGCTAAACCCACACGCTCGATTTGCTCGAGCTCTGACATCTTTTCCGGCTGTTTGATATTTTTAAGCATGTCATAAGACTGCTTCATCTTATTTTGCTTTTCATAAACGCTAGCTAAACGCAAGCTAAGGCGATCTTCCGAAGGAATCTTTTCAACGATCGCCAGCTCTTTTTCGGCCTTGCTGCCTTTTAGGGAATAACTTCTATTCAAAACTTCTTTGTAATAATCCTCGGCTTGCTTATCAACACCTGCATCTTCAAATGCTTTACCGATATAGAACTTCGTATCTAAACGCTCGGAATTTTTTAACCATTTGTCCCAGTAGTCACTATGAGTCTTTAGGGCAGAAATAAATTGACCGTCCTCAACCAGATCCACGATCCGACTGTTGATGTTATTTACAATTCTCTTCGTAAGTAACTTACGATCTGCGGTAACGGGATTGGCTTGATAGTACTTAATCAAATTGTCAGCCGCTTTTTCATATTCTTTACGCGAGGTCAATCCATCTGCAATCACCACCGTTGTGAACTGAGGCATCTCTGGAAGATCTAGCTTTTTGGATAAAGTAGTAATCTCTTTCATTGCCGCATCAGCCTCTTTGGGCTTCATGCCTTTCATTTTAGCGGATAACATACGCATTCGAGCGATTGCGGCCTGAGAGCTTTCACCATAGCGGAAGTAGGTCTCTAGATACGCCCCCATCACCCGAGACGAATCCGCGCCTAGAATTTCCATCAACTCGCCGATTCGGGTCATAGCAAATGGGGCATGTTCATGTGAGGGGAATCTTTTTACAAAGTCTCTATAAGCATCCAAAGCCTGTGGATATTTTTTTTGCCAGAAGAACGCTTCGGCTTGGTTGTAGTCAGCATTTGGAAAGCTAGTTCGCGCCTCCGGAAACTTCTTTTGGGCGATTTGATATTCTTTGACTGCAGTAGCCCAAGCCTGACGATGTTCTTCCGGCATATTCTTTAAAAAATCGCCCTTTTGAGTATAGACATCACCTTTTCGATAAGCGGCTTCGACTTGAATATCTTTATATTTAGAGGTCTTCTCGACGTCATCATAAATCTTAAATGCATCATCATAGCGATTCAAAGTATGGAAAGCTAAGCCGGTGCCAAGTCGGGCCAAATCTTTGGACAAGCTAGTGTCTTTAAAGTTCGGATTTCCAATATGATCATTAAAATAGCGAAGAGCTGCTACTGCATCTTTTCTTTCAAGAGCAATGTAGCCAAGTCGAACTGATATTCTTTCACTCAAGGGATTGGTCGGATACTTTTGAACAAGTTTTTTATATGCCAACATTGCCTGATCGTAGTCCGCTGGAGAATGCTTCTCTTCCCATAGCGAAAACTGCACATCCGCAGTCATAAACTCTATCATTTCTTTATATTCAGACTGAGGATACCTTTCGTGAAACCACTTTACAGTTTTCAAAAATACTAAAGGACGCTTCTTTTCAAAAAGAGTCATCAACAGACGAGCCATTTTGTTTTCTTCAGTATCTTTAGGCTTAATCTCGAATAAAGTTGGTGCAATCTTTACTTTTTCCCAAGTTTCAGATTCCGCCATTACCATCGGGAATGGAATATAGTAATTGTCCTGACTTGCGATCAATGCTTCATCTTTGATTTCGTAATCTTTAACTGTAAAGCGCTCATAATCAGGATCACCGCCATCAAAAATACCCGACCGTACTTCTTTACTTGGCTCTTTTTGACCATCAGCCACCACTAGTACATCGGTTGTTGCAGGCTTTCGGGGCTTCTCTTTACCCTTGGACACAGTTGTGGATTCTAAAGATGTAACGGTTTCCTCGCTAGACTCTACGTTGTTATTACTCGCTTTTTCTTTAAGCGCAGATTTTTTAGGTGTTTCAATCGGAGTATTTGGGTCTGGATAGAAATCAACAATCAAACGCGAGGGCGAATCCGTCAAATAATCAAAAGCCTCAATGTTATTTGCAGAAAGTACGAACTCTATATTGTACTTTCCATCTTGACCTAGTTTATCGACCTTGACTGAAGTTACGTAGGCACTTTTAAAAGATTCAAGTTGCTTTACCAGTACATCAGAAATGGGCTCGATCGACATTTGCATGACGTATTTCCCATTGCGCTGAATTTTCTTTACGTCATAGGTCCAGTTCGAACGTCCAGACATTTCAAGATGAACAGTGTCCCCTTGAAAAGAAATGCTTCCACCAATTTCTGCAGCAACCGCCGCAGAAAAAGTAAAGTTAGACAGGAATAAGAACGCCGACAACAATCCTAGTAATTTCAATGTTCACTCCTTGAACATATCTCGCCCAAACAAAAGCTATGCATTTCCAATGCCAAGCCTTTTTGAGGGGTTTTCTAGGCTCACTGGGCAATATCTTCAAGCTGGGCAAAAAACTCCATTGGATTTCTGTCATATCAGACAAATTTCTGACATTCGACATTGGTCCAGTCTTCATCACCCAGACCTAATAAAAAATGCTGTAACTGCCGAATTAGAAAATGGAATTTTCAACTTTCGAGTTAACAGCATGAAGGCAAAATAAAATGACATCATCGAAAACCCTACTGACAGTTCTGATTATTTTTTTGATGAACCTATTGGCTTGTGTATCAGTCAATTTGCCAACTTCCTCAAAAGGTACACCAGCTAAGGGAATCGTATATAAAGAACCAGGACATGGGTTTGACCCCATCGCCGAAAAATATGGCGACAAAACATGGAAAAATAAAAAAACCAACAACTTGATTTCAGTTCTTTCGGAATGTGGAGGCAACGATCCTAGCCTTGAAAGCCTTCAATCCGAACTAGAGTCAGCCATGCAAGAAACCGACAACCAAGAATCAAAAAAGCTCATGTTTAACGACCGCGAGGCCCTATGGAGCGAAGTCACCGGTAAAATTGACGGGATTCCGGTCAAATTAGCTTCGATGATATTTAAAAAGAACGCCTGCAACTACGTAATCACACTGTCTGGCCAATCGAAAAACTTTGAGGCTGATAAAAATACCTTTCAGGACTTTTTAAAGGAGTTTAAAGCCCCATGAACTTGGCTCAACTTCCTTTAACTTTATTTATCATCGAGTCTCTTTACTTCATTGGGGGCGTAGGCCTACTTACTAAGGAAGTATTGCAAGAAACATTCATTGGTAAATTTTATTGGAAGCTCTTAGTAGAACAAATCTACCAAATAGGAATGCGGTCTTTACCATTGGTTCTTATAACTGCTGGCTTTACCGGAATGGTAATGTCTTTGCAATTCGGCTTAGGCCTTGAAAAATTTGGCGGAAAATTTTACGTCCCCAAATTAATGGCCGTAACTATCTTGCGCGAAATGGGCCCGGTTTTCACTTCGCTTATGTTAGCCGCCCGGGTCGGCGCTGGAATTGCTTCAGAAATTGGCTCGATGACAGTGACTCAGCAAATCGATGCGATCCGAGCTCTTGGCACTTCGCCAACAAAAGTGATTGTGGTCCCACGAGTTATCGCCTGCCTTATCACTCTACCGTTATTAGTTGCCATGGCCAATATTGTTGGCAACCTTGGGGGCCTTGTGATCGGTGCCGCCGAACTTAATTTGGACCCCAATT
The DNA here is from genome assembly GCF_056175665.1 of Bdellovibrio sp. ZFWA1. Taxonomy (NCBI): domain Bacteria; kingdom Pseudomonadati; phylum Bdellovibrionota; class Bdellovibrionia; order Bdellovibrionales; family Pseudobdellovibrionaceae; genus Bdellovibrio; species Bdellovibrio sp. ZFWA1. Next base: position 688,836 of record NZ_JBJKJH010000001.1, read on the forward strand.
TTTATCTTCAAAAAGTACTGACGACTTCCAAAATCGGAGACTATCTAAGCGGTTTTGGAAAAACCTTCTTTTTTGCACTCTTCATTTCGATTCCTGCCTGTTACTTCGGGCTGAAAGTCAAAAATGGAACGAAAGAGGTTGGTATTGCCACGACGAAGGCCGTCGTTGTTTCATCCATCTTGATCTTAGTTGGTGATTTCTTTCTGTCCAAACTTTTTTGGATCATCGAAAAACTGTGAGGCAATATGAATAACAACGTAGGCGCCATCGAGGTTATCGGTTTCAAAAAATCCTTCGGCAAAAAAGTCGTTCACCAAGATGTGACTTTTTACGTAAGACGAGGTGAATGCCTAGGTCTAATTGGTGGTTCTGGCGCAGGCAAAAGTGTTATCCTGCGCAGTCTTATTGGATTAGAAAAGCCCGACGGAGGACAGATTCTGATCGACGGAGAGGACATTGTTCCAATGAATGAGAGAGACCTCATTAAAATTCGCAAAAAAGTCGCCTATGCCTTTCAAGGCGGAGCTCTTTTCGATTCGATGTCTGTTTTCGACAATCTAGCCTATCCCCTACGAGAGCACACCACTAAATCCGAGCGATTAATCCGCCTAGAAATCGAAAATCAGCTTGAAGAATTTGGCCTCAAGGGAACCGAAAACCTATTTCCCGGGAACCTTTCAGGCGGGATGCAAAAACGAGTTGGCTTAGCCAGAGCGATGATGATGCATCCAGATGTGGTCCTTTATGATGAACCCACGGCAGGGCTTGACCCTTTCAATACAAAAAAGATTCAAGAGAGCATTTTAAAGTTAAAAAATAAGGGCGTTACATCAATTTTAGTAACTCACGATATGCCAACGGCCTTCGCCGTCTGCGACAAAATGACTTTTCTAATGAACGGAAAAGTCGCTGCACAGGGCACGATCGAGCAACTACAAAACGACAATCAAGGATTGATAGCACAATTCATTAACGGAGAAAGAGCCTAGATGGAATCGAATAATAATCACCAACTTAAAGTAGGCATATTCCTAACAACTGGCATTATCTTGCTTTTACTATCTATCTTTATGTTAGGGGCAGACAAAGCACTGTTTAAAAGCTATGTCGAAATGAATGTCCAGTTCGAGTCGGTGCAGGGACTTAATTCGGGAAGTGTGGTCTCGCTTGCGGGTTTAGTCATAGGTAACGTTGATGATATCCAATTTGAATCAACACAGAATCTGATCAACGTCCGCATCAAAATAGAAAAGCAATACCAAACAAAACTAACTGAGGGCAGCCAAGCAGAGATTCGGACGCAAGGAGCATTGGGTGATAAGTTTGTCTATATCATCCCGGGCCCTTCAGGCGGAAAGGTGCTAGAGTCAGGTTCACTTTTACCTGTAGCTAAGGCCTCGGACTTAATTGGAATCATCTCTGAACGAGGCAAAGAAACTGATAAAATCTTCGATATCATCAACGAAGTTTATAAGACAACCCACACCCTGAATGCCGACGGTCGCCTTGAAAGAATCATGCAAAATCTTTCAGCGGCTTCTCAGAACTTAAAAGACACCAGTCTCGAGGCAAAGAATCTGGCTGCAGATATGAATCAGCGCAAGACCTCTGAAAAAATTGTTCAAAGCATTGATAAAATGGATCGCATTTTGACTAAAATCGACAAAGGAGAAGGCACTTTGGGTGCCCTCATCAATGACCCTACAATTCACAATCAGCTGAAGGGTGTCTTGGGAAGTTCGCAAAGAAAGTCCCACATCAAAACTCTTTTAAGAACTTCTATCGAAGAAGAGTAAATGTGACATTTCATGGATGTCGTCTAAATCTTTCACCGCTTGTAAGCGTGATTCCATTTTAATGGGGTCTCATCTACTGTATATTGCGTCCTTAGAAAATTCGATTTTGGCACTGTTTTAGCTACCTCAAACTCTGAGGGTGTCTTAAGTAAGCCCCTGACGAGGATGCTATGAAAACTGTTAGTCTCATTTTGATACACTCCCTACTTGTCTTTTCCTCTATTTGTTCGGCCTTTGCTGACGATGGAATGTTTGAATGGCGCTGGGGGCAAAGCAAATGCGATCAATGCGGCATTTACTTTCAGGTCCAATCGAACCACGAATTTGACGACCGCGTCCTCGTCTTTAAAAGAACGCTTGAAGACGAAAAGCAAAGAATTTTGGAAATCTACCAATCCGATCCGCAAGAGTACAATCTTTTAGCTTGGATGGCCCTGGGTATTCTTGGCAAAGAATCCCGGTTCTACGAAAGTGGCCGCTACAAAATTAAAGAAGCTTTTCCTTGGATGGTTACAGGCGCCAAAATTATTAAATCTAGTATTAAGGGTGGTGCCGTCAGCGAAAACAGTCGCGGTCCTACTCAAATTAAAATTGTTCCAGATATCATCGCCTATTATTATAAAATTTCATCTAAAGATTTAGACAACCCAAAAGCCGCCGCCGTTGCGACTATGGGATTCCTGATCGAATCACTTCACGAGCTAAAAAATCGAGCCCGCAATAATAAATTGACCCATATCAATGAAAATACATATGTTGATTATTTGCCCTATATCTATTTTGGCCGAGCAAAGGCTCTGATTGATCGCACGGCAACCCCGGAAAAAAACATTTACGTGCAACAAATGAAAAAAAACATGGCCCTTTTCGTGCCATTTGAACACCTTTAGCCAGATCGGTAAATAAACTAGTACTTGAACTTGACCTTAGAAATTCGAGGAAGCTTTGCTTCAGCTTTAAAGCTGACATAGCCGTAACTTGGCCCCTGCAAGCCTTTAAGCTGAAAGCAAAATACACTTTCATTAGGATTTATTTTATTAGGCTGAATCAAATCTTTATTGGAACATTCGTGAATATCGTCAAACGGAATTTTTTGATCCAAAAAACTTAGTAGCTTTTGCTTCTCTAAGACAATCAATTCAGAACTCAAAACATCTTCCACACAGGAAACCATTTTTTTTGATTGATCCGAATATCGAGCGCAGTCTAAGTACTTATGCCATTGCTTTTTTGCTGACTGTATGCCGATATCCGCGTGGGCTGAAAAGGCGAAGGAAATATTCAGCATAAAAGCAATTAATATCGTTTTCACTTAACGCCCTTTGCACTGGAGCTTTCTATATAGCCGTTTTCGCCGCCAAACATTTTAAAGATTAAAAAATTGCCCCCACCACCTATGGCAGCTTGAGCTAACTGAAGAACATCAGCTGTACTTCGTGACGACGCTTTTTCTATAAAACTCGAGCCAGGCGTAAAGCAATTCGGATGAAGAATTTTCCCAGCATTGCTGCCCGCCTCTTTAATCATTTGCGAACAAGCACTTGATTCAGCCGGACAACTTATACCCCGCTGCGAGTTCACTTTACTAATGCGCTGATAAACTTCCGCAGAGGCATAACTACTGCAATTTAAGGTTTCATCCATACTTGAAGCAAAGTAGTCTTCCGTTTCAAATTTTTTGGTGATTTTATATCTTCCATTTTCACAGGTGAAGAACGAAGGCGATCCGTCAAATAAATCTTTCCAAAAACTTAATCCATGATAGTTCGCCGATAAATCCGCATAAGACTTAACACCCGTTGTCTGCAATCCCCAGGTTGCATTTTCCTGAGCAATCCCAATATCCAAAGCCTTTTGTACTTTCGCATCCGGAAGCTTGCCATCGTTGCCAACGATTTCCCAATACAATTTTCCATGTGAAAAAAAGTGATCGATCTTATCAAGACCCATGTTGAAGATTTGACCCTTCGCCTGAACCTTCACTGACTGAGAAAAATAAATTTCCGTATAAGGCTTACCTGGACCATACGGAACCTGACTTAGCTTTCGAGCACCCGCAAAGGGAACATTCAAATAAAGAGCTTTATAAATACTTGGAAAGTTTCTGTCTAATTCATCATCAAGAATACGGTACATTTTTTTCTGATTACATTTACCACTGGCTTCTGGAGTGTAGTCGTCTACTGCCATCTCAAGAATCGTATTGACTACGTGATCAATTTGCTGGTTCGCAATGGGTGCTTTTTTGTCTAGCCTTGCCGAGAAATCGTCAGGCTCGCCGGCCCAACTCAAAGACAGTCCTAAAGATAAAATCAGCTTGAACATTCAGCTTCCTTAGTCGTTTTCGGAGCCCTCAGGAACTAGCTTTTCGATAAGATCTTTAAAATTCATATCATCTTGCTGAGGCACTTCGCGACGATCCAATGTAAAGCGGATCGTTCTTACATAATTCTGCCCCATTTTTTGATTAATTGTCGATTGAATGTGCTCGCGCATAAAAACAAGCTGCTGCATCCAGGCCGAATGTCTAACCCATAAAAACAGTGTCCCATTCGTATATGCGACAGGCTCGGCATTTTGAGCGATTGTTGGCCCCACCACCTCGGGCCACTTTGCCCAAAGCTTCCAACGCAAAAACTGCCCCGACAGAGGAGACTTGCCATTTTCGAAAAGACCCATTAGTACTTCCGAACCAGCACTCAGTTTCTTTTTCTTGGGTGGGTTTTGATCATTCATGCCGGGAGGCTAACATAGAAGCTTTAAAAAATCACACCATTACTGTTGTCGGCGCGGGCCTTGCCGGAAGCGAATGTGCCCTGCAATTGGCTGATAAAGGCTACTCTGTCGTGCTTTACGAAATGCGCGACAAAGTCATGACGCCCGCCCATAAAACCAATAAATTCGGAGAGTTGGTTTGCTCGAACTCATTTGGCAGCATTTCTGAAGGCTCTGCCCCACAACAACTGAAGTGGGAAGCCGAGCGTCTTAACTCGCATATATTAAAAATGGCTTACCAAGCCCAGGTTCCAGCCGGTCAAGCTTTGGGAATGGATCGCGAACTGTTTTCACAACTTATTACCGATAAAATTAAGTCTCACCCTCGTATCGAGGTTCGCACCGAGGTCATTGAAAGTCTGGACCAAATTCCACGTCCTGCCGTCATCGCCACCGGGCCATTAACTCACGAGTCTTTAGCGGCCAGCATGCAAAAGCACTTTGGCAATGACTTCATGTACTTCTTCGATGCCATTGCTCCAATTGTTGATGCCGACTCTATCAATATGGATATCGCTTGGAAGGCCGATCGCTACGACAAAGGGACTCCTGATTATATCAACTGTCCGATGGATAAAGAGCAGTATGAAAACTTCATCAATGAAGTTAATGCTGCTAGAAAAATTGAACCTAAACATTTTGAAACAACCGATTTTTTTGAGGGCTGTATGCCTATCGAAGAAATGATCGAACGTGGCCCCGAGACTCCTCGCTTTGGCCCTATGAAGCCCGTAGGTTTGAAGAACCCCCGAACAGGTAAAGAGCCTTGGGCGGTTGTTCAGTTGCGCATGGATAACAAAGAAGGCACTGCTTACAACATTGTTGGCTTTCAAACCCGCATGGCCTATGGCGAACAAAGTCGGGTCTTTAGAATGATTCCGGGACTCGAAAATGCTGAGTTTTTAAAACTTGGAAGTATTCATCGAAATTTATATATCAATTCTCCAACTATGCTGAACAAAGATCTTTCCAGCAAAAAAGATCCATGGTTGTTTTTTGCAGGGCAAATCACTGGAGTCGAAGGTTATTTCGAGTCGACCTGCATGGGTTTATTAGTGGCCCGCTTCTTAGATCAAAAGCTAAAAGACGAGGTTCTTAAACCACTCCCACGTGCATCAGCTCTTGGCGCTTTGATCGAAGCCATCACCGATGAATCAAAAGCGGATCATTTTCAGCCTACGAACATTAATTTTGGTTTGTTCCCCATGGTAACGTTAGACAATTTAATGGCTGAAGGAATGGAAAAAAAGCCGGCCGTTCAGTTGATAAAAAATAAAAAAGCCAAAAAGGACTACCAAATTCAAAAGGCTCGAGGGGCTTTTGAAGAATGGATGAAATAAAAAAAAGCAGGTTTTAGGACCTGCTTTTTTTAAATATTTCGCAAGTATCAAATGACTATCTGATACGGTTGCAAGTTTCTTTTGAGTCTGAAGATAAAAGCTCTTTAGATTGAGCATCATACTTCAAAGTGATCAACTGAGAGCAATACTCGTAAGCGTCCGCATAAGTCTCTTGCATATAAACAAGAGTCAAAACTCCGTCTTTTTCGAATTTTTGAACTAGACGAGCCTCTTTAGAAGGCACATAAGCCTGAGCCAAAGAAGAAACAGCAACCAAAGAAACCATCAACAATGCTTTTTTCATTTATCCTCCTGAAGATATAATCATAAGTATTTATCGCACAGAGTCATATCAGGCCAGACTGGGTCCGGGTACTCCTTTTTAGGTGTTTTGCATTGATTACATGGGCCTCTGGGCAGCTTTGAGGCCTCCTCTCTTTAGGGCGGGAATAGGGCGGGTCTCGGCCCAGGATGTCTACCCAAGTTTGGAAAATTTTGCTACGCTCGAAGGGCTTGTTTTTACAGAAGGATTTTATATGAAGGAACAACTTTCAGACCGTTACAACCCAGCCGATGTTGAAGGGCGTATCTACCAGTGGTGGGAAGAGTCTGGGCACTTTAAGGCTCAAGACCAATCGACCAAACCCCCATTTTCTATTATTTTACCGCCCCCTAACGTCACGGGTTTCCTTCATATGGGCCATGCCCTAGATCACACAATTCAAGACATGTTAATCCGCTGGAAACGTATGTCTGGATTCAATACGATGTGGTTACCGGGTACCGATCATGCGGGAATTGCAACCCAGTCCGTGGTTGAAAAGGAACTTAAAAAAGAAGGTATCACCCGTCATCAACTTGGGCGGGAAAAGTTTGTTGAAAAAGTTTGGGACTGGAAACACCAGTACGGTAATCGTATCTATTCACAAATGCGTCGCCTTGGTGACAGCTGTGATTGGGATCGCGCAACTTTCACTCTTGATGAAGGTGTTTCAAAAGCGGTTCGTAAAGTTTTCGTGAGCCTTTATAAAAAAGGTTGGATCTATCAAGGTACACGCCTGGTGAATTGGTCTGGTCCTCTTGAAACAGCCATCTCGGATCTTGAAGTTGAACATAAACAAATCAAAGGTTCGATGTACCATATTAAGTACATGCTTGAAGACGGCTCTGGATTTTTAGAAGTAGCAACGACTCGCCCAGAAACCCTGCTAGGAGACACAGCTGTTTGTGTACACCCTGAGGACGATCGTTATAAGCACTTGATTGGCAAGAATGTCGTCCTGCCATTGCTGGGCCGTAAAATTAAAGTTATCGCTGACACCTATGTTGATAAAGAGTTTGGCTCTGGCGTTGTTAAAATCACTCCAGCGCATGATTTTAACGATTATAAAATTGGAAAGACTCACAATCTTGAGTTCATCAATATTCTGAATAAGAAATGTGAAATAAACGAGAATGGTGGTCCATATGCAGGCCTTAAAGTTCAAGAAGCTCGTAAACGAGTTTTGGAAGATCTTAAAGCCGCAGATCTTTTCATCAAAGAAGAGCCACACACGTTGAACGTTGGTCACTGTTCGCGTTCCGGCGCCGTAGTTGAACCTTTCTTGTCTGAGCAATGGTTCGTGAAGACCGAACACTTAGCTGTACCTTCGCGCCGAGTAGTTGAAAACGGTTCTTTAAAATTTGAACCAGAGTCTTTTACAAAAATTTATCTTCACTGGATGAACATCATTGAAGACTGGTGTATTTCTCGCCAATTGTGGTGGGGACACCGTATTCCCGCATGGAATTGCGCTGATTGTGGTCATGTCACCGTGTCCGAAACTGATGCATCTACTTGTGAAAAATGTGGATCTCACAACGTAAAACAAGAAGAGGATGTTCTTGATACTTGGTTTTCGTCAGCATTGTGGCCGTTCTCTACAATGGGATGGCCTAACGAAACTGAAACATTAAAAACTTTCTACCCAACTTCGTACTTGGTAACGGGTCATGATATTATTTTCTTCTGGGTAGCCAGAATGATCATGATGGGCCTTGAATTCCAACGAGACATTCCATTCCGCACCGTTTATGTGCATGGGCTTGTGCGCGACAATCAGGGCCGCAAAATGTCGAAGTCATTAGGCAACTCAATCGACCCAGTGGAAATGATCGAAAAACACGGTGCCGATGCTTTGCGCTTCACTTTTGCTGCTCACTTATATTCAGGCAAAGACTTTAAATTTTCAGAACAGCGTCTTGAAGGCTATCGCAACTTCATGAATAAAATCTGGAACGCCGCTCGTTTTGCACTTACTAACTTACAAGACTTCGAAATTCCAGCAGATGGCGTAAAAGCACTTCCAAATGCAACAAAGCTTTCGGTATTTGATCGATGGATTATCTATAAACTAAATGAAGTGACAAAGACAGTTGAAGAAGCCCTCGAGCAAGATCGTTTTTCGGATGCCGCAAATGCGCTTTATCAGTTTGTTTGGGGACAATTCTGCGATTGGTACATCGAGTTCACTAAACCAATCATGAACGGCGAAGATAAAGAGGCTCGTAAAGCCACCCAGTTGGTGATGGCGCAGGTTCTAAACCGTATAATGCGCCTTCTACACCCCTTCTGCCCCTTCATCACTGAGGAGATCTACCAAAAGCTTCCGATCAAGTCTGAGGCTCTTATCGTTGCTCAGTTCCCGACGACTAGAAATGATAAAGACTTTTTAGCGCTAGGATCAGCAACGTCAGCTTTAGAGATCGACATTGTGAAGGATGTGATAACGGCCATCCGTAATATTCGCGGAGAAAACAGAATCAGTCCGGCACAAAAGCTTGGTATTCGTTTAGGTGTGGAATCAAACGAGACCCACAAAATTTTGGACATCAATCGGTCTGCACTTGAAACAATGGGACGTTTAGAGAAAATGGACATTGGAGCTGAAGGCAATCTGGCAAAATGTGCTGTTGCAACTGTTGTCGTGAAAGACCATAAAGTAAAAGTTATTATTCCTTTAGAAGGACTTGTCGACTTTGCTGAAGAGGTTAAACGTATCAACAAGGCCATTGAAAAGCTGCAAAAAGATATTTCTATGTTGTCGGCGAAACTTTCTAATGAAAAGTTCATCGCCAATGCTGATGAAGATGTTGTAGCTACTGACAAGGCCCTTTTAGAGCAATCGAAGATCCAAATGAAGGATCTTCAAGAAGCCCTAGTACGCTTTCAGGCATAATGAACCTTAATGGCTCCCAAACGGGAGCCATTTTTTTAGGAGATGTCTATGAAAAACAAAGCGATCTGGATTTTAATTAGCATCACTTTTGTGGCATTCACTTTTTTCTACTTTAAAAATACAGAAAAGCATCCTGATTCTTTTGAAACCTCTGCAATTCAGTTCATGCAAAATGAACTAAAAAAGGACCTTAATATCCAGTTAGCAGCTGTTTTGAATACTCGAATGCAAGAAAAAGATCTTTTAGTTAATAAAATTATCGAAAGAAGTACTTTTCGCTTAATTAACAAGACAGATAGTCCGGATAAGTCTACCAAGATAGAATACGAAATTTTGACTCTCGATTTTGCCGAACTAAGATCCATACAAGATTCTTACATTAAAGCACTCATAGAGAATACAAAATGGACACAAACCGAAATCAAATCTTACCTTGATAAGATAATACCAAACCAAATGAACAGAGTGATCGTTAATTCGACCAACGTTCAATTTGCAGAGGGTAAACTAGTGCCTAGATCAAATTGATTTTATTCGATCACAATCCAGCTTGCTCCGTCACAATATTTAAACTTATTCAGTCCAGTATCATATTCGATCGTCGCCTTGGCTCCAGCTGGAGAGCTGCAGCCCGCCCCTCCCGCTCCTGGGGAAGGACCCATCGCTATAAAATTCGTCCCATCACAATAACCATAAGCATTAGACACACTAATAAAATCAATTCTTCCTTGGACACTACAGCTTCCTAAAGTTGCCGGAGGTGTCACCTTTAAAACATCAAAAGATGGAGCAGAACTATTAGAAATAAACATATAGGGCGCAGAGAGCTCAAATTTATTATGATTGGCAACAGGAGCCCTAGAATCGACCACCGCCATAGATGCAGGATTAGAAACGTCAACCAAGGTCACAAGACCGCTATAGCTGGTAATATAAGCGTAATTTCCTGATACCCTTAACGAACTGACGGAATCAAGTGCCGTCGCATTAGTTAAGGTCGATACAAACGATGGCGCCAGAGGATTGGAAAAATCATAAACGGAAATAGAATCCGAATACTCGTTCAAGACAAAAAGATTGTTTCCTGATAGGACGGGACTTCGACAAGAATCAATGCCTGAATGAGCAAAAGAATATATCACAATATTTGCGGGATCCGTCACATCCGCAATACTCAAACCACTTGCACTGAGACCACAGCTTATAACATAGTTACCGGTTTTAACTAAACCAAAGGTAGACCCATATTCAGTATCAAGAACAACAGGCGAAGTGGGATCCGAAATATTCACGCTTGAAAAATAGCTATTCGCAGTGACATAAAGATAGTTGCCAGAAACCAAAAGATCATAGGTTCCCGAAAATACCGGATAATTAGATAACATCTTTTTAGCATATACTGGCGCCGCAGGGTTGCTTACGTTTATAACCGTAAGTCCATAGTTACCAGTCTCACTGATATAAGCATAGTTCCCGGACACAGCTAAGGATGACGATGTAAAAAAAAGCGGACTCGTAATTGAACCCAGCAAAATTGGGTTCAAAGGGTCCGACACGTCAACAATTGAAAATGTGCCAGATCCGTTAGATAAAGTATAAGCGTAATTGCCAGCCAAAGAGACCGCCGAAATATTCGAAAATTTTGATCCTAGTGGCAAAGAAGAGGCAAACTTTCGGGGAACTGGTGCATTTGTGATATTAAATACCTGCAAGCGCGACTGAGTAAGCCAAATCATAGAGTTACCTGAAATCTCGAACCGTGCCGGAGAAGACTTTATGTTATTATACAATGGCATGCCAAGCATTTCCGGACTGGATGGATCAGAAACATCCCAAGCAGTTAAACCTGAATTTCCGCTATAATACAAAGTAGATCCACTCAATAAATGATAACTAGGAGAACAACCTCCGCAACCATAAACACCATCGAAACTTGCCATAATAAATGGCGATGTCTTGTTACTAACATTCACGATATTTATCTTGCTATCAGCGACATAAACATAGTTACCCAAAACAACCAAATCTTCGCCTGATGTGTAGGTACCCAAAGAAACACTACCAACCACAGAAGGAGACGTCGGCGTTGAGATATCAACAATGACTAATTTTATTGAAGTGGTGCACACCAAATATAAATAGTTACCACTCAGCTCCATACTTTTACATCCGGTCATTGAAGCGTTAGTAAGGGATGTTGAAACTGTTGGGCTTGTTTTGGTCGTAGAGTTTATCACTGTCAACCGAGCATCAGACAATACAAAGGAATAGTTACCGGATACCTTAACTCTCTTCGTAGCCCCCATCGGACCATTATTTACCGAGCCCACCAATGCCGGCGCAGCGGGCGTCGAAATATCAACAATCGAAAGATAGTTCTGTGAACTAACATAAAGGTAATTCCCCGCTATTTCAAAATCACTAATTGTATTAAATCTAGTAGCATCAGTAATAGAGCCTAGAACCGTAGGCGCCGTAGGGTTTGAAAAATCTGTCACATAAATGGCTTTTGCAGGATCAGATGACGTATAGGCATATGTACCAGAGAGGGCCAAATCAGCCGACCAATCATAGCTTCCGTAATACGAAAGAGTGCTAATACTAGTGACAGAAAGTGGATTCGAAATATTATAAGCTGAAAGGCCGTATAAGTTTTGACTACCTTGAAATAGCGTATTTCCAGAAATTGCGATTCCAACACAAGAACACATGACCGAGCTCTTTTGAACAAGAGTCGCTGGATTTGAAATATCAATAACTCGGAAATAATAGCCATTTACGTAGGCATAAGAGCCCGAGACCTCTATGTCGCTGGTGCCACCACTTAAAGCAAGAGTACTGTACAAAGCTGGTGCCGTCTTCACCGTAATATCCACAACAGCGATACCGGCACTTGTAGCTACATACAAGTAATTGCCGGACATTGCCATTCGATTTGAATTGTTTAGATTCGAATTTGTCAAAGAGCCGACCAGACTCGGTGAGGTCTTTACTGAAACATCAAAGACATAAACGGATCCGGATATTAAAACGAACGCGTAATTACCAGACACAATAACTTCGTCAGCCCAGCTTAAAGAAACCGAATTATTAAATCCTACGATCGAAGCAGAGTTGATCGAAGTCACATCAATGACCGAAAATCCACTGGAGGCTGCGGTATAAACATAGTTCCCGCTTTTTGTAAGCGCCATGACCTGAGCTAATTTAGAACTGTCTCTAATGTCATTCAACCGAACAGGATTGCTTACCGTAGATAAATCATAGACATCTAATCCCGAACTATTGGGGTCTGCAAAAAAGAAGTAGGTTCCATCAAAAAAACTACCTGGGGTGTATGCCGAATTAGAGTTCGCTACACGAGCCTGACTAATATAGGTCATAGCCGCTGGATTCGAGACGTCAAAGGTCCAAAGGTGTCCATTCGAATCATTGACGACCCCAATCGTACCAACCACCTGCGTATTCGAAGGATTCGATGGTCCCCCGTTTAACTTTTCACCAACTTCTGGCATTATGACAGTTGGCTGAAGTGAAGCATCAAACGTTACCAAAAAGTTTCGATTTTTAGAATAGGCAATTAATTTACTTCCAGATATTAAGACATCAGAAAACCCATTGCCCCATCCCCCCATCGCTGACACAACTTGCTGTTTTGCTGGATTTGCAGGATTGCTAACATCTAAAGTAATTAGTTCGCCATTACCCGTAACAACATAAGCATAGCTTCCATTAATTACAACGCCCATGGTCCATGTGACCTCATCAACCAACGATTTTGCCAATGTCGGACTGCTCTTGTTGGTTATGTCATAGACCTTTAAAGGATCAGAAGATCCAGAACTGTTGGTGACATATAAGTGGTTACCGGTTATTGCAATTGATTTTGCATACGAAACCCCTGACAGTGAAGTCGAAGAGGTCATCACCGGAGCCGACTTATTAGTTATGTCAACGATATTCAAAACAGAGGTATAATAGTTGGGAACCGTAACTAGATAGTTCCCACTTAAGACCATCCCCGAATCATTCTTAAAAGTTGAGTGGGAAAATGTTGAAGTCAAAGTCATCGCAGATGGAGTCGAAACGTTAAAAATCTGCAGCCTTCCACTAGACTGCGAATAGACATAGCCACCTGCTACGATAGCATCAGCACCATTTAAATAAGTATTCGTGATAGCTCCCAAATAGGTTGGCGTTGTAGGAGATGAAATATTTAATGCAACTAAGGAAGTGCCAGCTATGTAAAATAGTGTGGTGCCAGAAATTCCAATACTAGACACAGATCCTTGAGTAACGGCATATTCTGCAACAACGATCGGACTGCTAATTGTAGAAATATCAATTATGGCGATGTAGTTAGAACCTCCCCGCTGTCCACCAATGAAAACGTGATTTCCAGAAATGGCTATTCCATCTGTAAATGCGTAAGTACCCAGAGTTCCACCACTAAGTGAACCCACTGTTTTAATTCCACCATATTTCGTTGGAACCCAATTTGTACCGTTGCAGTATTTAGTTTCTTTCGTAGCAGAAAAATATTCGATGGCTCCAGCATTTGCCACTGGCGCTGCGCAGGCAGCCCATACTTGTAATTTACCCAAAAACAAAGATATTACAAAAGCGAATAAAGTGCATTTTGCAACATTAGTAAACCGTTTTTTGTTTATACAAGAAACAAGTTTCATATCACACCCTAACTTAACGTTGAAAAACTATTTTATTTTTTTCTCTAATTTCTGAAGGCGGACTTCTTGCGATTGAATTTTACCCATTAACAGTTTCAAGGAAGCCTTTAGTTCGTCATTTTCAATTTGCAAATCTTTAATCTGTTTGTCTTTTTGCTCAAAAGCAGAAGCAATACCACGTTTTTGCTTTTGAAGATCCACATTTACTTCTTGAATAGCTTTAATTGTAAATGGAATCAGACCCATATAATTCACTCCGTAGTAATTCCCATTCGCATCCACATTTTTCACAAGGTTTGGAAGGACAGCCATTAAATCCTGAGCCATAACCCCGTACTCGGTACGACGAGATGGATCTTCTTTCATCACATATGAATATACTTGAATTTTCATCAAAGGATCCAAGCCCGAAGGAATCGGATTGATGTTTTCTTTTAGACGTCTATCCGAGACGTCCGTCAAAGTACCAGTGAATTGAATATCACCCACAACATGTAACGCACTCGCCGGAGCATTGGTCCCTATCCCAACAAAACCTGCGCTGGTAACACGCAATCTTTCAGTTCCTGCAGTAGATACGGCTAATGTGTCAGCTGCTGGCGCATAAAACCCGGTATTTGTGTCTCCAGTAATTGTATAGCCAGGCAATGCGGCCGTACCCGCGACTGCTTTCAATGTTCCAGTCATGTCAATGGTTCCGTTAGCCAAGAAATCGCCAGTGCCCGTTGGAATATTCGAAGTACAGATAATCGAGCCCGTGCCATCAGATGTACACATCTTATTATTAGTAATACCTGTCGTTCCAATAACAGGAACATTCCCAGACGCGACCCCTGTATTTAAAGTGGCTACTGTTCCTAATCCTAAATTTGTCCGCGCAGCTGCCGCTGTCGTTGCACCCGTACCGCCATTGGCAATCGGTAGAGTTCCAGTGACATCTGTAGAAAGAGTAACTAACGAGTTGACCCAAGTTGTCCCGTTATAGCGAATATGCTGCCCCGTCGCAGGAGTAGTAATTGTTGCCGAAAGCTTACCATTAAAATTGTCATAGTCCGTCTTGCTAATTAAACCCGCAGTGACTGACGCAGTAGATGCCATCGGAATATTCAAAGTATGAGTCGTCGTTGCGGATGAAAATGCTGGAGCCGTTCCAGACGTACCAATCGCAAAAGTTTGTGTTCCTCCCGTTAGACCATTCAACGAAGTGATTCCTCCAGCCGAAGGAGTGCTCCATGACAATACTCCTGAACCGTTGGTGGTCAGAACTTGTCCGTTGGAACCAGCGCCAGACGGAAGAGTCAAGGTGACTGCAGCCCCCGAAGCAGGTGCTTGCAAATCAACATATCCTGATGTCGAGCCAGACACCCGAACCACACCTTTGACGTCCAAATTGGCAGCAGGCGCAGGGTTATTAATACCAACATAGCCATTTGAATGAATGCGCATCCGTTCAGAGCGAGTCGAAGCGCCATTGATCGTTGTTTCGAAGATCATACGACCACCCCGGGCACTAGTGGAATGAACTTCCGTGGCATCAACATATAAGGCCGCGGATGTTGTGCCCGTTCCAGAGCCATCATGACCTCTAAAATACAGACCACCGAGGTTATCACCTGACTGCACGGCCGAAGGTGTCGAAATCGTACCTCGAGTTCGTGTCATCATTAATGCAGCACCGTCTGTTGCCGTTGCTGATGAGTGATATAAGCGCGCCATGAACGACCCAGAGCTTTGGATGTCTAAAGGAAAGCTCGGTGAGGACGTACCAATACCGACATTACCACCATTGAAGTAGCTACTTCCTCCGGCATCAAAAAAGAATCCATTAGTAGAGGTGTTCGTGTAACCCACGATTCGAGCCGCACTACCACCGCCGGAATTATCAAACTGAATTGCCCCGTTATTGTTGCCATTATAGTTCATTCGAACCACGTTTGTAGACGCAATGCTGATCGGAGAATCACCGATTGCCGAAGCTGCAGTAAACATTGGAATTCTATTTGTCGTCCCAGTCCCAGAAATCCCCGCGCTGGGTGTAGTCCAACTTAGCACGCCCGTTCCATCTGTCGACAACACTTGACCAGAAGAGCCCGCTGTTGCCGGTAAGGTTAAAGTCACATTTGGAGTTACAGTAGTAGGTGCACGAATACCCACATAATTCGATGAATCACCGTCAGCAAACCGAACTTCATTCTGTGTGTTCATTTGTATATAGTTACCAAATGCCTTTGCACCAGAAATTGTCTGAGTCGACGACTTATCAACAAGCCCCGCTGTATCTGGCGTACCACTTGCCCAAGAAGATGCACCTGTTGCATAGACTACGTTACCTGCAAGCCCCGAGTTCAAAGATGTTACTGCACCAGTTCCCGCTCCAACTAAAAGGTTGCCAGAACCAAGTGTAGCTGATCCAGTACCTCCATTTGCAACCGGTAAAGTTCCCGTTACATCCGCCGTTAGGCTCACCGAAAGAGCCGAGTTGATCCAGTTCGTACCATTATATTTCAAATACTGACCGTTCGCTGGAGACGTCAAAGTGATTGGAGAACCTTTAATTTTATCAACTGACATCGTCGACGAAGTCCCGCTCACATCACCACTGAAAGTTGAAGCTGTTCCTAACTTCGCATTGAAGGCATCGTAATCCGTCTTACTTAAAAGGCCCGCTGTCGTTCCAGCAGTTGATGCCATTGGAATATTTAATGTGTGCGTATTTGACGCTGATGAAAACGCAGGAGCTGTTCCCGTTGTTCCAATCGCAAATGTTTGCGTTGAACCAGTCTGTCCATTTAAAGAAGTTAAACCCGCACCAGATACACCCAAGGCAACGGCTGCTGAACCATCCCAGTATTTCACTTGATTTGAAGTCGTATTGAACCAAGTTTTACCTTTATCACCAACTCCCCAACCAGAAATCAATGTAGACTCTGTCGCATTCGTATAGCTTCCAAGCCCCAATGAACCTGTCATTACATCGCCAGCTTTATTTACGGCATCCGTGATCCCATAACCAGATAAAGTTGTTGGCTTCGAAGTGATCGAAGACCAAGCTGGCGTCACTGTCACATTCGATGCCGCCGTTAAACGACCTTGAGCATCAACAGTAAATGTCCCAACCTGAGTTGCTGATCCATAAGAGCCCGCTGTAACCGCTGTATTATTTAGAATTAAGTTACCTGCGACGATCGCAAGAGGTGATGTCACTCCTAATGTCGAGTAACTTGCGGCGCCATTTCGCACAACAATTCCTGTGCCTGTGATCGAGGTCAAATCCGAAGCGCTGCCTCCATCACTGATGGCTTTCACTGCGCTTCCATCCCAGTATTCGATTTTATTCGAGGCAGAATTGAACCACATTTTACCTTTATCAGCTAACGCAAGTCCGCCTGGGGCAGCACCATTATTTGATAGATGCAAGGTCATGCTGGCATTCATCGTGATGTAGCCAGTATTGGTCATATTCTGGCCATTCATATTAATAGCACCAGACATCGTGCCACCAGCTTTGGCTAAATATGTAGCTGAAGCATTATTAATATCATCAACTGCTGTTGCAATTTGCGCTGCTGTTTTTCCTCCAACATTATTAACGGTAGCAGCTACAGATCCACTACCAGAGGCTGAAACATCCCCAGTCAAATCGGTAATCGCAGAACCAACACCTGAATTGTCCGTACCGCAAATCCAACCCGTTCCATTCCATTTTAAAACTTCGTTGTTTGCACAGGCCACATTATTTGGCAGATAAGTAAAATACTTACCTGAAGCTGAAGTGATTTCATCAACGACATGAGTATGCGCACTCGGCGCAAAGGTCGTAGGCTTACCAGTAACATCGCCCCAAGCCGGAGCCGCGGCGGCCCCTAAAGTCACGCAAGTTAACGATGTCCCGTCAAAACCAACCACACCAGTTCCACAAGATGCTCCAGGTTTCATCGCGAATTGACTGACATCAAAACCACCCAGCTTCAAAGAGTTTGAAGACTCCTGAGCCCGACGAGCCTGAGAAGCAAATGGAACCGCCGTAAGATCCATTTTTTGATTCAAAACTTGCCAACTCACTCCATCCCAGAAGCGAACTTGTAGACGTCGAGTCGCTGTCCCAACAGGACTATAAGTACTGGTATTTTGACAGGTGTATGACACATCATTTTGAAAAACATCGTGGGCCGAACTTAAGGAAGCAGCAAGAAATGTAGGATTCGAACCAAAGCTGACATCAAAAACACCATTTGTTAATGATAAATCGACGCCAGTTTTTTGTTCGATAAACAAGACACAGTTGTCATCATTATGAGCTAAAATTCTAAATTCAAAACCAACACTATTATAAGTTAGAGGTGTTTTATCAGCTTTTAAAATGCGACCTTGGTAAGTAAAGAGAGCTGGGTTCGCAAAAACACTTAAAGACACAAGATTTAAAGCGAAACAAAAAGCTATCGTTGAAACGCGCTGTATTGATTTCATCTTCAACTCCCTCCTTAAAAAATACTAATGCTCCAAATTTGACCAATTCTTTATCGGAACATTAATGAAGAGAGTTAAGACTTTGAATTGCTTTAAAAATCCTTATTTTTAAAAAAAATACCGCCGAATACGGCAACATATCGATATTACTTATGATCTTAAATTGACTCGAATTTACGAAACAGTCTCAAAACTGTTTCGGTTAAATTTAGACACAGGACTAAACATCTCATATTTTAACGTTTTGAAATAAGACGAACGACTGAGACCTCACACCTAGTGAAGTTTCGGACAGCAGGCCCCCAATAAGCTGTCCCCTCATTCACATAAACATGCAATCCCTTCCAAAAATAGTATCCACTATTGAATTTATGGATGAATGGGCTAAAGAAATTCCATGGAAAGAACTGACCTCCATGGGTGTGACCGGAAAATTGCAAATGAAATCCATGCGAGGCCGCAGCAACTGCCATTCCCGGCTGATGCGAAAGAAGGATGCGAAATTGATTTCCTTTAAATTGATCGATCAACTTATCCCAGCTTATCTTTTCATAGCCAAAACGGGCCCCCGTCGGATCAGGAATTCCCGCTACTAAAATTTCTCCATCTCCTTGCTGTACCGAAAGAGCCTCGTTTACTAGGACCTTTATTCCCATTCCCCGTAAGGTTTCTAGAATACGACCACCAGCCCAATAGTATTCGTGATTCCCAGGAACATAAAAGACCCCCAATGGAGCATGCAGAACAGATAGCTGGCGAACCATTGGCATAAGCTCATCAAGATCACCATCTATAATGTCGCCAGTTAAAACAATCATATCTGGCTTAACTTCTTGAATCCGATTCAAAACCTTAAAAAGAAAAGACGCCGGTAAAAAATGACTAATATGTAAATCACTAATTTGCAAAATTCGCGTTCCGGCAAATGCTGTCGGCACCCTTGAATCATCTACTGTTGTTTCGGTCAACTCAGGACCTCGCTGAACCTTCCAAATGCCAAGAAACAAAAGAAGGACCGCCGCCAACAACATAATAAAAGTCACAGAACCATAATAAAGAGGCGCGACTAAATTAGGAGCAAAATAGGTACAGATAAAGGCTACAACATCTCGAGCCCCAACAAAAAATAAGAGAGAACTCATTAAGGGCAAAGAATAATAAGAAATGTTCAAAAGAAGTGGTCGCTTCATTATGAACTTTCGACCATCCTCACTCCAAAAGAAAAGAGGCATTGCTGCTGCAGCAAATACTACTATCGCAATTAAAAGCGTAATCAATAATTGAAGTATCCAACTAAAATCAGAAAAGCGTGTAAGCTGTTGTGACAAGTAAAGAAAAATTCCTATCGCGACCGATCCAAAAACGATCCGAAATAAAAACATTGTGGCCTCCAGCGTGGGCTTTGGCCATCCTATCTTTGCGAAGACAAGACTTCAAGAGCTACTGGAATAATTTGAGAATTTGAAACTGGAATAGCGTCAAAACGCACTCTTAAATGCATTTGATGATGCAATAGGGACTTACGTCTACACTCACTCCCCTTTAAGGTAAGCATCAAAAGATATGTCTGAAGTCCTGGAGCATATTCAAATTGCTGTTGTACAATTTCATCGCAACCTTCTAGATATTCTGGATAATCCAAAAAAACCAATTGCCCCAGGGGCGCCTTAACAACCGATAGATATTCTTCTTTAACAGCTGAATCGGCATCAATTAATACAAGACCCATCTGTACTCGCAGCGTCTGGTTGGATTCGTTAAAAAACTGTTGATAGTCATAAACCTGCGATGAAATCTGATTAAGCTTAAAATACATTCTAGAATCCGGCCCAGATCTGCGTTCGGTGAGCGCATTAGTTTGTCCGGTGTAGGCCACGGCCACCACATTAAAGACAATAACAGCTAAAATTCTTTTCAAAAATTCCATCGTTCCCCCCGATGTTCAGTTGAAACCTATTCGGTGAGTTTTTATTTCTCAAGCCACTAACGATACTTCAGAAATATTTCCAGAACGGTGACAAAAATGGCGCGAAATAAGACGTTCAAGGGTGTTTCGTTAATATTTCTTTACAAATTTAATGCGGATTTAATCCTATTGTCTCAATTCTGATCGATTCGAACTTATGTGGATTTCTATTAGCACCGATAAATTTAGGGGGCTAAATCTTTTATATCAATAAACGTTTTAGGAACAGGCTCAAATCCAACCTGGAGTTATTGCCGACGTCCTTGCTGGCACAGGCATAACTGTCTCTGGCACTACCTCCAAAACTATCGCTGTCAATATCGGAACAACGGCGGGAACGGTCGCTACGGGTAATGACAATCGTATTGCAAATGCTCTGCAATCATCAACAGTCTTTGCTGGTGAGATCAGTGGAAATTACTCGGCAGTCTCTGTCGACAAGATCAAAGGTGTCGGTATTTCAGGACCTGCTCCCACTACCGGACAAGTCCTGCGCTTTGACGGAACGAACTGGACTTCTGCGACTCCTAATGCGGGTTCGGTGACGTCAGTCAATCTATCCGTTCCGTCTTTTTTATCAGTGACTGGTGGCCCCATTACCAGCAGTGGAACACTCGCAGTTTCGCTATCCTCACAAACTGCAAACACTGTTTTTACATCGCCCGACGGAGCCGCTGGTGCACCAAGCATTCGAACTCTTAAAATAAATGATATCTATTCCAGTATCGGAGGCCTCAGCCTTTTGCAGCCAACAAAGAATTAAGCTCTTGGCAATAGAACAAGTACACTCCACCTTCGTATTCTACTTACAGAAATAGAAAAAGAGACTTATGGAAAATCAAATTATCAACCCTGAACTTCATAAAATGATCTCTGAAATTGTCGAAACCAAGCTTCAATCGGAAATTCCAAAAATGATTGAAGCTTATTTTGAAAAACTGCAAAACAATACAGCGACGCTGTCGATTATTGCCTCTAAGGGAACGATGGTTATGGCCTATCCACCCTTTATTCTTGCGTCGATGGCGGCTGCAATGGGATGGAAAGTAAAAATCTTTTTTATTTTTTATGGCATCAACCTTCTAAAAAAAGATCTTTCCGGGCTCAGCATGAGTGCGCTTGGAAATCCCGCTATGCCCATGCACCTTCCCTTAGGTCCAGAGTGGATTCAAAAGATAGATTTAAATATTCCAAACTTCATCCAAAGCTCTCTTCCTGGCTTTGAACAAGTCATGACCGCAATGATGAAAAAGCAAACGAAAAACAAAGGAGTCGCCTCAATTGAAGAGCTGCGCACCGAATGCCTTGAAAATGGAGTTGAGCTGATTGCCTGCCAAATGGCACTCGATTTATTTAACATCCCTCAAGTGGATCTTCTATCTTCAGTTCGCGTCGCTGGCGCAGCTACATTTTTAAATGATTCAAAAAATTCGTCGATCTCCTTGTTCATCTAGACAAGAAGTCAGCCTTATCAGGCTTTTTAATTAGCATTTATATTTACAAATAAAAAAACCCGCTGTTTAAAGCGGGTTTTTTTATTACTTAATCAATCCAATTTCGCGAAGTCTTTGCATTAAGAAATCATGCGAAGAAATCGGCGGATACTTTTCCCCAGCACCTTTACATGATGGCAAGCAGTTCAACATTGCCTTAGGATGTGGATGCATAAAGAATGGCATCGAGTAGCGACTTACATTGCCACCAGTTACCGGATTCACCACTCGGTGAGTCGTTGAAGGCAAAACATCATTGGTCAAGCGGGCCAACATATCACCAACATCGACGATCAAAGTATTTGGATCACTTTCAATATCGAGCCAAGTTCCGTCACGGTCCAATAACTGCAAACCACTTTGAGTCGCTGCCGGCAAAAGAGTGATAAAGTTGATGTCTTCGTGCGCTGCCGCTCGAACACAGCGAGGATCGACTCCCTCAGGAATCGGAGGATAGTGAAGAAGTCGTAGAATCGAGTTTCCATCCTTAGTCATTTTAGCAAAGAAATCTTTTTCAACTTCAAGAGGCATAGTCAATGCCTCCATCATCACATCTCCCGCCTCTTCCAAGGCCGCATAAAGCTTTGTGAATACGTCTTTAAATTCAGGCATATTTGTCGGCCAAACGTTTTCAGGATACACCGATTTTAAATCATGCCCTTCGGGTAGTTCACGACCGACGTGCCAAAACTCTTTCAGATCCATTACTGGAGAATCTTTAGCGTGCTCTTTCCCAAAAGGTGTGTAGCCGCGCTGAAAGCCCGCTGTCGGAGAAATCCATTTTGTTTTTTCTTCAGTTGATTGCGCGTAGAATTTTTCCAAAACTGCGTATGCTTGCGCCAACAGCTCTGGCTTCACTGGGTGATCTTTCAAAATGATAAAACCGTAGTCTTTTAAGCCGGAGTAAAGCTGATCAATAAATAAGACTTTCTCGGCTGAAGTTCCCTGTGTATAGGCCGCTAGACTCAACACCGGCACTTTACGATTGGTTAACTTTTCCACTTTGTTCGGACGCGAATCAAGAGTTTCCATTTTGATTTCTCCCCATTTGGAATTTGGTTTCAGACAACCTACCCCGAGAAAATGCCTAAAATCAAGGCTCCTAACGGAAACTCATTATTCAAATTATGAATAACTCAAAGACCTCAACCATGTTGGGGCTTGTAAAACGAAACTGGATATCAGCATTAAGTAAGCGACATGCATGAGTATTTCGATAAGGGGTCTCTTCCTGCCCCTCGAAACCTCGGTAAACAACAGGACGTGGATCTAATGCTAAAGTCTCTCTTACTAAATTTTCACAATCGACTTGGGGATTCATAGACTGCCAGATCTTCATTTTTTCCTGCACAGAATCTAAAAACAAAACCTCAATCTGCAGACGCTCTGCAGAGTCGACCCACCCCATCCTCGCATCCGGTACACTTTCAACAAAAGGAAGGTATGGCTTTACATCCAATATTGGAGTGCCATCAACAAGATCAGCACCCTTAAAATATAGAATGCCGTTTTCGATTTTTTCCAGCTGAACCAACGACAGCCCGATAGGATTCGGGCGGTGAGGCGTCCTTGTCGCAAATAACCCCATAGAATCACCCCCCAAACGTGGCGGATGAACTTTAGCGTGATAGCGGGCTGATTTATTCTGATGAAACACCCAAACCAACCAAACATGACTGAATCCTTCAAGGCCCTGCAAAGCCTCTTCGGGTTGCAAGTCAGCACGAAGCTGAAGACGACTATTTGCCGATGGTGCCAAGCCTGGCTGCCGAGGAGTCCCGAACTTATCTTTGAAACAAGACTCAATGTAACCAATGGGTCTAAATTCTATAGGCTCAAACGCAGACATAAAAAAACTCCTCGAAGAGCGTATGCCCTATCGAGGAGTCTTTGTAAAGCACCCAATCCGTCTCTAAATATTAAATGCCAAAGTTTCCAGACTTTTTCATTAGAGCTTCGCGGTCTTTAATAATAATTTCTTTTCCATTCAAATCGATCAATCCTTCGTTTTTAAACTCAGTCAGATGACGAGACAATGATTCGTTGATCGTACTCGCAAGTTGAGCAAACTCGCTTCTTGTCAGTTTAAGATTTAAGCGAGTGCCATCAGCCGCTTTCATACCAAACTTGTCGCTTAAGACTACTAGTTGATAAGCAATACGCTCTTGAACACTCGCTAGATAATGTAGTTGGCTTGTACTTTCAAAAGCGTCGATGTCCTGAACCGTCTGTTCAAGAAGCATTTTCACCACAGGGTTGGCATTGGCTAAAGAGGCCATGATAAGCTCTTTCGGATACAACCAAACTGTCGTGGGCTTGATCGCTTTAGCACTGGCACGCTGACCGCCACCAGAAACGAGAGATTTGTAACCAAAGAACTCCCCCGGAGAGACAAGCTTTGTAACATACTCATCACTTGTCGTTCGTCCCCGCTGAGCACTTCTGTTCACAACAACTTTAACACAGCCCGAATACACATAATAAAGTCCTCGTGGCAAGTCGCCCTGCTGGAAAATAGTTTCCCCTTCACGAACGTGAAGAGTTTCGTAAGGAACCGCAGAAGTAGTTGAAATTACTTGATTTTCATCGGACATCTTCGCGACTGTACTAATTCCGTAATTCAAAATCGGATGTGCTCCAAGAGTGTTATTCATTTTGAGCTCCTTTATCAGCGCCCAGGCTGAATGTTTAAGACATATTAAACTTTCATTTTCAAAAAATCCAGTATTTCTTTGTTTTGTAAAGATCCATGTAATTTCTTGACGCCATCTTCGGATTAACCTAAAAAGGCTCGGATATAAAAGTTTTTAATAATATCAAACACTTAGGCTTAATTTAAAACCCCTAGGTTTGAACATTAAATAGGAGACATCCATGAGACTCCATGTCGCGTTATCTCTCATTGTTTCACTTTTTTTAATCCAGCCAGCCTGGGCACTGAAGGTAGGTCTTGTTTTAGATAAAGGTGGAAAAGACGATAAATCCTTCAATTCAGCGGCCTTCATGGGTGCCACCAAAGCCGAAAAGGAACTCGGCATAGAACTCAAGTACGTTGAGGCAACGGACAACAACGCCATCGAAAATCTTCACCGAGCTTTTGCTCGCAAGGGCTTCGACCTTATTATCGGCGTTGGCTTTGCGCAGACCGAAGCCATGAAGAAAATCTCGAGCCAGTTTCCGAATATAAAATTCGCACTTGTTGATGGCGAAATCCAATCAAAAAACCTGCGCTCACTGTTGTTTGAAGAGCACGAAGGATCTTTCGTTGTCGGCGCCATCGCAGCAATGAAGTCTAAAAACAATGCCGTAGGATTTATCGGCGGCATGGATATTCCATTGATCCGTCGATTTCAATTAGGCTTTGAAGCCGGCGCAAAACACGTGAATCCTAAGATTAAAGTTCTAACCAACTACATCGGAGTCACCGGTGAAGCTTGGAACAATCCTGCCAAAGCTAAAGAATTAGCCCTGTCTCAGATCGGACAAAAAGCCGATGTCATTTTTGTCGCCGCCGGAGCTTCTGGCTCTGGAGTCTTCGATGCCGCAGAAGAGAAAAAAGCTTTTGCGATTGGTGTCGACTCAAATCAAAACTGGATGAAACCCGGAGTCGTTTTAACATCTATGATGAAGGCTGTTGATGTTGCCGTTTATGACACGATCAAGATGACCAAGAATGGAAGCTTCCAGCCTGGTAGCGTGCGATTCGGACTTAAGAACTTAGGTGTCGATTACACACTAGATAAACACAACGAAAAAGTTCTTACCGCAGATATTCGCAAAAAAGCGGACGATATTAAAAAACAGATTATCGCTGGCAAAATTCAAGTCCCCGACTATTACAGCAAGAGTAAATAATCGTGATAGAGTTCATTGCAGTTCAAAAACGATTTGGTGATTGTGTCTCGCTTAAAGACTGCTCGTTCCAAGTTGAGCGAGGCACCATTCACGCTATTATTGGCGAAAATGGCGCGGGCAAATCGACTGCAATGAAAATTCTCTTTGGAATGCACACACCATCCTCTGGAGTGCTTAAAATAGACGGCAAAGAAGTCAGATTCGACTCTCCGACCGACGCCATGACTGCAGGCATAGGTATGGTTCATCAGCACTTTATGTTGGCGGAACCCATAACAGCCTTAGATAATATTTTGCTACAGACTCGCACCCGCAGTCCGTTTTCCAAGCTACCCAGAAAACAAGCTCTGAAACACCTTCAGAGCTTAGCTAACAAATACAACTTCGAAATAGATCTACTAAAAAGCGTTGACCAATTGAGCGTTGGAGAACAGCAACGAGTCGAAATTTTAAAAGTTCTTTCTCAGGATGCAGAGATTATTATCTTGGACGAGCCCACAGCCGTGCTAACCCCACAAGAGGTTCAAGCACTTTTCTCGAATTTGCAAATACTGAAGGCCTCGGGAAAAACAATACTTATCATCACGCACAAGCTGAAAGAAGTTAAAGCGATCTCTGACAACATCACTGTACTTCGAGCCGGAACAACTGTTGCGCACTTTAAAACCCAAGACGTCCAAATAGAAAACCTAGCCGAAGCGATGGTTGGACGACGTTTGCATAAATCCGCCCAACGTTCTACATCCATAGACACCCAATCAATTTGCCTTGATGTGCGAGCTGACGAAAATGAAGCCGAATGGAGTTTAAAAATTCACAGTAAAGAAATTGTGGGCGTTGCTGGAATTGAAGGCAATGGACAAAAAGAATTCATAGACTGGCTTTACAAGCGCAAGCTGGATCGTCATAACAAAAAACAAGCGGTTCTTCATTTTGGTGCCTTCCCCGAAGATCGCCTTCGCTTGGGAGTCCTCCCCAACCGCCCGGTCTTTGAAAATTTCATACTTGGACGCCATCGTTCAAAAAAATTCCTTAGATCGTTTTTCTACGACCTCGGTAAAATACTTCGATTAACCCGCGACTCGATGGAGCAATTTGATGTTCGACCGCGCGATCCTTTAATGAAGTTTTCAGCCTTATCAGGCGGCAACCAACAAAAATTGGTGGTGGCTCGAGAGCTGCTAGAGCAGCCCGATTTTGTCTTAGCGGCCCAACCCACTCGCGGAGTCGATATTGGCGCTATCGAATTTATTCATGATCAGCTTCGAAAAGCCCGGGACCGCGGCGCAGGTATTTTATTAATTTCATCAGAGTTGGACGAACTCTTAGACCTTTCGGATCGCATCCTTGTTTTATATAAAGGTCGATTTGTTGCAGAGTTTACCCAAGACCACTTCGACGAAGTTCTTATCGGAAAAGCAATGGGCGGAGGACTCACATGAAACAGCTAAGAACATTTCTGGGTCCCTTGATTGGATTTGCTGTTGGCTTATGTTTTGCCTTAATTCTGACAACGATCGCCGGTGAAAACCCCTTC
This sequence comes from Bdellovibrio sp. ZFWA1, assembly GCF_056175665.1. NCBI lineage: Bacteria > Pseudomonadati > Bdellovibrionota > Bdellovibrionia > Bdellovibrionales > Pseudobdellovibrionaceae > Bdellovibrio > Bdellovibrio sp. ZFWA1. Next base: position 715,971 of record NZ_JBJKJH010000001.1, read on the forward strand.
AACATTCTAAAAATCTTAATTCGCTCGGCCTTTGGCTCTAACTACGATTTTGGTCTTACTCTTTCTTATGCCACTCCTTTGATTTTTTGTGGTCTTAGCGTTGCTATCGCCTTTCACGCCGGATTGTTCAACATCGGCGCTGAAGGCCAGCTCACGATGGCCACAGTCACCACGGCAGGAGTCGGTGTCCTATTTCCGCAGATACCTTTTCCCCTGGCTCCTTTTATCGCTGTTAGCGCAGGCTTATTAACAGCAGCAATCTGGGGAGGCTTTGTCGGCTGGCTGCGCGCCGTGAGAGGCTCTCATGAAGTCATCAATACCATAATGATGAACTTTATCGCGGCTGGACTGGCCAGCTGGTTCACCCTAAAGATCATTCCCAATCCAGAATCTCAGAATCCAGAATCTGCAATGGTTGGCAGCTCTTATCTTCTAAAAGATTATGACCTCATCGCTCGGTTTTTTCCTGACACCCCCGCCAACGCCAGCATTGTCTTTGCAATTATTTTTGCGGTCTTACTTTGGATATTCCTGTGGAAAACCCCATGGGGCTTCGAATTGCGAGCAGTTGGACAAAATCCCGAGGCTGCCGAACGCGCAGGAATTTCACAAAAAAAATGGCAGATTCTTGCCATGATTGCGGGCGGGGCTTTTGCGGGACTCGTTGCCCTAAGCGAAGTCGTAGGCAGCGCCGGTCAGTATCGTATTGGCTTTTCACCAGATTACGGATTCATAGGTATAGCCGTCGCCCTTGCCGCAAACAACAATCCCATCGGAATTATTTTTACTGGCTTTTTAATGGGCGCCCTTCACAAAGGCGCTTCTGATTTAGATTTAGAGACTGCCACAATCACCCGTGATTTTTCAAAAATCATTCAAGCCTGCGTGATATTAGGCGTGTCCGCAACAGGCTTTTGGAGCTGGTATCTTAAAACCTTCAAAAGGAGTTCTAAATGAGTTCCTTATTTCTTCTAACCTTAATTGCTGCCAGCATCCGCATGGCGATCCCACTGATCTTTGCAAGCCTTGGGGGACTTTTGAGCGAGCGCTCGGGAGTGGTCAACGTCGCTCTTGAAGGTTTTATGCTGGTCGGGGCTTTTTGCGCAGCCATCACGGCCTTCCACACGCATTCACCTTGGCTTGGTGTTGGTGCTGCTGTTTGCGGTGGCTTTGTAATATCAGCAATCTATGCACTCTTCGTGATCGAATTTAAATCAAATCAAATTGTGACAGGAACGGCCTCCAATCTATTGGTGATGGGGTTGATACCTTTTATCACAAAAGTCATTTACGACTCTACCGGAAGCACGCCTGCGCTTCCAATGGAATCTCGATTCAGTTGGGAACCCATTCTAATCGCCATCTTTGCCATTGCCTGCATTGCCTATTGGCTTAAGTACACTTATTCCGGACTATGGCTGATGTTTGCCGGTGAACATCCCGAAGCCCTAACTTCCAGCGGAATCAGTGTGCGCGCTGTTCGTTGGATCGCAGTTTTAGGAAGTGGTGCCCTTGCGGCGCTCGGCGGAGCCAGCTTGTCGCTTTGGCTTTCATCATCTTATTCTCCGCTGATGTCAGGGGGCCGAGGATTTATGGCTCTTGCCGCCCTGATCTTTGGAAAATGGAAGCCACTACCAACAGTGCTTGCCTGTTTATTTTTCGGTCTTGCTGACGCTCTTCAAATCCGTCTGCAAGGCTCGCCTATTTTTGGATTAAATATTCCGGTTCAGTTTATTCAGATTTTACCTTACTTCTTGACCATGATTGCTCTGGCAGGACTTTTTGGTCAAAGTCGCGCCCCGAAAGCTTTAGGACAATAATCAAAGGAGACTCCATGATAAAACACATATTAACAATTTTCTTAGCTGCATTCACAACCCAAACTGCGTGGGCTTGGGGCGGACGTGGTCACGATACGATCTGTGCGACTGCCGTATTTTTAGTAAAAGAAAAAGGTCTTCGTGAATACTTGGTTAACAAACCACAAATGATGGGACACCTTTGCAATATTCCAGATACATATTGGAAGTCACTAGGACCAGATATCGGAAAGCAAGGAAACTCGACACACTTTATTGATTTGGAACTTCTGGGTATGAAGGTTGAGGATGTGCCTTTAGATTACCAAGGCATTGTAGATAAATTTACAGGAACACCCAATAAATTTAAAAATGATGGATCGATGATTTATTCTGTGCCTCAAGAGTTTGGTTCTGCTTGGTGGAGAGCCGATCAATTTATGAAACGCATCGCCGGCCAAGCAACAGAATTTGCCACAGCTCCACAGCCAACGAACTCAAAAGAAGAGCAAGACGAAAAGCTTATGTACAATAAAGCGAGTTTTCAAATGCTTGTTGATATGGGCCTTATGGGCCACTTCGTTGGCGATATCGCTCAACCATTTCACACGACTGTCGATTATGATGGTTACGAATCTGGCCACGGCGGCATCCACGCTTACTACGAGGACAGCGTGGTCGGCGAATTTGACGGAGATCTTGAGCATCGTGTATTAAAAGCGGCTCGAGCAATGAAGTCACCAAGCTTTCTAAAGCCGGCAACGACTGTTGAAAAGATGAAAGCTCTTTCAATTATTTCATTAAAAGATATTCCAAAGATTTACAAAGTAGATCCTGTTATTAAAAAGTCCGAACTGAAAAAAGAAAAAGGAATGTCTTTAAAAACAGCCGCTGAAAGAAAGCCGGCAAGTGTTGCGTTCAAAAAAATGGATAAAATGATTGTAGATCAAATGGCTCGCGGAGCGATCCTACTAGCACATCTTTGGGACGAAGCTTACATCAGCGCCGGCCGTCCAAAGCTAGCCTCTTACAAATCCTACAAATATCCATTCACCCCCGACTTCATCCCGCCAAACTACTACAAATAAAAGGGGTCAGGTGTTTTTTTCTAACTGGGGTGCGGCGAAGTTATCTTCGCCGCATTTTTATGTCCGAGCCAATAACTTCAAAGTCGCCGCTACCGCATCTGAAAAGTCCGCCATCTTATTGTCCTTATGAACTGAAATATACAACCGATGCTTCCAAAGCCCCTCTTTCGGACCTACTCGGATAAGCTGTCCATTTCGAATCTCTTCGTTCACATAAGCAGAAGGCAGAAAGCCCACTCCGGCAGAGTCTAAAATAGCCCTTGCAACAACACTCAATAGCTCGGATTCAAACACAACAGTTTGCTTGATTTTGTTTTCTTGCATATACACATCAGCCTCGTGCCGCAAACGTCTGCGCTCCGAAGCAAGCACCAACCCCCACGGAGCCTGGCGAACTAACGAGGCTGTCACGGTCCGAGGAGTGATCTTCACTTTATCCCGGCGTACAAGTTCCGCTGAAACCATCAGATGCACTGGCAAATCAACCTGCATAACCTCATCAATTTCGCTTTGATAGTGAGGCTTGGTACCGATAACCAAATCTAAGCGCTGCTTCTTCAAATTTTCGACCAGTTCATCGTCATTTGAACTGGAAACACTGACAATATATCGGCTCGAAAAGCCTTTATCTCGCAAGAGTGGACTTAGCAGATCCGCCATAAACGGACTGTCCACTTGCGAACTCACTCCGATGCGAATTCTTTGCACGTCTGATTTTTCACTTTTACCTAAAGAGCTTTCTAAACTTTGAGCAATATCAAACATCCGGGTCGCATAAGTGAACAACCGTTGTCCTTGCTCGGTAAGAACCATTCTGCGACCCGATTTTTTAAATAGTGATGAATTTAAACTACGCTCGAACGTTTTCAATTGCGCACTCAACGAGGGTTGAGAAATTCGCAACGCTTCGGCACCTTTACTGACACCGCCCACCTTAGCTGTAATGTAAAAATAATATAAGTGATTGTAATTCATCATGTCAGATTTCCTTCAACTCTTAGGTCTGTAAAGCGGCTAAGTTATCAATTTCGTTTGCCTTCAGTACATAGACCCGACCTTAATACTTAGTATTAAACTATATATTCTATTTAAATTATATATTTTTTTTATTGTATCATTTTGACGATACTAGTTTCAGGAAGGAGGTAGATAAATGAAAACAAATATCTACTACAGAGACATCACACGAACTGAGAACCTCGAAGAATTTCTTTTAGAGAAGACTCAAGGAGCGGTTGAAAACTTCTTCAAATACGATGCAAATGCCCACCTGACGGTCAGAGTGGACACGAATAGACATCGAACCGACGCTCGAAAACCTTCTTTTGAATGCGAAGTAATTTTAAAACCCACTAGAACGAGAGGAGTTATTAAAGTTAGAAAGTCTGGAGCAAATTTCCATGCTGTTGTCGCCGAGACAACAGAGGCCTTGAAAAAGATTCTACGCCGTAGATCTTCAATCAAAGCTGAACACAATCGACGTGATCCAATGTTGGAATGGGAGGTCGCCTGATTTATTCGTTAAAACTTAATAGCCCTCTACGTCAGTCTGCATGACTGAAATAGCAAAAAGGACCAATGGAAGCATTGGTCCTTTTTTTTAACTACGACGCTGGAACTTATTGTTTTGAAAGATAGTAAGAGTTTAATTGACGAGGTCGATTTGCCTCTGAGCTGCCGTCATAGCTACCTGACGTATCGCCTAGATAAAACTTATTTCCCCCCTCAATTTTATAAATTTGATATAAGGCGGAGTTACAACTTGTACCAGTAACATCCGTCCATACGTTAGGAGTCCAATTAGACCTACCGCACTCACTAGTTGAGTTAAGATCATCAGCCACAGCCTGACTGTAGGCTATGTACTCGAGCTTCGTCGTGGAAAACTTAATGTTTGTTGCAGAGGTAATAAATGAGTTTGCACTCCCGACCTCTACAGTGACAGTAGCTTTAAACCCTTGGGTTCTATCGGAAGAACTACAACTTGCACTTGAACCAAATAGTGTCGTCGTTGCTGTCATTTGACTTCCACTGAAGGTCCATGACATCGAAACCTTAGTCCCCCCGTCGTCACGACAAGTCTCGGACCATGTCCCTGTCAGCTCTGAGGAAGAACCATCAGCAGTATCAGCCGCCTCAGTCTTCGGCTTTAAACATCCAGCGCCTGCAAGACAACAAAAAATTAAAATGATCTTGAAAACTCTCATACTCCCTCGATTCTATGTAAAACGTAAATGCGAATATAATTACTATTCGATGTTTTAAAGAAAAACTAAATTCAATTTATATTCAAGAGGGTAAGAACTTATATTTGAACACAATAGGTAGTCTCTATTTGAGACACCTTCAAAAATTCGGCTCGCGAATTCGCGCTCTCTGCAAAGCCAATAGCCATCTCAGAATGGGAAACCCATTGAAAACACTTATCTTCAAGGCTGGTATGCCCTTCGCATAGAGATCACATTAGGCGACAGGCGTAAAAGACCACAAGGAGTCGGAAATGAACAAGAAACACTTCTATTTAAAAGCATTATTTATCTATGGAACCGCTTCTTTATTTGCATTTTCGTCTTTCGCTCAAGGCGAAGTTCAAGTCTTTAAAACCTTAGATGGAGCCGTTTCATATTGCCCATCAGTCCGCGATGATCAACAACTTGTTCGAAGTAAGCACGCGGTCATTGAGCTAAAGGACAAAAATATTAATGACGACCAACTTCAGATAGAACTAAAGGTTTCCCTTGTAACATGCAGCGAGGGCACCTGGATTATCGATCAGACACCAGATATCGGCACCTACAAGACAATTTCTTTTTCTAGTGGAGAAGAAATTGAAGTAACAAGGCAGTACCGAGATTTTGAGATTCTTTTAGTTGATGATAGCGGTGAAGTTTTTGCTACAAGTCAACTTGGAATCAAAAACAATTCGTCTTCAAATGTTCGATTTACCTTGGACGCTAAACACTTAGGAAAATCAAAACAAACTGGAAAGATCGAAAAGGACCTCCAAGTTTTCGTCCGAGCAAAAGCCAAAGTGTCCACATCAGATCAATCGTACTTTGATGACAATGAAGTGATTACCTTTGGATCTTACCGCGTCCGCATTCAAATTTAATTTATAAAATAGAACCCTTAAACAACCAAACAGGAGAACAAATATGAAGAAAAAAGTTTTATTAGCAATGGCAGTTATCATGGCCTTGGGCACTGTAAAAGCAATGGCACAAGAGGCAAATGAGGACTGGATCCAAATGGATATCACCGAAGGAAAAATTGCTGCTGCAGAGCTAGCCAATGAAACAGAGCAAGTTAAAAATATTCTAAAAGAGATGAACAAAATGCAGGATGAACTTGCAGAATCAAAAAATTCTCGCGGCCTGATGAGCGCCATCGGACAGACTGTCGGAGTTGCTGAATCAGTAATGCAAGACTACGACACGGATCTTGATAAAATGCGCCAGTTGAAAATTGAACTTCGCAAGAAGCTTTCGGACTTTAAGGCAATGGACGAACGCAATATGATTCCAGGCCTTCACGTCCATGAAGAGCTAAGCTTCTAAAGAATTATTTTCTGATTTAAACGTTTCTCATGTTTGTGAAGGCCGCCCGAAAGGGTGGCTTTTTATTTTTAGAAAGACCTAGGGGGAGAATACCTGGGTATCACTATTTAGTACTATCTCAAGAAGTATTGAGAACTATCCGACCTGGACCGATAATCAGGATAGGAGGTCTTGATGAAGTACTTAATTCTTAAAATTGTATCTGTCATAAAAGGCACGTCGTCCCGCCCATTTTTTTACCATTCGGAACTTCAAAGGTATGAGCGGCATATTGAAATGGAAAGACTGAATGCTCACAATCCCTGCCATAAAAGATCAGCTTCTTAAATAAAAAAAGCCCCTGATTCCTCAGGGGCTTGTCGATTTGAAATCAACTACTGACTACCAAAGGTTGCCAGAGTACTTGATACCAACCATGATTTGGTTGAAAGTAACATCTTTTTTAGTGCTCAAACCGTAGTCATCTTTAGCTGAAGCATAAGCTACATGGTAGCGGAATGCATCGTCAGCTTTTGGCATCATTTCAACAGCCAAAGCCATGCCAGTTCTCTTGAATGAGCTAGCATTGTTAGCATCTTCAGAAACTTTGTTTTCAGATGATTCGTATTTGAATACTGGAGTGTAAGCACCCATTCCGTAACGAGCTTCAACTACGTTAGAAACAGTAGAGTCTGCTTTTGCACCAGAAGCTTTTGACTTAGACCAGTTGTTGATGTGCTCAACATCTAGACGAAGGTTAGCAACGCCAGTGTAACGAACGCCAAGGTTCATGAATTTTTCTTCGATACCAGTGAATGCTGCAGCAGCACCAGCAAGTCTGTCAGCTGCACCTGAAGTGTAACCAACTTGGTAAGCCAAAGTCTTATCCATGAATGAACCACCAACCAAAGCACCGATAGTATGACGGCGGTTAGTTGGAGCATAGAAATTAGTTTGACCAACGTCTACGTTCAAAGTTCCTGCGTTAGTTTGGTTAGAAACTTGAACTTCAACTTTATGATCACCCATTCCGTAAGCCACACCAACTGCAGATGCATTTTCAGGCATTGCAACTGTACCAACTGTGCCGGTCAAAGTAGCACCAGTTGCACGACCACCAGCTCCGTTGTTAGCCAATGAAGTTAGGTAAGTGTCACCTTCAACTGCTAGGTCTCTTTCGAAACCACCCACATTTAGGTAAAGTTTACCAACCGCTACAGTGAAATCGCCCAAAGGCTTAGAGATAAATAAACGTTCAACAAACTTATCAACTGTCATTACTTTGTTAGCATCTTTATCGTGTTCAGTTGCCAAAACAAATGAACGCAAGTTGAAGTGAGCTTCAACAGTTGCATCACCTACTTTAGTGTCTGCATTGATTCTTGAAACTTGTGGAAGTAACAAAGAAGTACCACCGATATTTGCACCAGTAGTGTCTTTGTAGTTTGGCGTATTGACATAGTCAGAACGCACGATCAATTTTCCAGCTGCAAAAGCTGAAGTTGTAGCAAGAGTCGCAACTGCGAATGCTAATGCTTTTTTCATTTCGAATCCTTTCGTTAAAAACTGGGAACGAATCCTAGTTTTAGTTAATAATTGTCAAACCTTGACTAACGTCTCAATGCTAGAGTTCAAAACCTAATTTCGTCAACACTGGGTTTCGCCAAGCGTTAAAACAAATGCTTATGATACACAAACCACCATTTATAATGCTCAAACACAAAGATTCTAGACTTTGATCTTAAAAATTACACGGAACGCATAAGACTTCTCTTGCCCCCGACCAAAAAAAGTGGCGACATTAACTCAATACAAACACCATGTTAAACAACGAAAGAGGTACAACATGAAAAATATTTTTGTAGCAGCAGCAGTTCTATCAGCTGGACTTTCAGCTCAAGCTGTTGAAATTGGTGGCGCAACTGTTAATGGTGAAGTGGCATTTGATTATCAAAGCCTTTCTGCAGGTGCAGGACAAAACAACACTGGTTTCATCAACGGTGCTGAAAACGAAGCTTACGCTCTTCGCGACACAACTTTAACTTTCTCTAAAGATGGCGATGTATTCTTCAACGGCCGCTTTACTGGACGTAAAGTTGATGCTGATACAGTTGCAGCAACTGGCAATGGCGTAAAATCATACGCAGCTCAATTCGACTCTTTGGAAGTTGGATACAAAGTAATGCCAAATCTTTCGCTTTCTTTCGGTCGCATGCTAACTACTCTTGGTTACGAAGCAATTGATAGAAATGCAAATGCTCAATACACTTACTCTTTAGCTTACAACAACGTAGTTCCTGGTTTCTACGAAGGTGTTAGAGCCAAATACACTTCTGATATCGCAACTGTAACTGTTTCTTCATACAACAACGCATCTAAAGATGGTTCTATGTATGACAAAGCTCCATCAAACAAAGCGACTGAAATTTCTGCAACTGGTTCAGTTGCTGGCGTAACTTGGTTTGCTGGTCACGTAAACGGTACTGATGCTAACAAAGAAGCGCTTACAACTTCTTCTTTGTGGGCTTCTTACGGTCTTGACAACATGAAGTTTGCTTTGACTTTCGACGGTACAACTAAAAAAGTTGGAAGCGCTAAGACAGAGTTCGGTCAAGTAACTGGTGCTCGCTTCACATACGGCATGGGTAAACACAACCTTGGCCTACGTTATGAAATGATGTACGGAGCTAAGTTCCTTACAACTCAAAACACTAAAGAAGTTTCTTCTGTTGTTCTTGGCGACAAATTCGCAGTTAACGACAACATGAAACTTTACGCTGAATACCGCATGGATCAAGGTAAAGACAAAGTTTACACTGATAAAGATGCAAAAGCTCAGAAATCTGCTTCTTCATTCACTATCGGTGCAGTAGCTCACTTCTAATCTAGTTTTGAGTTAAATTTGTTACCCCAAAGGGGCAATCCATTGCGATTGCCCCTTTTTTATTATTCAGATTTTCCGTACCCAGTCGCTAGATTTACATGCTAACATTTGCGCATGGCTAAGCATAAAATTCTTCACGGCATCATTAAACGACATCCAGATGGCTTCGGCTTCTTCATTCCTGACAATGCAGAACACCCAGATGTCTACATTCCCCGAAACTCTATGCAATCTGTTATGACTAACGACCGAGTCAGCGTCGAAGTCTATCCGGAACGAGGTGGAGAGCGATTTAGCGGCGATATTATAGAGGTCTTAGATCGCGGCCTCAAACGCGTTGTGGGACGATTCTACAAAATAAATGAATACTTTGGACTTATTCGCGATGAAGGCAAAGGCTGGGGTGACGACCTCCGCATTCCGATAGAGTTTAGCCTTGAAGCCAAAGACAAGGAACTTGTTGCTGCCGATATTCTTAGCTATCCAGGTGAAAAAGGTGGTTTTAAAGGCAAAATCGTAGAGGTCATCGGAGACTCGATGGACCCAATGAACGATATTCGCAGAGTTATCATGGGGCAAAACATTCCCCAGGCTTTCAGTAAAAGCTGTTTAGAAGAAGCTAAGCAATTTCAAGAAAATCCAACTGAAAAAGATTTTGCCGGTCGCAAAGATATTCGCCACCTAGACCTCATTACTATCGACGGCGCCACCGCCAAGGACTTTGATGACGCCGTCTACTGCGAAATGAATGACGCTGGATTTAAGCTTTTCGTAGCCATTGCCGACGTTAGCCATTACGTGAAAGTTGGTACTGCCATCGATAAAGATGCTTACGAGCGTGGGACCTCGGTCTACTTCCCCAATTTTGTCGTACCAATGCTTCCGGAAATTTTATCAAATGGTCTTTGCTCTTTAAACCCTCATGTCCCTCGCCTTTGTATGGTCGCCGAAATGCAATTTGATTTCACAGGCGAAATGGTGGATTCCGAGTTTTACGAAGCTGTCATGGAATCTAAAGCGCGCGTGACGTACGGAGAAGCCCAAGAGATCATTGATGGCCAAAAGATCGATAAGTTTCAGCATGTCGCTGATGGAATTTTGCGCCTTCGCGACCTTGCTAAAATATTAATGGTCCGAAGATTCAAAGAAGGTTCGATGGATCTAGAAATCCCCGAAACTGAACTTGTTATTGATGGCGCTGGAGTCCCTGTCGATATCATTCGTTCTGAGCGTTTATTCGCGCACAGACTTATTGAAGAGATGATGTTGGCCGCAAACGTCGCTGTAGCGACTCACTTTCATAAAAAAGAGATCCCGGCGATGTATCGTATCCACGAACCGCCGAATGAACAGGCCCTCCGAACGTTAGAGCGTTACATAGCCAACTTTGGTGGAAAATCTAAACTTGAGGGTGGTATTTTGCAAAAAAGAATCACCAAGGCACTCCACGAATTTGATGGGAAGCCTCAAGCTCAGATCCTACACATTTTGACCTTAAGATCCATGAGCCAAGCAAAATACCACATGGAAAATGCTGGCCACTTTGGTCTTGGCTTTGAATTCTACACGCACTTCACATCGCCAATTCGTCGCTATCCTGATCTTATTGTGCATCGATTATTAAAATGCCTTGTCGGAGTCAAAGGTTACCAACTGATGTCTGAAGATGACCTATTAACAGCGGGCACCTATTTATCAGCCTGTGAGCAACGAGCGGCTAAGTCTGAAAGACAAATTCATTCAATTAAAAAAGCTCGTTTCATGGAAAAACACGTCGGTGATGAATTTGATGGCATCATCAGTAGTGTGACCAAATTTGGTGTTTTCGTTCTTCTTAGGGAATTTGATGTCGATGGTTTAATTCGCCTTGATGATCTTTCAAAAGAAAAACTCGAGTTCGATGAAGAGAACCTCGCACTTTTTGGCAAACGCAGCGGAGTCCGATTTACTATCGGCGATCCGATGCGCATTAAAGTCGCAAGCGCCGACCATGACTTAGGACAAATTAATTTTGTGCCAGAAGGATGGACAGCATCTGATAAAAAAGAAAAATTTGAAGAACGTGGAAATAGAAGTTCAAAGCTTTCATTTAAAAAATCGGAAGGACCAAAGAAAAGCACTACACCAAGTCGTCGTAAAAATGATGATTTCGAGGATGAAGAACAAGATGATGGGCCTTCCATTTACGAAGTTAAGGCCAACAACTACCTGCAAAAACTACGAGATAAAAAGGGGCCGAATCACTTTAGACAGCGAACCCCAACCAGCATGCCGCAAAAAAGTGATGCTCAAGGCGCTCATTACAAAAAAATGCAAGGGGCCAAACATCGCCCCGCCTTAGATAATCAAGAGGACAACGACTTCAACCAGGATCGTCGCAGCGTAAAGCCTGACTCCAATAATGAGGCCTCGGCCCGCAAGGAAGACGGACCAAATCTTGAAGTTTTAAAAATGATTCTTGGACCTGACGAATTTGCAAAAGTTCAAAAACAACTAAGTGAAAAGCCTGCTTTAAGCCGCAAGCTACAACATGCGATGACTTCACGAAACAGATACGTCAACGAGGAAGTCGTTGATCATCCGATTTCGAAGAAAACAAAGCGTGCCGATCGTAATGAAGAACGAAAGAAGAACTTCGAGAAGGACAAGCGCGACCAAAAAAGAAGTGGTGCAAAAAAAGATGGGAAGAAGCCATCCACGCCTTCTCAATTTGGCAAAAAAGCGATGAAAAAGCGACGTCGATAAAAAGATGTCGCGAAAATTATTAGTCGAGGATAGATCGTGACACCAATTCAAGCTGGGACCCAGATAGGTAAAACTTTAAAGAATGCCGGAAGACTAAGAACCATCGTCGGCGTATTCGCCCGCCATGGCTTTCACAACCTAGCAGAACGAGTTAAGCTTGGCCAATTCATCATCGATCGCCTGAAGGCCGATGTCGACATTGAAAAACATTCTATTCCAGAGCGTATTCGAATGTCCTTCGAGGAACTTGGGCCCACATTTGTAAAGCTGGGACAGCTACTTGCAACTAGACCAGATTTAATCCCCGCAGATTATGTCGAAGAATTTGAAAAGCTGCACGATCAAGCTCAGCCTCTGCCATTCGATATTATCGAGTCCGTCCTAAAAGAGGAATTTGGTCAGTCACTTTACTCTCGATTTTCATTTATTGATCCGACCCCATTGGGCTCTGCCAGCATTGCTCAAGTTCATAAAGCGCGATTAAACTCGGGGGACGAAGTTGTTATCAAAGTGCAAAGACCCGGCCTTATTGAAAAAATAAATGATGACCTTAATGTTCTTTATTTCTTGGCCGAACTGCTAGAAGCGTATGTACCCGAAACACGCCCCTTCAACCCTAAGGGTATCGTGAATGAATACTTTAAAACCCTAGAACTCGAAACTAATTTCGTTGTAGAAGCCAATAACATTCGTCGCTTTAAACAGAATTTTCAAAATGAAGCGCATGTTAAGGTTCCTTACGTTTACATGGATCTTGTCACCGAGAGAGTTTTAACCATGGAGGCTCTGCAAGGCCTTCCCTTAAGCAATCCGAACTCTCTGTTGATCGATGGCACCGACCCCGAACAAATTATCCGCACAGGCTTACGAACTTATTTAAAAATGGTTTTTGCCGATGGTTTTTTCCATGGCGATCTTCATGCTGGTAACTTCTTCGTTCTACCTCACAACCAAATTGGTCTGATTGATTTCGGCGTTGTCGGGCGTATGAATAAAAAAACTCAGACTGCTGTGGCCAATATGTTACTTGCATTAGCCAAAGAAGACTATGAACGCCTAGCATACGAATACGTTGATATGGCTCCATTCACCGATAAAGTAAAAATAGATCAGTTTGCAAAAGAGCTGCGCGAACTGATTGCCCCCTATTACGGACTGACACTAAAAGAAGTCAACTTAGGTAAGCTGTTGATGAAGTCATCATCCTTAGCAGTGAAGCATCATCTGACGCTTCCTACCGAGCTTATGATGTTCTTTAAGTCCTTAGTTTGCATTGAAAGCATAGGGCGCAGGATCAAGTCAGACTTTGATTTTTTGGCCTACTCAATTGAACTGGCCGAAGAGATTGTTAAAAACCAATATGATCCCGAAAAAATGGCCAGTGAGTTTTCAATGATGGCCCGAGAAAGCAAAAATTTTATTAATGCTCTTCCTCGTCAATTGCACTTCCTACTGCGCAAGCTCAACAGCCCTGAACATGCTATTAACATTCGACTCACCGACGTTCAGGATCTTAAAAAGTCCTTAGAGTCTTCTTTCAATCTATTATTTTTAGGTCTGATCATAGGCTCTTTGATTTTAAGTTCTGCGATCATTTTCACCCAGCCATCTGAAAATCATGTCTACGGCATGCCTGCCCTTTCTTTCGTCGGATACCTGCTGGCAATGGGATTGGGTGTTATCGCTTTCATAAACTATATCAAGAAAAGCTAGGGGTTTTTAAATGCAGCATTTATTTCACGAGCTCAGCGTTTTAGCTAAAGCCATTCATTATAAAAACCTCTCGGGGGCTGCGGCCAATATTGGGCTTAGTCAGCCGCAACTGTCTCGGATTATCGCAAAGATCGAAGACGAACTTGCTATTGTTGTTTTAGATCGTTCCGCAAAAAGAAAATCTGGATGGACGCCGGTGGCGTTTGAACTTGCTAAATCATTCGAAGCGATGACTCGAAGACTCGAGGCAGAGCTTATGGCGATTACTAACAAAGAGATGATAACCGAACTGCGAATCGGAACACTCGAGGGAATGGCTCGTCAGGCTCTTCAAGTCAGTCAAACCTGCTTCAAAGAGTTGGGTGTTCAACAAATCAGCTTAGATATTTTTGATCTTAATGAGCTCGAGGCGCATTTTTTCTCGGGCGATTTAGATCTGGTATTTACCTCAAAAATTCCCGGCAAGCAGAAGTTCAAATATTATCAAGAAATTGGATTTCAGACTCTTGAAAGAATTCAATCGCAAAAGAACACCGGCGTTTATTCGACTTGGGAGTTCGGCAAACTCCACGGCAAAAAGACTCTAACCCCCTTTGAGCATGTCTTAATTTCGAACTCGCTGTCGATACGCAAAGATTACCTTATGTCTTATGGCGGGACTGGATATCTGCCTTCAGAGGTTTCAAAAGAAAAACTGTCCGATGGCAAACCCGTGATGATGATTGGCTCGGAAATCCTGAGCCCTGGCTTGTGGAAAGCCATTCTTTCAGCCCTCAACTAAGCAAGCTATTTCTTTTCAGGAAGGTTTATGCTAGCTTAAACCTATGCCGAACCGTCATATAACGAAAGTTCCGCCCGAAATGCAGGAACTTTCCGATCAAATTGGAAGTTTTATTGAGTACTGGGGTTTTAAAAAAATCCACGGGCAGATTTGGACACATATTTTTTTAGCGGACGAGCCCATCGATGCGACGACTTTAGGAAAACGTTTAAACGTTTCGAAAGCTCTTATCTCTTTGGCCATTCACGATTTATTGAAATACGATGTGGTTCAGGTGGTTGGAAAAGGTTCAAGACGTATTCTTTACCAATCAAACCCCGACCTTATTAAAGTGATTTGCTCGGTTCTGCGAATGCGTGAACGCAAAATGCTCGCGCAGATCATGTCTTCATATAAAAATCTAACTAAGCTGTGCGACAAAGATCGATCGACCAACAAGCTCTGTTACGAAAAAACTCAAGCGCTAGGCGAGATGATCGAGGCTGCCGAACAAACTCTGGATGCTTTGATCGCTTCAGATCTTCATCTGGAGGTAGACCAAGCCATCGACAGCATATCCAAGAAATAAAAAAAGCCCCAGGATCACTGGGGCTTTTTTCTACCATGCTGCCAATCTTCGGCGACGGTTTCTTTTGACTCTTTTTGTCTCTTTTCTTTGATCGGTTTCTTGATTGAGTACTTGTTCATTGTTCATAGCATCCTGCCTTCTTTTTGCTTACATAGTATACACCGACAGGACCTAGGCCTCCAAGCCCCTTCCATCATTTTTAGGTTAGTTATTCTAGTTGTAACCCAAATGGGGTCAGGTGTTTTTTTCTAACTGGGGTGCGCAAAAAAGAAGAAAGGCACTCTAGTTTACATAGAGTGCCTGACTTATTATTGACTTAACGCGGGCCAGTTAGAAAAAAACACCTGACCCCTTTTTATTAGCCGAGGAGTTTTAGGGCTAATTGTGATTGGTTATTTGCTTGTCCTAAGACAGAAACACCGGCTTGCAACAAGATGTTGTTTCGCGTCATTTCTGCAGTTTCAGCGGCTACGTCCGTGTCACGGATACGTGAGTTCGCTGCTGACAAGTTCTCCTCAGAGATCGCCAGGTTGTTCGATGTCGAGTTCAAACGATTCTGAAGCGCACCAAAGTTTGCTCGAATCGAGTTTACCTGAGTCAAAGCCTGATCAATCACCGCCAAACTGTTTTGGGCACCTTCTTTAGTTCCCACCGTTTCCGCCGTTAACCCTAGAGCTTCCAAATTCGCATTGGCAGCACCAGCATCAAAGCTGATTCGATCACGGAACGCATCGTTGTTCACACCGACTTGAATGTCGATCATCCCACCCGTTCCGTTTAACAGTTCGTAACCGTTAAAATTCGTAGAGTCCGTTACACGTTGAATCTCTGATTTCAACTGTTGGTATTCTACATCCAAGAACTGTCTTTCAGTTTCACCGATAGTATCTGAAGAAGACTGAACGCCCAATTCTCTTAATCTGATTAGCATATTAGAAACTTCATTCAAACTGCCCTCCGCCACTTGAACCAACGAGATACCGTCATTCGCGTTGCGGTTTGCCTGACGAAGACCACGGATTTGACCCTTCAAATTTTCGCTGATTGCCAATCCTGCCGCATCATCTGCTGCTTGATTGATTCGCTGTCCAGAAGACAAGCGCGCCATCGAACGGTTCATTGCATTGGTACTACCACTTAGTGATCTTTGTGCATTCAATGAAGCCAAATTTGTTGTAATTCTAAGTCCCATCTTATCCTCCTTGTGTCATCCGTCTTCCTCCTTGAAAAATACTGGCCTTCCATTTTGGCCAGGAAGCACATCCTTGCGCTCCTATTGTTTTTGTTTTTCTGTTTAACTTTTCGACAATTTTCCAAACTTTTTAAGTCTAGTTCTTGTCAATTTTCTTTAACTCATCACCACGAAACCCGCATGAATAAAGCGTTCACGCACATCGCATTGCCAATCAAATAAAGAAAACAATCTTTAAAAAAAAGGGGATCACAAAGTGACCCCCCAGTCGCAGGAAACAGATTTTGGATATTACAGCCTACCAACAAAAGTTGTTGTACAGAGCTTTGGCTTGTCTGAGGGTGATCATGAAAAATAATTGATGATCACAAACCAAGTCTATCAGATGACTCTACTTAAAGAGTCGTACTATCGTGAGCCCCATGGGGGTGCCGCAGAGCTCACCGATTTAGTATTAACTGAAAGACTTATTCAAAAGTCCAAGTGCTGTGTTGGCGTGCTGGTTCGCTTGTGCAAGGACTGAGGTGCCCGCTTGCAACAAGATATTATTACGAGTCATTTCAGAAGTCTCTTCTGCGATGTCTACGTCTCGGATTCGAGAGTTCGCAGCGGACATATTCTCTACAGACACTTGAATGTTATTCATCGTGGACTGTAGACGGTTCTGAATCGCACCGAAGTCAGCTCGCATTGCAGAGACACTCACGATCGCGGTGTCAATCGCTGCCAGAGCATTCTGCGCTGAAGCTTTATCTGCCACCGATGTTAAGTTCACACCAAGAGCTGCTGAGTTTGCATCTGCTTTTGAAGCATCAAAAGAGATACGGTCGATTTCAGGATTATTTCGAGTACCAACTTGGAAGTCCAAGATCGATCCGACACCCGCTAGAAGCTGAGTTCCGTTGAACTCTGTCCCTTCGGCGATACGGTCTACTTCAGACACCAACTGATCATATTCTACGTTTAGAAATTGTCTTTCAACAGGTCCGATCGTATCAGAAGCTGCTTGTACTGCTAGTTCGCGAAGACGAATCAAGACTGATGAAACTTCGTTCATCGCACCTTCCGCCACCTGTACAAGAGAGATACCATCTTGAGCGTTACGAGAGGCTTGCTTCAGACCTCGAACCTGAGCTTTTAAGTTCTCAGAGATCGCTAGACCTGCGGCATCATCACCCGCTCTGTTAATTCTATAGCCCGAAGCCAACTTTTCCATCGACTTATCTAGGCCAGACTTTGTGCCCCACAATACACGCTGTGCATTTAGCGACGCTGTATTTGTATTAATTCTTAACCCCATAACTCCTCCTCCTTGAAGACTTAACCGGTTCAATCCTTTGAGACCGGTGCACCGTCATGGTGCGTGGGTGATTTACTTTCTTGCCTAACTGATCGGAGCAATTAGAAATTCCTAAAGTGATACGTCTCATTTTTTTGCATTTCTAGACTAAGGGCCCCGATTGAGATGATGATTTCAGAACGAAAGTCCTGTAAATTTTGTTTAAGACACTACTTTGGTCGAAGAAAAAACGTCGACAACAGAAGATAAAAATACAGGAGCAGTACAATGAATGCATGGATCACGTTATTCATCGCCGGTTTACTCGAAGTGGGATGGGCCGTAGGCCTTAAATTCACTCAAGGATTCACCAAACCAGTTCCCACGTTCTTCACGATATTCTCGATGATCATTAGTATGTATCTACTTGGAAAAGCGGCCGAGACTCTTCCAATTGGCACAGCCTACGCCGTTTGGGTTGGCATCGGAGCCGCTGGCGCAGGCATTTTAGGCATTTTCTTACTCAATGAGCCATACAATCTTGCTCGTATCTTTTTCATGGTTTTACTCGTTGTTTCAATTGTGGGGTTAAAACTAACGAGTCCTCATTAAAAACCCTTTGCACGAGGGAATGAGCGCGATAGATAATAGCCAAGAAATTGCTACAGGTGACGATAGGAGCTGTCCATGGAAATCAGAGACCCCGTACACGGATCCATTTACTACTCAGATGCAGAGACTGCCATTTTAGACACCGCCGAGTACCAAAGACTCCGAGCTATCAAGCAACTTGGCTTTGCCGAGTTTAGCTTTCCAGGAGCAACTCACAATCGCTATCTGCATTCAGTCGGCGTCGGTCACCTTGTGGGACAAGTATTTGATAATATTTTCCGAGTCTATCCATTTTCAAAACCGTCAGTAAAACAGCGATTCAGAAATGTAGTTCGCCTTGCTGCTCTTTTACATGATGTAGGGCACGGGCCCTTGTCCCATACAACTGAAACTGTCATGCCTATGCTGTCCGAGCTTGATGTAAAAATTTACGCGGACCAGGAAAAGATGGGTAACGCCGCCCATGCAGTCATGAATAAAAACCGCAGAGCCAATCACGAAGACTTTACAATTAAATTTGTGACCGAATCCGAAATCGCAAATCAAATTAAAAAGAACTACTCGGACATCTCTCCAGTGCATGTCGCTTGTCTTATTGATAAAGCTTTGCACTGCCCTGATGATTTCTTCGTCGACAACGGCTGTGACTTTAGACCGATCCTGAGCCAATTAGTTTCATCTGAATTAGACGTCGATCGAATGGATTATCTAGAACGCGACTCTTACTTCTGCGGTACTAACTATGGAAAGATTGACTCGCATTGGTTGATGCAAAACATGACCTTCCACAGGGTCGAGGATAAAGTTTACTTGGCGCTAAATAGACGGGCTCTCTATAGCTTCGATGACTTTTTGATTTCTCGGCATCACATGCACTTAATGGTATACTGCCATCACAAAAGTATCATTTACGAAGAGATGCTGACTCGATACCTTACGTCACCTGATTGCACTTTTGTCCTACCTTCGACTTTGAACGAGTATATCAAATACAACGACTACAAACTGCACGAGCATCTTGCTAGCGCGGGAAATCCTTGGGCCACACGAATCGCGGCCCGCAGACCTTTTAAAGTATTGACCGAACTACACTCGACGAATGAAAGCAGCCGCCCGGAAGTGATAAAAAATGCTCTTGAAGCTGAAGGCTTTGATGTTATTTGGGCCTCGTCTAAAGCCCGCCTTTCGAAATATCATGCGGTATCGCCTGAAGAAAAAGCCCTTCAAATATATGTAGTTGATCAATACGATCATCACGATAAACCTGCCCCCATCGGGCAATCGACCGAAATTTTCAAGCGCTATGAAGGCGCCCGCATCATCGATCGTATCTATGTTGCTCCCGAAAAATACAAAGAAGCGGAACAGTTAATTTCGGAACGCCGCCTTTAATATGAAGTTTTTCGCACTCTGCCTTATTTTTTTAGTGAGTGTGGCTGTCCGTCATGGCCACGCTCACATTTTAGGCAAGTCCGCTTGGTGCATATCCAACTCGCCCGTCCACTTCGAGTGCTTCTACGAAATTAATTCTACCTGTGAAAAAATGCTCTCGATGAGGTCTCGTCCCTCTCATTCCCCCAAGGGCAGTGAGCCAACTATTGCTGTCTCAAGCTCCGAATCCTGTGTTGAATTTCCCTATGAATTTTCTTTAAAACCCGAAAGTAAAGCCCCGGAAAAATAGCATTTAAGTCCCTTACATTTTGGAAATAGCCAGCTGGTTTGACAAAACCGAAGCGGTTGTGTCAACCAAAGGCGTTGTTATTTTTGTTTATCCTCTGCTACAAGTGCATTCGCTCTAATAAAGGATAGACTATGAAAAATTATAATAAATACCTAGTGATTGGCCTCGGCCTTTTCCAAATGATCTCGGCTCCAGCACAAGCCAGCTGGGATTTTTTCAAGCCAGCAAAACTTGAAGAGCGCATTCGCAAAGAAGTCGCAAAACAAGAAATTGGGGCAAGTTTAAAAATCTTGGATCTTGAACTTTTTGAGGGTCTTGGAATCGCCGTTAAGTACAAAGCGGAATCAGAACCTTCTTATGTGGATGGTTACTATACTCGTATCGATAAGTACTCGATAAATGCAGATCTTAGACCTGGAGATCTTATCGACGGCCTAGACATGCCAATTGGATTTGATATCAGTCGCGGCACAGAAGTTATTTTTGCTCGACAGTTTAAGTCGCAGCGGGATTCTTTAGTTGCCGTACCTTACTTCATGAAACACATCCCCTTAACGGCAGAGCGCGCAATCAGAAATTTAAATCCAGGTGACTTTGTTGGGCTGCAAGCCAACTTAAACTTCGTCTTAAGCCTCAACGGAAGTTCAATTCAAAATGGTTTTGAACTTGGTGCTTCGACCCACGCGTTCGTTTCTGGTAAATTCTTAGTTCATCTATTCAGAATGCCCAATAACAAAATTCGTGTGAAATTAATTTCTTTAAATTCAAAAGGCGCCGGGGCCGATGCCGAAGTTAAATACGGCTTGGACCTGGATATCATCGGGTTTAACTATCTAGAAAATAAAATTGATAAAATTGTCGATCTAAGCCCTATACAATTAGGACTTGGAAACTCAAAAAATAATCTCTTTATGTTGGATTATGTTTTTGACCTGAACAATCCTCAAGCAGCCCATGCCTATGACGATATGATGAGCCGTAAAGTTCAATTCAAAGATCTTGATGCTTCAAATCCATTCCGATCTGTGGACAAAATGGCTGAACGTGTATTAACAGACCTTTCAGCGGTTGAAGAAATCTCTGAACAAGATCATGGTCAACTACCAAGCCAGCGCCGTATTAATCGTCTATTTAAGGGAACCAACCGTTCCACGAATAGCCACTCGGGAATTAAATTAGGAATTAATCTTCTAAAATTTCAAAGCGGAACAGCGTCGGCCGTGTCACATGTAACCAGTTTTGACCGAACGAACGTTGCCCAGAAGTATATCCTTGAAACGACCTCAAATAGAACAAAAACCAAAGCCCTTTTTGGCCTTTGGGGAACGGAAGAGGTTAATACTTCAAGCTTGCTCTTCACCGCTGATGACAACTTCAAAGCAACAAGATTCGTAGCGTTTTCTAATGATAAAGTTCGT
The DNA here is from genome assembly GCF_056175665.1 of Bdellovibrio sp. ZFWA1. Classification (NCBI taxonomy): domain Bacteria; kingdom Pseudomonadati; phylum Bdellovibrionota; class Bdellovibrionia; order Bdellovibrionales; family Pseudobdellovibrionaceae; genus Bdellovibrio; species Bdellovibrio sp. ZFWA1. The sequence continues at coordinate 737,267 of NZ_JBJKJH010000001.1, forward strand.
AAAGAAAAAGAACTAGATAAAGGTGACCTTAAGGACATTAAATTAGAGCTTGCTCGTTTAATTCCAGCTTCCGAGTATAATAAAATTGACTGGAGTCCTTATAACTTCAGAGACGGCGACTACATCAACAGTGCTTATAGAATTACGACATTCTTCCATCCAGATGCAGTAGCAGCTCTTCCCAGAATGGCTCCATCAGCATATACCGACCTATTTAAGAAGTACGTCAATCGCACGGGTGGTTTCAACGGTGGAGTTAAAAATGAACCACCGCAATGGGATCCAGAAGCACGTAATGGCTTTAAGAACTACGAGGAAGACTACAAAGAAATCGGCAAAGAACTTTTCAATTCAACGAATCCTTTGCTAGATACAAATATTCGCTTGAACAGCTTTACAAATCTTAAAAAGATTCCTGTATGGCAAACTAAGGGCTTAGGCTTCCTAATTTCTCTTCTTCCTCAGGACAACATTGGAAGATTGGTGAGTTTTGAATTTAGCCTAAGTTCAAAGAATGGCCCGACCATTACCCACCGTTTTGGCCGCTTCGAACAAGAAGCACTCTATGAATCTTTGATGTACACTCAAAATGTCATTTCTAATCAAGGTTTTGACTTAAGACTTTGGACAGATGAAAACGGCGAATATACAGTAAGACAACAATAATAAAAGCGGCCCTCGGGCCGCTTTTTCTTTAAGCCACATCAGCCACGAACCACAGTGTATCAACAACTGCCTCCGCGATCTTCTGCTGTGATATAGGTTTAACAACAAATCCATTCATGCCGACATTGAAACAGCTTTGCTTATTGTCCGGTTGACCATTTGCTGTCACCGCGATGATCGTGGCAGAATTACCCATTGCGCGCAGTTGTCGAGTGGCCTCAACTCCATCCATGACCGGCATCTGACAATCCATAAGAACTAGATTGATGTCTGGATGATCTTTGATGACTTGTAAAGCCTGCTGACCATCTTTAGCGATCAATGTATCAATCCCAAGTGAAGATAGGATCGCCTTCATCAACAGATTGTTCGTATCGTCATCATCCACCGTCAAAACCTTTAAGCGCGGAGAGTACTCTTTAATTTTTTCTACCGGATCAACATCTGGCCGATTAAGAATAGGTCCATCAGAGGCATTTAAAGGGTACCAGATTTTAAATGTACTTCCTTGTCCTAAAGAACTCTCTACGCGAATTTCCGCGCCCAACGCCTGCGCTAATCGACTGGCCAAGGTCAAGCCTAAGCCCACCCCACCATGCTTACGATTGTCACTATTATCAGCCTGCGAAAATGGAGCAAATATATCAACCATTTGATCTTCACTGATGCCCGATCCCGTATCAGTCACCGCTAAAGTAAATACATCAACACCATTTAGCGGACTGGTTTCCTTGCCAATTTGAACAAGCACAGCCCCCTGATCGGTATACCTAATTGCATTATCAATTAGAATATCTGCAATCTTAATAAGGGCTTTGTCATCGCCGAATAACTCTTTAGGCAGCTCTTCTGATACCTTGAACTTGAGATCCAAATTTTTCTGACGGCTTTTAACACCAAATTGTTTTTTAAATTGCTCGATCAAATCACCAACTAAAAAAGAACGATTTTGAACTTGATACGAACTTGTATCCAAATTCGAAAACTCAAATATCCGTTCAACATGGTCTAATAAACGAAGACCAGCTTGTTCGATTTTCAAAACCGAATAATCAACAGCTGGATCTGATGTTTTTGACTGAATAACTTTTGCAAATCCGATAATTGCATTTAACGGCGTTCTTAGTTCGTGACTCATGTTAGCTAGAAATTGATTTTTTGCCTGAGCCAAAATTTTTGATTTAGCTAAAGCAGAAGACAGCTCTCGAGTACGCTCAACCACAGCTGACTCCAGCGATTCATTTAAATCACAGACTTCTTTAAGCTTAAGATCCAAAAGATCTTCAAGCTCTCGATTTTTTTGGAGGGCTACTTCCAGCTGCTGCTGCAAACTTAAGATATCATCTTTAGCATCTTTTGGGTCCATTTATACTCCACAAAAAAGGCGCCGACACGAACTCATTCCAGTCTAAATGAAAATGCCCTTGACCAGTATTAAGTCAAAGGCATTTTCGCGTCTCATTTTAGGATCATGCTATTTTAAGGAAATAAACTGTCCTGTTACGGTACTTCCATATTGCCCCATCAACCAGGTCACCGTTGAAGCGATTTTATCAGGCTCGGTGATTTTTAAAGAAGAATCTTTTTCCCGCATTAATGTCACGGCTTCCTTGATCGAGCCAGCCTGTGGATACTGCTTCAAAATCCATTCTTCGGTCAGCCCCAGGCTGATCGCATTAACAGTCACATTATACTCGGATGCTTGCTTAGATAATGTCTTAGCAAAAGCAATCAACGCCCCACGCGTTGCGGACTCTATTGGATCCAGATTTATTTCGTTCATAACAAATAGAATACGCCCCCGCTGCCGAGACTTAAAGAAGTTCAAGACCCCGTGACTTAAAAGAATAGGGACCCGCAATCCTAGCTGCAGATCAGAATCAAGATGAGCCAATGGCTCTCCGATTTTAAATTCGTTAGCACGATTGAAAACGGTCATATCGATGTATAAATCGACACTACCAAAGGACTTTACAGCCTCGCCAATTGCATCCTTAATATTGTCATCGCTTTTTAATTCGTTCTTAATAGCTGCAGCTCGCCCTTGTTTGCGATTGACCTCACGAAGATCATTCACACTTTGACAAAACTTTTTAGCAATGGAATCGTCAGGCACTACCAAAAAGCAATCCGCCCCCAACGCACAAAGATCCATCACTATTTTTTGCATCGAGGTCGAAAACGGCCCCGTAATCAGAGCCGTTCTTTCTTTAAGCTGAAAATTCACATCCATGAGTTAAACTCTTTCAATAATAACGGCAATGCCTTGGCCACCACCAATACAAGCCGAGCCCAAAGCGTACTTTGCATTTCGACGATGAAGTTCGTAGACCAAGTGATTCATGATACGAGTTCCAGAAGCCCCAAGTGGGTGCCCAACCGCAATTGCGCCACCATTCACATTGGTTTTTGCAGAATCTAGCTTCAATTCTTTTTGAACTGCTAAAAATTGAGCGGCAAAAGCTTCGTTTACTTCAACTATATCCATTTGTTCCATCTTCAATCCCGCCAACTCAAGAGCTTTTCTTGAGGCCGCAGCCGGTCCAATTCCCATAATCGTAGGGTCACATCCTACAGAAGCAAATGAAACGATACGCGCTAAAGGTTTTTGACCTAAGGCTTTTGCTTTGGATTCAGACATCAATAACGAGCATGCTGCGCCATCAACAATTCCCGATGCTGTTGCCGCGGTAACCAGTCCATCTTTTTTAAACAATGCTTTCATAGCATTAATTTTATCTAAGCCCACATCAGGCTTTGGGTGCTCGTCTTTATTAACAACAACTGGTCCCTTCCGGGTCTCTACTGTCACGCTGGTCATCTCGATATCAAAATAGCCTTTCGCAAGTGCCTCTTTATATCGATTTTGTGATTGCAAAGAAAAGCTGTCACATTCAACTCTCGAAATTCCATATTTTTCGCCAAGATTTTCCGCGGTGATGGCCATGGGCATTCCTGCGTACGCATCGGTAAGCGCCGATGTCATCAAATCTTCAAGCTCAAAATTCCCCATCCGCATTCCATCAAAGCGCACCTTTCTTGCCACATAGGGAATTAAAGACATTTGCTCAACACCCCCCGCAAGAATACACTGCGCTTCTCCAGTCATAATCATTTGTGCCGCTGTCGCCCAACTTTGAAAACCACTTCCACATAGACGATTTAAACCTAAAGCCCCAATCCCCACCGGAGCTCCTAACTTTAAGCCAATATGTCTAGGCAAATAGGCAGCATCAGATCCAGACTGCACAACATTTCCAATTACAACATGATCAATAACATCTGCAGACAACCCAACTTGCTCCAGCGTTGCTTTTGCGGCAACAACACCCAAGTCAGTCGCAGAGATATCTTTTAATGATCCACCAAATGCTCCAAATGGAGTTCTTTTTCCAGCAATAAAAACTATTTTTTCCATGGAGTTAGAATAGGAAGTCTTAGATAGACCGTCAAACAGACCCTCAAACAATAGTCACGAGGTCTAGTTTATTAGAGCTCAGCAACCGCTGAAAATCGATTTCACCAGGCCCAAGAGATGCCCAAACTACTTTGGGACTCAACAGAACTGACTTTTTGTTTTAAATAAAGGTTCTTATTATTAAAGATTTTCTCTTGAATTGTAATATCGGTGCAAGAAGCTTTGGCATCATAATTAAGGGCTGCTTTTAACCAACCTACATATTCAAATTTTGCCAATGCTTGAAAAATCTCGTACTTCATCGTAAAGCGATGGGTCACACCCTCCGGGCCGGACGAAGGAATTTCCACATCTGCCTTCATCTTTTCCTGAAGACTGGTTGCTGACTTCATCAACGAGGCATCTTTCATCGCTGAATTATTCATTAAATAACTGATACTTCTATCAGCAATTTTATTAGCTACCAGAGAAGAATCCTTCGTAGGCTTCAGGTCGGTAGGAATAAACAAAGCTACGTCCTTCGTCGAAATTTTAGGAGTCACCGTATCTACTGGAATAGACCTTAAAGGTTGAGTCGACGACAACTCCACCAAGGGCTTAGAGGTCGGTTTTGCACCCACATCTAAGGAAAGTATTAAAATGACAACTAATAGACCTAGTCTCATATCAAGAGAACTATTCAAATCACATGCCAGAAAACTAGATCTCTTTCGACACCAGAGTTGATTTAAATGAAGCTCTGCCCACCATAGGACAGAAGACCGCTTCAGCTGTAAACAGCTTTGACACCCCTGTTATCCAAGCTTCAGCGTATCAAATTGGACCGATCCTTGCTTAATGTACCCGCGAAGCATCGAAGTCGTTTTTATGTCATTTGAAACGTCTTCGTTCGCAAAAAAATGTCACTTTTAAAAAAGTTCAACAGGGAGACTGTATGAAGTTAAGGTTAAAGAATGTTCCTCGCAACGGACTTGCCATTATCCTCACGCTAGGAATGGTAACACCCTCATTGACGCCAGCTTTTGCGGCCCCCAACGGCGCCGGACTTGCGGGTCTTCCTGAATTATTCCCTATCGACCCGAAGCCAAAATCAAATCCTACCAACAATGGCGGCTCTTCTAATAATAAGCCTTCAGGTGGTAGCGTCGTTACTTCGGGACCATCCGGAAATGGAAAAATGCGTACAGCCAATGTCGCTGCAGAGTATTCGTGCCCCTTATTTGACAACAAACCTCATGCTGAACTTTTGGCGGCGATCGATAGCTTATCGAACGAAGTTAAGATCTCTCAGGAGTGTTCGAACAATCCTTCTGTGGCGTCTTTAGTTCAAAATGCCGACAGCTTGAAATCAACGGTCAATTCTTTGAAAGAGATCGTAAATGCACCGGATGCCGAATCGGTGAATGTTCAAGACATCGATCAAAAAGTAACTGCCGCAATTCAAGCGACTCAAACTTTAGGGACAATTATCAATAATAACTCTTTCCTAAGCTCAGCTTGCGGACGTCAATCCATGAAGTCGGGTAAGGCTCTATTGGCGTTTAACGATATTCTTAACGGTCTATCTCCTTATGCACTGATGGCCGTGTCAATGAATGCAGCTTTAGCACCAGCTCTTCCTTATGTTATCGGTGGCATCGTGGTAACTAGCGGTATTTCAGCGATGAGCAAAATGATCGATCAAAATACTTTGGATATGACAAATGCAGATCACCGCACAGCGGTTCTGGTAAACACTTGCCAATTCATGAAAGTTGCTCGAAAAGTGCGTTTCATGCAGTTAGCGCAAAGCGGTCGAATTGATCGCATCACTGCGGAACTCGAGAAAAATGTTCAACTGTATAACTCGCAGTTCGGCAAGCCATCTAAAGAGTTGAATCAACTTTTAGCACTGAAAAGCTCGGTAGATCGCACATTGGTTGAAAATGAAGAACAACTTAAGGAAGATCAATCAAGCCTTTCTGATTTGCAAAAGCAGTTGTCTTCATCGAATGATGACATGATGATGTGTATGCTTGGCGCTGAAATGGTTGCGCTAACTAGCGACGGCGTTAGCTTTCCGGCTTCCGTTTATACAAATCTTGAAGTAACTGCTCGTAATACGAATGGCAATAAGCTTCAGGTAGCTTCCTTGAAATCATTAAATACAACTTCTATCAAAAAGATCAGCTTACTAGCCCAAAAAGTTGATAGTGATGAAACAGCTGTTTCAGCTTGTGCAACTACTGTTAAATCTTGGATTGCAGGTCACAAGCAAGCTATTCAGTTAACTTCGGGAATGATCCAATCTCAAAAGCAATCGGTAGAACGACAACTTTCAGAAAACACCGAATACCGTATGTGGAAGACTCAGTTTGATCGTCTTCAACTTGAAAAACTGACTGTGACTCGAGTCGAAAAAGCAATGACAGAGCTTGCTAAAGACAATTCTATTATCGACCGCTCGGAACTTGATCAACGTATGAGTCTTCTAAAAGCGGGTCTTTTCGGTCGTCGTGGGTCTTGGGCTTTTGGTAAATCTCCAGTTCAAGCTTGGCTAGATCATACTAAATCTATGCATGATCGTTCTGTAAGCTCTTTCCTTTCTGGAGTAGAGGTGCTTAATAATACGGCCTACAATCTTTCATACAACCAGAAGATGGAAGAATTCCGTCAAAGACTTATGAAAGCAAAAGTTCCAATGGTTGATTATGGTACTTTAAGTGCGATCCAAGCAGAGGCTTTGCGTGCTTCAAAAAATATGGCGACCTTGACTTTAAACAATCTTCCCCTAGGTTCGCGAGAGAACGAACTTGTTTGCGGTCAACTTGAAACAGCTTGGTTGGATTGGTCTGCAGCGATGGATCACCTTGGCGCTACTCAGTTCTTCTGTGACATGATCGATCCAGTTCTTGATGTCAAAGTTGATAAGGCCATTGTTTCTTACTGCCGAGGTTCTGAAAATGTAACGGCAACTCAAAGAACAGCGGTCTCTCAAGCAAAAGATCTTTTAGTACGCAAAGGGTATCAAGCAAGCGCTTCCATCGTTAGCAAAAAGATGAAAGAGCTTAACTGTCCACTTCCTCCAGTTAGCGTTATGAACGGACAATAAATCAAAAAAGGCAGAAGATAACTTCTGCCTTTTTTATTTCGGCCATATTAAAAATTCAATTTACTCATCCAAAATATAATTGCGCGGGTTGACTGGGGTTCCATTGATCCGCACCTCGTAGTGCAAGTGCGGCCCAGTCGACCGGCCGGTATTTCCAACCGCGCCAATAACATCCCACTTGTTCACACGTTGTCCCGCCTGAACATAGGTTTGCGATAAGTGGGCAAACCGAGTGCTCACACCATAACCATGATCAACCGAAATCAATTTACCATAAGATTCATCGTACGAAGAGAAAGTCACAACACCATCAGCGGGCGCATAAACCGGAGAACCCGGCGCCGCCGCAATATCCAATCCCGCATGCAGAGCGGGCTTACCTGTAAACGGCGAAATACGATAGCCAAAACCAGAAGTTAACCAACCACGAGCCGGCTTGATATTTGGAGTTGCATTCAACAACGATTGGCGCTCTGAAAGACTCTCCCAAAGATCTATCACACTTTGCTCTTTCAACTGAGTTTCTTTAACGGCCTTATCTATTCTGACAACCAAAGTTGCATAATCTTTTCCAGTATCCTGAATAGCTAGCTCTCCGGCTTGCTCATTAAGAACTTTACCCTCGGCAAAAATTTTATCTTGCTGTTCTAACTCGGATTTAGAGGACCTTTGATCCACTGGTTCATACTCATCTAACTGCTGACCAGGACTTGGCTTTGCGCCCATTGTTAACTTAGTCACACGGTCTTCAGCATCAACGTTGGTGATCAACTTAAGTTTGGTCGTAAACGTCTTTACTCTTTCCAAAGAACTTTCCAGAGCGCTGACTTTACTTTCGACAATTTGAAATTGCTTAACTAGCTGGGCATTCTCAGCACGCAATTTTTTATTCTCGATAGACTGAAGCAACAATCCAAAATAATCCAAAAGGCCTGCCGCAAAGACTACCAACATCACTCCCGCAATAAATGTACCCGCCTTCAGCAAAGACGCTGAAAGCACAATCTTTCGAGTTTTACCCGTTTGATTAGATACTAAAAAAAGAGTGACCTTTTTAGAATTGCTCATTTTATAATCATCTGTCCTATTTTAGCCTGTTCTATTCGGAAATATGCAAAATTAAAACGGTGACGTTGTCATCCCCACCATTTGCTAAAGCTTGTTCTACACATGCTTTGACTGCTTTGTCAGGTGGATTTTGATTCAAAATATCACAAATATGATTATCAGGAACCAAGCCAGAAAGGCCATCCGAGCAAATTAAATAGGTCTCTCCGGGTGTCACTTCGCGTTCAATAATATCAGGATGGACATCACGTTCGTAACCAACGCTACGAGTGATCACATTGCGTCCCACAAACTGTCTTACTTGCTCGGGAGTCATTATTCCTGCTCGCAATTGCTCGTTAATCAAAGAGTGATCTTCAGTAATTTGCCAAAGATATGGCTTCTTAAAAAGATAACAGCGCGAGTCTCCAACATTTCCGATATATAAAGTGCGTCCCCGCAACTGCGCTACCACCATCGTGGTCCCCATCCCAACAAGCTCCGGCCGCTCGGTCGCAGCTAAATCAAAAATGCGTCGGCTGGCTTCTTCGTAAGCCTTCACTAACATAGTTCGGGGATCTTTTAACTTGGCCTCTTCTTGAAGCATGATTTCTTCAACTGTTTCGACAGCTAAGCTCGATGCAACCTCGCCACCGCTATGTCCACCCATTCCGTCGGCAACAACAAACAATCCCAACTCGTTGTTTATTAAACAAGAATCTTGATTCGAGTCACGACGAAGACCTTTATCTGTTAAAAACCATGCTTCAAATTTCATCAGTCTCATTGTGACTCGCCTGATTTCTTGAGTCAAACCAGACCCTTGTCTGGATTAACAGGAAATAAGCAACCAGACCTCAATTCATATAGCGGACAGCCGATAAATTCTCATGAGGAAAACCTATGAAATTCATGCAGCAAAGCACTGAGAAAAATACAACGAAACGCTCGACTGCTGCGGGTTTCCTGTTATCTATTCTTTTTCACGTCGTACTTTTTGCAACTCTATTTATTACTTCTAAGCTGATTCCATTGACTCAACACCAAACCGTCAGCGTCGAGTTCATTTCAAAACCAGAAATTGAAGAAGTTCAAAAAAATCTTCCTCAGAAAAAAAACCCGACAGAAGTCTTGAAAAATCAGATCGTCCAACAAGATCAATTTGTCAACAATGACCGAGATGAAAAGGCGCGTTTCCTAAGTGAAAAAGACCAGAGGGTCACTAAGCAGACTCAAGCTGCTCAAAGAGGCGAATTTAAAAATTCGGCGCAGCAAGCAGCCCCGAAAGGTCAGACGGAACCATCTAAGTCTACAACTCGTCGTGATTCTAGCTCAAACCAACAAATTGCTCAGAATCCACCAAAGATGGAAGATCTGTTTAAAAGATATGATGCTTCCGAAGGTATCGAACGAGCTCGACAAAAAGCCGAAGAGCTCCCACAACCTGCCGACCGTCAAGGGAATGTTGCAGGCAGCGAGGGTTCAAAGGGAACAAGCCAAGAGCAAAGTCAAACCAATGACTATCTTAAAAATGTCGATCAGGGATTACAAACGTTGTTAAATACCAGAGAGTTCAAGTACTACTCTTACTACGATCGCATCAGAAAACAGTTGGCCCAACACTGGGAGGGCAAAGTTCGCGAGAAACTTTCCAATTACTATAAAAAGAATCGGGCTCCCGCTTCCGTAAATCAGGACAGAGTGACCAAAGTTATCGTCGTTTTAAATTCCGCTGGAACTTTGGTGAGAGTGCAGGTCGTTGGTGTCTCGGGCATTCAAGATTTAGATGACGCAGCTACCGAAGCATTTCGCGCAGCGGCTCCATTCCCAAATCCCCCCAAAGGCATTCTAGAGGATGATGGGACCGTCAAAATACGTTGGGACTTTGTTCTAGAAGTCTAAAACACGACCTATGCCGCATAGCATATTTGTCTCTTAAAAGTTTAAAATTAGGGTCGTGACTCTAGTAGGGCAAAGTGCTACTTTGCCCTCGATATTTTAAGGAGAACCACTTGGAAAATTCAGCACTTAAAAAACTGAACAAGGATGTCTTAGACTCCATCGCACGTCGCGCTCACTATCTTGCGACTCAAATGATCTATCAAGCCAACCATCGTACTGACAAAGAAAAGGGCGACCCTAAAATTGGCGGCCACCCGGCTGGTTGCGCATCTGCTTTGCATATCATGGGTGCGTTACACCTCATCGCAAAGACGGGCTTTGACCACATTGCCAACAAACCTCACGCGTCTCCAACGGATCACGCCTACAACTACTTGCTGGAAAATCTATTGCGTGAAGACTTATCACAGCTTTCTCAAGAAGAAGCTGACACGGCAATGATGGGCTTGCGTAAGTATTCTAAAAACGGCGAACCTGTTTTTCAATCTTACCACTCAGCTTACGACTCTGATAAACACAACTTCTTCCCGTCAGGCTCTGTTGGTATTCCACCAGTGAACGCCGGATACCTAGCGTTGGCATATCGCTACGCTCGTGAACACGGCTACGAAGTTCCAGATGCTCACTTCTGGGCTGTGTCTGGAGACTCTGAATTCCGCGAAGGATCAATGTATGAAGCAGTTCCTGAATTTGCAGAGCGCGAATTAGGATCTCTCACTTGGATTGTGGACTACAACCGCCAATCTCTTGATGGACATCGTATCTCGAACCAAAAAATCATGAATGGTTCAGATGCGGATCGTATTGAAAGAACTATGGCAGCCAACGGTTGGGAAGTTATTCAAATTCGTCACGGATCAAAGCGTGAAGCTTTGTTTAAAAAAGCTGGAGGCGATGAGTTTAAAAACTTCCTTGAAAACGAACTTCAAGACTACGAACTCCAAGCACTCCTTCTTGTTCAGGACATGAAAGCCTTGAAAAAGGGCCTCACAAAAGAACGTCCTAAGCTCAAAAAGTTCCTTGAAGGTGTTTCTGATCAAGAGCTTTACGATGCCTTCCGTGATTTCGGTGGCCACGATATGTTCTTGCTTGCCGATGCTATGCTTCGTTCGAAACAGAGCAAACGCAAACCAACAATCATTATTGCCCACACTTTAAAAGGTTGGGGACTTCGTTGTGCTGCAGCTCCTGGCAACCACTCACAAATGGTGACAGAAGACGAAGTGATGGATTTGCGAGCTAAACAGGGCATCACTGGCGATAAACTTTTTGAAAAGTTCTCAGCGACTTCAGCTGAAGGTAAATTCCTTAAAGAGCGCGGAGAAAAAATCTACTCTGAAATCAAAGCTCAGAATGCTCTTAAAGCAAAAAACCAAGAGTTCTTCTTGAATGCTTTGACGAAGTGGGGCGAAATCCCTGAGTCACTTGATATCAATACCAAAATGACAAGCTACCCTCACACGCAGTGGATGCTTGGTCAGTTGACAGCAAAACTTGTTCGTATTGCCAATACTCCGCTTGAAGAATCTAAGCTGGGTGAAAAACAAAAAGCTCTGACTGATCACGAAAAACCATTCAAACTTCCTGGTGAACTTTTCATCACGATGGCTCCTGACGTTGGTACATCAACGAATTTGAACCCAGCAATGGACGGTAAAATCTTTGGTGCTCCGGTTGTGATGGACTACGAAGCTGACTTGGGTGTGAAAGACAACAAACTTCCTGACTTAGTCCCTGGTGAAGAAGAAAACGATCGCTTCTTGCGCTTTGAAATTGCAGAAAGCAACGTAATGTCTTGTGTTGGTTCATTTGGTAAAATGCGCGACATCTTGGGCATTCCAATCATGCCATTGATGACAGTCTACGACTTCTTTATTAAGCGAGCATTGGATCAATACTTCTATAATCTTTATTGGAAGTCTTCATTCATTTGCGTGGGAACACCATCAGGCGTGACATTATCACCTGAAGGCGCTCAGCACGGTTGGAAGTCCGACATTCAAATTCCAAATCAAATCACTTGGGAGCCATTCTTCTGCCAAGAATTAGACTGGATTTTGTGCGACACTATGAAACGTCATGTATTGAACGACAACGCTGGCCGCACAGGCTCATTGCTTCGTCTAGTGACTCGTGGTGCAGAACAAAAAGACTTTATGACTTACTTAAAAAAGCAAGCTCGCTTCAAAGCAGAGCAAGTTTTGCTTGCTCGCGCCAACTACCCTGTAGCTGGTGGAGCTAATGAAGAAGAAGTAGCTAATATTGACGAAGCATCTATGCTTCGCACAATCCGCGAAGAAGTTCTACAAGGTGCATATTACCTTATCGACTACCGTGGCTATGCTGGTTACGAACCAGGCGACAATGTCGTGAATGTTTTTGCAATGGGCTCAATGGTGACAGAGGCCATCAAGGCATCTGAAAGCTTGCTTGCTCGTGGCATTTACGCAAACGTGATTGTTGTGACTTCATCTGACTTATTAGTTGGAATTCAAGCTCACGAAAATGACTACCAATACTTGAAACAAGGTCTTGGTATCAACAGCGACTTGTATATCCGCACAACAGATGTTGGCGCAGGCGATTTAGTGACAGCTTCAGGCCGCCGTATTCCAGTAGTCAGTGTTCACGACGGTGAAGCTGGATTGTTGGACAATATCGGATCAGTGATTGGTGTTCGCCAAGAGGCTTTGGCTGTACGCAAGCACTCGAAGTGTGGTCGCCCTTCAGAAATCTACCACTTCCACAGCATCGATGCCGACGCTGTTGTTGAGGCTTGTGGAAAAGTTCTTTCTGAAACTGCGCTTGAAAAAGTGGTTGTTGCAGAATCTGCTTTGCACGAAGCAAAAACGGTAGCCGCCCCTGCGGGTACTCACTGGACAGAGCTTTGGCCTGTTCGCCACTAATTGGCTAACCTAGTTCGATATTATTTTAAAATTCGGAAAAAAAATCCTCGAAGGAAACTTCGAGGATTTTTTTATTGGCAGAACCCAGCATCTGGATCTTTCGAGCAAATCCACTTTTTCATCATTTCATTTTCAGCACGCAGTTTTTCGAACTCTACTTGATTTACCTTTTTAGCATTTAGCTCTTTAACTGACTCAACCAATGGAGCCACCAAAGCCGGATAGTTCACGGATTTATATCCTTGATGATCTTCTAAAATAAGCTCTGGAAATATTTTTTCAACCTCTTGAGCAATCACACCTATTTGATGATGATCTGTAAATCCCCTCGACGGAAACTCTTCTTTGCGCCAATCATACTCAACTCCACGCAAAGACAGTATTTTGTTCAGCGAGTTTTCGATCGTCATTACGTTCTTTTTAAAGCGAACATCCGAGGACAGCGCCACTCCCGCCGCCCTAACGCTGCCTGATGTATTGATGTCACCACCTTGCACGTCAAACTTATAAGACGGAGATACTGTACCCACTCCGATATTTCCATTATCGCGAATACTCATCTTAACTGACGATGTTCCACCACTATCTGTTACAAAATTAATTGCTGTGTTAGAAGCTGAGGCTGAAAAATTCGCTGTCGCCACAAATTCTATGGCTGACGCAAATCGATCACTGGCCGAGGAATCATATTGACCAAAAACTTGAATTTTTCCAAGCATATCACCATTCTGAACCGCAGATCTTGAAGCCATGGTTCCTCTCGATCTCTTCAAAATTATTCTAGGAGACGCATTCACATCAGAGTTATTGTACTGATTGATCGCAAGCGTAGGAATCTGAGAAGCCGAAGAACTGGTATTAGTAATACTAATTGCCGAGGTTAAATCAGGATACTGAATATCTAAAACCGCCGTCGGAGAAATTGTCCCTATCCCAACTTTTTTTCCAGCGAAATCACCAAAAATTAAGGGAGTTCCAGTTGAATTGACTATCCAAAGTTGATCGTTGAGGACAGTGTTTGAGGCTGGTCCAGAATTATAGCCAATAAATACATTTCGTGAACTTGCTCCAGCAGCATAAAAACCAGCTCGAGCTCCTAAAAATAAATTCTGAGTTCCCGTATCAACGTTGGCCGCATTCTGATGTCCCAAGGCGGTATTAAAGGTTCCCGATGTTAAGTTTGGTAAGGACTCTAAACCAATTGCGACGTTATAGGATCCAGTGGTCGTATTAAACAATGCCGCTTTTCCAATCGCAGTGTTGTTAGTTGCCGAGTTCAAACTTTTTCCTGCATCTAAGCCATACAATGTATTGTTAGCACTTGTTCCGTTCAGCGCATAACCGGTTGCCCCAATCGCAAAATTGCTGGCGGCTCCGGGGTTTAGAATAGTCCCCGGCACAGTTGACCAAGAAGCAGCGCCCGAAGCATCAGACTTTAAAAAGAGTCCATCAGCTGCAGCGGTCGTCATTTTAAAACGATTAGTCGTAAAACTCCCATCTGCATCTTCAAAGTACCAAAATTTTCCAGACTCAGACCTCATAACAAAGCTGTTCGATGCCCCAGTGTATAGCTGGGTTGTCCCTGTGTTATTAGTGATTTCTAAAATAGAAACAGGACTCGTAGATTGAAGCTTTCCCACCGTTGAAGAAGTACTTGATACATGCAATGGAGTTGAGGGTGTTGATGTTCCGATCCCCACATTCCCCGAAGACCTAAAAACATCGGACCCTGAGACACTCCACAACGACACACTGACGCATTCAATTCTATCAGTTGCTGAAATATATGAAAGTGCCGTCCCTGCAGAACAAGCTGGGGCCGTATTCAAAAAATCAAGCCCACCTACCGTCGATTTGATGTCTCCAATATTAAGACTTCTAAAACTTGGCAGCCCGGCCGCCCCGATTGGTGAAGCAAAAACCTTATTTCCAGCGGCAGACGAAAACCCCAAAGTGATTGTACCACTTGTAGTTATCGGAGCCCCTGAAACAGTCATGTAAGCAGGCACGGCCATTCCCACCGACGTCACTCCACCCGCAGCGATACTCTGAGGAGCCCACACGCTGCCGTTGTAACTTAGAACCTGCCCACTTGTCGGCAAGGTAGCACTAACAGGAACCGTTTGAATTTTTTCTACCTTTGTCGCCGAATAGACGCCACTAACATCACCTGAAAATGAAGTGCCTGTCTGAATAGCACTGACAACTCGCGAGTCATTGCCTTGCATGATTGTCCCGGCTGTTGTACCAAAATTTGCTGACAGCGTTTTTGTCGTGGTTCCCGTAACACTCAAGCCAGTGCCCGCCAAGACATCCAAGACTCCCGACGCCGGAGTCACACACAAAACTTGAGAACCATCCCAACTTGCTACCTGACCGCCCGAGCAAGCGCTGCCTGGGAATTGATTTTTCAACATCAAATCATTAATAGTTTTACCCTGAACAGAGTTTGCAGAATTTGCATTAAAAGCAAACCCCGTGGAATGAATCACTTTGTCTGGAGAAATCAATTGCCAAGAACTTCCGTCATAGAAACTAACTCGCAACTTACGAGCGGCATTGTTTGGAGCTGTGTAACTGCCTCCTGCCAGGCAACTTAAGGAAGTTCCGCTCTCGAAAACTTGACTAATTACGAATGAAGGAAACGCCCCTGGATCTGGAAAGGATCGCGTCCCCGCCCCCACCGCAAGATCAAAGTAACCTTTGCTTCCAGTCATATTGTAGCCATTCACTTGCTCTTTAAATAAAGTGCAACTGCCGGCGGGATCGACTATTTCTATAACAAAACTTACGGAGCTGTATTCGAATGCAGATCCGTCGGATTTTAATATCTGCCCAGATAATGCTAAGGATTCGGGAGCCGCTAAGGCAAAACGAAAAAGGAATAGACTAAAAATAACTATAGAAATTAACTTCATGGAGTCGCACCTCTTAGCTGATATCGCACCTGATATCCTCCCGGAGTCGAACCATAGCCAGCCGATTGCCCATCTGTTTGTAAGCTTACACTATAAGTTCCCGCAATATGATTTGAACCCTGCACCGTCGAAGCCCGACTACCAGCCGGTGCTTTACCAATAGGACGACGAGATTCTAAAAACTCAACCAAGGGACTCCCCTTGGTGCAAGCCGATAAAGTACTGCCGATCCAAAATATAAAAAAAACGAGCCGAGTTTTTCTCATGCTTAAATGTTACTGAACAAAGTTACAAGTTCCTACTCGCCCAGCCTGAATTACCAGAGTTTTAAGAATCACCCAGCAGAATTTTCCTAGACTCCTACGCCAGAGAAGACCAAAATAGCCCTATGTCTAGTCATGCGTATCCGTTTAAAGGTGAATTCTATCCTGCTGAAAATAAGCTCTACCTGGAGACTGTTTTTTTTGTTCCTTTTTATCAAGGGAAGAAAGCTCAACTTAAAAGGCATATCGAGCTGGCAAACAAGTTGGGCTTTGATGCATTTGCTTTTGAACTTGAAGGTGATCACAAAGATCTTTTGCGTGGAAAAATTCCGGTTAGCACTAATGGTAAATTTGGCGCAAAACATCGCTACAGCGAACAAATAGAACAGTTACTGAATATGTTACCTGGAAAGAAAATTGTATTTTCATTTTCAAATCCTTGCGCTTCGGCATTTGAAGCTATGGCCCGACGTCAGTGCTCTGATGTTGTTGCAATGATTTGTGATTCGGGCCCCACCGCAAAATTTATCCCATCAGCTTGGAACCTGTATACTCACGAAATGAAGATCAACTTCTTTCCTTTAAAAGTGGCACTAACTCCCCTTTTAAGCCTGGGCTGGAGTCCCTTACTTCACAAAGACATTCACGCCGATTTAGACAAGTTCCCCTCGCACTTCCCAATTCTTTCAATTCGTGGATGGAAAGATAAGTTAATTCCGCCAGCGCATATCGATGAGGTCTTCGAACCGCACGCAAATTTAGACTGGCAAAAATTAAGTCTACCTGAAGCTGGACACCTCAACGGCCTTAAGGATTTTCGAACCGAATACGAACCAACGGTCAGCAGTTTTTTAAAAAGACATTCGACTTTGCTTGCAGCAAAATAAAAAAGGGAGCCCAAGGCTCCCTTTTTAAATACACAAACTGAAAACTAAACTCTGTGGCGGTGGATAATCAAACCATGTGTTGGATCGTAAGGAGAAACACCCACTGTTACGCGGTCCCCAACAACAACTTTGATATTGAATTTTTTCATTTTACCGCAAAGGCGCGCATTGATCGCGACACCATTTTCAAGAGTTACTTGGTAAGTTCCCCCACCGAACATGTCCGTGATCTTACCTTCTACGTTTACTAAATCGTCTTTAGCCAAGCCTTACCGTCCTTTTCAATCTCTCTGTAGTTTTGGTATACAAGGAAATGCAGGGGACTGCCACAAAAAAGTGGCCTCCCCTTAGACCCCCAATACCACTTGAGCACTTTTTAAAAGAGCTTCACCGATACCGACAAACCCTCCCAGGTGGGCACTATAACTCCTTGATATAAATCAGGATTTGTAACTCTTCGATTGAACTCTTGAAGCACTTTGATCTGCTTTTCGCTAAACTTCTGAGTCGTTGCCTCGCCCCAAACTGCACCTGACAAAAAAACATTATCTGCTAAAACAAGTCCGCCTTTTCGAATATGCGTCTCGGCCCAGGCCAGATAGTCTCCATAAGCAGCCTTGTTGCCATCAATAAAAATTCCATCAAAAGGCCCAAGCTCTGCAAGCTTCAAAAGCTCGACCCGAGCATCTCCAACAATTACGTGAATTTTTTTATTCATTTCAGCAGATGAATTCAAGCTTTCAAAGATCTTCTGCGCCTCTTCCGCGTGCTCTGGGGCTTTTTCCAAAGTCCAAAGTTCCCCACCTTCAGGTAAGGCCTCCCAAAGATACTGCGCCGACAAACCAGTCAAAGTACCAATTTCAATAAAGCGGCGACATCCCGCCAGAGTCACCAAAACTTTTAACAACTGTGCCTCATGTGGAGCCACACTAATCCGAGCCAGACCTAACTTTTCTGCAGCCATTCGCGAAGCCAACTTCGTCGGGTTCTCGGCAGGAACAACCGAATCCAGATACTCATTTTCAATCGATTTTTTTTGATCGCGCATAAATTGCAAACTGGCATGCTTCTGTTATTCATGCAAGAATACTTTGCATGAATAACCCAATGTTAGTTTTTGATTTAGATGGCACCCTGATTGATTCGGCACTTGATATCTCTGAGGCGTTAAATAAAACACTTTTGAACAACGGAAAGTCCCCACTTCCTCACGCAACAATCGTGGCCCACATCGGCGAAGGACTCCGTAAGCTGCTCTCGGACTTCTTTCCAGAAGCCCTCAACAACGAACAAAAACAAATTGAACTCGAGCAAGAATTTCTGCGTACCTACGAAAAAGAAATGTTGAATCAAACTCGAATTTTCCCTGGCGTCGAAAAATTTTTAGACTCTTATGCTGGGCCAATGGGAATTATAACAAATAAGAATATCGCCCCAGCAAAGATCATTATTCGCCATTTGGGCTTAGATAAATACCCTTGGATCGATATCTTTGGGGCCGATAGTCTTGCAGAGCGCAAACCCAGCCCTCTTCCCCTAAGAACAATGATGGAAAAAGCCAAAGTCTCGGCCGCCGAAACTATTATGATTGGTGACGGAACCCCCGACATTGTCTCGGCCAGACGTGCCGGCACCGGAGCCCTCGCTATTGGTTTTGGCTACACGGACGTGAATATTTTGCAGGGGCTTGGAGCCCATCGAGTCCTTGGCCACTATGACGAGCTTCCCCAAATCATTCGAACTTGGCCCTGGGATCTGCATTTAGAGCGGTAACGCACGGCTAAAATGCATCCTAATTGAGATTTTTGGTACCCTTTTTACGCACTGAACTATATAAGAAAGCCCGATTTAGATTGGAGACAACCCGGTGAGCGAAAATCTTTTAGAAGTCCAAAACTTAAAGACGAAGTTTAAAACTGACGACGGTTCTTTTTTCGCCGTTGATGACGTCAGCTTTTCGGTTAAAAAAGGTCAGACCTTAGGAATCGTTGGTGAGTCCGGATGCGGAAAATCAGTGACCTCTTTGTCGATCATGCGTCTTATTCAGAAACCGGGTTCCATCGAAAACGGTCAAATTCTATTTAAAGGCCAAGACCTACTGTCGATGTCTGATGATCAAATGCGAACCATTCGTGGCAATAACATTGCGATGATCTTCCAAGAGCCTATGACTTCGCTCAATCCTGTTTTCACAATTGGCGATCAAATCGAAGAAGCTATTTTACTGCACCAAAAAAATCTTAACAAAGCGCAAGCTCGCGAAAAAGCCGTCGATATGCTTCGCTTGGTCGGCATTCCAGCACCTGAAAAGCGCTTCTTTGAATTCCCCCACCAGTTATCAGGTGGTATGCGCCAACGTGTTATGATCGCAATGGCCATCTCATGCAATCCCGAGCTGTTGATTGCCGATGAGCCAACCACAGCTTTGGACGTGACCATTCAAGCGCAGATTTTAGATCTCATGCGTAAACTTCAAAAGGAATTCAATGCAGGCATGATTTTGATCACTCATGACCTTGGGGTTGTTGCAGAGATGTGCCAAGAAGTCATGGTGATGTATGCTGGAAAAGTTGTCGAGTATGGCACTGTAGAAGATATTTTTTATCGCCCCAAACACCCTTACACAAAAGGCTTGCTGGAATCGATTCCTCACTTTGAAAGTGGTCAAAAGCTAGAGCGCCTCAACACTATTCCGGGAATGGTGCCCTCGCTACTGAATCTTCCAAAAGGTTGCCGTTTCCAAGAACGCTGCAAATATGCCAAAGCAGATTGTGGGCAAGCGATGCCACCTTTGGAAAACCTTCGTGGATCACGTAAAGTGGCTTGCTTCCACCCCCTATCTGAGGAGAACGCTTAATGAGCCAAACTCTTTTAAAAGTTGAAAATCTTGTTAAACACTTTCCCATCTATGGTGGAATTCTTTCGCGCGAAGTTGCTAGTGTAAAAGCCGTCTCGGATGTTTCTTTCGAACTTAAAGAAGGCGAAACCCTAGGACTAGTCGGAGAATCTGGCTGCGGGAAGTCCACTTTGGGTCGCTGCTTGATTCGCCTTCACGATGTTTCTTCAGGAAATATTTTCTTCGAAGGAAAAAACATCACGCACACTGAAGGCGAAGAATTGCGCGAACTTCGTAAAAAAATGCAAATCATCTTCCAAGATCCCTTTGCTTCACTAAATCCACGTATGACAATCGGAGCTATTCTTGAAGAGCCTCTGATTATTCATAACCTATTCGAAACTCCAAAAGATCGTACGGATCGTATTCACCAATTGGCCGAGCTGGTTGGCCTTCGTAAAGAAGCGCTAAACCGCTATCCTCACGAGTTCTCGGGTGGACAAAGACAGCGTGTGGGCATTGCGCGGGCCTTGGCTGTAAATCCAAAACTGATCGTTTGTGACGAGCCTGTTTCGGCTTTGGATGTTTCGATTCAAGCTCAAGTTGTGAATCTTTTAATGGATCTGCAGCAAAAACTAGGTCTTACTTACGTATTCATCGCCCACGACTTAAAAGTTGTCGAACACGTTTCAACTCGAGTAGCTGTGATGTATTTGGGTAAAATTGTAGAGATGGCGGAAGCTGAAGAGCTTTACATGAATCCTAAGCATCCTTACACCAAGGCTTTGCTGTCAGCAATTCCAGTACCAGACCCTAAACGTCAAGGAGACCGCATTATCCTTACTGGAGATGTTCCTAGCCCGATCAATCCACCAGCGGGTTGCTACTTCAATCCTCGCTGTCCGTCGGCTTCAGAAGAGTGCCGTCAACAGACGCCTCAGCTTAAAAACGTTGGAAGCTCTCACATAGCCTCCTGCCTAAAGGTCTAGAACAAAGGCTCATCTTAAGGTTCTTTCTGAAACCTCCGAAAAGATTTTCGGAGGTTTTTTTATTCTATGAAAGCTGAAGGACGAGTTTGGGTATTCTACGACGCTGAATCCGGAAACGAAACTAAACCCATGTCAGTGGTTCAGGCTCAAATGCTATTGCTTCAGTTAAAGATGAAAGACCTCAACAAATTTTTTATTTGGACACCTGGCTGGCCCGAGTGGCAATGCCTAGGGGAATATCTAAAAACAGATCAGAAGTATTTTGCAATGGCCCAACCGCCTCGCCCTGAAGCCAATCCCAATAGAAAAAATATAGCAACCACTAAGGTTCTAGATCTAGACAAAACCAAAACAGCCATCACCAATGTCGGAAGCACAACAAAAAGTACAAAAAAGAAAAAAGGCGATGCTGACTTCACTCAAATTATTATTGGCACCCCTCAAAAGCAAGAAAAGATCGATTATGGCTATTACCATAATGACTTTACTGGCGATCAACTAAGTTTAGATGACTTAAATAAGGTAAAGCCTTTAAAAACCGAAACAATCACTCATACAGATGTTGAGGACGACCGTCGTCGCGCCATTCGGCACAACTTCAAACTAGAAATTGTTCTTATTAACAAAGAAGGCTCGTTCCGTACTTTTTCCAAAAATATTTCAGCAACGGGAACATTGCTTGAAGATGCCATACCGAAAAGCTTTTTAAATAAGCCCTTCGATTTGGTTATCATCAACCGTTTCGAACCCAATCCTCAAAAAGCGCGTTTACTATTCAAGGCGAATATTGTTGGTGATCTTACCAATCCTCGTCGGCTGATGTTTGTGAACGTCGAGGACTCGATGATATCGCGTCTCGAGGCCCTACTAACGGCTTACGTCCACTACCAGCAAGCGATGAAAAAACAAACTGGCTAGCGGCCAAGCGAACGACCAGTTACTTCTCAAACAGAGTCTAGATTCTCAAGCTTTTATCAATTTGATATCAAGAATCAGACAAAGACGCCGATATTACCTCAAGGAGTCTTTAGAATGATCTTAAAGAATTGGCAAAAATGGATTTTCGCTTTTATCGCACTAAGTGGAGCTTCGTGCGCTAAGAAAAATCTTGTCGATTCCTCTTCATCAGGCAAGGCCCTTTATGTGGCTAGCGGTCTTTGCTATTCAGGAAATGGTATAACGACTTTTACCTCTACGACCGCTTCGAACTTAATATACAAAGTAAATTTATCCACCGGAGCCCCCGGAGAAATCCTTGCTGATTACAACACAGCTGCTGCAGTGCCCGGCTCAAGCCCTGTCAGCATTCACTCAAAAGATAGTGAATCGATCTGGGTAGTTGTGGAAAACACAACTGCAGGAGCTCGCAGAATTGAATCCGTTAAAGACAGTACAACATCGCCAACATACTTCTACACAAATGCTACTGCATTTAGCGGAGTTCTAAGACGAAGTGCCTTTGACTCGATCAATGGCGCATTTCTAGTCAATAAAACGACAGCCATCGAAAGAATCAATATGTCACCAAGCCGTGATCTTGCCGGCGCCAATCCTTGGGTGAACAACCCAGCAGGCAACTGCGGAGCCTCTAACACCTTGGTCACTTCGACATTAGTTTTACCTAATGGCAAGATTGTCTATGGGCATGCTTCAGCAACAGCCTCTAGCCGAAAAATTTCGATTATCGCAGCGGCTGGCTACAAGGTTGCCGGAGACTGTCTCAGCACAGCGGCAGTGACAGTACCTTCATACATTACCGATATGGTCTATCTTTCAGGCTCTAACCAGCTGCTAGTATCGATGGCCGACTCAACAACTGGCAATAACATGAACTCTATCTATGTTTATGATATTGACCCTACAACTAATGCCATCACTAATGGTCAAAGTCTTTTAGAAAACAATTCAAGTGCCGGAACAAAGTATGCACCCTATTTGTTTGGTGCGACCTCCATGGCCTATGATTCTTCGGACAGCACTCTTTATGTCGCCATGGCAAATGCGATCTCGGCTACAGTCACCAATTATAATATTGAAAAATTCAAATACGATCCTGTAGCAAAAACCCTGACTCGAGTCGGAACCTCGCCATGGTCCCCAGGCTGGGTTGGCTCTAAGTGTATCTCGGCTATGTTAGTAAAATAAAAATGATCTACACAAAGTAGACCATTTTTATTTATACGGAATTTTCGCCTACCGGCCCTTGTCTAGCGATGGCCCAAGGGCCATGCGCTTTTCGCGTGACCGCGCTTACTCTACGGTGACTGACTTTGCTAGGTTGCGGGGCTGATCGACGTCGTAACCTAGGCTTGAAGCCAAGTGGAACGACATCAGTTGCAACGGAATCACGGACAACAAATGGTTCACTGTCCAGTGAGCCTTCGGCAATGCCAAATAATAATCACTGACCTTGCGAAGTTGTTCGTTATCACCAGTGCCTATGGAAATTACACGTCCACCACGAGCCCGTGCCTCTTCCAAATTACTGATCGACTTTTCATATAAATGGTCAGTCGGTGCAATCATAACGATAGCCATACGCTCATCAATCAAGGCCAAGGGCCCGTGCTTCATTTCACCTGCTGCATAACCTTCGGCATGCATGTAGGCCAACTCTTTAAGTTTCAAAGCACCTTCCATCGCGATCGGGAAGCTTGTGCCTCGGCCCAAATATAAAAATCCTCTGAACTCTTTCAACTTATGGGCTGCTTCATCGAAGTATTTATCATACGCCAACACCACTTCCATTTGCGAAGGCGTCGCAAGAAGAGCCTGAACAAGTTCTTTTTCTTGATCGCGACTTACAACACCACGAACCGCACCCATCGCAATCGCAAAACAATTCAAAACTGCTAATGTTGAAGTGAATGCCTTCGTCGAAGCCACACCAATTTCTGGACCTGAATTCATATACAAATGACCATGAGCTTCGCGGTCGATTGTAGAATTTCGCACGTTGCAGATGCTCAAAGTCGTTGCGCCCATTTCTTTAGCCATGCGAATGGCAGCCAAAGTATCTGCCGTCTCGCCCGACTGAGACACCGTAATTAGCAAAGTCTTTGGAGGGATAACAGGATTCCGATAGCGGAACTCACTGGCAATATCAGTCTCTACCGGCACCTTTGCCAATTGCTCAATAAGATACTTACCAACTTGCCCCGCATAGAAACTTGTTCCACAAGCCACAATAAAAACTCGCTCGATACCTTTTAAGATCTCTGCCGTTTTTTTCCAGTCAGCAGCAGAATCTAAGTTCTCAAGATCTTGTACGGACTTCGCGGAAAAACCGATGTTCTTCATCGCAACGCTGAACGTTTCAGTATTGACATGAGGCTCAATCGCCGCAGCAACAGCTCGAGGCTGTTCGTAAATTTCTTTCAACATGAAATGGGAATAACCCTGCTTTTCAACCATTTCAGGATTCCAGTTCAACTCTACAACTTTTTTCTGAATAGGAAATCCATTCGCCGAGAAAAAGCGAATATCCGTACCTTTGATATCTGCAATTTCACGATCTTCCAAATACACAAACTTCTTCGTGTACTGAATCAACGCTTGCACATCAGAAGCAACGAAAGATTCTTTTTCGCCAATTCCTACCACCAATGGCGGTCCGTCCTTAAACGCTACTAAATGATTCGGCTCTTGCTCCCACATCACGCAAATTGAAAAAGCACCTCGCAAATGGTGAAGAGTTCTTTCTACTGCTTGATAAAGATCCTGAGTCTTCTCGATTTCGTTGGCAACCAAATGAGCCACCAACTCGGAGTCAGTATCAGAAGTAATGTGGGCGCCATTTTTTAAAAGCTCTTCACGAATTTCGACGTAGTTCTCGATGATTCCGTTATGAACCAAACTAATGCCACGTACTTGGTGTGGATGGGCATTGCGCTCTGACGGAGCTCCGTGGGTCGCCCAACGAGTATGACCAATTCCGATATGACCATCGAAGTGTTCATTCGAAAGCTTATCTTCCAAAGCCTTCAACTTTCCTAAAGCTCGGACACGCTTTGTTTTTCCTTCGTGAAGAATCGCAACACCGGCACTGTCGTACCCGCGATATTCTAATTTTTTTAATCCGCTAACAATAATGTCTTTGGGATTTTGAGGGCCCAGATATCCTACGATTCCGCACATAAGTTATTCCTCGGTCTGAGATGTCTTCTCAGAGTTAGATTTTCTTTCCATAAAATTTTCGATATTCACCTGTTTGCCTCGGGCAACGGCCAAAGCCTTGGCCGGAACAGATTTTGTAATTGTCGATCCGGATCCAATAATCGCATCATCACCAACTTCAATCGGCGCAACGAATTGGGTATCACTTCCAACAAAAACACGATTTCCAATTTTTGTTTTATATTTCTTTTTATCAACAGCGTAATTGCAGGTAATAGTCCCACAACCAACATTTACCTCTTCGCCAATTTCAGCGTCACCTAAATAAGTCAAATGACCCGCCTTTGATTTCCGACCAAAGACAACTTTTTTCATTTCCACAAAGTTACCCACATGAGCCTCTTCACCAATAATAGTTTCCGGGCGAATGCGAGCATAGGGGCCAACTGAAGCTTTATTCAAAATGTAAGAAGTTTCTAAATAGCTACCCGCCTTAATTTGAACACTTTGACCAATTTCACAGTCGGAAATAAATGAATTAGATTCGATAACTGTAAAAGAGCCCACCTTCGAAGTTCCACGAATAAACACGTTCGGATAAATCACCGAGCCAGCACCAACTTCAACAGTCTCTTCGATGTAGGTCGTTTTTGGATCAATAAGTAAAACCCCTTCTTCAAGCAAGCGACGAGCTTTTCTTAAAAAGAGCAAGCGAGTGGCTTTTGCTAATTCCAACTGAGTATTCACACCAACAGCCACTTTAGGAGTTGAAGCGATAGCTTGAACTTTTAGTCCCGCCTCTATCGCCATCGAGATCATATCCGTGATATAATATTCTTTTTTTGCATTATTATTTTTTATCTGAGGAAGGAGCTTCGCTAAAACCTGAGCTTTAACAATGTAAATCCCAGTATTGATTTCTCGAATTTTTAGGGTTTCGGCCGAAGCATCTTTAGCTTCTACTATAGCCTTTAAAGTCCCGTGATGACGAACGATACGACCAAATTCGCCGGGCTTTTTTACTGACGCCGTCACAACAGCTAGATCGCAACGCTGATCCCGAAAATTACGAATAAAATCTTCTACGTCAGCAGCTTCAATCAAAGGATGGTCGCCATTCATAATGACAACGTCCCCCTCTAACTCTTCAGGTTTTGCACACCGCACGGCATGCGCAGTACCAAGCTGTTCATCCTGTACAAAAGTCGAGCATCCCAAAGGCTCTACCACCGACTTCACCAGCGGGCCGCCGTGTCCCACAATCACTCGAACTTCAGAGGCTCCTGCTTTTTGAGCAGCCTTAATGACTTTTTCTACCATGGGACGCCCTGCCACGGGATGTAAAACTTTAGGTAAAGGAGACTTCATACGAGTTCCTTTACCGGCAGCTAGGACTATCATCGTCAAATTTTCAACTTTATTGTCAGCCATCGGCAATTTCCTTTTCAAGTCAGAAAAAATCAGTTTCAATCATCGCATGCAACAAAAAATTTTGCACGATTCTTGTTGGGCTACGACATCGCGCGGGACTCCCATTGAATTGTATTCAAAAACACACACTTCAGCGAATACAAACATCCTCTTCATTGGAGGAGTTCACGGCGACGAACCCGAGGGAGTCCGCTTAGCACAAGATTTTTTAAAATGGTTGCAAGAAAACAACGACACAACCGTTCACAATTGGCATCTGATCCCCTGTATCAACCCTGACGGCTACCAAATTTTACAAAGAACCAATGCCAACGGTGTCGACCTGAACCGAAACTTTCCCTCGGCTGATTGGACCTCTGATGCCAAAGCTCCCCGCTATTGGCCAGGCCCCCAAGCCGGAAGCGAACTAGAAACTCAAGCCCTTATCAGTTTCATTTCAAGTAAAAAACCACAACTGATTGTCCATTTCCACTCTTGGGAGCCGTGCATTGTCTATACGGGAAAAACCGGCAAAAAAGCCGCAGAAATTCTAGGAACCGACACAGGCTACGAAGTCCGAGAAGACATCGGCTATCCAACACCAGGAAGCTTAGGCCAATACGGCTGGCTAGAGCATAAAATTCCCGTTATATGCATCGAGGCCCAAGAACATGATCCTCTCGATAGCATCTGGCCACGCTTTAAAAATGGACTCATTCGACTTATGATGACCAAGGAGATCCTATGATTAAAACCTTGGCTTTTGATCTTGATGACACCCTACTGGACACCTCGGGTTTGCTTATTCCAAAAGCCGCTGAAAAGGCCTGCTTAGCGATGATGTCTGTCGGCACAAGCTGTACCCTGGAAGAGTGTCTAAAACTTCGCAAAGAACTTTCTCGCATTTTTTCGCATCCTGAAATATTTGGCATTATCACCGACACCTACGAGGGCGCTGAACGGGAGCTGGCCTTACAATCCGCGATCTCGGAATTTTATTCGCCAGAGGTTCCGCCTCGCTTACCAATCATGGATGGAGGCGAAGAGCTTTTAAAAAATCTTTTTTCAAGATTTCCAATGTACTTAGTCACCATGGGACAAAGGGACGCCCAACTACAAAAGATTTCAGCCCTAGGAATCGAGAAATTCTTTAAAAAGATTTACATTCTAGATTCCTTCCGAGGCGAAAGAAAAGAAAAAGCTTTTGCAGACATCTTGGCGCGAGAAAACATCTCACCGGCAGCTCTTTTAAGTATCGGCAACCGCCTCTCGGCTGAAATTCGTGATGCGAAAAAGCTGGGCTGCCAAACTTGTTACTTCGCATACGGAGAACATATCGGCGAACAACCAGAGCTCCCCGAAGATCACCCCGATTTCACAATCCATCACCTAAAAGAATTGCTGGATACATGCAAACTCTAAAGGCAGGCTTTCTTTTTGTCGGTAGTTGGGATCGTAAGCTTGAAGACTGGGGTATACAGATCGCCCCGGATTTAATAACGGCGCGCCAATGGATTGAAAAGACCGACTACGACGTGATCGTTCTGACTATCACGAATATTTTGGAAAAGAAATTTGCTGATATCTTTAAAACTATAAAGGACCGACATCCAGCGACTCAATTTATCGCCTCTGTACCATCGGATTTTTCTTCCGATAAATTGGCTCAGCTTCACGAGCAGTACAATTTCTTTCGGATACTTAAAGACACCCAAGACCCCGAGATGGAAAAATTTCTTTATTCGGCCATCGAAGAAGCCAACCAAAGAAAGCAAGATGAAAATCTGGTTGTCCTAATTCGAGAGCAAACTTCGGCTCTTAAAAAACTTCAAATCGAATTAGAGCAACGAGTTGAAAAAAGGACTCGGTATCTCACAGAATCAAGAAGAAAATTATTCATTACCAATAATCGAATCGAAGGTTTAAAGAAGGCATTAATAGCGGTTCACCAATCCAGCTCGGTGGCTGAAATAGAAAGCACTCTTGTTCATGCTTTAGCGCCAACAGTGGACACGTCATGGATTCGCATTTTTTTCTCTCCCCAAGATGAGCTATTTGAAAATCAATTAAAGAAAGATCTGAATTTTGCCGCCCTCAAAGTGGGCCTGTTTAAAAATCATAGTAAAACAGGATCCATTTTTTTCATGAGGGCTCCGGATCGGGCCTTCAATAAAGAAGAAAGCAACTTCCTTCAAAGGGTTGCAGAAACCGTCAGCTTAGCCCTGGACCGAATTCACAAGCTTCAACAGATTGAAACCATCAAAGAACAATGGGAAACGACATTCAACTCGATGTCCGAGCCAGTCGTGATTATCGATCCAAATTACGACATTATTCAGACAAACAACCTAAAGTCTATTCCCGACATCGAGTCGACGAAAAGCCGCAAGTGTTATGAGGTGCTTTTTAAAAAAGACAAGCCCTGCGCCGACTGCCGTCGCGGGCAAAACTTCCGTATGGAAATCAAAGACCATCAACGGAAGCACTTCGAAGTCTTTTCACAGAGTTTGTTATTAGATGCACAAAAGCCTCCAGTTTTTGTGCATCAATATCATGACATCACCGAGCAAGTGAAAATGGAAAGGCAGATTCTAGAGTCCGCACGCTTAGCCGAGCTGGGAACTATCGGCAGCAGTATTGCTCATGAATTAAATAATCCTCTGGCGGGAATTATCAGTTTCACTCAGCTGATAAAGATGGATCTTCCAAACTCTCATCCGCTGTATCCAGACATCTTAGAGATGGAGCAAGGGGCTTTGCGCTGCAAAGAAATCATTCAGAATCTTCTGGGGTTCACCCGAGATCCCGGCTCGGATACCGAAAAAACTTTCGAAATCAAAGAGGTCATCATTCGCGCACTTAAAGTGATTGAGCTGAAAACAAAGTCTGCGGGAATTCTTATTGATGGCAATTTTCAAACCGCTACTTTTGAGATTCGAGGACATTTTAATATGCTCGCTCAAGCCCTCAAGAACGTTCTTCAGGCACACATTGATCATCTTTTAGAAAAGAAACGTGAAAAGAATTCGCTTCCCCTTCACGTCATCATTGATGTTTCAGCAGACCTCGAAAAAATCCGAATCAATATTCGCAATCTCAATGATCTTGAATCGACGACTCAAGAAAACTTCAATGCTCCTGTAGGTTTAGCACTTCCAGTGGCTCAACAGATCCTTCGAGACCACAATGCCAGCCTAGATTTTGAGCCTGCAAGTTCAGGCCTCTACCTGGCAAAAATTTCCTTCCCTCGTCCAGTTTTAGGGTCCTGAAAGCCTTAATTGGTGCGGATTTTTTGACAGTCCCGTCAAATTTGTTATCCTACTGTAAGGATCTTTAAAAAGGATTTATTAAAGACTCCTCCAGGATCTAATTCGGATTTTCGAACCCACCAGGAAGGAAGGTTCATGCGAAACCAAAGAGTTCTTATTTTGGATGATGAATCCAGTCTTAGAACGGCTTTATTTAGAGTGCTTGATCGCAAAGGACTTAGCGTCATCACTGCAAATAAAATTGAAGAAGCCAAACTCCTTTGCCAAGGAGACACCTCTGTTGATCTAGCCATTGTCGATTTAAATCTGCCTGATGGCGATGGTATCGAGTTTATGACCTGGATCAAAAATCAGTATCCTTCCTGCGAAGTTATCATCTTAACTGGACATGCGACTGTCGAATCCGCAGTACGTGCAACCCAAAAGGGCGCATTCCATTTTGTAACTAAGCCTTTTAACCTGGATGAACTGTTAAGCTTAGTGGAAAAAGCTATGGCCCATAAGCAGCTTCAACAAGAAAACAAACAGCTTCGTTCAGAGCTAAATAAAAAATACAAATTTGATCAGATTATTGGAACCAGCGAACAAATTCAGAACGTTTTAGGATTGATCGAGCGAGTTGCTGACTCGGACTCGACCATATTAGTCCAAGGTGAATCCGGAACCGGAAAAGAATTGATTGCTAAAGCAATTCACTACAACTCGCCTCGTGCAAATGGCCCTTTTATTCCTATCAACTGTGGAGCCATTCCTTCTGAGCTTTTAGAAAGTGAACTTTTCGGTCATATCAAAGGCGCATTTACCGGAGCGATCGCCAACCGCATGGGTCGTTTTGAAATGGCCGATGGTGGGACTATCTTTTTAGATGAAATCGGTGATCTAGAACCATCCCTTCAGGTCAAACTTTTACGAGCTCTGCAAGAGCGCAGTTTTGAACCTGTGGGCTCGACAAAAACAGTGACCGTCAATGTTCGCGTGATCGCCGCAACCAACATTAACTTAGAAGATGCTGTCGAAAATGGCCGATTCCGAGAAGATCTGTTCTATCGACTGAACGTCATTCCGATGCCTGTTCCTGCTCTGCGCGAGCGTCGCTCGGATATCCCACTTTTGTTAAATCACTTTATGGATATATTTGGTCGCAATAAAGGCAAAGGTTTAACCGGCATCACCGCGGATGCCTTAGAGTGCCTGATGAACTACAATTGGCCTGGCAATATTCGCGAACTTGAAAATCTTGTCGAGCGAATGACCATTCTTAAAGGACAAGGCCAAGTTGATGTCAGCGATCTACCGGCGAAATATAAAACCTCGAAAGCGGCTAAGACAGAGATTGGCTCGTTAGAGATTCCAGAGGGCGGCCTTGATTTTAACAGCGCCGTCGATGCTTTCGAAAATGCCCTTATCACCAAGGCCTTAGAGAAAACCGGATGGAACCGCAACCAGGCAGCAGCTCTATTGCGCCTGAACCGCACAACCTTAGTAGAAAAGATTAAGAAAAAAGGTTTGGCTCCAGATCAACAGATTTAAAAAAAAAGGCGGTTTACCCAACCGCCTTTTTCTTTATTTTGAGCTCGCCATCAAATGTAGCATCTCAAACATGGCATCAACGCCGGCTAAAGAAGTAATATCAGCATGATCATATGCAGGACATATTTCGACGACATCCCCCCCAACCATTTGATCAATCTTGAGGGCGCGAAAAATTCTTTGAACTTCATATGTTGATAAGCCCCCTGGTACTGGCGTTCCCGTCCCAGGAGCAAATGCTGGATCCAAATTATCAATGTCATAGCTTATGTAGGTTGGAATATTTTTAAACTCGGGCAGTGTCTTCAAAAAGCTTTCAAGACCTTGAACGCGAATTTCGTCTACTGTGACCACTCGAATACCATGGCGTTTTACAAAATCCAAATCATCGCCCCCCGCAAGCGGACCTCGAATACCTATTTGAATCATCTGCTTGGGATCCACCAAACCCTCTTCCACAGCATGACGTGCAAAAGCACCATGATGATATTCGCAGTTCCATGCCGCAGGATACGTGTCTAAGTGGGCATCAAAATGAATAAATGCCAGCGGGCGCCCATAATGTTTGCGCAAGGCCCGTAACACCGGCAAAGTGGTAGAATGATCACCGCCGACCGAGACAAATCTTTTTTTCGAATCTAAAATTTGAGTCACAAATTTTTCAATACGCTCATAAGTCTGCGCTTGGTCTATCGGAACTGTTGGGCAGTCTCCGATATCAGCCACACGAATTTTTTCGAAAAATGTCTGAGCTCGGCCCCAATGAAAACCTCGCCCCAAGCTGGATAGCTCTCGAACTTTCGAAGGAGCAAATCTTGCGCCGGGTCGATAAGAGACTCCACCGTCATAGGGAATCCCAAACAAAGCCACATCGAAATCATCTTGAATATTGGCAATTGGCATACGGAAAAAAGTTTTTATTGCAGAAAATCTTGGAAAATCTCGGCCACTTAAGGGTTTAAATTCCATATCTCACCTCGTCCTTACTGACGTACGCTACAGTCTTTGACTGCACATCTAATTCATGATTAATGTATCGCGAATGAACCTGAAAAACGACCACAAAAATCTTACGCAATGGTACAAAAAAAATCACCGAGATCTACCTTGGCGAAGAACAAAAGATCCGTATCAAATTTGGATCTCTGAAGTCATGCTACAACAAACGACGGTCGTTGCCGTCATTCCTTATTTTGAAAAATTCATTCGTAAATTTCCTACTGTTCACGCTTTAGCTGAAGCGCCGGAATCTGCAGTTCTAGAATCTTGGGCTGGTTTAGGATATTACTCTCGCGCCCGCAATTTACACAAAGCTGCAAAAGCGATCGCCTCACTTCCTTCATTCCCGCAATCAGCAGCCGAACTTATCGAGCTTCCTGGATTTGGGCCCTACACTTCTCGAGCGGTGGCTAGTATCGCCTTTCAGGAAAAAGTGGGCGTTCTTGACGGCAATGTCATTCGAGTTTTATCACGGAAGCACGGCTTAAAATTAGAGTGGTGGGGCAATACCGGCCGACAAAAGCTTCAGGATCTTTCAGATCAACTTTCCCAACTCGGAGAGCCCGACGTTGTCAATCAAGCCTTGATGGAGCTGGGTGCAACTCTATGCAGTCCACAAAAGTATCTATGCACTATGTGCCCGTGGGCGTCTTCGTGTGTCGCCTTCGAAAAAAATAAGGTAGCCGAACTTCCTTTAAAAAAACCTCGAAAAGAATCAGAAGTCTGGATTTGGGATGTCGATCTTCACGTCAAAAATAACAGGGTGGCGTTAGTTCAAAATGACTACGCCCCTTTTCTAAAAAAGCAGATGATTTTTCCAGGAAAAATAACTATTAGCAAAAACAAACCCAAAAACTGGGACGTCAAACACGCGATCACTCATCACGATATTTATGTAAATATTAAAATTTCTAAAGAAACATCGGCCAAATCAAAAAATGTTAATTTAGAATGGGTCGAGATTTCAAATTTGAAGAAAATCAATCCTTCTTCCCTACTTCAAAAAGTGCTAAATTCAATTTCATGAAGTTTACCGTGTTATGGGTTCTATTTTTCATTACAGCATATCAAAGTCTGTCGAAAGCTGCACCTCATCCTGGTGTTGGCAGTTCGGCTCTTGCCGACCCACTTAGCTATCGATGGTTGTTAAATAAACGCTATTCTTTGAAGCTTCCTACCAACTATGACGCCCAATGGAGCTTCCTCGAGCAAGCCCAAATCACGCGCCTTCAAATGACAAGCAAAAAAAACAACGAAGATCTGATTGTCAGCGTGGCTTACGAGCCATCTTCTAAATTTACATCCAAACCCCAAGATTATCTCAACTTGGGATTTGAACTTCTGGCTTCCAAAAATTTTAAACATGAAGCTCTATCCACTCAGGTTTTTGATCTTCATCATCGTGGCAAAAACAGACAGATGCGCCAATTCATTATCAACAATGGAAAAGGGACTCTTACTTTGACCTGCTCTAGTGAAGCTCAAAGCTTCCCAAGACTCATTAAACCCTGCACGGACATCTATCAAAGCTTGCGTTTAACTGAATAGCGGCAGCTTATTTCGACTCATAAATCTTACCCGCATTTAACCCTCGCTAAGTAGGATAGGACTACAATCTGTAGTATGAAGGTTCAATGCTGGCTCCTGCTTTTACCGATACTTGCTGTGACTCTTGTCGCCTGCCAAAAAGCTGACAACAAGAAGGCGGCGGAAATATTAGAAAGCATCGGAGTTGCTACACCTCCAGCTTCTGACATCACAGAGGACACCACGACACCCCCTTCAGAGACAACCACCGATCCCAATCCCACCAATCCTACAGACGAAGCCCCCCCGCCCGTAGAGAATCCTCCTTCTGAAAATGAGGACAACGAAGAGGATCCTGAAACCGACACGCCTGAATGGAGTCGCTTTCAATTTCATTTTACCGAAATAAGGGTGTGGTCCTATTTAGAACAAAAATTCACCGCATGCCCTCGCATCATTCGGAATTTAAAAAGAGAATCACAAACCTGCTTTAAGTACCTAGGAGAAATATACGCCCCTACACTCCACAGGTTAAAAGAGATTCGCTTTAGTCACGATCGAATAAAACTTTATTGGGAGAAAAATAAATTTCGAACTTCAGATACACTCTATCTAAATCATAATCGCAGTCAGATAGATGTCATCACGCAAGAGAGATCTTTACGTAGAAATTCGAAAACAAAACTAGGCAATATTTGGTTATTCAAACCATTGATTTTTGAAAATCAAATAACCAACACCTTTAATGGTCGAGTCGAATGGGACTCGCAGAATCGAATCTTTATCTTGTATGGAACCACTACAGATTCGATAAAAGTCTTTAGCTACTAAAACAAAAAACCCCGAGTTCTCACCCGGGGTTTTAAAATACTCAATTTTAGCGCGCGTACCTTTTATTCATTGATTCACGAATCTCAGCACCTTCAATCGATAAGCGAGTCCAAGGAATCGCTAACAATCTTTCTGCCTCGATTTCTTCTTCAGTCTCTTCGCATAGACCGAACGTTCCGGAATCGATACGAGCCAACGCACTTTCGATTTCCATAAGTTGACCACGAAGACGTTCGTGCATACTTAGGAATTCCGCTTCCGCAAGCACTCGAACCGTCTGATCCCCTTCATCACCA
Source organism: Bdellovibrio sp. ZFWA1 (assembly GCF_056175665.1). Classification (NCBI taxonomy): domain Bacteria; kingdom Pseudomonadati; phylum Bdellovibrionota; class Bdellovibrionia; order Bdellovibrionales; family Pseudobdellovibrionaceae; genus Bdellovibrio; species Bdellovibrio sp. ZFWA1. The sequence goes on from NZ_JBJKJH010000001.1 coordinate 772,168, forward strand.
CCACGCTCATCGTTATCCAATGTCGTGCGAGAATCTTTCACTCGGTTCAACAAGTCTGCTTTTGTACGCAGAAGCTTAGATCTACATTCTTCAACCAACTTCTCAGAGATAGCCATATCTCCCCCTCAAGTTAAAGTTCCTACTCTAGTCCAGAGTGCCAATTTGGAACTGCCTTATTAAGTAGTAGGCGTGTATTTTTTGCAAGTAAAAAATCTTACATTAACTTAAAATTAACCAAATATTCGTAATTTCTAAACAATGCGACATGTAAGAATTTGTCATTCTCCCTATAGAAACCTGTTTATCACTCCATTATATCGCATCGCGAAAAAGGTTTCAAATTTCTCAAATCAAAACAAAAAAGCGATCGTCTTTCGACGATCGCTTCGATTCAGCTCCTTTTCCATTCCCCCGAACTTCAAAGATAGCTACAGAATTTGATAAAGGCCTCAACTTACAAACAAGTCGCCACTCGAGCGATTAAATCCGCACTGGCCTTATTAAGTTTTTCCGCAATCTTTTTACCCTGAACCCCACGGCTTCTAAAAGATTGAGCGGATCTTTTCATTTCTTTACTGGCAACCTTCGGAGCCGACACTGCCGTGTCAGAATACTCCTCTAAAGTAACTGCAAATGTTTGATGATTTGAAACTAAGGAATTCACAATGGACTGTTGAGCCTGCTGCATGGCTTTAAGTTCTTCCTTCAAAGCAGAACACTCCATCTTCTTCGCCATCGAGTTATTTGCCGCAAGCACCACCTCGGCATTCAAAACCAAACCCATCACAAAGGCTAAAAACAATAAGAACTTCATCGAAACCCACTCTCTAACGGACTCTTCGTCAAAATCAGTGATCGTAATAGTGGGAATAAAAGCAAATGCCGAGCCAGCCCAACTCAAAATAAAAGGGCTCTGACGAGCCCTTTTTTGTCATGACAATAGAAATTTTTCAAACTCGGCTTTTGTTTCGCCAGTAGTGTATGGCAATAGTAGCCGGGCTACGTGGCGCTTTCCGCGCTCGATACTTTTCTTTCCTGGGCTCTTCTCGGCCGACTCAAAAAACTGCAAGAACGTCGTCGCCATGGCCAATAAAGATTCAGCGATATACTGCATTTCAGAAAGATCGGCGATTTTAGCCATATACCCCTGACGCACCCACTGACGATACAAAACTATCATTAGCTTAATCATCTTTTGAATATGGGCTCTCCACATTTTCGCCAAGGCCGTATCTTTACGTCTTAAAGAGTACATCTCGCGATGAAAAAAACGGTACTTCCAATAAATCTCGAAGTTTTCTTCAATAAACTTAATTGGCGTTAAAGTTTTCACTTTTTTGGGGCGCCAAATAGCATAGGTGTCTTTAGCCATTCTCTTGAATAACTCGACAAGAATCTCTTCTTTGTTGTCATAGTGAAAGTAAAGATTGCCCGGACTGATATCCATCGCCTTGGCGATATGATTCGTCGTAATAGCGGCAACACCGTTGCGATTGAATAATTCAATGGAAGTAACAAGAATGCGTTCTTTGGTCTTCATGAGGGCCTGTCTTAGCGCAACATGTTTCAAAAATAAAGGTCTTTATCTATACTTAGTTGATTCCAGCTTCGTTTTTTGGTTACCATTAAACAAATGCAACTGAAGCAAATAAGCCGCCTCGGCAAACCTTTAATTTTACTCACATTTTCGGGAGCCTGTATGGCTCTGTTGTCGGGCTTCATTTTTGGGGGCTCAGAACCCGAAAAGGCAGAAAAAGCTTTAGAGACCAAAACTCTGTCGCGGGCCGAAATCGCTCAGAGCCTGGGTCCCGCCATCCAGAAGAATCAGTTCCCTGCCTCCTACGAGATCACCCTTGGGGGCAAGAAGCGCCAGGCCCAGATCACATATACAATTGACCCTCTACTTCAACGGGAAGCCGAAAAGCTGCTCCAAAGCTACAAGCCCGATTATGCATCTATTGTATTAATGGATGCCAAAACCGGTCGTATTTTAGCGATGACCAGTTTCCAAAAAGATGATCCCAATGCCTTGAGCTGGGCTCTTCAGGCTACTTTCCCGGCAGCTTCGGTTTTCAAAGTAGTCACTGCCACAGCAGCGGTAGATAAAAAAGGTATCAATGCAGATCATCGGATCAACTATAATGGCGGCGCTTACACTCTTTATAAAAAGAATGTTCTTTCCGACCAAGTCAATCGCTGGACTCACACGGTCACTCTGCGCGATGCCTTTGCCCGATCGCTGAATACTGCCTTTGGCCGTCTGAGTATTGAAAATTTAGACCCTATCGACATTCAAACTTACGCTGAACGATTTATGTTTAATCAGCCGATCCCGACGGATTTTCCGGTTCAAATGGGCATTGCCTATGTTCCACCTGAAAAAGGTTTCGAGATGGCCGAGGTCGCTTCGGGTTACAATAAAACTAATAAAATGAGCCCCGTCCAAGGCGCAATGATCGCAGCGTCGGTCGCGAACGATGGCAACATGGTGATTCCCTACCTCGTAGATAAAATTGCAGATAAATCCGGAGACGTCCTTTACACCTCTGAAGCCCTCGCGAAAGGGCAAGTTATGGATAAAGACTCGGCCGAAGAAGTACGCCAATTAATGGAAAGAACCGTGATCGCAGGAACTTCTCGTAAAACATTTCGCCAGATCACTCGCGATCGTAAGTTTAAAGAAATTGAAATGGGCGGTAAAACGGGCCACTTAACAGGTGAAAAACCTGCAGGTCGTGTCGACTGGTTTGTTGGCTATGCAATGGACGATGAAGACAAGATTGCCGTGGCCGCAGTGACGGTCAGCAAAAAATATTGGACCGTCAAATCTGGGCATCTAGGCCAGTCGATGTTTAGAAAGTTTTTTAGTTCTTCTGGCGCGACCCTTCCGAATCCGAATCTGAAGTCGAAGAGTGAGTAACCTCGATCGGCTTTACGTCTAACACATCTTGATCGGGAGTTACATCACGCTCGGAAGTTTTAGTGGTTTTCATATCATATCGATAAAATTTAAATCCGCCCATTCCTGCCGGACCCGCATTAGTGCCAAACATATTGAACTGGAACGCGGAGGCGGCTCCTTGAGCTAATTTTTCAGAAGCTATTTTTTGGAAGCGATACAAAATCAAATGTCGGAAACCTGGAAGAATAAACAACAGTCCTACGATTCGGGTCATTATAAACGGAAGCCAAAATAGGACTCCACCAAAGAATATAGCTCCAGCATGAAGAATTCTTTTTTCAGGTACTTGCCCCGCCATCACCGATGTTTGCATCGATGCCAAAGCGGCCCGAGTAAAACTTGAGGTGATAATAAATCCAATCAAACTTGGCCCCCACCATAACAACATCGTATCCCAAAAGCCTAAGTGCTTCACACCCACCCAAAAAGCCACGATCTCTGCGATAAACCAAAAAGGTATTAACTTAAACATAAATTAAAACTCCAACGTCGCCACAACAGGGCAATGATCCGAACCTTCAACTTGATCCAACACATCTGCAGACTTCAAATATTTCAACAGACCCTTGGTAATACAAATATAATCGATTCTCCAACCACGATTATTGGTTCTTGCCAGCTCTCGATATGACCACCACGAGTATCTATTGGGTTCTTCGGGATGAAAATGTCTAAAAGTATCAACAAATCCTAACGCCAGAAAGGAATCAAACCAGGCGCGCTCTTCGGGTAAGAACCCACTTTCTTTTGACAACCGAACCGGATCATAAACATCGATCGTCGTATGGGCGACGTTATAATCCCCCACCACAATTATTTCGCGCCCCTTTTTTATTTTTTCGGCCAAATGAGTATTTAAATCTTTAAGGAATTGCTGTTTAAACAAGTGCCGCTCTTCGCCAGACCCCCCGTTTGGAAAATAAATGTTGTAAAGGTCAAAATAGCCGTGATCGGTCATCACAATTCGGCCCTCAGAATCATAGGCTTCGATGCCAATGCCTTTTTCGATTTTCGCGGGCTCCATATCAGTAAAAGTAGCAGTCCCCGAGTATCCCTTCCGAACGGCTGAACTCCAATAAGAATGAAGACGTCCTAATTTTCGTGCCCCTTCTTCAACTTGTTCAATATGGGCTTTTGTCTCTTGCACGCAAAAAATATCTGGCTGCTCTTTGACTAAAAAATCCTCAAGACCTTTTTTATAACAAGCTCGAATGCCGTTCACATTCCATGTCACAATTTTCACTAATTTCTCCTTGAGTTGAAGCCCGATCGTTGGCATCAATAGATAGCAAACCAAGGGGAAAAAAGCCATGCCAATTCAAATCTTACAACCTGCACCTCAATTTAAGGCCAAAGCTGTTTTTGATGGCGGCGAGATCCGCGAAATTTCTCTGGAAGACTATAAGGGAAAATGGGTGGTTTTGTTTTTCTATCCCTTGGATTTCACTTTTGTTTGCCCGACAGAACTGACTCAATTTCGCGAACTCTCGTCTTCTTTTGAAAAAGCTGGAGCTCAAGTTTTAGGTTGCAGCGTTGACTCCGAGCATTCACACAAAAGATGGCTTCGCGACGATCTTGGGAACCTCAACTATCCCCTAATCTCGGATCTTACAAAAAGAGTGGCCAAAGATTACGGCGTTCTTATCGAGGAACGCGGAATCGCGACTCGCGGCACGTTTATCATCGACCCTCAACAACGCATCCAACACTTTTCGATAAATAATACAGCTGTTGGGCGTGATGCCAACGAGATCCTGCGAGTCTTACTAGCATGTCAGTCCGGCGAACTCTGCCAGGCGGGTTGGAAAAAAGGCGACTCTCATATCGTAGTACCCAAGTAGGAGTCTTGCGTGGAAACAAAAAGCAAATTTCTTGAACATCTTCATGCTCGCTTTCCACGCCTTGGCGATCAAGAGCTTGCCCCTCTTGTTTCTGAAAATCTAATTTCACCTTTTGAAATTAACTTGCCGAATTCCACACTCGAACAAATTCAACAAGCCATCTTGGACTTTGATCAGCTACGGACTTCATCAAAATACATCGAAGCCCATCAAGCCGAACTTAAAAAGAAAGGCCTTATAGATCCCGGCAATCGAGCGATGGCCAACAGCTTTGATTTTCATATCGACGAAAATGGGAATATCAAGCTTATCGAGATGAATACAAATGCCGCCTTTCTTGCATTAGGATTAGAGCTGTACCTATGCAAAAAAGGTGTAAACCCGGTATCTTCTTTCAACGAAGAGGTCATCAAACAAATGGTACTTTCCGAACTCCAATTGCATGCGAAGGCAGGCAAAAAGAAAACGCCCCCCAATGCCGATAAAATTCGCATTGCTATCATAGATGAGGAACCTGCTTCTCAAAGACTCTTTGTCGAATTTTTGGTTTATAAAAGCCTTTTCGAGCAGTGGGGCTGGAGTGTTGACGTTCTTGATTATCGACAAATCAACCCTGTGGATTATGATTTTATCTATAATCGCTTCACTGATTTTCTATTATCGGGACCCGAATCTAAACAAATCAGAGATGCTTGGGAGTCCCAAGAACTTTGCCTTTCTCCGCACCCCTTTGAGTATTACTTATTGGCTGACAAAGAACGCATGACTGAATGGGCACGCCCCGACTATTTAACCCAGTTGGGATTTACTCCCGACTTCCAAGAGCGTCTGCAAAAAGTCATTCCACAATGTTCTGTACTTACGATTGATAACAAAGAATCTCTTTGGGGCGAAAAAAAGAAGTGGTTCTTTAAGCCTTTACGGGCTTATGGATCAAAACAGTCTTACAAAGGCGCATCGATAAGTCGTAAATTTTTTGATAGTTTAGAACCTTCAGAAACCTTAGCACAAGAATATGTGCCAGCCCCTGAACAAATTTTTGAAACTCCTGCCGGCCCCCAATCTTTTAAATTCGACTTACGTTGCTACGCCTACCAAGGTGAACTTCAGCTGGTTATTGCTCGCATTTACCAAGGCCAAGTCACAAATTTAAAAACACCTCTAGGTGGTTTTGCTTGCGTGAATTTTAAATAAAAATGTTTAATTACTTTACGAATTAAATCTTTAGACAGTTTGATTCTAATTTTTTGTCTCGGCACAGACTGGGAAGCCCCTATATAACAATTGGAGGTCTAGTCGTTGGCATCTCAATTGCTATTTACTAAGAAAAGCATTTGGTATAACAACTTAGAACTCATACATTGGTCTGGGGACTCGGATGAAACAGCACGCACTTCTTTTCACAACTAGTCTAATTCTACTGACTCCGTTTAGCATGGCGACTTCCAATCTTGCTAAATCTGAAGCTCGACTTACCAGCCGAGAGCCCGCAAGCAACCGGATTTTCAAGCCCTCATTTATCGAAGCCGCGACCTGCGCTGCCAGACCAGAATTCGTGAGTTCATTAACTAAGGAATCTCAGATTAAGGATCTAAACAGCCTTCCCAAGAACCTGATTTTAGTCGCAAAAGATGCTGAATACTATGTAGAAGGACTCTCTGAAAAAAACCTACGTATTCATAGTTTTCAATCCTTTGCGGGTCAACGTAAGGCCGCTGAAGTTCTATGTGGAAGCGCCACAGCTCAGAGCGCTGGGCTGCGGCTGCAGATGTCTGCACCAACAATTATCGACTTCACTCCAAGCCAAAAAATTGGGAACAGCCTTTGGAGTTTTCAACTGCAAACCAGCCAAAATCAAGTCTCTGCATGGAATAGAAAAAGCCCCGTTATCGCCAATAAGTTCGACAAACTTTTTGAAAATGGAACCGATGTCAGAGTCTTTCAATTAAGCCATGACGAGTTCGAAATCGTCATTTCGAAAAAAGAAGACGGCATTCTTAAGGCCGTTAGCATCCGCTACGATGCGATTTCAAACTTCAGGTAGGAAAAATCTTTATACTTCAAAAGTCTAGATTATCGATGTCTCATTTAAGAACAGCCTTAAATAGCCGATAATTTAGGCATGACGACAAAACACCAGGTTTTACGCAAGAATCAAACACTTAACAAGAGTTCAAATTTTTATTCAGCGCTTGATCAACTGAATGGACTGCATCCGTGGATGGATAAAGTTCCTGAAGGTTATGTCCCCTACAAAGTGCGTGAACTGGGAAAAGGGCAAATTGCTTACTTTAATTTTGTTCTAGCAAAAGAGATGGGCTTGATTCCTCAAGATCATTCTCATACCTTAAATCCCCAGCTTGTCGACAAACTAATCTCTACCTTCTCGATCCAAATTATTAACGAGTACGATGAACTTTCAAAAAAACGCTTAGACCCTCAAACAATCAAACCTAACGCCTACATGGCAACTCGCTACTTGCAGCTTCAACACAGTAACAAACAAGGCAAAACATCTGGTGACGGCCGTGGCATTTGGAACGGGGTTGTTCAGCATAAAGGTATAACCTGGGATGTTTCCAGTCGAGGCACCGGAGTGACGTCGTTAGCACCAGGAGCCGTACAAGCCAACCGTCCACTTAAAACAGGCGGAACAGAGTTTGGATATGGCTGTGGCCTGGCAGAAATCGATGAATTGGTGGGCGCATCAATTCTTGCCGAAATTATGCATCTTCAAGGCTACGAAACAGAACGTATGCTTTGTGTAATTGATCATGGCAATGGCTACGGTATCGGAGTTCGAGCAGCTCAAAACCTGATTCGACCAGCCCATCTGTTTTTATATCTAAAGCAAGAACGCTATTACGATCTTAAGTCGTCAGTCGATTACCTCATTGAGCGACAAGTAAACAATAAGAAATGGAATATCAATCTACGTAGCCCCCAAAAATACGATCAGTTGCTTAAAGAAATCAGCTTTGCATTTGCTAAGTTCTCGGCCCGCCTAGAGATGGACTATGTTTTTGCATGGCTTGACTGGGATGGAGACAACGTTTTAGCTGACGCCGGAATTATCGACTATGGCTCTGTTCGACAATTCGGTATTCGACACGATAAATATCGATATGACGACGTAGAAAGATTTTCTACAAATCTTAATGAACAAAAAGGCAAAGCTCGCCTTATCGTTCAGGTCTTTGCTCAAGCCGTTGACTATCTAAAAACCAAAGATAAAAAGCCTCTTAAAAATTTCGCAAAACACAGCGTCTTAAACGAGTTCGATCATCATTTCGAACGAGAAAGAGTTCAACGTCTTCTATATCGAGCCGGCTTCAACCAAGAACAGCGCCAAATCTTAACTCAAAAGCATCGTCGCCTAGTGGCGAGCTTCGATAAAGAATACTCTTGGTTTGAAAAGGCCAAGGTTTCTGGGCACCAAGAAAAAGTCGCAGATGGAGTCAACCATCCGGCACTTTTCAATATGCGAACCGCGTTGACTATCCTTCCACAAATTATATTGAATGACATTTCTACCCGCGATTTCTTTTCGAAAATAAAATCGGGTTTTGCTAAGTCTCGGGATCAAAAGATGAGCGAGACGCAAAGCCAGCACCTTACAAAGCTTTTTAACTCGTATAGAGCTTTAGCCAAAGCGTGTTTAAGTGTGAATACAAAACAAAATACACTTCATCGAGAAATCGCGGCCATTAAAGAACGCACCGAACGGCTCAATACCGATCATCGCATCACGGGTAATGCGCTAATCGAAATTGTCGACGAGGTTTTAACTGAACGCCGCAAAGGACTGCCCTTTGATCAAATTCAAAAGATTGTCGACAGGTTCGTGCTAGAACACCGTGGCCTTCCCGAAGTCGAACTTAGCCGTTTTTACCGTCAGCCTTTGCCAACTCCGGTGGTTCAGCCCGACTTGATGGCTCGGTTGCTCAACTTAATTTCAGTGCATAAGGAAGACATCTAATCCCCTGTCTCAATTTGGGAAAACGTATAAAGATATTCTAGTTTTGTTCCGATAATCCAATATAATGGGAACACGAAAAGCGCGTTTATTACTATCCTTTGCTTTACTTGCAATGCTGACAGCTTGCAGCTTGGATGCATCCCTCTTAAATGAACTAGATGCGGCATCAGGATCTTCCAGTGGGTTTAGCTTAAAGCCCAATTCATCTATTATCTTCACGGAAGTCTCTGCAACTTCAGAGACCTGGACTTACGATAACGTCTATCTTTCAAATCCCGCTGCGGCTTCTTCATATTCAACTGCTGCGGCCGTTTCGATTGGCTCTGTGAATCTACTATCGGCTCCGACTGTCACCAGCAATGTTCAAGCCTTTATTCGCCCTCCTGGAGTTTCAATTGCCAACAACCCTTCGGACGAAGCCCCTTATCCTTCGTCGTTCATCTCTGATAATATTTTGCTGGTCAAAGATAGCACAGGCAATGGCAGCATCAAATCTGCGCGCAGTTGCCAATTGGCGCCAGCTCTCCCTGGAGTCAATTGTGGTGATGACTCTGTTTCAATTCCTCGCAACCAACTGACTTCAGGTATACTTTCAATTTCTTTATCTGGTGGGCAGATCGACCTGAATATGAAAAAATACTTCTTTTCGAAAGTCGAATTTACTAACGGGGCTACTTGGGGACGGCTTGCAAATCCAGAGCACGATAACGGTGGAGTCGACATCACTGATCAAGCAGTCTTAGCGTTAAGTACAGCAAGCGGCGGGATGGGGTGCCGGCTAAATGGCACTACTTGCAAAGAAATTATGTATAGTAGTTCAGGCTACGATGGCTTCTTTGCTGGCCCTATTGTCGCTGGGAAAAGATACTTTAAAGCATATAAACCAGGAACCTCTAATACCACTCTTTATATTGCAGACATCGATTACTCTAATGCGAAACGTATTGCTGCAACGAACTCCTCGGGTAATGACATTAGCCCTTATTTCAATTTTAATTCGATTGAATTCAAATCCAAAGTCTACTTTACGCTAAATATAGGAAACTATAATAAAGATAAGCTATTTAGAATGAACCCGGACGGATCGAGCGTAGAGCAAGTGACTAACTTTGTTCCAGGTGATGCCGATGGTATTTCAAATTTAATTGTCTTTAATGGCAAACTTTTGTTTTCCGCTCGTGCGAGCTCGGCCTCTGCAGATCAGGCAAAATTATTTGTTCTTGATTCCAATAACGACGGAACGGGTCTCACGATCAGTCGGCTCCCCTCGTTAAGCACAAGTTCTGATATAGGTGGAGTTTTCGATATCGATGGTCAGCTTTATATTAGCGGCCAAACGACAACTCAAGGAATTGGACTTTATAAAGTCAGCTCTGATTTTTTAAATTGGGAAAAAATAGTTGATCTTGAATATACTTATTCAATCGAATTTTTTAAAGAAGGCGGACTGTGGTTTGCCGGAATGAAAGAAAACTTTGCTGACGATATGTCATCTTACTTTTTATTCAATCCTGCGAATCAGAAATTCACGTTGATGATTGACCTAAACAGTGACGGGACAACTTACAATATTGGTCCTCAGGCTTTTGTCGTCAATAGTGGTCGCATTTACTTTGTTGGAGCGGGCGAAATGGAATCAGGTTTATTCTCGACAAATCTGAGCGGCGCTGATTTGAAAGTTCATACCTCGGGCTTAGCTGTTGGAGGTAAGTTAACTTTGATTGGCGATAGAATATTTTTTACAGGAGACACCGGGTCCGATGCAAACATCTACTCGCTGGATCCGGCCACAGGTACAGATATCATTCAACACACCGACATGGGATCAATGGGGGGAACCCTGAACAACATGTACCGTATTGATGCCAACACACTTTTCTTTATCGGGTTTGACGGATTTTACACTTTGAGATACCAACCATAAGCTTTTCGCCTGACGGCTACTGTCTAGCGGTGCCCGCTTTTCGCCTGGCGGCTGCTGTCTAGCGGTGCCCGCTTTTCGCCTGACGGCTACTGTCTATTACCTCCCTAGAGTTTGCTAAAAAAATTAAACACTCTAATGAGGTAAGGCAATGCAGCGGAAACGGCAAAAAGAAAACCCATCAACAAGCCTAACATTTTTATAACATTTATAAAATCCAAAGCTGGACGATCCTTGATTAAAACTGCTAATTCCTTAATTTGCAAACTTAGACCTTCAATTTGTATTTGAACTTGATCAAACCTATTATCGACTTCTTTAAACCGATTATCGACTTCTTTAAATCGATTATCTATTTCTTTAAACCGATTATCTATTTCTTTAAATTGAGCATTCACTTCACGAAATTGATTTTGAACTTCCTTGAAGCTACTGTTCATATCCCTAAAGCCACTGGCCACGTCAACTTGCTTTGCCAAATCGCTCATGATCACCTCTTTCAAAAGTTGTGTTTGAACTTCGGCTTGCTTTCGAGTAAACCCCGCATCGACGAGTCTATTAGAGTGTACCAGTGTATCCATATATCCTTTCGCTTTAACTAATTGAATACTTGGATATTCAGCTATAATACCATCTTCTAATATGAATTAGGCTTCCCTAATTTACTTGTGCAATCCGAATTCCATATTCTGATCGGCAAGTACTGAAAAGAGTTGAAACTAAAAATGATTAAAATTCTCATCATTTACTGTTCAAAGTAACAAAATTCACCGCCATCGCGGCGGTAAGCAATGAACCACTAGAAATATACGATACCTAGCGCTTCGTAACTTTCTCCGGCTCACCAATCGAATGGAATGCAGATCAATCTGAATCCTTTTGATAGAGTTCTCTGTAAAAATTTACAACTTCACATTTTTTAGCCATTCGGCATTGTCTAAATGCCACTTCACGGTGCGCTCAAGGCCCTCTTCAAAGCTGACGATTGGCTTCCAGCCCAGAAGGCGTTCTGCTTTACTAATATCAGCCCACGTTTCTAGTAGGTCTGCCTTATGAAAGGCTTTATTGTCACAAACCGCTGGCTTACCAACGTATTTTGCGATGCCATCTATAACTCGGTTCAATGAAATTGGATTGCGTCCACCGCCTAGATTGATAATTTCATAACCAATCTCTTTGGCTGCAGCAATAGTCCCACGCGCAATATCTTCAACATAAGTAAAGTCCCGAGATTGCGCCCCATCTCCAAAGACCTCAAGTTTTTGCTCGTTCATCACCCATTGAGTGAATCTGAAGATGGACATATCAGGACGACCACAAGGACCAAATACAGTGAAGTACCGAACAATCGAAACATCAATGCCATATAGGTAATGGTACGAATAAGCCATCAGCTCTGCGGCCTTTTTCGAGGCGGCATACGGTGAGATCGGCACATTGACAGCAAGGTCTTCAGTGAATGGCATCTTCTGGCCAGCATACAAAGAAGATGTTGAAGCCAGGATGAATTTTTTAACCCCAGTACGTCGCATTTGCTCTAAAAGATTTAAAGAGCCGTTAGCGTTTGTAGTCATGTAGATATGGGGATTTTCCATGGAGTATCGAACTCCCGCTCGCGCGGCAAGATTAAATACAACGTCAAACTTGTGTGAATCAAAAAGACTCGTCAAAGCACTTTGATTTTCGATATCCAATTGATGAAATTGAAAGCCTTTTTTTCCATTCAATTGCTTTAGACGATAATCTTTCAACTGAACATCGTAATAGTCGTTCATATTATCAATACCAACAACCTCAACCCCATCAGCTAATAAAAATTCACATACCTTGGACGCAATAAAACCGGCAGCGCCAGTTACCAAAACTTTTTTCATTGAAAATCCTTATCGTCTGACGTCTTTACAATCGGGCATCTACTAGATTTTTGGGTAACAAACCTTTAACATCATAAATAACCATGCGACTGCGATCCATTTCAACCCACGGAAGCTCCAAAAATTCTTTATGCGCAACTGCCAAGATAACAGAATCGTATCCAGCCATATTTCGCAAGACGCGAGCGTCGGCAAGTTCAAACCCGTATTCATGCACAACTTCATCTGAAATTGCATGAGGATCATAAACATCCACAGAAATTCCAAATTCTTTTAACTCGCGCACCACATCTATCACCTTAGAGTTTCGAACATCTGGGCAATTTTCTTTAAAAGTCATTCCTAAAACAAGAACTCGTGCACCATGAACATTCAGACCTTTACGAATCATTCTCTTCACTACTTGGTTCGCGACATGTACACCCATATTGTCATTAATACGTCGGCCGGCCAAAATTACTTCAGGATGATAGCCAAGCTGCTCAGCCTTGTGAGTAAGATAGTACGGATCGACTCCGATACAGTGCCCTCCTACCAAACCGGGGAAGAATTTCAAAAAATTCCATTTGGTTCCAGCAGCATCCAAGACTTCCCGGGTATCCAAACCCATGCGCTCAAAGATCAATGCCAACTCGTTAACAAAAGCAATATTAATATCCCTCTGTGAGTTCTCGATGACTTTCGCAGCCTCAGCAACCTTAATCGATGACGCTCGATAAATACCCGCTTCTATTACAGAACTGTAAATATTACTAATTACATCAAGAGATTCAGGCGTCGAACCACTGACAATCTTTAAAATCTTCGTCACAGTACGTTCTTTGTCCCCAGGATTGATGCGCTCGGGCGAATAGCCACAAAAAAAGTCAACGTTGAACTTTAAACCACTACCTTTTTCTAACAAAGGCACACAGACTTCCTCAGTGCAGCCAGGATAGACCGTGGACTCATAGACAACGATATCGCCTCGTTTAAGAACCTTAGCAATTGACTCTGAAGCCTTGATCAAAGGGGTCAAATCAGGTTGGCGAGATTCGTTGACAGGAGTTGGCACAGTAATAATATGAAAATCGCAATCTCTAAGTCGGCTTAAGTCACTCGTATAGACCACTTTTGCTTCATTAAGCTCCGAAGGCGTCAACTCGAGAGTCCGATCAACACCGGACTCGAGCTCTTGAATTCTTAAATTTGAAATGTCAAAGCCAATAACATTTAATTTATGTGACATGGCTGCTGCCAAAGGCAACCCAACATAACCCAACCCTACTACCGAAATTTTTCGCATATACACATTCTTTCAATACAAACTTGTTACCGTAGGTAAAAATAAAGTAATGATAATAGAAAAGTCGATCAAATTAAATGGTGACGCACAACGGTCGAAATAAACACTTGCTTGCCATCAAAAATCAGAAATAGCCTACTTCACGATGAATATTTTGCGAGCTAATATACAATACAAAGTACTATTTGTTTTTTTCTGTCTCCCATTGACCTTGGGGGCCATTACTCAGCTCGCTATTTCATTTCTACTCCCGGAGTTTAACACCATGGGCCTATTGAACAATAGGGATTGGATTGAGTTTCACCATTCAGCAACCCTTGCTTCAAAGTCTGCAACAAGTTTTTTGAGTATTTTTGACGGCATGATATTTAATGGAACTTCGGTCTTAATTAAAATACTGACAGCGATTTACTATATTTTTGGACCCTATCCTTTTTTTTTCCTAATTGTAAATGCTGGACTTATAGCAATAGCTTCGCTTGCCATTTTCAAGACCGGACGACTACATGGGTTAACAGAGACGCAAGCCATATTTCCACCAATGTTCTACGCTCTCCTCCCGTCTCATGCAATACTATACAGTCAAATCCACAAAGACACATTCACGGTACTAAGCATCTGCTTACTTCAAGCTGTCATACTTCAAATTCTGTTACTAAAGAAAACGTCCATTGTGAAAATAGCTACAGCCTGTTTATTTGGCATCACCTCCGCTGGAATACTTGCCCTTTTAATCAGGCCTTACTATCTAAAAATAATGCTAGTCACTCTATTAGGATCTGGGGTTCTGTTGGCATTGATGAAAACAGCTGAAAAATTGATTAAAATGGGCTTGATTCTGACCGCCATTGCGGTTTTATACGGATTAGCGCAGACCCCCACCACTAACAATTTATTTTACGAAGGACAGCCGCAACCTTCTATCGACACCCCAGCCACCTTAAGCTGGACCAAAACAAAATACATGCCGGAGCCAATTGAACGCATTGGATTTAAAATATCTGAGATTAGAAAGGGGTTTAGCGAGTGCTGTCCGGACGCAAATTCAAATATTGACACAACTATTCAATTCCAATCGATCTCAAGCATTGTAAAGTACATTCCAAGAGCTGTACAGATATCACTCTGGGGCCCATTCCTGCGAACAGAAGTTAAAAATCCGCTTAGATACAACAAAATGTCCCAAATCGAATCGTTGGTAGCAAAAATTGAGTCCATCATACTAACAGCATGCTTAATATTTCTAGTTTATTGCGCCTCGATACACTACGATTTGCGAATCTTATGCAGCATCACACTTCTGACTTTTACCATTGGCACAACGATCCAAGCATTGGCAATAGTAAACTTAGGAACGCTGTACAGAATGAAAATGTCATTTTCATATTTTATCTACGCAGCATCTCTGATTTTTGTCTTTTGTATTCATAACAAGCGACGAAATGCAAAAAACATAAAAATTAAAACTGAACTCGACTAATTAGAAAAGTATAGGATACAATGCTCACTATGTTTGAAAGTTTTCTACTGCCTTTCATTTTAAGCTTTTTCATTGTCGTCAATGCAATACCGGTTATTATCAAAGTCGCAGACCTTAAACACCTAATGGACGAACCCGACGAGGATCGCAAATTCCACAAGGTTCGCACCCCGACACTGGGAGGTATTGGCATTTTTTCCGGACTGATCATTGGCTATTCGGTCGCCTATGACATTAACGGTTTCACCGATCTGCGCTTTATCATACCATCCCTCGTGATACTATTTTTAGCAGGCGTCAAAGACGACATACTCATTCTGACCGCCAAGAAAAAGCTTGCGCTGCAATTCGCCGCAGCCCTTATCGTCTCGGCCATTGGGAATCTACGTCTGAATAACTTCTGGGGTATAATGGGCATTAACGAAGTCTCTCCGATTATCGGAACCATCGTCTCTGCATTGATCATCGTGACTATGATTAATGCCTTTAATCTAATTGATGGAATCAATGGACTTGCTGGCAGCTTGGGTGCCGTCTCGTCGCTTTGTTTTGCAATTTGGTTCCAACTAAATGACCTTAATAGCCACGCAATACTAGGTTTTTCATTAGCAGGCGCCTTGCTCGGCTTTCTTATTTTCAACTTCTACAACGCCAAAATCTTTATGGGTGATACTGGCTCTATGATCATCGGGTTTGTGGTAGCTATTTTAGCGATTCGCTTTGTTGAGTTTAATCGAACAATTCCAAATTTAACTCACCACATTGTAAATGCACCTGCGGTGGGTTTAGCCGTCATTTCAATCCCACTTTTTGACTTAATACGAGTTTCCCTAATTCGCCTATCTAATAAAAAATCTCCGTTCACTCCAGATCGCTCTCATATTCATCACTTTTTTGTCGATCGTGGCTTTGACCACGTTACCACAACAATTACTCTGGTTATTACAAATCTTAGCTGCATCTTGATCGCTATTCCACTTGCCAATATGAGATCTGCTTGGACTTCCTTAGTTGTTTTTGCCTATCTTGCAATTTTAATGGCAGCAGCTAAATACACATGCATCAGAAAGCGCCTAAATGTCAAAACGCGTTATTCTCTTCAATAATTCCTCACACTCGTTCAAGGCTCATCGCTTCGGCCTTTACAAGCATTTAGTAGCAAAAGGTTATGACGTTCATATTTTGCTGCCCGAGTTCGAAAGCCTAGCAGGTCTTGACATTGCTCCACACATTTTACACAAAGTTCGGTTGTCCCGGAAAGGCTTAAACCCAATTAACGAACTCTTGTCCATATTATCGATCGCCAAAAAAGTTTTTGAAATACAGCCGCAATACTTCCATAGCTTTACAATAAAACCGGTCATCTACACCTCTCTAATCGCAAAGTTTTTCAAAAAGATCACTTTCATAAACAGTATTACAGGCCTTGGATATACCTTTACTAATTCATCACTTAAGGCAACACTAATTAGGCAAATAGTAAAGACTTTGTATAAAGTCGCCATTACCGGAAGCAATATACGCACGATCTTTCAGAATAAAGATGATCTAGATCTATTTTTGAAACTCAAGATAATTGACCGCAACGTAGATAAATTTACTGTGATTTCCGGTTCAGGCATCGATACGAAAATTTTTAAAAGGAAGACTCCAACAGAAAAAAAAACATCGGAAGTTTTTCGTTTTTTATTCTGCGCTCGTCTTATTAAAGACAAAGGAATTGAGGAACTTTTAGCTGCGTCAAAAAAAATAACATCCAACTACAATTTTGTTATAGATATTGTCGGCGATATCGATCCAGACAACCCAGCAAGCCTGTCGACAATAGACATTGCCCAATACAAAAAATCCCATCCTCGATGTATTTTTTGGGGGCACCAAAACGATATTACTCGATTTCTTGAAACCGCATCATGCGCCATACTACCATCTTACAGAGAAGGTGTTCCAATGTTTCTACTTGAGTCCCTATCAATGGAACTACCTATTATAACAACGAACGTGCCTGGCTGCCGAGAATGCATATCGGATTCTAATAATGGCTTTATCTGCGAACCACGAAATGTGGATAGCCTAGCGACCGCCATAAAAGAAATTCTAACTTGCAATGCTAAAACTCTAATTTTATATGGCAATAACTCTCGGGATCTTGCAATCAATAAGTACGATTCAAAATTAATATTAAATGCAATTGAACATTTTTATGGCGCATCATGAAGTTCAGTTATTATTTACTAATCTACCCCCGCCCCCCCCAAAAAAAATTTGAGGAAAGATCAGAGCAGACCACAAAATAGACTTCCAATTTGTTACAGACACTCATTCCGGACCATATGTCTGCATACTGCCTCAATCTCCTCGAAGCACAATTGGCAGACTTATAAAGTTGGTTCGTTCTAATTGAGGTTGATCAACTTTTTTTCATCGGGATACAAATAAGCACTCGAGAGCTCCCACCCAACAGATATGAAATTGCAAGCCGTAGACCTATCGGAACCCTTAAACCAAATGTTCGCACGCCAGTATAAAAAAGTGGAACCGTAAAACTATTTTGTACAGTCCAGTGATGCTTGCCAAAGAAAGAATTCCAATTTGCGAAATAGTACACTTGAGTGAGTAAATTCCAACGATTACCCAGCCCCGCCTTAAGCGGATTCAGTCTTTTCAGTGCAGCACCTTGCTTATTTTTTATTTTCTTAATTATCTCAATTGGCAACGCAAAATTTGTCCATACTCGCCATGAAAATGTAGGCACAACAAAAATGACCAGCCCATCACCTTTTAAAATTCGGCGGATTTCAGAAAAATATAAGTCTATATTTTCTACATGAAGCAAAACATGAGATGAAAAGATAATGTCAACAGAACTACTCTCAAGTGGCAATGTTTTCCCATCGTATTTTTCAACAAGCACCTCACCAACTTCATCAAATTTTTCAAACAAATCGAAGCTTCGTAAATTAGCGCTCGGAAGAAGCCTTTTCATAACCTCAATTTGCTCGCCGTTACCACCGCCAATTTCTACAATATTTACGTTAACACGCTTGAACGCGTTTATTTTTTTAACTATATGACCCAATTCAAATTTTCTTACACCGTATAAGTATGAATCCTTCATATCTTCTCCAATAGATTTATGACAGCCTTAGCTTCATTGATTGTTATCACCTGAATTCTCCGATTAAAAACTAAAATCCACTTCGCCAGTACTACCGATTAGGCACCTATCTCTTTCTAATTTTAAATAGAAGAATCCAAATAAACTTCAAGCAAGCATTCGAAAAAAAGGAAAATATGTCATTTCTAAAAGATAGGTCATTAAATTTAACAATTGCGTATTGACTCAAATCTCTTCGGAATTTCTCCAAATCGCCGTCCTTCCAGTTGTTGTGATGCAAACACACTGTCCAGACGCCAAGAGGAAATCTCCTAAATCTCCAGAGCTGTTGGGGGATCCAAGAAATCCCATCCTTTCGAAAGGGAAATAGAGCAAATCCATCGGACACTATATAAAGGCCCTTCTCCTTGAGTGCACGCAGAGTCAGTTGATCAAAAGAATGTCCGGGTGCAATCCAACAGTCCGCCCTCACAGAGTTGATCCTAAAAATTTCTAACCCCTTACTGATTTTTGCCGACTGAACTTCATAAGGCAGTCCAGCAAATTCACTAAAACCATTGATTCCAGTTAATCCCGAACTATTGCTCTCATAAATGTGCTGGTAACCATGTAGAGCAATAGTCCAGCCCTTGGCTTGGACAGCTCGAATACGCTCCCAAAAGTATTCATCACTTACTGCCTCCTGAAATATCAACATTTTGTCCTTGTTATCAGGAACCACAGCTATAATAGGTAAAACACCAAACTCATCGCAAATCTTTTCTATTTCGTCAAATACGGCCCAATTCATTGTCGGGCATATATCGTCAAAACGAACTAAATAACGCCCCATCATTTCGACTTCTCCAGTAACTGAAAGTATTTCTTAAGCATCTCCTCGATGCTAAATCGACACAAAAAATTTTCTGACCTATCAAGTTTATCATCAACGCTCTCATCAACGTCCAACATCTTCCCAATGGCGGAAACCATTTCATCGACTCCGCCCACGATTTTACCATCAGAGCTAGAAATAAGATCAGAAACATCGCCAACATCAAATGAGGCAACTCGGGCGCCGCAGCCTAAAGCTTCGCCGACAACATTCGGGAATGCCTCTGACTTTGATGTTAATATAAGCACGTCAGTTGCGTTTAAGTAGTACTTAATATCATCGACATGATCAAGCCTCAGGATGGAATCCAAAATTCCATTTGCACGAATCTTTGCTTCCATTTCAGATCCACGCCATCCCTTTCCGATCCCTAAAAAATAGAATCTTTCAGATATCTTCCTCAGCGCCCCCATAACTTCTATAGCAAGCTCCGGCTGTTTAACAGAATGGGTTCGTCCCAAAAAAGTGACAACGTTTTTTTCATGAACGTTTAGATCAGTCCTAGCTTTCGTCCTTAGATCAGTGGAAAATCCAACTCTACTCAATTCAAATCCGTTTGGAATATGGATACAGTTCTTCTTTCTAAATCGCAAAATTTTTACGGCATCTGCCAATGATCTCTCGGAATTAAACACAAATCTCCAGCCTAAATGGGACAGAATAGCATTAGCATACAGTGTGAATCTGAAGGCAAAAGTATATGTCGCCAAGGCAACGTAATTCCCCCGCACAGATAAAACTGGTTTTGAACTAAAAGAAATCAAAGCACATAGCGCTGCAAAAATATTTGAATGGTACATCCATGACAGCGATCGTCTCTCCCTATGCTGCGTTAACACCAGGCACGCGCGAGCCAGACCCTGCAAAAACCCAGGAACTGTTGCTCTGATTTTAATAAGTGTCACTCCGGCTTCAATAAATTCAGGCTCCATCCCCGTAGATCGATCAAAATAGAAAACGATATGCTTAAGCTGGGAACTGTTTCGAACAAACCGTAGCAGCATATTTTCCGCACCGCCAACACCTAACCCAGTTATAAAGTGAACCTGTACCTCCTTATTCACTTCTTTTTACCATACAGATATGTTGGCTAAACTTTCCACCAACAGATAAAGGGATTTCTTCAACCAAATGACATCGGACCTCACAATCAATCATGACCTGTGAAATCTTATCACGCATATTTTCCAACTGAATTTCATCAAGGTTCACATCTGGAATAAGATAGAAATCGACTGAATAGTCATTTTGTTGAATCAGTCTGTACGACTTAACCTGGGCAATTTTTTTAAAAATATTCTGCCATAGATGACTTGAAATTTGAGAACCATCTTTTAAAATGAAATTTTCGTTCGTTCGACCAATCACGCGTTCAATCAATCTAAACGATGAGCCACAATTACATTTTGACGAATCCGAGACCTCAGCTTCGTCACCATTTACATAGCGGACGAGCGGAAACATTTTCGAATCTAAATCTGTGACAACAATTCTTCCCTGGCCATTGCTTAATACGTTGTTATTCTCATCAACGACTTCGACAAAATGTCGATCCTCTTGGATATGCAGCTTGTGCTCGGACACGGCCTGAACTTGGCACTCATGTGCGATCAGTGACGTCTCCGTTCCACCATACCTATTATAAACAGGAACATTAAAGAAACGCTGAATTAGTTGACGATCGTCGTCACTCAATCTTTCAGCGCCCGTAATTACGCCCTTCAAACGCCAATTTACCACTTTACTTGCATGTTCCCAGTGGGGAATCAGTGCTGTGAAAGCACTTACAAAGCCATCAATGTATTCTGGTTGAACACTAGTTATATAGCGCCACAGATCGTCAGCTCTTTGCTGATTGATTTTTGTTTTTTGTGAATTTTCAGGGTCATATATAGAAATTGTATAAACACCTTCTATGGACTCGCGGAGCCTCGTGACCAAAGACTTTTTGAAGCTTGCTCTCCATAATTTGACGATCTTTTCGCCCGGGATAAAGCCAATCGACAACAGAGCCCTCAAAGAAATTGTTCTTTTTAGATCAAAAAGCTCACGTTCTTGTCGAAAGCTTAAAGGGTGTCCTGTCGATCCTGTGGTCTTTTGTACTGTTGATTTTTTAAATTGTTCAACATTAAGATTTTTTTTTGAAATTGCATCTCTTAGTTCATCTTTTGTAACAATCGGAAACTTGGACACTTCACTTAGTGAACTAATTAAGGGGCTCACTATACCTGCGGCAATCCATTTTTCTTTATAGAATGGAGAGTAATTCCATAAATACTGAATCAATCGATTAAAAGAAGCTAATTGAACATCTCGAATTTCGTCCGAATTCATCAAAAGACTTAAGTCGGCCTGCTGCGATCGTCCCGAAATTCGATACTTAATAAAGAACACTACTTTTCGTACGAACACCATATTTAAACTTTCAAACCTTTAAACCCAAACTCAACAGCCCACTTGGGCATTGCATTTTTATATACGACTAAAGGCACATTCGCCATCAAAAGCATCGATAGATCGCTGCTATGATCAGACAGCGATACAATTTCATCGGCTAATTTCAAATCACGCTGCTCCTGCAATCTGATAATTTTCTCGTGCGCAAAACAGTCCTTTCCTGCGATTTGGCCCGTGCAGAATTCACTTTTGAATTGAATTTCATTTGCTATGACATCATCAAAAACTTTTAGCTCCTCATTCAGTTTTCTGATATAAACAGCAAATCCTGCAGAAAGTACAATAACCTCAAATCCCGCAGTCTTATATTCGCGTACCAACTTAAGAACCGACGGGAAAACTCTTAACCGAAGGCTTTTGGCATAACTTTCTGCCGCTAAATCTAGTCGTTTTTTAGATTGCCCAACTAGGGAAAGAGTGTAAAACTTGCGCCGCAAAGATCCTGGAACAATTTTCAAATAATCCAGCAATTTAATTAACCGCCAAAGACCTCGATTCAACGTGAATAGTCCCTGGCCTGTGGCGAAATCGCAAAATTCTAACGCTGTTTGCCCATCAACAAAAGTATCGCAAAAATCAATTAGCACTAACTTCACTTGTTCACCAAAAATTCTAAAATAGCTGAAGAAACTTTTTCCATTTGTTCTTTATTTCCCATTGTAACCCTAAAGAAATCATCCATTCCTAGAACGTGGGAATAATTTCTAACAAATATACCATTTTTCTCCAGGTCCGAAATCAGATCAACTTTTAATGATTTATCTATGCGCACAAGAACAAAGTTACCATCCGATGGGTAACAGCGTATCCGCTCATCGCATGAATTTTCTATTTGATCGATAAACCATTTTTTTCCCTCATTGATTTGAGCGACCACACTCATTGTGTAATCGAGATCATTTAGTGCGGCCAAGGCCGCGACTTGAGCAAAAGAGTTTATGTTTTTTGCATTTCTAATTCGGTCTAGAAACTGAATATTCACAGGATGTGAGACCACATACCCAATTCTCAACGAAGCCAACGCGAAAGCTTTGGAGAAAGTTCTTGAAATAATGATATTTGAATAGGACTGACACAATCTTACGGCCGTAATCTGAGAAAACTCATAATACGCCTCGTCAACCAAAAATAGAGTGCTTGAATATCGAGATAAAAGACTTTCTAGATCGCCAATACTAGTTGTTGATCCCGTCGGATTATTGGGGCTACAGATATATACAATTTTAGGTTCGATCACTTCTAAGTGGGACTTAAAAGATTCTATATCTAAAGAAAAATCCTCGCGCAATTGAAAGTAGTCAACAAGGGCGCCTAAACTTTCGGCCGAAGACCTAAAATTGTCGTAAGTTGGACTGACGATTGTAACCCTATCCCCTGGTTCTATGAATGTTCGTACGATATACTCGTGCAAAGAATCAGAACTTGCATAGTACTGAACATAATCTGGTCCTAGGTTTACGTAATCAGCAATCGCTTCGCGCAGTTCTGTATTGTTCACATCTGGATACCAGTTTAGCATCGTCGAACTCAGGTGAGCATGCAACGCTTCTAAGACTTTTGGCGAAGGAGGTAGGGATGATTCATTCCAATCCAGCTTTAACACATCACTGCGACCAGCCAACTCCCAAGCTAAATGCTTTACCAATGGGTATGGTTTAGTTCTTTTAACAAATTTATTTACAAACATCACACGATTCCATTTCTAAATTTTTCTGCGCAGTCGACTACGAACATCGAGCCAGTTAGTAAAATAAGTAATCATAATCCAACTTATTCCAAAACATATGCCCACAACGAGTCGCCACACACCACCTAACGACATCGCCGCCACACCCCACACTATAGCAACTGCAGAAGTTAGCCGGAAATATTTTGAACTTGCAAAGATCCAAATCTCATCAATTAAAGTACGCCGTTCTATCCGTAGAATGGCAAGCACGACAACAAGCAACGCACCACTTCCAGAAATTGCAGCTCCCAGCTCACCAAAACGAGGGATCAAAATCCACATCAAGAAGGCCTTAATAGCAATGGCCAAAATATTGAACGCAAAAACCCAGACCGTTTTATTTCTATTCATTAAGAAAGAATCTAAAAAACTTGCCTTTAAGCCAAGCAAAATTGCTGAAAAAGCCAATACAGATGCAATCCACGGTGATGCAAGTTGATATGAGCTTCCCGACAACAAAACAAGTACTTCATCTCCAGCAAGTACAAGTCCCCAAGCTATTGGGGCCGCAAATCCAAGAAAGAATTGGACCTTCATTCTTGCAATTTGAACTATATCTTGAATATCAGATGCGCGAAATAGCATAGGCGAATAAACTAGAAACCCAACATTAAATAGTGATGATATAAAAAAGCCGATCAGTTCAAAATTAGCAAGGTAGACACCTAAAACTTCCTCCCCTACAATCCTCTTCAACACAAATCGATCCATAGTATCAAACACCATTAGGCTACCCGAAGCACTAATCAATGGAAAAGAATATATCAAACTTTCCTTTAAAGTAATGCTGCCCTTCAAATTATGATTGCCAAATACACTGGCCATTAAAAATTTTAATTGCGGTAAAATTGATACGATAAATGCACAAACAAGTGCAGATGCTAAAACGACATGGGAATTGCCCCATGTGTGGATGAAGCAAAGGCCACATATTATGTAGACTGTTGGCCTCAATATTGATTGAAACAGAAACTTATTCTCTTGTCCTCGCACATTCAAAAATCTAAAGCAAAAATCACTAAAACTCTGAGCCATTGCTGATAGCGCGATAATTAAGGCTATTCTTGACTCCCCGCCCCCCAGGACCCAGAAAATAAAAGCTACTACTAGTATACCAATGGATATAAATAGCCATTTCATGCACTGCCAGGCATTTGCATCTGAACCGACCCCAAATCTCGACAGGCAATGGTTGGGCCAGACCAAAAAAAACCCAAATGAATATGCAATGTATGTATTTAGTAAAGAAAGCTTTCCGTATTCCGTCGGCCCCAGCGCACTCGTAAATAAAGCAAGAGCGGCAAACGAGAGCATCGCTGGAATCACTTTCGATAGGGAGTATTTAAGTATTGTACTCGTCATGAAATCTCTCTACTAGACTTAAGGTAGTCAACATTCTATCTAAATAGCTATATCACTAATCTTGTGTGAAACACAAAGAAAGCAAACTCAGCTATTTCAGGCACGGCTAATAATTTACTGCATAAACACACCAACTAGACACCCCGAGGAACTGCACATTTTCCCACCAACGAAAATCTATTCGCATCATTAAGCACGCACAGTAACGCCATAGTTAAAACTATAAGTGTCTTAATTTTTGCATACTCAAAAGATTGATCCGTCAAGAAAAGCACTAAAACAATCCCCAAAAGAGGCAAACGAACTGTTAATTGACGACATCCAGGCAACAATCCCTTACTCATCTTTGCAATCAAAACAACAAAAACTGCCGAAAAGGAAATTAACCCCAATATCCCTGTCGTCGCTGCAATTTGCAAATATTGATTGTGAGCATGCGACAACTGCAAGTCTCCATTGACCCCCTCAGCGGCCGTATATGGGATAAATGACTGATCTCTTTTGTAGGCATCATATCCAGCGCCAAAAACCCAATGCTCTTTGAATATCTTTACATAAGCATTAAATAAACCGATTCTACTCATATCCATTTTTGCCGGATCTACGGACTGTTGAACTCGCTCTCTAAATTGATGCCCAATCGTATATGTAACCGGAAGCACAATTAACATAAGAGCCACAAAAGTTAAAAACACCTTTCGACCTTGAAGCAACACAAACACAATCAATCCAACGAAAAATGCCAACCAAGCACCACGAGTATATGTAAGATAAAATGATACAAAAAAGATCAATAACATCGGAATCAAATGCCAGTTAGCTCTGAATTTATACATCCGACCCTGAACAAAGAGGAAAAGGCTCAATCCCAACAGCAATGCCCCCGCATGGGCATGATATGTCGCGCTGTTCACAAGGCCTACCACTCGCTCCGCAGTATCACGATCCGGATTCAAAAAGTCAGTGCCGTTAAAATAAGTTGCAATCGCGTATATGGAGGGAATCATCCCAACCCACAAAATGGTTTTCACAGTCTTTTCCGCACTAAATCCATACCGTCGCAAAAACCAAAGCATAGCATAGAACTCAAATACCCATTTAATTTTATGAACAGGCCACAAGTATTCCCACTGTCCCCAATAGTTCACTAAAACACTTAAAAGCATCGCAACAAAAAGACCACCGAAAGCCCACTCAAGGCCCGTGTAAGGCAAAAACTCTTTGCGATTCCGCTCTTTTGCGAAGTAATAAAGCCAATGACCTACACAAATTATCAAAAAGAAATCCACTAAGGTCTGCGAAATGAGCGAAGACACGGCCATCAATGGGAGAATATACTGCATCATGTTTTGGTAACGTGTGGAATTCATACGCCTAAAACTAAACTACACTTTGGGTTAAATATCATCTATTTTGTTACAATGACCCTACACCAGCTAATCAGAAAAATGAATCACCGCAGAATTGATGCGGGAAGATCCCTAGTGCTTAAGAGCTTCCGAATTCTTTTTGACCGGAAACTAGAGAGCACTCTAGCTCAAGGAAAACTCAATATTTTGATGTTAAGATTAGACGGTAAAGTCGGAGACTCAATAACCGCTTCTTTTTTGATAAATGAACTGCTTGATGCTGACCACTCGGTCACCGTGCTCTCGAATCCACAAACCTCCTTTCTTTATAAAACAAAGCCCAATATTCAGATAATTGAACTTCCGAAGGGGGTTTGGGCAACTTTAGCTTTCTGCATAACAAATCGCGCGCGATATGACGTCGGAATAAATACCTCACATATTGTGACCGCCCGAGTTTTGTTTTTAATGCGGTTTTTGAATATTGCATTTCGTATAGGTTTTGCTTCAAATAGCTTTGCTATTTTTAACGCAAATGCTTTGTTTGACGTAAATAAAGACCAGGTCCTACAACGATATCGCAAAACTCTAGAGATTTTAAATATTACGGCCAAGAAATCAAAATACAGCCTAGATATCCCAACTCCAATAGAATCTAATGCCGACAGCTACATCAAAACTTTAAAACAAAAGTACTCCAGAATCGTTATTCTCAATTCCTTCGCTGGAGCGAGAATGCGAAGTCTCTCGGCCGAGAGCTCGAAATTGATTGTTGAAAAGATATTGCAATCGTACCCTAAAGCGTTGATTGTCAGCATTGGAAATAATAACGATTTGCCGCGAGCAGCGAAATTTATTGAACAGGCTCCCCATTTAGCAACTCATTGGGTTGTTTCGCCCAGCCCAGATTTCTTCTTCAACGCCGCCTTAGTTAAGGCAGCTGATTTAGTCATTTCGCCGGATACAGCCATCGTCCACCTTTGCTCGGCATTCGAAAAAAATCTAGTTGCCTTGTATAGAACCGACCTCGGAGCGGAAAAAAATTCGTTGATTTGGGCGCCCATCCATAAAAATGTAAAAATCATTTATTCTAAAGACTTGGGTAAACCCGAACAAGATATCAATGATATTGATCTTGATGCTGTTGTCGATGCGGCTGTTAGCTTTTTAAAAGCATAATAGTAGAAACTAAATAAAACTAATTTTTATATCGAAATCAGTCGCTATTAAGGCCAAACAGTTCCGAACAGGCGCATTAGCTCCTTTAATTTGGATTTCATTGTTTTGTTTTTTTGCTATCGGAACAACAAACTCTTCTCCAAATGAAGATCCTAATGAAAACACCCCAGAAAAATCTAACTGAATGATTTCCTCGCCAATGGATTCCTTGATGTCCGCATATGCCTGTGCCCCCCAAGGCCTTCCTGTCAGCACAGATCCATAACTCTTTAATTCGATATTTTTCATGTTACCTTCTCTAGCTGTCGTGAAATAAACTGATCGACCTCTTGCCGACCGACTTCTTCAAATTTATCATTCACAAGCACCCAACAAAATCGCGTTCCACCCAAATTCGTCATTGGCGTTGTTATTTGTAGCTCTTGTTGCCCGTTACTAAAATTGAATATAACTCCCAACTCTTTAGAATCAACTCTAAGTAGCGAGCCACTGCCCATAGCGATTGATAACATATCACTCAGCCCCTTACCCCTGGGATTCTCATCAGACCAACTACTGACCCTGGACTGAAAGGCCTTAATCAAGGCGGATTTGTCAGAGAAGTTAGCATATTTAGGATTACTCTTTAATGAACTCTGAATCCCCTGCCCCATATCCCCTATCGCAATTTCAAGAAAATTTGATCTACTACCAAACTGCCCCAAAAGAATATAACATGGCCCCTTGGCATGAGTTAATGCGTTGTCAGCAATCTCTCCAATAATCCAACCCAAGTAACCAATGACATCTTCCTTATATCCCTGCTTAAGCAACAATGGATTCAAAACATTCTCTAAATATTGAGTCTCTTGCCCCCTAAATGCGATAAATTTAATTGGCAAAAATATTTGAGACGACACCCCTTCGAAATTTGGAAGATCATCAGAGCTCCAAAAGACCAGTCCCTCAAAACGCCTTTGTAACTCTTGAAAAAAACCAATTTGGCAAAGCTGCAAAATCGCCCTGCTTTTATTAACTATTAAATAAAGAGACCTTTTGGCTTCAATCACCTGCGCTGCCGCAACCATCAATGAAATCGCACCGTAAGCATCGACAATATTAATCTTTCGTAAGTCGAAGGTCGTATCATCAACAAGCACACTGTTTAAACGGTCTTGCTCTGTAACCACTAAGTTCAAGATAGGAATACAGGCATTCTCTTTAGCATACAGCCCAAGAAGATCTGATTTTTTAATTAATGTCCGATTACCATCTTTTACCTCGTTCAAATTAAGCTGTTTCCGCCGACTATTAAAAGTCGGACGAGACACCCCTACAAAGGCCGCAGCTTCAATGATCGATAAGTACCCATTTATATTCATGAATATTCGCCTATTTTACACTAATTTACATTGTTTTACACTAATTTACACTATTTTACATAGCTTTACGCACCTAGGTCCATGTCGTATGATGCAAAATTGATACTTTAGTCTTTTCAGAAATCTAGCTCCTGAGTTAAGGTCCATTGAATATCTATGAATAAAAAAGTCATGCTATACTGCGAGTTCGGAACGGCTCATCACGATGTGATGTTTTCTGTCATGAACCTTATTAAAGACGAATACGAAATTCATCTTTTAACCAATCCCTTGCTAGAAGACAGAATACCCACTTCAATTACCTATGCCTCTAAAAAATTCTTTCAAACAGAAGGTCGCGCCTCATGGAAAACGGCTATTGAGGGGTTGAAGCATCTTAAAAAAATAGACCCTGATATTGTGTTTATCAATACCGCACAAAGCAATGTTGTTCGGGACTTCTTATTGATGATGCCCTTTCGCAACTCGCAAGGGCATAAGATCGAAGTTCGCGGTATTCACCACAATGCTGTAAAACTGATAAATTCATTTTCCCAAAAATTGATCAGCTTACGTCTTAAAAAATATCTAGTCCTTGCAGACTACGTGCATGACAACTTGAAGCCTTTCCTTGCGAAGTCTTCAATTTCAACAACTAACTTTTTCCCTTGTTATTATGAATTTGATGGCAATTCCACTATCGGTGAAGATCATCAAAAATTGATAAACAATAAAATTGTTGTTGCGATCCCAGGGACAGTCGAACAAACTCGCCGTGACTATAAGGGCCTTCTAAAAGCTCTAGCTGCCCAGCCTCCTTCGAAAGAACTTATATTTGCGGTCTTGGGCAATAGTCTTCGTGGCGATGGTCCTTGGCTTAAATCTGAAGTTCAAAGAATGGGACTACATGATTCGTTTATTTTCTTTGATGGTTTTGTACCCAATCAGCTTCTATTTTCATGGCTTTCCAAATCCCATGTTTTAGCTCCACTTATGCACCCCGGAATGGATGCCTTCGAGGACTTTTCGAAGTTCAAAATCACAGGCACCTATAGCTTATCCTATGGGTTCCAGCTTCCGATGATCATGCATCAAAGTATACATACCAGCCCTTACTTCAAAGATATTTCGATTGGATATGAAATACCTGAGCTGGGAAGTTTGCTTGCGACTTTGTCGGAAAGAATAGCCGTTTTAAATCAGCTAAAATCGAACATTAAAAATGACAGTCGATTCAATCAATCCAAACAACAGATTCATTTACTGCAATACCTGAAATCCAATTAGCTTTCGACATTTCATCGCCCTCAGCCAGCAAGTCTTTTTCGATATCAAACTTCCGATTTTTACCGCCCCAGCGGCGGTAAAATTTGTCAGGATTATTTTATTTTTTCTAAGATTCTCACTTGAATTCTTTAATGGCCTTTCCGATAGACTAAGTGAATTCGGATTACCGGCAATGAGCTTCGGTGCTTTTACATTTGAGACCGGCATCATCTATGTAGTGTTACTTCTGCATCGAACTTTTCACGATATGCGGAGCAAGCAATGGATACGATGTCGTACTCAAACAGATTAATTGAAGCAGGACTTACTCGCCGACAAGCCGAAACTCATACACAACTTTTAAAAGAGGTACTTGTGAGCGACGTGGCAACTCAAAAGGATATGAAGGCAGGCTTTAGCGAAATGCAGATGCAGTTTCAAGGCGTTCAATTTCAGTTTAAAGAAATGGATGCCCGCTTTAGGGAAATCGATAACCGGTTTAAAGAAATTGATAACCGGTTTAAGGAAATAGACATTAGGTTTCAACAGATCGACAACAGGTTTGAAGAAATAGATATTAGATTTCAACAGATCGACAATAGGTTCGCTGAAATAGATCTCAGATTCGATGAAATGAACAATCGTTTTGACGAACATAAGATACTTATCAAAGAACTTACCGTTGCTATTAAAGACAGACCTGCGTTGGATTTTCTAAATATGGTCAAAGTCTTAGCACTGCTACTAGGTTTTTTACTAACCATCGCCGCAGTCCTACCGTATCTTATTCGAATCTTTAATTTCATGAATAGTCTTTAGGCTTCGCCTGGCGATGGCTACTGTCTAGCACGATGTGCTTTTCGCCTGACGGCGGTTACTGTCTAGCACGATGTGCTTTTCGCGTGACCGCTACTTAGTAGCGAAGACTCGGAAGGGATCGTTGGATTCGGTTAATTGTTGAACCATAAAGATCCCTGGATCACGAGGGACTTCTAATATAGCGGGCTGAGCCTCTTGCCCTGATCGACCTTCCTCGCCAGCAGGCAGTGTAATTCCATCAGCTCCTGCACGAACTCGATCGCTGCAAGTCTGCGGATGAACCGGGCCACCTTTTCCACCAATTTGTGATGCGTGCCCTTGACCACCTTTACCAGGCAAACCAGCCTTCTGGTAAATTCTAAATGCAGCCTTCGAATAATCCTCGATTAACACTTTCAAATGACCTGGGCGTCCACCCATATATCCATCTTCGGCATCCGGAGCTTTTAAACCATCTGCACCATTTTGACCGTTCGTCGCACCAACACATACATCCGTACAGCGTTGGAAGTCCCCCTTGCCAGAGCACTTTGTAGTCGTCAACTCACCAGGAGCTCCCACTCCGCCCGCAGGTGCCGGCTTACGAATATCTTGATTATAAGCCTCAAAAGCCAAATCCAAAGAGCTTCTTCCATCAGCACCATTTGCACCAATCAAATAAATAAAAATCATCCCCCGAGCAGATTTAGCATTCATCTCGATGTAAGGACCATTCTCGAGAAGGTTTAGGTTAGAAGTCTTAATTCTGACTGAATTAGGAGCGAACGTAAAAATTCTTACGTTGGTTTTAAAAACAATTTCGTTTGAATGTAGTAATAATCTGTAGCCATTCGTTATTACAGTAGAGTCGTCATTAAAGAAAATTCGATTGAAATCATCACTAACCTCAACATCTTTCGAAGCTGATAGTAACTTAGGAAACTCAAAGTCTAATGGAACTTTCTTAGCCACTTCAAAACTCGAAATAACCAAGCCATCTTTAGTTTTCGATTTCAATTTCAATTTAATTTCTGCACCGCCAGATACCGGAAGTTCAATAGAAGACGTATCTTTCGCCTGAATTGGCTGGCCATCACCGACCTCCACCTGCATCGCAGGAACGGATTCAGGCCATTCTATTCTCATCAGGTAGTCGTTCGCGTCGGCTTGGCCGATAAACGAGATCTTTACATCTTCAGCAGTAATACGCGCGGCTGATTGCTCTGAAAGCTGTTTGCGGGATTCATCTAAAAGGACTTCTGAATTCTTAATTTTTGTCTCGACATTCTTTTTATTAAAAGAACAGCCCGAAGCTAAGGCAGATAATGCAAGAACAACCGACAGCGCCTTAATGGAACTTTTAGAGCTCGCAAACATGGTCATAAAATCTCCCTTAACAAAAAATCCCCGACTGAAATAGTTAGAAGGACGGGGCCACGATTCTGATGTCGGGCCATTCTATAAAAAATTTCGCGTTTTTTCGACTCAAGAGGATTTCAAGGGTAAGAGTTATAAGACTGTCTAAACTTTGGACAAAGGAACCCCAAAAACACTTCTCTTTTGCACGGGTATTAACCCGCCGATGAAAATCTTTGTAGCTCAGCCCAAATGTTTTTGTACTCTATTAGCTTTACAGCAGGATTATTAATAAAAGACGTCGATAGATAGCTGGGAGTCACAACCCACTTTTCGACAACATTAATACCCAAGCTTTCAATTAACTCATGCTGTTTTTCAGACCATGACTCTGGAGTGGCCTTAACTTCTATGGCAATAAATCGATTGTTATTAAATTCAATTAAGAAATCTACTTCGACCTGATCCTTTGAACGAACAAAATATATTTTTGGATCTTCACCACAATTTGTGAAGAATTTCGAGAGCTCTGTAAATGCTAGATTTTCAACCAAATGCCCGAACTGCGAGCTAGACATTAATGGCAATATGTCACTCCATCCCTGTAGTCGGCTGGCCAATCCCACATCGTCAAAAAAAATTTTAGGCGTTTTAATTAGACGTTGATTTAAATTAGTCGTGTATGGAGGCACGATTGAAACAACTCCATTCTGCTGAAGTAGCCTCGTCCAAGATTGAATTGTTGTAGTATCTACGCCAACATTTTTGGCGATGTCCGAGGAGTTAACCAGTTGGCCAACCCTTCCCGCGATTAAACTTAAGGCTTTTCCAAATGCCCCTGATCTTTCAATGCCCGCAGCCGCTACGATATCTTTTTCAATAAAGGTATGAGCGAAGTCATTCAAATATCGGACTGGCGAAATTTCACGATTGACGTACAATTCAGGCCAACCACCACGAATCAAAAAATCACCTAATTTCGTATCTCCGATTTCATGCATGGATAGGGTGTTTAAACTGAAGTAGCTGGCCCGACCGGCTAGTGACTCGCGAACGTTCTTTTGAAGCAAAGTCTGATTAGAACCCGTTATCCAGAAGTCCACTTTTGGTAAACTTGGATTTCTTCTTTGCTCATCGACCCTTCTCTTTAACTCTAAAAAAATCTCTGGAACCAAACTAGCTTCATCTAGAATTAGTGGCTCAGTAAATTGATCAAAAAACATTCTAGGATTTTCAGAAGCAGCCCGTCGGGTCATCAAATCATCAAAGTAAATGACCTTATATCCGCTTAACTTCTCTAGCAGAGAGGTTTTGCCAACCTGCCTAGGTCCCTTCAATATTTTGATAGGAAGAGCTTGAGTTGACTTTAAAAATGACTGCAAATCCCTGTTAATCCACATATTTGGCTATTTTAGGATGAAATCCAAATATAGTCAACACCATAAGTCTGGACTTCAAACTGGTTTATTTGAGATTTCAAAGTGATCATTAATATATTCAACACAAAAAATAGGAATTGATTGAATAGCGCAATCTATCTTTACGCCATTTTTTATAAAACTCTGCTCATAATTCCCTGGTTCATCAAGTGACAACTTAACTCCATAATTTACGCCCTTATCAATGATGAACTGCTGAAGAGACTGCAATTTCCCAATGCTTCCAGACTTAACTTCAACTGGAACAATTCGACTATCTTTTTCTATTAAAAAGTCTACTTCAGCTTTCTGAGTCCCTTGATCTCTTAGCCAGTAAAATAATTCTGGTGGCTCCGAGGCTCCCTTTATAAATGATAAGTGCTGTGCCACAAATTGCTCGGCCACCAGCCCCCGCAACCTCCCAAGGTGCGATTCTGTAGATTCTAGTGCCTTCGAATCAAGACCCAACTGAGCTGTCGTCAGTAACCACTGCATAAAACGCGTCTAGGAAAGTTTTTCGTCGTCCGGCATGCTGAGTTCCATGAATACACAGCGTGCAAAACAACTTATCGAAGAAATTCAAGAACTCACCCGCCAATATCATGCTGAAGTAAGTTCAGTCAGGAAACCCTGGCCGAAATCTATAAAAACGAGAATCCAAGAATTGTTTGAACTAGACGTACCGGTGAAGAAAACAGCTCGGCAAATCGACATCCCCTATGCGACCATTATGTCCTGGCGAATTCGGCCCAAAAAGAAAATCAAACCAGATTTCCATGCCCTCACAGTTAGACCCAGTCCAACCGTCACAGTTGGACCATCTAACAATCAGAAGTCTAATAGTGGTCTAACTGTGACGGTTAGAACACCTGAAGGATATATTTTGGAAATTCCCGAAGCCATTGCGGCCAAAACCATTCTTGAACTTCAGCGGGGGGTCTCATGTTTCTAGATCGCAAGGGACTTCGCGCATTCATCTATCGAGAAAGTATAGATATGCGGTGTGGGTTTGAAAAGTTGCACTCGCTTTGTGTTCACCAAATGCAAGCCAT
Source organism: Bdellovibrio sp. ZFWA1 (assembly GCF_056175665.1). NCBI lineage: Bacteria > Pseudomonadati > Bdellovibrionota > Bdellovibrionia > Bdellovibrionales > Pseudobdellovibrionaceae > Bdellovibrio > Bdellovibrio sp. ZFWA1. The sequence goes on from NZ_JBJKJH010000001.1 coordinate 806,808, forward strand.
CATGGATCAGGGGCATGTGTATATATTTTTCGGAAAAAACCGCAAACGAATCAAAGCTCTGTTTTATGATGGTACTGGATTGGTACAGATTTCAAAGCGTATGGAAAAGGGCAACTTCATGTCTTTAGCAGATTTACTTGGCCGTTCCGAAGTCAGTCTTGCAGAATTAAAGATGATTTTTCATGGCAGTATGATCAGAACTCCGATTGTGGATCGGTCGCTATCAGCATCAATACCACAAAATGCACTGACGCAAAGGGAGTCAGTTGATCTTCCCAAAGGGGCCATTCAGAATCTTGTCTGATGGATGAGCGAACTCGACGAATTATTGAAAGCGAAAAAGATCCCCGCATTTTGCAGGCGCTTTTGACACAAGCACTCGAGTTCATCGATCAACAAAAGGCTTTGGTAGCAAAACTTCAGGAGGAGCAGGCGCTGAGCGCACAATCCAAGTTTAATCTCGATGAGCGCGTTAAACTTCTTCGCCGAAGTATTTTTGGCAAATCCGCAGAAAAAAGAGCTGAGGCAACAGACCGCCCGCGCGATAAGAGTCAGACCGAGGCTTTGTTATTTAGCCAGGCCGCATTTCCTGCTGAAGTTTCACGCGAGGATCAAACAAAAAACAAGTGGTCTGGTCTTCCAACTCAAGAAGTTGAACATCATTTTGCTGATCGCGAACTTGATGAAGAAGCAAAGCTTCGTGGTATTGAAAATCCGCAGCCATCAATGTGGAAAAATACGGGCCTTTATGATGAATCCTTCCGCATAGAAATCATCGAACGCTCTTACTTCAAAGAAATCCACAAAAAGTTCAAATACAAGCTTGATCCAAAATTCAATCCCGATCCTGATAAAGAAGTTATTATCACGGCCAATGGCCCTTCGGGTCTATTGCCGGGAATGAATTACTCCACAGATTTTGTCGTCAGTGTTGTGGCGGATAAATATATCAGCCACATGCCACTTGAAAGACAAATTCGAGAAATGGAGTCTTTGGGACTTAAGGGAATCAAGAACAGTACTTTATCCAGAATGGCCGGACTTGTGGCAGCAAGTTTGGAATCCATTCAGGCAGAAATTCTTAAGGAACTTAAAGTTACTGATTTAGCACTTCACCTGGATGAGACGCCTTGGAAAATCCAAAACAAAGATGAAAAGGACGGCTATATGTGGGTTGTGAGCAACCGCTATGGTAGTCATTACTTATTCAAACCCACCAGGTCAGGGCAAGTTGTAAAAGAATTTTTGGATGGATACAACGGTCCAGTGGTGACTGATGGTTATAGCGGTTACAATGTTCTTCAAGAGGCGGCAATCCCACAAGCTTTCTGTTGGGCCCATGGCCGCAGAGAATTTATAAAAATCGAAGACCACGATCCATCGGTGAAACCCATCTTAGATGACATCGATAAATTGTTTGAGATCGAGCGCGAGGCTAAGTCTTTCGAGGAACTCGCAAATATTCGAAGGACCAAAAGTCTCGTTGTTGTAAATGATTTAAATCGAAAACTTCTGGAAGAGTTTCCGAAGTCCCGGCCAGGAAGTCAGAAGCGCAAAGCCATTGAGTACCTCACCAAACGGTGGGATGGTTTTACATTGTTTTTAGGGGACATCCGCATTCCACTTTCCAACAACGAAGCCGAACGCACAATTCGACATGCTGTCGTTGGAAGAAAAAACTATTATGGTTCTGGAAATCATGCTGGTGGAGAAACAGCTGCGACCTTGTTTTCAATTATTGAGACGTGCAAAAAGAATGATCTTGATCCGCGGACCTATCTTAGCATGGCACTGCATATGGTGGCCGACGGAAAAACACCGCCGACGCCACTGGCACATGCCCGAGCCCTTCGTCAATAACGCGTCTTACGCAGGGTTTACTGTCGTCAAGCCCACATCCAAGAAATATAGCTTTTGAATCTCTTCCCTCGAAGCCCCTCGCAACGGAGGAAATGTTGCTTGAGTATGCACGCAAGACAACAGCACCCTAGCCTCAATAAGTAGCTCTACAACACGACGAATATCTCGAGACTGCGATAACGGATCAATCTTTGAATAAACAATTTTCTGACCAAGATAGTGGACAATCGATTGAAAAATGCGACGAACTCGATCTGAATTAATTCTACGATTGTACTTTGGAAAATCAGCTGAGTAAGTCTGCAGAATCTGACTTTGAACCGCGCGAACATCAAAAATACTTTTTGAATCAACAAATGTCTTAACAGCCTCGGGCATTCCACCCACTAACAAAAATTTTCTATAGATCTCACTCGCTTTAGCTATTACGGCCTCAGAATAATTTCGTTTCTTCAATCTCTCTAGAAGATCATCGTGCCCTAAAGCTAATACAAACTCGGAGTATGTCATTGGCCCCAGATAAAGAAATTCAACCCTACCAACTGGAAAAGATATTGCCTCATCACGAAGAGAAATTTCCAATAATGACCCTGCGCTAATAACTGCAAGATGAGGAGCCTCTTCATAAAAATATCGAAGAAATTTTAATAACGCCGGCTGCTCCTGGATTTCGTCGAAAAAAATTATCGATTTTTCATTAATCCTAACATTGAAGTATAATTGAATTTCGTCAATAACCTCAACAACCGTAACCCCTTCTTTTTCTACAGACTTGAGGCGCATCCTTTCCAAATTGATTTCTATCAACTCGAGACCTTCACTCTGTGCAAACAATCGAACCAACGTCGACTTACCAACCTGCCGGGCTCCTCGAATAATCAATGGCTTACGATTCGTCCTAGCATACCAAGCCTTTAAGGCGGCCTCTTGATTTCTCTTCATATGAAAGACTGTAAACCATTGATTTTACATATTCAAGATGTTTTTTAGGGGCGTTTTTAGGCATGTAAAGATGATTTTCATGCCCTATTTTAGGCGGAAATACTACTTTTCGCCTGACGGCGGCTACTGTCTAGCACGATGTGCTTTTCGCGTGACCGCTACTTAGTAGCGAAGACTCGGAACGGATCGTTGGACTCGGTTAATTGTTGAACCATAAAGATCCCTGGATCGCGAGGGACTTCTAATATAGCGGGCTGAGCCTCTTGCCCTGATCGACCTTCCTCGCCTGCTGGCAGTGTAATTCCATCAGCTCCTGCACGAACTCGGTCGCTGCAAGTCTGCGGATGAACCGGGCCACCTTTTCCACCAACTTGTGATGCGTGCCCCTGACCACCTTTACCAGGTAAACCTGCCTTCTGGTAAATTCTAAATGCAGCCTTCGAATAATCCTCGATTAACACTTTCAAATGACCTGGGCGTCCACCCATATATCCATCTTCAGCATCCGGAGCTTTTAAACCATCTGCACCATTTTGACCGTTCGTCGCACCAACACATACATCCGTACAGCGTTGGAAGTCCCCCTTGCCAGAGCACTTTGTAGTCGTCAGTTCACCAGGAGCTCCCACTCCGCCCGCAGGTGCCGGCTTCCGAATATCTTGATTATAAGCCTCAAAAGCCAAGTCCAAAGAACTTCTTCCATCCGCACCATTTGCACCAATCAAATAAATAAAAATCATCCCTCGAGCTGATTTCGCATTCATCTCGATGTAAGGACCTTTTTCAAGGAGAGACACCTTTCGAGTTACGAAGTGCGGAGAGCTAGGAGTAAAAGTGACTATCTTGCTATTTAGTCCAAATAAGATTTCATTAGCATTTAACACGAGCCGATAACCATTAGTAACTATAGTAGAATCAGCACCCAAGACAATTCTATTAAAATCAGCCGAAATCTCGGTGTCTTCATTAATTGAATAAAAAGTTGGGACCGAAAAATCAAGAGGTACATTTTCAAAAAAATCCAAGTTTGACATAACTAAGCCATCACTTGTTGATGACTTAAGGCGAATAGAGAGCTTGGATCCACCAATTACTTTAATTTCAACCAGAGATTCGTCCTTAATGGTTTTTTTGAAATTGTTGTTAACCTCCACCTGCATCGCAGGAACGGATTCAGGCCATTCTATTCTCATCAGGTAGTCGTTCGCGTCGGCTTGGCCGATAAACGAGATCTTTACATCTTCAGCAGTAATACGCGCGGCTGATTGCTCTGAAAGCTGTTTGCGGGATTCATCTAAAAGGACTTCTGAATTCTTAATTTTTGTCTCGACATTCTTTTTATTAAAAGAACAGCCCGAAGCTAAGGCAGATAATGCAAGAACAACCGACAGCGCCTTAATGGAATTTTTAGAGCTCGCAAACATGGTCATAAAATCTCCCTTAACAAAAAATCCCCGGTTGAAATAGTTAGAAGGACGGGGCCACGATTCTGATGTCGGGCCATTCTATAAAAAATTTCGCGTTTTTTCGACTCAAGAGGATTTCAAGGGTAAGAGTTATAAGACTGTCTAAACTTTGGACAAAGGCCCCCGCTCCGAAGGCACTCTATTTGGACTTGATCTTATACTTCTTAAAGATTCGCTGGTACTCGCCAGATTTTTTAAGTTGATGAAGACCTTTATTAAACAAATTTCGGGCCTCATCAGTATTAAAGGCAACCCGGTAGTGATTTTCATCAAAAATTCGGTGCTCCAAAAATTCATGGGGATTCAAGCCCTTAAGGCCAATCAAATAAGCGAAGATATTTCGCTCCATAATAACAACGTCCACTCGGTCCGATAGTAACAATGCTATTTGATCTGATTGATTAGGGAACTCTTTATATGAAGAGTTTTTTTCTAAAGTTCGGCTATAAATAGGCCCCAAAAAATGAAGCGCGTTTTGAAAGCTGGCCACCCGATATGACCCCAGATCTGCAATAGATTTAATCGAGATTTTTTTGGTGTTCTTTGAAATCGCCACATTAGTATAAGTAATATAAGGATCCGAAAGATAGGCTGTAGACTCTTTTACCGTAATAGTCGCATCAATTCGCTTATTGTTGAACTCATACATCAATCGTCTCTGGGGAAAGCTCTTAATTTGCGCCTTCACCCCCGCAAGTTCGAAGCTCCGCTTTACGACTTCAATTTCTGCACCCGATTGATTATCCGTCAGGATAAAAGGCGGCTTGGGCAAACCAACACCCACTACCAAATCTGCAGCGGAAGCCCTGCTAAATACCACTACTTCGCATAATAGAAATAATAAGCTGCATATACGCATAATAAATTTTGCCTCGCCTTCAAATCTAAAAGAACCCGCTCGAAATGTCATAAAGAAATGTTTATAGTTTAGATTTCCGACGAATATTTAATAATTACCTTAGCGGAATTCGGTTTCCGAAATTCAGCAACAGTAAACCCTCTAAATCATTTAATTCGTAGAATAATTACTCATGGATCTTGAACTACCTCGCCTAAAGCAAATGGTGGTATCAATGGATCAAAAGTACAGCGAACTAAAGAAGAAATGGGAATGGATACAGAAGCTATCTAACGAAGAGCTATTAACAGCGCTCAGGACCAAAGTCGCTCAAGAACGGGAAATTCTAGAAGAAGTGCTTCTTCTGATAAAAGAGCTGGATGCTCGAAGCCTCCACCTTGAAAAAGGATTCCCTTCATTATTTGATTTCTTAACTCGCGAGATTGGCTACAGTGAGGGCTCGGCTCAACGTCGTATCGATGCCGTTCGTCTAATAAGAGAGCTCCCCGAAGCCCTCATAAAAATCAATACTGGCGAGCTAAAGCTGAGCCAAATTTCTCAATTGCAAAGATCTGCTCGCGAATCACAAAAGATTCACGGAATGAAGATCACCACCGAAACAAAGAAGCTTCTAATTCAAAAAATAGTCGGTAAAAACGCAAAAGAGTCCGAGTACAGTATTTCCTCCACACTTCAGCTTCCAATTAAAGACTTTGAAAAACAAAAAATTCAAAGCAATCAAAGCATTCGCATAGAATTTACTCTTAGCAAGGAAGCCATCAAAGAAGTCCGACGCGCACAACATTTACTTTCTCACTCGCTAAAAGACAGCCAGATTTCAACATTTTTAATGTTTGTCGCTCGCAAAATCATTCGGCAAAAAGCGATCCCCCATCGCAAAAGAAAAAATATAGAAAATAAAGACAAGGAGGAATCCATGAATCTGTCTACCGAAGAGCATCAGCTACTTAATAACCCCGAAAGTGACCTAAATACCGAACACATCTCTATGCAAGAGTATGAAGGCGAAATTTCTGACCGCGTTCGAAAGTTGATGATTGCCCTCTATAAACATTGTCAGTATAAAGATCCTCAGACTGGGCGAATTTGTGGAAGCCAGTGGCAACTTCAAGTCGATCACATCCAGCCGTTATGGGCCGGCGGTGCTAACAAATTGGATAACTATCGGTTGCTTTGCTCGAGGCACAATTTAGCTAAATATAAAAAAGAAGCTAATATTAAAAAAGTTGAATCGCCACCATTTTAATTTGAGGTGAAATATCGAAACAATACTCAATAAGTTCGGAATCTCTTCGTTCCGAACCGGACAAAAAGAAATTATCGATAGCGTAATCTCAAAGCAGGATATTATAGCGGTGCTTCCAACGGGTGGTGGGAAATCCCTTTGTTATCAAGTACCAGCCTTAGCAACTCAGTCTTTAGTCATCGTTATTTCTCCATTAATCGCTCTGATGAAAGACCAAGTACAGAATCTACAAAAAAAAGGAATCCGCTCGGGGGCCCTGTACTCTGGCCAAAGCATGGATGAAAAACGACTTCTTTTCCATCAAATGAATCAACCCGGTGAGTTTGTATTGTACCTATCTCCGGAACGCGTTCAAAAAGAGGGCTTCCAAAAATGGATTCAAGGAAGAAACATCGCCCTATTCGCTATTGATGAGGCCCACTGTATTTCTCAATGGGGTCATGATTTTCGAAGTGAATACGCCTGTCTTTCGGAACTTCGAAAGTGGCGACCTGATGTTCCTATTTTAGCTCTTACCGCATCGGCAACTCCAACTGTTCTTGATGATATTGCAAAACAACTTCACATCAAGAAGGCTCAGCGAAAAGTCCATGGATTCTATAGATCGAATTTGTACTACCAAGTTGAAACCTGCCAGGACGAGGAAGAAAAGCTGCAATATGTCCTAGAGGCTCTTAAAAAAGTCAAAAATGGACGCGTAATTATCTATTGCGGAACTAGAAAGACCACCGAAGAACTATCCTTAGAGCTTAAATCACGAGGGATACAGAAAGTGGACTTCTATCATGCCGGACTATCAGGGCCAGATAGATCTTCAAGCCAAGAAAAATATATTAAGGGCGAAACTAGAATATTAGTTGCGACCAATGCCTTTGGGATGGGAATTGACCAAGCCGATGTCCGGCTAGTGATTCACTTTCAGATGCCTGCAAATATTGATTCACTTTATCAAGAAATGGGTCGAGCGGGCCGAGATGGCGAAATGTCGACCTGTCTGTTGCTATACTCAAAAAAAGATAAGGGCCTTCAATCCTATTTCATTGATCAAAGTGAAGCCAAAAAAGAAATTAAGAATCTTCGCTGGAAAAACCTGGATGCCCTGGTGGCTTATGCTGAAGGTGGCGAATGTCGACACTCTGAAATATTGACCTATTATAAAGATTCACAACGAATTCAAAACTGCGGACACTGCGATAGCTGCGCACCAGCGGATAGTTTACGAATTCCAACTCCAGCAAGTACAACGGTTTCTTTCACCAAGGTTTTAGGACAGGATAAAACTAAAGCGAAGACGAAAAAAGAAAAGAATCGTTACGACAGTCCATTGAGCCAGGAAGACGAATACTTATTTAATGAATTCAAAAATTGGAGAAAAGCAAAGTCTATCGAAAAAGATGTACCGGCCTTTATGATTTTTGGCGACAAAACTCTTCGAGAAATTGTTAAAAAGAAGCCAACGAGGGTCGACGAGCTTACTACAATTTATGGCGTAGGGGAATCAAAATTGTCTGAATATGGCTCGGAAATTATCAACCTTCTTAGTACCTATGCTGAGTCTGGCCCCCCATCGCTCTGATTTTTTACAGGACAAGACTAGAATTCGACTCCATTACTAGGATTTACAGTTTTTTTGTGGCATAATGTCCGAATGCTCAAAAACCTGTATCGCCCCTATTTTGATTCTCACATTCGTACCCGCGGCCAAGATTATTTCAATCATGGCCAAGTTATAAACCCTGAAGTTAACGATCAATCGATTCAGTTTGATGTCAAGGGTGGAACTATTTATAAAATTTCAATTTCCCTAAAAGAGCCTAAGCACTCTAAGTGCACCTGCCCCTTAGGGAAAAATGGAATGTTCTGCAAACATATGTGGGCTGGAGTTTTGGCGGCAGACAATGTCTTGGGAAATAATGCCTCTGTTTCAACCATCAACTGGCAGGACGTTGCACAAAAGATTACATCTCAGATTCAACAGTCCGAATTGGATGCACTTCAAGCCCAAACGTCAGCAGCAAACTATCGCCCTTTACGTAAAGCCTATTTTACCATCGACAATACTCATGGGCTTTGCCTAAAGGTTTACTTTCAAGAGATCAAAGGACCTAATCGCAGTGGAGCATTGAAAGCTGGCACTTTTTCCGAGACGACTCTTGAGCTATATCAGGAAGAGCAAGACAAAGAAATCTTTCAATTTTTACTTGGCGATGTCAGACCTGTTGCCCCCTACTCTTCAAATAACGAAAGTAATGCTGCGACTCACTTAAAGCTAAATGGCGAACGCGCAGAAGAAGTTTTGCGATTTCTGATTCAAAGACAAGCCCTATATCAAATGAAAGGTGTTGTTCGTATCGACAATCTTTCGATGATTAAAGAAATGGGCCCGTCACTTTACCCTGGCCTTGAATTAGCAAAAACCGATACCGATGTATTTCACTTGAAACAGGTGTTGGTCGATGCTGGCGGAAATTTGCAATATCGTCTCTCCAAAAATAGCAATACTGTCTTCTTAGTTAATAACAATCATGTACTTCAACTCATTCAAGGTGGAATCGGCGACTTCTGGCAAAACTTTTTTAAAGAGGCCAATCCCTTCCCAATTCGACAAAACGAAGCCAAAGAGTTTGTTCTTTATTTCTGTATGAACTTTGGAACCTCTGGCATTAAACTCATTCACCCTCCCGAATTTACCCCTGAAGTCGAACACAAAGAACCCACTTCGCAGCTTCATATACGTGCCTCTGATATGGGCAATGGATATAGTGCCACTTTGCGTTTCTTTTATGAAGGCGTTCAGGCTCCACATAAATGGGGTGCCAATACTTATATTCGAAGCCCCCAAGGAACACTGCTAGAGCGTGATGAAGCCGCAGAAGGTGTGCACTACGATCTTTTCTTCGACTTACTAAAAGACGATGCTAAATTTCTTGATGATGTGACCACATTTGTTCCAGAGAACGAGCTCAAAGGATTTATTCAAACAGCAAGTGAGGTTTTTGAAGTCTACTTTCAACAGCAACGGGTCTATCCCATGAAGGACTTTCATTTAAAAGAAAATTTTAATATGAACTGGTTCGACATTAGCGGAGAGGCACGTTTCAGCGAGTCCCTAAGCCTTTCGCTCCCCAGTTTACTATTGCAAATGACTCGTGGGAAAATGGTGCGTCTCGATTCCGGAGAATGGGGAATTGTGCCAGATGAAATTATCGACCAGTTAAAAACTTTTTCTAACATCGGCAAAAAGACTGAAGAAGGGTTACGCCTCACCAAAGCTCAAGCACTGTTATTAGAGCATGGCCTTCAAACAGATGACGTTATTAAAAATGCCCAACTTAAGAGCGACAAGAGTACTCTTGTCGAAATTCTAAATAAAGTGCAAAACCCGGAGGCCGTAAAGGCCGGTGAAGATTTTGTCGGAGAGCTACGTGATTACCAACAAGTGGGATTAGGATGGCTTTCGATTCTGCGCGAAAACCAATTGGGCGGAATTTTAGCTGATGATATGGGTTTGGGGAAAACCATTCAGGTTCTTGCTTATTTGGCCAATATTCATAACGAAAGCAAAGACTCGCAAGCCAAGCCTGTCAAAAAACTTGTTGTTAAGAACCCAGAGACTGGCCAAGACGAAGAAGTTTTGCAGATTCCCTATCTAATTGTAGTCCCAAAATCACTGCTTACCAACTGGACACTTGAGGCTTTTAAATTCACTCCTCACTTGAAGTCTCATGTTTGGACGGGATCAGATCGTAAGGCCACTTTAGATCAACTTAAAGAGGCCGATCTTGTCATTACAACGTACCAACTCTTGGTTCGCGATTCAGATATCTTTGATAAAATGCGCTTCAATACAATTGTCTTCGATGAAGCTCACTTTGTTAAAAATGCGGGAACTCAGTCTTATAAAATTTGCTCTGTTTTAAATGCGGAAAATCGAGTTGTATTGACAGGAACTCCGATAGAAAACTCGATCAAGGATCTAATTAGTCTACTAAATTTGGCCAACCCAGGATTGATTGATCCAAAATCCAATTTAATAAGTTCAGATCCGACACAATACAAAGCTGTCATTAAAGCAGCTAAGCCATTTATTCTTCGTCGTTCTAAAAATGATGTCCTTAAAGATCTTCCTCCGAAAATTGAAGAAATTTTCTATTGCGAAATGACTCCGGCCCAACAAAAGTCGTATCAGGAACTAAAGGATTTCTATCGAACGTCGTTAATGAAAAATTCAAGCTCTGCTCACGGTGGACAGCGAAAGATTCAAATTTTAGAGGCCTTATTAAGACTCCGTCAGACTGCTTTGCATCCTCAATTGATCAACGAACACTACGAAGACGATTCTGGAAAGTTCGACGCCTTGATTGAAATGCTCGAGAACGTCTACGCCGAAGGCCATAAGGCCTTGGTGTTTTCGCAGTTCACTTCGGCCCTAAAGATTTTAAGAAAGAAAATTGAAGCTTTGGGAATGGAATGCTGCTATTTAGATGGTCAGACAAAAGATCGTGCCGAGGTCGTTAAGACATTCCAAACAGATGAATCTAAAAAAATATTCCTTATGAGCTTAAAAGCTGGCGGAGTCGGTTTAAATCTAACCGAGGCTAGTTATGTCTTTATTTTGGATCCGTGGTGGAATCCGGCCGCCGAAGCCCAAGCTATCGACCGAGCTCACCGTATTGGCCAGACCAAGACAGTGACCTCGTACAAGTTAATTTCTAAAGACAGTATTGAAGAGAAGATATTGGCTCTACAAAAGAATAAGAAGATGTTAGCGGACGAACTTTTCTCTCAAGAAAGTTCATTCGTAGCAAACCTAACCGAAGACGACCTCGACTACCTCCTCAGCTAAAGGGGTCAGGTGTTTTTTTCTAACCATACCGCGTTGATAGAATCGATTCGGATGTTTAAAACAAATAAAGCCAGCTTCACAACGAAGCTGGCTTTATTACGCACCCCGGTTAGAAAAAAACACCTGACCCCCTTTAGAGGAGGGGGGTGAAGCGGGAACTGATTTGGTGGTGGAGCATATCTGCTACGACTCCGCGGTCCTCGTCAGGCGTCGCAAAGTAGGTAGGTAAAAATTCAATGTCGGCTTCAAGTTTTTGAATTTTTAAAGCGGACCACAGTCCTTCGACAAATCCAATATCGCCATACCAGCAGACAGAATCACGATATTCTGGAGTAATAGGTTTACCATTCACCTTCCGAAAATTAATCACCACAGGCTGTATCGGTACTTCCGCATGAGCCGCGGCCATGATCAAAGTTCGTTTAAAAGGCAAGACGCACTCACCATTATGGGAAGTTGCCTCTGGGTACAACGTAATACGAAACCCTTGCTTTAGCGCATCAGCGATTTGATGAAGCTCCCCTAGAATTTTAGTTCGATTTCGTCTTTCAACGTAAATGCACCCACCCATCTCGGTCAAAAGCCCCAAAAAAGGAGTCTCACGCATTTCCTGAGAGGTCACAAAATTCATAGGGAAATGAGACGCCAACATAAGGATATCGATAAATCCCATATGATTAGACACTAATAAAAATGGCTGCTCGTGCTGAGGCAGTCCAATAGAGTTCACACGAATGTTAAAAAGATACAAAATCCAACGGCAAAAGAAAGTCACGTTCTTTGAAAAACGACGACGACGCTCTAAGGGATCTTTGATAATTAAGTGATGAAAAAAAGACGTACTTAAGTAGCTAATAATAACTACTAAAAACAGAAAAAAACGATAGCCGGCCCGAAGATTCATCCACAAGTTTTTTAATTGCATGCGGGTATTAATCTACCCGCAATAATATCCACCTTGCAACAATTAGCTATTTCGCTTCCAAAGAGTGCGATTGATATCTTCCCTTTGCAGGATCGTTAAAAAGTCGATGCACTGAAATTCCTTATCAAATGCGGGCTCTCCGCCTAAAAAAGCACCAATCTTTAAATAGGCACGGCAAAGTGGCGGCACTAACTTTTCCACCTCTTCGCGCTCTGCAGCTGTCAGCGGAGAACGCACATTTTTGATCCAAAGATCCAATGAAGGCATCGTATAAGATAAAGTCGGAGGCGCGAAAAACTGAGCCGCAAACCGTCCCTCTTCTTCAAAATGCCTATAAAGCAAAGCCGCCTCACGTGGATTGGCAGTTTTAATCGAGGCGCAGCCGAACAAAATCTCGGCATTTGCCGCAGCCATATAGTCGGCAATCCCTCTCCATAAAAGAGAAATCACAATGCCGCGACGAAAATCCTTTTGTATACAAGCACGGCCCAGCTCGAGCTTAACTCCTGGTAAGGCCATCAAGCGGCTTAAATTAAATTCCTGAGCACTATAAAAATCTTCAGTAAAAAGACTGCAGTTAATTCGGTAAGTCCCAACCACCTTGCCAGATCTTTTTTCCTTAATAATCAAGTGGTCACATAAAAGGTCAAATCTATCAACATCAAGGCCTCGCACTTGAGGCTTGCCAATCATTTCGTGATGGAAAACCTCCCAACGAAGAGCCAATGCCTCTTTAAGTTCATCTCCGTCAGAAACTGTTTTGTAAATAAAAGGCCCCACCTCGCCATAAATTTCAATCTTTGTTTGAAAGCGATGAAGACCAAAGGCGCGCAACTGATAAAATGAATTTACAGCTGATGAAATACGACGGATTGGCTCGGTGTTTAGCATTTCCCCTCCCATGGCGAGATGACACTGCTAATAGGCTATCCGATTTTTTGTTAAGGTGATGTTAGGTGAACGTTTAGATTCAGTGAAGAATCAGGCTCGCCGCTTTCTGTAGTCGATCGACTAGACCTTCCCAGCGCTCTTTAGCGGTCCCCTGCAAACAGTCTTTATCTAAATAAACATAGATCAGATCAGCCCCCGATTCGGCACATTCCCGCATTTGGGCATATAGCTGCCGGGACGCCAAAACAGGATCTGCAGAAAGCTTCATCTGAATGGCGCTGCGAATTCCATTTAAAGGCTTAATAATTTTTACGTCTTCGACAACATCAGGCATGCTCTTAAGAGCCCGCTGAGCCTCTTCAATAATCTGAGACTCTGACAGAGAGTTTGATTGAACCAAAATTAAAGGAAGAGCCGGCATATAATGATGCTTCATATGCCCCGGTGATTCTTTTTTAGAGACATTCTCGATGTATTGGAATTCAATTCCCGCTGCGGTCAAAACATCTTCAACTTCACTTCTAAGAATATGACCCTTACGAAGTATAGACACCTGAGCCGTACCAGCTGAATCTTCTTTTACCATTAACACCGTGGATTCAATTCCGACCTGGCATTCACCGCCATCAACTACAAAGACATCTTCATCTTTAAATTCACTAGCCACATGAGCCGCAGTCGTCGGACTTGTTCTTCCAAATTTATTTGCACTTGGTGCAGCCAAAGGAACACCGACCTCTTGAATTAAAGTCAGCGCCAGCGGATGTGAAGGCATTCTTATCCCAACACTATCAAGCCCTGAAGTAATCATTGATTGAACAAGATCACTTTTAGGTAAAACCAAGGTTAGAGGACCTGGCCAAAATTTGGCAGCCAACGCTTGAGCGGCTCGACTCCACTGAGTTGTTAAAGTTTTTGCTTGGTCAATCGAGCTAACGTGAACGATTAAGGGATCAAAGAACGGACGCTGTTTTGTTGTGAAAATGCGCTCAATCCCCTGAGGCAAATCAATACGTGCAGCCAAACCATAAACAGTCTCTGTCGGCATCCCGACAACTCCAGATTCAGCTAATATATTTTTCGCCTTTAAAATATGCTCTTTCACGTTTATTAAGTCCCTCTAAAATCTTAGCCTTCTCCACGAAGAATCACAATTGGCTTTTCTCGTATGATATCCTGACTTGCTAACCACGAAATAAAAACACTTAATCCCGTAATCCCCAAAATACTCCACAAAGGCCACATCCAATTTACAGTGTATGTACCCTCAAATAGCCACCAAGCCAAGCCCCAAGACGCAAGCATACTAAGGGCTGCCCCAAAAATCGAGGCAATAAAAGCTATCCAAAAGCCCTCTGCAACTAAAAAGCGATTTAAACTAAAAAAGGAAGCTCCTAAAACTTTCATCATGTTTACTTCCCATCGACGAGTATAAACCTGGCTACGAATAATCGAAAACAGCACCACGTAACCAGTAATCAATGCCAGTGCCGCCATAAGCTCTAAAGACCAGCTCATTTGCTCGGCCACTTTCAAAACTTCTTGAACTGAACGGGAGACATCAATCATAGAAACATTGCCCAGCTTTTCTGTGATCAGATATTGCAACTGATCTTTTTTATCCGAGGCCATCGCAGGCAGAGCCATAATATGCGTCTTAGGGGCTTCGTCCAATACTCCAGGCTGAAAGAGAATAAAGAAGTTGGGTTGAAAGCTGGTCCACTTGACCTTACGGAAATTAATGATTTCGCCCTGAATTTCGATTCCCTGCACATCAAACAAAAGGCGATCACCCAGTTTAAGCCCTAAACGTTCAGCAAAACGAAACTCGACAGAAAGCTCTGCAATATTTTGCGTTTGTGGATCGAAAGCGCCACTAAAAGGTCTTCCTTCTACGATTGTTTCGCTTGAGGAAAGAGGATGCCGATAGGAAAGATTTACGCCTCTGTTACGCGATCTCGCCTCCCGCTCTTCCTCTCGAGTTTTAAAACCACCTTCTTGAATTTTACGCTCATAATCCGTTTCATTGATCTTAAGAATTCGCGCTCGAACTAGGGCCGAGCTCGAGACTGACTGAATACTTTGTTGCCCAAGAAGATCGTTTAAAACTGGTAACTGCTCATCCTGAATATCGAACATAAATAAGGAAGGCAGCTTGTTCGTGGACTCATAAGCAAATTCATTCTGCAAAGATACCTTTAACTGGGGCAAAATATTTATAAGTAAGGAACCTAAGCCTAAGGCAATAAACAAGGCCATCGTAGATGACTTTTTTCGAGCCAAGCCTAGCATCGAATATTTCAAGTCCCACGCTTTAAACATTTGCAACTTAGCCATTGAATAGACTTTATAAAGTCCCAGAATACCAATTAAAGCCATCGTCACAACAAGGCCCGTAACAAATGCAAATCCCATCTTAAATGAATTTGCTTGGTAAATACTTAACAGAGTAAAAAAGACGATTGCGGGCAGAAACCAAACAATATTCTTTAACTGAATATCAGCGTTGAATTTCTCCTCGCTAAATAAACGCGCAGGCTTTAGTGACCAAATACGAGTCATGAATGGTAAACTTAGTGAAAGACTTCCAACGACCCCCATCAAAAGTGTCATCCAAACAATACGAGCCGTCAGTTGAACATTCAGGAAAAAAGGCAAGAATTGGGACAACAGGCTTCCAAGCCAAGGTAAAACCAACTGTGCAAATAAAAGCGTTGGAATAACTGCAATAAGACCCATCAATGCGGCTTGAAGCAGATAAATACTGACCGCCTGATTCGACTGTAGACCCAGGCTGCGATAGATTGCAATTTCCTTCAGCCGACCCGTTAAATACAATCGATAGATATACGAGGCACCCAAAGATGACATGAACAATGCAACCAATGCAACCAAACCCAAGTAGTCACCCAAATAGCCCAACTGTCTTCCAGAGTCCTCTCCAGCTCCTTGCCAGGTTTCCACCTGAACTCCAGGATCTTTAAGCTTTTCATAAAGCTTTTGCTGAATATCCGTCGTCGATTGGCCCGCGTTCAGTTTGAAGAAGTGACTGCTTGAAAACGTACTTCCAAATTGAATCAGACCACTCTTTTCAATCAACTTTTCATGAATAAAAACCGAAGGTGCAAAGCTGGCTCCGCGAAAGGTTTGCGAAGAATCTTTAACCACCACATCTGCTACATTTAATGAAAGTTGTCCCAAATGAACCTGAGCATTGCGATCTAATTTCATCTGCGAGATCACTTCCGGAGAAACCCAGATTCCGCCGCGGACTAAAGCTTGCTTTGAAGAGTTGGAATCAATTCGCTCGCCATTTTCTAATTCTAAAGCCCCATAGAAGGGATAACGATCATCAATCGAAATGACCCGAACCAATCTAGATTTGCCCGACTGCGAAAGCATTGCATAGAAACTTAGTGAACGGCTTTCGGGTGTATCCTTTAATACCTGCCGCATTTCCAGCAACTCTTGCTGAGTCAAATACCGTCGCGCAGAAACTTCAAGATCCGCCGTCAAAATATTTCGGGCATTTTGCTGCATATGGGTTTGGAGTGCAGATTTAAAAGACTCTAAGGCGACAAATCCGGTTAACCCTAACGCCAGATTGACGGCAAAAAATACCACAAACTTTTTACTTCGACTCAGCTCGCGAAGGGCCAGTTTTATGATCATACAAAAAGACCTTGTTTAAGTTCTAAAGCTCTTTGACATCGACGGGCTAAGTCTGGAGAGTGCGTCACCAAAATCGTGGTAGCACCATATTTCTTTGCAGCTGCAAAAAATTTATCCATGACTTTTTCACCAGTTTCCGTATCTAAATTACCACTAGGTTCATCTGCTAAAAGTAATTTAGGCTCGACAACCAAGGCCCGTGCAATTGCAACACGTTGACATTCACCACCACTCAATTGATTTGGAAAGTGGTCCTGCCGATGCGACAAGCCCATATCTTCTAAAAGCTCGCGTGCCTTTTTTTCTGCTTCAGCCCGGCCTAGTATTTCAAGCGGCAGCATCACGTTCTCTAAAGCTGTCAAATGAGACACCAGGTGATATTGTTGAAATACAATCGAGATATGATGCGCTCGAAAATCGGTGATTTCTTTTTCACTCATTCGAGTCATATCTTTTCCATCAACTAATATAGCCCCCTGATCCGGGCGCTCAAGACCGGCTAAGATGGAAAGCAAAGTAGACTTTCCACTTCCTGATTGACCCACGATAGACACGATCTCTCCGGCCTGAATTGTGGCCGAAATTCCTTTTAGGACCTGAATCTGATTATCCCCTTGATGAAAAGACTTCGATATATTCTGAATATTCAGACTCATAACTTCCCCTTAATAACTTTAAAAATATTTTCTGCCATCAGACGATGACCTTCTTCATTTGGATGGATTCCGTCTGCCAAGTTGTATTTAGGATTTCCCGCAACTTTATCGAGAACAAAGGGTACAAAAATCACTTTATGCTTAGCAGCCAACACCTCATACATTTTTTTAAATTCGGCGGTGTACTCTTTTCCATAATTTGGAGGCATCAACAACCCGCCCAAAACAACTTTTATATTCTGCTGAAGTGCAAAACGAATAGTTTCATCCAAATGCTTTTGGCTTTCTGCAACCTTCAATCCTCGAAGTCCGTCATTGGCTCCCAAAGCCAAAATCAGTACCTGGGGATTTCTTTTTGCCAGCCATTTGATACGCCCAATTCCCGATGCCGTTGTTGAGCCCGAAACCCCAGCATTGACGACCACCCATTTTTTAGTAGAGCCCGAGGACATTTGTTGATTAAGAAGCTTTTCGATGACCGCGGGCCAAGCAGCTTCTTTGGCTACTCCATACCCCTCGCTTAACGAATCACCCAGTACGATGATTGTTTGCTCTGATGACAGATTTTTTTCGGAAACAAGGGCTACTTTGCTGGATTGAGCCCATACCAAATTTAAATGCCCAGCTAGAACAGAGACCGCTAAAACTAAAAGGACTTTTTGAATAGACAAGCTCGACCTCCCTGCAAGGACTTCCATTTTCTATGAAATCTTAAATGTTATGCAATGTCTTGCGTCCTAAACAGGACTCATTATGTCATATTAAATAAAGACTCTAGAAAGCGACCCGAGCTGGCGGTGTTTTCTTGCTGTCTATTTGAGCTGCTGATATATTAACACTCTTATGTGACGCGGAGGATAAGGTGTCTCAGAGTTTTATTCAGTTTAAGTCCAGGGAAGAGAACCCACACTACGAAGGCGTGTACGATATTTCGCCTGACGAGTTGAATGCTTTAAAATCCCAAAGCGCAGGTTCTTTAAAGCTGATCGATGTTCGCCTACCTGAAGAATACACAGGAGAGCTCGGACATATTCCAGGATCTGAACTGATTGTACTCGACACCATCCCGGATCACATGGATCAAATGCCAAAAGATCAAACCATCGTCTTCATTTGTCGAAGTGGAGCTCGTTCTGCTCGCGCGACTGCTTTTTTGCAAGCTCAAGGTTTTCAGAGTGTGTACAACATGAAGGGCGGAATGATTTTTTGGAATGAATTGGGACTTCCCACAGAAAGATAGGTAAAGGATATGCCTGGAAAAGTATACGTAAACAGAACCCTCAATCTTAAAAAAATTAAATACATCGGCGTGGACATGGATCACACGTTGATTCGCTATAATACAGAAGCCTTTGAACACTTGTCTCACACAATGATGAAGGACAAACTGGTAAAAAAAGGCTACCCAGAATCAATAAGAAATCTTCCTTTTGATTTTAACTTCGCAATCCGAGGCCTGGTAATCGATAGAAAAAAAGGAAATCTTTTAAAACTCAATCGTTATACAGCTATCCGAGCAAGTTATCACGGAATGAAACCACTGGATTTTAAGACGCATCAAAAATTGTATAAATCGACTTATATAGATTTATCAAACCCGGACTACATGGCTGTCGACACGTCTTTTTCAATCTCGTTAGCAGTGATGTTTGCACAAATTGTGGATCTAAAAGATTCAGATATTACAACCAAATATCCGGATTATGCACAAATTGCAGATGACGTTTTAGATGCTCTGGACGAAATTCACAGAGACGGCAGCTTAAAAGCGGTGGTCCGCGAAAACGTCGAAAAATATGTCATCAAAGACGAAAATCTAGTACGTGGGCTTGAAAAATTTAAAAGACACGGAAAGAAGATTATCGTTATTACGAACTCTGATTTCCACTACACAAAGTTACTTTTGGACTATGCGATCACTCCTTTTTTGAAGGATCACAAGTCTTGGCATGATCTATTTGAGTTCACGATCACCTTTGCAGCGAAGCCTCGGTATTTCTATGAAAACTCTCGCTATCTTGCCGTGAATCCTGTTGATGGAACGATGACGAACTTCGAAGGTAAACTGACTCCAGGAATTTACCAAGGTGGTAACGCCAAAAAATTTACCGCAGATCTTGGCCTAGATGGAGATGACATCCTATACATCGGAGACCACATCTACGGCGATATTCTTCGTCTGAAAAAAGATTGTAACTGGCGTACTGCGATGATTATTGAGGAACTGGAGCAAGAGATCGACAATAACCGCAAAGCCGATCCTATCAACCAAGAAATCGAAATGCTTATGAAGCGTAAAGAGCCTTTGGAAGATGAATTGACCGAGCTGATGACGAAGAAAATTGAAAAGAGCGAAGAAGTTAACGAGGCTGTTATTGATCATCTTCAGAAGACGATTTCGGAAACTGACACTCAGATTTCAAATCTTATTAAACGCCAACAGGGAATGTATAACTCGCACTGGGGTCAAATTATGCGAGCGGGAAATGAGGAAAGCTATTTTGCTTATCAATTGGACCGTTATGCATGTGTTTACATGGCCAAACTTTCGGATTTGTTGGACTTGTCACCAAGAACCTACTTCCGATCATTGCGCCGCCCTCAGGCTCACGAAATTTAATCCCTAAATATCTGATTTATAAGGACTTCCCTAAAAAGGAAGTCCTTTTTTATGTCTTAATTTAAGGCATTTTGCCACCCAAAGAATGGGCCAAAACTCAATTAAGTTTCAATAAGTATTTACTATATTTTCATCGAAAATGATTATTTTAAACTATACACACATTGTCCGATAATTAACTCAGGAGGACATATGGTGGGCGGACTCATTTCCCTTTTATCAACAACAATTGGAGCGACTTTAGTCTTTGCAGGAAAAAACAAGCGCTTCAATCCCATGAGTGTTCTAACCTTAGACTTTGCCATTGGAATGATGCTAGCTGCCTCGGCACTATCGTTGATTTCTCCTGCGTACTCTTCGCTTCCTCGACAAGATCTGCCTCAGGTTGGAATGGTCACACTAAGTCTTCTAGGTGGAATCCTCTTTATTACTGTCCTTGGAAAAATTTTAGAACTCAGTTCAGGGCAATCTTCTCGGGCGGCGGTTTTTGTAATAGCCATGATGCTGCACAACCTTCCAGAGGGATTAGCCGCTGGCGCGGGAAGTAACTCGGTTCTAGGAGCCATTGCTCTTCAAAATATCCCAGAAGGAATGACGACAGCCTTGGCATTTGTAGCCTTGGGACTTTCGGTTCCTGCAGCTTTCCTTGGAGCTTTCGCATCGGGACTTGTTGAGATGATTGGAGGCTTCGGAGGCGAATGGGCCACCGCTCAGACTCAGACGGCGCTGCCTTTTATTTTAGCCTTTGCTGGAGGCGCCATGATGAGTGCAACTCTTCGCGAACTTTGGGAAAGATGCCAAGAAAATGGATGGAGTATTTTAGCAAAAAAAGAATTTCTGATGGGGGGACTTTTAATCTGGGGAATGAATGTTTTGACCGGAGCCTAAGATTATCTGAAATTCTCATTTCGGTTAAAGATCATCAAGTAGTCTTTTTCCCCGATTTTGCTCATCATCCCCGAGTATCTATTAGGCAACTGCTTCTGAAAAAATGTTTTTTGCGACAGATCCCGAATTGCACACCCGAGCGCTCCAGTCCCTTTTATATCCCCGACTTCAACTGCACAAATGGGATCAAATTTTTCTGCTTGTTCGGCCGTAATCGGGTATTTGGAAATTGAAATACTTGTAAAATCTAAACCCTGCTCTTTAAGTTTAGCAGCCAGATTCAATTTTAAAGTCTGAGTAGAATAAATAGTTGGCATAACGATGGCTACACGCAAGCTTTTGGCTCTGGCCTCTTTGATCCCATTTAATAAGCGATCCATTTCCAATTTTGTGTCTAAGCGCAAATTGGATTCTAAAAGCTCGACGTATGGAAGGTTTTGTTCAACGCCAAGAACATCGTATTTAAACTTTCCGGCCTGAACTTTCTGAAAGAAACCTCGCAACAATTCGATGTCTTCTATTTGATTTGGAGAGACTCCTAAAAATAAAACTGAAGCTGTTGCCAACTCTGAATTTAGGGCCCCAGCCAGGGCCTCACCCATCTGCTCTGGCGTCTCAACTTGCGTATATTCGATTACAGCTAAATTAGGCTTCATTGACCCAATATAGATCGACGCACCAACTCCACCAATCGCGATAAGCCCTACGATAATCCAATACGTATATTTCATGCTTAAAAGATATCGACCTATTGCCAGGTGCTGTCCAGCATTTTGTTGCATCTATTGCTTGTTTTTTTATGCTAGAATGATAAGGTGCGCGACCGTTAATGGACTTGATCCCTAGGACAGGTACCGGAGGTAAATATGAACCACATTCTATTGATAGGATCAGGGCGTCTTGCGACCCACTTGCATCACTACTTTAGCCAGCTCAATATATCATTTTCTACTTGGGATAGGGCTCAGGATCCACATCTTTTAAAATCCAAAATTGAAAAAGCATCCCACATTCTGTTGGCAATTTCAGACTCAGCCATTGAATCCTTCTACCTTAAGCATATCGCAGGCTTTGATAAAACGGTGGTGCACTTTTCGGGAGCTTTAAACATTCCTGATTTAGCATGCGCCCACCCTCTAATGACTTTTGGGCCTGAACTATACGACGTTGCTATTTATAAAAAAATTCATTTTTCTATCACTGGCGTAGATAAACTAAACTCGTTAATACCAGGCCTTAAAAATTCGTATTCAGTATTGCCCGGCCACTTAAAAGCGAAATATCACGCCCACTGTGTCGCGGGTGGAAATTTTGTTTCTATTTTGAGTGCTGAATTTCTAGAAGCAATGACCACTCTCGAAATCCCCAAAGAAGCCGCTCTCTTATTTCTAATTCAGTCCATAAAGAACACAGAAGAAAAAGGTTGGGATGCTATTACCGGACCACTTGTTCGTAATGATCAAATAACTATTCAAAAAAATCTTGAAGCCCTAAATGGAACAAACTTGGCTCAGATTTATCATGCTTTTCAACACACCTACCAAAATAAATGGGGGCTCAAATGAAAACGATTTTAGATTTCCAATCCAAAAAATTGAATCATCAAAAAATTTCAATGATTACTTGCTACGATTATAGCTTTGCTAAAATCGTCAATTCATCTCCGATTGATTGCATTTTGGTTGGTGATAGCTTGGCCATGACAATGCACGGATACAACTCTACTTTAAACGCCTCTGTTGCGATGATGGCTTTGCACACCGCGGCCGTTGTTAAAGGCGCTCCAGATAAATTCGTGGTTGGCGATTTGCCTTTTATGTCTTATCGCAAAGGCCTTAGCGCCAATATGACTGCCATAGAGAAAATCATGAAGGCAGGCTGTCAGGCCGTAAAGCTAGAGGGCGCCAAAGGCAACCTCCAACTTGTTGAGCACTGTGTAGACTCCGGCGTTCCCGTAATGGGCCATCTAGGTTTAACACCTCAAAGCATTCACCAACTTGGTGGATTCAAAGTTCAAGGCCGGGACGATAAAGCAAAAAAAGAAATCATGAAACAAGCTTTGGCGTTACAAGAAGCCGGTTGCTTTTCAATTGTGTTAGAGTGTGTTCCAACAGAACTTGCAAAAGAAATAACGCAGGCATTAGAAATTCCAACCATCGGCATTGGTGCGGGTGTGCATACGGATGGCCAAGTTTTGGTATTGCAAGACATGCTAGGCATGAATCAAGAATTTAAACCGAAGTTTCTTAAAAAATATCTAGAGGGGCATAAACTTATCGCCGAAGCGTTCGAGAGCTTCGATTCCGAAGTGAAAAATAAAATTTTCCCTTCAGACAAAGAGAGCTACTCATGACCCAAGTCATTAGAACTCCTTCTGCCATGCAAGCCCTTCGTAAAAGCTTGGCAAAACAAACAAAAGCTAACGGCGAACCCTTAAGCATTGGCTTTGTCCCCACGATGGGAGCTCTTCATAAAGGGCATGCCACTCTTTTACAGAGGGCTCGCAAAGAAAATGATATCGTGATTCTAAGCATCTTTGTGAATCCAACACAGTTTAACAATCCGGATGATTTGGATAAATACCCCCAAACATGGAATGCCGATCTTGAATTAGCTAAAGCTACCAATATTGATTATGTCTTCTATCCTGATTTTAAATCCATGTATCCAGACGACTACCACTACAAAGTGATTGAAACCGATTTCAGTAAAGAGCTTTGTGGAAAAGACAGGCCTGGCCATTTTGATGGAGTCTTATCAGTTGTTAGCAAACTCTTAAATTTGGTTAAAGCAGACTATGCCTATTTTGGTGAAAAAGACTTTCAGCAATTGCAATTAATAAAAGGCATGTGCGAGGCCTTCTTTATCGACACCACTATTGTCCCCGTCCCTACGGTCCGCGAACAAGATGGCTTAGCTATGAGTTCTAGAAACGTTCGGTTAAGCGAAGAGTCTCGAGCCAAGGCTCCACAGATTTATCAAATCATTACCAAAGCAGAAAGTTCGCAGCAAGCTCATGCAATGCTGGAAGACCTTGGCTTTATTGTTGATTATGTTGTGGATAAGTATGGAAGACGATTTGTCGCGGTTAAAACTCCAGCTATAGATGGGTCTGAAGTGAGGTTGATAGACAATGTCCAAATCTAAAGTGCTCTTCTTAATGACTGGTTCCATTGCGTGCTACAAAGCTTGCCACGCAATCTCACGTTTGGTTCAAGCCAACTGCGAAGTTCAGGTCGTTGCTTCGACAGCGGCTCTGCAATTCGTGGGTAATGCAACGATCGAAGGACTTACTGGCAAATCTGTTGTTAGTGATATGTATGCCCCAGGCAACGTGATGGATCACATTCATCTTATGCGCTGGGCAGATATAATTGTGGTCGCTCCCGCTTCCGCTAATTTTATAAATAAGGCGGCGCACGGGTATGCGGATGATCTGCTACATACGTTGTTTTTGGCACATGATTTCAAGAAGCCCTTTTTGATTGCGCCAGCTATGAATACAGCTATGTATAATCATCCGCTGACTCAAGAGTCGTTACAGAAGTTAAAACGAATAGGAATCGACGTACTGGATTCTACACCAGGATCTTTAGCATGTGGTGAAATTGGTCAAGGTCGCCTGTTAGAACCAGATGACCTAGTAAAAATCGTTTTAGAGCGGCTACAAAAGAGCCCCTCGACCGAAACTCAGTCTAAGGCCTCTCAAGCTCGGGCTGCTAAAATTTTAATTACTTCAGGCGGAACGCAAGAGCCTATCGATACAGTCCGAGTGATCAGCAATATTTCTTCAGGCCGCACAGGAAAAGATATTGCTGAAAAACTCAACGATCTGGGATTTGAAGTTACGCTTTTAAGAAGTCACTCATCTGTTTCAAGTGCCTTGATTCCTAATCAAAAAGTCTTTACCAGCTTTGAAAGCTTAAAAAATTCACTTGAAGAGGAAATCAAATCCGGACATTACACGCACATAATTCATCTTGCAGCTGTCAGCGATTACAGCGTCGACAGCATTGAAGCGTCAGGGATCAGCGCTAAACCCTTTGAAATCGCCAAACTAAGCTCGGACGCCGAATCCATGAGCATTCACTTAAAGCGAAATCCAAAACTAGTACACATGCTAAAGTCATGGGCACCAGGCATAAAAGTGATCGCTTTCAAACTAACCAGTCAAGCCTCTGCAGAAGCAAGACAAAATGCAGTCAATAAGCTTTTCAGAAAAGATACCGTGGATGCTGTCGTTCACAACGACCTCAGCGAAATTGATATTTACAAAAAGATTCATAAATTTACTCTGCATACAAAAAATGGAACCCAACCAGTTCAAGGCCACGAGGCCCTCGCTATTGAACTTGCAAAACTTATTTCACAAGGTGATGAATTATGATTTTAGCTCTAGATGTCGGAAACACACAAATATACGGCGGTCTTTTCGAGAAAGACACCATGAAGTTAAGCTTTCGTCGGAACTCTAAGCAAGGTTCTTCCTCTGATGAAATCGGAATTTTCCTTCGTACTGTCATTCGCGAAAATGGATTTGACCCCTCGGTTGTTACTCACATTACGATCTGTTCAGTTGTTCCCGAAGTGATTTACTCGCTAAAGGGAGCCTGCAAAAAATATTTTAATATTAATCCCTTCATTCTTCAGGCTGGGGTTAAGACAGGTCTTCGCATAAAATACCGTAACCCTCTTGAGGTAGGCGCTGACCGAATTGCCAATGCCGTAGCGGGTACTCACCTTTATCCTCATAAAAATTTAATCATTGTTGATCTTGGAACTGCGACGACTTTTTGTGCCGTCACTAAAGACAAAGACTATTTGGGTGGCTCTATCGTTGCTGGACTTCGACTAAATATGGAGGCTTTGGAAAGTAAAACTGCAAAGCTACCATCCGTTGAAATCATCTCGATGAACGAGGCCCTAGGTCGATCCACAGTTGAAAGTATTCAATCCGGACTATTCTACGGTCATCTTGGAACCATTCGCGAACTTTGCACAAGAATGGCGAAAGAATGTTTCCCTGGCGAGGAGGTCTTTGTGGTTGGAACCGGAGGCTTCGCCTACTTGTTCGAAAAGGAAAAGATCTTCGATGCTATTCTTCCCGATCTAGTTTTGAAAGGCACATTGATTGCCCTTTCCATGAACCAGATCCAAGAGCAAAAAAGAAACGAACACGTTAATTAATATTTTAGGAGCAATTTATGTCTAACGATTTTTCTGTATCAATGATGAAATGCAAAATTCATCGTGCCACTGTGACGGAAGCAGATTTGAACTATGAAGGCTCTGTCTCTATTTGTCCCGACCTCATCAAGGCCTCCGGGTTGTTGATTAACGAAAAGGTTGATATCCTGAATATCAATAATGGCGCGCGCTTTACCACCTATGTGATTAAGGGCCGAAAAGGTGAGGTCTGTCTTAATGGCGCAGCAGCCCGCCAAGTTCAAAAAGGTGATTTAGTTATAATTGTTTCTTATTGCGGAATGCCCTACGAAGTTGCAAAATCGTGGGAACCCACTGTTGTCTTTGTCGACGAAAACAACCGAATGGTTAAAAAACGCTTAGAAGATCACAAAAATAATACTAGCAACAAAAAAAAGAATAAGAAAATAACAAAGAAATAGCACCATGGCCATTACTCTGATTCAACTTCAAAACGGCTCTAAAGCCTACGGCGAAAAAATTCTATTTGATAAGGCGACCTTTGCCGTCAATGAAGGTGAACATATCGGAGTGATTGGCCCCAATGGCGCCGGTAAAACCACTCTATTCAGAGCACTGGTTGGCGATGAAGAACTAGACACGGGGGAAATCACAAAGTCGTCTGTTTTACGCCTTGGCTACCTTGAGCAGGAATCCGAATGGAATGTAAACGAGGTCGTCGAGGAGTATTTAGAAAAAAACTGCATTAAACCCATCTGGGAACTCAAGCAACTCGCTCTTCGCTTAGGCCTCACTCCAACACACATGGCGGCCCCGCTTAAAAATCTATCAGGTGGATACCGCATGCGAGTTAAGCTATTATATCTTATTGGCCAAGAGCCAAACTTGCTGCTACTTGATGAGCCAACAAACTTTCTAGATCTTGAAACCTTGATTGTTCTTGAGGCCTTCCTTCAAGACTTCAAAGGTGCGTTCTTGTTGATTTCCCATGATCGAGAGTTCTTGCGCCGAGTGACCGATCATATCGTCGAAGTCGAATCCGGAGAAATTACAAAGTTTGCCGGGAATCTGGATGACTATTTCGAGCAAAAAGCGCAACTGCAAGAGATTTTGCAAAAGCAGGTTCTCTCGCAAGAGGCAAAAAAGAAATCAATCTTGGACTTTGTGACCAGATTTGGAGCCAAAGCCACCAAAGCTCGACAGGCACAGTCTCGCCTTAAGGCTTTGGATAAGATGGAAAAGATCGAACTAAAGAAAGCTCCAACCACAAGCCGTATTCAATTGCCTCCGCCGTCATCGACGGGAAAGATGATCTTAGAAACTGAAGCCTTAGCTTGCGGATACTTTGAAAAGCAGATATTGAATCAAGTCCATCTTCGACTTGAACGTGGTGATCACCTAGGTATCGTTGGCTTCAACGGAGCAGGAAAATCAACCCTTTTAAAAACGCTAGCCCTTGAAATTCCCGCCCTTGCCGGCCAGATAAAATGGGGCCATCAAGTAAACCTATCATATTTTGCTCAGCATACGCCTGAAAAGCTGAATCCAAACGACACAGTTCTGGAGTCCTTACAACTAGCAGCTCACAAAGATTGCACGCAGCAAGACATTTTAAACATGGCGGGAAGTCTTTTGTTTAGTGGCGACAGTATTTACAAGAAAACCAGTGTATTATCTGGAGGCGAAAAATCTCGAGTAGCCCTAGGCCAGATGCTGCTGAAAAAAGCCCCTTTACTGTTGATGGATGAGCCGACCAATCACTTGGATTTCGATACGGTCGAAGCATTAACAGAGGCTCTAGCAGAATACGAAGGCACCATCGTTACCGTCAGTCACGATCGCAGTTTCATCGGCCGTGTGGCCTCTAAGATTCTAGAGGTTCACAATGGAGCTCTGACGTTATATCCGGGCACTTATGACGAGTATGTTTGGTCCGTTCAAAAAGGTGTTCTTGCCGAAAGAGACCTGAGTTCTGGAGGCCAAGAAACGCCGAGCAGCAATAAAAATGCGGATTCGCTGAATAAATTTAATTATAAAGAAGAACGAAAAAGAATTGAGTCTGAAATTCGTAAAACTACGAAGACGATTCAAGATCTTGATAAAAAAATTCTAGAAAAATCTAAAGTTCGCGACGAGCTGACTGAGCATCTTTTAACTGCCACTGGAGACAAGGCGGCTGCTCTTGCAAAAGATCTTCATCAGGCGTCTCAAGAGATTGAGTCCTATGAAAACCAAATGCTGGATCTTATGGAGCAAGAGCAAAACTTAAATAATGACTTAAATCAATTGATTACCTAAATAACTGGATGCCCTCGATATTCGCTCGTGGGGCATAGGCTTTTTCTTTTTGAAACCATTCGATATTTTGCCACCCCAGACTTTTTGCAACTGATTTCTTCACCTCAGAGTCAGATCTAAGCTCGGTAATGAGCCGTTCAGTATTTTCAAGTTCTACTTTCTTCATCATCACTGAAGGTAAATGGATCGAAACAAAAGATACTTGTGGGTTTTGCATCGCAAAACTGCGGGCCCCCTCGGTTAAAAACCCAGCTACATCTATTTCTTTATCATTTGCACAACGAACCACCAAAAGAAGTTTATCGGTTCGCTCAGCAAATTGCAGAACTTGTGTCATTGAAAAGTCTCCGCAGTGCTCGGCCACAATCTTATCCGAATTAATTGCTTTAAAGTGACTTTTCGAAATTGCAGTCATTGAGGGCAGCATCCAAATATTCTCTGGATCTTCAATTGCAATTTGCTTATTCGGATTCTTTTTTGCCAACTTTCTTAGGTCGTTTAAAAGATCTCGTTGGCCGTCTAAGTTAGACGACAAATGATAAAGTAAGTCGAATCGAGCCTCGCCCTGATTCTCAAGTAGCCCCAAGTTCGTAATTCGCGAATAAAGATTGGCTGCAAATTGCTTTTGAGCCTGCTCTTCTGAAGTCAGTGTTTTTTTAACAACGACGATCTGTAACTGAAGAGCTTTACTTAGAAGGCCAACTTCACTCAAAAGATCTTTCGACATAGAGTCTCCAGAAACTTCGTTCATTTTCAGAGCGAGGTCCCTCAAATATAGAGCGTAGCTGCTACGGAAATGAAATTGCTCTGACGAATACAACGCTCTGTAAGAGTCCATCCACAGCTTTGTTAACAGAGGTCTTAGACTTAGCGGTGTCAGTTGACCCATCTCTGCATTTTGATTTTGTCCTAAATCTAATTTTTGACATGCCTCAAGATGCTCGATCGAAATCCAGGCACTGCGACAATAAGCCTTCTTTGTTTTTAAAACGCTAGGCCACGCTACTGTCTCGGGTTGTATTTTTAAACCCGTCTGAGGATCCACAATCTCTAAACGCTCGAAACTATCTACTCCTTGAAGAAAGGCTATCAACGAATCGACAGCAGCTTCGTTAACTAGGGTGCCCATACCAAGCTGATCGGGACTTAGCTTAGAATCAATCCAGTTTTTCGCTATAATTCTCTCAAGAACCTGGGGTTCTAGGGCCAATCGTTCGTTGAGGTAAACTTGCGAGCCTTGTTTACGAAATAGATCCTGATCCTCTACCCAAATATTTAGCACCAATCTCTTTTCAGATTTACCCACGTTTTTTCGAGCAGACGAAATCTTCTCTAAACTTTCTAGATTAGATTCCATTTTTTGAATACGAGCTGTAAGCGCCGGCAACTGAGCCGCAAACCAAGGGGAGTAAGATACATTTTTTTGCAATGAACAACGCCAGACCGTCTCGGTTCCCGAGTCAGAGACTCTGTCGATTCTTTCGACAACTTTAGAGTTAATACATAGGGGCTTCTGGGTAAAAAAGAGCGTCCCTAAGATAACTAGGCCAAAGAACACATAAATATAAGAGTACAAAGAACGTTTCCAACGCATACCCGAAACCGTTGCCATTTTAGTGCCAGGATTTAGGCTGTATTAATGAAAATACTTGTACTAAATGGCTCACCTCAGGGAAGCGCAGGAAACTGCCATAAGTTTATTAAAAAATATCTAAAAATCAGCAAAGGCGACAGCTTAGAAGTTATTCACTTAGCCTCTAAGAATGCCGACAAAAAAGCGCTTAAATCCATCCTTAAAACCGACGCCGTCGTGTTTATCACAGGCACTTATTGGGATTCTTGGGGTAGCCCGCTACAGGCATTTTTTGAAAAGCTAACCGCCTTGGAAGGGCACCCCCACTTAATGGGTCTTCCCTGTTCGTGTATAGTACTGATGCACTCGGTGGGTGGAAAATCAGTATTGAGTCGTATGCAGGGTATATTAAACACCATGGGCCTTCTTATTCCTCCGATGTCGGGAATGGTCTACTCTCTGGTGAACAAACTAGCTTCGGCAAAGCAAAGCACACATGCTCCCGACTTCTGGTCTCCAGAAGATTGGATCTTTATTTATGAAAATTTAAAAATTGCCAATGCACAAAAATCAAAATGGAAAGCTTGGCCATTTGACAATAAAGATCCTCGACGAGTATGGATTTAGTGAGTAGACAATTTTAAAGGAACTTCATTCATGAAAAAATTAGAGAACTTTTTTGAATCCATTATTTTTGCTAGCCGCTGGGTACAGGCCCCTGTTTATGCCGGACTCATTGTAGGATCGATTCTGTATGCTTATAAATTTTTGATTGAGCTCAGCCACCTCGTTGTCGACATCAATACCATTTCTGAAGAAATGCTGATGTTAGGTATTTTAACATTGGTTGATATCACGATGGTTCTTAATCTTTTGGTGATGGTTATCATCGGTGGTTATGCGACCTTTGTGAGTCATATGCATTTAGACGACCATGAAGACCGACCTGACTGGCTGGAAAAAATTGACGCTGGAACATTGAAAGTCAAATTGGCAGGAGCCTTAGTCGGAATTTCTGGAATTCACTTATTGAAGTCCTTCATCAACATCAGCAACAAAGACATGGAACAAGTAAAATGGCAGATCATCATTCATGCTGTTTTCTTGGGATCTGCCCTTATGCTTGCTTATACTGAAAAAGTTCTTCACTCAGCGAAGGAACACTAGATATTCATTAACGCCCTTCGACCTCCAAGCGGCAAAGAACCAATTGAAAAACTCCGACAAGTGCGTTTTAAAAAAGACATCGTCTTATTCAGTTTAAAATGTTAAGACGATTGGATGCTGTCATTAAAGATCCCTAAATCTCAAGCACGAAAGATTTGGATGCAGGCTCAGGGCCTTCACACGACGAATCCCTTTGGATCTGGATACAAAGCCACCATGCAGGCTATTCGCCAATTGGGATACATCCAAATCGACACAATAAACGTAATCGAACGATGCCACCATCACATTCTTTTTACTAGAAATTCTAGTTATCGACGAAGCCATCTTCATAAAGCTCAGAGCATTGACAAAAATATCTTTGAGTATTGGACGCATGCTCTTTCTTACGTTCCAACCGAGGACTTCAAATTCTTTATAAACGATATGCAGAAGTGGAAAGACGAACCGAACAAATGGTATTCATCCGTCACTTCAAAAGATGTTAATAATATCGTCGCTAGTATTAGCAAACAAGGGGCCATCACTATTCGTGATGTCAGTGATGACGTTATGATCGATAAGGCTCATCCGTGGGATAGCAAAAAGCCTACAAAAGGAGTCTTACAAACAGCGTTTCATAGCGGAGAACTTGTCATTTCGGAACGTCAGGGAATGCTCAAACGCTATGAAGTTACCAATCGTCACTTTGGCTGGAAAAAAATCCCGAAGGCAGCGACTCCTAACGAAGTCATAAATTATAAAATTGAAAGAGCCCTTCGTTCACAAGGGATCGTTAGCATTGATTCCATCGGCCACCTCGAAAAAGCCCCCATCAAAAAAGAATTTCAGAAGGTCATCGAAGAAAGAGCTCAACAAGGTCTATTAGTACCCGTACACATTGAAGGCATCGATAAAATTCAATTTTGGGCCGATCCAAAAATCGTGAATAAAAAAATGAACTTGGACGAGGAACTCACTCATCTTCTGTCACCGTTTGACCCCTTGATCATTCAGCGAAAGCGATTCCACCAGCTCTTTGATTACGATCATAAATTTGAAGCTTATATTCCGAAGGAAAAACGCAAGTACGGCTATTTCGGCTTGCCAGTTTTAATCGGAGATAAAGTTGTCGCGGTCATTGATCTAAAAGCGGATAGAGAAAACAAAAAATTGCTGATCCAACAATGGACGTGGCTTGCTAAACATAAATCTAAAAAAAATCTTTCACTCATCGAAAATGCCCTTCATAAATTTGAAGAGTTTCAATTCGCTAAGGCCTAATTCAATTACCGATAGCAGTTGTCGCTAATGATTATACTTATCCGAACATTTTCGGTTTCTTAGTATCAATGGACTTTACTATTTTTTTTGATGTCGATTTCTTTGAGGTCGCTTTCTTGGCAGCAGCTTTCTTAGCGACCGTTTTCTTTGTTGCTGCCTTTTTAGCAGGTTCTGTTTTCGTCTTTGGCTTTTTGCCTTTTGGAATCACGCCCCATGACCCATTGGGTTTAAGAACGTCTTTTAAGACCTTCACCACTAAATTTTCGAAGTCTTCGGTTTTTACCGGAAGGTACAACCACTTTGGCAAAACGGGGTGATTCACTAAGAATGGGAATTTCTGAAGAAGAGCTTCATGGTGTTCCCGTTCAGCTGGAAAAAGACAGCCATTCCATACTTCAAATGGATAAACGTGATCGCGGTAGCGGTTGTCACCTTCCACTTCGAACATCACCAATTTTAAAACAGGCCCGAAATAATAGGCAAAACCACCGAACATAGGTTTACGAAGAAACTCTTCAAACGGAAGTTCCTCTTCGACCCACTTTAGTTCTCGGGGTTCCTTTTTAGCCATTAGCGGGATTTTCCTGAAGTTGGTTTTTTAACTTTGCCCAAAGGTTGTAGGGAACCGACCTTACCCGCCTTTGTGGCTAACGGATGCTGAATCACTTCAGTCAACCACGGCTGCATTTGATGGAGCTTTTCCAAATCAAGACCCGTCTTCACGCCCATACCGTGAAACATATAGACTAGATCCTCGGTCGAAACATTTCCCTGCGCACCAGGAGCGTAAGGACAGCCACCAAGGCCTCCCACGCTAGAATCAAAAACGGTGACTCCCATTTGATAAGCGGCTAGCACATTGGCTACAGCCGTGCCTCGGGTGTCATGAAAATGCATTGCAATCTTAGACACTGGGATGACTTTTTTTAATTTCTTCAAAAGACTTTGAACTTGAGAAGGAACGGCGACACCAATAGTGTCTCCAATAGAAACTTCAAAACAACCCATTTTATACAAACGCGCAGCCAACTTGACGACCTTGTCTTCGTTGATTTTTCCTTCAAAAGGACAACCAAAACAGGTCGATAGATAACCACGGACTTTGACTCTATGTTTTTTTGCCAAAGCCATGACCGGCTCAAAACGAGCAAAAGACTCTTCGATAGTGCAGTTCGTGTTCTTTTGCGCGAAGGATTCCGACGCCGCTGTGAAAATAGCAACTTCTTTAATTCCAGAGGACATAGCATCCAACATCCCGCGCTCATTAGGGACTAAAACAGACAATTCTGCTTTCTTTGGGATTTTGCCATTCTTTTTTAAAGACAAGGCTTGTTCAACAATTTCCGAAGTCCCTGCCATTTGTGGAACCCATTGAGGCGATACAAAAGCCCCAATTTCAATGCGCTTTGAACCCGCGTCGACCAATTGCTTAAACAAAGAAATACGATCCGCAGTCGACAAAATGGTTTTCTCATTTTGCAATCCATCGCGAAGACCCATCTCAACAATTGTGACTGATTTCTTTAAAGCCATATGCCTTCCACAAACCTTAGGCTTTCAATTTTACGAGAAGCTTACCCAAAGTCACTTGTTCTCCGACCGACACGCCGATTTTCTCGACCACGCCCGCTATATCGGATTTCAAAGTGTATTCCATTTTCATGGCTTCCATCACGATCACGGCTTGTCCCGCTTGGATCTCTTGCCCTTCAGACACCAATAGTTTTGTGATTTTTCCAGGCATTGGAGCCAAGACCTGATCCGAAGAGCCGCCCGCGCCTGCTTTTTTACGAGATTTTTTAGAACCCGCATCCATCGCAAAAGTGCGACCATTGACATGAACCCACAAAGTTCCACGCACAAGTTGGGCTTCTGCTTTATGAAGGCTGCCATTATGACGAAGTGAGATTTCCATTAGATACCTCTCCAGAAAGATTGAAACGGATTAGAAGGAGCCAGCTCTGAAATGTCGGAAGTAGCTGTTGCAGTCCCCGTTTTCAAAACTCCAAGAGCTTTTTCAGCGAGCAACTTTTCAACCTCAGTTAGTTCAGGCTCTTTGATTGGATCTGCAAAATAAGTTTCGATAAAACGAGTCGTCATCGTCCCCATCACAAACTCTTTGTGCGACAAGATCTCAATCAAGTACGGAATATTGGTGTGAACACCAAACACCACCGAATCCTTAAGAACACGGATCATTTTCTGAATCGCACGAGATCGGTTTTCATCCCAAACAATAACTTTCGCAATCATTGGATCATAAAAAGGAGTGATAGTGTCACCCTCTGCGAATCCATACTCATAGCGACGACCTGGTCCTTCAGGCCATTCAATTTTACCAAGAAGACCTGTCGAAGGCACTCCTCCCAAGAATGGATTTTCCGCATAAATACGACATTCAATCGAGTGTCCACGAGGAATCAAAATTCGTTTTGGATCGTGAACATACTCCCCTTGCGCTGTCAAAATCTGCATCTTCACTAAATCCACACCGAGAACTTCTTCAGTCACAGGGTGTTCAACTTGAAGACGTGTGTTCACTTCTAAAAGATAGAATTCACCGTCTTGCAAAAGAAATTCAACGGTTCCAGCACCTTTGTACTTACCCAAAGTGGCAATCGCACAAGCCGCTTCACCCATGCGACGACGAAGATCATCCGTCAATGACGGTGATGTCGCCTCTTCAATAATTTTTTGGTGGCGACGCTGCACCGAGCACTCGCGATCAAAAAAGTGAACTACATGACCCGTGCTATCACCAAAAACTTGAAATTCAATGTGCTTAGCGCGATCCAAATACTTTTCAAGGAACACTTTTGGAGAACCAAATGCGGATTGAGCTTCACGCTGAGCGGATTCAATTAATTCACGGGCTTCAGCTTCGGCTTTGATCAATTTCATTCCACGGCCACCGCCGCCAGCTGCCGCTTTTACAATCACTGGGAAACCAATTTTCTTGGCTTCAGTGATTAAGTTTGCCACATCTTGGTTATCGCCTTGATAGCCAGGAACCAATGGGAGGCCCGCTTTTTTTGCTAATTCTTTACAATGAACCTTATCACCCAAAGAGCGAATCGCCTCTGCAGATGGCCCGATAAAAACAAGCCCCGCCTTCGTGACGGCCTCAGCAAAATCTGCGTTCTCAGATAAAAAACCAAAACCAGGGTGAATCGCCTCAGCACCACCGGCAAGCGCGCCGTTGATATTGGCTTCAATATTTAAATAAGATTCCGCCGTGGGAGCTGGACCGATGCAAACTGTCTTTGTCGCCATTCTATAAGCGCGAGAATTAATATCCGCCTCTGAGTGAAGTAAAACAGTCTCGATGCCCAACTCTTCACAAGCTTTGATAATACGAACGGCAACTTCCCCGCGATTGGCGATGGCAATACGTTTAAATTTCTGTGCCATGGTTTCTCCTATTTCAATTTCCAGCTAGCTTCACGTTTTTCCAAAAAGGATTTCAATCCTTCTTGGCCTTCGATGCTGGCTCTACGCTCGGCAATCACTTTTGAAGTCGCAAGTTTTTGCTCTTCCCAAGTTAATGTCGGCAAATCATTCAATAACTTTTTCGTTTCACGAACAGCTTCTGGCCCGCAAATCAAAAAATGATGGAGCATTCTTTGTTGAGCGGCATGCCCTTCACCAGTGGCAACAACCTCATTGACCAGAGCCATCTCTTCGGCTTGCTCTGGGTTAAAGACAACTCCTGAAAGCATGTATGGACGCACTTTTCCGGCGACAGCTTTTTTCATCACAAAAGCGCTAATCACTGCTGGCGCGATTCCCAACTTCACTTCACTAAAACAAAACTGAGTGCCTTCCTCGGCAACGACATAATCACAACAAGCCATCAAACCCAAAGCGCCACCAAAAACAGCACCGTGAACCATTCCCACAACCGGATGGGAGCAATTAGCAATGGCATCAAACATAGCAAAGAGCTTGAGAGAATCCTGTTGGTTTTGCTCGAATGAGTACTCAACCATCTCTTTCATCCAGTTTAAATCAGCTCCAGCGCAGAAGGCCTTTCCTTCCCCAGAAAGAGCCACCGCACGTAGATCAGTTCGCAAGCTAAGATCTGTAAACACCTTCGTGATTTCAGCGATCATCTCAGGATTGAAAGCATTGCGCATTTCAGGACGATGCAATTTTACGTAGGCCACATGATTTAATTCAGAGACAACAACAAATTTCATCATCAACCTACATTCTGAATACGCCCTGCATTTGCGGGCCCCATTCTTTATTTAAAGAAGCAGCAATACCCAAAGCCAGAACTCGTCTAGTGTCTATCGGATCGATAATACCATCATCCCAGATACGAGCCGTTGAGTAAGAAGCCGCAGATTCGCGCTCGTATTTCTCAAGAGTTGGTCGTTTAAATTCCGCCTGTTCATCTGAAGACATCGATTGCCCTTTGGCCGCCATCTGATCCATTTTCACGGTCAACAAGACATTGGCAGCTTGCTCGCCACCCATGACAGAGATCTTCGCATTTGGCCACATCCACAACATACGCGGCTGGAACGCGCGACCGCACATCCCGTAATTGCCAGCTCCGTATGAACCACCAATGACAACAGTGAATTTTGGAACGCGGGCATTTGAAACGGCCATAACCATCTTAGCGCCGTGTTTGGCAATGCCTTCGTTTTCGTATTTCTGACCGACCATGAAGCCTGTGATATTTTGTAAGAAGATCAATGGCACCTGACGTTGTTCACAAAGTTCAATGAAGTGGGCCGCTTTCAAAGCGGATTCACTAAAAAGAACTCCGTTATTAGCAATAATTCCTACAGGCATCCCCCAAATATGAGCAAAACCTGTCACTAATGACTTTCCATAAAGTGGCTTAAATTCATGAAAGCGAGATCCATCTACGATACGAGCGATGATTTCATGAACATCAAATGGAATGCGACCATCTTTTGGAATGATTCCATAAATCTCATCCATATTGTAAAGCGGCTCTTCTACAGGAAGAGTCTTTAACTGAACGGCTCTTCTCTTGTTTAAATGGGCCACGATAGAACGAGTAAGCTCAATAGCATGCTCATCATCTTCGGCAAAATGATCGGTCACACCTGAAACTTCACAGTGAACTTTCGCTCCACCCAAATCTTGAGCATCAACGATTTCACCGGTAGCAGCTCGCACCAAAGGCGGACCGCCCAAGAAAATAGTCCCGTTGTCTTTAACGATGACGTTCTCATCCGACATTGCAGGTACATAGGCGCCCCCCGCCGTGCAAGATCCCATCACGACTGAAATCTGAGGAATCCCCTGCGCAGACATACGCGCTTGATTGTAGAAAATACGACCGAAATGATCACGATCAGGAAAAACTTCAGCTTGCAGAGGCAAGAATGCACCACCAGAATCCACAAGGTAAATACAAGGAAGTCCATTTTCCATAGCGATTTCTTGAGCACGCAAATGCTTTTTCACCGTCATTGGAAAGTAAGTACCACCCTTCACGGTGGCGTCGTTTGCAACAATCACACACTCGGTGCCCTGAATAACCCCAATGCCTGTGATCACACCAGCTGCAGGCGCTTGATTGTCATACATATCAATCGCAGCCAAGGTTGAAAATTCTAGAAATGAAGTGCCTTTATCAAGAAGACCTTCTATACGTTCACGAGCGGTGAGTTTACCTCTGGATTTATGCTTTTTAAGAGCCTCTTCACCGCCGCCAAGTTTTACTTGCTCAACCGTGCTTCGCCAAGCGTTCACGATCGACAACATCGCATCGCGATTGATTTTAAAATCTGCGGAACCAGCATCAATATGTGTTTCTAAAACTTCCACCGCATTCACCTTTCTCGGACCCAACACTCAATGCGCTGAACTACTTTGTAGCCTGCAACGAAGGAGTGTGAAAAATTTCGTAATTTAAATTCAATTCACCCAAGAGCTGATCTCTATCACTAAAGAATGTAATCACCGCTTCGCCGGAAGCCTGTCGATGACGCCGCAAAGACGTTAGCATCGACTCTCTGACGGGCTCCAAAAGCTCGTAACGAAGTCGAATTTCTGTTGAAGGACGAACCCGCAGATCGAGGGAAGACTTCTTATTAAAAATGGCAAACTCCCCAAGAGGTGCATGACGTTCCCACAATAAGCGGAGCGCCTCGGCCCCAGCCGCAAAAAGAACTGCCTCATGAATCTGATTTGGAGACGATACGTTATGGTCTCGAATTGGAATTATGACCTCGATATGCTGATCACCCAGCCTCGCCACTCGTAAGCCCATCCCCGCTGAAAAAGGCTTCAGCCAGTCTAAAACATAGCCCAGCGCGCCATTGCGAGCCTTCGGTGAGATCTCCTCTAAGAGAGAGGCCAGCACTGCGGGTTTCAGACTCAAACCTTTTTGTTTTAGAAGTGTTGTCAGCCATTCGTTTTTCATGAGATAAAGCCAATATCACGCCAATGGCCCTGAGTAAATTAAAGAGAGGTTATTCGAGATGAAGAAAATCATTTCCCTATTAGTTTTTGCTGTCGCCCTAGTTTGGACCTGGAATCTATTTAATGGAGCACCTGCGGCAGTGGCTTTCGAGACGCATGCCGACATTCAAACTAAGTTAGCGGAATTAATCAAAGAATCTCTTATTGCGAAGAAACCTTCGGCTTCTGGATTCCAAGTTATGCGAATCTGGACCGAAACACTGGGCGACAATAAAGTTCGCGCCGTTTTTGCCTACAAATTCAATGATTCAATTGAGAATGGCGAAACAACAGAACAAACGATTGAGGGCGAGGCCATTCTTCACCGCCAACCTTCTACGTTCCAAGAAGAAGACCACTGGGTTGTCCAATCAGTTAAAACAACTAACGACATTGTTTCCTTTAACGAAGGGGCCACAGTATCACCAAATATGGATCTTCCAACAGAAGAACCAGTAGCTCCAACGACTCCTGAAGTGAAAGCGCCAGAACACAAATAATGCCAATCCCCACTCAATTTGTACAAATCGACGAAGAGGGCTATGCCCTAAGTAACGAGATTAGAATTCAAGATATCGAAGTGGGGCAAGAAATCCTCCGCAATATGCGCCTCCATGAAGGGGGCACCTTACTCAGCTCATTCGGTGGTACTGCCGTAATCGTAGAAGCTTTTGATCAACCCTATGTGGCCGCTCAGGTAAATCACAACGCCGGTTCATGGACAGTTCTTTTACCTTACGATGTTGAATATCGTTTTGATTTGCACACTCTGACAGTCGATGAGTGGGATCGTTTTCATGGCTATACCGAAAATAAGATTCCTTTTGTGATGTCCCGCAAAGCACAAGCTATGTTTTTTGATCAGCTTGAAGAGTTTGACGACGACAGTATCACCTTCGCTGGCGAACAAATTGATATCCTTCCTTACTGGCAAGAAAATGCAAAAGTTCACCACGCCTCTCATTGGACGCGAATCTACAATGAAGAAAAGAATCCAGGATGGAATCTTGGTGATGCAGCGGAAGGCTTAAAAGACATGATGCCTAGGCTGAAGCTTGCAAAAAGCCGCATCTTAGTTCCTGGCTGCGGAGAAGGACATGATGCCGCCCTATTTGCAAAGCAAGGACACATCGTCTATGCCGTTGATTTTTCAGAAGAGGCCATTGCTCGAGCCAAAAAGCTTTATGGCCATTTAGAAAACCTTCACTTCGTTCAGGCCGATATCTTCAAGCTACCCACCGAATGGAATCAGACATTTGATATAGTCTTCGAGCACACTTGCTACTGCGCGGTTTCTCCGGATCGCCGCAAAGAACTTATTCAGGTCTATAAGCGCATGATGCACGAAACAGGACAATTGATGGGAGTTTTCTTTACTTTCGAAAAGAGGGCGTCGACCCCTTATGGCGGCACCGAATGGGAGTTACGTCAGCGACTAAAAGATTCATTTAATTTTATTTTTTGGGGTCGTCTTCGCAATTCAGTGCCTCGACGACAAGGAAAAGAGCTCTTTGTTTTAGCAATTAAAAAGCCCCAATAATGGGGCTTTTTTTATAACATTCGAATTTCTAAATCTAAGAGATCTTTTTCAAATTCAAAATCTATAAGCTTTTTTCGTACATCAACCCATTTTTCGGTTGCGTCCATCCACTCCGAGGACCCTTTGACTCCGCGTTTGAATTCCTGGGTCACCAGACTCATCAGCCGTTCTGTTCGCTCTGCAAGTGACTTATGCACTTCAATCAAACGACTAAGTTCTTGTCGTCTTGCCAGTTTTATTTCGAACTCGGCTTTCTTGCCTTTCAATTCCATTCTTAGACGATGATCTTTAACATAGAAGTCATACTTTGCAGCATCCACAGAGGCCAGATTCTTTCCCCCAGAAAATAAGGGAATCGTTAACAATAATGACACCGCTGTTTCTTTGCGACTTGCATTTGAATAATCCTGAGGATCTACGACACCGTACTTCGCATTAAAATCAAGCCGAGGCAGGATGGCTGAATAGGCACCCATCCGAGCCGACTCTGCCACCTCAAGCTGTAAATTCAGCTCTTGAGAAATCAAAGAGTTTTCAAAATTTGGATTGTTCAAATCCAATGTCTGATATGAAAACTGAGCTTCACTGACAGCTCCTCCCATCGAAGCCAACTGCAGAGCGATCTGCTTGAGCTCTTGATTCATCTCTAGAATATGCTCTTGAGTTTCTTGCTGTTGAATTTCCAGCTCCAAGATATCAGCTTCTGTTGTCAAACCCGAATTGACGCGCTTTTTTGCTGCCAACAATTGGTTAGAGTAAAACTGAACTTCCTGCTGTTCGATCTTTGCTAAATTCTCTAACTTCTGCTGCTGACGCTTTAGTTTAAAAAACTGCAAATAGAGTTCACGCTTCTTACGCTCGGTTGAAATCTTATGAACTTTAGACATCCCTTGAGCTTGGCTCCAACTTGCAAAAGTCCGTCCTCCATCAAAAAGATTCCAATCCAAATTTAAATAAGCCACGGCTCCTTTTTTTGGCTCTAGCTGAAAATTTTCCTCTTTGTAGCCACCGACAAAACTAAGTTCGGGCCATATAGATGCTTTTGATTGATTCGTCGAAGCCTCTAAAAATGCCCCTTCTGACTGTACAACCTCGATACTAGAATGATTGTGCGAGGTCATGCTTTCATTGGCGAAAGATGGACTGAAACAAATCAAGTTTAATCCCCCTAGCACCAATGCCGATTGCAATTTTCTATTTTGCATAAT
This sequence comes from Bdellovibrio sp. ZFWA1, assembly GCF_056175665.1. Taxonomy (NCBI): domain Bacteria; kingdom Pseudomonadati; phylum Bdellovibrionota; class Bdellovibrionia; order Bdellovibrionales; family Pseudobdellovibrionaceae; genus Bdellovibrio; species Bdellovibrio sp. ZFWA1. The sequence goes on from NZ_JBJKJH010000001.1 coordinate 848,344, forward strand.
TTTTTGAAACATATATTCCCCGCACTTTTGAACTATTCAGCTTCGACTTGAATTTTGAATGTATCCGTCAATTTACCGCTTTTAAAGGTGATTACGACCGGAAGGCGATTAGCACCTTTCATGTCAATTGTAGCAGTAAAAAACTTTGGATTTTTACTTAATGCCAGTTCATAACTGCCACCCTTTTTTGGCTCGGCCTTTGCGCTAACAACTAAATCCTTAGGAAGCTCCTCACCCGCGTGAGCCAACGGATACAGCTTTAACTCGGCACCAGAGACTACGTACTCTAAGTGTGCCACTTTGCCCGTTTTTACCACACCACCATAAACTGATTTTACAGCGCCTGGGATATCATGCCCCTCGTGAGAAAATGCCATTTGTGATGAAAGAACAACCAATGCTGATAGAATATATTTTTTCATTTTTACTCCTTAAAGTTTCGTCAAAATTTAAATTTCGTCTGTTGAATTTTCTTTAGCAATACTTTTCTGGGCCGATTCCTTGCCGTAATTCCAAAACACTGTCGGAGTGACAAAGATGTCCAACAGCGTAGAAGAAATAAGTCCACCAACAATAACTATTGCTACCGGATGCAGGATTTCTTTTCCTGGGTCCCCACCGGCAAGTACCAATGGGATCAATCCCAACACCGCCGTCAATGCCGTCATTAAGACAGGAACCAACCGCTCTAAAGAGCCTCGGATGACCATCTCTTTTGTAAACTCTTCACCTTCATTTTTTATCAAATGAAGATAGTGGGAAATCATCATGATACCATTTCGAGAAGAGATTCCGCACAAGGTTACAAACGCAACCATACTTGCTATCGAGATAGATCCGCCAGACAGAGCTATACCGAAAACTCCGCCAATAAATGCCATTGGAATGTTCAACATCACTTGTAAACTGACGAAGACCGACTTGAAGTTCACATAAAGTACAATAAAGATTCCTAATATTGCCGCGATACCCAGGAAGATCATCAGACGAGCTGCCTGCTGTTGGCTTTCAAATTGACCACCATAGGATACGTAGTAGCCCTGAGGTAGCTCGACATTTTTTGCAACCTTCGCTTGAATTTCTGCAACCAAACTATTTAAGTCCCTGCCAGATGAATTTGCCTGAACGACAATTCTTCGAGCCGAATTCTCTCGATTGATCATATTAGGCCCATGAGATTCAAAGACGTCAGCTATGTCTTTCAATAAAATTCGACTTCCATCCGGCATGAGTTTAACTGGAATGCGTTGAATAAGTTCTAAATCAGTTCGTGATTTTTCATCAAATCTGACAACTAAATCTGTCGTGCGCTGATTCTCTAAAATCTGCCCTACCACTTCGCCGTTGAGGGCTTTTTCTAAATTTTTAGAAATTTGACCCGTGACGATTCCATACTTGGCGGCCTCGTCCCTCATGATTTGGATTTTTACTTGAGGCACTAAAACTTGCTGCTCTACTTGCAGATCCACAAGCCCTTGCGTTCCCTCTAAAGCTTGAGCAATCTCGGAAGCCTTGAGTCTGAGCACTTTTAAATCAGGACCAAAAACTTTAATCGCAATTTGCGCCTTCACACCTGATAACAAATGATCCAAACGGTGTGAGATTGGCTGGCCAATATTGACATAAACTCCCTCTATTTGCTCTAGATTTTCACGAATCTCATTAAGCACGACTTCACGCGGTCGTCCACCTTCTTTAAAATCTACGTCGATCTCAGAGACATTGACCCCCTCGGCATGCTCATCTTGTTCCGCTCTTCCAGTTCGGCGCGAAGCATATTTTACCTCGGGAGTTTGTAAAATTATTAGCTCGGCCTGAGTCCCCAATTCATTTGATTTAGCTAAAGAAGTACCTGGCTTAGCTTGAACCGCGATCATCGCAGTTCCTTCATTGAATTTTGGCAGGAAGTCCCGACCCAACTGAGTGGCAATTACTACGGCGATCAAAAACAAACCTGCCGTAAATCCAACGATCAACCGAGGTCTGGGCAACGTCCACTCGAGCAATTGGCGCTGGGCTGATTTTAACTTTTGCACCAACCATCCGTCTGGATGATCCAGCAAATCACCCTTGGTCAACAAATAAGAGCAAAGGGCTGGAGTCACCGTCAAAGACACGACCATCGACGCCAACAAGGAAATGACATATGAAATTCCCAGCGGAATAAACAGACGCCCTTCGATCCCTCCTAAATTAAATAGAGGTATGAAAACTAGGCAGACAATGATAGTCGCAATAACAATCGAATTGCGCACCTCACTTGAGGCATCAAAAATAACACGTAACGGATTCTTAGGATTTGCTGAACTGCGATTTTCCTTTAAACGTCTAAAAACATTCTCTACGTCAACAATGGCATCGTCGACAAGTTCACCAATCGCAATAGCTAAGCCCCCTAAGGTCATCGTATTAACTGAAAGTCCAAAAATTTTAAAGACGATAGCAGTTAGGAGAAAAGAAAGCGGAATTGCGGTCATCGTGATGATTGTGGTACGGAAATTCATCAAGAAGATAAATAGAACGATAAAAACAAGGATCACACCATCACGCAAAGCTTCAACAACATTGTGAACGGCATTTTCAATAAAGGTTGCTTGCTTAAACAAAGATGTCTGTAGCTCTATCCCTTCAGGCAAAGACTTTTCAATTTCCTTTAGTGCTACTGCGATTTCCTTAGATAGTTTAATCGTATCTCCGGTTGGTTGCTTTTGAATTGCCATGACTACGGCAGGATGGCCGTTGATACTTGCATCACCTCGCATGACTTGAGGACGCTCTTCGACACTGGCAATATCCTTAATAAGAACAGGTCGGCCCAAGTGAATACCTACGACGGAATTTAATATATCCTCTTTTGTTTTTACAGAACCCAAGTTGCGAATCAAAGCCTCTTGATCTTGCAGATCAATAAAGCCGCCAGTGGTATTTTGACTTAAGCCCGAAAGGTTCTCTTCGATTTCGTTCATGGTCAGCTGAAATTTCTGAATCTTTTCCGCCGAAAGTAAAATCTGATACTGACGAACCCCGCCCCCAATCGAAATCACTTGCGAGATACCAGGAATGCTCATCAGACGCGGACGCAAGGTCCAATCTGCATAAGTTCGAATATCCATTGGGCGAATCTTATCTGACTTTGCCGACAGTCCAACGAACTGAATTTCTCCCATAATAGATGAAATAGGGCCCATTATTGGAGTCACATTTTTAGGAAGCTTTTCTTTTGCCAGATCAAGTTTCTCTTGAACCAACTGACGGTTGCGAAAGATATCTGTCCCCCACTCAAACTCAACATAAACAACCGAAAGACCTACACCTGAACTTGAACGCACACGCTGGACTCCGGGCAATCCATTCAACGCAGTTTCAATTGGAAAAGTCACGAGAGTCTCGACCTCTTCAGGCGCCAGCCCTCCTGACTCGGTCAAAATATTCACTGTCGGACGATTTAAATCTGGGAACACATCTACCGGAAGATGCGTCAAGACCCATCCCCCGTAGGCCACAATAAAGGCGGCAAAGGCGACGACCAATAGACGCTGTCTCAATGCAAGGCGAATTATACTATCTAACATCTGAACCTCATTACTAATGCCTACATTAGGCCTGGGCATTTAGTTTTGTGACAATTAATATTTTTGTCACAAACAAAGAGCCTCCTTCCTATTAACAGACATAGTTAAAAGGAGCTTTTATGACTTTCTTATCAAAATATATGACGGTGATTTCCCTTGTGAGTCTTTTTAGCATCAACACCATGGCGCACGGAGAAGACAAGCTAGGCCCTCACGGTGGACATATTCGTATGCCAGGCCCATTTCATACGGAGCTTGTTTATAAATCGTCCACAGAGATTGAAATCTATCTTCTAGATATTCAGTTTCAAAACCCAGTTATTGCAAACTCTGTTGTTAAAATCAGCGCCAAATCAAAGGGCAAGACAGAAAACCTAAACTGCCAGGCACAAGAGTCCACAAAATCATTTAAGTGTACGGCTCAGTCAGACCTCAGCCAATCAACTCTAACTCTTGTTGCCAAGCGGGAAATTGCACAGGGAAATGAAGCAATTTACAAGCTGCCCCTTCCCAAAATCACTCAGTCTCATGAAGTGCAAAAGAATAGCGATTCCAAAGAAGAGCACCAACATCATCATTAATTTTAGTTGATACCCTGCTCGGGCCTTCCATTTAAATCATGAATCATGATAGGTATTCACTTGAATGGGAGGCCCTATGAATTGGCTATTGATTCCTTTATTTGTCCAAGTCGCGATGACTTTCGTGCTTCTATACTGGATGGGCTTTTCTCGAGTTAAATCGGTTAGCTCCGGACAGGTAAAAATGAAGGATATTGCCTTAGGTCAAAATGTTTGGCCCGAGCGAATTCAACGAATTTCAAATTGCTTTCACAACCAACTCGAGACGCCAATACTCTTCTACGCCGGTATTATCCTTTGTTTACATCTTCAGATCCACTCTGTGGCCTTGAATATTCTTGCCTGGATCTTTATCATCTGCCGAATTGGACATGCCTATGTTGAGATAAAGACCAACTATGTTCCGACTCGATTTAGATGGTTTTTATTTGGCACGACAACCTTACTTTGTTTTTGGATCTCACTGGCCGCATTTATCTTGCTAAAATCATAGAGGAACTTATGAATATCGAATTTATCCAAGCTGAAGAACAACATGTTGATAAACTCGTACAACTTGTAAACTCTGCCTACCGGGGTGACAGCTCTAAAAAAGGGTGGACCACTGAAGCTGATTTGCTGGATGGGCAAAGGGTGGATCGCCAGGGAATTTTAGAAATCATCAATAAGGAAGACTCTACAATCCTAATTGCAACAGAGGAAAATGAAGACGAAGAAGGCGAAATACTTGGCTGCGTTCATATTGAAAAGCAAGGCGATAAGATGTACTTAGGTATGCTAACTGTTAAGCCCAATCTACAGAAAAAAGGCATCGGAAAAAAGCTAATTGAAGAGAGCGAAGTCTTTGCAGACTTTTGGGACTGTAAAAAAATTTCGATGACGGTCATTTCAGTTCGCACTGAGCTGATTTCTTGGTATCAAAAGCTAGGATTTAAACTAACAGCAGAGAAAAAACCCTTTCCTAAGGACGACCCGCGATTTGGCCTTCCAAAGGTTGATAACTTAGAATTTGTAGTACTTGAAAAGCCGGTTTCTTTTTATTAATAAAACGCAAGAAAACGGGTTTTTTATACATAAAACGCATAATAATTTAGCTACTAAGTATTAAATCAAAAGTGCAATTGGGGCTATATTCTGCTTATCGGAGATCACTATGAATAAAGCCCTAATAGTTGTAGCCTTCTTTTTTCTTTTCAATGGTTTAGCAAATGCGAGCCAAATGAAGCGTCCAATGACTTCGTATCAGTCTTTTTATGGTGTTATTGAGCAGCATAGAATTAATTGCGCTGGCGTAGCTGGAGAAGAATCTACATGTTCAGGCTCATGGAAACATCAGGATCTTTTCGATACTTCAAAAGAATTAAAAAAGATCTCTACAAGTCTTGTTGAAAAGCTTCAAAAGATCGCCTTCGACCAGGCTCAAATTTGGGGAGACACCATCCTTGAAGGTGATTACGTTGCAAGTGGCGAAACCATTCTCGATCAAGTTTTTGCGATCTACCAAGACGGAAACTTAAAAGCCTATTACATCAAATACCATGAAAAAGCTTGGTACGTTGGTGACTGCGACTATGACTACGAAACTCAGGATCCAAATTCTCTTGCTCAATGCACAGAAGGTCGCATCAGAGAAGGAACCTACGTGTCTCCGGATTTGAAAACAGTTATTACTGATGATGAAAACTACGCGGATTTCGAATAGTTCGACATTCAACAAAAGATATAATTTTATCTTCCTTATGGGCCCAATACTCACTATATTGGGCCCATGTCTTTTACCATCGAAACTGAAAATCTATCTCGCGTTTACACTAGCTACGTTAAACCTGAAGGCCTTCTAAACTCCATTAAAGGTTTTTGGAATCGGCAATACCAACACAAAACTGCCCTTGCTGCGACTAATATCAAAATTGAAGAAGGCAAAATTGTCGGCCTCGTTGGTGCAAATGGCGCAGGGAAGACGACTCTTCTCAAGTTGCTATCAGGATTGATTGTTCCCTCGTCGGGCTCTGCAAAAGTATTGGGCTACTCTCCATGGGATCGCAACAATGAATTCCTGCGACAAATTAGCATTTTGTTAGGTCAAAAGAATCAATTATGGTGGGATATTTCACCTTCTGATTCTTACGCACTTTTAGCTCGCATCTATGATATCGAACCCCAAGAAGCTCGCAGACGCGTGGACTACCTAGCCACAATGATGGACTGCAAGCACGTTCTAAATACCCAACTACGACGACTCTCTTTAGGCGAGCGGATGAAGATGGAAATCATCGGAGCCCTTCTACACGAACCTAAGGTTCTATTTTTAGATGAACCGACCATCGGCCTAGATATCGTAGCTCAGGAAAAAATACGCGAGTTCCTAGCTGGCTACGTTAAAGATAAAAAACCAACTATTATTTTAACAAGTCACTATATGGATGATATTTCAAAACTTGCCGATCGCCTTCTGTTAATCAGCAAAGGAAACATCGTCTACGATGGCTCTGTTCAGGAATTTACAAATAAAACTCAAATCGAAACTAACAATGAAGAGGTTGATTTTGAAGCGGTCATTCGTCGTTTTCTTGAAGCGGAATCTCGCCTTTAGTCATTTGGCAATGGTTTCGAATCTTGAGTACCGATTGAATTACTTTATCGATGCTCTTGTTCAACCTGCGCTGACAACAGTAATTGAAATGCTTCTGTGGTTTGCCGTTTTCAAAGGCGCCGGAGTGCAAAGTATCAATGGCTTTGGTCAGGAAGCTTACCTTTCCTATGCTCTGTGGGGAGCCTTCTTTGCTCGGATAGCCGCCAGCTGGATGTACGAATTTAAAATGATCACCGAAATCGAGAGCGGCACGATAAACAGCCTTCTTGTTCGTCCGGTTAGCTTTTATGAATACTACCTGAGTCAATTGATGGGCTATAAAGTGATGACCACAACCGTTTCACTGATTGTGCCAATCATCGCAGTTATGTTTTTTGACTTACCCACTCAACTTCAACGACTGCCTTTGGCAGCCCTACTGGTGCTTTGGTATTTGGTTTTTGTCCACTCTATTAGCTTTGTTATTTCTTGCTTCGCTTTTTGGTTTAACAAAATCCATTCATTTACTGTCGCAAAAAATTTAGCGCTATGGATATTAACCGGAGAACTATTTCCTTTAGATCTTATGCCGGCCGCAACCCAAAAAGTATTGATGGCTCTTCCTTTTAGTGCTGGCGTCTATCTTCCTGTCGGATATCTGACGGGCCGCGTGGATCTTACTCAGGTACTTAATGGATTCGTGTCTGTAACTATCGGGATTATTGTGATGAACTTTATCGGCGCGCTTCTATGGCGCCAAGGCCTTAAAGGCTATTCGGGAACGGGTGCCTAAATGATCCAAACTTTTAAAAAATACGCAGGCCTTTATTGGGCACTCTTTAAAACAAGTCTGATTGCGGATATGGAATATCGCATGAACTTCGTTTCAAGAATTGCGATTGATATCTTTTGGTATGTCGCCCAAATTATGACATTTGAGGTTTTATTTTCCCACACTCCAAAAATTGGTGATTGGGATATTCATCAAATGCGGGTTTTTCTTGGCGTCCTCTTTATCGCTGATGCCCTATTCATGATCGTTTTTCACGACAACCTTGAAAACTTCAGCGAGAAGGTTCGCAAAGGCGATTTAGATTTGCTTTTAACTAAGCCAGTCAATTCACAATTTTTGATTAGCATTCAAAAAGCGACAACCGCAAATTTTGGAAATCTAATCATGGGTATTGGATGGCTGTCATGGAGTTTATCCCAACTTCCGGATTTAAAAATAGAGAGAGTCCTTTGGCTGCTTCTGCTCATTCCAACAGGCAGCTTAATTCAATACTGCATGAAGTTCTTTTTCTCGACCAGTGCTTGCATCTTTGCTCGGTCTGAAAATTTGCACTTTTTATGGTATCAAGTCTATCGCTTAGGAATGAGACCCGACTCTATGTACTTCCCATGGCTTAGATGGATTATTCTATCTGTAGTGCCCGTGGGATTTATCGCCAGCGTACCTGCAAACGCCGTCTTTGGTCTTGCGAATCCGTGGCTTATCCTTTGGTCTGTCGGGCTGACTATTTTATTGTTATATACTAGCCACCGCTTTTGGAAATTTGCACTGAAGCATTATTCTAGCGCTTCGTCTTAATTCCTCTTAAAAGCTGTCCTTAGGGATAATTTATTAAATAAAATTTAATTGGCTTTAGCTTTCAGATAGTTCTCCGATCTTAGAGTCGCAATTTTTTGCAAAATATAATTATCGGAGGACTTTATGCGTAAGTTTTTGCCCCTCGTGTTTTCAACAATCACAATGATTACTCCAGCCACTTGGGCTGGCGAAAAATGGAAAGTCACCTCGCTTGAGTGGCCGCCTTTTACCTGCGAAAAATGCCCAGAACAAGGAGCCGGCACAAAAGCCCTTAAAGAGGCGCTTGCATCTGTGGGTATAGAATTAGAAGTTGTGTTTTACCTTGGTCTCGTGCAATTAAAGAAGGCGCCGACAAATCCGCAGTAGGTTACTATCCTTCATGGCCAGAAGACGTGACTGGGGATTTCTCGGGCTCACCGTCAGTATTTAAATCTCCAGTAGGTTTTATTGAACCTTCAGGCAAACCGTTGAATTGGTCCTCTTTGCAGGATCTTAAAGGGAAAACAGTGGGCGTAGTTCAAGACTACGGCAACACCAAAGACTTCAACGCCGCAGCTAAAGCTGGGGTGTTCAAAACAGAAGTCGTTCCTTCTGATGACGTCAACGTCAAGAAGGTGGCCGCTGGTCGTATCGATGCTGCAATCATCGATATAAACAATGCTAAATGGTATTTACAAACAGACCTCAAAGATCTGGCTGGCAAAGTCACGATCAATGGAAAAATTCTTGAAGAGAAAGATCTATTGATTGCCCTAAACACTCACAGCAAAGACAAGGCTGCAAAATTAAAAGAGGCTTTGGGCAAAGTGAATACTCAGAAAATTGTTGAAGAGTATCTGAAAAAATACGTTAAATAAGAACCTGTTTTTAGATTCATAATTAAAAAGAAGCGGGGCCCTTTCCTACTCTGGAAAGGGCCCCGACAATTGGGAGTATAGGTTTTACTATAAGCCGGATTCTGTCCTACTCACCTGGTCCCACAAGAAGCCCTGTAAGTTTGGATGATCATTCCTCTAGGAGTATTATTACTAACACCCTCAAGCGATCTTACCCGGAGACTACGGACGAGCCGTCCTACTAATGTCCCCCTATTTGATCTTGCTCCGTGCAGAGTTTGGCTGTTTTCACTCCAGCGGCTCCCCAGAAGGCTCCCGTTCCCGCCTTTTGGCTCATTGCCCTGGACATTCTCTCTGTTCCACTAGTCCTCATCTTGCGATGGAGGGGCGTTACCCCTTGCACTGCTCTTTGGAGTCCGGACTTTCCTCACTAATTTCAACTAGTTAACGATGCAACATCGTTTTATTAGCGCGATCATCTATAAAACCGTACGTGTTCTAACACCCCTTGGCATAATCTGCAAGAGGGTTTTACTAGCTCCCATATTTATTTTATTTTCAATAGATCACACAGTAAAGCTTTTAGATCACCCTGCCGATTCGGGACGGGGCGATTCGACGGCTAAAAAAGGAAACTCGATATATGAAAATTCTTTTGTCTATTCTAGCATTTGCGATGACTTTGACTTTGGCTAATAAATCAGTGGCTGCGGACGGCGGACACGGAGAAGGTCACGGTGAAGGCCATAAGAGTGCGGTTCATGATCCATCAGCAGAGATGAACAAGCTTTTCCCTAAAAAAGAGGCAGACCTAACTAAAAGAGTTCCACCTGCTAAGCCAGAATTAGTGTCTCCAGAATTTCATGCAACCGTAGACGCGAAGGCTGTTGAACTTAAATGGAAAGAAGTTTCTGGAGCGACTCACTACCACGTTCAAGTTGCTAAAGATCCAAACTTCAAATGGTTGGTTTCAGACAATTTTGAAGTCAAAGAAACTTCATTCAAGGTAGAAGGCCTAGAAGCAGGCAAGAACTACTTCTGGAGAGTTTTATCAGTGAACAAAAACATGGAACAACTTTTCACAAAATCCCCCTTCGCCCCAAGCTCTTTCGTAACAAAATAAAAAGGGGTCAGGTGTTTTTTTCTAACTGGGGTGCGACAAACGCACCCCTTTTTTTATTTAAAAAGTCATCGCTAAACCAAGTCCGGGTTGTCCATTTACCGGAGCTACAAAGGGCCTCCATGTAACACCGCCTCCACCAGTCATTCGCTTCAATTCATAGTATTTTCGGTTGATTTCGGGTGGCGTCGCCCACAGGTCGATAATCTCCCATACTCGAAACCCAACAAATCCCATAACACCAGCAAAGACGAGTCCTGCCGAACTTTCCGAACAGTCGTTCCTGTTAATCATACTTCCCACACACGACCCCAAGCCTGCGTAGATTGCGACAAGACTACCCAATTCTCCGGCGGTAAATATCCAACCCTTGTCGGAATATCTGCCTTGGATAGCGTGACCAACTCCAAATCCAACTGGGTAGGTGCCGATCACACCCCCGATCACGTACCTTGCCGTAGAAATTTCGCCATTCACCAAAATTTTTCGCTCGTCTTCAGTCAAACTCTGATAAGACTTAGATGGAGCCTCTTTCGATTTAGACAAAGACTCAGCTGCATAACTCTTCACCGAAAAACTAAACATCACTGCAAAAACCATAAATATATTTTTCATCTTTTTCCTCTTTGGGTTTTGACAATTATTTAATCTTGAAAAAATCAATTCAATTTATTTGGAAATACTCTGTTACATATTCGAAACAGGTTATCAGATAGCCTTACACTTAAAGTTCAAATCACCATGAAAGCCCGGCAACGACGTCACATACTCTAAGTGAGCACTCTGCTCTGTCGTCTGAAAAGACATCAAAACTTCGCCATCGAAATGTTGACGAGAATTTGGAAGCATCGATAATTGTCTTGCCGAAAATTCTGTCAAACGAAGTGAATGGTTGTAAGTCACTTTACCATCAGCTGCATTGACATCACTAAATCGAAAGTAAGTAACTGGAATCATCATCAACCCCTGTGTCCTACTGCTTCTGCCCGTAAGAGACATTGTCTTTTTAAAAACATAGAGACGAGCCTTGATTTGAAAACTCTTATTTTCTTTCAACAGCGAACGCATCTCGGGGGTATCCGTAGTGCTAAGGTGATAGTAGTACTTAACGTTCTCGACAGTTTCGGGATGGTTCAAACAATACGACAGTTCTATCTGTCGCACCTCTTTGCCATCAACCACCTCGGATTGTACTCCGCCCAACTCCCATCCTTCAGCAGATGGTTTTTCGTCATCCGAAGGAAAACTACACGCCGCCATCGAAAAACAAAGGGTTGCCATAACTATGAGTTTACCAGTCGCAAGATTCATATTTCCTCCAATGCGTTTTGCATGAACTGGTTATAGGTCTAGTTCTTAAGGCTCGATAGAGTTGTTTAGTAAAAAGTTGTTGAGATAGTAAACTAAAAGGTAAACAGTGCTCATAAGTACTTGATATTACGAATATAAGTTTTGGTGAATTTTAGGTCAAAATGACGATTTTTAACTTTGATGACTACAAAATTTTTTACAATACCTGGGTCGACTCTCAACCCAAACAAGGTCATGGTGAGTATCGTCGATTAGCTCAGGCTTTAAATGTTTCATCGACAATGATTAGTCAGGTTTTCAAAGGCGATAAGCATATCTCGATGGAGATGGCTGCTGATATGGCAGAGTACTTAAACTTATCAGATGAAGAAACAGAGTTCTTTCTTCTTTTGGTAGACTACGCAAAAGCAGGATCATTCAAATTAAAAAAACGATTTGAAAAACAAGTAAAGCAAAAGCGCGATCATTTTAAGAAGCTAGAAAACAGAATAAAAAAAGAAGTAGAACTAAGCGAAGAGACCAAGGCGATTTATTATTCGAGCTGGATCTATTCGGGAGTTCGATTGCTGACGGATATCCCCTCCCTTAATAATGCAACTGAAATATCCGAGCGTTTGAATCTTCCAAAGAACCAAGTCCAAAAAGTTTTGGATTTTTTAAATCAACACGGTCTCGTCGCTCAAAATGAAAACCGATACAAGATGGGCCCCACGCGAGTCTACATTGGAAGCTCGAACCACTTAGTAGCAAGGCACCATCAAAACTGGCGACTGCAGGGATTTCAAAAGATGATACAAGCTGGAGACGACAGCTTTTTCTATACCGCTCCTATGGTGCTTTCCGAAGCTGCTGCCAACAAAATCAGACAAGAACTTCCAGCATTTATTGAAGCTATTGCAAAACAAGTGCAAAGCTCTTCTTCAGAAGTTTCAAGATGCTTGAATATTGATTGGTTCGAGTACTAGCTACCTAGTTCTGAATTTTAATTCATGAAGCTCAGTATCCAGATCGATGTTCTGTAAAGACCCCGGCTCAAAGAGTTTGGCTGTCACCTTGCGGATTAAAGAATAGTCTTCCTTGGACAGCCTCACTCCAGAGGTGCTTTCCGACTCCAATCGAGGAAAGGATTTAAAACACTTTGATCTTGCCTGGCGATAAGCCGAACTTCCTATTAAATCCGCAGCTTCAGCGAAACATTTTTCGCGATTACTTAGCTGCTCTAAAATTCGAACTCCCATTAGCAGTTCATGCACCAGCAATCTTGCTTTTGCCTGAGTGTCCATCTGCGAATACAAATTTTTGTCAACCCAGACATCGCTAGCACTTTGCAACGCTAATTGATCCGTTTTAAAGAAAGTTCCAATGTTCGCTTTTGAAATCTGATCAAGCTTTACTGGAATGATATACCAACTTCGCTCATGGATAAGATAAGTCATATCACGCGCCAAAAGTGGCGCATTTTGTCTTAGCTCCTCGATTAACGGAGCAACAAACTCTTGAACCTCGGGAAGATCTTTAAAAGACACAATGTATGATTCTAATGGCTTTCCATTAACGCCATTTCCACCGCCACCATCATCCAATCCACCAACAGACGAAGAGGCTGGAGGCTCAGGCATATTTGAACCCGGATTCGGAGACGTATTTGTAACATGAATTTCTTTAACAACCTCTTTGGTCGGAGGCACACATCCGGTCATCAACGTTGCTGCAGCTAATAGAATGAAATAAATATTTTTCATACTAAAGAACCTCGCTGAATGATTTGGAGAGCGTGTTCATATTTACCGTCCACTCTCCAATAAGTTGGCCTGATTTTCGTTCCCGGACTAGCACTTGTCCAGCCACAAAGTCGACTACTACACTTGAGACTTTTCGGTTTTCAAAGCCAAGCCCCCGAACCGTTACTTCACGTAAAACATAGACAGAAGGTAACATTCCAACCTCGGCACGCTTCGAAGTGATCTTTAAACATTCCGAGCTCGAGTTGCAAACCTGCATGTCGATCCCTTTCAGGATCGACTCTGCATTTGCCTCCAGAGCAAGTAAAATTAAGAAGGTGTAGATCATTAACTTCTTCATTTAATGCCTCAAAGATTTATTTATCACACTTATGAGTCGGAGCAATTTTATCAAAGTCTCCATCAGGCAACATTCCACCGAATGTTTTATCTTTAAACTGAAGCTTTTCATTACAAGCGTAGTTTTTGATTTCTGGAATAATGACGGTCTTCAAATCTTGCGGAGCTTTTCTAGACCAAGCTAATACATCGATCTTAATTGTATCGATAACCTTTCCATCTTGATCTTTTACTTCCTGAGCAACAGGGCCTGAAATTGCCTTCTCGAAAATCTCTAAATTTTTCAATTGGGCAGCATCTGTTACGATACATAGACCTTGAGAGAACAAGAATCCACGTCTTTGATTTGCAACATCAGAACCTTTTGGGCATAGGCGATCTTGATATTTAATTGCCCAACGAGCCGCTGCCGTTAAGTCTCCAAAAATATCTTTAATTGCAGAAATTTTCGCCTGTCCACGCAGCTTTAGTAGACCTTCAGAGTTCTTAATAGCCTCCCACTGCTCCATCGAAGTTGTTTCTTTACCAGCAAACTTCTTTTGAAGGTCTTTCATTCCCTGTAATGAATAGGAGTTGTAAATAGCCCATACCATTCGCTCGTATCCCACTGCCTGGCGTAAAACCATTAAGTCTGCCGAGTTCATTTTCTTTGTGGCGGCCGCAGAAGCATCACACTCTACACGAGTTGCATCTTTTGAGTTTTCCACAACAACACAAGATTTTCCCCACTCGTCTTTGATCTCTTTTTCAAACAGATAAGGGTTCAAGTTTAATGTTAACTCTGCATCTGCATTTCGAATCAGGAAGACGTGCAAATCTTCAAGAGCCTGCTCATACTCACTGAGGAAATTTTGCATATCAACTTCGGTTTTGATATCATCTTTCCCATCTAGAAGAAATTTCTTCAAAGGCGAATTCGGTAAATTAGATATACTGCGATTATGTTCAGCAATATTACCGCTCTCGGTAATAGCAGGACGCACTCGAGAGTATATTCCTTTTAAAACCATCAATCTTTTTAGAAAGTTTTTATAAAATTGAGCTTTCACATTAGTGGGATCTTTTTCCAAGGCTTGATCAAGCACCTTGTCTGCCAACATAAATGTATAAGGTGTTACCAACTGCTCGGCGGCATCAACTAACTCGTCAGCGTTCATTTGTGGTTTAGTTTGAATGACCAGCTTCTCTTGATCTCCAAGTTTTTCTTTTCCCTTAACTCCACAAGCGGTCAAAGACATAATGACTGCAGTTGCAAGTAGTACTTTGTTAGTTAGGCTTTTCATATAATCTCCTTTTAAAGTTTTAGTATTTGCTTTCGACAAAAGCGTTTTACCAAAACCCCAAAATGACCCACAGATTTAGTTAGTAAAAAGTTAACTTAAAAATTAACTTTTTAGTTAACTAGACCTTCGTCTGGCCACAGTTAAATCAATCCACTGCCATAAGAAGCCACAATCATGCCCAGCTTCTTAGCTAATTAATTCAAGTAGTTAATCATTTTGAGACGTCAAAAAAATATCCACTCCGCCCAAAAGGGGTCAGGTGTTTTTTTGCCTCTCGGGTTTCTTCTGTGGGTAGGTTTCATGCCAGGCTGCTATATTTGAATAGACGCCGGGTATCCATGTGTCTCGAATTGAGAAATCCACACCTCTGAAGGATCTTTAGCATAAACGATTCCTCATTCTGATAGCTGTAGGCCATGGCCTTTAGAACTCTGATTTTATTGTTAAGTCCTTCACTGATTGCAGTCGTTAAATTTGATCGTATATAGGCTTCGATATTGATCCGGTACTTGCGAACTTGCAGTGCAAACTTCCGAAGTGGCAGCAACTTCGAATCTCGAACCAACCCATACCATTTTGCCAAGCGTGATCTAAACCCGTGGACACCTTTTTCTTCTAAAACCTTATGGAAATACTCAACGATAATCATTGCGTTTGAAATATTCGTATTTAACACTTTTAACTTTCCTAGCATATTATTCTCCTCGATAGATAAAACAGCATCTCGCTCTAAAAACATGAACCTTCTCGATGGTGACAACATGATTTCTTCGAACTCTTTTTTGTTCTTTTTTGCCTTTTGAAACTCTTCTTTTCTGACTTTTTCAAAGTATTCGTTCATGCTCTGAACCAAGTGGAATCGATCAATCGCAATCTCTGCATTGGGACAGAGTTTACTCACGGCTTGGAAGTAGCCAGGGTTCATGTCTATTGAAAAAAACTCCACTGATAATCGCTGGGGTCTTGATAGAGTTTTTAAACACGTTGCTAAGGCCATAGCATCCCTACCAGCAGCGTTAGCAATCACCTTTGCAGCCTTCGTACACACTAAGTTTGTTACGAACTTTACGGTCCATCGTGGTGCAAAAGGGTGCTCTCTTTTGGTTTCAGTTTCAGTCTTAAAGTGCACCTCGTCAGCACTCATACGAGAAACATCAAGATCTTTTGTAAACCTGTTTACATCTAAATTCTTTTGCATTTCTCGCATACGCCACTGATCCATTTGCCATAAAGTCTTTGGATCTGAACTCAAGGTCCGGGCCGCAGCAGCACAGGTGGTTTCTTCCATGAGTCGACCCGCGGTTTCGACAAAGCTGCAGCTATGGCCTTTGAATTTTGAATGGATCCCTGAAACCTTAGAGCGTTGGATTTTATTGCATACGGGACAAAGTCCTCGTGGATATCGTAAATGAATAACGACGTCCTTAAAGAGCCCCAGAGGGGGTACTTTAAGGTCTCGATAGCTCCATTGATGGAATTCCAATAAGGGATGCTCGCAGTCCGCGCAGCAGGCGCGGGACCACGGTAACTCTGCCGAAAGCCGACAAGACACAAAGTCCTCTGAAAGCTCCGCGTTGGTAATATTTAAATCTTGCAGACCTAATAAGCTGTTGATCAAATGATGAAGGTCCATTCTTGGCCTTTGTAATTTTTTTTTCGTAGTAAAAAAATCAAATCACAAGGTTCGCCAAGATGGGCCTTTTTATTTCAAGAGACACAACGCAAAAAGCCGGTCACGATGACCGGCTTTACCCCAGGGTATGGGAGCGGGAAGCTCCCATGACAGGATGTCTTTTTTCTTAAGTACCCACAGCTCAATCCCGAGACCCTGTTTTTTTCTAACCAGGGCGCGACAAAGAGTGTTGTCACAGAACTAACGTCTTCAACCTAATTAAGACAAAACGGAAATACATGATGCAAAAGACGTTAAAAGCTATCTCCAATTTGGTATTTCTCTTCGCTCTCCATGCCTACGGCAATATGGCTGTTGTGAGAAATGCAAAAAGACACTTCAAGAGGACGCCAATGCTCGGGTGGCCAAGGATCCAATCACAGGAAAAAAAGTAGATAAAGCCTCCGCAATTATTGGCGCACTCAACGATGGTTCCGTGATTTACTTTGAGTCCGAAAAGACGATGCTTGAATTTAATAGGAAGCAATAAGCCTTATTGATGCGCCCCGGTTAGAAAAAAACACCTGACCCCTTTTTTAGGAGGGGGTCGGTGGGGGCGCCGTGATTTTGGGGGCCTGGCACTTCTTCGAAGTAGGTAGCCGTAGGAATGAGAGGCGTTGTGTGACTGGGGAGCATTTGATGAATCATCCCCGCGCACATTCGGCAGGGGCGATGACTGACAAAAATCCTGGAGCCTTCTGGTAACAAAGAGCCCACCTCTCGGTAAAACCTTTGCAGCATCACGACTTCGGCATGCAAAGACTTGTTGATCGAGTTGGAGTTCACTCCAAAACTAAGTAGCTCCCCGTCTTCAGAAATCAGCACAGCTGAAATAGGTCGATCAAAATCGTGCAGCACTTCGCCGCGGGAATTTAAATCTGCCAAAGATTTCAAAAACTTTTGAACCTCACCAAGACACTGATCGTTTTCAAAGTCCCAACTTCGAACCCGAGCCAAGACTTCTTGCTGCCACTTTTTCGCAATCGTATTTATAGGTAACTGATTGGCCGCATTCAGAAATTGGAAGGGCCCCAAGAACAACGGCTGAGGCCGCTTACTTAGCTCTACCAACTCCAAAGTCCGCACAAGCTCCTTAACTTCATTCGACACTATAGAGGGCTGACCAATAGAGCTCACCCGTTTTGCAATAATTCGGATCATTCCTCGATCCATCTCACTCAATTCGGCAGACGTATAAATGCGATTCCTCAAGATGAAAAAACTGAGGTCCTTACGCTCGTCAAAAAGCGTTTGCACAAGATAAGTCACCGCCGAATAGGGGGCTCGTTGAGCCGACCTTTCGACGGAAACCCAATAGACTCTTCCCTCATGCTCTACAAAAGCAAAATCATCCAAATTGGACACATCAGCCTTTTCCTGCAAAAAAGCCAAAATTCCAGCTGCCCGCTGCATCTGAAACTCAAGAAGCTTTTGTTGTTTTTGAGAGTTACCCATGAAAAAGAGATATCATGAATCCTTGACCTTGTCTAAATCCACGAAGACGTCTACAAGACTCTTATGGAAATGATCAAAAACCGCCTCGAAAAAAATCTCAAAAAATTAAAACCTTGGGCTCAAAGAGCTAAAATTGAAGCCTATCGTCTATACGATCGAGACATTCCCGAGTTTCCATACATCGTCGACATTTATGGCGAGCACATCCTCGTCTACGATAAATCGGACCCAGTTAAAGATGCGGGAAAAAACCATCTCACTGAGATTCTAGGGGCGATTGAAGTCCTCTTTAAAATCCCCTCTGACAAAGTTATTCTTAAAAAGCGCGAACGCCAAGAGGGCACCAATCAGTACAATAAGTTAGCTGAAACAAAAAACTACTTTTCGGTGCGTGAATCGCAGGCTCTTTTTAAGGTCAACTTGCACGACTATTTGGACACGGGGCTTTTTTTAGATCATCGCCCCATGCGCTACAAGATCTACAAAATGGCCAACACTAAGAAGGTCTTAAACCTATTTTGCTACACTGGTTCGGTGTCGGTTTTTGCGGCCCTTGGAGGCGGAAAAGTCACAAGCGTAGATATGTCCAACACCTATATCAATTGGGCCAAAGAGAATTTTAAACTCAACAATATCAATCCTGATGAACATGAATTTGTCACTGAAAACGCGATTGAATGGATGGACAGCCAAAGAAAGATTCAAAAATACGATATCATCTTTTTGGACCCACCGACCTTCTCAAATTCTAAAAAAATGGTCGAAGAATTCGAAGTTGAACGTGACCAGCACTTCCTTGTCGATGCCTGCATGCAAATGCTCAATGTTGGCGGCGTTTTATTCTTTTCAAATAATAAAAGAAAGTTCAAATTGGCAGATGATCTAGCGAAGAAATATCTGGTCAAAGATATCACCACCGAGACAATTCCACAGGATTTTCATGATCAGAAGATCCACCACTGCTTCGAAATCAAATTGAAATAAATATCAAATACGGAGTTTTTTCGAATTTTCGAGAAAACTCCCTCTTCGCACTTTCAGAGTAAAAACCCAGCTATAAACGATTTTAAGGCCATTTCAGCTCGGATCTCGCTTCTGAAAAGACGGGCGACTCTTCCCGAGATTTTGCTCTACAAAAAAATGTCCCCACGGGGTCATTAATCCTTGCCCTCTAGCAAAAAAGGACCTATGAGGGTCTCTCGAAAAAACAATCATTTAGGGGGTTAGGGAATTGAAAGCTCTTGGTCGTCATATTCTTGTCGAGTTCACTGGGTGTAATGCAGAAGCATTAAATGATGTTGCATTGATTGAAAATGCAATGGTTCAAGCTGCGCAAATCGCGGGCGCAACAGTGATTAATTCTACGTTTCACTATTTTTCTCCGTGGGGAGTGAGTGGTGTCGTTGTTATCCAAGAGAGCCACCTTGCCATCCATACTTGGCCTGAATACAGATATGCTGCCGTGGACTTATTCACTTGCGGTGATTCTGTTGATCCTTGGATTTCTTTTGAACACTTGAAAAAAGCTTTCGAAGCAAATTTCTCTGCTATCGAAATGAACCGTGGTTCACTGCACACAATCAAAAAGAACGAGGCTTACAAGCCTGACCATATCCGCAATGCGCCTTCTTTTGATTTGGCAAAACCACAAATCGAACGCAACGTTTGGTTCACTGACAAAGATGAGAACCAAGCTCTTTCTTTGCGTTACACAGGAAATGTGTTCTTTGACGAAACTTCTCCGTATCAACGCGTTCGCGTTCTTGAATCTCAAAAATACGGTAAGTTCTTAGCCATCAACAACATGGTTATGTGCACAGAGCGCGATGAAGCTCACTATCACGAAATGATCGTCCACCCTGTTATGCAAACTCATGGAAATGCGAAAAACGTGCTTGTCATCGGAGGCGGTGACGGTGGAACTATTCGTGAACTTTTCAAATATAATGTTGATAAAGTGACAATGGTTGAAATTGACGAAGCCGTTGTACGCGCTTCAAAGCTCCACTTGCCAACAATTGCTTCGGAATTCAACAATCCGAAGTTGAACCTAGTTATCGGTGACGGCATCCAGTTCGTTAAAGACGCGGCTCCGGGAACTTACGATGTGATCATCGTTGATGGTTCTGACCCTGTTGGACCTGCTGAAGGCCTCTTTACAACTGAGTTCTACACTAACTGTAAGAACGCCCTTAAAGAGAACGGTATGTTGATCACGCAAGGTGAGTCGCCTATGTTCCACGAAGCGACGTTTGTAGAATTGAACAAGTGCCTAAAAGGTATCTTTGGCCAAAAACAAACTCACACACTGCTTTTCCACTCTACTACTTACCCTACAGGTATGTGGTCTTTGCAAATGGCTGTTAAAGGTCAAATGCACCCTGCCAAAGATTACAGCAAAGAAACAGCGGCGAAGTTCGTTCAAGACAAAGGTCTTAAGTACTACAACGAAGATCTTCACCAATCATGCTTTGCGCTACCGACATTCGTTAAAAAGATGTTGGGCGAATAATACAAATGAGTTAGTGTCTTCTTGGTAACTAAATGAAAACCAAGGAGACACTCACAATGTTTAAACTTCCTGAATTACCATACGCAAAAACAGCTCTTTCTCCATTTCTTAACGAAGAGCAAATGGGCTTTCACTACGACAAGCACCACAAAGCCTACATCGACAACTTAAACAAATTCATCGAGACGGATTCTTCTCTTCAAGGTAAATCTTTGGAAGAAATCGTTCTTTCATCATCTGGCGGTATCTTCAACAATGCTGCACAGATCTGGAACCACACTTTCTATTGGTTCAACATGGCCCCAGTTGGAAAAGGCGGACAGGCCTCTGCAAAACTAGCAGAAGCTATCGTTCGTGATTTCGGCTCTATGGATGAACTAAAAGCAAAGTTCATCGATGGCGGCGTGAAGACTTTTGGATCTGGTTGGATCTGGCTTTGCACGGATGCCAATGGCAAATTGAGCTTGGTATCAACATCCAATGCGGCAGTGCCATTCACTAACAACGGACCAACACCTATTTTGGTTGCAGACGTTTGGGAACACGCTTATTACGTTGATTACCGCAATTTGCGCGCGAAGTATCTTGAGACTTTCTGGAATCATATCAACTGGGAATTCGTTTCTAAGTGCTATGAGTCTGGCAAAGTAGCTAACTTGACTCCTTCAATGAAGGCGTAAAACAAAAAGGGAACCGCAAGGTTCCCTTTTTTATTCTCACGAGAATCCACTAATTAAATTGCATCTTCGCATTAGTACGGCTGAGTCAGAGTCGAATTTGCAAGCTCCATCGCATAAGCAACCGCAATTTTAGAAAACTGGGCCGAGTGCTTGAAATTCAACTGTGGAGAAACGACGTCATTTTTTGTATGAATATTTTTATTCATTTTATTCATCGTCGACTCAAATGGGACCACTGATGGGAAACCCTGACGGTACCAAGAAGCATGATCACTGCAGCCGTACCCACATTTATCATCAACCATATTTGCGCCGACGTATTGCTTATTCACCTCTTTCACGAAGTCTCTAAGCCAAGACGAAGTGAAATCCGTCATCATACCAATTGTACCAGCACCACTACCCGGAAACAGCGTCATATCTAACTGAAGAGCACCGATCACATTTTTTGATTCAGATTTATATTGTTTAGCAATCTCTGCAGAGCCTAACAGCCCGGACTCCTCACCCGCATACCAGAAAATTTCGATTGTACGCTCGGGTTGCCGCTGGGCCATCAAAATGCGTAAAGCTTCAATTAAGTTAGAAGATCCTGAAGCGTTGTCATCTGCGCCAGGGGCAATGTCAGAATTTCCCCCACCCCAACCATTACTTACGATGGAATCCAAATGGCCACCCAAGACGACGATTTCATTAGGTTTTGATTTTCCCAATAGACGTACGCGGATAGAATTCTGAGGAGTCGAACTGTGCTTAATAAAGTCGATTTGATATGGCAGAGAGGACTCACCTAACATGGACTCTAGGCGCATTTTCAATTCGGTGACCGCAACATTCGCGTCTTTTCCTTTATTGTACCGATTCGGGAAGGACGAGAACCACTGAACATAAGCACGCAGATTGTCCTCGCTGACTTCATTCACAGCACTTTGGATCTCTGACTTTGGGGCCAATGCTATTTGCTTAAAAGAGATCTGAGAATACAGAAGATCTTTTTTAACACTCGCTGAAAGACTCTTTAAACTTTCTACAGTCATTTGAATATTTGCGACTTCATTTTGATCCAGCTGCTCGAAGCCACCGCATTTTCCGATTTGGTGAGAGCGCACTTGCAATCGATATTGCATCTCTGGAGTGATAACAGCGTATCCTACTCCTGAATCAAGGTCTTTTGCCAGAATAGGAATGTTCAAAGCTTTTAGATCATTAAGATCTGCCAGAACAGGTTTTGTTGAAAAGCTCTCCAACATTGGGTGAGCTCCAGCTTCCATGCCAATCAGTGCTAAAAGCACGATGAATAATCTCATTTTCAAATCCTTTTGAAAAATTGCAGACTATTAATGGTGCCCATGCTTTGAGCTGTTTGGGTAGTCCAATTTTGAATTATTTTTGCTGAGCCGGAGAACGACCAAACGAACACCAATTGAGGTGCTTTTTAGTTCCACCATCATAAGAATAGGCTAACTTGTTCTTTAAAAGCACATCCTTTACCAGAACCCCATCGGCGGAAACATCAGCTAAGATTCGAAAATACTTGTCCCGTTGAACGTTTAATAGATCAACCCGTTTTGCACGAGCCAGAACGCCTTCGACAAGCTGCCGAGCCGCCCGAGCAGCCTGTTTTTCACATTGATCCTTTGTCTTCACTTCTGGGGTATCAATGCCTGCGATTCGCACTGATACTTTCTGACCAAATAAGGGATGTACTCCTGGGATATCCACAGTCAATGTGTCCCCGTCATAGTTTTTCAATACTTTGACGCATTTAAATGATGTTTCACTATGACTGCATTGCTCTCCAGCCTGCGCTGCCGAAAATAAAAGAAGAATAAGACTTCCAAAAATAAAGATGATTGTCTTGATGATGTTCATAGAATTAAGCTGAACATAGGTGGACACAAAATGCACACATTCTTTTGGCAGTTATTAGAAATCACAATAGGAATACAATTTTTGTTTTGGGGCCTGAATGGATTTTTTCACTGGATAAAGCCCCCTCAGAATGATCAAGTATTCACTGAGTTTATCCTGGCCTGCTTCCAAGTACGCTACCTGATGACTTCGGTTAAAATTTTTCAAATAGTTGGTGGCCTATTGATAGCTTCTCAGTATAAGCCAACTTGGGGCTTTCTCATTTTAAGTCCCATAGCGTTTGGAATTACTTTACTACAAGTTTTTCATGCGAAAAATCCTTGGCCGGTTCTAGCTCCTCTAACGATTCCGTTCTTTATCATATTTTTTTCTAAACTCGCTGTTCTTTGGCCAATAATTAGCTAAAATAGATCCATGAGCAGCGCAATATTTAACCCCGAAATCGTTCGTTTTCCAGGCTGTGATCTTGTTGGCATCACCACATTTAGCAGCTTCGAACTGGAAAAAAAATCCGACGGCTTTATCCCCACCACGTGGGCGAAGTTTTATGCCGGGAATATGATCGAAAAAATTCCCAATAAGATCGATACAACGGTTGTTGCCGTACGATTTGACTATCACGATGATGCACAACGAAGCTTTCGCTTTTTTTTGGGGTGCCGGGTCACAAGTCCGGTCGAAGTTCCATCTAGCATGGCTCATCTCTACATTCCCGCTGACGACTATGTTAAGTTTGCAAGCCCCCGCGGAAAAAGTCCTGGCAATGTTTATGAAACCTGGGATCACATCGATTCATTGAAAAGCACTGATATTGGTGGAAATCGAAAATACTCCTTTGATTTTGAAGTCTATGATGTAAGGACCATGAATTTTCGAGACTCAACCGTTGATATCTACGTAGCTCAGGCACCAGAACTTCACTCGTAACACAATCCAATCCCTAACGTAATTATTCTACAGGCAACCTAATTATTTGGTCTTTGCATTTTGTGAATTTTTCGTAGCAGTATCTAGTTATGAAAAGACACATTCTTCTTAAATTTCTAATGACCGCTTTTTCTTTTACGGCATCGGCAACTTATGCAGATGTTTTTCCTTATTTGCAAAATTCGGACAGCTACACTCCGCGATTACCCTCTATTGAATCTTCTCGGCAAGAGATTACGATATCAGGAATTTCTAGCGGCGGCTTTATGGCCATCCAAATGCAAGTTGCTCACTCGTCTTTGATAAAAGGAGTTGCGACATTTGCTGGAGGAATTTGGGGTTGCGCCGAAGGTGATCCATTAAAAGCCCAAGACCTTTGCATGGAAAATCCCCATAAGATAATTTCACAAACTCACGTCGAAAGAGCCGCCACCTTAGCAGAGCGCAATCTTATCGATTCCCTCAATAATTTAACGAACGTTCCTTTTTATATTTTTAATGGCTCGAAAGATTCCACAGTACGCGTGGAAGCGGCCCTTCGAGTCCAAGAATTTGCCCAAGCATTCAATGGGAAAACATTTTTGAAAGTGGATATTCCTGCAGAGCATGGCTTTCCAACTCTGAGCCAAGGCAATGACTGTGATAAAAAGGCAGCTCCATGGGTGCAAAACTGCAATTATGATGGAGCTGGGAATGCATTGAGCTTTCTTCTTAAAAATTTGCGAGCGCCTAAAAATATCAAGCAAGTTGAAGCAAACTTACAAATTTTTTCACAGAAGGAATTTCAAACACCCGGAAGCTCGTTGGCGGATTATGGGCATATTTACATCCCCAGTGCCTGTCGGAAGCAGATCAACAGCGACTGCAAAGTTCACGTTGCCCTTCATGGATGCCGCATGAGTCCCGACGTTGCTGGAGAGGCCTTTATACGATACGCAGGCTACAATGATTGGGCAGAGGCAAATAAATTGGTTATCTTGTATCCGTCAGTTAAAGCGTCAGAAACTATAAATCCAAGAGGATGCTGGGACTGGTTTGGCTATACGGGAAGTAATTTTTTAACGAAAGAGGCCAAGCAGATAACGGCCCTTAAGAATATGATCGATCGGCTCGTGGCTAAATAGCCACGAGCAATTAAAACTCTTAATTATCTTCTTTTCTTTGGTCGGGAGCTCGCTCCAGATTTCGAGTTGCCTTTAGGACCACCCTTCGAACTGCCGCCTTTTGGCCCACCACCGGACTTGCCAGCAGCCCCCGCTTTTCGCGGAGCTCTTGGTGGACGATGACGATCACGATTCTCTCGGCGTTTGGCTTCTAAAGCAGCCTTCGCTTTGCCGACACCGATTACAGGCGCTTTCATTGCCTCTTCAGAATGAAATGGAGAATCCGTTACAGGAGTGATTTTATGTCGGGTTTCTCTCTCGATCGCGAAAAGGAAAGACTTTTCCTCGGGAGTGACAAAACTAAATGCGATCCCTGTTGCTCCTGCACGAGCAGTACGACCGATTCTGTGCACATAGTTTTCAACAATATGAGACAAATCATAATTGATCACATGTGTGATGTTATCAATATCAATTCCGCGAGCAGCAATATCTGTTGCAACTAAAACACGGGCACGATCGTTTTTGAAATCCTCTAGGGCGCGCTGACGTGCACCTTGAGATTTATCACTGTGAATCGCTACCGCATCAATCCCGACCTTTTGAAGCTTATCCGTAATGCGATTAGCAACATGCTTCATTTCTACAAAAACTAAAACTTTATACAAAGAATTATTTTTCAAAAGTTCGATTAGCAAATTTAGTTTGTTATCTTTATTAACAAAATAAACAAACTGTTCCACTTTATCTGCGGTCTTCGCTGGCGGAGTGATTTCGACTTTCTCGGGATGATGTAAAATTCCATTAGCCAAATCTTGAATTTCTTTAGGCATAGTCGCAGAGAAAAATAGATTCTGACGCTTTTTTGGAAGCAAAAGAATGATTCGCTTTACGTCAGCCAAGAAGCCACGCTCTAACATCTGATCCGCTTCATCCAAAACAAATACTTCTATTTGATCAAACTTGATAAAGCCTTGCTCGTATAAGTCCATAAGACGTCCGGGCGTCGCCACCAAAACATCTGGGCCAGCTTTAAGAGCCGAAACTTGAGGACCTTGCCCAACCCCTCCAAACACCACTGCCGATTTTACTTTTGTGTGTTTGCCGTAGCTTTCAAAGCTTTCGTGAATCTGCAAAGCCAACTCTCGCGTTGGTGAAAGCACTAAGGTTCTTGGTGACAGGGATTTAGGACGAGTACGATGGGCATCCATACGTTGGATGATAGGCAAACTAAAAGCGGCAGTTTTGCCAGTTCCAGTCTGAGCGATGCCGAGTAAATCTTTTCCTTCAAGTAAAAGAGGAATTGAGCGCGCCTGAATTGGAGTGGGGGTTTCGTAGCCCACCTCTTTAATAGCGAATTGGATAGGAGCAATTAAGGGAAGATCAGTAAATTTCATAGTTTGAGGGTTTTAGGCCCTCTAAGCTAAAAAGTCACTGACTTTAGACTTTCTTACCGACTTTGAGTCGCTTCAAGCTCAATTAAGGTCTTTTTTATATGGATATCCCCAGCAAAGCCCTGCAGCTTGCCAGATTTCGCGATAACCCTATGGCAAGGAATCAAGATACAAAGAGGATTGCGACCATTGGCACCCCCGACCGCTCGAATAGCTTTAGGATTTTTCATATTTTCTGCCTGGGCCTGGTACGAGATTGTCTGCCCATAAGGAATCTTTTTCAATTCTTGCCAAGCCATCAGCTGAAAATCGGTTCCCTCGTATTTAATAGGCAAATCGAAAGCCTGTCGGCGTCCTTCGAAATATTCATTAAGTTGGCGCTTCAACTGATCCATCAAAGCGCAACTATCTTGAGTCATTGGCGAGAACTTTTTTTGAAGACGAGGCCAGTTGTCATCAAAAGCAACGACATATACATAATTATCATCCGTAACCAAGTACAGCTTTCCTACGATAGTGTCGATGCTTGTCGAATAAAACATAATCTCGTCTTCTTTTTGGTTTAACTAGGCGCTTTTCTGTTTATCTTTCCAGATGGAATAAACCACAGAGCTACCAATACATAAAGCAATAATTAACAAAGACCAACTAATTGGGAATTTCCCCCCAAAAGCTTCATTTAAATAGACCATTTTTAAACCAACAAACACAAGAACCGATGCGAGGCCATATTTGATATACGCGAATCGATCCATGACTCCAGAAAGCATGAAGTACATAGAGCGAAGCCCCAAAATCGCAAAGATATTTGACGTAAATACAATCAGTGGCTCTTTAGTCAAAGCAAAGATTGCCGGCACCGAGTCTACTGCGAAAATAATGTCCGTTAACTCAAGAAATATCAATGCCAAGAAGAGTGGTGTCACATAACGAACCCCATCTTTTTTAATGAAGAACTTATCGCCTTCAATTTTTGGATGGATCTTAAAAACTTTTCGCAACTGTTTTACGATAAAATTCTTATCTAAATCTGTTTCCTCGGTTCCAGCAAAGTACATCTTAATACCGGTAAAAATTAATAAGACACCGAAGAAGATCACAACGGCATGGTACTGCATTAAAACAGAACCTAACGCGATGAAAATTCCACGGAATACCAAGGCACCAAGGATTCCCCAAAACAGAACACGGTGTTGATAGATTCTTGGAATTGCAAAGTAGGAAAAGACGACGGCAAAAATAAATATGTTATCAATTGCAAGTGACTTTTCGACAACAAAGCCGGTTAAAAACTCTAAGGCTGAATTTTTCGCCTGTTCATTACCATCAAAGCCCGGTATCGCTAACAAACGCGGATCCACAGAAAACTTCCACTGCGCATACTTATAGAAAAGGAAGTTAAACACTAAAGCAAGACCGATCCAAATGGATGTCCAAACCGAGGCTTCTTTAAATGAGACCTCGTGGGCTTCTTTGTGGAAAACTCCTAAATCTAGCGCCAATACGGCCAAAACAAATACAGTGAACGCGACATAAAACCACCAATATTCAGCAAATGGGAATAATAACATCTATAGGCTCCTTTATTTCTTTATCTTAAAGAGAAAACTAGTATACTTCAAATGGATAAAAGAACTATCTTGCATAGATTAAAACGATGCAAGAATCGAGGCCCCTATGAACCAATGGATTAACTACCACCACCTGTTCTATTTTAAAACAATTGCCGAATCAGGCAGCGTATCCAAAGCCGCAAGCCTATTAGGACTAGGACAGCCGACATTGAGCGCCCAACTAAAGCAATTCGAAAACACCCTTGGAGTGAAACTTTTCGAGCGCCAACACAAAAAACTCATTCTAACCGAGCAAGGTGATGTCGCACTTGAATATGCACGCAATATTTTTAAAATGGGCAACGAAATGTATGAAGCCCTTCACGACAGACTGAAGCCATCGAAGATTCACCTGCAACTGGGAGCCCTCGACGGCATTCCGAAGCACATTGTCCTGCACCTGACTCAGTTGGCATACACTGTTGCTCCATGCTCCATCACTTTAAGTGAAGGAAAATTTGACGATTTAATTAGGGATGTTGCAGCCCACAGAGTGGATCTTGCAATTACAAATTTTCCTGCTCCACCTGAAGTCGCTAAACTTTTGATTCAAAAATCGATTTTAAAACAAAAAATTGCCATTTACGGTTCGCCAAAATTTAAGGACCTAAAACTAAACTTTCCGCAATCCTTAAAGGGCCAAAAATTTGTCCTTCCCACTTACGATAGCCAGCTTCGCTTTGGAATTGAGCACTGGTTACAATCAAAAAATATTGAAGTGGATATTATCGCCGAGACCCAAGACACCGCGCTCAAAAAACTAATGGCAACAACTGGTATGGCCTTAATTCCCGCAGCTGAGCATACTGTTCAAACTCATCTAAATGAAAAAGAGCTTATTGAAATTGGACATCTATCGGGCGTCTATGAAGAACTTTTCCTTATCAGCTCTAAAAGAAAAATCGAAAACCCCATCGCGGCAGCCCTCATGGAAGAATTCAGTGATCACCTTAAAGAGGTCGGAAAAAGGCCTAAAAAATAGAAATCGTTTCTCCATTTTTTAGTGCCTTAAAATCCTCATTGGATAAATTGAGTTTTGTAAGAGCGATCTTTAGGTCTTCAATGGGCGCATCGATGCCTTCGTCGGTTAACTGAAACGTTCCAAAATGGGCTCCAAGACTAAGCTTAGAACTCAAATCGATATGAGCCATGACTGCATCTTCGGGGTTCATATGTTGCTCTTTCATAAACCATCGTGGCTCGTAAGCACCAATAGGTAGAATTGAAAGATCAAAATTTTGCCACTTCTGCTGAATCCACTTAAAGTGGGGGCCGTACCCCGTATCACCAGCAAAATAGATTTTTCGTCCGGCGGCTTCGATTATAAAACTTCCCCAAAGCATTTCATTCCGATCGAAAATTCCTCGGGCGGTCCAATGCTGCGCGGGAGCGAAAGAGATCGCCTCGGTCGTACTTAATTGATGGGTCTGCCACCAATCAAGTTCAATCACTTTTTTTGCACCGAATGATTCCACAAGTTCTTTGGTTTTCATCGGAACTAAAAAAACGGGATCAAATTTCTTTGTTAGCTGCCGAACTGATTCTTTGTCTAGATGATCATAATGACTATGGGAAATAAGTACAAAATCAAGCTTTGGTAATTCAGCTATCGTCGCACCAACAGCCCGCGATCTTTGGGGCCCAGCAAAAGAGACCGGGCTGACCCTGTCGGAAAAAACAGGATCCGTTAAAATGCTATACTCTCCCAACTGAATATAGAAAGTTGCATGATTAATAAACGTCACTTTAATTTGGGCTGGCACAGACGGCGAAGCCAAATCTGGCATCTTATTATCTTGAACCCACTCTGGCCAAGATGCTTGATCGCGAGTAAACTGCCACTTCAGAAAGTCAAAAAATCCTTTATCTGATTTAATCCATGGATTAAAGAAGTGACGCCCGTCAAAATGATCTGATGACGAGGAATAACCTCCAGAAGAAAACAAACCGACCAACAAGAATAGACAGAAGGCAGAGCGAAGCATCAAGAAATCCCCCGATATAGACTATTTATTTAATATAAAAGTTCCAAGTGATAAATGATTAGCCAAACCTTATCGAATGTGAAAAAACAATGTTATGAGTACTGAAAATCCGTGTCCAAAATGCAAGTCCCCCTATGTTTATCAAGATGGCAACCTCTGGGTATGCCCCGAATGCTCTTACGAGTGGAGTACGCACCAACAATCGAACGATGAGGTTCCAGAATCTACAGGCCCTAAGGTATATAAAGATGCTCATGGCAATGTCCTACAAGATGGTGACACTGTGACGGTCATCAAGGATCTTAAAATCAAAGGATCCTCGTCGGTAGTTAAAGTCGGCACTAAGGTTAAAAACATCCGTCTCGTTGACGGAGCCGATGGGCACGATATCGCATGCAAAATCGATGGATTTGGCGCCATGAATCTAAAGTCAGAGTTCGTAAAAAAAGCTTAAGATACATTAATATTATTTGTTTATAAACACGGCTTTGTCGTCAAAAGTGACTACACAGCTACGCTTTAAATTGGGCTATGGTTATTTATATTTTACTCATTGAAAGTAGTCATGGCCACGTTTTTAATTCTATTTAATATTGCAATTTTTCTTTCGGCAGTAATGATCATTTCCTACGCCTACAAGCTTAAATACCTAAGCAGCATCCGCTGGTTGATGGGTCTTGTAAGCATTTTTTGCTTTATTGCTTTTTGTGTTCTGAATGTCTATCTGCAGCCAGAATTTGAGACAAAAGTTCTTTTTTCCCGCGCCCGATATTTAGGAATCTGCTTTTTAGCTCCGTTTTGGCTCTACTTCATTGCCTCAATTTTTAATTTTAAGGCCCTCACAGAAAAGACCTATCTTAAAGTCTTCTTTTTTTTCGTCCCCGTCATTACGTTTATACTTTGTCTTAATCCTGCAACTCAAAATTTAGTTATCCGCGAATTTGAACCGACAACAGTATCTGGCTTGTCAGTTGTAAAATTTAGTAATGGCCCTTGGTTTCTTTTTTACTACATCAGCAATCTTATAACCGTTCTTATTGCACTACTCATAGGTATTTACCTCTACTTCAAAATTTCCGAATCGAAAAGGAGACAGATTCTAGTTCTTAACATTGGATGCCTAGTTAGTATTTTAGTAGATATTTATGTCGTATATACCAACACAGAATATCGATGGGTCAGTATATCAACTACTACCTTTCTTATCGCCCTTGGAGCCATTGTCATATCAATCTACAAACACCATCTTTTAGAAATTACTCCATTTGCACTTGAAAAAATATTCAACCAACTTCCAGATCCAATTCTGATCGTAAATAAAGACTATTTGATTCAAGAAGCGAATACGAAGGCACAGGCCGTTTTTGCCCTTCCCAGCGCCTATCAAGGTCAAAGATTAGATGTCGCAATCCCAGCCCTTAAAGAAAGTAGTATGGAAATCAAAGTCAATGGCAATGACAACTTACCTCGCCACTACTATTGGACCAAAGAGGCGCTATTTTTTGAAAGTAACGTAGAACCAATTGGTCAGATCCACTACTTCCGCGAAATTACCGCCCAAAAAGACATGGAAGAAAAGCTAAATGGAAATATCGAATTTAAGGCTCGAATGATTTCCCTGCTTGCCCATGATTTGACAGCGAATATCGAAAATCAAATTCAGCTCTCTTCAGCTGTTGTAGAGCACGAAATGCATGAAATTGACCTAATTAAGGAAAAAATGAACCTCTTAAACCAACTCTCAAGTTCTGCTCAAGGACTTATGTCCAATCTTCTATCCTGGGCAAAAACCGAATCATCGAACTTTCACCCAGAAGTTAGAGCTTACGAAATCAACACTTTAATTCGCGAGTGCATTGAAAATCTCGAACCTAGCTCGAAGATAAAAAATATCACCGTTCATTTTTCGACATTCAGTCAGCCGCTGATCGTATATGGCGATTCATTGATGATTGCAGCAATTATAAGAAATATTTTAGCTAATGCTGTGAAGGCCTGTAAGCAAGATGGACTGATCACTGTCGTACTAAATTCAGACACAGAAAAGGTTTTACTTCGCATCAAAGATGATGGCATTGGAATGACGGAAGAACAGCTTCAGAAAGCACGCGAGGTTCGTGATGACTTCTGGGGAGCCCAAAACTCTAAAAGAGATGGCTTTGGAATCGGTTTGGCCATTGTACAAAAATTCTTAACTTTGCATAATGGAAAGATTTACTTCAGCTCTTCAGTCGATAAAGGCACTGAGGTCGCGATTCACATTCCCTTGAAGATATAGAGCTATTAACTCGGCAGTGCCCCGAGTTCCTGTTTTTTGCATGATACGAGCGCGATGGGTGCGCACAGTTGCAACTGAGCAAGTAAAATGATCTGCAATTTGCTGGTTGGTCAAGCCTCGAGAAATCAGCTCGATGACCTCATACTCTCGCTTAGACAACGTCTGTAAAGTGTTCTGCTCTAATAGAACACTAATCGCAGGATCAATAAATTTAGCCGCGTTTGGCTTTGAAATTTTAGTTAGCAATGACTCTAGTTGATCCGTAGACTGTGTTTTCAAAATTAATGCATCGACCGCTGAATGCACGGCCTGTCCTAGAATGGCTGGATTATCTAATCCAGTTAGAACGATAATTTTAGCATCAATCGAGTTTTTTCTTAATAAATCAATAAGGTCTATGCCATTCATATCGGGCAAAGACAGATCTACAAAAATTAGGTCAGGCTTTGTGTTTAAAGCCATCTGTAGGGCTTCCCGGCCAGTTCCAGCTTCAAACACTCTGCTATCCAATGGAAGGTGGGTGCGAATAACCATGGTGAGGCCTGCCCGCCAAATGGGATGATCATCACATACTAAAACTTTCGAAAACGTGATTCTATTCATGACCTATTGTAGTCATAAAAAAGCCCGAATGAAAATCGGTTTTTTCGATTCACGCCAAATGCGGTTTGATCCGACGTAGCTGAGCTCTCTGATATGACAGCTCACTGTCAAAGAATAGAGCTCTTAAAAGAGGGTCTTGCAGCACATCCGCCTGATCTGGAGTCCGCGCCTTTGGAACATCATCACCAGTATCATTTATGCGTATATATAGCGAACTCAGTGACTCTCCTTGTGTCAATGCACTCCACAGCTTGAAGGCCACTATCTCGGTAAACCATTCGACTTCCCGAACCTTATCCACCTCTACAATACTCACACAATGACTGTTGACCTCGAAATAAAGATCATCAAAGCGGCTAGACTCCCAGTGAATTCTTAAAAGCCAAGGCCGGGTACATTTAAAAAACGCATCCGCGCTAGGATTTGCCTCATAACGATGAATTATGTGTTCTTTAAGAAATTGTTCGACGATTGCCGTTTGATCAAAATTCAGAACAGGAAAGTGCTTGGAAATCTGCTGAAGCGAAGGAATATCCTTAGAATCCATTACTTCCCCATAGGCAATTTCAGGCGAAGCACTTTTGCGCTTAACAAAATCAAGACTTATCCCTTTAGACAGGCCACTTGAACTTAATAGAAAAACTTCGCCGGGTTCCATCTTTTGAACAACAGCATTGGGACTTATCTGCTTAATAGTTTTTGAAAACGACTGATATGAGATAGGAAAAAAGAATTTGTTCATCCAAGACCATGGTTCGAAAGAAAACTGACAGGAGCTTGGCACGATATATTTATAACTAAATTCCCCGATTTGTTGTTGCCACTCGATTGGAATTTCAAAATCAGGCT
Source organism: Bdellovibrio sp. ZFWA1 (assembly GCF_056175665.1). Taxonomy (NCBI): domain Bacteria; kingdom Pseudomonadati; phylum Bdellovibrionota; class Bdellovibrionia; order Bdellovibrionales; family Pseudobdellovibrionaceae; genus Bdellovibrio; species Bdellovibrio sp. ZFWA1. The sequence goes on from NZ_JBJKJH010000001.1 coordinate 882,234, forward strand.
CTGGGGCATTACGTGGACTTAAACAATCGATCTCTCGAAGAGTTTGAAATGGCCAAAGGATCAAATCCCATGGCCCCTTAGAAACCAATTCTTTATGGGTATCCCAATCCATCCAAGAATCCACTACATGCAAAACCTTAGTGTCCTTGCTAAGGATTTCAAAAATTGAATCGACTTCTACTTCCAAAGCAGGCCAAACACGAATCCTCAATCCGCCAAGATCAATAAAATCACCCACTTTAATGGTCTTTACATTTACGAAACCCAATTCCCGTAAAAGAATCTCATGGAGATCTCCTGAACAAAAAATATAGATTGGAACTTTTGAATCTAAATGCTGTAAACTCTCTAAAGAAAAGTGATCGTCATGAAAATGGCTAATGAAGACTGCATCAAATCCTTGCAATTTGAATCTTTCTAAATCAATAGAAACATCGGGATTCGCATAACAATTAAAACTAAATGGAGTCTCTAAGATGGGATCAAATAGAATTCGCACTCCATCTGCTTCAAAAATATATCCAGCGTGAAAAATTCTTGAAATCTTCATACCTAGTCTCTAAACATTTTTATTTCAGAAGAATTTTTCACTGCTGCTTTCTTTGCGGACTTTTTCCATCGGTAGACTTGTAAATCAACCACACCTATTGAATTTAAAACGACCCCTTCAGCTTCTAGTAACTTTCTTTGCTTTCGATAATTATGACTACCCTTTTCAAAAGAAATCATACCCTTCGAATTGATTACTCGATGCCAAGGAAGCTTATGCTTTGTTGAAGACGTATGAAGAATCCATGAAACCCCACGCGAACCATGGGCCTTCCCGCAAATTTCAGCTATCTGCTTATAGGTGGCAACTTTTCCTTTGGGAATCCGCGAAACCACTTGAATAACATCTTGAGTGAAACGACTCTGCATTTGCTGCTTATATCCTAACAATCTTAGTCAGGCCAAGGAACAAACTTGACCTCTCCCGGCACCATAGGAAAGGTTTTATCTACCCACATCTTTTTTGAGCGCTGCAAAATTTCTTTATCAGATGAAACCAGATTCCAATCAATATATCGAGGTTCTGGAAAGGACTCTCCGCCGAATATGACATAAAGAGCCGGCTCGGTGTGTTTGATGTCAATTTCATTAGTAGAATCCAGAACACCCATCTGACCTGCCGTCAATATCTCCTCGCCGATACCGACAGATCCCTGAACTACATACAATGCCAACTCAAAGGTACCTTTAGGAAGAACAAAGTTTGAATTCTTATCTGCAGCTATTTTAATATACAATAATGGCGAGCTTATTCTTACTTTTGACTCTAATCCTAATATAGAGCCAGCAATCACCGTAAGCTCAACGCCATCTTTATTCAAAACAGGAATATCTGATATCGAATAGTGTTCAAAACGGGGTTCACATTCTTCTTTATCTTTTGGTAATGCAATCCAAGCTTGAAGGCCATGCAATACTGGATCCTGCTGTATAAATTCATTAGGAATCAATTCGGCATGAGATATACCCTTGCCTGCAGTCATCCAATTGACTTCTCCAGCCTTTATCTCCTGAACTGAACCAATACTATCTTTGTGAAGAATTCTTCCCGAAAACAAATATGTCAACGTAGACAATCCAATATGTGGATGAGCCAGAACATCAGCATTTTTTGATACCTTTAAGGTATGTGGACCCATATGATCCAAGAAACAAAAAGGCCCAACCATTCTTTTAGCACGAAATGGTAAGACTCTTTGTACACTGAAATCATCGCCGATTTTTGCAACTCTGCTCTTAATTATTAACTGAATTGATTTAACACCTGAATTGTCTTTACCGTCTTGACTCATTTGTGATTTATCTCGGAAGCTTTCTTTAAATATTCGTCAGAACGAGCTTTATCCTGCAGCTGAAGACTCACCGAGGCTGCAAACTCCAAATTTTCCTTTGTAGGCTCTAAATCAATAAGCTTATCCAAACTTGGAAAGATGTTAGAACGATCCTCTAGCTTTAGCATGCTTTCGATCATAAATTTCATGGCAATAGCGTGCTTTGGATCTTTACTAAGCATTTCTTGAAATATTTTAACGGCTTCGCTGTGCCTTCCCTTGCTTGCCTCTATCTGACCTAACGCAAATAAATTAGACTCATTTCTTGGAGCATAATAGAATTTGTTGGCTTCGTAATAACGATAGCCCCCATACAAACCACCCAGGAAGACAATCACAATTAAGCTAATTAATATTTTAGAATTTCTTTTCATAGTTCTATTTTCAAGGAAATGCGGATTGAAGTCAAATCTACTGCTTAATTCCGAAAAGACGAAGGTCTACTGTGGCAGAGCCAGCCGCTGTTGCATTTGACTGCACTTTTAAATTTGAATAGTAGAAGTCACCTGACGGCTTAGAGCCCGTCAATGCTTTGAACTCAATGGTAACTAAACAACTAGAGCCTGGAGTCAAAGTCTGCCCCGAACACATATCTGTCTTCAGTGCCCACATCGTTGCAGATCCGACACCCGCAGGATTCAATAAATCAGCCAGCAACTGAATTGAAAGCTGACCCGATACGACATTACCGTCATTTTTAACATAGAACGAGCGCTCGGTATCTATGGTAGCAAGCCCATAGTCAAACGAGGCCCCCGAAGTATATAGGTTCCCTGCAGGATGATCATAGATATTAATGGCTGGCCCAGCACTAGAGACGTTAATTGAAATATTCGCATCCGCAAATCCTGCTAGACTCGCATTAAGTGAGGTTGTTTGCGCAGAACCTTGTTTGAAGTAAAAAACTTGCGAGGTAGATGAACCCGCATTAATCGTAACTTGTCCTCCACTAAGCGCATTTAGGCAGCCAAAGTCGGAATACAACTGCCCAGCACTTGGAGCTGTTTGCAATAATACTGTCTGAGCCGAGGCCAAATTAGAGTAGTGACCATAGCTATCCTTACTTCTTACAGTCATAGCGGTAGAACACATTCCAGTTCGAATTGCCGAAATTGCAGAGCCAACTTCAAGTGTATTCGGAGTTCCTGGAACTATTGTCGTAGAGGCTGTTGCCGAGAATGGCCCCGTTATATTAATTGTATAAGAACCAACAACGGTGCTTCGGTAGTAAAATGTCGCCGAGCTACCTGAAGTCAAAATATTGAAACTGGAAATTGCAGATGAACACCCTGAATCAGAGAAGAAGTTCAGATTTGTCCCTGAAAGATTAAAGGTTGAGTTACTAGACGGTTTAGCAAGGTTGCTATAAGCGTCGCGTCCCTCAAGATAGACCGCAGAAGAACAAGCCCCCGCAGGCAATGCACTTTGTACACCACCAGCAACGACCGCCAACGAATTCATCGCTGCTGAATTTAAATTATGAATTTGTTGAATAGTAGTAAATCCAGATGTCGCTGCAGATACAGTATAAGCGTTAGCTTTTAAAGCTTTATAATAGAAAGAGCCCGAACTCGCACCAGCCGAAATATTTATGGACGTAATTTGGGATGTACATCCAACATCTGAATAGAACAATAAACCGTCAGAACTTGGTGTAACCGTTGGTAGAGCCGAAAGATTGATAGTTTTCGATGCAGCAAGAATCGAAGGATTGCCAAATGAATCGCGAGTCTGAATCGTTACTTGCGCAGAGCATGTCCCCACAGTCGTGCTGAATCCAGAAGAGACAAATGCAATTGCAGTTGCTGCCCCTGAACTAATAGTAATTGTCTGAGAGCCATTGCCTAAAACACTATCCGCATCGGAGGCTCTGAGAATGGCAGTACCACTTGTATTTGATTTAACATAAACAGGAGAAGCGCTTGCGGAACCTGAAGGAATCACCAGACTCGAAACATTCGTACTACATGCGGCATCTGAATAAATAGATAGCGTTCCAGAGATAACAGCTAAGTTGACATTTGTATTAGCACCTCTGGCGACGGCATTTCCATTGGCATCTTGAGTCTGCACGATTACGGATGAACACTGCGCGGAAGGTATTGTCTGAGTCGGAGTACTCATGCCCAACTTGCTAATTGCTAATGGATTAACAGTTTGAGATTGATTCACCGAGGAAAATCCAGTCATTCCTACCGTTAAATTCGCACTTCCTGCAGACAATTTTTTGAAATAGAAGCTTGCAGTATGCGCACCAGCAGAAATATTAATCGTACTAATAGTATTTGTACAAGATGCATCGCTATAGAATGTATAGCCGGCACCGGATAATATGAAGCTTGATGCACTAGCAACTCCTGATGAATTGCCCAAAAGATCCTGAACTTGCACAGTGACAGGCCCAACAGCGCCGGAACATTGCCCCGAGTTCACCGTCAATGAGGCCGTTGTAAAAGCCAATTTGTTTGGCGCTCCAGCGGCAACCACTTCTGTCTGATCAGCAAAAGTGATTCCAGGAGCAGAAATTCGCAAAGTCGCAGATCCCGAAAGATTCGATTTAAAGTAGGCATTAAATGAATTTCCTGAAGACACGTTTTGATTTGAAATCGCATTTGTACAACCCGAATCCGAGTAAACAGACGAAGTAATTCCAGATAGTTGGTATGTCACCAAAGTCGATGCACCTACATCCGAGGCATTTCCGAAGGAGTCCTGGAATTGCATATTAAGTAATCCGCAATTACCTGCATTAAGACTTAATGGACTATTAATAAAAGCTAATTTTTCAATTGAAGCGCTGTTTATCGTTTGATTTTGATTCGCGGCCGTCAATGAACCACCTGCAATCGACAAATTCTTAACTCCCGAGACCGTGGACTTAAAATATAAAGTCGCACTGTGAGTGCCATTTGCAATCTGAACAGAAGCAATTGCGGACGAGCACGATGAGTCTGAATAAAACTGTAAATCAGATCCAGTTAAACTTACTGAAGTATTTGAGCCAACGGCTGAAGGATTCGAAAATGTATCTTGGCTTTGAATCGTTACATTCGAAGAACATATTCCAGCAACTACGGTCCTACTTGGGCTCGTAAACGCTAACTTTGCAGGTGTCGCTGGAAGAATCGTTTGCGACTGAAGAGCCTGAGCCAATCCCGACGAGCTAGCAGTAAAATTCGAAGTACCACTTTGAGTAATCATGAAGGAGAATTGTACAGAGCTGCTTCCCGACGCTAAATTAACAGTACTAGATGAACCACCAGAACAATCTAACGAAGAATAGAAGGTCGCTGTCGATCCGGACGACGCTAATGCAATTGTTCTTCCTGATGCTGAAGAAGCAGGATTATCTAAAGCATCTTGAGTTTGAACCGTAGCCACTCGACAATTTCCGGCAACAAAAGTTTGCGATGTCGAAGAGAACACCAATTTAACCGGCGTGCCGGCTGTTGCATTTTCATATTGAATGTCGCCAGCAAGTCCCGTGGCATTGACTTCAACAGGAACGCTTCCTACCTGAGTAGGCTTAAAGTAAAAGCTGCCTGATGTTTGATTGCCAGCCACTGTGATATTCGAGACAGGAACAGTACAGCCGATGTCCGAATAGAAGCTCGCTCCAGTTGAGCTCAAGCTTACGTTTGTCGAAGATATTGTTTTGGTCGCATTTCCAAAAGCGTCTTGGAATCCAAAATCAACCTTACTCGAACACGTTTCAATGACGACACCTGTTTTAGCAGCAGAAGTGAAAACCAGCCTTGAAGGAGCCGCCCCTACTACACTCAGATTTTGAGTTTGTGATGTCAAACCCGCCGCATCTACACCAATCGTAAAGTTGCCAAGACTTGAACCCACTTTCAGGTAAACATTGACTTGACTTGTTCCTGACAGAATCGAAGTTGTTGAAATTTCGTTGCCCACAGAGCAAGAAGAATCCGAGTAGAAGGCAGCGCCTGATGGCGGTGTTAGATTGATTAAATAGTTCTGTCCTGCATTTGTTTCGTAATTATAATCATCGCGGGTCACAACAGTAATAACTGCAGAGCATCCCCCGGCAGGCACACTACGGGCCGGTGTCGAGAATCCCAATTTTGTCGATGCACCAGAAGTAAAGGTCTGAGTCTGCGAGGTATTATCCAAATTTTTGTTATTGGTCACATCGATAGGTCTTGACCCCACTTGATTTGATCCAAAATAGAATTCAGCATATTCTTTATTTTCAGTTAAATTTATCTGATTTCCAGGAATAACGACCGAACATTGTTGATCTGAATAGAATTGAATATTCGAACCAGCAAATGACATTAATACTGAGGATCTTTCTGTCACCTTAGTTTCGTTTCCGTATTGATCAATAACACCAACTTTAGTCATCGGCGAACAACGACCAACAGCAACACTTGCGGGCTCTGTTAAAAACTTGAGCGCACTCATGATCATAGGCTTTATAGTTTGAGTCTGAATTGCTGGAGCCAATGTACCTAATGCATTATCTGCTACTTTTAAATCAAATTCCCCGGCCTGAGTTCGTTTGAAATAAAAGGTTTTATTTTGATCGCCAATATTTAAATTCAAAGTGCTAATACTGGATGTACAGAATCGATCCGAATAGAATGTTGTGTTATCACCTATTAAGCTTAAGGTCGTGTTCGTCGCAGAAGCGCTCTGCGAACCATAAGCGTCTGCAACAATCACTTTTACTCCGTTAGAGCAAACCCCAGCAAAGGTATTAAATGGCAACGTATTGAAGGCTAGCTTCGTAGGTAGTCCAGCAACAATATTCTGATTTTGTTTAGCATCCACAAAATCCAAATTCTTTCCAGTAATTAAAGTTGTACCTTCTTTAAAGCTCATGAAGTAGAAGTCTTTAGAATTTGCTCCTGATGGAATTGTAATTGAAGTTACTTCCGAAGATTTTTTGCAATCACTATCTAAGAAGAAAACCATTCCCGATCCAGATTCGCCCGTTAAGTCGACAACTGTATCAGTCCCAACATTGACTGCATTCCCGCCCAAATCCTGTACTTGCATAGTCAAAGCGCTTGAGCACTCGCCTTTAGGAACTGTCTTTGGAGCAGTCGCAAATCGAAGGAACGCGGCTGCACCACTTAGAATTCTCTGTGTCTGAGGAACTGATTCTAATTGCCGAACTGGCAACGGAGAAATAGTCGCAGAACCTGCCGTAGAATGTCTAAACCAAACTTTTTTGCGGCTTTGATTTGCAGGAATAAATGTCGTTGCAATATTCGTCGAACAAGAATTATCTGAATAAAGTGTAAATCCAGCTGGATATACAAAAGATACTTCGTTTTCAATCTTATCAGACTTTTCATTGCCGTATCTATCTTGAACTTGCAAAACTAAATCTTCAGAACAATCGCCAGCTCTGATTGTTTGTGGATCAGAACCAAAACCGATTTGGTATACCGGACCCGCCCCAATATTGTAGAAAGCACGACCACTAACTCCAAATGCATCGCCGCCAACTTGCCCCAAAGCCGAAGCTTCATTAGGACCTGCCTTGGTCGACTTAAAGTAGTAAGGAGCAGAAATTTCTTTATTAGCCGCAATTGAGACACTACTTACTTCTGTTGCACACGAAGAGTCCGAGTAGAACTTAAGATTAGCTGAAAGCACATCTAAGCGAGTATTATTACCACCATAAATAATTCGCGCTCCCGATGCATCTGAAGTTCTTAACCCTAATTCTAATCTACCGCGATAAACTGGTTCAACTCGTGGATCTATCGAAAAAGTAACATAGCGAGGATCGCCCGAGCAGATTCCAGCTTCAATGGACTCTAGACCTTCCCTAAATGCCACTTTAGCATCTGAAGGAACCGTCGAGCTAACAAGGATATCCGAAGAGGCTCGACCAGGAGAAGTCACTCTCATTCGAACCGGAGCTAGAGTCTTCGATATCATATAATATGTTTTGGTAACGTTAGCTTCGATCGCTGCTTGGGTTGGCGTTCCTGGCAGAGGAACAATGGTCTCGTAAATCGCCGAAGCTCCTGCATCTGAACAATCTGAATTTCGATAAAAGTTAACATACGGACTTGTTAATGGAACTCCCGTTGAGGAATATCCATCAAATGTTGTCACGGTCACCCGGATTGTCTTTTCTGGATCGATGGCAGTTCCCGCGCCAATCTCTTGATGTTGTATCGTAAAGGCGCGGCAAGTATAAGCATTTTCAGACGGAGATGTCGGAAGCCCAGAAAATGCAAGTCGATCAATTGCCGAAGACATAATTAAAGAGGTATTACCTACTGATGATTCCGCAACGATGGCAAACTGTTGCCGACCAAAATTTGTCTTAAAGTAGGCTTTTGAACTTAAACTTTGTCCCGCAGATATTTGAACTGACGTAACTGGAGAAGTACAAGAGGCGTCCGAATAAAAGAAGACTCCAGATTTCGGGAATGAAGATCCGGCAGGAAAGCCATAGATGTCCAACTCTTGAGCCGACAAATTAATGGTTGTATTAGAAGGCACAGCCGAAATATTTCCGTAGGAATCAATAGATCTAAATTCCATAACAGGAGAGCAAGTCCCCAAAATCACGGAATCAAACATCGTAGAGTCCAGGACTAACTTCGTCGGCGCATCTGCAGAAACCCCAATGCTCTTTGAAATATTCGCAAACCTTGAATTTGTACTTTGAGTAACTAAAGATCCTGAGTTTGGAGCAACCGATCCTTTTAAGTAGAAAGACTTTGAGTTTTGTCCAACCGGAATCTTAATTGTATTTAAAGGGGTCGTACAAGTAGCGTCTGAATAAGCCGCCACGTAGAAGATATAATTGTTAATAGGAGGAGGGACCAGAGTAAATGGAATATTCAAGTCAGCCGATTGAACGTCCCAAGGTGCACCGGTGTGATCTTGAATCTGTGCGGTCACAACCTGGCATGAACCAGCCGTCAGCCCAATTGAAGAGTTACCGTTAATTTTCAATTGAAGGTCTTTTACCGAAACTGAAATATCTTCAGAGTTCAAATGTGGCTCTGAAAATCTATACCAAGCATTTGCGGCCGAAGTGGCCTTGATATAGAAGACACCCAGAGAAACAGAACCGCTGGATGAACCGCCATCAACGACAGTCATTGGATTCACCAACGGAGTACTGCAGTTGCTGTCAGAATAAAGCTCTAAATTGGGACTCGAAGTCACAGAAATACTCAGATCATAGGCAAAATTGGGATCGCTATATTTAGCATCAACTGCAGTACAAGCGCCCAAAAGTACAGTACGAGGCATTTCACTTTTATTAGATGGAGCCGCCGAGTCAAAATGCAGGATTTGGTATCCTTGCGAGCCGCCCGCGATCCCATCTGCCGTCAAATTGATTTGATTTAGATTCACCGTCACCGGAAATCCTGACTGTCCAACATACTGAGCAGCTTTGTAGTAGAAGGTTGCAGTACTGCTGCCGTTAGGAATATTTACTTTCTGAACTACAGTCGATGGATCACAATTCGATGAAGTATAGAAATAGGTATACGGAGCCGTTAACTTAACATCAATTCCTCCTGGTTCGCTCACAATCTTTGCGACACCACTGGAATCTTGATATTCAATTGTCGACCCCGGAGAACAGAAGTTATATCCGATCCGGCGAACAGGTGAAGTAAACTCTACTTTATCAATATTAGCATTTGTTACTTCTACAGATTTGTTAGCTGTAAATGGGATATGCGGATTGTGCATACTGATATTAACTACACCAGGAGTCGCCTTCTTTACGTAGAATGCGGTTGTTCCCCCCATCCAGTACGGACTTAAAATCTGGTTGAAACAATCCTTATCTGAATAGAACGTCAGGTCCCCAGCATTAGAACCAAGATTTATCTGTGATGAGCTTCCACCAAGTGGACTCACGTTGCCGTATGTATCAAGGAAATCAATAGCAAATCCTGAAGAACATAAGTTCGTTGGAATCTTTGAGGCAAATCGAGTCAATTCAAACTTAACTGCCGGCGCAGGTTCGATATTCAATAGTTGGCTGGCGGTAGGAAATACAATATCGGGGTCCGCATTTACATCGGTAGCATCCATATGAATATTTACTAAGCCGGATTTTTTCACTTTTACGTAAAAAGAGGACCGCGACTGACCATCTGGAATCGTCACATGATCGATAGCCGCCGAGCATCCCGAATCTGAATAAAAAGCATAAACTCCACTGGCTAGTTCTGCTGGCAACGGCGACGGCGAAAAAGTCAAATCAACCGTCAGGCCACCATCCGGCCCCGTTTCAAATCCCAAGTGGTCTGTCGTCTTAAATTGAATAATTTCAGAACAACTCCCTGCTCTTAAAGATTTGGGCTCGGTGATAAAGGACAGCTTGCTAGCAATAGCTGGGAACACGATAAATGTGTGCAAAGCATTTTCAAGACCGGCATTCGAAGAAATGACTGTATTATCTGCGCCAATCTGAGTTGTTTTCATATAGAAGGCAGGCAAGCTAGAAGAGCCTTGCGGAATCTTTAAAATGCGATCTCTCAGTGGAGGATAGGAAGATATTTCATCAGTACAGCTGGAGTCTCTATAATACTTCGCATTGGCGCTACTAAGTACCAAATCATAATCAACATCGGCCTCTGCAATATTTCCAAAGCGATCACGAAGCTCGGTATTGTATATTCCTAAACAGCTATCAACCTTAAGTACCGGGTTCGAGTCTGCCGGATTTGTTGTAAATACCAACTTCGATGCAGAAGCTGGATTAATTATAAAATCATCTCCATCAGTATCTGCTGTGCCTTCAACATTGGCCGATGCATTAATATGGATAGTACTAGAGACGAATGTTTTAAAATAGAAAGTTGCTGAGCTTTGACCTACACCCAAGGTCAGCTGAGCAGACGGAATTGAATTTGTACAATTTGAATCTGAATAATATGTCACGGTATGGCTTGAAGAAAGAGTAAGCACCGTAGAAGTTGTGACCGGAGAAATATTATTAGAGCTATCTATGGTTTGTACAGTTATCGCAGCCGAACAAGAATTGACCCGAATTGTTTGACCATTTCCGACCATATTCAACTGACTCGGAGCTCGAGGTGTCACATTATGCACAAGTGTATCATCAGCTCCCGTTCTTTTAAACCTGTCTGCATCAACTGAATTTGTTGAGTACACTTCTACTTTTGTCGACGCATTACCGGCGGTGGATCCTGTCTTGAAATAGAAAGAGCCGATTGATTTCCCTGACGTAGGAGTATTCGGATTTACAGTGACTGAATTAATGGAATTTGTGCAGCCTGAATCAGAGTAAAAAAGTACGCCTAAAGTTGGAGTCAAGTCGACGACTACTGGAGAAGTAAGACTTGTTTCATTTCCATTTATATCAAGAATTCTAAACGAGGTTAATGCCGAACATTCGTTTGTTAATAGATTTTGGGAAGCCGTTATAAAATCTAAGGTTGCTCCATAACCAGGGATTATTTCTTGATCTTGGGTCGCATTTGGAGCAAGTCCTGATGCGACTGCCATCATTGTGCTAGTACCTAGGGAAGAACCTTTAAACCAAAATTGTTTACTTGTAGTGCCATTAGCTATTGTAGTCGAGCTAACAGTCGTCGTACAGCTCGAGTCAGAATAGAACGTAAAGTTACTTCCAAGTAAAGTCGCTGCGATATCTGACGTTGCGGCAGTTTCGTTACCATCGGCATCTTGAGATTGTAAAGTAACGGCGCCGGAACACTCACCCGATCTTACCGTCTGCGGACTACTAACCATGGCAAGTTTAGCAGGAACACCAGGCACTACGGTTTGATTTTGCGAGGCCTGAGTCAAACCTGCCGAGGTTCCGACAATTGCAATATTTCCCGACTTTGTTGGCTTAAACCAAAAATGTGTTTGAGTTTGTCCAGATAAAATAGTGGACGAAGTAATAATAGTAGAGCATGAGGAATCTGAATAAAACGTGACGCCATCACCGACCAAGCCTATAGAAGTACTAGATGTCGCCGTCGCTGTGTTCCCAAAAATATCTTTTACACCAATAGATACTTGATCAGAACAGTTCTTTACATCCAGCGTCTGTGCCGAACTTGCAAAATATAATGAATTTGGCGCTGCAGAAAGAATACTAAATACATTGCTCGTCGCCGAAATTAAGCCTGAACTTGTCGCAACTAGAGTATAACCTGTATTTGCAATTTCGATGCTTAAATCTGAAAACGAAGCATTCCCTGCGGAAGCAGTGATACTTAATGTTCCCGAAAGAGTTCCCGTTGCAGGAGTTGCTGCCTTTGCAATATCGATATTACCTGAAAATGAAGTCACTATATTACCAAATTGATCGAGGGCATCGACTCTTACTGCCGGAGCTATCGCATTTCCTGCAATCGTATTTGTGGGCTGTTGATAAAATCCTAATTTATTCACGGCAGCGAAAGTTACAACTTCTGTCTGCATCGCCGAAGTCAAACCTGCCGTGGCGACAGTGATATCATGACTTCCAGCCAAGGTCGTTCGGAAGTAAAACGTTGCCGAATGGGTTCCATTTAATATCTGAATATTTGAAATCGGTGAACTACATCCTGAATCTGAATAGTAAACTACAGAAGCATCAGAACTTAATGTAACAGTCTTATCAGAGCTAACCACAGATGGGTTTCCATTGGCATCCTGAGACTGAATTGAAACAGCTGCCGAGCATGTTCCTGCAACAACTCCAGTTTGTGCAGGACTTATGTAAGCAAGCTTAGACGCCACACCAGGAACTATAGTGACATTTTGAGAACTATTCCAAGGCTGCTCGGAAGCTACCACGCTGAAAGATAATGTATGAGCCTCAGAATCTTTCACGTAAACACTCACGCCTTGTGCATTGTTCGCGATACTAAATTCATAATTAGAACCGTTCTTAGAAATTTCTGTCAGGCAGGAAGAATCTGAATAGATTCTAGTGAAAGCACCCAAGCCACTGGTTTGAATTGTAAGTGAAGCACCCGTACTGTTTGTCGTTCTATTTCCAAACTGATCCTGGACTTCAATTTCTAAAGCCTTGCCTGATCCAGCACAAACTCCAGCCGTTATATTATTCCGAACTGGATTGCCAAAGCCTAACTGACTGCCAACTCCCGGCTGTACGGTCTGTGACTGAGTTGCGCCCGTTAAAACAGGAGCTACAGTACGATCCGCCGAAATATTTATAGCCCCGCTCAAAGTTGGAATGAAGTAAAAGTTTCCAGAGCTGGTACCGTCAGCAATAATTAACTCAGACCCACTCAGTGGAGATGTACATCCAGCATCTGAATAAAATGTCATATTGGTGCCAGTTAGGTTTATGCCTAAATTCCCTGATGCATTTGCTGGATTTCCAAAAGGATCTAACAGGGTAACGGTCGAAGCACCGGAACACTGGCCCGCGATCACAGTCTGAGCCGGCGACGATATTGAAATCTGAGTGGGTCCTGCAGCTACGACATCAAATAGATTTGATACGGCCGCGGTTAAACCTGTCGAGGTCGCCCGAAGAGAATAACCCGTACCAGCTTTTGTAATGTTCACTGTGGCAAACGACGACGTGCCAGCAACAGCACTCGCAGTTTTTGTACCTAATAGTGACACACCACTATTATTTGGATTTGTGGCCTCCATATCGACGGTCACGCTGGCTATGGATCCCGTGATATTGTTAAATTGATCTAAGATATTAACTTTTACTGTGGCAGGCCCTGTTGCGCGAAGAGCCGCCCCCGCAATCGATTGAATTAAACTTGGATCAAAAGCAAGTTTAACAGGTGCCTCTGGATTCACGGTCAGATTTAATGAAGCAGGATAAGTAACATCAAAATGGCGTGCAGTTAATGTTGAATTTCCCTTCACAATATTTTTTAAATAGAAATCTGATTCTTTTGCTGCGGTGATAGTGATATAGGGCTGACTGGGGTGATTTGCATCACCGGCAGAAGTCAAAGGCAACTCATTACCGGCTCCACAACCTGCTGCAGAGTAAAATAAGCTATCAGAACTAGAACCTTCGATAACAATTCTTTGTGAACTTATGTTTGAATCCACAATATTACCAAACTCATCTTGAGCTTGCACAACGATCCGAGTGCAGGCGCCAGCGGTAACAGACAAAGAAGTTATAGAATTCGTTCCATTTGTAAAACCAAAACGATTGAATCCAGCAGGATCTATGGTCTGAGTCGCCGAGTTCGAGACAGCAGGACTAGATACTGAAACTGTTAAATCACGAAGGCCAGAGACTGTGCTGCGGAAGTAAAAGCTTCCCTGCGTATCGCCAGTTCCAATCGAAATTCCAGTAGACGAATTTATGGCCGTCGTACAACTTGCATCAGAATAAAACTGAAAACCGGCCTGTGAAGTATCAAATTTCACCGATGTTGGCGCACCATTTTTCGGGTTTCCGTAAGCGTCTCGAAGCTCGATCGTAACGAGACTCGAGCAATCTCCAGCTGTCAAAGTTTGATTGCCATTACTAATAAATGCAATATTTGCCAACGCCGCAGGCACTATAAGCTCGGTTTGCTCGACATATCCACTTGCGTTGAAGTCGGGGGTCAAGCGAATTAAAATACTTCCAGCGACTGTGCCTTTGGCATAAAAAGACGATGTAAAACTTCCTGACGCCAGAGAAACCGAGCTGATCGAGCTAGAGCAAGCAGCGTCCGAGTAAAACTGAAGACTCGAGGCCCCTGGAGTTCCAACTTGTGAAATCGTCAAAACGGCCGCCGAACTCACCGGAGAATTATTTCCGAATTGATCCCGAGAATTTACAGTTAGTACCGCTGAACATGCACCAGCGGCAGTAGTCCGAGCCGGAGTGGTCAACGCCAAAGATTGGGGCACATCTGGATTGATAGTTTGGTTTTGAGAGGCCTGCGTTAGAGTATCCCCACCAGAAGCTTGAACCAATAGAGACTGAGTTCCTGATACTGTTGCTTTGAAATAGAAGGTGGCTGAATGCGTACCACTAGCAATTGTGACATCGCTGATCGGAGTCGAGCAACTCGAATCGGAGTAGAATGTCATCCCTGTCCCACTTGGCGTGACTGTAGTATTTGAAAGAAGTGCAGCTGTATTTGAATAGATATCTTGGGACTGAACACTCACTTGGCCCGAGCAAGCTCCAGCCACGAGTGTCTGAGACGAGCTTAGATATACAAGTTTTGACGGACTTGCATTGATAACATCAAACGAGGCACTTTCGGAAGTACTGGCATTATAATCAATCCCTAGCGCACTTAATCGCAAAGAATAAGTTCCGACTTTTTGAATATTCAACCCAATGCTTCCTGAATATATCAGCTGTCCACCAACAGCAAAGCTCCAAAATGACTGCACAGGTGGGTCTGGAAAGTACGTCTTAGTCGGTGGATTGGTTGGTGTATTAGGACCAGCAGTCAGGCCCGCCCCACCATACAGAGTTGGGCGGCTAGCAACTGAATAGCTTCCGATATTTACATAGGTCTTTGCTGTTGAAGTACTGGCAGGATTATTAAATCTATCACGCAATTCAGCAGTGAACGGTCCAACAACTGTTTGACCAGCGATCGTAGTCCCTGGTTGTTGCAGAATATGAAATCGATCTGGCGGAGCCGCCTTCATTGCATTGACTTGCGCAACAGTAGATACATGCGGAGAACTTAATCCACCGGCAAACGTGCCAGAAAAAGTTGATTCTGCCGTGGTCGTGTGCTGACCACCACCTGTCGTGGTAGACATAAAGTAGAACTGTGCGCTAGACGATCCTGAAGTGATTTTAAGTGGGTTGACCCCATTATCGATAGCTGTCGCACAGGACGAATCCGCGTATAAGCTACCACTTGATGGAGTCAGCTGAACTATTTGGTCTGCTGACAAAACTGTCGTATTACCAAACTGGTCGGTGGCCCGTAAACCAATTGCCGGAGAGCAAGAGCCCGCTTCAACCTGATTTGGACTTACTAAAGGTGCCGTAGAAAAGGCCAAAGCATACGGCTCATCCGGATCGACGTTGAAGGATTTTGAATTGGTTGTTGAACATCCTCTTAATGTGTCACAATCAATACCACTTGGTTGAACCGTGATCGTATTTGCACCAGATGTCTTAGGTTTGAAATAAAATTGTACCGTCGAACTTGAGTCTGCAATCGAAGCAGGTGCGGCCATAGTACAAGAAGCATCACTAAAAAATTCAACACCACCGGTGCCACTTGGATTTGAACTGTAAGTTATGGCCTTTGCACCACTGACAGCAGAAATATTTCCATAAGCATCTTCAGTTTGAATCACCACTGCTGCTGACGAGCAATAGCCTGCCTTCGTATCTACAGGATTAGCGGTATAGCGATACTTTGTTGCCGGTCCAACAAGAATATTAAAGGCATTACTAGTTATCGCTGGTAATGCTCCAGATGTCGCAGACAGACTGTAACCATTTGCAGCCTTGTAAATTATGATATCGTTGCTTCCCGAAAAAGCAGCAACTCCAGCTGAGGGTGTAACTGTCTTCGCTCCTCCAACAATGGCCCCATCCCCAGGAGGATTATTCTGAATATCAACCGTAATTCCAGTAGAATAACTTGTACAAATATTGCCATAGATATCTTTGGCTGCGACACGAACTGAACTCGCAAATGAAGCACCAGCGAGTGTATTTAGCGCTGGCTGCGTTTCAAATTCAAGATGATCAGGAGTCGTGTGAATCACTGTATTTGCTTGAGAACCAGTAACCGCCGTACTTCCAGCTCCGAAGTCTGCGCTACCCGAAACAGTTATGGTATCTGTTCCACTTTTTGTAGAGCGATAATAGAAGTTGCCGTAATTGGCACCCGATAAAAGTTGAACACTGGTGATCTCATTACCCGCAGTGCAGGATGCGTCTGAATAGAAAACTGTTGCTCCGTCGCTGGCACTTAAGGCTAACGTCGAATCCGCAACAGGAGGAACCGGGTTTCCGTAGATATCGCCAACCTTTATTTCTACTTTAGCCGAACAAAATCCTGCTTCTGTTGTTTGAACTGCTGAAATGAATGAAACACTTTGTGGCGCCGCAGGATTGATTCTATGGTTCTGAGAGACTGCAGTTGCGGCATCCCCAGAAACGACCGAGACCGTTTTTACGATCGGATTTCCAGCGACTATTCCTTTAAAATAAAAACTCACAGTGTTATTGCCCGAGGCGATCGAGACATTTGACACTGAGCTTGCACAAGAACTATCCGAATATATTGAAAGCCCAGTACCTACTACGCTTAATACAGTGGCCTGACTCGCGCGAGCCAAGTTCCCAAACTGGTCTTTACCGATAACATTTACAACTGACGAGCAATCTCCGGCCGTTAAAGTTTGCGACCCCGTTGTAAATTCCAACGTCGATATCGCTGCCCCTAATATGTCAAAAGCGTTACTATATACAGTCGTTAAACCTGGAGCACTGGCCTTCAGGGTGTATCCGACATCTGCTTTTTGAATTGCAATTGCATCAGTTCCGTCAAAGACAGCAACCCCATTTGTTGTTGATTTATTTTTGTTGCCACCCACTATCGTTGCCGTAGCAGATGGATTGTTGCCGATCTCGACAGAAATAGTTTTAATCGATGAGCCTGCTATGTTTCCATATTGATCCAAAAGACTAACTTCTATCGACGGACTTATTGCCACGCCCGCAACAGTATCCGTTGGCTGAGTCTTAAATGCTAATTGAGTGGCAACATTACTTGTAATTGTCTGATTTTGAGTAGCGGCAATAAAGCTGGTTGCAGAAGCCACCAAAGGAATAGAGCCTGCGGTTGTACCTCGGAAGTAAAAAGTCGAATTCGAAGTGCCATTGGCCAAAATGACAGTGGAAACTGCAGACGTTGAACATGCAGAATCAAGATAAAAAGTTAAGCCCGTTCCAGCTAATGAAACAGTCGTATCTGTAGTTACAGCATTTATATTATTAAAAAGATCTCGTGATTGTACGACGACTGCGCCGGAACAAGTACCCGCGACCAAATTGTACGGACTGGTTGTTATAGCCAATTTTCCGGCCGCAGCAGGCAGCACCGTTAAGACCTGGCTGTCTGAATTCATAGCAGATCCTGAAACCGAAAAGGTTTGTGAACCTGCCAAATTAGACGAAACAAAAAATGCACCTGCAGAGTCACCCGAGTTCAAAGAAATCTGCGTAATTGCGCTTGAGCAGCTGGCATCTGAATAAAACTGAACATTTGACGAGACTAAATTCACTGTGGCACTTGATCCAAGTGAGGTCTCGTTTCCAAATGAATCTACGACGTTAAATGTCACCGGTGACGACGAACATTCGTTCGCGTGAATAGTCATTGGCGCACTGTTTATATCGTACCCAGCTGCCGCAGCAGCAATAATCGCAAATGGGTTAGAGATCTCTTGAAGCCCATCATCAGTCGTGAATTTTAAACGATATCCAGTTCCAACCTTATTGACCTTCAAGTCATCAAACGAAATAACGCCAGCAACGGGCGTCTCGGTCAAAGTATTCTGCAACGTTGCGCCGGTAGGATTATTATGGAATGAAACGACAACTGATCGATTCGCCGCTATGTCTATATTGCCGCTTTCATCAAGATAAGTGACTTCGAGCTCAGGACTAAAGACCTGGCCAGCCACGTAAGTCGCAAGGGGCTGCTTGGTGATACTCATTGATTTAGCGGGAATGACTTTTGAGGCCTTACTGCTAGTTGATACATCTAGATTGAAAGAACAGGCATTTAAGATCACAGACAAAAACGCAACGAGGAAAAGACCGAAGGTCCCTCGAATGCGCAAGTCTCTAAAATTAAAAAAGTTCCGAACAATCCAAAACATTTATGTTACACTTCTCGGCTTGAATGTTTCTTAACAACAGCTCCCAATTTATAAACTAGATAATGTAACACTCACATTCCAGCTCGAAACAGTAACACGAGACTAATTCGTTCTTTGGTCTTAGGACTAACGACAGGATGTTTCAAAATAAGGCGATGTTCATTAATTGATAGCAATAATTAAGAATCCATGAACGCAAGAGGGTCCTGAAAAATCGAGAATACTTGCAGGTTGGAACAGCTGACCTTTTTAATAGATATTGATGAGGTCGCGATGAAAAAAAATATTTTCCTATCAATTCTGTTTTCATTTTTTATTCATTTATCTGGTTGCACAAGCACCGACTTAAGACCTGATGACTCCATTGCTGGAAAAATTTATCAAAAACAAAATCGTCCCCGATACGTCAATAAAAATACATTTCAAGCGCCTTTTGCTAAGTCTGAACTTAATACGATCGCGCTCTTTTGTTGTAATCATGTTCTTACTGAATCCCAAAGTTGGTCCAACATCGCAAGTCAAAACCCAGATCTTGTCATCGCCGCGGGAAACTCTGTAAGCAGTGTTAAGCTTGATGAGAAGCCTTTAAATCAACAATATGAAAAATTAGATGCTAACGATTCTTACCGCTCGCTTCGCGCAAAAGTTCCCTTTATGGCAACTTGGGATGACTTGGATTATGGAATTCGATTTGGCGATAGGAACTACCAAGAAAAAGAACAAAGTCGGCAAGATTTCACTGAATACTGGGACTACATTAAAAGCTTTCAGCCTAAAAGACGCCCCCAAGGGATAGAACATGCAATAATATTTGGATCAAAAGGACGTCGCGTTCAAGTCATTATGCTGGACTTACGTTTCTATACTTCTTCTTGGATTGAAGACTCAAAAGGGGAATTTAAAAAGAACTGGAAAGCATCCGCTTCGTTGCTTGGAAGCAAACAATGGCGTTGGCTCTCTGCTGAATTAAAAAAACCTGCAGAACTAAGAATTATCATTAGCCCCTTGCAGGTAGGTGCCAATAATTCTGCGGAAAATCGCTGGGGACTTCTTCCTCATCAACGGCAGAAACTATTCGACCTTATTAGAGGCACAGCAGCTAAAAACACACTTATAGTTAGCGGCAATCGCCACTTCGGCTCTTTTGCAAAAGTGGATCTTAAAAATTACGGCAGCCTATATGATATGACGGTAGGCCCTCTCAGTGGGCCCACTGCAATGGCCGAAAAAGACTTTCACTATTTAAACGAACCTTTAATCGAACAAAATTTTGGCCTTATAAAAATCGACTGGAGTCAAAGATCGGCAACTCTGCAACTTATCAATAGAAGCAACACTGTTGCCCAAGAACTCAAATTTAATTTCATTAGAAATTGATACCCAGACCAACTGTTCCATAAAAGGTGGTCAATTTTAAATGAATGTCATCTGACTTCTTCTGAGCAAAATAGTTCTTAATTCCGAATCCAGCTTCTCCAAAGATTCGCGGAGTCCACAAAACTTTTCCGTGAAAGTTAATGATATAGTCTTCGTCTAAGCTATATCCACCATCCATCAAAGAGAAATATTTTATAAACTCCATATCTACCCACTTAGGATATTTCATATATGGCAACTTTGAAAACCAAGCATCAAAGACCTTAGGCATCGATCGAGCCCAAAAAACCCCGGCACCCATTTTGGGAATTTTAAATTGTCCTACCTTGACTGTCTCGTAGGCTCCAATCAATCCCACCGTTTCGTCTTTCTCCCAGATTCCGGGAGTTAACCGGTAGCGAATATCAGCTTGCATAACCGACAGCATATCATCACCCTCTTCAATCTCTTTCAGCTTTGTCATAGAGGTAAAGTATTTCGCACTGACTCCCCAGCGTTGCCGCGAAAAGTGAAAGTTATTAGAGCCAAAGATATCGTTCATCCACCACATGACGTGGCCTTCGGCAAAAATATGAAACTGTGATCCAGAAGTCGCCACCCCTGTTAAGCGAAAACTGGCCTCGCCAGCACTGCCGCGATAGACATCCAAGTAAGCCTTGTGCACAGATTTTTCAGCAGCGATTTCAAGATAGCTACGATTGTACTTAAATTTCTCGGGACTTTCGAACTCCCATAATTTTTCGCTATCGTTCGCGTCCTTCACTAACAACTTATCTTTTTGCTTGTAAGTGCCCGTCGAGTCTCTGGCGTTCAAAAAATGACGGTATTTTTCGGAAGGGGGATCTTTAATTTCTAGCTCGTATACAAAAACGCCCCCCTTAGACCCCGGAAGCAAAATCACTGCGTTTTTGATAGGAATTTTCGCCTTCCAGTAATCGGACTTTTCATCGATCGTTTTTTCAAACCCAACAACTTTTACAAATGGACTATAGTTTTCGCCTTTAATTTCTTCAGGCTCGTGGTTGACCGGAACTGGAAGCTCAGCAGTCAAATAGACTTTGTCCTCTTCTTCCGCCAAGCTCATGTCTTTAACTTTCAACTCTTGCGGCTCACTTCTAAATTCATATGAGTCACCCGTCGACAAGGTTGCAAAGAATTGCACCGGAGTATTCAAACCAACTTCCTTACGACCCTTTAGTTTAGCCTCTTCTTGTTGATAAATGGCTCTTGGGGTCGCTGTTCCGGCAATAGCTCCCATAAATAGCGAGCCATTTCTATTTTCTACGCCATACCAGCGTGAGCAAAGTGCGACGTAACTTTCTTTTTCTTTATTGGAGTCCTTTAGGCAAAACCTATATCTTTCACCTTCTTTGAAATTTAAAGAATCTTTACTTTCTTTAAACTTGATACTCCAACTGCCATCGCCTTTGATGTCTTGATGCCACTTTTCAGTGCCCATCCTATCGATAACAGATAGCTCTCCGCCCTGAATCAGCTTCTTATTCCATTCAAACTTAAATGAATCTCCATGCAGGCTTGGCTTTACTGATTGATCATCGAATACTACTTCAGACATCTGAAGCTTTAAACCTTTTGTGGATTCAAGATCGTAAGAAAAATAAGGTGGCTTGATTTTCAGCTCTGCATCTTTGACCTCAAAGTTAAGGGGCTGCTTCGCTTGTGCAAGCACGTGACTTGAGCCAAAAGAAAATATTAGAACTAGAAATGGCAAACGTACAAAAGATCTAAATTTCAAAATTTCCATCTTATTAATTATGTTTAAGCTCTTAAAGACAGACAAGTTGTTTACCACAACTAGGCTAACGTTGAGTTTATTCACCTGCAGCAATCTCTGAGATGTTGGTAATATAAATTAGTTTTTATTTTATGTTGAACCAAATAAGCCTATAATCCCTGTTGCCAAATGCAATTCTCGAAAAAATGTATCAAATACAGGAGGAACTATGTCTCAAGGATCAAAGTGCCCTTTTTCGGGCCAGATGACAGCTCGTACAACTATGGGGGCTCAATCTAACAAAGATTGGTGGCCAAAAAAATTGAATCTTAAGATACTTCATCAACACTCTGACAAATCAAATCCAATGGATACATCTTTTGATTATGCAAAAGAGTTTAAAAAATTAGATTACGCCGCAATAAAAAAAGATCTAAAGAAATTAATGACCAGCTCTCAGGACTGGTGGCCTGCCGACTGGGGACATTATGGAGGTCTTTTTATTCGAATGGCTTGGCACAGTGCTGGAACATATCGAACGATTGATGGACGTGGCGGCGGTGGAACTGGCAATCAAAGATTTGCTCCACTAAATAGCTGGCCCGACAACGTCAACTTGGATAAAGCAAGGCGCCTATTGTGGCCAATTAAAAAGAAATACGGAAATAAAATCTCGTGGGCAGATTTGATGATTCTTGCGGGAAACGTTGCTTTAGAGTCTATGGGATTTAAGACTTTCGGCTTTGCCGGTGGAAGACCTGACATTTGGGAACCAGAAGAAGACATCTACTGGGGATCTGAAACCGAATGGCTTGGCGACAAGCGATATGCCGGTGATCGTGAATTAGAAAATCCACTTGCCGCAGTTCAAATGGGATTGATTTATGTCAATCCAGAGGGCCCAAATGGAAACCCAGATCCCGTTGCCTCGGGCCGAGACGTGCGTGAAACCTTTGCTAGAATGGCTATGAATGATGAGGAAACCGTTGCCCTTGTGGCCGGCGGTCACACATTCGGTAAAGCTCATGGAGCAGGAGATCCAAAACTTGTTGGTCCAGAACCCGAAGGAGCTGCCATAGAAGAAATGGGTTTAGGTTGGAACAATAAATTTGGAAGCGGCAAAGGCGTTCATACCACTTCAAGTGGTATCGAGGGCGCATGGAAGCCAAATCCAACAAAGTGGGATAATGGCTACTTCGAAATGCTTTTCAAATACGAATGGGAGCTCGTAAAGAGTCCTGCTGGCGCTCATCAATGGCGACCAAAAAATTGCGAAGAAAAGGACATGATACCTGATGCTCATGATCCTAAGAAAAAAGCACCGCCAATGATGACAACTGCGGATCTTTCACTGAAATTCGATTCAACCTACGAAAAGATTTCTAGGAAGTTCCATAAAGATCCAAAGGCATTTGCCGATGCTGACCTTGGCCCCTTCTTTGGAGTGTTTGAAACCTCACGGTTGAGAAGTCTCTCTTAATCTTTCTTCGTATTGTTTGGCAAACATTTCTGGTGTTTTATTTTTCAACGCTGAGTTTGGTCGTTCCGTGTTGTACTCGATTCTCCAACTTTCAATGATCTCTTTTGCATGCAAAATGGATTCAAACCAGTTTAGATTCAAACACTCGCTGCGGAACTTGTCGTTGAAAGACTCAATGAATGCATTCTGGATAGGTTTGCCAGGTTGAATAAATTTCAGTTCCACCCCGTTTTGGTATGCCCATACATCCATCGCCTTTGAAGTGAACTCCGTACCGTTGTCCACGATGATCGCTTTCGGGCACTTACCTTGAGTCTTGAGTCTGTTGAGCACATCGGCCACGCGGTTGCCCGGAATTGAAAAATCAACATGAATCGCCACCGCTTCGTGTGTGAATAAATCTTTGATGTTGAGGGTTCTAAATCTTCGTCCCGTCGCTAGAGAGTCTGAGACAAAGTCCATGGCCCAAATTTGATTGGGTCCCGTCGGAGCCACAAAGAGGAGTCGTTTGCCTGATCTCTTTTTCTTTCCTGATCGTCGATTCATTTGCAATCCCAGCTCTCGGTATATTCGAGCAATTCGCTTGTGATTATCTTTAAAACCCATACGCTCACGAAGAATAAATGAAACCCGTGGTCTGCCATAGCGAACCTTTGCTTGCGCAATCTCAAGCATTTTTTCTTTTAGGGCGTTGTCATCGCGATGTCGTTGGCGCTTGTAAAATAGCGTAGATTGTTGAAGCCCCAAGACTTTGCAGAGTGATCGTTTGCTGATTTTCAATTTGTCTTTGATAGCTTCAAACGCCTTGCGCTTTTGCTTGGGGCTCACCACTTTCCCTTGATGATCTCTTGGGCTGCCTCTAGTTCGACGGCCTGTTTTGCAACCACACGCTGCAAGCGCACGATCGTTGCTTCAAGCTCTTTAAGCCTACGAACCTCAGAGCCCTGCATACTGCCGTATTTCTTTCTCCATGCATAGAACGTGTGGGTGGCGATGCCGTGTTTGCGGCAAATATCTTGAGTCGACGCTCCGGCATGGCCTTCGGATAAAATCTTGGTGATTTGTTCGTCTGAAAATCTGGATTTGCGCATTTGCGCTCCCTTCATGCACGTCTTTTACGCGCTTTGTTGGGAGGAATCAAGTGCTCCAGTTTTTGGGGCCAAGGTCAATGCTTTTGCCAGAGCCTGGTTTAAACTAACTCACCGAGATATGGGACCACGCTCTCGCTATCTGGGTCCTGAAGTGCCAAAAGAAATTCTTATATGGCAAGATCCGCTCCCTGCCTCGAAAACTCAGATTATCAATGATAAGGATATTACTGCGTTAAAAAAATCGATTCTAAAATCAGGAATCTCGATTACAAAACTAATCGAAGTAGCATGGGCCTCAGCGGCAACTTACCGTGGCTCTGATATGCGCGGCGGCGCAAACGGAGCGAGAATTCGACTAGAACCCCAACGCAGTTGGGAAGTGAACCAGCCTAAAGAGCTTGAGAAAGTTTTAGTTAAATACGAGACGATTCAAAAAGCTTTCAATGCCAAATCAAAAAAGAAGCAAGTTTCACTAGCTGACCTCATTGTACTTGGCGGATGCGTGGGAATTGAAGAAGCCGCAAAAAAAGCAGGTCAAAAAATTAAAGTTCCCTTCACTGCGGGCCGGGTCGATGCGACTCAAGAAATGACTGATGTTCAATCCTTTTCGGTTCTTGAACCCGCGGCCGATGGATTCCGCAACTACGCGAAAAAAGGTTTAAACAAACATGGACCTGAAATGCTAGTTGATAAAGCCCAGCTTTTAAGACTGACAGCTCCCGAGATGACAGTGTTAATCGGTGGGCTTAGAGTCCTGGGCATCAATCACAACCAATCCAAGTTTGGAGTATTCACAAATAAAGTAGGTAGTTTGACGAACGACTTTTTTGTGAATGTTCTGGACATGAAAACCGATTGGAAAAAGTCTGATGTTGAAGGTGAATATAACGGCGTTGACAGGCAAACCGGCAAGACGAAGTGGGTTGCGACATCAACGGATCTTATCTTCGGCTCTAATTCAGAACTGCGGGCTCTAAGTGAAGTCTATGCTCAAGACGATGCTCAGTTGAAATTTACAAAAGATTTCGTGCAGGCTTGGGTCAAAGTGATGAATTTAGATCGCTTCGATCTAAAAAAATAACTTTTCAAAAAAGGGAGGAAACAAATCCTCCCTTTTTATTTAAATGACACATAAAAGCACTTACTAATACAATTGTTTTAGAAATCATTTAAAAAGGAATAATAATGAATAAATGGGCACCGAAAATCTCTAGGTATGTTCTTGGATTAATCTTCTTTGTATTCGGATTGATTGGCTTATTAAATTTAATACCGCCTCCCCCGGATATGCCTGAAAATCTTAAGATCTGTTCCTGACCCCGATTTGATTTGGACACCCAACCCAGGGGGTCTTTATGGAAGTAACGTCTAGCAGACGGAAAGTATTTACACAGGAAAAGAAGCAATTAATCATCAAAGAGCACTATTCGCAGGGAATTTCCATCCCCGTACTTGCCAGGAAATATGGGGTTCATGCTATCACTCTCTATAGTTGGAAGAGGCAAATGAACCACAAAAAAGACGAATCACCAGTCAATGCGGAATACATCCAAAAGCTGATCGAAGAAAACGACAAGCTCAAAGCTGAGAATCAAAATCTCAAAGCCAAGGTTGGTGAGTTGGCGATCAAGAACGACATCTTGAAAGATGGTCTGGAGATCGTCCAAAAAAAAGCGATCTTAAAAGCACTTCAACCGCCAAAGAAGTCAAAGCGCTTGATCGGTATGAAGTAACCCACATCGCGGAAGCCTTCGAAATCAGTCGAAGTTCACTTTACTACGAACCAGTTTCTCAGGAGGAAATTGGCATGCCTCGCTTTTACCAAAAATCGGAAGATGAAGTAATTTTAAAAGAAATCAAAAGTGTTATCGCCATCAGATCAACTTACGGTTATCGCCGAGTTACCACGATGGTGAATCGCCAGAGGTCTCTTGACGGTCGCAATAAGATCAATCGCAAGCGTGTTCAGCGAATCATGCGTATGAATGGCCTTTCACTGCCACAAACATTGCCGCAGCAGAAGCGACCACATACGGGCGTGGTAATGACAATGTTTCCAAACTTGCGTTGGTGTTCGGATGGAATGGAAATCCGTTGTTTTAATGGCGAAAAAGTTTTCGTGGCATTTGCCTTGGACTGCTGTGATCGAGAAGCTTTTGCTTACGTCGCTAGAACCGAGCCACTGTCTGCCGACGACATCGAAGAGCTAATGGTTAAAGCTGTTGAAGCGAGATTTGGTGAGTCGTTGAGATGCCCTAGGGAGATCCAGTGGTTGTCAGATCGTGGGTCAATTTACAGAGCGAAATCAGTAAAGGATCTTGGTAAAGAATTGAACCTACAATGCTGCTACACCAGAGCATACAGTCCAGAGTCCAACGGTATGGCCGAAGCCTTCGTTAAAACAATTAAGAGGGATTACGTTTATCAAGCAGACTGCGACAGTGCAGAGACGGTTCTTAAGCTTTTACCGCAATGGTTTGCTGACTATAACAACGTCGCTCCGCACTCAGCCCTTGGCATGAAGAGCCCGGTCGAGTATAAGGAGTCCGTGAACTTTTAAACCGTGTCCAAAAAATCGGGGTTCACTCCACAGTATGACAGAGCAATTGAAGCTTACAAGAATGGAGAAGTCCTAACGATCAAAGGGCTTATTGATATAAACGACAATCGAATCTACTCAAATAACATAAACTCAATGTCATAAATTCTATTTTCTAATTAATTTTCACCAAAGATATCTGACAAGATGACTCTATGCTGACATACAAATCCCATCAGACACAAAAAGTGGTCCACGTCGCAATCTGCCTTTAAGCCAGGATTGTCGATTGATGCTCCTAAAACGGCAGAATCATTCAAAAGCAAAGAAGTTGATCTTCGAGAAAGATGGGAAGGTCCTTAGCTATAGATACATGCGACATCGGTATGACTTAACGCTCAAGAGAGCCGGAATCGTAGGAAAAAAAGGCTCTCATACCTTACGACATACATTTGCAGTAGATTTTCTTAGCGAAACAACGGACTACTTAGCGCTACAAAATATGCTAGGGCACTCCAAGCTTGAGGATACTTTACGCTACGGAAGTATCTCGAGTAAAAGGTGCACTCCGTCTACGGCAAATACAGCATCTCTACAATGAATCTTGAAATACCTAACAACAAGCGACTGAAGGCAATTTAAACATTTAACCAAATGATTTAGTTAAAACCACTCCCCCACTTAGTACATCGAGATTAATTTAAACAACTTAGAAAATAAATGGTTGAGGTGCCGGCACCTCAACAAAATCATACACTTAGCTTCGGTGAATACCAATTAGTATTCAAGACTTTCGGTCAAATATTCCAGATTATCTGATTTTATCAAGCCTCTTTCCATTTACAGAGCATGAACACATGGAGCGTTCGAAGGAGGCAGTTATGAAACTAGAACAAAAATATATTCTGGATGAAGACACATTCTACCGCTTAAACAAGGTGCTAAGAAAAGTGTTTTATGAAAACTACGAGGGCAAAGCGAAATTCCCCAAGGAAGTAGTTCAGGAACTACGAGAAATTTGGTGCAAGGTCGACATTATCTATCACGACCAAACTTTGCGGAGTTTCTCAGTGGGTGACGTCATCTATTATCCTGAACAAGGTATCGGTCATCGATTCAAGATCGTCGGAAAGGATGAACGAAACTTTCAGCTAACAAGAATCACTCCCATGCCCAAAGCTGAATCAGGAATTACATGGCTAAAGGATTTTGAAGTTGACCACTATCGGTTACAAAGATTCTGGCAAAAATATAAATAACAAGTCCGCCTACTCGTTATGCCAGCTGACCTCGAGTTTGTTACCATCGGGATCTTTAACAAAGAAAGATGCAAACTCGTTTTCAGCAGTTTTCATTTCACGAACGAAGTTTTCATTTCCATTTTTCATTTTCTCATAAATACCAAAGACTTCTTCTGCACTGTCGAGGCAGAAACCCAAGTGACACCAATCAGGGAGTTTTGGAAGTTCATCCACGGGATCAATCGCAATGAGAAAACCTTTTTTGTCGGTAAGAAAAACTCCTGAACCATGCTCGAATTTTTTGGTGAATCCAAAATACGTTTCGTAGAATTTTTGAATCGCGTTTATATTTTTTGTTCCCAAGTGGACATGATTTAAAGTCATCGTTTCTTCCTCTAAAAACTGTTCGCCGTTTTTGAGCCGAAAAATCGGCAATTTTCATACTCGTTTTGTTTACTTTCTATCCCGAATTCCTCAATGATTTCAAGGCAGATAAAACAGGCAGTGGTATCCAATAATTTATAAGTTATTGAAATCATTGAAGAAAATGCGGATGGTGGATATGTTGAAAGCTAAGTCTTATCAATTACTTAAGATATGTGGATACCAAAAAGTATTCACGACCTACGATCAACTATTTACCTAAGCACCATTCTCAACATTGATGGTTCGTCTTTCTGGGAATCTACTTGTCGCTCCAAAACTTCAAAACCCGCACTGACGACTTCGCGAATCACTTTTTCAACGGGGTAAATTCTCCGCTGGACACACCAATGCTGTCCTTCGATTTCTACAACTCCTCGGCCATTCGATGGCTTAGTTTTATGCCAAAGAATAAAGTCGTCATCAAATCTTAGTGTATCAAACATCTTTGCAGGATCAATTTTTGTATCTGGCATTACCATTGTATCTAAAATAAAAATGCCACCATTAGCAAGAACACTCTTGATTTCTTCGAATACCTTTTTTCGATCTTCTTCGAGAACGATGCAGTGAAGAAAATGGCTGTCGTAAATTAAATCAAACTTTTTATTAAGTGATTTCAAATTTAATACATCACCTGCTACAAATTGAATTTCTAAGTTTTGCTGGCTGGCTAAGTCTTTTCCAATTTCAAGAGCCGTCTCGGAAATATCTATTCCTGTCGTTGCGAATCCATGTCGTGCTAAAGTGAATGCCGTAGTTCCGGTCCCACATCCAAGATCCAGAGCAAATTTCTCTCTCACCTCTGGATAATATTTTTCTATTTTTTGGCCTAGGTATTCATTAGTTTTTGCATCGCCTAGCTCCGCTAAATTTTTCGCATTTCCCCAGCCAACGAATCCTTTAGCTTTAATCTGCTGATAAGCAGTCTCGTGTTGGTGATAATAAGACTTCATAAGCGACTTCCTTTGAAAGGGCTTTCCTAGTTAAAGGTCTAGCAACCCTTTTTACTAACTTAGTAAGCTCCGCATGATAAATTAAACAAAAAAATTCTTTAAAGATCAACTGACATTTACAAGATACCGAGAACCCATTCTCGTTTTTATCACTTCATAGGCGATTCAAAACCAATGATATTTCCAAATGGATCTTTAATTTGCATGATGGTTCGTTTTACTTCATTAACCTTCAATGGTCCGCGGTATAGCTCACCACCCAACTCTTTAACTCTCTCTAAAACTTTATATACATCATCAACGAGCCAATACCCCACTGATCCACCAGAAGAAAATGGATTTTTAGAGTCAGGAATTGTGATGTCGAACGAAACTCCTGCAATTTTGAATGAAACAAAACTTTCAGTATCTTCAATCGGATCTTGATTGAAAAAATTTTTATACCAATCCCGACTCATCGAAACTTCATTCGAAAAAATTCGTATTGTCGAAAATTCTTTTACTTCAAAACATTTCATCACTTAGCTTCCTTCTCTTCTATATGACTAGACAATAATATATCCACAAGAAAACTCAACTGGATTTATAAATCCTATCAAGGACAGTTCGCCATTCCAAGGGTGTTCCTCTTGCCCAGAGAATTTCTTGTGTTGGTGTCCATTCATTATCTATTATTTTCTCTTTTCGTTCTTGTGTGAGCTTCATTAAAATCTTACTCGCACAAGCTCCGCATACCTCGGGCCGAGAGTCGGCCTCAGCAGAATGAAAAAACTCAATCACTTCGAAAGAATTTTTTCCAAAAAGTTGTAGCTCCAAAAAAACTAAATCTTTTAAAAATCCTATGTAATTATATTTTAAGACCACGACCGACAGAGCCCCGATGGGATCATTAAGATTGGCTGTTTGAATGAGTCTCGGTGTCTCTATTTTTTTCTTTTTCCATTTTCTAAAAGAAAAATCTAAATTAAAAAAGTTGGCAATTTTCACAAGCAGTAAAGCTATGAGCGAAGTAACGATCCAAATAATCAAAGCCCCTCCGAAAATGTAGCCACTACCAAAAATCAAAATGAACCCAAAAAGAAAAATAAATAAAAACAAGTAACCTCCTCATTAAAATACAGTGAGCAATTTTTTGCTCGCCGGAGTTGGCCTATTTATCTGTTCACACCGCCACAAGATCGACAGATTTTTGATACTAGAGAAGGGTCTGGGCACAAAGTATCAATATGAACTTCATTGCCAGTCCTGTAATAGCCACTTACTCCAGCATTGTTGTAGATTTTGTCCATTGCATATTGAGCCTCGTCAATAGAGCCAAATACATAAACTGCAACTGTTACCATAAACCATACCTCCATATGCTTGTACAGTCTCGTACTAGGCTCAGGTTTTCCAGTACAAGTACAGTAGAAAATTCATCGAGATTTAAAATGGTTTTCAACGGATAAAAATAAGACGACGACTTAAAATAAGTCGTTCATTTTGTGGGGCAATTGTCCCAAAGGAAAAACTTAAAAACTTTGAGCCTTCTCCGAACAGAGGCGACAGAGTTCGATTTGCTCGGTAAAGCTTTGCTCTTTCCTAAACGGAGTAATCTTAAAAGACTTGCCCTCAAACTCAACTAGTGCAATCCAGTTTTTCATCGACGGCTCGCCTTGAAAGACATAGAAAAATCTTTTTCCCCACTCGTGTCTGTCTTCAATTTCTAACAATCCAAACTCGTTCATAGTGACCTCCTATCGCACATCAAAAAATGAAATATCCCCAAAAAAACCTCTATAATTATTAAACATATATATTTACCCCTACATAACCCGCCCCCAAAAATAAAAAATTATTCTCCCTCGTCAGTTTGTGATGTTGTTCCTCGTTGCTTGGTAAAGAAAAGTAAAGCAGAGGAAAGCCTCTTTTTAATCTCTTCCTTATTGAACTGCTCCGCCGTTTTCAATAGTAAAAGGTTCTTATTTCCTTTTGCCTCGGGGTCTAGCTGAATGATCCCGAGTGCTTCAAGCTCTCGCAGTCCATCTTGAATACTGTTATAAGAAAACCCCAATGAAAGGGCCAAATGGCTCCTATCGAATGCAATAAAGGCAGAGCCTTTGCTTGGGTGAGGCTTCACCCTTTGCACCCATTGCAGATAAAAATAAAGGCGAAAAGCCGAAGGGCTGATGATATGAGAGTTAAAGATCCATTTTTGTTGTTCCATGTCCCTTAAATAGGTCGAGGTAGGCCTTAAGAAATCTAGGCCACAGCACTAACTTTTTTTAGAAAATTGAAAATCTATTTATAACTACGAACCACAAAAATCTGTGATGGCTGTCAATGATTCACAGATGGGCTTTACGGGAAGATTCAACGGTCGGCCAGTGGGGAGACGATAGGTGCAGACGGGAACGGAACAAAGCACCGCTGGGAGTGAATTCACAAGAGGGAGTAGTCGGTTCTTTACAAGATTAGACTATAAAAGTTTGTGAATGTGGCTAGACAGTGTTCCGGCCCTTGCACGAGGGAAGCTAGTCAAGTGTAAGCTGTGCGAGACTTACATCCTTTTACCCGAAGCATTCAAAAAGGACGGGGTAAAGGTCTCACCAAGGATAAGTTTTTAAACTTGTCTTTGGCAGAGCTTTACCTACTACCTGAGAAAAATTAATACTTGAAAACTATTTAACACTTTTCACCCCGTACTAGTGTCCTGTGTATAAGAATGTAAATAAATATAAAAACAGAATCTATTTACAGAATATGGCTCGACCATTTTCTAAAAGAATTAAAATAATTTTAAACTTAAACAAAGTAGCAGTCTTCATGATTTACCTGATGATGTTTGCCGTACTTTTTAAAATCAAAAAATTATTTTTAATTGCGGCCACACTTTGCGGTCTCTGTTCGTGGATTGCTTCATTGCTAGGGCTCATTCGAGAAAAGTACTCTCGAACATTAAAAGTCGATGAGTACCAAGAGCTAGAAAAACTGCCACACCGTAAAAGTAAAAGAACAAGTAGATTTTATACTGATTTATAGACGGAGAAAATTATTTCTCTCCGCTTGGCACTTTCCGATTTATAGGAATTACATTTCTTTCCAGAGCATTTCCGACCGCATCTTTTAGGTCGAGACCAATTAAATCAATATAGTATTGGGTCGTACGGTACGAACTGTGACCTAGTATCTTCTGCACGATTATCGGTGGCCTTCCGGCCAACAGCAAAGCGGTACAATAGCTTCCACGAAGAGCATGAAAATTAGTTGTATAAGAAAGTCCAACTGCCTTTTGCATTTCTCTTATAACTTCGGCGGCCTTGCCGTTTTTCCAGTCATCAATTCTAGGTAAAACAAAATCACTCGTGGATTTTAATTTTAATTCTTTCAATAAAGCTTCAAGCCTTGGAGTGAACGGAACAATTCTAGATTTTTTCCCTTTTGTCGTGTTTAAAATTCTTTCTGTCTTCCAGTCATAGCTTGTTTTTACATGAACTTGCTTCATCTCAAAGTTGACATTTGACCACACCAACGAAAATGCCTCACCAGACCTTAAGCCGGAATTAAAACCAAACTCATACACGATAGCCCATTCAGGAAAATGCTCTTTTGCATAATCAAGGACTTTATAAAAATCATCTTTCTGCATAATCTTTGGTTCGTTGTCTTCAAGAGCTTCAGGCTCTACTACTCCTCGACGAATATGGACACCATTTGTCGGATTGTGATTTATATGTCCAAGAGAAATCTGTCTTTTAAAAACTTGCCGAATAAATTTTAAGATTTGCTTCCGAGTGATGTATTTTATTTCCCCTTTTATCTCTTTGGAGTTGAGATAATTTTCAAAGATTTCAATGTTAAACCACGAGATCATTTTCGAGTTCCATTGAGATGTATGTTTTTCTAAAGTCTGTCGCACATTCTCAACGGTTGCAGGGGACATCGTTTTGTCTTCGAGTCGATTATACAAATATGTTTTGTATTGTTCAAAGGCCTCTTTCCAAGTCTTATCACCGCTTTGCAACTTGATAGCTTTTCCGGCCATGAGGTCTTCTAATTTTCTTTTTTCTTTTCGAGCTAACGGTAAAGATGCAATCCGTCTTCTTCGCATAAAAAGTTGCTTACTACTTCGAGAAGCATTATCAATTTTAAAACGGCGAGAAATACTCACAGAATAAGTACCATCGAAGTTTCCATTTTTGTCGATGTTTTCCCAGATGCCGTCTTCTACTTTTTTGCCTCTTTTTTCTTTAGCCATATAGTTTCCTTATCGGCTTATTTTTTCTCAAGTAGAGTCTGCATGAAGGTGCGGACCATCTTTGCGGAGGTCTCGTCTAGTTTCTTGTAGTTGTCTCCGATGTAATCATGATCCGTGGAGTTCTTGTCGTACTCTCTGCACAATTCAAAAAAGTATTTTTCACCTATTCCAAATATCTTGCAGACTTTTGCGATGTTGCTTGAGGTTAAATCGGATCGCATATTTTCCCACTGCGAGACCGAGCTATCCGAAAGTCCGAGTTTTGCTCCAAGTTCTTTCATTGAAAATCCGTGTTGCTCGCGGAGTTGCTTTAATACTTTGCCCTCAGTTTTATAGATGACTCTTCTTGTTCTATTGCTCATAGATTTTTTTTGCCGCAACGGAACATGATTGTCCACAGATTTTGCTACATATTCATTAAGTATTTAGTATGTGGTATCCACGGTCTATCAAACAGTATTCACACTTTTTGCTAAAGTATTCGTTTTTAACCCGTTGATTTCACTTAAAAGTAATTGATAAAACAGGTCAAGTATTTGTAATTATTGACTAAATTAGTAATGCATTGAGGTTCCCCGAATGGGGAGGATATTGTCGTCAAATCGAATATATGAGAGAGATAAATGGTGGAGGCGGGGGGAATTGAACCCCCGTCCGCAAGCGATCCACGAAAAGGCGCTACATGCTTAGTTCGCTGTTTTAAGCTTAGCGTGCGAGCTTCCAGGAACAAAATCTCACACGCCGCTCCCCCAGTAGATTTAAGCTGCAGCCCTGAAGAAAACAACTGCAACCGATTCGGCTAATTTGACGACTTATCCAGAAGCACCGACGATTCCCGGTAAGTCGTAGCTGTCAATTAAGCAGCTAATGCGTAGTCGTTGTTAGCAACTATAAAATGTACGTTTTTAAAGAGGTCCTCGTACGCCCCTGCATGCTCCTTTTGCTTCAGCACCCACGTCGAAGCCAGGTCGCCCCCACACGGTTTTAGCGTCACAAAAGTAAAACTAAAATCGAACGAATATGAATCTAGATTGTAGCAATCTCAATAAGAATTTTACAACGTCCCCACGCGTAAAACTGAGTAAATACTCACAAGTTCTTAACATAAGCAGGTGTCAAAATGGCCCAAAAAGTCCAGATATCCACCATTTAGCATGGTATTCCACAGAGTTATCCACATTTTGCTGCAAAAATCCACAGCAGATAGGGGGTGAAATTTAAGATTCTTACACTTACGAATCGGCAATTTAAGTGGTTAAAAAAACAGCAGGCACCCGTTTTTGGATGCCTGCTGCAGTGACTTTAAACTTTTAAAATCAACAACCAAAGAAAACTACCGAGCACCTCTCCAAAGAAAATATCTTCCCGCCCTAACGGCCTCAACAACGCCCTGGTCTTTCAAGCAATACAAAGCAGTCTCGGTCACTGCAATCGATTCTTGACCATAAGGCGGCCAGTCGATCCAAAACGAATGCACACCTTCCAATGTATCGGCAGCCCCGGGGTGAAGCGCTAAATATTGAACGATCGATCGACTCACAGCCGGTACCGGCTCGCTTCCACAGTTTAATGCCTGCGCAGAACTTGCTCCCAAAAGCACACTTAAAATCATCAAAAACCTCTTCATTCTTATCTCCATCTGCAAAAAACCACCGCAACAAATCGACGGCATATTATTCAATTTGAAACCAAATAACAATTCACCTGTAAACATTGCAAATCCCTGGCCACACCCAGATGGCCCCAACAAAAAAAGCCCCCCAGGACACCCTGAGAGGCTTTTAATATTCTAAATAAAATCTACCACTATCTAAATAGGTCTGCTGCCGAAGCCGCTGAAGCTACCAAATTGCCCACATCTGGTTGAGCATTCTGATTTGGTTGCTGATTACGCATCGGAGACAAAGATTCAATCGTCGCCTTGATCGCCTGATGCTTAGCCAACTCGGCCTCGAGTGCAGCCTTGATCTCTTGTTTTTTATCAACAGCCACAACATCACCCTGAACCGAGTTCGTCACCGGGAACAACTGAATGTTCAACTGGTAAACTCTTTCGCCCTTCGTATTCATACGAGCAATTGTATTGTCCTTGTGCATGCCTTTACGCATTTGACGAAGCTTGAACTTCAGATCTTCGAATTCAGACTTAGTTAATGACATTGTCAAAGTTCCAAACTCGCGATCCGTCGGAGCATCTTGGTACAAAGACTCAAGACCCATGTACATCAACTGAGCTTGCAATTTGCGAACAAGAGCCACTGGAACTTCCTCTGGATTTTCAATCAGACTACGGCCCTTACGAAGCTCGCCCGTTGCAGAGTCTAACTTTAATTCTCCAGATGAAATCAATGTGTTTAGTGCCGTTTCGATTTCATCTTCAGCCGCTTTCCCACGAAGTAGGTTCTTCAATGTCTTAACATCAAAAACTACACCCTGCTGATCGACCATCGCATAGATAATCCACGCCACCCAGTTCGGTACTTTTTCCCAAGTACGTCGATCAATTTCTCCGGCTTTAAGTTTCGAACCCACACGGTGCTCGCTTAGCTTTTTCAACCACAGATTGCGATCCGCAGGATCCATTGACTGAGTGAAGTTTACAAGCAAGTTAAGCTCTTCAGATTGTTCTTTATTCAACCCCAAAGCTTTAGCAAATTTCAGAACCATATCGTCGGAAAGATTTCTTTTTCCTTCGATAATCATCTTCAAATAATTTGGAGATTTAATATTCGCAGCAGCCGAGAACATCGCATAGTTGTATGGGCGAAGGCTCTTCTTCGTTGATGCTCTTTTGAATTCATAAAAATCCGCAAGATATTGGCGGTAATTCATGTAATCGGAAAGTTGAGGACAAACGGCGGAAGTTGTTGAATTCTCTTTTTGATTGCTGAACTCTCTAGGTTGTTGATTCATTAAAGTAGCCTCCACTGACTAAAGACTAGTTGACCCTAAGCTGAGACCAAAAACAATACCTTGCCGCGTTGTTTAATCACTTTGAACAAAAAAAGAAAAGAGAGACCCCGATAGCCTCTCTTTTCAATCTGCCAAATATCAACAAAGATCATGGCAATTTAAATCTTATGTTTAAATCGACTATCTAGACAGTCTCAACGTTACACCGTGGATTGTTTGCTCTCCGCTGGTGTAAAGAACGATACTATCTGCGCCGTAACCCAGAACGTTATTTCCAGTTGGAAATACCGAGTAAACTTGTCTGTACGGAGACAAATTAATCGCAGGCCCCTGATTGAAACTGTTAATCGTTATATTGATCAATGCAGAGCTATAACGAGCGTTCGCTTCGATTTCAATCGCAACAACGCGCAGACCACGATAGCGATTCATATCAATATAATTGGTTAAATCGACTCGGCCATTGTATCCAAGGTTTTGATATAGGTTAATTGGTACAACAACATCGCGACCAACACCGCCACCATGACCACCACCACCACGGCCTTCACGCAAATGCACAGTGATGCTTTCAATATAAACTAAACCCGACACACGAAGTCTTAAAGTAGAAATATCTCGACCTAAAACAGACCCCTGCTGCGGAAATAAACCAATCAAACCATTTGGAGAATAAGTCGTATCAACTGCGTAGCCATTCACCAACAACTCCATCTGAGAATTGTAATCCGAGCTTCTAACGTCCACAGTCACTGATTCAACAACATAACCTTCATACTGACGCTCAAGCCCCAACAACTGACGTAACGGCAAAGTTTCATTAACTACTCGGCGATTGATGTAAACAGTCTTTTGATCAGAGTTGCCATAGTCAGGCTCTGACGGCGGATAACCTGGATATGGATTATCTGGGTACGGACTTTCTGGATAAGGTTGAGGATACGGCTGTGGATATGGTTGCGGAGAAGGACGAACGCCCCCGCCGTGACGATCCCCAGGTACGATATAGGCCGATGCTACGGCACTTGAAAGCACAATCACAGATGCTAAAAGCGATTTAACTAGAGTCATTTTGTCCCCCTTTTGAACAAAAAAAATGGCAGAGCTTTACAAAAGCAACTGCCATGCCGTTCGATTTTGGGGTCAAAAAGTGACCTCAGAGTAACAAAACTGACTATTTGATATCTAAACTTGATTCATTCAAATCAACGATTGGTTTGATCTTACGCATTATAGTGATCGCAAACTGCTCGCCACCTATAGCTCCACGCTTTCTCATTTTCAAAGCCAAGCGAATTTGACCTAAACCGTTATTATTAATCAACTTAGCTTCAGCGATCGAATTCTGATAATTCAACTTCCACTGATTTAATGCTAGCAGATCCAAAGAATCATTAGCTTCAACGCCAATTCTTGAAAGAGCCACATTCACCGCAGTGCCAGCCTCTGGAGCCAACAATGCACCCGAGAAACCTAAAAGCTCTTTATTACGGCTTTGGATATAAACATTCACGCCCGCGCGTCCGTTTACAACTTCCCAAGAATTCATTTTGATCGCAGAAATTCTGTTATCAGAATTAATACGTTTGATAGAGTTGATAATCATCTCACGGATATCCGCATACTCTGCGCTATCAGTATACTCTCCTGGTAAATGGAAATAAGCATCTGCAGCAGATTGTCTAAAGATCACATTGATAATTGCACTAGGAGTCCCATTGCCACCAACTTTAACTCGAAGATAAGAGTTCTCACACTGACCATCAAGATCTAAACATTTCAAAGTAGCTGCAACCGCTTGAGTTCCCGTCGTCGTCTCGCCGGCACCGGCGCGAACCAACTGAAGTTGATTTGCTGAACCCGAAGACATCGCCCCAGCTAATACATAAGTTTTTGCACTGCCTGCTTCATCAATTTTCAGAGCAATAATAGCCTCACCAGACAAAGAATCCACAGAAAGCTTTGCAGATCTTACGGATGCTGCCGCGGCGAAATTCAAGCGACGAGTTTCCCATCCTACTTTTTCATTTCTAGCGCGCAACCAAGCAAGGATACCGTCTGTTGAAGTACCAGTATAAAGAAGACCATCGGAAGTTTTTCCACCCGTCAAACGCTTCGTAAGATTATCACGAGTTACGTTCTTCGCATCATCGCTTTCATAATCTTGCGGAATTGGATTCAACTCGGCATCTTTCACAGGCTTCGTTTCAGAAACCTTCGGAGGAGTGCCTGAAGGAATGCTTGGCACTTTATCTGGAGTCGGAGCTGGCGGAAGAGTTCCAGAGCCACCCGCCGAAGATTCATCATTAGGAGCCGGAAGTCCACCTTCCATATCCCCTTGAACAACTTCTTTCTTTAATTCATTCGTCTGAGGAGCCGATGGATTTCCAACCTGCTTCTTTTTGCCACAAGCTGAAAGTGATAAAGAGGCAATCACAGCAGCGGCCAATAATAATGATCTTTTATCTAACGCGAACATTTAAACCTCCAAGATTTCAGTGCGAACAATTAGCAAGTCGCGAGCCAAGATTCGTCACCGTTCAATTCCCCTGTATTGCAATACAGCCCGTTTTCAAATGTTGTTTAGGAAACATTTACAGGGCTGTACAACAGTTTGGCGCACTTATTTAACTTGATCCTGTACGATCACCAACGTTGACCAAGCTTGTGTTGATCCCCACACTGAATTTGTCGTTTCTGAATATACAACATTGCCATCAGCATCTGTTTTTGCCGTTCCATCAGGATTAACCACAGGAACCGCTTTATAACCCTTATCAGAACCAGCGTATCTATATAGGTATTCTGCTAAAGCAGCTGGCAAGCGCACGCAACCACCAGAAGCTTTACGACCTAGCTTTTCTTCAGTTCCAGGAATCGCTTTATGAAGTGCAATACCGCCATTGAAGAACATCACGTACTCGATATTTGTACACATCTCTTTTTGAGTGATAAAGCCCAGCACTTTTCCGAAGATGCTATCACACATTTTTGCAGAATAGGCTTCAGACTTATGTTTCTTCGCTGTGTATTGAATCGTGTAATAGCCAGTTGGAGTTGTCGTCCAGCTGTCTTTCTGAGAGTGGTTTTCACCCTTTTTCTCGAACTGATTTCTACCAGTAGAGACTTTAAACACAGTATCAGATCCATTCTTAGTTAAAGATGGAAGTTCTGAAATACGGTTAGATCTTTCCTCTAAAGCTTTCACATCTGTTTCATAGCGATTTACATCTTGAAGATAACGTTGAACATCCGAAGAAGTGATCAACTTTCCTTCGCGGTAAACACGGATAGTCTGAGAGTCGGATCCACGCTCTGCACGGTTTACAACTACTACGAATTTAAAGTCTTTAATCCAAGGTTTAGCATCAAAGTCCAATTCATCAAAACTGACATTATATTCAGTAGGACGAGGCGGGATGATTTCAGCTGCCTGAGCAGAACCCAAGAAAGAACTTGCAGGATTTTGTTGCCCATAACTTCCATCAAAATAGTCAGACGCTGCTTTAGAAACCGATCCAGCTAAAATTGTTCCTGCCAGGGTCAATGAACCCACAAGATATCCCATTTTTTTCATATCAAAACTCCTATTTATTTGAATAAACGGGACGGGTATATCATAGGTCCGCTTAGACGCCGTTAACTTAGACGGTAGATTGTAAATTCCCAAGGAATGTATAATTTGTAGACAGGTCGTTTTTACAAAGGCATATTCATTTCATGCTTATTTCGTCGATATTTAAAAGACTTACCCCGTGCCTTATAGCTGCCGCACTTTCAATGTTCTTTCTTGATCAACGTTTAGCGCATTTTTTTAATCTTGATGAAAATCAGTCTTTGAAGTCCTTTGGTAAAATAATTACGGATATTGGCCTTGCTGAAAACTATTTCATTATTTCCTTAGCGGTGTGGATTTGCTGCTGGTGGATTTTAAAGAAAGGTCCCGTGACTCAAGATTCTTTGACCACAGCCAAGCTGAAGGCCGACTTCTTCAGACGGTGGAGTCTTAACTTTCTTGTTGGCCTTATCGTTTCAGGAATTATCGTCCATATTTTTAAAAACATTATTGGCCGTGCAAGACCTCATCAAACTCCTGACTTCTATCCGTTCATGTTTGACTCTTTCAATTTTAATTGGAAATTTCAATCAATGCCCTCGGGGCATTCCCAGGTGATGTTTACAGCTGCTACTTTTTTCGCCGTCGCTTTCCCAAGATGGAAATGGCTGTGGTACAGCTTTGCACTGCTGATCTGTTTTAGCCGCGTAATGGTTCACGATCATTTTCTTAGTGATACAATCATGGGCGCATTTACAGGATGGCTTGGCGCGACTTTGACTTTGTATTGGCTGCGCAAAAAGAAGATTGGACTTAAAGAGCTAGATTTCCCATCTTAGATTCACTTAAAAATTCGCATTTAAATTGCTGCTCTTTAAGCTGCCTCACATATTTTGCATATTCCGGAATATATTTTTCAACCTCGGCCCAGAACCTTGGAGAGTGATTCATATGGCGCATGTGGGCCAGCTCGTGAACAATTACGTAATCAATAATTTGCGGGGAAAAACAAATCAGTCGCCAATTTAAGTTGATGATTCCACGACTACTACAGCTTCCCCAACGGGTCTTTTGCTCGCGAAATTTTAACTGCTGCGGTTGAAGCTGCATTTGCAATGCCCAAAAAGTAAAACGCTCGGATAAATACTTTATAGCTTCACGTTTATAAAAGTGACGCATTTCTTTAAGAGCTTCGGGGTGCTCTTGATATTTAACGTCCGCGCTCCATTCATTTCTGGGGATATGGTATAGAATTTCTGCCTCTGCTACCGAAACAAATGCTTTTTTATTTAAAGTAATCACCGCACGGAATTTTAAGTCTTGGCCTTTAAAGGCAAAACTTTCGTTATGTTTTAGGGTTTTATTTAAATGTTCTCCATGCAGCTCATCGAACTTCTGCATGTTTTTTTCAATCCAGTCTTTTTTTGCTAGCAAAAAATCCATGATGGCCTTGTTAGGCAAAAGTTTCGGCGCCAGCACCTTAATTGGGCGATGAGGATAAAGCGAAACAGATACAGAACGACGAAAAGCCTTTCGATGCAACTCGACTGGCCATGTGTAAAACAAAAATTTTTCGACTTTTATAGTTTCGCTCACGCAATAAGAATGACTCAGAAAGAATTTTCTGTCAAAAAAGGAGGTATGCAGCAACACGCCTCTTTCTATAATTTGCATCCCGACACGGTCTTAAAGGCCGCCGAGGCCTGTGGCTTTCAAACAACGGGGGAATTCTATCAGTTGAATTCTTACGAAAACCGGGTCTTTGACATCCGCCTTGAAGGGCAAGAAGCTGTTATTGCCAAATACTATCGCCCTCAACGCTGGTCCACTGAAGCCATCATGGATGAACATGAATTCTTGTGGGAGCTTAAATCCGAGGACATCGAGGCCATCGCTCCACTTATTCTTCCCAATGAAATGACCGTGTCCATCGTTGACGGCATGAATGTAGCTTATTTTCCCAAAATGCGCGGCCGTATGCCTCAGGAGTTTCTGGGCGATCAGTTGAAACAAGTTGGTAGACTATTGGCTCGAGTTCACAATATCGGGGCCCAACATCCCGCTGAATATCGACCCGTGATGGACACTTCGTACTATGGTGGTTGGGATACTTTGGATTTTTTAGCAGAGTGGATCACTCCCGAACTACGTAATCGCTATCTGCAGGCTGCTGAAACCATTTTACGCAAAGTCGATGAAGTCGTGAATCCCTCGGAATTTATTCGCATTCATGGGGATTGCCATAAAGGAAATCTGCTACACAACGGTAAAGAGTTCTTCTTGGTCGATTTTGATGATTGCGCCAACGGACCTGTGGTTCAAGACTTTTGGATGTTGTTTTCAGGAGACAATGACAGCTTTAGTGAAGAAAGGGATCTGATCCTTTCGGGATACGAAGAGCTCCGAGAGTTTCCATGGCATCAATTTGATTGGGTTCCCCTTTTACGTGGACAAAGGATTATCTCGTACGCTGGGTGGATTGCAAAGCGCTGGGAAGATCCAAGCTTTCCAAGAATATTCCCAGAATTTAACACCTACCGATACTGGGCCGAAGAGGTCGAAGCCTTAGAAAGAATCGCCTGGACAGTCTAGGTCCACCTGATTCAGATCGAACCTCCATTTAGCCCCGCGCATTAGTGGCATTTGCCCGTCGACAGCTCGGATCTAGCTTAATATAGTCTTTGCGTTGATAAAATTAACCAACAGGAGACAACATGAATAAAATCAAAGTTGCAAATCCCGTCGTCGAGCTTGACGGCGATGAGATGACAAGAATTATTTGGAAGTTCATTAAAGATAAACTTATCCTTCCTTACCTAGACATCGATATTAAGTACTACGATTTGGGCATGGAGCATCGTGATGCTACAAACGACCAAGTCACTGTTGATGCCGCTGAAGCTATCAAAAAGTACAACGTTGGTATCAAGTGCGCGACAATCACTCCTGACGAAGCTCGTGTTAAAGAATTCAACTTGAAACAAATGTGGAAGTCTCCAAACGGAACTATCCGCAACATCCTTGATGGTACTGTTTTCCGCGAACCAATCATTTGCAAAAACGTACCTCGCTTGGTTCCTAACTGGACAGCTCCAATCTGTATCGGTCGTCACGCTTTTGGTGACCAATACCGCGCGACTGACTTTGTCACTAAAGGCAAAGGTAAATTGACTATCACTTTCCAAGGCGAAGACGGTCAAACGATCTCTCACGAAGTTTAC
Organism: Bdellovibrio sp. ZFWA1; assembly: GCF_056175665.1. Classification (NCBI taxonomy): domain Bacteria; kingdom Pseudomonadati; phylum Bdellovibrionota; class Bdellovibrionia; order Bdellovibrionales; family Pseudobdellovibrionaceae; genus Bdellovibrio; species Bdellovibrio sp. ZFWA1. Next base: position 925,677 of record NZ_JBJKJH010000001.1, read on the forward strand.
AACTTCAAAGGCGATGGCGTTGCAATGGCAATGTACAACACTGATGAGTCTATCAAAGGTTTTGCACGTTCATGCTTCAACATGGCTTTGACTAAGAAATGGCCTTTGTACTTCTCTTCTAAAAACACCATCTTGAAGAAGTACGATGGACGCTTCAAAGATATCTTCGAAGAGCTTTACCAAACTGAATTCAAAGCGAAGTTTGATGCCGCTGGTATCACTTACGAACACCGCTTGATCGATGACATGGTTGCATCAGCTTTGAAATGGAATGGAAATTTCATCTGGGCATGTAAGAACTACGATGGCGACGTTCAATCAGACACTGTTGCACAAGGTTTCGGTTCATTGGGCTTGATGACTTCTGTTTTGATCACTCCAGATGGTAAAACAATGGAAGCTGAAGCTGCTCACGGAACTGTGACTCGTCACTACCGTCAACACCAACAAGGTAAACCAACATCTACAAACCCAATCGCGTCTATCTTTGCATGGACTCGTGGTCTTGAGCACCGTGGTAACCTTGATGGCAACAAAGAGCTTGTCAACTTCGCTCAAACTTTGGAAAAAGTTTGTATCGAAACAGTTGAAGCCGGTCACATGACAAAAGACCTTGCGGTCTGCATCTACGGGGACAAAGTTCCTGCAGATAAGTTCATGAACACCGAGCCATTCCTTGAGCTTCTAGATAAGAACTTAAAGATAGCTCTGACGAAGTAATCAGCAAAAAATCAAAGAGCTCTCGAATAGAGAGCTCTTTTTTTTGGAGAATTCTATGAAACAATTTTTTCACTTTTTTATTTTAGCTTCCATTATGTGGAGTTCAAACTCTTCGGCGGCTTCGGACTCGGTCGCCGTCTTTTTTACACCTGCAAAAACCAGCGTTTTAATCAATGAGCGCGGATCCAACTCTCGTCTTCACGATTTTATGAATGCTTTAAGTTGGGGAAACAAAAACCAATGGGAAAGTGAAGATAAGCAAGCTAGATTTGTCTGTGGCAGAAATGGTGAGGCGGCCTCTTGTACTTTTACGGTTTTTCCCTCTCCGGCAATTCGATTTGGCAACCGCCAAGTCCTAGCAGTTTTAGCTTTCGATACTCCTGTTCAGTCCCAATATGAAATGTTTTTTGAGTCCTCAAACGGCGATTCATTCTTTTTAAAAATTAAAGATCAAACTCTTTTCATTGAAGCTAAAAAGAAAGTAAATTGATACTAGATCCTTTGTTAATCCTTGGAGAGCATGATGGCAGATACAAATTCAAATAAAAAAGTTTTAGTCTCTGCTTGTCTCATTGGACGCCCGTGTCGCTACGATGGCAAACATCAACAGCGCGAAGAAATGATGAAACTTCACGCCGAAGGCCGCACGGTTCCCGTTTGCCCCGAAGAGATGGGTGGACTCCCCACCCCTCGCCCACCAGCAGAGCGCCAAGGCGATAAAGTGATCACCAATCAAGGAGTCGACGTCACGTCGGCATATCAAAAAGGCGCAACAGAAGCTGCCGAAATCGCATCTGCCCACGGCATCGACGAGGCCTATCTTAAATCAAAATCCCCCATGTGCGGATGCAATAAAATTTACGATGGCCAGTTTAAAGGACAACTTGTCGATGGCGATGGCGTTTTAACTGAAATTCTTAAAAAAAACGGAGTGAAAATTCACTCCGTCGATTAAATGTTTAGATTTAAAAAGAGGCCCCGACTTGTAGCTTTAAGATCGTTAATCGCGGAAGATAATTTGCAAAATTGATAGCTTTCTTCGCATCGTCGATATCATTTTGGTTGGTAGCTTGGTCGATAAATGGAGTTGATTTTTTAATATTAAATAATGGCTGCGACCATACAAACCAATCAACTCCGATAGTGATATTTTTTTCAACCTGCCAACGATTTCCTAGTCCGATATTAAAACCCAGAGATTGAATATCTAAGACCTCAACGGCAGAGTAATTCCCCCCTGAAAGACGACTTAAGATATCATCCCCCAAAGTGATTTTACTTTGAAAATAGGAAACTCCCCAAAACCAATTGAAGGTATTACGATCAGCAAACGATCTTCGTATATACGAAATTCTTTTATCTTCATATTTACCAATATCCGCTATGAAAGATGGAACCTCTAATTTTCCCCGCAGATATTCAACCTCGTGAGTGAATTCCGAACCTGAGTTTAACGAAAAAGTTGCACCGATTTTGCCGGGGATCAGAAGATCGATCGACGAATAATTTGCCAAAATTGTATACGGCGTTTGCGCCCGACGCAGCTTCGACTCTTCAGTGATTTTCTTCGCTTCATCGATAAAATCTTGGGCACCTTGCTTGGCTTGATCGACCACGCTAGGCTTCGATTCCTCGGGGGTCTGCTGGGCAAATAAAGCCAGTGGTTGTAAAACAAAGAAAAACGCCAATACATAGGTTTTGATAGTCATATATAAGTTCCTGATAATATTAAACAAACACTGACTTCTTCGAGTCCAAAATGCAAGGCCTTCATCTGCTTTCGATAAAGACTTAGTTTTTTCATAACGCCCCCCGGTTAGAAAAAAACACCTGACCCCTTTCTGCTGCGCATTAAGCCGTGTATCGGAGGGGGGTTTAGGATAGACCCATTCGTGCCGGGTCCCATACAATGTTTTCTCTGACGAACCCCGCTAGGTCCGGAAGGAAGCAACGGTAGTACGGAGGGCATGTGATATGGGGTGCCCGGCACTTTTCTTATTGAGGGAGTAATTTTGTCGTATCAGGTGATTGCGCGCAAATGGCGCCCCCAATCTTTCTCTGAACTTGTTGGCCAAAACCACATTTCTCAGACACTGATCAACGCCTTGAAAAATGGGCGTCTTCCTCATGCATTGCTGTTCACAGGTCCTCGTGGAACTGGAAAAACCTCTTCGGCACGTATTCTTGCTAAAGCCCTTCGCTGTCCCAACGCAAAAGACTTTGTCCCTTGTGGAACTTGCAGCTCTTGTTTGGAAATTGCGACCTCATCATCCGTTGACGTCATCGAAATCGATGGAGCTTCCAACAATGGTGTCGATGCCATTCGTGAGCTTCGCGACACTGTGGCCTTTATGCCCTCTTCAGGATCTTACAAAGTTTATATTATCGACGAAGTGCATATGCTTTCCACAAGTGCCTTCAATGCTTTGTTAAAGACTCTGGAAGAGCCGCCTTCGCATGTCATCTTCATCATGGCCACCACCGAAGCTCACAAAATCCCACAAACGATTTTGTCACGTTGCCAACGCTTTGACTTCCGTCGCATTTCAACAAAACAAATCACCGAAAGACTTCGCCTGATCTGCGAACGCGACAATGTTCAAGCGAATGAAGATGCTTTGTGGGTTATTGCTCGTCAGGGTGACGGCTCTATGCGGGACTCACAGTCTTTGCTTGATCAGGTGATCACTTTTGCTAATGGACCTTTAACAAAAGAAAATGTCGTCGAGATTTTAGGCCTTACTGATCGTGCTCTTTTGCTTGATACTTTGAACGCTTTGATTGCTCGGAACTCTCAAGATATTCTTCAAGTTCTATCGCGCCTGGCTTCTGCAGGCACCGAGCCCTCTTTGTTTGCCCAAGAGCTTCTTGAATCGATTCGCAACTTACTTTTAGTGAAAGTTTCCGAATCCGAAACCAATTCTTTGTTAGATATTCCTGATTCTGAACTTCAAGCACTTCGTGAATTGAGTTCGCGCTTACCGGAAGAGGATATCCATTTCCTTTTCGATATGGCCCTTAAAGGCGCCGGAGATATTACTCGAGCTCAAGACCCACGCATTGTTCTAGAAGTTGTGATGCTTCGAATGGCGGCCGCACCGAAAATTGTTGATCTTCAAACTTTGTTGAAGTCAGGGTTCAGTGGGGCTCCCGATGCCGCTCAGGCAGGTGGTGCCAGGCCCACGAACACCAGCCCCTCGGGCTACGTCCCACCGGTAGCGCTTCCTCAAAAAACGGCTCCCGGCCACAATCGACTTGTTGAAGCGCAAAAACTTCCCGAAGTTCCTGACGGACTTAAAGCAATGAAAGCCGCTATGGACTCGAAGCCGGCAACAAAGCCCGCAGCGCCAGCAACCCGGCCTGCGCCGGCCCCAACTAAAGCTTCAAAGGCTGAAGGAGCAACCCCTGCGGATCGCTGGGTGCATTTTGTAGAGCTGATTCGGAACGATGACGCCCTTTTTGCAGCAAAAGTCGAAAATCTGCTTTTTGTAAAAGAGGATGGCAAGGTTTTACACCTAGGTGTCCCCCCAAAATTGGTTTTCTTAAAAGAACAGATGGCCGACGCGCAGGTGCGCAAAAAGCTACAAGGTTTTATTGATTCCTACTGGGCAGATGGCTATTCTTTTGAAGTATCAACGGGACGTGAAAACGTCGGTGCTTCTGCCCAAGCTTTGGTTCAACAAAAACACCAACAAGCTGAAAGCGAACTTCGAACATCGATAGAGTCCCACCCACTTGTTAAGGCCGCCACTGAGGCCTTCAAGGGACAAATTAAAGCAGTGACAGAAATCAGAAGGAGTTAATTATGAAGGGTCTTCCAGGCGGAATGGCGCAACTCATGAAACAAGCCAATCAAATGCAAGCACGCATGAAAAAGGCTCAAGAAGATTTAGCAAAAGCAGAGTACGAAGCAACTTCTGGCGGCGGCGCAGTTAAAGTAAAAATCAATGGCGACCACATGATCTTAAATATCACAATCGATCCTGAAGTTTTGAAAGCGGGCGACGCTGAAATGCTTCAAGACATGATCATGTCTGCAACAAACGAAGCTGTTAAAAAAGCTCGTGAAGTCAGCGCAAAAGAAATGGAAAAAGTAACTGGCGGCTTAAACATTCCAGGAATGTTCTAAGAGAGATTATGTTAAACATCCCTGTTCTTGAAAAACTTGTTCACGAATTAAGTCGTCTGCCTGGGATCGGCCCTAAAACTGCCCAGCGTTTGGCTTATCACGTCCTACGCACTGAGGATAATTACTCTGAAAGATTGAGTGAGGCTCTTTTGCGCGTGAAGGCCGAGATTCATCAGTGTCCCGAGTGTTTCAATTACACGGATCGTGATATCTGTCGCTATTGTGAGGACGCTCATCGCAATAGCGAATCTGTTTGCGTAGTGGAGGAACCTGCAGACATCATGCGCATCGAAAGCTCTGGGGCTTTCCGTGGCCGCTATCATGTTTTGCACGGATCTATTTCCCCACTCGAGGGCATTGGCCCTAAAGACCTAAAAATCCAAGAGCTCTTAAATAAAATCGAAGATGGTATCAAGGGCACTGGCCCCCAAATTAAGGAAGTCATCCTTGCTTTGGATGCGGACCTTGAGGGCGACACCACGATTTTGTACATTGCTAAGCATTTGCAAGGCAAAGGCGTTAAACTTTCTCGCATTGCCCATGGAGTTCCTATTGGCAGCGACATCGATTTCATAGATGATAGAACGATGGGTCGCGCCCTAGAAAACAGAGTGGAGCTTTAATGTCCTTTATTAATTACAATGCGAAGGAAATTCACTGCAAAGTGGTCTACTACGGTCCTTCCTTGTCTGGAAAAACAACGAATATTCAATGGGTCTACCAAAAGACTGCGGATGATCAAAAATCCAAACTCGTTGCCCTTAACACGGATATTGAAAGAACTCTCTTTTTTGACTTTTTACCGTTAAATGTGGGTGATATTCGCGGTTTCCAAACTCGCTTCCACCTTTATACTGTTCCTGGTCAGGTCGTTTATGACGCCTCTAGAAAGTTGATCTTAAAAGGTTTGGACGGAGTGATCTTCGTTGCAGACTCTCAGGTCGAGCGTATGGAAGAAAATATCGAGTCTCTGCGCAACCTTGAACGCAATCTAGAGCAGCAAGGCTATAACATCCGCGAGATCCCCTTGATTATGCAGTATAACAAACGCGACCTCCCAAATGTTGCCTCAATGGCCGAGCTTAGAAGTGCTCTAAACCCTTATAATGCTCCTGAGATCGAGGCCATTGCCAGCGAAGGACGCGGTGTCTTTGAATCTTTAAAAACAGTTTCAAAATCCATCATAAATGTACTAAAAGGCGGCAATACCTTCTAATAAAGGATTGCCCATGTCATACGATATTGCTGCCGACATTCAACGCCTGAAAAAAGAAAAGAACGCTGTCATCTTGGCCCACTACTATGAAGATGGTGACATCCAAGATGTTGCCGACTACGTAGGCGACAGTTTCTATTTGGCTAAGATGGGCCAAAAGGTCGATGCGGATATTATCCTTCTTGCGGGCGTCGTCTTTATGGCCGAAAGCGTGAAGATACTTAATCCCACTAAAAAAGTATTGGTTCCTGATCTTGGCGCCGGCTGCTCGCTGGTCGATGGAGCTCCTTATCAAGACTATCTAAACTGGCGCCGTCAGTATCCCGATGCAATCTGTGCAAGCTACATCAATTCTTCAGCCGATGTAAAATCCATCACTGATGTGATCGTCACTTCTTCGAATGCTCAACAGATCATTGAATCCATTCCTAAAGACCGCCGCATTTTGTTTGGCCCTGACCAGCACTTGGGTCGCTGGTTGTCTAAAAAATTAGATCGCGAATTTATTTTGTGGCCAGGCTCTTGCCAAGTTCACGTCCTCTTCAACGCTAAAAAGCTTCATGCCTTGATCATGGATCACCCTGATGCTGTAGTCATCGCTCACCCTGAATGTGACCAGAGTGTTTTGCAATTTGCTCAGGTTGTTGGTTCGACTTCACGTTTGCTTGAAGAGGTTGAAAAGAATCCTGCGAAAAAATTCATCGTGGCTACCGAAACAGGTATTTTCCATCAGATGCAAAAATTGCGTCCCGATGTAACTTTGATTCAAGCTCCGGTTCTTGATGATGGCTGCAGCTGCAACAACTGCCCCTACATGAAGATGAATAACATGGAAAAAATCAAACGCGCCCTAGAGACGGCCACCCCAGAAGTCAATCTACCCGAAGAATTGCGCCTTAAGGCCAAGTTATCATTGGAGCGCATGATGGACATCACTTCAGGCAAAGCAGTCACTTGGCCTGAAAAATTTGATCAGTAATTTTTGATCCACGGAGTATTTTGTTGAGTATTATCACCATCCCCGTTCAAGGAAGCTTTCGCAATACGCTGAATAATCAGTCTTTGCGAGTCTTTGAAAAAGCTGAATGGGGGTCACTCAATCCTGATCACCGCATAGAGATGCGTCGGTTTCTGTTACAGCACGCTTCCACGTCTGAACGCTCTGGCAAATTAGAAGAAACCCTCCTTGATTTAAACCAAGTCCCCGTGCAAATAGGCGCAAAATTTTGCTCGCTGTCTCATAGCATGCACCAAGGCATGATCGCTTTTTGTGAAAATCCATTGGGAATTGATCTAGAAAAGTCAGACCGTGTGCAACCGCGAGTTGTAGCACGAGTCTCGAATGAAAAAGAGCTTCAAAGAGCACCCTCGGCTTCGGCCTTATGGTGCGCTAAAGAGGCCGCCTTTAAAGCTCTCCGTTCTTATCAACAACCAGAAGTGCTGTCTCAATTAGAGATTGGCGGATGGAGAGAGTCGCAAGATGGGCTGCTCCTTTTTGAGCTGAAAAATAGCGAAGACTTTGGCGCCCCACAAGGACGAGGAGCTTTTTATCATAACGATATCTACAGTTTAGCTATTTTTGTTTTTTCTACTTAACTTTGGTCTGGTTCTTCCGATCAGTTTATTGTTCGCATGATTAACTGAAAGGAAGTTGCAGTAATGGGTACTTCAAAAACTAAACGTCGTTCAGCTCCAAGGAAAGAGGTCACCCCCCTTCAGGTGTCGCACCTAACAGCTTTAGACGATTTTACAAAAATTGCAAAAAATGGATCTGTTGTTCAAGCTTCATCGACAGGATTGTTAATCCATATCGACCGAAATGATTTAGTCCCACAGGCTTTAAGAAAAAATCTATCTTTGGATTGTTTAATCGGAGACAAAGTTTTTTTCCATCTTGAAGAAATGAATTTAGAAATCTCGGGCACAATTGCCCGCACAACCTTGTCTGGTAAAAAAGGATTCTTTATTGCTGTAGATTATAGTGATGATGCTCCGGAATACTGGCGTGAGTGCTTAACGGATCTATTACCCGTACCGGGTGAACTAGAAGGACAATAATCCGTCACTTCACACCGAAAGCCGCAGGTTGGGTCCTGCGGCTTTTTTTATTTTATGGTTTCCTTATGGCCCCAAATATCGTGGCATAATGATTGCTTAATGCTGCCTCGAACGCCAAACAAATAGCACGAGGGGAACCATGAAACTTATCGCTACAATCATTATTCTTTTTTCTATTCAGGCTCGATCACAAGGAGCTCCATTTTATACCGACTTAAATGGAATTCGCTATTATTGCCAGCCGACTCAGACACCACCTGCAAATAATGGAGACTCTATTGATTGCATAGAAAGAGCTTACTCGGGCCCATTTAATAAACAAGAGTCAGAACTTCTTTGTCAGGGTGCCCAGTCAATCGCTCCGGCCGAATGCGCCCTGAAGGCCTACGCAGGTCCCTTTAACAAAGCTGAATCCATTGATCTATGCAAAGATGCACTCACGTCAGGGCCTGCAGACTGCGCTAATTTGGCGTACTCTGGTCCTTTCACCAAAAGCGAGTCCCTCACCTTATGCGGACATCGGGCAGCCACAGTGGAAACTGCCAACTGCGCCCTAAAAGCCTATGCAGGACCTTATTCAAAAGAAGACTCTATTCGTCTATGCAAATTAAATACAAACTATAACTTCCAAGCTATCACTCAAAATCTAAGTTTGAAAAACACCAATGCATTGAATTCAAAAATGAAGCTCGTAAAAGCCAAAGAGCAACTAGCCATTGCAAAGGAAAAACTTCACGATGCTCAAATTAAATCCTCTGAAATTATCCTAGATCTTCAATCGAAAAAATAAACTTAAGCATAAAAGAAAAAACCGCAGGTTGCGACCTGCGGTTTTTTTTATATTAGTTTAGATAAATAGGGCCCTAATTCTGCAATGGCAACTATTACATCGTCTTTTTTATGTTGTTGTAGGCGAAGAAAACCAGACTTCGCCTCTTCGTTTCCGTAGACAATCTGAAAATATGGCCTCAATAAATGCGCAGATCGAATCTTTTTTGAAAGGCTCCCATCTTGACGACATACCTCACTTCGTAAACCTATCTGCCTTAGGGACCAATTAAGATTCTCTACCTCCGAAGCAACTAAATCATTCACTGGAAGAAAATAAACTTGAACTGGCGCCAACCACCAAGGCAATCTTCCTTGATAGTACTCCAATAAAATGGCTACAAATCGTTCATGACTTCCCAATGGTGCACGATGGATAATCCAAGGAATTTCTTGCTGACCATTTTCATTAATAAAAAACAAATTAAATTTTTCAGCAGAGTTAAAATCTATTTGCACACTGGCGATGGATTCTTCATTTCCATTACTGACTTTCATCTGAACATCGATTTTCGGGCCATAGAAAGCGGCCTCTCCTTCGGCTTCGAAGTACTCTAAGTTCATTTCCTGAAGAAGCTCTCGCAATATATTCTCTGCAATAACCCAAGATTCAAGCTTCCCATGAAAATCTTGAGAAGATTTTGGATCGTGCTTTGAAAGCCGAAAACGAAAGCCCTTTAAACCTAGAACTTCGTAACAATGAAGATGCATCTTTATAACCTTTCGAACTTCAGACTTCACTTCCTTCGATGATAGGTAAATATGAGCATCATTTTGGCAAAGACCTCGAACTCGCGACAACCCCTTCAGTGACCCACTATTTTCATAACGATAGACTTGGCCATGTTCACATAAGCGCAAAGGCATCTCTTTATAGCTTCTAAGTTTCGAAGAGAAAATTTTATGATGATGAGGACAATTCATCGGTCGAAGGTAATATTCGCCTTCGTCCTCGGGCCACTTCATCGGAGGAAACATATTTTCTGAAAACGCCGCCAAATGTCCTGACTGACGATACATCTGTGCCTTTGCAACATGAGGACTGTAAACGCGCTGATATCCCTCTTTAAACTCTAGACGTTTCATAAATTCTTCCAAGGCATCCCTAAGGGCTGCCCCTCGAGGCAACCACAGGGGCAAACCAGCCCCGACTTGTTCGTTAAAGGCAATAAGATCCATTTCATCGGCCAATTGGCGATGATCTAAAAACTGAGACATAAAAACCTCAAATAAGTAACTCTACGAAATCAATTTATGAAATCGCAGCACATTGATTTAAAAAATATAAATTTGAAAACTGATTGAAGCCCCGGAACACCAGAGCAATAGTTATGATGACCCATATGGGGTGGTCGTAGAATGATTCAAATAGATAAGGTCCGAAGAGGCAATAAGCATAGACTCAATATATCGTCGGAATACCCAATAAATAAAATTAATAGTTTTTATGAAGTCGATAAGTAAAACTAAGGTTGCAGCTTAGCTTTAAGAATAGCTTTTATTTCAGATTCGCTGGTTACAAACTGTGATTTGACGATTTCAAGCTTGTTCAATTCCATAAATACAGCTTGGCCTTCTTTTTGTGGCCAAGACTTTGTAACAGTGCCTTCTTTATCCAAAACAACTTTGAACGGATAGTCACGCATCGCTGGAATCGCAAACATCTTTGAAATCATCGCAGGCATTTTAGAGATATCAGCAACGTACATACCTTTAAACTTAGCAAGATCCGTAGCCTTGAGCTCCTCTAAAACCTTGCGAATATTTTCAGAAGCTTTTTTATCTGAGGTGAAGATGATCCACTCGACTGATTCATCAATCTTAACTGCTTCCTCGAATTGATTTTCCAATTCAGCTTTCGATAAACTTTCAGCATAAGAAAAACTGACTGAAAATCCAATTAAAGAAAAAACCAAAAAGAAAGCTGCTAAGACTGATTTCATTTTACGAACCCTTCACTAATTCCAACAACCGACTTGCTAGCTGATCCATGGGAATAGCTTCTTCTGTTCGAGCCGCCATGGACTTCAATTTTACAATCTTTTGATTTAGCTCATCCCCACCGATAATAACCGTAAATGGAATTTTGCGATCATCAGCATACTTAAATTGATTCTTAAGCTTGGCCGCATCGGGGTACACGTCCACTCGCAAGCCTTTAGCACGAAGCTCGGTGGCAATCTTCATAAGTGGAGCCCGCAAATTCGCATCAAACAAAGGCAAAAACACCTGTGGGGCAAATTGGGAGTCTTGGTTAAGTCGGCCACTCTCTTGCAATAATAAAAACAAGCGTTCAAAACCGATGCTGCCGCCAAATGCTGGAACCTCTTCGCCGCCAAAGACTTCCAATAGTCGATTGTAACGACCACCACCACCAAGAGAACCTGAAAGACTCGCATGACGTAGTTCAAAAATAGTTCCTGTATAATAATCCTGCCCCCGAACTAACGATGGATTAAAAACTACCTTTACATGGGGCATGGCCTCTTTTAAAACGGCCAACAAATTTTCTATCGACGATGCAGACTCTTCATCCACGGATTTCAATTTTTCCAAAGACGCCGAATCTAATACAAGGCTAATCCCCTGAGGTACTTTTCCAAACTTAGAAACGAGTTCTTCTTCAACTCCCTGACGTTCCACTTTATCCAGCTTATCCAGCGTAACTAAAGCTTCTGCCCATTGTTCTGCAGACAGGTCCGCATCCTTCAGCGCCGACAAAAGCCGACGATCATTAACATGAAGCTCGACGCCTTCAATTTGCAAAGATTCAAAAACTTTTAAAATCGCCGTCATGCAGTCGGCTTCCGCACCAATTTCTTTTGCACCTAAGATATCAACATCGCACTGATAGAATTCGCGATAACGGCCCTTTTGGGGACTATCAGCACGCCACACAGGACCAATTTGAAATACTTTGAATGGCTTTGGAAGTTGTTGCTTAAAGCGCGAGTAGTATCTAGCCAAGGGAAGAGTTAAATCAAATCGCATCCCCATATCTGCCAATTGGGCTCCACCTGCTTCGATCGCCCTTTGTAGAGCCTCACCCCGCTTTAGGACTTTGAAGATTAGTTTTTCGTTACCAGCCCCACCGCCTTTACCTTCAAGAGTCTGAAGATTTTCAAGTAGGGACATCGAAATGGGCTGAAAACCATGGCTACGATAAATTTCAGAAATTTTCTCGATTAGAAAATGACGAGCTATCGACTCTTCAGGAGTGAAGTCACGAAAACCAGATGGAGGCAGTACAGATATTTTACTCATGGACCAATTATCCTATAGATCAAAAAATTTAGGTAGACCCTTTTCGCTTACAATCGCAATGGTGTAATGTGGTGGAAGAAACCAACTTAAAGCCTCTGCAATACCTTCGTGCTCTTTTGATGGAGGATTCCCTAAAGACTCTAACGAAAATGCCAAGTCGTAGTTTTTGCGATCCTGGCTCATCACTAGTATCCGGGGACTTAGTACACCTTGATCACGCAAAAATTCTTTTAAAATATTTCGAACATACTTGGGAAGGTAAGATGGAGCCGCGTCCCCAGCATGAAGGGCTTGCCCTTCGGAAACCTCGAAAGTTCCCACTGGAGCCTGATCCGCAGTTCTATAAAACAAACCAGTTTCCTTAAAGTGCCAAAGCATTCCATAGGTAAATACATAATCCGGATAAGAGCGCATTGGGTTTACAACCAGGCCAATACCCTTAGTTGCTAACCACTGAATGATGTTCTGAACGGGCTCTTCAGAGTCTGCGGTTGTCTCGACCATTAGGTAAGGCCATTTATCAGGCCCCTCTTGGGGATCTGGTGACATTAACTTCACTTTACCTTCGGTCAATTTAACGAAAAATTGGTTTTCCCAGTTAACATCTCGTTTTTCGTCCGCAACTTTTACTAAATCTAGAAGCTCCATAAATGCCTTTCAATAACAAGCCGGTAGGATCTTAAAATCTCACTTAGTTAAACAGAGGACAATCATTATTCAAATTCTTATATAGCGAGACAAGAAAAGGCCCAAGGCGTCCAACTCTCTGACAGGAGCCTTATCACCATACGCTTTTAGCTCGAGCTTAAGGCGGTCTTTCTCGTTTTGAGACATTGGCACAGTTTGCATCTAAAAATGAGTATGAATAGAATTTTTAATCTCTCGATTTGCCTTTGCCTACTTATCCCCGCACTTTCAAGGGCAGCGGAAAGTTGTGGGCGGATTTTTACCTCAAAAATCACGCTCTCGCACGTGGTGGCCACCAGCTCGAATTTCGTCATCGGCAATGATCAAAACAAAATGCCCTGGGGACATGCCCTTAAGCAGGATCTAAAGCGATTTAAAGACCTCACCAGCAATCACATGGTGATTATGGGTCGCAAAACCTTTCAGACTATGTACGAGTCTTTAGGTGGCAAACCTCTCCCCAATCGATTGTCTTTTGTTATTACCCGAGATCCAAGCCAAATCCCCGCGCATGAAAACGTCATCCCCGTAAATAGCGTTGAAGAGGCTGTTCTAATTTCTGAACGGTATTTAGATAAATATCCGTCCGAAGTATTCATCGTCGGCGGCGGAGAAATATTCACTAAAACCTATGATATGATCGACAATCTATACTTAACATTAATCGATAAAGACATCGATGGAGTGGTTCAGTACCCTAAAGTTGATTTAAGTAAGTATGAAATTCTATCCGAGCAGGTATTAGAAGAAGCCGGCTACAACTATAAATTTCTAAATCTGAAAACTAAAAAGTAAGGCTTGTCTCAATAGGTAAACAGAACCACTAGAAACAAAAAAAGCTGCCAGAGGCAGCTTTTTAGTGTGGTTATTTTTCTTCGATTTTAGAAAGAAATGGTAGGGAATGCCGGATTCGAACCGACGACATCCACCTTGTAAGGGTGGCGCTCTACCAACTGAGCTAATTCCCTATCGTCGAAGAGCCATTCTTGTAACAATACTGAATGACCCTGTCCACTAATTTTTTTACTTTTTATTTTTTTCAACAACCGCCATACAATCCTTAACAGTTAAGCCATTGGATTGCTTAGAGATTTGCACGTATTCCGTACTTCCGTCCACTGCCGAGCGACCGGTTCCGACATCAGAAACAGACAATACCATTACGTTATCAGTCTTTCTGAACATACCCGGAAGCAATGGCTCTGGAGAATCCTCTAGATCAAAAGCTCGGAAAGAGACTCTGAATGTACGACCCTCTTTGGCCGTCATCTGGGCTCTAACGATCGAATCTTGCTCGATCCCCACCCCAGTGCTGACTGTGCGGCAAGTAGCTACATCCAATTGTTTGATCTTCAAGATACGAACGCCAGCTTCTTTCTCCACTGTCACTCGCAACGAGAAGTAAGTAGCAAATCCTTCACCCTGAGCTTTCCACAAGCCCTGGATATCGCCCCAAGGGAACTCAAGTTCACGTCCAAACGGCCATGGAACCCAGTCACGCATAGGACGGACATTTTCATAAGCATAAACACTTGCTAGAGGCGACAAAGCCACTAGTAAGGCCATTGTTTTTAAAGCAACTTTCCGAAACATGAATCCCCCCTTTTAATCACTGCTCAAGTTGAACTCGAGCCGATTTATTCATGTAATAACCATTCTTGGCTCTAAAAATATATTTCGGTTTTTCGTAATCAGGTTCGATCATTTTACGCAAGCGCTTGATCGTCACATAGATCTTATTATCATGCACTTCAGGATCGTAAGGCTGCTTCCAAATATTCTCGACAAGATATTCTTTGGAATAAACAGTCCCTTGATTTCTAACGAACAATCGCAACAAGTCCAAAAGGATGAATTGATTCCCAAAATCAATTCGACCCAATTTACGCTCTGTGACTGTGTGATTGGTTTCATCAAAAATCAAGTCAAAGTTTGATTGTGAGTCTCCCCCAATTTTATCCGAGAAATTCTTCACAATTCTAGCTAGGCGTGGAGTATTTTTGGCATCTACAGACTTTTGCGCCAACTGGATATGTACACGAGCCATATCCTTGTCACCAAGTTCGTTGTAGACATCCGCCAAGGCAACCATCAAGTAAGTACCAGTCACTAGGTTTTTAGTAGTGCGCAAAACATCGTAGGCTTTCCAAATAACCTCAATAGCCTCGTCGTACTTTTTCATATCGACCAGAATGCTTGCGTTCAACATCAACGTAGAAACTTGAAGCTCTGGCAATTTATAGACTTGGAAAAACACTTCAAGATTGTAGATCTCTTTCAAAGCATCTTGATAACGATTCAATTGAGGAGTCGCATAAGCGCGCGCCAAACCAAAAATGGCATGGCAAATATCTTCTTTGTTATCCGATTGAAGAGCCAAGGATAAAGACTTTTGCAAGTACTCGAGTGCACTCTCAACTTGCCCTTTATAGAAAGAGCACATTCCAAGAGCATAGTAAGTCTTCGCATTTAACTCGAAGCCTTCTTTCAAAACCAAATCTTGAAGGTGCTCTTTGATAGCATTGATCGAACTAAACTCTTCTCTCTCGGCGTAGGCACGCAGCAGGTAGTTTTGAGAATTCAAGTATCCCGAGAAATTACGTTCAGCAAAAAAGCCATTAGCAGCCTCCAATAAAATTGGGACCGCCTTATCAAACTCACCGCGATCGCAGTAAAGCTTGCCGACTTCAAAAGAATGGTCTGCTGGATTCATATCACTCCAAACGAGCCTTTCTTGGCTCTGTTCAAGGGATACAGGTTTTTACAGATTGTTAGATTTTCGTCAACTTAACTCGGGGAAAGGTGCTTAAATATGGTGCAGCACCCAAAAAAAGCTAGGGGGCCTTTAAGCCCCCTAAGTATCGTCAGTTACAATTTATACTTGTTTAGTGATATACGGCTTGTCCCGTGTACTGT
Source organism: Bdellovibrio sp. ZFWA1 (assembly GCF_056175665.1). Classification (NCBI taxonomy): domain Bacteria; kingdom Pseudomonadati; phylum Bdellovibrionota; class Bdellovibrionia; order Bdellovibrionales; family Pseudobdellovibrionaceae; genus Bdellovibrio; species Bdellovibrio sp. ZFWA1. Next base: position 941,495 of record NZ_JBJKJH010000001.1, read on the forward strand.
GCTTTGATGCCGAAATCTGGTTCTTTTTGGAACTTAAAGATTTCTTTTGGATTTTTAATATCCATCGCATTTACAAGTACTTGATCCACGTGGTCGACCAAAATAACCTTCAGATCCTTCAAGATTTCCTTAGGAATATCTTTCAAATCTTTTTCGTTTTCTTTTGGACAGATCACAACTTTGATTCCGCCGCGATGAGCCGCAAGAATCTTCTCTTTAAGGCCACCGATTGCCATCACGCGTCCACGAAGAGAGATCTCGCCCGTCATTGCCACCGTTCTTCGAACAGGGATTCGAGTGATTGCAGAAACGATCGAAGTCGTTAATGCGATACCCGCAGACGGTCCATCCTTCGGCACAGCCCCTTCAGGCAAGTGGATATGAACATCGATGTTCGAGAAATACTCTTTATCCAAACCAAACAATGGGCCACGTGATCTCACATAACTCATTGCTGCCGAACAAGATTCCTTCATCACATCACCAAGTTGACCTGTCACTGTGAACTTACCTTTACCAGGAATCACAGAAACCTCGACAACAAGAAGGTCTCCACCCACTTCTGTCCAAGCCATACCGTTGGTCAAACCCACTTCATTCTTATCCTCGATCTTTCCAAACTTATACTTGTGCGGGCCCAGAAGCTCGACAAGTTTTGCAGGAGTGACTTGATAAGTCTTTGAAGCTGTTTTTGCTTTGGCCTTTTTCGCCACTGCTTTGTCTTTTTTATCCGTCTTATTGCTATCAAGTTTGAATTCCTCGATAGACTGATTAAGAACGATATCTTTTGCAACTTTACGGCAAACGTTAGCAACTTGTCTTTCAAGGTTACGAACACCTGCTTCGCGAGTATAGAAACGAATGATATCGCGAATCGTCGCTTCAGCAATAGTGACCTTATAGTCTTTCAAACCATGGTTTTCCAACTGCTTAGGAACCAAGTAGTTCTTTGCAATATGGAATTTTTCTTGCTCGATATAACCCTCAAGCGAAATCACTTCCATACGATCCAATAAAGGACGAGGAATCGTGTGCAATGAGTTTGCCGTAGCAACGAACATCACCTTGGAAAGATCGTACTCTACTTCTAGGTAGTGATCTTGGAAAGTGCCGTTTTGCTCTGGATCCAAGACCTCAAGCATCGCTGCTGCTGGGTCGCCACGGAAGTCAGAAGCCATTTTATCAATTTCATCCAGAAGAACCATTGGGTTCCCCTTGTCCACTTTTCTTAAAGCTTGGATGATCTTACCTGGCATCGCGCCTACGTATGTCTTTCTGTGACCACGAATCTCGGCTTCATCACGCACGCCACCTAAAGAGATACGCGCAAATGAACGATTCAAAGATTCAGCAATAGAGCGAGCTAATGACGTTTTACCAACCCCTGGAGGACCGACTAAGCACAAGATTGGCCCCTTCATATCAGGAGCAATCGAGCGAACGGCAAGGTATTCCAAGATACGCTCTTTAACTCTTTCAAGACCCCAGTGATCATTATCCAAAATCTTTTGGGCTCTTTTTACATCATGAGTCTCTTTTGCATAATCATACCAAGGCAACGAAAGAACCCAGTCGATGTAGTTACGCACAACCGTCGCTTCCGCAGACATCGGCGACATCATTTTCAACTTTTTGATCTCTTTCATGACCTTTTCGCGAGCCTCTTCGCTCATCTTCTTGGCCTGAGTTTTATTTTCTAGTTCTGCAAGCTCTGCTTGGTAGTCGTCCTTTTCACCAAGTTCTTTTTGAATCGCCTGCATTTGCTCGTTAAGGTAGTACTCTTTCTGAGAGCGCTCCATTTGCTTCTTGACGCGAGTACGGATTTTTTTCTCGACCTCAAGAATCTCGATTTCACCTGTCATAAGATTTAACAGATGCTCTAGACGTTTGACTGGGTCGATGATCTCAAGAACATTCTGCTTATCTTCAAGCTTAAGGTTCAACTGAGCCACGATGATGTCAGCCAACTCTCCAGATTGCTCGATAGTAGAAACACGCATCAAGATTTCTGGTGGGATTCGTTTATTCAGTTTTACGTAAGTTTCAAAAGTTGACTTCACAGATCTAATCAAAGCCTGCGCCTCGACAGGGTTTGCAACGTCTTCAGAAATCACTTCGCACTGGACTTTGAAGAAATTATCGTTGTTTACGAAATTCCCAATCTTTACACGACGTTTACCTTCAACTAGAACTTTCACAGTTCCATCTGGCAAGCGAAGGAGTTGGATGATCGTTCCCAACGTACCAATGCTGTAGATATCCTTTGGCTCGGGATTATTGGTCTTTGCGTCACGCTGTGCCGCTAGAACAATGTCAGTCTGCTTGCTCATAGCCTCTTCCAAAGCATTAATGCTTTTTTCGCGGCCTACAAACAAAGGCATCATCATATGTGGAAAAATGATGAGATCCCTCAATGGCAAAAGTGGTAGTTCTTGTACTTTTCCCTCGCTCATATCCTCTCCTTCCCTGTCGGGTGTCGAGCTCTTCTGGGCATGAGACCCTGAAGCGGCGGAATCAGGTTAAATCCGTTCAACCTTTTTCCTAGTTCAATTCTAAACATGTGTACGAACGCAGAAAAGTAAATTGATGAATAAAAAATAAAATCCAGCCCTCGTTTGCCAAACAAAACTAGTCTTTCCTCACAATATGCTCTTTTCTTGGGCATAGAGTCCAAAGGGTGAATAAGTAAAATTTATTAGTTCCGAAATAGATGCTTATTGTGCTTTAATGAGACAGGTAATCAACAAATAGGAAATATTAGAAAGTCCTAATGATTCTCGTAGCTTAATTGGCCGATAAGGAAAGCATGGCGAAGTACACTCAGAAGAACTACCTCTCTTTGAAACTGCTGATTTCTACTTGGGCAGTCAGTTCAATGGCGACACTCGTCTTCACCGCCGTCCAAATCTATTCTGACTTCCAAAAAGAATATCTGAAGTTGACCGGAAATTTTGAGATTGTCGAAAAGTCTTATCTGCAGTCTATCGCCGAACATCTTTGGTCTTACGACTCTAGATTGATCGAAATTCAACTTGATGGATTAAAGCGTATCTCAGGTATTAGCTATCTTCATTTGCGTGATTCGACCCGAGATATTTACGTCGCTGGCACGTCACATCGCACAGAGCAAAATCATCGAACCTTTAAAATTTATCACAGTGAATCGAAAGAATTCTTAGGAACGCTCGATGTTGAAGTAGATATTGAGTCCCTAAAAATGAAGTACCTGGAAGAGCTATTTTGGATTTTCATTAATCAAGCAGCGAAGACTCTAATCGTCGTCTTTATCTTGTATTTCATCTTCAATCGCCTGGTTGTAAAACACTTAGTAAAGATCTCCTCTTTCCTATCTAAGCCCGATATTGAAAAAGACGAAAAGCTGACGATTGACAGAAAAAACAGCGACGTTCCCGACGAGTTAGACGTCCTGGTCGATTCAATTAATGCTTATCGCGCTGAAAGCCACGAAAAGATTTCTTCTTTAGCAAATTTAACTTCCGGCATCGCGCACGAAATTCGCAATCCTTTAAACTTCGTTATGAACTTTTCCGAAGTGCTTAAGGATTCAGTAAACGAACTCTCTAAGGCCCGTAACCAAGAGCAAGTCAGTCAAATCGCAACCGAACTTGCTTCAGTTTCAGATGCTATTATTAAACATTCTTCGCGAATTGACCAAATCGTAAAGACCATGCAATTTTTGGCGACGACTCCAAGCACAGCTTATGGGGTTGTTGATATCGAACAACTTATTCACGAAAGCATAAAAAATATTCGCGGCAAATACGAAGAAAGCATTCTGAAGGATCGCCTGCAAGTTGACCTAGATCTGCAAGATATTAAGTTCCGCGCCCATAAAAAACAGCTGTTAGTTGCTGTGGATAACATCCTGGATAACTCTTTTTATTCGCTAAAAAAGAAGTGCGAACGTCAGGGGCCTGATTTTAAACCGATCGTACGTATTCGTTCGGAAGTGACTCGCGACAAAATCAGAATTTCTTTTTGGGATAATGGATCTGGAATTGATATTTCCACTTTGGATAAAATTTTTGATCCCTTCTTCACGACAAAACCTACTGGCGAAGGCGCTGGCCTTGGCCTGACGATTAGTTACGAAGTCATCAAACGCCATGGCGGTTTATTGAAGTTGTCTGACACCGTTCGAAACGAGTATGCTCACTTCGTCATCGAGTTCCCAATTGAATCCAAATTAAATTTACGAGAATCCTAGGTTAAACATGAACAAGAATATCTTTTATTCTTTGCTTCTGCTGATTAGCCTTAACGTCAAAGCCCAGTCAAAAGATAATTTCGCCGCGATCAAAGACATTGCCATCGCCCAAGTACAGTTCTGTGGCCGAACAGAGGAATTCCCTCCGTATAGCTATTCTAAAGGGACTGCAATAGAGGGGTTCTCTGTAGAGCTTATACAAAATATTTTCAAAGAGGCCGATCTAAAAACCGACATCAAAGTGTGGCCATGGAATCGCTCTTACGAGGCCGCCTTAAGACAGAAAAATTGCTATGTCTTTTCAACATCAAGAACTCCAGAGCGCGAGAGTCAGTTCAAATGGGTTGGCCCGATTGCTACTGATACGGTCTATCTTGCAGCGTTAGCAACTAGTGCTCTAAAACCAAACACAAGCTACCAAAGCTTCAATAAGTATAAAGTACTTGGTTATACGGATGACCTACCCGTTAAGTTACTTCAGAAGAGTCAATTTGAAGTGATTGTTCCATCGTCTGAAAAAACTCGCTTTGAAATATTTAAAAGTGGCCGAGTTCCTCTTGATATTGTTACTAGCTCTAGTAAAGAAATAAATGAAAAGACCTATGCTTTTAAATATAAAATCCTTTCGAGGCTTTACGACACTGAATATTGGGCGGCATTCAACAAAGAAACCGACGATGTGGTCATTGCTAAACTGCAGGCTGCTTTAAATAAGTTGAAAAAGTCACCCAAGCACCAAGAGCTCATTCAAAAGTACCAATTGAACAAATAAAAAACCCGGGCTGAACCCGGGTTTTTTATTTTAAGCTGTTTCTTTCTTTTTACGTTCTTCTTCTTCGGCCTTCATTTCGGCTTCTGTTTTATAAACGATTGTCGGAGTTCCCCCCTGAGAAATCACCTTCGCATCAATGATAACCTGCTTCACATTCCCCTTACTAGGAACATCATACATGATATCCAACATCGAAGATTCAATAACTCCACGCAAACCACGAGCACCTGTTTTACGTTTGATCGCCTGCTGTGCAATTTCTTTCAATGCATCATCAGTAAATTTTAGATCCACACCCTCATACGAGAACAGCTTTTGATATTGCTTGGTAATCGCGTTTTTAGGACGAACTAGAATATCAATCAACGCCGCCTCATCTAAAGGATCAAGAACTGCAATTGCTGGTAAACGACCAATGAATTCTGGAATCAAACCAAACTTAGACAAATCGTCCGGCTCGACTTTACTTAATAAAGAATCGCCAGTTTCACGCTCTGAATCTGTTTTGATATCAGCAGCGATACCCATCGTTTTATTTGAAGTTCTGTTTTCGATAATTTTATCCAAACCAACGAAAGCCCCACCGCAAATGAACAGGATATTATTTGTATCAACTTGGATGAATTCTTGTTGAGGATGTTTACGACCGCCTTTCGGTGGTAAATTCGCTACAGTTCCTTCAAGAATTTTCAATAGTGCTTGCTGAACACCTTCACCACTCACATCACGAGTGATTGATGGGTTTTCAGACTTTCGCGAAATCTTATCGATCTCGTCCACGTAGATAACACCTTTTTGACATTTATCTACATCGTAATCTGCAGCTTGCAGTAGGTTTAGAACAACGTTTTCAACGTCTTCACCCACGTAACCTGCTTCAGTTAACGCCGTCGCATCTGCCATCGCAAATGGAACGTTAAGAATCCTTGCAATTGTTTGCGCCAAAAGAGTCTTACCAGAACCAGTGGGCCCAATAAGTAAAATGTTGGACTTTTGCATTTCAACATCTTGGCTCTTTTTGCCACCTGAAGAAGCATTAATACGCTTGTAGTGGTTGTGAACAGCCACCGCCAACGTCTTTTTTGCCTTCAACTGACCAATGACATAATCATCTAAGTACTCTTTGATCTCGCTTGGTTTTGGAACTTTAAACGTGCCTTTTACAGACGTCTCACGATCCTTTTCCTCGTCGATAATATCATTACATAGATCAATACATTCATCACAGATATACACACCTGGGCCCGCAATCAGTTTTTTAACTTCTTTTTGGCCCTTACCACAGAAACTGCATCTTAATGCGCCGTTGGTGTCTTTAGTACTCATCGTATTTCCTCTTCAACTTATTTTTTCAATTTACGTGGTTCAACGACATGATCAATCAAGCCCATTTCTTTGGCTTCTTGAGGATTCATGAAATAATCACGCTCCATTGTTCTAGCCAAATAATCGTAAGATTGACCCGTGTGAGTTTCATAAATACGAGTTAGTTTTTCTTTGGTTTTTACTAATTCTTTTGCATGGATCTCGATGTCAGTAACCTGACCGCCAAGACCACCGCCTGCCAAAAGTGGCTGGTGAATCATAATCCGAGTGTTCGGCAAAGAGTAGCGTTTGCCCTTTGTCCCAGCAGTTAAAAGCAATGAGCCCATACTTGCTGCCATACCCATACAATACGTTGCAACATCACATTTTACGAACTGCATAATGTCGTAAATCGCCAATCCTGCAGAGACACTGCCCCCCGGAGAGTTGATGTACAAGTGAATGTCTTTTTCTGGATTATCAACCTCTAAGAACAGAAATTGAGCGATGATGCTGTTGGCTACTTCATCGTTCACCTGCGAACCTAAGATAACAATACGGTCTTTTAGAAGTCTCGAGTAGATATCGTAGGATCTTTCGCCCTTGGATGTCTGTTCTATAACGTATGGAATTGCTGGCACTGCTGTCTCCTCTGTGAAGTCAGGTATTGGTCTGCGATACCTATCGGATATACGTGACAGGACTTAATGAAAATTACTTGGTACCCCCGAAACTGTATGTTAGGAATATTAACGCGCAATATAGCTTTTCCTTTCAAGGGGTTGATATGACTTTTAATTTGTTAAATAAAGATATCCAAAGTTTAAAATGCCAAACTTTGGTCGTGTTTTCTAAAGCTTCGTCTCAAAAAGATAAAGAAGCCAAAATTACTCATGCTGATCTAAACAAAAGACTTGCTGAAGTTGTTAAAGAAAAAACCATCACTGGAAAACATCTAGAGTCTGTTACTTTCCGCGACATCAATCACGATGGTTATCGCCATGTGATCGTCATCGGACTTGGAAAAGATTCTGATATCGAACACGAAAGCGTTCGCCAATCTTTCGCAGCGGCTTTCCAAGCAGCTAAAGCACTAAATGCTTCTGAAATTGCTATTCACTTTGACGGCGTTGCCACTTCTAAAACCCATGCTGCGGAATTCATGAAAGCTGCGGTAGAAGGACTTGTTTTAGCTTCTTATGTATTTGAAGAACTTAAGTCGACAAAAGCAGATCCAAAAGATGTTTCTTACCATATTGTTACAAAAATGGCGGATAAGGCTGTGAAAGCAGCTTTCGAAGAAGGTCTTATTCTTGCTCAGTGCACGAATTTCTCTCGTCGCCTTGGTGATATGCCAGGAAATCTTATGACTCCTGCGATTTTGGCTGAAGAAGCCATCAAGGCTGCAAAAGGTATCGCAAATCTGAAAGTTACAGCTTGGGATAAAGCTCGCATTAAAAAAGAACGTATGGGTGGATTACTTGGCGTTTCTAACGGTTCAGACCAAGAGCCTCGTTTTATCATCATGGAATATAAAGGCGCTGCCGTTTCAAAAAAACCACTTGTCTACGTTGGTAAAGGTCTTACTTTTGACTGCGGTGGTATTAGCATCAAGCCTTCTGCAGCCATGGAAGAAATGAAATACGATATGTGCGGTGGTGCAAATACTATCGGAACACTTCTAGCTATTGCTAAATTGAAGTTGAAAGTGAACGCCATTGGTTTAATCCCTGCGACTGAAAACCTTGTTGGTCCATCTGCAACCAAACCAGGTGATGTGCATACAGCAAGAAATGGTAAGACATTTGAAATCAATAATACAGATGCTGAAGGTCGTTTGATTCTGTCAGATGCTCTTTGCTACGCGACCGAACAGGAGCCCGCGGCGATTATTGATGTTGCGACTTTAACTGGAGCAATTGTTGTTGCACTAGGAAATACTCACACTGGCTACTTCACTCGCAATAAAGATTTTAAAAATAAAATCGAAAAAGCAGCTGAAGCTTCTGGCGAATGGGTTTGGAATATGCCATTGACTGACTTCCATGTTAAAGACATGAAAGGTACTTTTGCAGACCTTTCCAATATGTCATCTGGAAAAGGTGCAGGTTCTGCAACAGCAGCTGCCTTCTTAGAGCAGTTTGTTGGCGAAGGCATCCCTTGGGCACATTTCGATATTGCCGGCACTGCTTGGGCCGTGGGAAATCGCTTGAACTACTGTGGACCTAAACATGCTAGTGGCGCTATGCTTCGTACATTCGTCGAAATAGCCAAAGCTCATAAGTAATTGTAAAAATCACGGGCCGCGTAAATCGCGGCCCTTTTTATTTGTCCTCTTAAAAAAACTCATGTAGCCAATAAGCAACAAAGTGAGGGGGAGTCCTATATGGGAGATATAAAAGCACTACTTCAAGGTTTTAAGCTTTTTCGCAATCAATACTTTGTTAGCGACCGCAGTCTTTATGATGAACTCTCTGGAGGACAAAGTCCAAAAACACTGGTGATTGGTTGCAGCGACTCAAGAGTCGATCCCGCATTATTAACTCAAGCCAAACCTGGCGATATTTTTGTCATCAGAAACGTTGCCAACCTGGTACCTCCTTATGAAAAAGGGGGCGGTCTTCACGGGGTCAGTGCTGCCATCGAATTTGCCGTCCAAGATCTCAAAGTGGAAAACATTATTATCATGGGACATGCTCAATGTGGTGGGATCAACGCCATGATTAATGGCACCCATGATCACAAAAAATCTTTTATCGGAAAATGGGTCAGCATCGCAAAGCCAGCAAAAGCCAGGGTCCTTGCTGCAAATCCTGACAAAAGCTTAGCAGAATTGCGTTACGAATTCGAAAAACAAAGCGTGGTTGTTTCCCTAGAAAATTTAATGACCTTCCCATTTATTCAAGAGCGTGTTCAAAACGGAAGCTTAGAAATTTATGGTTGGTATTTCGATATGCAAACAGGTCATCTTTTAATTTGGGATGCTGAACAGGGAAGCTTCCAAAGTCACTTTGGTGACCTAACTGCCCCCCTATCAAGTATTTAAATCTACTTTAGGTGAATCACCAAAGGCTGCCCTAGAACTTCAACAACTGCTTGAGCATCAATATCAATTCGGGCACGCGAGCTACTAAACGCCATCTCTTTTAATACCCAAGTGTCAGGCCATTCGCCTGAAAGACCCGAAAACTCCCAAGACTCATTCGGGTATTCAGCAAATTGAAATTCACCATCTTGCGCTTGGCCCGTCATGATTTTTGAAAATGGAATATGAATGTACGCCGTCCGTGAAATGTCTCCGTCTTGAACACAAGGAGCCTTCAAACGCAAAGTGATCGGTGCACCAGAACTGGCCATGCCTTCGGCGAACCAAATCATTTCGATGCTCTCAAACTCTTCACAGGCCTTTTTTATACTCTCGTCCGAGGCCTTAAATAGAAAATGCCCAAAAGAGATCGCATAATCGGTCGTGCGAGTTTGAATCTTCAATCCACTTAAAATTCGCGCCCGAGCAGCGACAACTAAATCATCACCCTCATAGCGAGTTAGATCGAAATTTTTTTGAAGACTGGCAGGATTTCGATCATTTCCCAAATGAATATCTAATGGATTGATCGCAATAAGAGCCCCAATAGCAAAAGCCCCGACAAACACCAGCCACGGGCCCCAGACTTTTTTAGGCATTCAGCCTCCCTCTACATACTTTTAAGAATAGCACGAGTAGAGTCCTGAAAAATAACGCAAGAGTTTATAATTGGACCTAAGTCGCAGAAAGCAAAGTGATACGCATCTTTTTAAACTTAAATGTGAACTCCCCACAGTCCAAAACTAAATGCAGCTGCATATCGCCCTCGAGTGGTCCTGGTAAGGGAATATTTAAATGCTGATCGCCATTAAATAGAAAGTGCCCATCAAGAATAGTTCCATCACAAGGAATGCGCCCCGAGGCTTCTTCAATTGTGATACGAGCCTTTCGGAAATCAGATTTCGTTGGCAACCACTCTTTGCGTTCGTTAAAAAAATGCAGATGGGCCACAGAGAAAATAAGGCTGACTTCACAGCCAGAAAACTCGGTTCTTAAAATCACCGAATCATTCAGTGCTAATTCCACAGTTTCTTGGGCATTCATATTCTAATAATCTCAAAGTTCCCCGCTAAACCACAGATAACTTTCAGCAAAATTAGAAAAAACTTATGAATTTCTCAGTTCGAGACACTCGCCGCTTTGTGGAAACTACCAAATGAGACAGCCATCTCTTGCGCCTCTAAGGCAATAGCTAACAGACCCAACTTTGCAGACCAACCATAAACATTCTCGGCAGGACAGCCAGACGTATTAATCGCAAGATCACTGACACAAAGTCGCTTGTAGACCGCACCTGGACTATTCAAACTTTCGGTTGAAGACTTTTCAGCATGAGTGCGTAAAAAACCACCAACAAGATTGCTGCCTACCATGTAAATCACCGGCTCTGCAGAAGCCCCATCAGCTTGAACAATCGAAGGAATGCCTTCTTGAATAATCACCTCTTCGACGTCACGTCCGCCCTTAGCGGCCTTCATTTTTTTGCGAGCTTTATAGGTCCAATCTAAAACTTCACTGCCCGAGCCAACGCGAATAACAGCCAAACCATAAGTGCCTGCATTGTTCTTTACAAAAACAAAAGGCTCTTGATTGATGCCTCGGCGTTGATAGTCTTTCTTCAATCGATCGATCATTGCATCTACTCGTTGGGCCAATTCCTGACGACTAGATTCCGAATTGATATCGAAGTTTTCGAAGAGTTCGGTCTGAACACTTAATGTGAATGGATCAATGCCGGCAACTTTAGCGAACTCTTCAACAAGACTATTATAGTGTTTAAAATACGTACTCTTCTTACGACGATACCAGCCTAACTCTCGGGGGGGATTCACATCCCACTTCAAAGTTTGGGACCACTCTTCATAGGGATTCGTGAAGTCGTTGTTACTGATAATTAAATCAGGATTAAATTCTTTAAAAAGTGAGCTTGTAACAAGAGCAGAATAAACGAGAACTTCTTTCCCGGAAGCAGAGGTCATTAATAGCGGAGAATCTAATTCTCGAGGAATGGCAACCCGAACCTCGCGACCTGTTTCTTCGATTAATGATTTGATCGCATGCACATTGTCCCAATAAAATGGATTGCCGGTATGCTCTTCGGTCACTAGCAAAATTTTTGAATTGGGAACATGGCCATAATGAAGTTTAAAGTAGTTTTCGAAAAGCTCTGGAGCATTTTCTTTGTCAGTTGGGCAAATATTGTTAAATCCTGCAGGATATATATTCGCATCAACGTTAGAGATCTTATAGCCCGAATCACGAATATCGTAGCTAGAGTAAATAGGATAAGCCAATTCCCCAGATTTTTTATCAAACCACTGACAAATGTCGTTCATCTTTTCTAAAGTTTGTTTATGTAAAACCTGCTGAATCATATTTATTCCTATAGATTTGGGTCTTCAGAAGTAGGGACCATGCGCGGCTCGTACGCTTCGGGCTCTTCAAAGTTAAAATTCTTCTTCAATGAATTTCGGTCTTTTGCTTCATCTGTCAAGCCCATGGTCGCTTCTGATTTAAACGCCATTAAACGTATAGTCTCTTTTAAAGTCGAAACATACTTATAAAATTCTTGTTCGCCTTTTTTATAAGCTGCTCCACCCAAAGGCGCATAAAGTTCAGCATCTGCTAACAAAGAAGTAAGTGCCCCGCCAGCCTTGGTTTTTGCTTCAGCTTCGGCACGTGTGTCCGATTTCATTCTTCTTAATTGATTTAATAGTTCTTGATAGTTTTCCAACAGAGCCTGTTTGGACTTCGTCGACCAAGTTTCATCTTCTAGCTTCAAACTTTTTAAATGATACACCTGTACGATTCGCTGCGCATCAACAGTGGCTAAAAAGTTATCATTACCAAGTTGCTGGGTCGAGACCCGCCCCATGTTGTAATAAGTCTTAGCGACCCATTGGCGATCAAACCCCAAAACTTCAATCGATTTTTTTAGCCCTCGATCTGCTTTTGCTAGCCAATTTAATGATTCGCTACGTTTTCCCATACGGCTATACAAAACGGCCAACCGAGCCGGAATTTCAGCAAGCGCAACTTCTTCAGGTAGAAAATCTGCCTGGGCATTGGCTTCGAACAATGTCGCCAAAGTCTGCTGATCATCCCCCAAGCTTTCATAGACATAACTCATTTTATAACTTGCTAGTGCTGCCATGGGACGGTTCTCTGCAAACCCGAGGTCTCTGAGTTTGCGCAAAATCATTAGGGCTTCTTGGCTTTTGCCTTGGCCTTCATAGGCATCGGCCTCTCCGAATTTCGCTTTGGCCCAATATTTTGAATTTGGTTTTTTTCCAATAAAATCCTGGAAAAGAATCAGTGCCTTATCAAACTGACCAGCCGCTAATACCTTCTGTGCATTGGTGACTTCTGACAGCTCTAAGGTCTCTTCGAATCTGCGCTTCTCGGCCTCTTCTTGAACCTGCTTTCCAGCACAACCCAAAAACCCAATCGCCAAAAATCCTATGATAAATAGTTTCATAATTCCTCTGATGGAATGTTTAGCAATTCACTTAACTCCACCAAAGATTTTATGTCAGAAACTTCCCCCATCAAATCAGGAACTTTTAAAATCGAAAGTTCCCTACCTAGACTTTGATCGAAGTTGGCATACAAAAGTTCCCGATCAGCATAGTAAGATTTCAATTTTCCAAAGTAATTCTGTAACGGACTGGTCGGTTGATCTTTTTCCGCAGGATCTACCTTTAGCCAACTTGGGAAAGCTCTATTCACAATCAAAGTTCTTAGATGATAACCGCCCTTGCGAATTTCTTTTGAGAAAAATTCGGCCTCCTTAAGTTTGGCCTTATCAAAGGCCGTCACCAAACAAAAGTGAGTACGCGGGCTGACTAACAAGCGATGAGCCGCTGTCGTTCTGTGTTGTAAACGTGACTGCCATTTTTCGATACTAATAAAAAAATCCGCAAGTTCGTGAACAAAGCTTGCTCCGGTTAAAGACTCTAGAACCTTTAATACCTGCTTAGTCCCCGCATTTAAAATATTAGCAAGAAGGCTTTTCTTTTTACCTTCGGGATCTTTAAACCATTGAGCGATGCCTTCGTTAAACAGTGCTGCTAGTTTTTGAGGCGCTGCTAAAAAATCCAAAGCATGCTTAGTCGGCGGCGTATCTAAAATTATCAGGTCAAAGCTTTTACTTTCATAACAAGAATAGAGCTTTTCAAGCGATGTAAACTCTTGAGAGCCCGAAAGCCCCGTGCTGAGTTGTTTGTACAAACGATTTTGCAATAGCTTCGTTGCAGACGAATCTTTTCCCGCCGCCCGCAATACAAACTCGTCAAAAACTTTTTTATGTTCTATCACTCCAGCATAAAGAGCCCCGGAAAATTTTGCACCCGGCACTTCAACAATATCACTGTGGCCTTCAATCCCCAGTGTTTGTGCTAAACGCTTAGCCGGATCAATCGTCAGCACTAATACTCGCTTACCCGATTGGGCTGCTCGAACGCCCAAAGCCGCTGCCATTGTGGTTTTTCCAACGCCACCACTGCCGACACAAATCATAACATCACAATCTTTAAAGATATTTGGAGTCGTCATAAATTGATCTCGCTAGCAATGAGTTGCGCTAATTGTTGTGGTTCAGACTCGAAATGCAATCCAACAAGGCTCTTCTTTGCATGATTAGGTAAAAAATGGCTCATGGCTTGCTCTTGTTTTGATAACTGAAATTTCAAGTACTCGATAAACTGCTGCATCGAGCCCTCTGCTTTTGTTGCGGAAAGCTCTTCAATACTCATTGGGGGATTAATTTTTTTATTCACAATATAATGGGGCTCGATACCAAACTCGGCCTGCAGGGTTCTTCCTAACTCGCTGGCCTCTTTCAGGGGAAGCTCTTCGGGCAACGTCACAATATGGTAGTGGCAAAGTTCCAAGTTTTTTAATGCTTGATCGATAGATCGACTTTGATCACCCATCGGTCCAAACTGAATTGCTTCGGCCATCCCTCGAGCCGCTCGCATCAATGAAAGAAAATGTCCCGTAGCATATCCATCCACCACGATAAAATCGTAGTTAAGTGCGGGTCCGTGCTTTCGATAAGTGCTTGTAAGTTTGCCCATAATGGCCAACTCTGGAAGAGCCGGGGCCACATTGATGAAGGTTCGCATCACAGGATTTTCAAAGAACAGCCGAGTTAAAGTTTCTACTTTGATCAGGTGTCTTGCGTACTCGCGCAAGCACTCGGTCCCGGTCCATAAAGCTAAATCGAGATTGTCTTTGATTTTTAAGGGCTGGAATCCAATTGTTTGCCCTTGGCTCTCTAAGTCTAGAAGATCTTGAAAAAACGAATGATCGCCGAGTTCAACCAATAAAGTCTTGTATCCCTGCCGGGCCCAGTCTTGAGCCATCGCAAAAGCCACCATCGACTTTCCGACGCCCCCTTTTCCTGTCACAAAATGAATTCTTTGCTGCATTTTACTTCCCAATACGCTCAAGTATCCCCCAGCCTGATTTAAGACACATTTCGCCATGCATTAAATGCTTGTCTTTAAAGCATCACTCTGACATTATCCCACGGTTTAACGCGTTCGCGTAACAGGAGAAAATACCATGAAATCCAATCTAGAAAAGGTTTCTACTCTTTCAAGAAAATTGAACGTAGAAATTCCCGCAGGCGATGTTCAGAGCTCTTTCGCAAAAATCTTCCAAGGCATTCAACGTGAAGTTGCTATCAAAGGCTTCCGCAAAGGAAAAGCTCCATTGACAACAATCAAATCAATCTATGGCGACCGCGTAAAAGCAGACGTTGCGCAAGACTTGATCCAAAAGCACTATGCTCAAGCTTTGGGTGAGCACAATATCGAACCAATCAGCTACCCTGAATTTGAGTTTGAAGATCCAACTGAAAACAAGGATTTTTCATTCACGGCAGTATTTGATATCCGCCCTGAAGTAACTTTGAAGAAGTACGAAGGCCTTGAAGTTGCTAAAGAGAAATTCGCTGTTGACGAGAAAAAAGTAAACGATGTTCTTGAAAACATCCGCGCATCTCGCGCAAGTCTTGAAGATGTAGCGGAAGACCGCGCAACTAAAAACGGTGACGTAGCTGTTATCGATTTTGTTGGCTATGTTGACGGCGCAGAGCTTGAAAATGGCGCAGGCACAGATCACCACCTTGAACTTGGTGCAAACCAATTCATCGAAGGTTTTGAGGCTGGCGTTACTGGAATGAAAAAAGGCGAATCAAAAACTTTGAACCTTAAATTCCCAGATCCATACCACGCTGCAAATCTTGCTGGAAAACCAGTTGATTTCAAAGTAACGGTAAAAACAATCAAGGCAAAAGTTCTTCCTGAGTTGAATGATGAGTTCATCAAAACTTTGGGCGGCCCTGCAAACCTTGAAGAACTAAAAAAGACAATCAAAGAAGATCTTGAGCAAGGTGAAAAGAAACGTATCGAAGATGCTTTCAAAAACCGCCTTTTGAAAGCTCTGGTTGCTGCAAACCCAGTTGATGTTCCACCATCATTGATGAAAGAACAGAAAAACTCATTGATTGAAGATTTCAAAAAACGCATGACTGAACAAGGCATGGGACCTGCTGATTTCGAAGCTTATGTTGAAAAGTGGGATTCTGATTTCGAAAAGACAGCTGCAGAAATGATTCAGTCATCATTCTTGATCGATGCTATTGCTAAGAAACATGATTTGATCTGCAAAAAAGAAGACGTAGACGCTAAATTTAAAGAATACACAGAGCAAACTGGAATCGAAGAAGCTCGCATCCGCGAATTCTACGGTCGTCCAGAGCAGATGAGCCGTTTGACTTACATGATTACAGAAGAAAAAGTGATTGCTCACTTGAACTCGACTGTAAAAGTTAAAGAAGTATCTGCTGAAGATCTTAAAGAAGAAATGAACTAAGACTTCAAAACAAAAAAGGGACCGCAAGGTCCCTTTTTTTATGTCCAAATGATAAATCTATTTATTCTTTGCAGTAGTTATGTTGTTCAAAATATCTTTGGCAAACCGTAAACTGCGAACTGCAATCATTAGCGTCGGTTGAATTATAAAATGCGGGTTCGCATTTTCGTAGCGGGCCTCGGGCAACGGTTGCAATGAACTGTCCATTATCCAAGACCTTATCATCATCGTCTAATATTTCCCAAATAACAGTATTGCGACCAAACTCAAGAAGTGGGCGCTGAAATAAGGTTGAAACCCAAAGATTAAACGAATCCGCAGAGATTCCTTTTAAACCAATATACTTTTCACTTTTATTTCGGCTCGATCCATCTTCATGTAACGCCTTAAGATTCACTTTTTCTGCAGTACCGTTAATGGGACCAACAAAAAAATCATGTGAGCCCGGCTCCATGACAACATCTTTACAACTATAAACTGCCGTTTGACGTCCATTAAACCCATCACATCTAACAGTCGCGGTTCCTTCGATAGGTGAGGTGACCAAGGAATTGCCCTGCCGGAAATTAGCATAAGCAAGGGAGCACCCCAAAAAGACTGTTAATAGTGTTGTATAAAACATACGATCCCCTCGTTAGTTTCGAGAGGATCACCGTATTTTAACGACCAATGCTTTTCAAGTTTTTCCAAACTTTTAAATATCCAAAAGCTTGATAGGCCTGATAATCACTACGGAAAAGCTTGTCGCGTGGCGATAGATTCGCTGCGTTCTTAGAGCCAACGTCATTCCACCAAGCCAAAGCTCCCTCTTCTTTTTCGTCTTTTATGTCTAATTTTTCCATGGCCTTTTCTTTATCACCCTTTAGGTGACCGGCAATATCACCCTCTCGAGTGGTCTGTTGGCGAATAATTGCCTTCTGAAAGGCCTCTGCATCCACGTTTTGGATTTCAATATCAGGGTGAATTCCGTCAGCTTGGATTGAAACTCCTGAAGGAGTGTAATAACGAGCCACCGTGATTTTCAGCCCACTGCCATCACCTAATTTAACAACAGATTGGACAGAGCCTTTACCGAAGGTTCTTTCTCCAACAATCAACGCCCGTTTATTATCCTGAAGGGCACCCGAGACAATTTCACTTGCCGAAGCGGTATACTCATTTACCAAAACGATAATTGGAAAGTCCGTATATTTAGCTTTTCCGGTTGCTGATGCCACATCTTTTTCGTTGGGGTTACGGCCAATCGTACTAACAATAACTCCGCTCTTTAAGAATAGGTCAGACATCTTAATAGCTTGATCTAAAAGACCGCCAGGATTTCTACGGAAGTCCAATAGAAGTCCCTCTACTTTTCCGTTCTTCTTGATGTGCTCTTCAATGGCTTTTTCTAGGTCTCTAGAGGTATTTTCAATAAAACTAGTCACTTTGATATAGGCGTATTTATCACCAATATCAGTATACTTAACTGACTTAATCTTCACGCTGCCACGAACGATAGTGATATCCATCGGCTTATCACTTCCATCGCGAACAATTTTAAGTACAATTTTAGCACCCTTTTTTCCACGCATCATTTGTGAGGCCTCTACAAGGCTCATACCTTTAGTGGATTTTCCATCAATACCAACAATTTTATCCCCAGCCTTGATGCCCGCCTCCCAAGCAGGAGTATCTTCAATTGGAGAAATAATAGTAAGAATATTATTCTGCACACTGATTTCGATTCCAAGCCCGCCAAATTCCCCGGCAGTTTCAGATTCAAAATCTTTAAATATTTCCGGAGGCATGAAGTTGGTATGAGGATCAAGCTCGCGCAACATACCTTTGATCGCACCATAAACCAGCTTTTTGGTATCTACATCCTCGACATAATATTGTTGAACAAGATTTAACACCTTAGAAAAATTTTGAAGCTCTGAATAGCGGTCTTCGGCAACAGCACGAAACTGAAATCCTAACTCAGCAATAATAACTAAAGTGATTATCAACAGTGCTCCAACCACAATAGCCCGTTGTTTTTTCCAGATGCTCTTCATAAGCTGAGTCCTTTCATCCAATCCTTCGGATCATAAGTTTCAGAAAAATGTCTAATTTCAAAATAAAGTTCGTTTTTGCGTTCAGAGTTTTGCAGCCGCGCTAAAGTTTGCGCCTGCTTCACTTCGTCACCTTCTTTTACCAGGGCCTCTGAATATCCAGAGTACACTGTGTAATAGTGATCCCCGTGATCAACTATCATGGTCTTGCCCATGCCGGGAATAAATTCAGAATAAACGACAACACCATCAAAAACGTTCTTAACCGTTTCCCCAAAGGGAACCTCAAAGAGTACACCTTTATGCGCTAAAGACCAAGTATTGCGTGAAGTTTTCTTATCTCGACCCGGACCCTGGATAAGGCCATAAGAGCGCACCAACTTTCCACTGACTGGAGTCTGAATTTGACCCTTGAGTTCCGAAAAAGAAGGTTTGTAAAGAGCGTCCAAAACCGAAGTGTCTTCAACTTGCATATCTTGAAGCTGTCTCTTCAAGTCTTGAAGGCGACTGATAGCAAAAGCCTTACTTTTGCGAATTCCCTCTAATAGCTTAGCCTTGGTTTTTTGTTCTGCAACTAGCTTAGCTTCTTTCAAAATAATTTTATTTTGAATTTCCTTTAGCGAGGCCAAACGACCATCTAATTTTGCCTTCCGAGTTTTTAAAAGCTTTAAATCATAGATATAGTTTTTAATAGTTTCTCGGTCTTGTTTTGCTATGACTCCTAGAATTCGCAAATTTCGATCTAAGGTCGTCGCATTAACTGACCCAAAAAGCAACCGAGCCACTGACGGACCACCAAATTTATAAATAGCACGCAATCTTTCCGCCAAAAGAGCCTTCTGAGTAACCAGAGTCTGATCGCCCTCTTCAATGTCTGCTTGAAGATCCTGTATAGAGGTTTCAAGTTGCGCTTGCTCTCGCAATAATGCTCCACGCTCCAGAACTGATTTTTTTATCTTTTTATTTAGCTCGTATAAAGCCGACAGCACTTGCCGCTGTTTTTCGTCCTCTTTCTTTAAATCATCCTGAGCCGTCTGCACCTGAGACTCGACCCGAGAACCTGTGGCAGACGTCGAAGTGGGATCAACAGTAGCAAAGCAAACATTTGCGGCTCCAAACAGGATCGCTAGTGGAAGTATCATGATGAATGATTGCCGCCTATGTTGGTAGGTCATTTCTTGCTAGCCGCCCAACCAGTATTAATTTGCGCAACACTCAAATAGGAACCTACACCGCCGATAAGGCCAAAAATACCTATGAATGTAATAACGAAAAGCAAGTGAGGAAAGCCAAACACTGACGTCAATTGGCTTAAGATATCATCGCGCCCCATGAACGAAATAAGACCTTTAAAGACAATTGCAATTAGTAGAACCGCCAAGGCAGCGCTTCCAATTCCGGTAACAACACCTTCAATAAGAAACGGTCGACGTATCATGGCTTTAGTGGCGCCAATCATTTCAAGAATTTCGATCTCGTCTCGTTTATTTATAACGACGGCACGTATAGAATTGGACATGACCAAAATCGTTGCCAATCCCACGATCAATCCAATAATCCAACTTCCTTTTTCAAAAGCGGCAAGGATCGCAGAATACTTTTGCAACCAATCTTGCCCATAGCTGACTTCCTCGACGCCGGCTTGTTGTTTTAGCTGTTCTGCTAGATCTTTCATCACAGCCACTTTGTTGGAGCTCTCGATGGACGGATCAATTTGAACCGCATAGCTAGCAGGTATTAATTGTAAAAGCTCGTCGTCTTTAGCCAGATCGGGAGCGTAAGCTGCCAGTTGCAGGCGGAAGTCATCTAATGCTTGCTGTTGAGTCACCAAAGAAAAACGAGCAATCTGCTTTTTGCTTTTTAAATAACTCTCAATCGATGCCTGCTGATCCGAAGATATTCCTTCAGATAAATAAACAGCCATCTGAATATCTTGCCCCCAGCCTTGCATTACCTTCGAAATATTTTGACTTACCACAAAGCAAGCAAATACTACAGCAGCACAAGAAGTCATCACCAGTGCAGACATTACTTTCAAAGTGATTTGTCGTTGTTGAGTCTTCATAGATCGCCCTCGGTCAAAACACCTGCTGTTAACTGAACACATCGTTTTCTTCTGCGCTTTACCATTTCATGATCATGGGTCGCAATAAATACAGTAGTACCTTGAACACTGACTCGTTCAAAAAGATCCATAATCTCTTCACTCAATTTAGGATCCAAATTTCCTGTCGGCTCGTCCGCGATGAGGACTCCTGGCTGATGAACAATCGCACGCGCTATGGCGGCTCTTTGTTGTTCGCCACCAGACATAAACTCTGGCAACTGATCATGTTTATGCGATAAACCCACTTGTTCTAAAACTTCGGTCACTCGTCTTTGAATTTGTGCCGAGCGATCGCCCCGAATAATTAGAGGCATCGCTACGTTTTCAAAAACGCTTCTATCTTTCAATAATTTAAAATCCTGAAAGACAACGCCGATGCGTCTTCTAAAGAATGGCAATTGCGAATCCGCTATAGAATTTAAATCGAAACCTGCAACAGAGACTTGCCCGGAACTCACTTTGTCATATCCCGAAATCATTTTAAACAAAGTTGTCTTCCCTGCACCACTTGGGCCGGTCAAGAATACGAATTCACCTTTATCAATTCGAAGATCGATATTTTTAAGAGCTGGAACTGATTCATTGTATGTCTTGTAGACATGGGAAAATTCTATCATCCGATCATTTTAACAATCGGATGCCTTCAGTGACTATACGGCCATGGTCCAGGTTTATGAAATTATAGGTTTCCGCCACCCATTAGGGTGTCAATGATGCGATTGTGCTGATCCTTGATCGCAACTTTAACAGCATCTTCAACAAAAATAGAGCCTTGATTTAAGAACTGAGAATAAGGAGTTTTAATTGTCTTCATAACAGCTCCGTTACAAAAAATTCTGCTAACGATATAAGGATTCGTCTGGCCCCAATCTTCAGTCTGAATGTGATATTTTTGTCCTCGTGCTGTAATGTCAGAATTAAAACCTTTTTGCATACACAATTAGTTACCACCAAGAATTCACAACATCAAGTTCAAGTGTATCTAGACCCACGTCCAGCAAATCAATTAACTAACTCGGATTTCTCATTCTGAGACTGCAATACCAAATTTAAATATGTAAATATAGTTTGCAGAGTCGCCATCAAGTGACAAACCACGGCACTTCATTTGCATCTATTCTTAATTCAACAGAGGAGAACAAAATGAAATTGAATATGACTAGTATACTTCCAACACTTGTCAATTTTATGGTCATTTTTTCATTGGGCATTCCTGTTAAAGTTCATGCCGAAACAACAATTAAATCAGAGGCCGCAGAAGCTTGTGCTGATAAAACAGGCGATGCAAAAGTCAAATGTATGCTCGAGTACAATAAGATGAACTCCTCGACAAGTCTTGAGGGAGACCCTTGTGGTAAGGCCTCAAGGGATGCCTACCGAGAAGCAAAACGTAAAATTGGCGAAGCCTGCGGAGCCGCGGGCTTCGGCGCCAACTGCTATGAAGACGTAATGTCGTGCGAAGATTCTTTAGGGTCTCAAGATTTCAACACAATGGGTGTGCTGGGGCAAGTGACTGGAATGCCTTTGGATTCGTTAAACAGCTCATCCCAGTGCCCTCAACTTTCCGGCAAAGACTACTTTTCTACAAAAAAGGAAATCGAAGCTGATATCAAAGATGCAAACAACGATCTTGCAGACTTAGAAAAAGAAAAAGCTGATATCGAAAAAGACTTCAATACTGAAATGCAGGACATACAAAAGGAAATTCGCGAGGCCCAAAAGGAGCTCGCTGACGAAAAACTTAAAATCAACGAAGATTCTAGACAGCAAAAAGCCGACTTCGCTAAACAGCAAGCTGAAACTCGCAATGAAGTCCGCAAGAAAAACATGGATATGCTGCAGCTTCGTGGAAAAATGATCAAATCTGACCGCGATAAAGCTACCAAGATGTTGCAGCTTTCTGAAGGCTCTACCAAACGTGCTTGTATGTCTGCCGTAAAGAAATTGCGCGATGACCTTTTGAAGCCGGGCTCTAAAATATCAATTAAGGATGCCACTGCCTTAAAAGCCGAAATTAATTCTTCATTTGACGACTGTATGAAGAATTTCGATCAACAGCGTGCAGCTTTAAACGAAACTTATAGACAAGAACAAAGCGAATTGCAGACAAGCATCGATCAACTCCAATCTGATATTGACGATATGGAGAATCAATTGAAGCTCGCTTCAAGCCAGCTTTCAGAAATGGAAGCGGATGCTAAGTCTAAACAATCAACAGCAGAGCAAAACCTAGTTAAGATGATGCAGGAGGCTCAAACTAAAATGCAGGCTTCCCAGCAAAATATGCAAAAGCGTTTGACGGCGATGTCAACCAAGCAAGGTACGATCAAGCAGCGCTTATTTAAGTTAAACAACGAACTTATGGCCCTTGGTCCTGTCCCTGCAGATCGTGGCTCCGAGGATTCGCCTCGGAAAGCCATGGGAAAAATTTCTGCCGAGACAGAAGTAATTCAGGAATTTGAAGCGACTTGTATGCCAGACAAAGGAAAACGAAAAACCAAAACGCCTGGATCCAAAGGCGCAAAATAATATAGGGACCTCGGTCTAGTCTGGGGACTGCGTACCGTGACCCCAGACTTCTAAATTGATAAACTGGCTCCTGCATTTACAGGAGCCTTTTTTGTGCGCAAAAAAATATTTGTTTTCCTTATCGCATGTTTTGTTCTTTTTTTAGGTGGCCTGGGTGCCGCTTTTATTGTCATTGAATCCGTTAAATCATCTTTGCCAAAACTAATCACCGTCAAAGACTACGAACCGCTCATGGTGTCCCAAGTCTATGATCGAAATGGCAAAAAAATTGGCGAGTTTTTTCGCGAAAGACGCACAGTTATTCCCTATTCAAAAATGCCTAAAAAGCTTGTGGAAGCCTTTATGGCCGCCGAAGATGATCAATTCTTTGAACACAGTGGAATCAATATTCAAGCGATCTTACGTGCGACTTTAGCCAACCTCCGAGCCGGCAGATCCGTTCAGGGTGGATCAACTATCACTCAACAAGTGGCGAAAACACTAATGTTAAGTTCTGAAAAAACTTTTACTCGAAAGCTAAAGGATATTCTTCTAGCTATCGAAATGGAAAAGAATCTAAAGAAAGAAGAGATATTATATTTGTATCTGAACCAAATTTATTTTGGTCAAGGTGCGTACGGCGTAGAACAGGCCGCACAAACATATTTTAAAAAATCGGTAAAAGATATTTCCCTGGCAGAGATGGCCATTTTAGCGGGCTTGCCTCAAGCACCATCGCGGTACAGCCCCGTATCAAACCCAAAAAGAGCCAAAGAAAGACAGATTTACGTTTTGCACCGAATGGCAGATGTAAAGTTCATTTCCAAAGAAGAAGCAAAGGCTGCGGTCGAGCAGCCAGTGAAAGTCTACGTGCGTGAAAACTATACTGAATATGCTCCTTACTTCCTTGAAACTTTACGGCAAATTCTTGTTGCCCAGCTTGGCGAAGAAATGGTGCTAGATAAGGGACTCAAAGTTCACACGAGTCTTGATTTAGACAAACAATTGTCTGCTCAGAGATCCGTTGAAAATGGCCTTAAATCTTTAGATAAGCGTCAGGGCTACCGAGGTCCTTTAAAAAATATTTCATCGGATGAATTTGAAAGTTTCCTAACAGAGCAACGCAAAGAACTCATCGCATCAAGTACACCAGAACGGACAATTTTACCTACTGGCGAGTTTGCAGAAATTTCCACAGGAGAGAAAATTGGAAATCTTCCATCTTACATTAAATTAGGATCTGTTGTTAAAGGAATCGTGACACAGGTAAATGACGACACTGGAGTCGTCACTGTTGAAATCCCTGACTCTAAAGGGCTTATCGATATCGGAACTATGCAGTGGGCGCGAAAGCCAAACCCTACAATTACACCCGATGCAGCTCTTATCAAAAAGCCCTCTGAAGCCTTGGCCATTGGCGATGTTATTCAGGTCAAAGTCACGGCAGATCAATTCAATACAGAACGTATTGTGACCGCGAATAAAAAGAAAGGTGCGACACCAAAGCCAGTTCCAGACGCAAAAAAATTCCTGAATTTCGAATTGGATCAGGATCCAATCACCGAATCGGCGTTGGTTTCACTTGATCAGGAAACGCAGGATATTTTGGCCATGGTCGGTGGATATGACTTCACAAAGAGCGAATTCAATCGCGCAATCCAGGCCCCTCGCCAAACGGGATCTTCATTTAAAGCATTAGTGTACGCGGCAGCCCTAGATAAAAACTATACGCCATCGACGCCCATCATGGACGCTCCGCTTGTTTACCACGAAACTGTGAAAGACGAAGGACAGGAAGAAGTTAGAACTTGGAAACCTTCAAATCATTCCAAAAGTTTCGGTGGAGATATCATATTTAGAAATGCCTTGGTGCAATCACTAAATATTCCAACCGTAAAGATTATTGAAGATATTGGCGTCCCTTGGGCCACAGAATACGCAAAGCGACTGGGAATTATAAGCCCACTTAACCAAGATTTCACTTTGGCCTTAGGCTCAAGTGGGGTGACTCTTTATGAAATGACTAAGGCATTTGCCCATTTTGCAAGTTTGGGTAAGCGCATTCGACCAATCATGATTCATAAGGTGGAAGATAAATCTGGCAAACAGATCATGGGAACTGTGTCATTGGACATACGCTTTGATAAAGAAATCAGTTCTATTGAAAAGTCATTTGAAGAGCGCAAGGAAAAATGGCTGAACCTGAAAAAGGCCGAGAGTGAAAATCCTGTTCCCGAGAATCCTGATGCACCTAAAAAGAAAGTTGCATTAGAAGAAAGAATCTTCTTTGACGATCCTGAACAGATGATCAGACCTCAAACAGCCTATGTTATGACTAGCATTTTAAAGGGTGTGGTAGAAGATCCCAACGGAACTGGAGGCCGCGCTCGGGCTCTCGGGCGAGAGGTTGCGGGTAAAACAGGAAGTTCGAACAACTACTACGATGCCTGGTTTATTGGGTACACTCCACAAATCACTACTGGAGTTTGGGTAGGTTTCGATACCGAAAAGACTCTAGGACGCGGAGAAGTCGGTGGACGCGCCGCCTTGCCAATTTGGGTAGAATACATGAAGGCAGCGCACGAAAAGCTTCCGGTAATGACATTCCCAATTCCGCAGGGTATTGTCTTCACCGATATCGATTTAGAAACAGGTAAGCCTGCGGCCTCGAATTCGAAAAAGACTTTAAAACAGGCCTATATTGAAGGAACTGAGCCAACTGCGGCTGCTTACCGCGACGAAGAAGAGAAAGACTTCTTAAAAGAGGATCTCTAAGAATGAAAGACATTCACTTATGGGGTGTGAACCAGAACAATCTGAAAAATGTTGAGGTTCGCATTCCGGTGGGCTCGTTCACAGTCATCTGTGGACCCTCTGGCTCTGGTAAGAGCTCGCTTGCATTTGAGACTCTTTTTGCCGAAGGACAGCGTCGCTTTATCGAAAGTATGTCGAACTATGCCAGGCAGTTTCTAAATAAAGCACCCAAACCTAATATCGAAGGCATCTCAAATATCCCGCCCGCTATTTCTATTGAACAAAAAAATAGCGTTAAAAGCAGTCGCTCGACCGTAGGCACCACTACTGAAATCATCGACTATCTTCGCCTTCTATACGAAAAAATTGGCGTGTCTCATTGCCCGACTCATCATTGCCCAACCGAAAAAGAAAGCGTTACCGAAGCCACCGATAAAGTTTTAAGGCAACTTTCTGGAAAACGCGGCTATATCATGACCGAAATCTCTGCAAAAGGCCGAGTTGCAGATGGAAAAAAACTTCACTCGCTGCTGCTTCAAGATGGCTATCTTAGAATTTGCATACCCGGCGAAAAAAATGGCGACGAAAAGTATGTTGAGATCAGTGATCCAGCAGTTATCAAAAAGGGATTACCCAAGACCAGCTTCTTCTTAGTCATCGATCGCTTGGCGTTCAATGAAGATGATAAGGGACGTATTTCTGATTCGATGAGCAACGCCTACGAAGCAAGTATCAAATACAACACTGATATCACCTCCCGGCGTGCCACTATTATTTCTACAGATGGCGACAGGATTCAAGTCAGTGAAGAAAACTGCTGCCCAATTTGCGGCTACAATCCTCCGCCTGTCACATCTCGCCTGTTCAGTTTTAATTCTCCAATAGGGGCTTGTCCGACCTGCAAAGGATTTGGGAATATTTTAGATTTAGATGAAAGCAAAATTATTCCAAATCCGAATTTAAGTTTGGCTGCCAACGCACTAAATCCTTTCTCGATGCCGAGTGCGGCACACGAGAAGAAACAACTACTTGCCTACTGTAAAAAGGCGAAAATTGACATTCACACTCCTTGGAAAGATTTAAGTAAAAAAGAACGGGATTTAATTTGGAACGGCTCTAAAGAATTTTTTGGGGTAAAGGGCCTTTTCGAATATCTTGACCAGATCAAATACAAAATGCACGTACGTGTTTTTATTGCACGCTTCAGAAGTCCATTTCAGTGCCCAGACTGCAAAGGCGCCAGACTACGTAAAGAAGCAGCTGATGTCTTAGTCGCAAAAACAAATATCAACCAGTTGTCTGCAATGACTATTGATGAGCTTTGTCAGTTCTTTAATAAAGTGGAACTATCAGCCCACCAACAAGAAGTGGCTGGTGAAATTCTTAAGCAAATTCGTGCACGGCTGGATTACTTAATGCGGGTTGGTGTTCATTATTTAAGTCTTGGCCGGGAAACCAGAACTCTTTCGGGCGGTGAATACCAACGAATCATGCTGGCAAATCAGCTGGGAATGGGGCTTTCTCAAGCTCTTTATGTTTTGGACGAGCCAACTGTTGGACTGCATCCACGCGATAACGATCGTCTTATTTCAATTCTAAAAGACTTAAATCAACTGGGAAACACTTTGGTTGTTGTCGAGCACGATCATGATGTGATCAAAAACAGTGACAATATTATTGAAATTGGACCCGGCTCTGGATATCTGGGTGGGAATGTTGTTTATGCTGGACCGACTGACAAATTCTACTCTTCTGCGGAAAGTGTGACCGCCCCTTATATTAAAGGAACGATTAAAAGTGAATTCTTCGAGCCGCGCCCTGTTGAAATTGAATCGTATAAATTTAAATTGTCTTTAAAAGGCGCAAAGGGACACAACCTAAAGAACGTGGATCTTACAATTCCGCTACATCGATTGGTCTCTGTCACTGGCGTATCCGGCTCGGGTAAATCAACGCTTATTACTAAAACACTTTATCCCGCACTAGCTCGAGCACTTGATATCGAATTTTTACCATCGCAAGAGTATGCTTCGATTGAAGGAACCGAACACATTAAAAACGTTTTATTGATCGATCAAACTCCTATCGGGAAATCAGCTCGAAGCTCTCCGGTGACCTATTTAAAGGCCTTTGATGCAATTCGAAACGTGATGGCCGCAGAACCAGAATCAAAAGTCCGAGGCTACACTCCTGGTACTTTTTCTTTAAACGTTGATGGAGGTCGCTGCCCTGCCTGCAAAGGAACTGGGTACGAAGAAATCGACATGATGTTTATGGATAACGTTGTTATTCCTTGTGACGTCTGCGATGGAAAAAAATATCGTAACGAGATTCTTGAGATCACCCACAAAGGTAAAAACGTTCACGAGATTCTTTCCATGACCGTCAAAGAAGCAATGGATTTTTTCGTAGCACAACCGAATATACGTAAGCCCCTAAGCGTGCTTAAAGAAGTTGGCCTTGATTATCTACAGCTTGGTCAACCAGCAAGCAGCCTTTCTGGCGGAGAATCGCAACGATTGAAGGTCGCAAAAGAATTAGCTCAAGTTACCCAAAAGTCGACTTTATACATTTTAGATGAACCCACAACCGGACTTCATTTCCGCGAGGTGGATTTGCTGATGAAAGTCCTTCATAAACTTATCGAAACTGGTGGCAGTGTAATTGTTGTTGAACATAACTTAGATGTGATCAAAGCATCGGACTACATCATTGATTTAGGTCCCGAGGCGGGCCGCAAAGGTGGACAAATAGTTGTTTCTGGAAGCCCAGAGCAAGTCATGGCTTCAAAGAAAAGTTTAACCGGTCAATATTTAAAGAAATACGTTGAAGGTAAAAATGATATATCCCGAAGTAAAAAAACTTCTTCTAGAACTTAAACCACATAAAAAGCGCATCGTCATTGTCGGCATTACCGGAGTGATTTACGCGCTTGCGTACAGCCGATTAGCCCTGATGATGAAAGATTTGTTTGATAAGCTTAGCGCCGGTGACCACCATGCGATTATGACATTGGCTCCTTTAGCGATGGCCCTAGCAACGATTTCAGCAGTGTCCAGATACATTCATATATTCAATATGAACTATGCAAGTGACTGCGTTGTGCAGGGACTTCGTCAAAAGCTGCAATCAAAGTTTATGCGTTTAAGTCTTTCCTATCATAACAACTATGCTGCAGGTTCTGGCGGCCTCATCAGTCGCATCCTGAATGATATCAAATCAATTCAAGACGCTTTACGTATTGTTGCCGATATTTTCTTGCACCCACTTTTGTTGGTACTTTTAATCGGCAACTTGTTTATTATCGACTGGAAGTTAACACTCTTCACTTTTTCTGCAGCTCCTTTGATTGCTCTTTTTCTAAAATCTATTGCCCGCAGCATGAGAAAATACTGGCCAATGGGACAAGAAGTGCTTGAGCGCATCACTTCTACGATCAAAGAAAGCCTGGACGGGGTTCGTATCATTCAATCTTTCAATCTTGAAAAAGAAATGGAAGAAAAAATGCGGACTCAATCAGATGAATACTTAGAAATTCGAAAAAAAGTATATAAGCGCGAAGTAGCATCAGGCCCTGTAACCGAGCTTGTTGCAACTGTGGTGGTTCTTTTAGTCCTCCTGTATATCAGCTACGAAATTGGGCAAGGACGAGCCACGCCCGGCACATTTATCGGCTACATTACTTCGTTACTGATGATCAATCAGCCCGTCAAAAGAGTTCAAGAAGCCTACGTCAGAATGCAAGACGTTGTGTCTTGCTCGAAAAGAATCTATGAGATCATTGAGGCTCCCCACGAGGTTCCTCAGACTGAAACGCCATCGGTCTTCCCAGAAAATTGGGATAAAATAACTTATAAAAATGTCAGCTTTGCTTACGGCAGCAATCAAATCCTTAAGGGATTGGATTTAGAAATCAATAAAGGCGAAGTCGTCGCCCTGGTTGGTGAAAGTGGTTCAGGTAAGTCAACGATAGTAAATTTGCTAGAGCGTTTTTATGATCCAAATCAAGGAGAGATCTTTATTGGAAATACCGAGATTCGCTCTTTGGATCTGAAAGACCTGCGCAAGCACATCGCAATGGTTTCCCAAGATGTCTTTTTATTTAGCGACACCCTAGAAAAAAATATTTGGGCTGGCGACTTCCAAAAAGACAAAGCTGGCATTGAAAAGGCTGCCCGCATGGCCAACGCCCATGACTTTATAATGAAAAATCCATTGGGATATCAGGGACGTGTTGGCGATCGCGGAGGGCTCCTTTCCGGCGGGGAAAAACAACGAATTAGCATTGCTCGCGCCTTCTTTAAAGATGCACCAATTCTGATTCTTGACGAAGCGACTAGCGCTTTAGATACTTCCAGCGAAATAGAAGTGCAAAAAGGCCTAGAATCTTTAATGCAAGGAAGAACCGCCCTTGTAATTGCCCATCGCTTATCGACCATTCAAAAGGCTGATAAAATTGTTGTTCTTAAAGCAGGTGAAGTCGTAGAAATCGGATCCCACCAAGAACTACTAGATAAAAAAGGCGAATACTTCCGCTTCTATACCCTTCAGCATTCGATGTAAGTCTAGTCCGTCTTAATTCGAGACGGATTTGAAATTGTCATTTGTTTAGACAAGACCCTGTAAAGTAATTTGACTATTGTGACGATAACTCTTTTGACAGTTTTAAGATTAAAGGAGTTATCCATGATCAATTGGGATGAGTTTGAACATATACACGTTATCAAAAAACTAAAGCAAATTTTAGGCTCTTGGTGGAACATCGATGTTGTTTTCACAGATGAAAGAGGCACACTAAAAGGCTTTGATTCTGGAAAAAATTCTTTTTCGATTCCGGCCGTTGCGCAATTGATGAATAAAGAAGCGGGTCAAAGCAGCATTGCTGACTTAGTTTCTAAGTCGCTTGAAGACCTTCGCGTCTCTCAGAACAGATACTCGCTGCGCAAGTGGGATATGGTGGGATTTGACGTTGGTGTATTCCCAATCATGATTGAAAATGATTGTGTTGGTTCGGTAGTGGCTATGGGATATTTCCGCGAGCCTGATTTTTCTGCACGTCTTTCCGAGGTGCGCGATCGTTTGGCAGCCTTCGGGATGTCTGGCGAAACTATTGAAAAAACTCTTGGTAAGCTAAAATATCTTGATGATAACGAGCGGTCTCATTTCTGTGAAGTATGCGAACTTGTTGCACAAGAAATCGTAACTCTGCACCTAGAAATTAGCTCTAGGGAAGATCGCATCAAAGAATTAAATAAAGAACTAGGCAGCCGCTATAAGTATGACAGCATGATCGGAAAGTCTAAGCCGATGCAATCGTTGTATGCTCTTTTGGATAAAATCAAAGGCGCAGACACAACAGTTCTTATTCAAGGGGAAAACGGTACAGGTAAAGAATTGATTGCTAAATCAATTCACTACAACTCGAATCGTAAAGATAAACACTTTGTGATTCAGAACTGCTCTGCCTTCAACGACAATCTTTTAGAGTCCGAGCTGTTCGGTCACGTTAAGGGGTCGTTCACTGGAGCCCTAAAGGACAAAAAAGGTCTATTTGAAATTGCAGACAAGGGAACATTCTTCCTGGATGAAATCGGTGATACATCGCCACAAATGCAGGTTAAGCTTCTTCGCGTCTTGCAAGAAGGGACTTTCACACCGGTAGGCGCCACCGAGCAAAGAAAAGTAGATGTCCGAATCATTGCGGCAACAAATAGAAATCTTAAAGAGATGGTCGAGCAAGGCACATTCCGTGAAGACTTGTATTACCGTTTGAACGTCATCAATATTCGTGTGCCGCCTTTGCGCGAGCGTAAAGAGGATATGCCATTCTTAACAGACTTCTTCTTATCTAAGATTGCAGAGTCTATGGGTGGTCCTCGTAGAACTTTAACTAAGCGTGCTTTAGAAAAGCTTTACGACTATGCTTGGCCAGGTAACGTCCGGGAGCTTCAGAACGAGATCGAAAGATTGGTTGTTCTTTCTGGGGACGAAACAAAACTTGCGGCAGAATTGCTTTCTCCGAAAATTTTGGAGTCTGGCGATAAAAACAAAGTTCAGGGATCGCGATTGCACGGCAAACTAAAAGATGCCCTAGAAGATCTAGAACGCGATATGATCCGTGAAGGACTTCGTCGCACGGGCTGGAATAAATCCAAACTTGCAAAAGAGTTAGGTATCAGCCGCGCAGGATTGATCATGAAGGTCGAAAAATACGGCCTAGATAAACGCAAACTAGCCCGCTAAAAAGGGGTCAGGTGTTATTTTCTAACCGGGGTGCGGCAAGCACCCCGGTTTTCTTTTTTACTTGGTTGTACTTCAAACTCAACACATCTCTCTTGCCCCAAAAGACCTTAAGAGCCTTCTCGAAATCGCATAATCCGTGAACAGCTCAACCCTAACAGCCCTCTAACCATTTGATTCTGTGAAGATTTTTGATAACGGAATTTTTATTGTAAAGCTTACAATAGATCCGCCCAAAAACGGCACGGCAATTGTATAGAGGTCATGGCAAGGGGTGCCCGTTTATGATGAATACCATCGACAACAATACGATTTCTAAACTACGTCAGCTTGTTTCATCTCGTTATGGCAAAGGCGTGGAAATACGACAGCTCAGCGATCTTTCTGGGGAAGCAATAACTTCTGAAGAGACCTTGTCATATATGAAGGGGACAGCCCTTCACATTCCGATTTCTTGTAATGGAGCTCGCCTTGGAACTGCCATCGTCCCGAATGCACTTGATCTTAATGACGAAAAGAAATCTGGAATTGCGCAAGTCATCCGTATGGTTTTAGAGCCGACAATGTACAACTGGTATCTTGAGCGCAAAGAAGCGAACCTTGAAGAAATAAATAAAGCCAATCTTGAATACAGTCTGACACTCAACTCTCCGTCTGATTCTGAAGAATCGTTTGAAGAGTTTATTGCGGATGATTCTGTAGCTTCTCCACAATTACTTTCTAATTTAATTCATTTGGTAGGCACCAATGAAAACTTGGTAAAAAAAGTCGCATTGCAGCTACATGAAATGACCCACCGATGGGCTTTCGTCCCGTGGAGTGACGTCAAAGATCAGATTCAAAAAGCAGAAGATATTCTGAAGATGGGCGCAATGACTCTGTTCATCGATAAAATCGAAAACCTAAATGATCAAGAGCAAGACCTACTCGTGGAATTTTTGAACCAAGAACATAATGACGAGCATCCCTTGATTATCACCGCGTCAAAACTTTCAATTCTTGAAATCGAGAACTCTTTAGAGCTACAGCCAGCACTTATCGACGAGTTGTCAGTTAATACATTTGAAGTTGATAGAGCCCCCCTTTCGTTTCAATCATTGAAAGAAGTCTTAGAACTGTTCTTCTTCAGAACTGACCGCGAGCTAGACTCTTAACTAAACTTGATTTTTCTATGAGTGTCTGTAAGCTTTGTTTATGGTCACTCAAGATTCTTATTTAGAACCCTTTTTAGCAAAGTCGCTGAACTCCTCAGCTTTTAAAGTATTCCAACTAGCAGGCGATGCTTCGAATCGTCGCTACTATCGCATTGTGATGGACAACCAAAGCTGGGTCCTAATGCGCTGGGATCCTTTTGATCCGAACAACTATCCATTTATTAGCGTGCAAAAACACTTTGCAAAGAACGGTGTACGAGTCCCCGAGATTCTATCTATGTCTCCGGAAGAGGGGCTGGTCCTTCTTGAAGATCTAGGTGACTTAACCCTCGAAAGAAAGTTTTGGGAGAATCAACACCAAGAAGGTGCTCTTGAATTCTATCAAATGGCCGTCGACGAAATCGTGAAAATCCATCATCCAGCGACTCTGGATAAATCTGAATGCACAGCATTTAAAATTCAGTTCGACACCGAAAAATTCATGTGGGAAATGAACTATGGCCGAGAACACCTGATTTTGGGAGTTCTAAAGTTTGCCATGTCTGACAAGGTAGCCTCGGAAATTCAAACCATCTTCCACGATATTTGCACAAAGCTTGATCGAGAGGAAAAGCGAATTTCACATCGTGACTACCATTCTAGAAATCTTATGATCAAGCTAGATAAAATGAGTGTGATAGATTTTCAAGATGCCCGCTTAGGTCCAATACAGTACGACTTAGTTTCCTTGTTTAAGGACTCGTATGTCGACATGAACGATGAAATGGCGCAAAGATTAACCAATTACTACTTGGATCAATCGAAGCAGTATCTGCCAAAAGATTTTTCGCGCGAAAAATTCAATTATATCTACGAACTTCAAACCATTCAGCGCTGCTTTAAGGCATGTGGAAGTTTCGCCTCATTCTACAATACACGACAAGACCGTCGCTATCTTAAGTATCTTGGCGGAACACTTAAAAAAGTAATGAAAGCAGTTAATCAATTCCCAGAATATAAAACATTCTCTGACGTATTGATTGATTCTGGCGCTTTAGAAAAGCAGTACGACAGCTTATGAACTTAATGATGCTTGCTGCGGGCGAGGGAACAAGACTCCGCCCGCATACGTTGACCCATCCAAAACCTTCGATCCCATTTTTAAACATCCCGCTCGCCGCCTGGTCATTAGGATTTTTAGGTAAGCAGTCGATCAACCTGATGTGTGTGAACACATACCATCTGCCCAATAAAATCCATAATCTTTTTAAATCGCTAACTTTACCCACCAAGAATTTATATTTTTCAGATGAAGTAGGCTCTATTCTTGGAAGTGGTGGAGGCCTTGAAAAGGCCCGTAAATATTTCGAAAATAACGGACCTTTGATTATGATGAATAGCGATGAGGTAATTCTTCCAGAAGACCATCAGGTTGTGGAACATGCGGTGCTCGCACACATAAATTCTGATGCCATTGCGACATTGATGGTGACCGAGAATCCCGAGGTAGGAACTAAGTTTGGCGGCGTTTGGGTCGACTCATCAAATAAAGTCATCGGATTTGGGAAACAACGTCCAGAAGGCGCCGTCAAGGGGTGGCACTTTGTGGGAGTTCAAATTCTTTCAGACAGTGTTTTTAATTTTCTACCTTCAGACCAAGAGTCTAATATTCTATACGACGGCTTAATGGCAGCTATAGCCGCTGGACATCGCGTGCAGGTCTTTCCTTTCAACTGTCTTTGGTTCGAAACTGGAAACCCAGCAGATTTTTTGCATGCAACTCAGGAGTGTTTGAAGATCTTAGCGGATTCGCCAAACTCTGACGAAGCTAGGTATATGATTCAAGTACTAAATAAATTCAGCGCCTCGGACTGGCAGATCGAAAAAACAGATCGAGCTGTGTCTTTGCTATCAAAAAGTGCAAAAGTATCTGTCGGAAGCTCGATGCGAGGATTTGTCGTCGTTGGTGGCGAATCCAACATCGCGGATCAAACTCTTTTAGAAGATTGTGTTGTTGGTCCCAATGTAAACCTATCTTCGGGATCAGAAATAAAAAAAGAGATCCGCCTTTAAGCGAATCTCTTTTTTAAGAATTGGCAGTATTACTTATTCAACAAAACTTCTGTTTCACTGAAGAACGTGTCTTGTTGCTTTTTTACGTTATATCGTCGAGTCATCATATCAAAGATTGAGTCTGCAGCGACCCCAATCGGATCTCCGTTATAGTCCTTCGTCATTCCTGCCATATTGGCTGTCCGCTCGCCTGCGGCACCTAGTCCACCGCCGCCCGGAGACTGACTTGAAAGATCTGTGGATTCTTCTACGACAGTCACACCACCGCCGGCTCCTCCACCGCCACCTTCTTCATAGCCATTGGCAGCAGTGAATGCGCCTAGTTTTACTTTTTCAGCAGCCTTCTTTTCTAACTGAGCTGCATAATCCAATGCGCCTTCGATAGCACCAGGAGGTAACCCCGCATTGGCCATCGCACCACCGGACGCAAAGTCAGAAGCGTTATATTCTTTTCCATCGGCGACAATTTTTCCAGTTTTTGGATCATAAGAAAATTTGGGATTTGTACCTGGTTTAAATTTTTTCATCGCATCCAACCCACTTTTTATTTCGGGGTATTTGGATAGATCAGCATCGGTCAAACCACCACCCTGTGAAAAATCAAATCCGTCAGTCATGGAAGCAGTCAGGCCTGCTTGCCCAGCTTTGGAACCGTGCTCACCACCTTGAGCAAAAGACATCGCTCCCATTCCAAACATAATTGCGGCCATCACGCAATCCCCCCCATTTCCAGAACTACACCCTGGAACATGTGATGCACCCTCGGCCATGAACATCCCGCCCATCAGCATCGACATCACTTGTCCACTCTTATTCGCACCTTGAGCATTATTCGATGCCTGATTTGATGAAGGACCACCGACAGACGCAGTACCCGAATCAGCTCCTTTCGAGCCTTTATTCGTAGGGGCCTCTTCGCCATAACTTGGTAAAGAGAATGTAGCTAATAATAGATAAATAAATATTTTCTTCATTCTTCTCTCCACTAGTTATTCAGTAGCGTTCGTTTATTATCGGAATACCGATCGCGCACTTTTTCCCAATTTGATTTTCCACCTTCAGTTGTTACATCTGTTGGAAATTCTTCACCAGCCATTGCATTGGGATCGTTCTCTCCACCAGGAAGATAGTCTTTTAAACCGTCTTTTTCAGATGACGATAAACCACCACCACCCCAGCCACCACCGCCGCCACCGGTGCCCATTTCCATTCCGTATTCTGCAGCCGCCGCGATTCCTTCTTCAGGAACTGCGCCATCAACTCCGGCCGCCGATCCACCCAAACCAGCACCGCCACCGCCAGCACCAGGAGCTTGGCCCGCGCCACCTTTGACATCACTCATTTTTGAATTAATACCGCCACCGCCTGAAGCTGCGGTTAGCGCGCCTGATTTATCGGCAGCATTCACGCCAATATCAGTATTTGAAGGCATACGGCCATCAAAACTAACTCCGTCCGACCCAGCTTTGGTTAAGCTATTATTACAACCTGGATTTCGCGGATTCAGTTCGCAAATACATTCTGGCAAACTGGCGTTTTTTGAATCTTTACAATCAAGTTTTGCAGCAGCAACAGATCCATCAGCGCCTTCTGTTTTCTTTTCGCATTCTTTGGATTGTTTAGCATGCGCCATCATCTGGGCCGCACCAGCCAATGCAGACATAACAAGCTTTCCGTACTCTCGGGTGCAACGATCGCCTTTGCCCGCAACCGTGCCTAATGTTCCTGTTTTTAATTCTCCTGCCACTGCTTTTTCTAAAGAAGCCATGTTCGCTTGGAACCTTTTTTGACCTTCCATACAATATGTCCCACCCTCAGCACTTCTAGAATCAGGAGGTAAATATGGAGTACAATTAAACTGTAATTTTTTAAGAAGTTTTGTAAGAGCTTTCAAACCAGAGGTTGATTGATAGCAAATTACTCCGCAGCCGCTCTTTATTACTCCACAAGTCGTAGTATATGCAGTCAAACCCATAGAAGCGATATTAAAAGCCTTTCCCATTTTACTACACTGGTCATTAACACCCATCGCACCAAGACCGGAAAGCAGAGTGTTCACATTACTTAATGTTCCCGCTAAACTTCCATTGTTACATTCCAAACAAACAGAAGCCGCCTTGTTCTGGGTATCATGACAAGCTTGCCAAGAACCTTCATATTTTTCTGCCGCTGCCTTTATTTCTCCGGCACCCACCAACTGACATTGGGCAAGGAGGCTCCCATTTTTTGCGGAGCAGCTTGAGGCTAATTGTGATAAAAAACCCACCGCTGACATAATATCTGTTTTAAACTGGGGATCGCCTTTTTTTTGTGCTTCTTCCGCCTGATTAGCTTTGGTCGCAGGATCGCACCCACCAAGTCCACTTAAGAATTCACTTATCCCCAAACCCTCACTATCTTCCTCCGTCTTAACAGGAGTAGATGGCTGACTCGCAGCAGGCTCATCACTTTTGGAAAGCGAAATTGAGGGCGCAATTGCTAACGAAAGAGCAACCGAGAATTGAACTGCCTTACGAATACACGTAAATTTGTATGCTTGCATAGATTTCTTCCCCGTGTCTCTTTTCGGACAGAAGTCGAGGAAACTTAAATATTACAGAAGATGTCTTAATATGAGACTAAAAGTCATCCGGCGGTTGATTTAGAATCGCACCCTGAGTTGTCGGTCCACCCAATTTTAAGTCATTCCTTTTAAGGTAATCCCGTGCCGTCAACTTCACCGCGTACCCAGTAGTTCCACCGCGTCTGACACAAGAACCAGGACTGGCGGGCTCGCCTTCAGGAATTTCATAATTACACTTTCCAAACCGTTCGCTGTCGATCGCAAAATCCGTAAGACCTTTGGGTGCCCAGCCCGTTAGTACGGAGTTCACACTATCTGTGGTCCAAAGGAAATTTTCCTTCCAGTTAAAGCGAAGCATCTTAAAAATATTATCTTTTTTTAGTTCATCATATTGATTACGAATGCTGTATTTTTCAAATTGAGTTCCTGCGCGATGTCCAATATCTGGCCGCACATCTTTCTGAATACCTAATTTGGCTGCCAAGCCAGTTTGAAGACGAGTGTAATATGAAGTGTAAAAATCGGGCTCTATAGAATAATAAGTGACATCAAACTGATCTGGTAAAATAGAAATCAACTCTAGAAATCGCATATCCGATGGTTGGTTGGTTTGCCTATTCCAAGCTAGAATATCGCCTGCGCCTTCTTGAATAAATCCCGGCAAGTGGTCCCAATGCTGAAAGTTTGGAGACGCCCCCTCGGTGCCTTCTCGATCCTGCTGAGTAATTGGCTCGCCGCCAATTTGCCATTTCGGATCAAGCCTAAAAACAGCGCGTCCAAAATATCCTAAGACCTGCCTTGATTTATGCCCTAATTGATCACCTACAAATCGTGAATGATTCGCGATCCTAAATGGATCTTTAAAGCCGGCGGCATTAGAAAATATTTTTGTATCAGATACTCTAGGAGGAATAAGTTTGTCCAACTTTACATCCGAGTTCCCAATAGGACTGTTTGAAATCGGCGAAGCCGAAGGCCAATCTTTACCGTACCAGGGACCAATACGACCACCAAAAGGTTTGGCAAGTGCTCGCGCTGTTAAAACAATCGACCCTAGCGGTGAAAAGGGAATCTTTGGAGTCGTGCTTGCTTTAATCCCAACATAAGCCATACACCATGGATTTTTCTCGACTCCAAGTGAAGGATTGAACTTGTTAAAAATATTCGACTGATTAAAACCAATAAAATTATTTAAAGTTTGGGCCATCTGAAAGTATTGTGCAGTTTCGCCACCATTTTCCATGTGATTCGGAGGTGAAGTCGGACTTAGTTCCTTTGCCACACTTTGAATTCCGTTACTGGCGGAACACAAAGTATCAATATACGAAAATCCGGGCATGATCTTAATAGGCTTTATCCAGTTCCTAAAGCCACCATCTGTTTGTTGGGCACAATTCCCAAGTCCTAAAGAGTTGATTGTCTGAACATCATCATCTTTTAATGCAGATTCGTTAGGAGCAGTCAGGTTTTTTCTTAAGGTTGCAATCATTCCGTTACGAACATCGCCCCCATCAACATCGGTAAATGTATCTTTCTTAACTGACATAGAATCAGAAATCGCTTTTATCGCGTCCATTCGCGATGACTGATCAATTATGTAACTGGCAACGAACTTAGATAAAGTGATATAGTTATAAGAGCCCATCACCTTACAACGAGTCACGACCTGATTTTGCATGGCTTGAGTTGCTGCAGAGATCGCTCCGGTAAATCCTAAGAAACCCGCAATAATGGCTGGCTTTTGGAAAATTGCGACTGTACTTTGAGCTTTATCAGAAGCTGCCCGACAAGTATTTTCATTCGGAGGCATCGGCTTAAATGGGTGGTAGGTGATGCAAAAAGGGGGATTTTCAAAGAAGTAGGGATTCGCCCCAACTTGATTTTCTACAGGCTGAATCAGTTCGCCAGAAGATTTGTTAAATGGATGATCATTTCCGTTGGAGGCGTACTCCCCCGCGGTTCCCAATTCGCGATATCGAAAAACCAGAAGCTTCCAGCTCTGTCTAATTTGATAATTCGTATGAGCAATGACATTTAAATTTTCTGCCTGCTTCGAAGCTCCGTAATAAGCGGCAAGATCGACCGCATTCTGCAAATTAATTTTGTGATGCACCAAAAGCCCTACGTTAATAACCATCGCAAAAAATAAAAATAGGACCTGAAATATCAGGGCGACAAAAATCGCAACTTGTCCTCTTTCATTTCTTACAGATCGGCAGTTCAGCCAGGCTCTCACATTCATAAAGAAATCATCTCCTGATTCAGAAGCTTAAGCAACAACTCGACTTTCAAAAATCTCATTTCGAAAACTTTGACTAGACGTCATTCCCAAGACAAAATTTACTGTGTTGATTTACTTTACACCCTGTGAGGCTCGACCATGGTCCGTACCAGCTTAATGATCGCAATACTAACTTTATGCAGCCATTCCTATGCCGCAATATTATTTGAAGGCTATTCAAAAATTCTACTGAATGGTCAGCATATTGGATATACGATCTCGCGCTATACCTTTGACGACAAAACTCAACAGTTTAAATCTGTCTATTTTCTTAAG
The DNA here is from genome assembly GCF_056175665.1 of Bdellovibrio sp. ZFWA1. NCBI lineage: Bacteria > Pseudomonadati > Bdellovibrionota > Bdellovibrionia > Bdellovibrionales > Pseudobdellovibrionaceae > Bdellovibrio > Bdellovibrio sp. ZFWA1. The sequence continues at coordinate 981,735 of NZ_JBJKJH010000001.1, forward strand.
ACTGGCAAAGAAGCTGGAGAAATGACCGAAAGCCTAACGGCCACTGCGGATTCGAATCTGAATCCAATTTCGTTTGAATACACAAATGTCATTGGCAAAAGTGTGAAGACCGTCGATGCCAAGATGGTTAAAAACATTTTAAAGGGAACAGTGAAAGATAACGGCAAGATAGTAAAGATCAATTCAAAACTTGAGCCAGGAACATTTCTTTCGAATTTTTTAGTTTATCTAATTCTTAAAGGAAAAGATGGTCTAAAAGAAAATTCAAATTACCAATATCAAGCTATCGCAGAAGAAGATGGTCTGGTCTACAAAGGAACTGCCGCGACTGGCAAGCCATCCACCTACAAGGATATTTCTGTATTTAAAATTGAGAACTCATTTAAAGATGCAAAATTCACTTCGTGGGTTACACCGCGCGGAGAAGTTCTAGCAACTGAAATGCCAGCCTCGGGAATTAAAACAGAACTTGTCGCCGTCCCCGAAGAAGCGACAGCCGGTCAAGTCGTCAGCCAAGGAATTATCAAAACTCTTTTTGGTGATATTCCTGAAGGAAAGGCAAATGCACTGGCGGCTAAGAATCCATCAGCGCCTTCTAAAACATCAGGAGTCCCGCAAGGTAGCGGAATTCAATTAAAATCAGAACCACCAGCAGGAAAATAAGAATGAAAAATTTAATTGGCCAACACATGTTCATTGGCATCTCGGGCCACAGCCTGACGGCAGATGAAAAAAAGTTTATCGTAGAAAACAATATTGGTGGCATTTGCTTATTTGGACGAAACGTCGCAGAACCAAAGCAGGTCGCAGATCTTTGTCAGGAAATCCAAAGCCTTCGTCACAAAATGGCAGATCGTGCACCACTATTTATTGGTATCGATATGGAAGGTGGCCGAGTCCACAGACTGAAGCCTCCGTTTACACAATTTCCCGCGCTCAAATACCTTGGTGATTTAGACAACCCAACTGTCACCTTTAACTTTGCCCTAAAAATGGGTCTTGAGCTTCGAGCCGTGGGAATCAATCTAGATTTTGCTCCGTGCGCAGATATTTTTTCAAATCCAAAAAATACTGTCATAGGCGACCGCAGCTTCGGAACTGACCCAGAGCTGGTTGCAAGGCACGTTTCCGCAATGATTCGCGGTTATGTGAAGTCTGATGTAATTACTTGCTCTAAGCATTTCCCAGGTCACGGAAATACTTTGCTCGATTCCCATTATGATCTTCCTGTAGAGTCTGAATCTAATTGGAATACTCTTGATCAGCGGGAATTAGTTCCATTCAAAAAAGCGGTTAAGTCCCGAACAGACATGGTTATGACGGCTCATATTAAATACCCTCATGTTGATTCCCAGTGGCCAGCGACATTGTCCAAAAAAATAATCTCGGAAAAACTGCGAGAAGAACTACGCTATCGAGGCTTTATAATCACCGATGATTTGGGCATGAAGGCGATGGCTGACAACTATGGAGCCGAAGAGATCCCTGTTTTAGCTCTAGAGGCCGGTGTCGACTTCCTACTATATTGCAATGAACCACACACTCCACCAATTGCTGTCGATGCTATTACCGATGCTCTTGTGCAGGGCCGTCTTTCAGAGTCTGCAATGAGGCAAAATCATCAACGCATTTTAGAATTTAAGAAAGATCGTTTGCAAAATCCCGAGCCTTTGCCACTAAACCAAATACAAGAGGTTGTTGGTATCCAAGAGCATCTTGATTTCGTGCAAGCCATTCGCAACGGCCAAGTCCCTGCAGGGCTTACTGGCGCCACTCTTTAAACAATCCAACGAACACAATTCGGTAGACAGCCCTGAAGATTCTTCAGGGTTTTCTATTTTTAATGCCCAAACATTGCCCACAAGTGACTGAAATCATTGAATATTCAATAAACTAACTTTGGCCCCATTTTTGTACTATTCCCAAACGATATTATTCCGTCAAAAGAATCCGTTAGGAGTGCGTATGGGATTTGAACTAAGACCTGAAAACTCGAAGCTAGATACGGGAAGTGCCGTCATGTGGGCCCACCATGAAGTGCCCGAAGCTTCTTCCCAACGTTTCTATGCAATGTCGACCGTTGTCCATATAGCGATGCTATTAGCAACAGCACTGATCTCGGCACCTCTCATTGAAAAAGCTGAAGTCGAAACAGTCACTATTGAAATTGAAAGCGAAGCCACTCCGATTGCAAAAGGCGCTGCGGTCGCCGCAACTCGCGGGGGGTCTCCGTCAAATATTCCTGTAGCAGAAATGCCAACAGCACCAGTCAAAGGTGGAAACGAATTAGCCGGCAACGATGACATCGTTGTTACTAAACCTGCTGGCAAAATTAAATCTGCAAAAGCCGCAGTTCCTGCCTCGGCAAAATCTAGCAAGTTAAGCTCTATGGCTCCTAAAGCAGCCCCAGTGGTTGCTGTTGCCGCAAGTATCGATGACATCGACGCTCCAGAGCTGGATGAAGCCCTTATCGAAAAAAATCAAGTCGTGCGCGGTATTGATGATGATTTCGGTAACGACTTCAATAAAGTAGATCATCAACAAAAAGCCAAAGTAAAAGCAATAGCTTCACAACTTAACTCTGCGGCCGATGAAGCCGCCCAAGAAGGTGACGAGTTTTTAAATTCGCTGGCTGACGAGACCAATAAAAATACTCAGGCATTTTTAGCTGCGAACAAAGCCCGCAGAGCTAAAGATTATGAAGGCATCGCTTCGGCACTTGCCGCGGAAAAAGCCGCCGCTCGCGCTGCCGCAGCTGCAGCAGCAGCCCGCGCACAAGCCGCAAGAAACGGAACCGGACAAGGTCAAGGAGCAGGCGGAGGCCAAACTAATGGAATGGGCGCTGGAAATAACGGCGCCAACGCCCCATCAACAATGCTAGCAGGAACACCAAATGGAATTCGTAAACTCGAGCAGCTTCGTCAAATGCCTGGAAACCCAATTCCACAGTACTCGACAGATGAACGTTTGAATGGTCATCAAGGGAATATCGTTTTTTATGCTTACGTTGATAAAAATGGATTTTTAAATAAATTCAAACAAGTATCGACGACAGGATATGCAAATTTAGACTCTAAAACTTTGACCGCTCTTAAAAAATGGAGATTCTATCCAGGCCAAGAAGGCTGGGTTGAGCTTCCATTTGGTTGGACCTTAAAAGGTGGGGCTAAAGCGATTGGCGGAACCCTAAGAACTCGAAGCGCAATGCGATAGAGTTCAACAAATTAAGCAAAAGCAAAAAGCCTTTGGAAAACCAAAGGCTTTTTAATTTTTAAATTAACAAAAAACTCTGCTGCTAATTAGTCTTTGAAAAGTTCTTTAGCAGATTTAGTAGAGCCCTTTGTGCGAAGAGAAGCTTTACGTTTTGTACCACGAGTAGCTACCTTGCGTGCGCGGACTGTTTCAGTTCTTTTTGTTTTGGAAGCCATGTTTCCCCCTGGTTTTTAAAATCAGACACGTTAGTTATCAAAAGGGCATACCCAAGTCAACGAAATGTGCGTGATTTCTAGACATCGAAGCGTCCACCTCGTAGGCCCAGTCAACGTAAAAAACCGGCCCATGAAAGCCTAAGCCAATGGAATTATAGGTTTTTTCGTCTTTTTGGACAATTCTGCGACCAATTTTAAAAACACTCCATTCGTTAAAAAAGGTCTCAATTCCAAAGCCGTATTCGGGTTTAGTTCCAAGGTGCCCCTCGCCGGTCTGCCAATCGACCTTAAATCTGGCAAATTCCTGATAAACATAGGTCAAACCCAGCGAGGTCTGAGGCTTCAGTTTATGGGCTGTCGGAAAGTTTTTAGGTGCAGATAATAGATTGGATTGAACAACTCCAAAACCTAGCGACTGAGTAATCGCCCACAACATACCTAGATCAGCATTGCTTTGAGTGTATCTAGTTCCAGAGTCTGTTTTAAGTTCGTAGTATTTTCCAGTAAGACCAAACGACAATCTACCCGCAACGAACTCTGCCAAAGACAAAGACAATATACCAGATTTCGAATCATCAGATTTATTATCCAAAGAAATCCAACTTAAAGCACCAGGCAATAAGGACTCTTTCGTGTTGTCCGAAATCGCGTAAACTCGAACATCATTTGTGCCAGAAAAAAATAAATGCCTCCCGACCAAATGCGGGATGGCTGCGGAATTCATGAAGATGGCCTCGCCAGGACCCACCGCCGCTCGTCCAGTTCCACCTGCTCCAACGGCTGAGGCTGGCGAATAAGTTTTGGCGTATCCGAAGCTCGATGTAAAATAGACCAGTGAATAAAAGATCAGTGCGGCAGGAAGCTGCATTTTAAACTTAGGGACGAGTGCCATGATCAAATATCTCCTATTATTTCTTCTAAGCTATCAAGGAGCGACCGCCTTTGCTAGCAACTTTAGCAGCGTCAAAATACAAACTGGCGACAACGTACTATCCCTCATGCGCAGATATGGATTTAGCGAATATCAGCGTCAAAGCATTCTGCGCAAGATTCCAAATATTCGACATGCGACTCTAACCACTGATATGAATTTTCTGCTATCAAAAGCGGGAAAGATCGTCGAAATTAAATTTTTCGATGCTTTGGCCCATCGTGGATGGTTGGTCTACCGCAATGGCAGTAAATTCAATGCGACTGAATTCACGCCTCAATTTCAAATTCAACGAAAACGTTTATCGGGTAAAGTTTCGGGATCTGTCTATGCTTCCATTTTTGAAAAAACGAACTCTCACTGGGTGGCATCTCGATTTGTGGATGCTTATTCTTTAGGAGCGGACCGAAATTTAAGCGTTCAAAGAGGTGCACACTTCAATCTTGTCCTTGAAAAAAAATATATCGATGGCAAGTTTGTTAAATTTGGCGAAGTGCTAGAGACCAAAATTAGCAATCAAGGGCGCCAAAATGAAAAATCATTCGTAAAAATAGGCCGCGGCGGAATCTTCATCAATGAAAAGGATCTTGAATTAAAGCGACCCTTTTATGCCCCTGTTGATTATTTAAGAATCTCGAGCCAATTTCAGCCTAATCGCCGACACCCAATTACGAAACGTGTTCAACCACATCTTGGTGTTGACTTCGAACTTCCCATTGGCGAGCCCGTTTACGCCGCAAAATCAGGAACAATCGTTCGTTATGGATATCACCACGCCGCAGGAAACTACGTCGTCATTTTGCATCCAGGTGGTCACGAATCATCGTACAACCACATGCAATCGATCAATCGAAATCTAAGGATTGGAATGCGAGTTTCCGGTGGACAAAAGATTGGAACGATTGGCTGCACAGGCTATTGTACGAAAGCGCATTTACATTTTGCCCTTCGCCTTAAGGGCCGCATGGTTAATCCCATTAATTACATCAACCCTTATCCCGTTTTCGCAAAGAACAAACTAGAAAACCACTTAGCTGCAAACTAAGTGGTCTTTTATTAAAGTATAAATACATTTTAAAATCAGATTACTTCACACACACCGAGATATATTGCGCACACACTGGCACTGGCGGAGTTCCGCTTGTATAGACTTTATCCGGAATGTTTTCGAAGCATTCATTGGCAGGATTGTACTCGACGGGCACCAATCCACCATTGTATTGATCTGTCGAATAGCAATCAAAGTTCTTCGGCACAGCACAGTTCAGCTCTGGGTTTACATCCCACTGACTGGCAGGTAGATGTCTTCTTAAGATTTTCAAACGATCGCGAATCGTCGAATTCGAAAGACTTGCAAATGACGGAGCAGGACACGCCGTCGCCGCATCTTTCGGACGAACAATCAGAAGTCGCAATGTTGAAGGACATGACCACGAGCCAGTGATCGGAGCTTTTGCTGAAGTTTCTAAATTAACCTCTGACACACCCGTTAACACGTTTTCCGGATTGTTTAATGCCGGAGCACTGCCATGCTTACCAAAGATAAAGGTAAAGCCGCGACCGTATGCCACTTTTGGATCGTTTGCCGTTGGTGCCGCAGGTTCAAAAGCTTCGCCGCTTGGCTTTTTAAAAGTCAAAGCAAGGATACCGCGCTGACCATCATTTCCTGCAGATGTCATATCCCTTCTAAACCAATCGGCCCAAGCTTCACTTTGATTATAGAAGATGGAATATTCTAAAGTACGTTGTTGAACCTCTGGAGCTAAACCAAAGAAGCTAGCCACTGAACTCTTAAAGAGCGGAGTTAAAATACGATCATCGGTAGCTGCCAATCCGTAGTCTACATAATCCACTGTCGCTTTCGGCGAAGAAGAGTTTCGCACCCAGTAAGGTTGAGCGTAGTTTCGCCAAGCAAACTGGAGCGTGACGCCCTGATTGTTTGGAGAATCATACAAATAGGCTTTCTTTTCTGCTTCGGTAACCACTGTATTTGGATAGACAGGTTTAAAATTGTTCGTAATGTAATCGTGATACGTCTGACGAAGCTTCAACCCACTAGTGGCCTTATAAGCACCAACTTTAAAAGTAAAAGCGCCTGGCTTTTTTTGATAGCTTGATCCATTACACGAATTGTATGTGATTTGATCGACTTCTACATCGAAAGCAAAAGGAATAGCTTGAACCTTCGGTCCATAAAGCTGTCCATATTTTGTGAGAAGATTTTGGTTCGCTGAAGACGAGGCACTGTCCAAGACGCTTTGGCCCATCTCGGAATCAAATCCGGCTTTTCCACAATTCTGGAATGACGTCACTAGCAGAGCCAACAAAATGGCGCTTCCACCGACTCGTCTTGCCAGACTAAAGTGAGCATTTGGCTTCTTAAAGTCCATGAACTTCCCCCGGATTACAGACTAACATACATATCGTCACATTCTTGAAAAAAATTATGTCTATCTCAGTGTAAGACACCCTTTGTTTTTCCTTGTCTCAGAGTGAAACGTTTGGGATTAATAGACTCATGTCAAAAGTAAAAAAAGCCATTATTCCAGCTGCGGGTCTAGGCACTCGGTTTCTACCTGCCACTAAAACTGTTCCAAAAGAAATGCTGACGATCGTCGATGCTCCGATCATCCTATATGTTGTTGAAGAGGCCGTTAAAGCAGGCATCGAAGACATCGTACTTATTGCCGGACGTGGTAAACATGCGATCGAAGATTTTTTCGATACTTCCTACGAGCTTGAAGACAAACTAGCCAAAGACGGAAAGCTCCACCTTCTAGAGCGTCTTTCTAAAATCCGAGATCAAGCTAATATTATTTCAATTAGACAAAAACAGGCTTTGGGTTTGGGTCATGCCGTCCTCTCAGGCCTTCCGGTGGTTGGCAAAGAGCCTTTCGCTGTTTTATTGGGCGATGAAATTACAATGGGCTTCCACGGAGAACCGAACGTGACGGCTCAGCTAGTTGAGTCTTTCGAAGAAACTGGCACCTCGGCTATCGCCATTATGAAAGTTCCAGAAAAAGATGTTTCTAAATATGGGATCGCCGAAGTGCAAGAGCTGCGACCTGGATTTTTTAAAGTCACGGATTTGGTTGAAAAACCTAAGCCAACGGAAACTTCAAGTCGCTGGGCTCTGCCAGGACGTTATGTTTTCAACTCTAAAATCATGGACCTTTTGGCTAATGCCAAGCCGTCTTTAAATGGTGAAATTCAACTGACGGATTCTATGAAGGTTTTGTGTCATCAAGCAGGCATCAATGCAATGACCTTTTCAGCAGTGCGCTTTGATGCTGGTGATAAACTTGGATATCTTCAAGCAAATATCGAACTTGCTCTTCGTAATCCAGAAGTCAACGAAGGTCTTCGCACTTACCTTTTTGAACTAGTAAACAAAATCAACAAAGGGGAATATTAATGCGTTCAGGACTTTTGATTCTTCCTATTTTGTTTTTCTTGAATACGGCAAGTGCTTGGATCATTCCCGCGCGAACAATAGTTCAAAAAACAGTCGAGAACCATGGCAGCAGCCCCTATCAGATCGAACAAGATGTGATTTTTGAACATGGAGACAGCAAGATTGTCCTAAAAGAAACTTGGCAAGTGCTGGATGATTCCAGCATGAAGGTCACGGTACAGTCGCGGGATCCGAAAAATCCTATCAGTCTTCAGTTTATTTACAACGACGGTCAGCGCATGCAGCTTCAGCCCAGCGGAAAGACTGGTAAGACCATCGAACCCGAGTTTGCTGAAAGGCCTTTTCATTTTAGAACGTCAGAAGCTATGGCTTATTTTCTTAAACAAAATAAAGTCGCTCCAGACGGAATCCTGTTAGCAAAGGCTCTTCCGGCGAAGACCTCAGACATAAAGCACGAAACTGAATCCTTTGTTCGTTATGGCCGCAGTGGTGGCGTCATTAATTACGTTTTTGGTAGTCCAACTCCATCTGACACTGAAAATCTAAATCCGGGCGTTTGGATTGAACAAGATGCTTTTGTCATTCGCAAAATTCGCTTTCATGCGGGCGCAACAATTGAGGCTTCAGACTATGCCAGCTTTCCTAAGGGTCTTTGGTTTCCAAAAACTCGTACAATTTCTTGGGGAGAGCATAAGGTAACAGTTAAAGTCACCAGTCTGGATATCAAGAAGAACCTAACAGCTGCGGCTTTTAAGTCATCGGCTTTAGAGATTACAAATGATTTTGCCGCCCTTTCCAAAGATGAAAACACGACAATAATTTCCGAGTTCTACACGAGGTTCAGATGACCGGTTCTCTGTGGAGGGTCGCAGTCGATGCGCCTCTTCGAGAGGCCCTGACCTATGTTTCTGATTTACCATTGCAACGAGGAATGGTTGTCGATGTTCCATTGGGACGCCGAAATGTAAAGGGCGTTGTATTAGGGACCACAGCAACTAAACCTGATTTCGAGTTAAAGAACATATCCTCCATTGACGAAGAATATCCCATTTTACAAGATCATTTTGTTAAATGGCTTGAATGGTTGGCGCAATATTATATTCATCCTCCGGGCCAGGTCATGCAGTCAGCTTATCCTCCTCTGCGTAGGACAGATAAAACTCGCAAAAGCTCTCGCCCCCCAGTTATTCCACAATTTGAACTAGAGACTCCACCTGAATTGACAATTGAACAAGAGCAGACTTTTAAAGCCATCGCTGCAGAGTCGGACTTTTCAACCCACCTGGTATTTGGGGTCACAGGGTCCGGAAAAACTGAAGTTTATCTAAGACTGCTTGATAAGATTTTAGCCGAGGGTAAAACCGGTTTAGTTTTGGTTCCTGAAATTTCTTTAACACCTCAGTTAGTAAATCGCTTCGCAAAAAGATTCGGCGATAAAATTGCCGCTATTCATTCACAATTAACAGATCGCGAACGCACCAATCAATGGTGGGATATTGTTAGCGGTAAGAAGTCGATTTTAATTGGGGCTCGCTCGGCCTTATTTTGCCCTATCCCCAATCTAGGACTTATCATTGTCGACGAAGAGCACGAGCCTAGCTTCAAACAGGAAGAAAAACTAAAATACAACGGCCGAGACGCATCGATTGTTTTAGGGAAGCTTTCCAACTGCCCTGTTGTTCTTGGCTCTGCAACGCCCTCTCTAGAAACTTGGAAAAACGCCGTCGATGGAAAATACAAGCTTCACACCTTGAAAAACCGCGTCGCGAATCGCTCGATGCCAACGATGGAAGTTATCGATCTTCGACAAAACAAAGCTGATGACGATATTCAAAAACTTGTGACTTACAAATACGCCCACATTCCATTTTGGATGAGTCCCCAACTATTCGAAAAGATGAACGAGATTTTAGAGCAAAAAGATCAAGTCGCTTTATTCTTGAATCGACGTGGGATTGCTCAAACGGTTCTATGTCCTTCTTGTGGTTACACCGTAGAATGCCCAAACTGTGACATCAATTTGACTTTGCATGGGCACTCGCACTTGGTTTGTCATTATTGCGACTACCACGAAAATCTAAAAAAGAAGTGCCCGGACTGCAAAGAAGGAGAGCTCGAATCCATCGGACTTGGCACCGAAATGATTGAACGCGATCTAGCTATTTTGTTTCCTGATAAAAAAATTGCGCGCGCTGATCGCGACGAAATTCAAAATCGGGCCGACCTAGAAGAACTTATTTCAGGAATGGAGAGCGGCGAAGTTGATATTTTGGTTGGCACTCAAATGATTGCCAAGGGATTGGATTTTCCAAAATTAAAATTGGTAGGCTTAGTGCTTGCGGATGTAGGATTTAACTTACCCGACTTTCGCGCGACCGAACGAAGTTTTCAATTGATTACTCAAATGAGCGGTCGCAGTGGACGACACGTTAAAGAAGGCGAAAATCCTGGATACGTTATTGTTCAGACTTTCAACAAAGAGCATGACTCGATTCGATTTGCACAAACTCATGATTTTGTGGCCTTTGCAGAGCATGAATTAAATATGCGATCGGCGCTAAACTATCCTCCTGTGGGTAAGCTGGCCAGTTTTCGCATTCAGGGTATTCATCAAAACAAGGTTGAAGAGGCGGCTCGACTTTTATCTAGACGGGCTCAAGCTTTAAAAGAGCAACACCAGGCAATCTATAAAGAAATTGAGCTTTTGGGTCCAGCTGAAGCAGCACTTGCGAGACTTCGCAATCAATTCAGGTATCATTTCTTAGTGAAGGCTTTAAATCCCCAAGCGATGAACAACTTTTGTCGAACGTTATTGGGCGATGAAGAGTGGATCCCCGCCGGAGTAAAAATATCGGTGGATGTGGATCCGATGAATCTATTATAGATCGAAGGAGTTTTAGATAAGATGATATCATGCCCGCGCTGCGGACTTTCTGTCACTGAATTGCATGTTCCCGAAGGCGACCTCAAAATGCGTGTTGAGGCGACCGGAGAACAATTGCCAGGACAGATTTGCGCTGGTTGTATATCTGATCTAAAAAAATTCGTCGCCACCAGCAGTGGCGGCGTCTTGATGGCGCAAGAGCGGGCAAAAGAGCAGCATCGAATCAATATGTGGAAAAGCCGAGTCGGATTGATTAAGCAGGCTCGTGCTTGTATGTCACAAAAAATGTTTTCCGAAGCCGCTGTGGCTTATGAAAAATATCTGAAAATATTAGAGATCGTCTTTGAAGTGAAAAAGGGTGAAACACTCACACCAGAACTTTTTAAAGAGACCCAAAGAACTTCAGAATTAACGATGGTGGCATCGGTGTATTGGGATCTATTAAGAATCTACGATACTCATGACAAATACCACGATCGTATGGTGAAAGCGGCAAAGCAGCTGGCTGTTTTTATTCGCTTCACTCCGATTTATCCAGACATCATGAAAAAGGCCGAGAGTTTCGCGCGTAATGCGAAGAATCCGCAGATTATAAAGAACTTTATCAAGCTGTCTGGGGAAGAACGTCCGCGCTGCTTTATCGCAACAGCGGCATTTGAGGACCCCTTTGCAACCGAAGTGCAAATTTTGCGTTTTTACCGGGACCACAAACTGCGCAAAACTTCAGCAGGCAGATCCTTTATTCGAATTTACTACCGATATTCCCCTTATTTGGCGCGGGTTTTAGACATCTTACCCGTGTTGAAGGCTCCCGTTCGCACCCTCCTTCGCATGTTGATTAAATGCGTTAGCTAAAGAGTCCGTTTTGGGCTTGCAAAGGACCTAGGTCCTGATGGATTGTCATAGTATGGCACACGTATACGACTATGCAATTATTGGAAGTGGATTAACGGGATTATCGATTGCGGCAGCACTTAGCCGTGAAACCAAAAACATCGCATTGATTGATGGCGCCGACTTTATTGGCGGAGTGAATCGCTCTGCTCAATTTCCAACTGGCAAAATGAACAATGGTATTCGGTTTATCCCTGCGACCAACGCGGGCGAAAAGGCACTTTCTTTTTTAGAAAACCTTTTAGGCATGAAAATCATGAAGGGCACTCTTGAAGCGGCCCCTGTGACATACGAATCTGGCCAGCTAAAGCCTTTCGTTGGCTTTGGCGCAAATCCCCCTGCATTTTGGGAAGAACTTGGTTATTTCACATGCGCCGATCGTTATGAATTGAATCTTCAACCATGGCAATGGCCTGCTTTATTGGCCGAAAAATTCCAAGGCGATGTGCTTGCTCGCTCGTATGTGACAAAAATCAATATGGAAGGCGACCGTGCGGTCTCATTGACAATCAACGGTTCAAAAACTTTACTAGCCCAAAATATTATCTATACAGGCCCTACAAAGTCCTTGGCTTTGTTGTTACCTGAAGACGCAATTCCTATGCGGGCTCGTACGAAGTTGTCTAAAGAAACTTATTGGACATCTATAGGCGTAGACATTTGCCACAGCCATCTTGTTACGGAAAATCCAACTGTGCATGTTCTAAATGGAACCACTCAGGATGAGATCGGCCCCTGCGCAGGTCAATTTTTACCTGCAGTAACTACGGAAGATGGCAAGACTCTGCAAGCGTCTCAGTGGATCACGTTCATGGAAGATGTTGAAACCGAGGACTCTGAAGTTGTTGGTTTGGCTTTAAAAAAGATCAAGCGTCAAATTAAGCGCGCTTATCCTGAAGCTTTAGAGAACATCGTTCACGAACGTATTATCGTAAATCCAATGATCGGCGGTAACGGGGATCTGAAGCTAAGTGCAAATCAAACTTTGCCAAGCATGGAAAATCTTTGGATTGCTTCACCGACATTGAATGCTCAGAAGAACTTAGTTGGCGCGCTTCTTCAGGCCGAATTGATTGTGAATTCTTTAGGCTTCACTGTCGAACACCAAGTTCTGGATCATCATATTCAAGATCAAAACTTGGAAAATCAATCAGAAGTCACTATGTAAAAAAGGCTCCGCAAGGAGCCTTTTTTATTTTTGATAGTCGTACTTCCAACTACCAACCAGCTTAAATCCTGCTCGTTCGGCCACTTTGATAGAGCCAACTAATTCTTGCTGAACTCGAATTTGGGGAATTTTCCCTTGGGAGTGCAAAACTTGGCAAAGATAGCTGACACACAATGAAGCGGCACCCTTTCCCCGCGCTGCCGGTGCAGAGACATAACCAATATCTGCAATCACATCAGAGTCTAAAAAAGGATAGGCGCTAGCTCTTGAAATCATCGTTTCGCCTTCAAAAGCGCCCACGACGATGGGGTGGTCTAATTCAACGAAACCGGCATCAAGATCTTCTTCTGAACATAAAGCTGTCATTTTATCAAAAGCATCCTGATCAACTAACGACAATCGCCGCGCCGTCATCGAGCCGAGCCGGGAATTGGCTTCTGAGGCTGCATTAAGTTGATAATAGATTAAATCAGCGGGATTCCAGCGAAATGAAATGGATTCCGTATACTTTCTAAATCCTTCGCTATTAAGTGAAAATTCAGATTCGAATGCATTCCAATGCTTATCGGTCATTTTGACGTAATCAACATCAAACAAATTCACCCAAGAAATTTCCAATTTCGCAGTGTTTGGAGTTTTCCAAATCTTTAACTGCGGAAGGTCCACCACCAAAACCGAACCTTCATCAAAATAATCAAACCAAATCTTCAAGATATTATCATTCATATGGAAAGCTTATAATTCACTTTGCAACATCAAACAATCAAATCCCAATATCAACGGTATTGTGAGGTAAGTCGGCAGAAAGTTAAGTCCCCTTAGAGCCATACACAAAACGTTTTGTGATCGTGCCATTTACTTTTTTTTGCAATACGACGATTCAAAGAGTCGATCTCGTAAGCAATCACAGTTCCATTGGGAAGATTCACCTGAGTCAGATTACCGAACGAATCGTAAGTGTAGTTCGTTGTCTGATTTAATCTTGAATCCGACTAAATATTTCTGGATTCAATCCATCCAAACTACCTTCAATTCCCCGATCAAGCTGGATTTTAACATCAAGCCCTTGCGACAAGTCCGGGTCTAATTTAACGACGTAGTAATCGCCCTGGAAGTAAAGATACCAAGCCTTGGGAGCACGACCTACAATAGTCATGACTGTCCCAATAGGAACTACGGTTTGAAATCCTATGTATGGTCTATCGGCGTTTTTTGAAACAGCTAAATATGCATCCGCAGCATCTCTGTTGATTTTTTTGTTTTCAAGACTCTTATACCAAGCAGCCAAATAGATCGGCCTAGTGATTTTGTATTTTTGACCAGATCGAAGGTCTTCTGCGTAGGCCCTACCGAAAAACAAAGACAAAATGAGAATGAGATTTGCTTTAATTATTATCTGCACATCGGCCCCCGTGGCATTGCAGGTTGATTTACAATTCCTATTGATCTTAACACTTCTTGACCTAATGAGTAGCCATACAATGGAATCATTGATGGAATATTAGCTATCGCATCTGGCACACCCAGCCCAGTTGCCAAATCTGCAAATGCATCATGATTCTGACCAAATGTATAACCTGCTGGCACATGTCTCTCGATAAAGTCACTGATCTGACCACCAGCTGATGCTGGAGGCACAATTGAATCCGGCCGCCCAACAGCACCTCGCTCCTGCCAATCCTGTCGAAACCAATAAAGACCAGTGGGATCAATTAAATTCACCGGATCATTCATCACATACCCATACAAATTAGTATCGCCACCACCAAACAAAATCGGATCCTTACTTGTCCATCTACCGATCTCTGGATCATAATGACTGTCAAAGATCCCGCAAATCGCAGAGTTATTCTCATTCAACTAAATTACAGAGGGAAATCGCTACTTTTTTTAAACTTATCAATGGATACTTGTTGCTGAATTTCGAGAATTTTGTGAAATTTTTGGCCACAAAGTGGCCATTAAAATATTAATTTTATTAAAACTTGCTGCCCTATCAATTTAATAATCTAACCAAATAATCGTCTTCTTTTGGACTTAAAATGATCCCTAAAGGAATAATGAATTGAAAATTCTGAACTCTCATCTATGCTTTCAAGCTCTTCTTCCTTCGGCGGACGATGTGACCAAACATAAAATGGCCTTCCATCTTTAAGGAGATAAATACATACAAGACCAAAATCATAGGCTACTTCAAGTAGTTGCTTGTGGTTAAGTGCTTGTGATTTTAATGAAATCGAGCTAAAGTCCTTATATCCAAAAAACTGCCGATCACAAAATTGCTTCAAAGATTCAAATAAATTTTCAATTTGATCAGAAGTATAATGAGCCGATAGCTCATTCTTCCACTCACCAATCATGTACTCACCGAAAGCCGATGAAATATTGTCGACCATATCCTTAGATATGTAATTTCTATCGCCATACTTTTCCTTTAAACAGTCAAATAAATATATAAGATCTCTAGGCCTATATAAGGTCTTATCAACTAAATACTTAAAACTATTTTTCTCAGCATCCCAATCTCGAAATAATACCTCCCACCCACCTTGAGACAGACTCTGACCCTTTTGCGCATAGGAATACTCTACTCTTGAAGCAATTAAATTTCTTAATGGCACTTTTTTTTCGTCGTCGACATACATGTCATGATCATACCAATTTAATTTGAGACTATTCGCATGTAGCATTTTATTAGTATCAGCCTCATACATGAGGTCGACCAACATGTCGGTCCTAATCAAAATAACCGGAAAAAGTCTTACGCCCATTTCGTGAAACCTTGTAAATAAACCTTTCGCCGACCTCAACAAAGCTATAATTGCCATTTTCTGTATTTTGCTTCCGGTATAACCATGATCTAAATTATCTATCACGATGAAGTACTCATTCGCCTTGTCACGAAAGCTACTTTGCAGCACTGTTGCAAGAAGCTCTTTTAACGGCCCAAGAAGTTTCATAAAATGAGCTTTACCATTCGTGGCTTCAATCTCGGTAATCCCTTTTGCCTGAAGTAACCGGTTCAGCGCCGCTATTCTTATTTCGTTCTTTTCACTGGCAATTTGCTGTTTAAGCTCTAATGCTCCCGGTGAACAATAGCCCTGATTAATTTTATAAAATCTATCGAACTCTGCTCTGTGAGTACTGCCTAAATTGATACTCTGATCATCAAGAACAAACTTTCCCATTACACATAAAAAAATCCATTCCCAGAGCGCTAAGACATGAGCCTCGTTAGCATTATTTAATTCCGGCATCTGCACAATCTGCTCAACTTCTTTCATTGAGTAATGAAGCTTGTGTGAAAATAAGTTTGGCGAGCTTTGTCTCTGCAAATAGTAAGAAAATGCGGACTTACCGGTGCCTTTTCTACCATGAATAATAAACTCTCCCTCTCTTACTCGCTTAAGGCAGTCAAATGGATCTAAATAAACTCTATCGAAATATCTACCCTGATCTATTGTAACTTCTGTTTCAGCATCGACTTTCCCGAATGTGATTTCTTTAAGCGGCAAGTGTTTCATACGAAATCTCCTGCTCTTTAGTAAACAACATTATATTTTTATGTTTAAGTATTTTTTTAAAAGCAGGACTAAAAAGTTGGATAAATCCGTCAAATATCTGCACGAATTATGACTGCACTCTTCTTTCTCAAGATTTCAAAAAATCAAGATGAAGACTTAGCTTATGTTAGAGAGTGGTTCCCTTTTCAGGAAATCGTCTAGGCAAGGATTAGGCGCGGCCTTAGACCCGAATGAAGTTTGAGCATGAATTTTTATAATTTTTGTAAACATCTGGCCACGGATTGGCCATTCTTAAAACGAGATAAAATCTTTCCTAAAACATTAATTCCCGGTATTTGATCGCCGAGAATTAATTAATTTAGCAAGTTGAAATCGGTCGCCAGGCGAACCTTGGGGATCGGTAGGATTGACTTGTAAGTTGTCGAATTGACCGCTAACAATGGAAATGGACGATCCAAGATTTAACTTTTCACCAGATTTCAGTTTCAACGTTAAACCAAAAGTAAGTTCGTTAAATTCTGCTCTATCTATTTCTTCATATTTGATCTCAAGATTTCTTCCCATAAGAGGATAAGATATCACCAATGCAGTTGAATTAACGTTGATGCGTATCGTGAACTACCTTCTCTCAACCGATCAATGAGTATCGAAATAGTTATGCCTATCGTTATCCCAACGACCGTTCCGACTCCGGTTGAGATCTCATCTTGTCCCAAATATTTACTTCCAAATAACGCACCAAATGCAGCCCATGATGCAATGACAAATCCACCAAGAATTAACTTACCTAAACTCATATCTTTCCTTTAATGCGATGCCTGACAAGCATTGTTTTGATTTATAGTTTGTCCCAGTGGATTCAAAGAATAAAAAGGTTCAGGCTTTACGTTTAACCAGAAATTTATCCAATCCATTATCTTGCCAGAAATTCAAATTTTATTGAATTTTTTGACACGATCTAGACACGGATTTACAGGAGGGAAAAGAATCGTTGGCACAGAAATAATCATACAAAGTTAGATAGCTGTCCACTTCCATCATGAAATTCTACTTCCCAGACCTCATTGCCTGAGAAATTAAACACTTGGATCTTAAAGTTACTGGACAGCTCAATCTCCAAGTCACCCGATGCACTATCGAACTTCACACTGAAGGCACTTTTACCTACGACAGCATCCGCTAACTTCTTTGTTGCATTTATCTTTTCAGGAAGACCGTAGTTCTGACCATCGTCAAAACTACTAAGCCTTTCTTCAGGTAAACCGATTAAACGCCAATAGACTCCTGAGATCTTATCGTCATTGGAAAAGTAAATGACCGTCGCACCATCAACATTTTCAACTTTTTTTATCGAATGCCCGGATAGCGCATTTAGCGATTCTAAAAAGGATTTCGCCATTTTACTTACCTCCCACAGGACAAATATGACCTGCTGGATCGTTTTTGCCAACAGGATTGCCGAAAATGTCTGTATATTGTCCACCTGAGTTTTGAATTCGCGCATATCCATTCGGATATCTTGGCGTTGGGTCCATCAATCGAATGGTATTCGCTCCGCCTATAGAGTTAGGAGCTTGTATTTTTAGTCCCATTCCATTGTTAGCCACACTGACTGTGGAGCCCGGTTGGGCAACAACTGCCGTGCCATTCGGCGCGACGTAAACGGTTCCGCTACCGGAGGATGAGCCACCGCCTCCAGCTCCCTGCATCCCGTTTAGACTTAAGGGATTGCATGCTCCGTCATCTGCACATCGCCCCTCTAATCCAATTGGATCAATCCAATTTATCGGATCGTTCCAAGTGTAACCATACAAATTAGTATCACCACCGTTAAACAAGATCGGATCCTTACTCGTCCATCGCCCAACTTCAGGATCATAATCCCGCGCTCCGAATCTCACAAGCTTCGTGTCAGGATCATAAAGTCCACCAGCAAATCCAAAGGGCAAGTAACCCACATTGGTGTCTTCTAAAACTCTTCCGAATTCATCGTGATCCATTCTGGCTAACACTGAACCATTGGACTGACGAACCACCAATCTTGGTGAGCCCAAGTGATCCGAGATCATACGGTACTTCACACCTGAAGCGATCACATAATCTGGGATATTCCCCTTAGAGCCATACACAAATCGCTTTGTGATCGTGCCTGCGGCATTAAGCTCTGCTGCGATTCTGTATTGATCCATGTAAATCCAACGACGTGTCACCGTGCCATTTACTTTTTTTGCAATACGACGATTCAAAGAGTCGATCTCGTACGCAATCACAGTTCCATTGGGAAGATTCACCTGAGTCAGATTACCAAACGAATCGTAAGTGTAGTTTGTTGTTTGATTTAGAACCGTATTGGTTTTTGACTGAAGTTCGCCGTTAGCATTGTAAACATAAGTGTTGGTGTTGTAGGCATTCACCCGGTCTTGATTGTCGTAACTTGCCGTTGTGGTTGTGCCGTAAACACTGCCGCTATTGCGGTTGTTGTTAGAGTCATAACCATAAGTGGACCGAACTACGCCTCCTAGTTTCACTTGTTGCAATCGGGCTGAGTTGTCGAAAGTGTATTCGTAAGCTTTAGTGATAGAGTTCATAACTTGAGTTTTTGTTTGAACTCTGCCAAGCGCATCCCGTGTCAACGTTAAGTTATACAAGGTCGTTGCCCCACGCTTTGCCAAGTAGCCCGTGACTTCACCATAGGTATTATAAGTGTATGTGTCAGTGAATCCCGAAGAGCCTGTCCCCATGGTGACAGTACTTAATTTCCCATTCGGATATGAATACGTTAGCGCCATATCGCCAGCTGTCGCTAGGTCTTCATCATTGTTGTAGGTATAATTAATCAAAGAATTATTCCCTAGCTCGTTGTAAACATCATCAGAAGCAACAAGCCCACCACTTCCGAATGTTTTCATGTATTGCTGAACTGGGTTCGAGTTTACGTCGTACTCGGCATACCCCACCACATAAGGTCCTTGATAGTTTAACCCGGTTGCCTTGCCGCTTGGGCGCGTGATTTTGCTAACTAAATCAGTTCCATACTGCCACTCGTAATTATACACCCCTTGCGGAGTATTGATATTTTCAAGCAAACCCGTCGTTAAATTATAATTAAAATTAATTGATGTCCCCTGCGGCCGGTTGATCTGCGTAAGTTGCTTATCATCGTTATATACGTAGTTTGTCGAAGTGATCGGATGCGCGCTCAAGCTTGGTGGAATATACGACTCTGGCAATTCATGAGCATTGAGTGTGAACGCATGAGCCGGCCTCCCCGCTGGGGTTAGGCTAGAAATATTTCCCATGGCATCTCGACCATAAGTAATGACTCGTCCATCAGGAAGCCCCTGAGTGATCAGCCTTCCAACCGAATCATATCCATACAAGGTAGTTTCACTCAAAGCATTCGTCACCGAACTCAGCCACCCCGTCGTCGGCGAATACACCAACTGAGTACTTCGTGTACCCTGAGTAATATTCGTCAGGTGTTCATTTGTATATGTGAGATTTATCGGCATTAAGGCGCCAACCTGTACAATCGTTGGCCGCTCATAATTATCAATCGTCACATACTGAACTTTCCCCATTCCACTGGTAGATGTAAATCTACTAGTCGACGCATCGTAATTTGTTGTGATACTCCCATTGCTTCCGATAGTTATCTGGCCGACAGCGCTTAAAACAGAAAAAGGGTCCGCACTATTTGCTAATTGATATGATTTGCTCTGCGCATGAACTCTTCCAATGATGTCAGTTGAGAATGATCTAAACAGCACCCCCCGATTAAATCTGGGATCAACTGTATTTGTCCAACTTTCGCTGCCTAAATATGAATATCTATTGAAGTTTGATCCGTTTTGATTTGAGGAATAATTTGTAGTACTACTTCCACCAAATTTGAAAATTTCCGATTTACTAGTTTCTCCTTGTGGGTTCCTGATTGATTCGATGTATTCTTCACGCCCTAGTGGTGAACTTATTTTAATTTTCGAATTCTTTGGATCTGATAGATTAATTTTCTCTAGAAGAGTATAGAATCCACCAACATGCGCGTCTTTAATTAGGTTGCCTTCTTGATCATAAGTAAATGTACTTGTTCGTCCTGAAAAATTGGTAAATGTCTTTAATAGACCTGCGTTAGGATAATAAGTCATCTCAGCAACAAGACCATTCGAACTGAGAGATGAAATATTCGATAATGAATCAATACTCAAATTAACGATATTTCCATAAGGAAAAGCTATATAACTAAGATTGCCGTTTGAATCTCTAAAGAATTCAATTTCTCGTCCAAAGGAATCTACGATTTTATTAAGATATCCATTTCCCGCATATTGATACGTCTCAATTACAGAGCCCTTCAAATTAGTTTTTGTTTGAATATGACGACCCTGCCCATCAAAGACGACTATCCCCTCACCACGTTGATATACAAATCCCAAGCCAGGAACAAATTCAAGAGACATCTTATGTTGCTCACCAGTGGAACTAAATACCGTTTCACCTTCAACATCGTAAAAATAGAATTCTTCTGGCAACCATCCATTAAGACCAAACTTCCGTGAATCTAGATGACTAACTGGTATTTTGTTTTCAGATTGTAAGGTCCCAGCCTGAAAGTGCTCAGTAACAGATAAAGTTAAGACCTCAGATGTTGAGTTTGGTACACCATTAGCATTAATCTTATCCCAAAAGTAAACCAACTTTTTTGATGGAAATTCATTTTGGTATGTTCCGCTCGATAGGACTGTTTGTCCTTTTTTTAGTACATATGTGTAGGAAAGAATGCTTTCCCTTTTTTCATCTCCTACAAATGTAAAATCTACTTTCAGTCCCGCTAAATTTTCCTTTTGCAACTTACTTGAGTATAAAAGCGACCTATTCGAAAACGGAAATCGCACCTCTTCGTAAAAAAACTGATCATCCGCAAAAATCACAGAGCCTGATTTATGCATAGGACACTGAAGTTGCGCATAGCTCTTCAATCCATAACTTCCAATATCGCAATAGGCCACATCGAAGGAGCCACTAGTTTTTTCTACTGTTGATGTTCCATCGCTATAGCTATAAGTATAGTCTATTTTGCAATTAATACGCCGAGCCTTAAAACCATTATCCATTATCTTATCAGCGCTTGATGATGAACCACTTGTACACTGACTTACTAAACTCCCTCCCGAATACGGTGGCGGATAGAAAATACATCCATTCCCTGATACGCAAAAATTTTCATACGCCTTGACCTGACTAAAAAAATTCTCCTCACAAGTCTCAGAATGCGCATTTTGAATTCCAAAGTAGAGAAACACCAACAAAAATAAAAAAAGTCGCTGCATTTTAAACCCACTGTTAATAGCATTTATTAAACATTCTGAAGTTTATTCGCAGCATCTCAATATTTTTGATATAAACTAGACTTTGTTATTATGAAAGGACTGACTAGCTCTCAAGAGCCCTTCAATTTTGAATCAAAGGCTAAACAATATTCTCAAGCTTCCTTGAGGCCTGAAGATAACTTGGATAAACCATCCAAAGTTCTTTGGATGGAAATAAGCTAGATTGAAGAAGGTGCTCTTCGAAATCGGCACTGACAGAGACAGCAGAGGGCAAAATGCTCCATGATGGATTGAGCTCCATCATCTTTAACAATAACTCCATACTTGACGAAGTCATGACAGTATCTAAAGACTTTCCTGACACAACAGCAGAGTCATCCACATACTCCCCAACTTTATCCACAGTCACGACTGTGGATTCTGCGTAAGCATAGGGAAGTTTTGCTAGTGATTGTGGTTTTTGAATCAAATCCACCATGTTCATTTTATGAGCCCGGAGCAATGAACGATGAATCACCAACTTATAACCACTCTCGGTAAACAGCGACGCTGAAAAGCCCTTCATCTTTGGATCTTCTGACAACAACGCCAAATCACATTGCCCATCACGCAACATCGATAAAGCCCCCGCCTCGTCGATAGAAGTCAGCGCGCTTTTTTTGCCCGCTAATTTTTTTTGCGCAAATGACAAAAGGGACTCTGTCGGTCCCGCAATGCGAATCATTTGATCTGTCAGTTGATTTAAAGAAATGGAAGCCTCTTTCAACCTGCTCTGCACATCATTTAAGGGAGGGGCGAGAGTTTGAAAGAGGCTCTGGGCGAATTCAGTAAGCAATTTTCGACGGCCGACCATTTGAAACAATGGCTGACCGACCTCAGCTTCCAGTTTTTTCAACTGCAAGCTAACGGCGGCTTGGGTCATTCCAAGCTGGTCAGCAACGTCTTCGACCCGCCCCACCTGCGCAAAACACACAAATGTTCTGAACAAATCGAGCGAGAGCTTTTCAAGGGAGGGGCTCATCTGCATTCTTTTATATAAATATTTTTATATATTATCTATAAGTATTTTAAGAAAATGACAGAATAATGCGCCGAATAAGGCAGCGCCTCCCCCGAAAATGGGGACGGGAGGTAACGACGAAAATTCATCGGACTGGAATGCTTGAAATAAGGGCTTTTTTATTTGCCGCCCCCTGGGATATTTGGTATTCGGAAACCCAACAAAAACACACCTCTTGGTATTTAACTGGTCCCGGAAACGGGTTCGTCGGCGACAAAAAAGAAGCCGCTCTGCCAAGTGGGAGGATTAACCAGAAAGGACAAGCCCATGGCTCAAGTCACAATGAAAGAAATGTTGGATGCTGGCGTTCACTTCGGACACCAAACTCAACGTTGGAACCCAAAAATGAAACCGTACGTTTACACTGCTCGTGGCGGTATTCATATCATCGATCTTCAGAAGACAGTTGTACGCGCTAACAAAGCTGCAGAATTCGTAAAAGATATCGCTGCTAACGGTGGCCGTATGATCTTCGTAGGAACTAAGAAACAAGCTATCGAACCAATCGTAGAAGCTGCTGAAAAATGTGGTCAATTCCACGTTACTAAGCGTTGGTTGGGCGGAATGCTTACTAACTTCGAAACTATCAAGTCTTCTATCAACCGCCTTCGCAAAATCGACCAGATGAAAGAAAAGGGCGAGTTCAACTTCCTAACTAAAAAAGAACGCGCATCTTTGGAAAAAGAAGCTCTTCGTTTGACTGAATTCCTTTCAGGTATCAAAGACATGAAAGAAATGCCGTCAGTTATGTTCGTAGTTGATCTTCCTAAAGAACACATCGCGGTTGCTGAAGCTAAGCGCCTTGGCATCCCTGTTGTTGCGATCGCTGATACGAACTCTGACCCTGAAATGGTTGACCACCCAATTCCAGGTAACGACGATGCTATCCGTTCAATCAAGTTGTTCTCTAACTTGGTTGCTGAAGCATACCTAGAAGGTGCTCAAGTTTGGGAACAAAAACTTCGCACAATGACTGATAAACAATCAGACGTTGCTAAAGAAGATGGTAACAAAGACGACGCTCCTAAGAAGCGTGCTCCTCGTGGCGCAAAACCAGAAGCTAAAAAAGCAGCAGGTCCAACTGTTGTTAAAGCTACTAAAGCTCCACGCAAGCTAGTTGCTGCAGGTACAGCTGAAGATGTTGAAATCCAAGCTGAACTTGAAGGCGAAACTGATTCTGCTGAGTAATCAGTAAATCAGCAATTTACAAAAAGATGGCCGCAAGGCCATCTTTCTTTATGACTTAAGTACAAACAACTCTTTAGGAGATACCTATGTCAATTTCTGCTACACTCGTAAAAGAACTTCGAGAAAAAACAAGCGCCGGAATGATGGATTGCAAAAAAGCTTTGGAAGCTACATCTGGTGACTTTAACGCTGCCGTTGAATGGTTGCGCGTTAAAGGTCTTTCTTCAGCTGCAAAGAAAGCAGACCGCGTTGCTGCTGAAGGTATGGTTTTCGCAAAAACTGTTGGTAACAAAGCAGTTCTTGTAGAGATCAACTCTGAAACAGACTTCGTTGCTCGTAACGATGGTTTCAAAAATTTCGTAACTGAAGTTTCTGAGCACATCCTTGCAACTGGTTCTACAGAAGATCTTTTGAACCAAAAATTCCACAAAAACCCTGCAATGACTCTTGAGCAAATCGTTAAAGAGAACATCGCTACTATCGGTGAGAACCTTGTTGTTCGTCGCGCTGAGTACTACACAGCTAACGACGGCCTTGTTCACACTTACATCCACGGCGAAGGTAAAATCGGCGTGATCATCGAAGTGACTGCGGGCGCAGCTAAAGACAATGCTGATGTTAAGACAATGACTCAAGACATCGCTTTGCACATCGCTGCAATGAACCCAATGGCTATCTCTTCTGAGCAAATCCCAGCTGATGTTGTTAGCAAAGAAAAAGAAATTTTGACTGCTAAGAACCTTGAGTCTGGTAAGCCAGCAGCAATGATCGAAAAGATCGTTGATGGTCAAATCCGCAAATTCTTGGCTGAGAACTGCCTAGTTGATCAAGCTTTCGTTAAAAACCCAGATTTGAAAATCTCTGACCTTTTGAAAAACACTGGCAAAACTGTTGGTGCAGATCTTAAGATCAAGCGTTTCACTCGCTTCGAGCTTGGTGCTGGTATCGAGAAGAAACAAAACGATTTCGCAGCTGAAGTTGCTGCACAAATGAAGGGACACTAGTTTGAAAGAGCCTGTTTATAAGCGAATTCTACTGAAGTTAAGCGGTGAAGCTCTTGCTGGAAAGCAAGGTACCGGAATTAATACAGCTGTGATCAAGCAGATTGCACAAGATGTGGCGGAAGCTTATCAAGCAGGCGTTCAAATGGGTATTGTCATCGGCGGCGGGAACATCTTTAGAGGTGTTGCCGCTTCTGCTGAGGGCATGGATCGCGCAAGCTCTGACTATATGGGAATGCTTGCCACAGTAATCAATGCTTTGGCACTTCAAGATGCCTTAGAAAAAGAAAACGTCCCTACTCGCGTACAAACAGCCATTGAAATGGCCGAGATTGCTGAACCTTATATCCGTAGACGTGCTATGCGCCACCTTGAAAAAGGCCGCATCGTGATCTTCGGAGCTGGTACTGGCAATCCATATTTCACAACAGATACCGCCGCTTCACTTCGCGCAATGGAAATTGGCGCTCAAGTAATCATGAAAGCTACTAAAGTCGACGGCATCTACGACAAAGACCCCGTTAAACATTCTGATGCAGTTAAATTTGATAAAATTGGCTATATCGACGTATTAAATCGTGGCCTGCAAGTGATGGACTCTACAGCTATCAGCCTTTGCATGGACAACAAACTCCCCATCCTTACTTTTGATATGAACACTCCGGGCAACGTGCTTCGGGCTGTGATGGGTGAAAATATCGGAACATTAGTACACTAACAGGAGACACACCAATGATCGCTGACGTTAAAAAGAACGCACAAGCTAAAATGGATAAAACTCTGCACGCTCTTTCTGAAGAACTTAAGAAAGTACGTACAGGCCGCGCTCAAGTTTCTATGCTTGATGGCGTGCGCGTAAACTACTACGGATCTCCGACTCCTCTTTCCCAGGTTGCGGCGATCTCTTGCCCAGACGCTAAGTCATTTTTGATCGCGCCATGGGAAGCTTCTATTCTTAAAGATATTGAGCAAGCTATCGTAAAGTCTGACATCGGCATGGCTCCAATGAACGACGGAAAAGTTATTCGCTTGAAAGTTCCAGATGTGACTGAAGAGCGCCGTAAAGATCTTGCTAAACAAGTTAAAAAAATCGCAGAAGAGTCTCGCGTAGCTATTCGTATGCACCGCCGTGATTCAAATGATGAAGTGAAAAAGCTTTTGAAAGACAAAGCGGTTTCTGAAGACGAAGCTAAAAAAGCCGAAGCTGACATCCAAAAAGTAACTGACGATTTTATCAAAAAAGTCGATCAAGTTGCGGATGAAAAAGAAAAACAAATCATGACGATCTAATAGGACGATTGAGCCCAATGAAGCTACCTCGCCATCTTGCCATTATTATGGACGGAAACGGCCGCTGGGCTCAAAGCCGCGGGCGCCCGAGATCTTTTGGTCATATCAAAGGAACTCGGGTCGCTAAAAAGATCATCACTGAATGTGCTGATCTTGGTGTTAAACACCTGACTCTTTACGCCTTCTCTGCTGAAAACTGGTTTCGTCCCGAAGCTGAAGTCAGCTTGCTAATGTCGATCCTTAAAAGATATCTAAAAAAAGAGACCGACAATCTTATCAAAAAAAATATCCGCTTCCAGGTCATTGGCGATATGTCCAAAGTCCCTTCGGATGTTTTGTCATCGATTGAACAGTCCATGGAAAGAACTTCTCATTGCACAGGTCTTCAACTGACCTTTGCACTTAGTTATGGATCTCGCCAAGAGATCACCACGGCTGTCCAACAGATCGCAAAACTGGCAAAAGACGGTAAAATTTCAATCAATGAAATCGATGAAGAGCTGATTGCTCAACATTTAAGTTCTTACCCGACTCCAGATCCAGATCTTATCATTCGCACAAGTGGCGAGCAGCGCCTTTCAAATTTCTTGATGTGGCAAGCCGCTTATGCAGAGTTTTATTTTACCGATGTTCTTTGGCCAGATTTTTCTGAAGACGATCTTAAATTAGCATTAACAGTCTTTGGCAAACGAGAGCGTCGCTTCGGAAAGGTCATTTCTACAGATGAAGAGCTTCGTAACTAGAGTCATCTCTGCCCTTATCGCACTTTCAATTATGGCGGGGCTTTGGCACTTCTTTCATATCAATGGACTTAAAGCGATCGTTATCTTTGCAGTCATTGTAGGCTCGTTAGAAATGCTGGAGATGCTGTTCAAAGAAAGTACGCCCTATTCAATCCGCAATTCATTTTATATTCTAAGTCTTTCGATTTTTGGACTATCAGTTACTTGGTTCGAATTTAGCGGTACGTTTATCACTGCTGCGTTGGCAATCTACTGGGTTTTCTGTATTTTAATTCATAAAAAATTGCCTTCAATACAAGTTCTTCGCGATAAAATTGCTTTGGGAACGATGGGACTTCTATACACAGGGGCACTTCCAATATTTGCCTGGAAACTACTAGATGCGCCAAATGGCGTCCTTTGGTTTATTACTTTGTTGGGAGTTGTTTTCGCTGGCGATATTGGTGCTTACGTATTTGGAGTTCTTTGGGGAAAACACAAAGTCATGCCGACGCTGTCTCCAAAAAAATCATGGGAAGGGTCCATCGGCGGTGTTATTTTCTCGATCAGCGTTGCAATTTGTTCTGCGATATACCTGATTAATGTGCCCGTCTGGCAAATGGCAATTCTTGGTCTAGTCTCGGCAATTTTTGCCCAGCTGGGCGACTTTTTTGAGTCCCTTTTAAAGCGAGTGGCTGATATTAAAGACTCTGGCAAAATTATGCCGGGCCATGGTGGAGTTTTAGATCGTATTGATGGTGTGTTGATGGCGGCACCCATCTTTTATCTAGGCATGTTAATACTGACTCAATTCATTACTGATTCCCAATTTTAGTCTAATTAATTTGATCTGAGTCGTTATTTATTGAGGCTCATATTTAGGAACTCTAAGATGGTTCCATGGATAATATTTTTAGTCTGCTTTCATCTGGTGTTTCTGCAATTGTTCCCTTTGTTGTCCTTTTGGGCATCTTGATCTTCGTTCACGAACTAGGTCACTTCCTGGTTGCGCGTTGGTGCGGAGTTAAAGTTGAAGTTTTCTCTTTGGGATTCGGTAAAAAAATTCTACAGCACAAACGTGGCGACACAGTTTATGCCATCTCGATCATCCCACTAGGTGGTTATGTGAAGATGTTCGGAGAACAATCTGGAGAAGGAATTTCCGAAGAAGAAAAGGCAGTTTCATTTACACACAAAACCGTGTGGCAAAGAATGGCAATTGTTTTGGCTGGCCCGCTGATGAACTTCTTCTTTGCTATTTTAATTTTCTTTTTTGTCGGCATGATCGGCGAAGAAAATCATAAGCCTGTTATCGGAGACATCGACAAAGCATCATTTGCTTACAAATCTGGATTCCGCAGCGGTGATACTTTAAAGACAGTCAACGGACAAGAAGTTCGCTCTTTAGAAGACTTTCAAAAAGCATTGCTTTTACAATCCAATCAAGACACAGATCTTTCCGTCACGGTCGAGCGTGAAGGCACTGGACAAAAAGAAGAGCTTAAGTTTTCTGCTCCCGCAAAAGAAAATCCAAATCCAGTCAGTCGTCATGACTTTGTTGTGGATATCGAAGGCCTTCTTCCGTATTCACTGGGCACAACTGTTGGAGTCATCCATGGTTCGGTAGCAGCAAGTCTGGGTCTAAAAACTGGTGATCAGGTCACAGCCATTAATGGTGTCAATATCATCTACTGGCGAGAACTTGAAACTGTTATTTCAACAGTGGATGGCACTCAAAACATTGAGCTAAAAACTTTAAGCCAAGGCAAAGAAGGCGTTGTGACCATCGCTTCTTTAGGAAAAAAGTCGATCACCCTAAAGGATCTTGGTATCGAAAGCTCGGAACTTTATCTAGGCTCGGTTATGAAAGACAGCCCTGCTGAAAAAGCGGGATTAAAAGTTGGCGATCGTATGGTCGCGGTGGGCTCTACTCAAATTCAAAAGTGGGAAGATCTTTTAAAGGTCGTAAAATCTTTTGACGGAAGCTCTGCCTTAAAATTTACGGTGGACCGCGAAGGCCAAAAGCAAGTGCTGGACATTAAGCCTAACTTAACAAAAATCATGACTCCTCAAGGCCGTGAAGAAAAGCGCTTTGCAATTGGTATTTCCCCAACTATTAACATCGCAGCTTCACAATATGTAAAAGTTTACGCTGGTGGTTTTGTTCCAAGTATTAAACAAGGAATTGATCGCACCTTAGACGTTTCAGTTATGACGGTACTAAGTTTTGCTCGGCTATTTGCAGGCGATATTTCACCTAAAAATATTGGTGGCGTGATTTCGATCGGACAGGCGGCTCACGAAACTTTTAAAATTGGCATCAGTCAGTTTTTACAGATGATGGGCTTAATTTCAGTCAATTTGTTCATTTTAAACTTATTGCCAGTTCCAGTCCTTGATGGCGGACACTTGGTGTTCTACACAATCGAAGCACTGAAAGGGTCTCCGCTGTCAGGAAGAAAAATGGAAGTCGCCCAACAAGTAGGCCTAGCAATCTTAATGAGTTTGATGGTGTTCGCGCTATTTAACGACGTCACTCGACTGATTGGACTTTAATGACAGTTCTAGCACTTGAATCTAGCACCATGCTTGGAAGCGTCGCGATTGTTCGCGATGGCCAAGTTCTTTGCGAGGTGACCTCTTTGCGCGAGCGGTCCCATAGCGAAGTTATGAATGCTTTTGTGGATCAGTGCTTAGAAAAAGTGAATTTGAAATTAATGGATATAGATCTATTTGCGACGGGACAAGGTCCCGGAAGCTTTACTGGAATTAGAGTTTCGGCGAACATCGCCAAAACTTACAGCTATTGCTTTAGTAAACCCATGGCCAGTGTTGATTCTTTAGCAAATATGGCGACCCTAAATTTTGCAGATACTAAGATGCAAGGGAAGCTGGTAATGCCAATGATCAATGCCTACAAAAATATGGTTTACACAGGAATCTACCGCTGGACTGCAGAGGGTGTTGAAGCTGTTCTAAGTCCCACAGCGATTCCTGTTCGCGAGTTGAAGAACTTTGTAAAAGAACCTGTTTGGGCTGTTGGAGATGGCTGGGTCGACTACCACGAATTTTTTCATCCAGACTTAAAGAGCTTGGTGAATAGAAGCGAGGAATCGAAAGACTACCCAACAGCTGCAACTTTGGGTGTTGTCGCCGAGCGCTTGGCAAAAAAAGGAAGTACGTTGGACTGGAAGTCATTCGTGCCCCTTTATATTCGCGCCTCGGAAGCCGAAGAGACAAAAAAAGGAATATTTATCACCCCTCTACAATAATTATCAGAGGGATTGAAAAGGAAGAAGTCCATGGAACGCGACTTTGAAGAAATGCAGGAAGCAGATAACGTTAAATCCATCAAAAGTGCCAACGAAAAGCAGGCAAAACTTTGGGTGGTTGGATCCGGCAAGGGTGGAGTGGGAAAAACTTTTGTCAGTACCTCTTTAGCTATTTCCCTAACTAAGCTAGGTCACAATGTAGTTATTGTTGATCTTGACCTTAGCGGCGCCAATGTCCACACAGCCCTAGGATTAAATCCATCACACATGAACGTGCGGCATTTCTTTGAGGCCAGTAAAAGCCTGCAAGAGCTGGTGATCCCAACACCTTTTGCAAAACTCTCGTATGTTCAAGGCTTCTGGGACTCGTGGGTTCCAACAGACTTCACAAGTGATCAAATTCAAAGACTTATTCCTGAACTTAAAACTCTTCGTGCTGACTTTGTCATTGTCGATTTAGGTGCTGGCGCCATGGCTGGTCACTTGGATTTATTCAAAGCCGCTGACGAAAAAATCTTGGTATCAAGTCCCGAACCTTCCTCTATCGAAAAGACCTATCGGTATCTTGAAGCCTACGTATGCAATACCTTAAAAGAGGACGCAGTACCTGATGCTTGGAATGAATTACTTTCGACTTTGCGCCAACATCGCCAAGGTTCTTTAAACAGACCTTTTAGTTTTAAAAATTACTTACGATCCCAGAACGGATTTCAGTACAGCTTCTTTGAGTCACTTAGTACAAAGCCAGTTCGCTTGATCGTGAACGGAGCCCGCAATCAAGAAAACTCTGAACTTGGGTTTTCAATTAAAAGCGTCTGCTTTAAGTACTACGACCTTAGTATAGATTATGCGGGATCGATCGATTTCGATAATGCTGTGTGGCAGGCCGCAAGGGTGCGAGAACCCATGCTAATTTCGCAGCCGTTCACTCCGCTAGCGGGACAATTCTTATCAATTTGCAAACATCTTATTGATCCTGAAGAACTCCGCGCCGTAATATAAAAGGGATGACACCAGTATCCCGTTATAACTATTACGAAGTATTGGAATTACAGTCGACTGCACCTCAACACGAGGTCACGACGGCTTATGAAAGAGCCCGTAAAACTTACTCTGGAGACAATCCTGCTATCTACACGATTTTCTCCGAGCAAGAAGCCAGGGAGCTTTTATTTGTGATCGACGAAGCCTATAAAGTTCTTGGCAACAAGATCATGAGAGGCATCTACGATCAGCGTCTGCGTGATGGTAATTCAAATTTAAATCAACTGACTTACGAGTCCATTCTGGAAGCAAGCCAACAGCTTTTCCCTGAAAAGCCGGTGCAAACTTACGTAAAGCCAGAGTTTAAAGCCAATCCCGCTTTCGAGTCCGAGATAAAATCTCAGACCAATTGGGATGGAGCTTTCTTGACCAGAGTTCGCGAGTATAAAAACTATACCGTCGAATCTTTATCTAATATCACAAAGATCAATCCTTTTTACATCAAGGCCATCGAGGCTATGGAGCCGCAAAATTTGCCTGCGGTTGTATTCGTCAGAGGCTATGTTATTCAAATGGCGCGCGCGATGAATCTAGATGATAAAAAAGTTGCTGATTCTTATATGAAACTCTTCAAGGAAAAGATTGGCAAATAGCCAATGGGTAAATTAGTAATTCAAGCCCCCTCAGAGATGTGGGGGCTTCGTTTAGATAAAGCTCTTGCCTTGATTCCTGAAATCGAAACTCGATCGCGCGCTTCATGGTTGATTGATGAGAGCAAAGTTCTAGTTAATAACAAATCTGCAAAAGCGTCCTTGGTAATTAAAGAAAACGATACAATTCAAATAGAGCTTCCAGAAAAAACCACCAACGAACTTCTTCCTTTTGATTTAAAGCTAGATATTTTATTTGAAGATGCAGACCTAATAGTAATCAATAAGCCCGCAGGCTTAGTAGTTCATCCCGCAGCTGGACACGAACAAGACACTCTGGTCAATGCCCTGCTGGCTCATACCCAAGATTTCAATATGAAATTCGGAGACAATCGCCCTGGCATTGTCCACCGTATTGATAAAGAAACTAGTGGGATTCTAGTTGTCGCCAAGAATGACAAATCCCACGAACACTTGGTATCCCAGTTCAAAGAACGTAGCACTCATAGACTCTATCACGCTATTTGCCTGGGACGACCTCGCACTTTGAATGGAACAATTAAGAGCTGGCTTGCAAGACATCCCGTCGACCGGAAAAGATATTCATCTGTTCTAGGAGAAGATCGAAAGATCATTACCGACGAAAATGCCGACCTAAATATCGGCAAATGGGCTGTTACTCACTTTGAAGTCCTTTCGCAAAAAAGTGGTCTTTCTTATCTTAAACTGAAACTTGAAACGGGCCGCACCCACCAAATTCGCATTCATCTTTCCGAAAATGGAGCACCCATCGTTGGTGATACACTTTACGGTGCAGACAAAAAGATTAAGAATGCCGAAGCAAAAGAAACCCAGAACGATATTAAAAATTTAAACAGATTTTTACTTCATGCTTGCGAGCTTTCTTTCACTCATCCGACCTCGGGACAAAGAATGGACTTTAAGTGTGACTGGCCCGACGCTGACTTGAATCTTATTACAAAATGGGGACTGAGATGAACCTGACCGAAACTAAATTTGGATTCGTCATTGAAACTGAAAAAGTGCTTATGCTTTTCGGCGGTATCGAAGGAAACTACAAAAATATTTGTGCTCACTGGCCACAATATCAATTCAAACGAATTAAGCAAACTCACTCGGATATCTGCATTGAAACAGATTTACAAACCCCAGACTACACAATCGAAGCCGATGCACACTTCACCCAAGATCATGAACTTGGCGTCTGCATTTCAACTGCAGACTGTGTTCCTGTCTTAATTTATGATTCGATAACTGAAAGTGTTTTAGCAATTCATGCCGGCTGGCGCGGTGTCGCGAACGAAATTATCCCAAAAAGCATCGAGTCTTTATACATTCGCGGTGCCCAGCCCAACTCTTTAAGCATTGCCATTGGACCCCATATTCAAAAAGAAAGTTTTGAAGTTGATTTAGATGTTCGCGATCAAATTCTGGCGACTTTGCATGATCCAGATCTAGCCAATGATTCTGGTTTCTCTGAAGTTTATGACAAAGATGGCGTCCGCAAAGCAAAGGTAGATATCAATGCCGTCGTTAAGCAACAGCTTGCCCGCCATCACATTCAAGCCGATCAAATTTTCGATCTTCATATCAATACAGTCACCGATATGCGGTTTCACTCTCATCGCAGAGATCGCGAAAAAGCCGGACGGCAATTGTCTTTTATTTTAAGAAAGAACTAGATAATCGATTTTCGCCTGACGGCTGCTGTCTATCGCTTTGCGATTTTCGCCTGACGGCTGGGCCAAAAAAAATCCCGCTATTGCTAGCGGGACAAAATAAAAAATAAATGGTGGCTTGAGACGGAATCGAACCGCCGACACAAGGATTTTCAGTCCTCTGCTCTACCAGCTGAGCTACCAAGCCACGGTGTGAAAGAGACACAAGGAATACCCTTCGCAGGGTATCCTGTCAACATTAGACCTTATCAAAAGCTGATTTTAAATCGTTGATAAGGTCACTTAGATCTTCGACTCCAACAGAAAGTCGAATCAAAGCATCGTCAATTCCCAGAGCCTTGCGATTTTCCGGGGGGACGGAGGCGTGCGTCATAATGGCCGGATGCTCAATCAAGCTCTCTACGCCCCCAAGACTCTCGGCAAGTGAAAAGATTTCAACATTTTCGAGGAATTTTCGGGCAGAATCCATCCCACCTTTTATGTAAAAAGTGATCATTCCGCCAAAACCCTTCATTTGCTCTTTAGCTAAAGAATGCTGAGGATGACTAGCCAGGCCCGGATAAATAACTTTATCCACTTTTGGATGCGACTCCAAAAATTGAGCGATCGCAATTGCATTAGTTTCATGAGCCTTCATTCTTAAAGGCAAAGTTTTAAGACTTCGCAGGCACATAAATGCATCAAACGGAGACATGATTCCACCCATAGAATTCGTTAAAAACTGAATTCTCTCCGCAAGATCTTGTCGAGACGTCAAAACAGCCCCCCCAACAACATCCGAATGACCACCAATGTACTTCGTCACCGAGTGAACAACTAAGTCTGCTCCCAGCTCAAGAGGGCGCTGAAACCAAGGGGACATAAAAGTATTATCCACCACAGTCAAAATACCCTTGGCTTTAGCAATCGCTGCGATTTTTTGAATATCTACAAGCTTTAAAGTAGGATTTGTCGGAGTCTCAAGCCAAACCATTTTTGTATTTGGTTTGATTGCAGCCTCGAAGTTCTCGACTTTGGTTAAATCCACAAATGAAAACTGCATTCCATCGTGTTTCAAAACCTTATCAAATAGCCGAAACGTACCGCCGTACATATCGTCCATCGCGATAACATGATCGCCACCCTTAATCAGATGCAAAATAGTAGTGGTTGCAGCACAACCAGAAGCAAAAGCAAAACCAAACTGCCCGCTTTCAAGACTGGCCAAACAATTCTCAAAAGCCCGGCGAGTAGGATTATGGGTTCTAGAATACTCCCATCCTTTATGAACCCCCGGTGACTCTTGAACATATGTAGAGGTCAAATATACAGGCGTCATAATAGCGCCCGTTGTTGGATCCGGTGCCTGACCCGCATGAATAGATCTTGTTGCGAAACCTAAGTTCTTATTTTCTTTTTTCATATTAGTTAGCCTCGATTTGCTTCATATAATCTTGGGCAGAAACAATAGAGTTAAATGCCGTTTCTACTTCATGCTTTTGCAATAAATTTTGGTTCAACATCCATTGGTCGTTAAAAGCTTTACTTAAATAAGCCCGACCACTGTCAGGGAATATCACAACGATCTTGCTTGGTTTAGAGAGCTTTTTCGATGCTTTGATTGCACCAACTAATGCCAATCCTGAAGATGGACCCACTAACAAGCCTTCTTCGGCAACTAATCTTCGTGTCAATTCAAAGGCCTCTTGATCGTTCACTTGCTCGAAGCCATCGTAGTATTTCATCTGAACGTTGTCGGGAAGCATGTCCTCGCCGACTCCTTCGACTAAATAAGCTCCCGGAGGATTCAAAACTTTGCCGTGATAGTATAAGTCGTACAAAATTGAGCCAATTGGATCTGCGCAGATCACCTTAACATTTGGATTTTTTTCTTTTAGAAAGCGCCCACAACCAGTGATGGTACCACCCGTGCCAGCCCCACCAACGAACATATCAATCTGCCCCTGCATTTGCTCCCAAATTTCTGGACCAGTCGTGATGTAGTGGCGATCCGGATTATCGCCGTTATTATATTGGTTAACATAAAAAGAATTCTTTGTTCTTTGGGCAATCGTTTTTGCCACTGAATAATGACTTAATGGATGCTCAGGCTCTACCCCAGATGGCGTGATAACTACTTTTGCCCCATAAGCACGCAAAATGGACCGTTTTTCCTCACTCATTTTTTCGGGCATCACGAAAATACATTTATAACCTTTGATAGCCGCAACCATGGCAAGCCCAACGCCCGTGTTTCCAGACGTTGCTTCGACAATCACGCCACCTGATTTTAGTTCACCGCGTTTTTCCGCTTCCTCGATCATCGCCAAAGCAACACGATCTTTGATCGATCCACCCGGATTGAAATATTCGATTTTCGCAAAAAACTGATGGGGGCTGTCTTTACATACCTTTTGAAGTTGAATCAAAGGGGTGGCGCCAACTGTTTCAAGAAGAGACTGACTAGTTTTCAACATATTTACCTTTTACTTCCGACGGGTTTAATTTTTCGCTTCTGACAGCAGAACTTCCATAGAATCGTTCCGCATTTTCTAAAGCAGTATGTAGGTGCCCAAGCATATTCCCTGTATACGGAAGTCCTAGCTTTTTAGATAGATCGCGGACAACTTTTTCATCAGGCTTATCTTGCATAAGTTCCTCGGCTAAAAGCTCAAATAGATCTTGCCGGTTTTTTGGATCTAAGCTTTTTGCTGGCATACTGTCTCCTTTAGATGCGTGAACAATGTAGCACTAGCCCCCCAAAGAGTGCAAAAAGTTCCGAACAAGGGGACCAAACAACAGAAGCAAAATAGCGGGAAGCTGAAATAAAAGAGTGGGGATCATCGCTAAATACGGCAGCTTCCCCAATTTTTCCTGAATTTCATCATCCACGGACCGCATCATTTCAAGCTCCAGAGCCTCTAGGGCCTTACCGATGGCGGCCCCTTCCATGCCCTGCTCTAACAGTTCCAAAAGTGTTTTACGCCAAGGATTTAATCGCAATTGTTCAGCCTTTAAACCCCACTCATTAGAACGGCCACTTTCAATATGCCCTTTCCAAGTCAGCACCTGTTCACGAAACTCAGACTGATCGGTTTGTATCCAACACTCCACTCCTCGGCGAACTGAATTTCCAAGTTCTATGGATCTGCGAACACTCATCAATAGTGATAACGATGGGCTTAGATGTTCCATTTAACCCTCTTTTGAATAAAAAATGCACAGATCAAGCCCGCCGCGAACAACAAATGTGATAAAAAAAGCGCCCCAGAGTTTTCAGCGTAGCCAAAATTTGTCACCACAAAAATCAGCAAGCAAATATACATAATCACCATAATAAATGTTTGCCACCTAAGATGAGTGAGCAGCTGTCCGGACCTACGTCGAAAATTATTTCGAGTTGCATACTGCTTTCTTAGAAAAAGAAGCTGCTCTTTTTGCCGATTATTAGAAACATAAATTTGCTTTAGAAGAGCGCAGAAACCGCTACTAGTGCGGCTTTTAAGTTTCAACTCTGAACTTTCTAACTCGAGGTTCCTGGCAATTTCTTTCCAATGTGAGTTAAGCCATGTCCGATCCGCGGACACCGCCGATGTGATCGATTGACGAAGAGATCTTCCCGCCGACATTCCCACCAAAACACTATCCAACATCATCGGAATGCGTTCTTCGAGGCACTTTTCTGCATATGTTCTTAAAAAAAACGCAAAAAACTTTAAAGTTCCAAAAAATATTCCGAAGAAGAGCCAGAGCACAATCGGACTTTGATGTTTGAAAGCATAAAAAAGAATCGATAAGACCGCTGAAAGAAGATAGACGCCGAATCTAAAACTTGGATGAAGAGAAAACTCGGCACAAACTATCCGAAATTGACGGCAGATAATCGAAAATCCGATTACCGAAACTATAAAAGAGATAAACATGCGACCTCCTGACCACGCGAATTGGTCGCAAAAAAAGTGCAAGAAAAAAATTTGTTGACGGATGTGGTCGAATTGTGAAGAAATAGAGATATAGAGATTTTACAAAAGTAACAACAACAACAACGTTTGCATCCTAGGAGGAGCACATGGCAAAGACAACAAAGAAAGTAGCTAAAAAAGCTACAAAAAAAGTTGCAAAGAAAGCTACTAAAAAAGTAGCTAAAAAAGCTACAAAGAAAGTTGCTAAAAAAGCGACTAAAAAAGTAGCTAAAAAAGCTACTAAAAAAGCTGCTAAAGCTTAATTTTAAGTTTTTAAAGCTAAACCCTCGGGTCACAAGCCCGAGGGTTTTTTTTTGCCTTTTTCCCTCTGAGAAATAAAAAAGGAGGCTCGTGCCTCCTTGAAGATTCTTGAAAGAAATTCTTTAAATTCCAACGCGGGCTTTTACGCCCTCTTCTTGAAAAAACTTTTTAATTGCGGGCGCATCTAAAGGCTCTAATCTGAACAACAATTTATGCATTAATTCGTAGCTTTCTTCGGCCTTTTTTGAGCGAAGCGCCCCGGTTAAATAGGCCATATCATCGCTAATTTTGATGGCATTATTTACCAATCTAGAAACATCTTTGTTACGGCTTGTTTGATCTAACAGAACCAATGTTTTGTTAAAATTAGTGGTTAAACGATCCAACTGAGCGATCATATTAGTGACACTGCCCTCATTTTTTTCGACAAGGTCCAGCATCTTTCCCGCCAATCCATATCCCTGAGAAATCAATTGATCGATTCTAGGTGGATCTTCACCCCTTACATAGTCTCCGGCCGCAAAAACTCCAGCCTCCAAAGATCCCGGCGAAATTTCCAGAAACTTTTCACCGATGACCCCGGCCAAGTTAATAAAAAAGCGCGAGTCTTTTCGGACCGACGACCAGGCTTTATCATCGATAGTGACCGTCAACTTAAGTTTGACCTCTTCCCCATCCGGCATTTTGAATTCCGGATCAAAAGAAATCTTTTTTACCTTGCCCACCTTGATGCCCATAACCCTAACCGGAGATCCTTCTTCGATTCCTCCGGCATAGTTGTACATCACATGCAGTTCTTTGGCTTTGCTAAACGGGCTTACCAAACCCAGCATCCACGCAAAAACTCCGCACAATATCAAGGATCCGAGGGCAAGAAGACCAACTTTGGTTTCAGATTTCATGGAAGGACCTCCCTGTCCTAATAGAAGTAACTAAAAGTATATGACAAAACGAAATCAAGAACAATAATCGCAATCGAAGACGCGACAACAGTGTTGGTAGTTGCTTTACCTACCCCATCCGCACCGGCTTTACACCGAAATCCATAATAACCTGCAACCAACGGAATGACAGCACCGAAAAATCCACCTTTTATAATTGCAAATATTAGGTCCTGAAAATCGACAAACCTATTCATCGAGGTCAAAAACATGCCCGGCGTGTAGCCGAGGTAAAACTCACTCACCAACATCGCACAAAAGATACAGACGATATTTGCAATTGCGGTCAAAATCATCGTTCCAAAGATGGAAGCTAAGAACCTAGGCACAATAAGATATTTTATAGGATCAATTGCCAACATTTTTAGCGCATCTACTTGTTCTGTGACCTGCATAGAGCCAATCTCAGAGGCCCAACCCGCACCCACACGAGAGGTCAAAAGTAGTGCAGTCACCACCGCCCCAAGTTCTCGCAAAATCAACAGTGCCGCGAATCCCGGAACCATCGAATCATTTTGAATGACCATTTTCATGTGAAACGAAGACTCTAAAATTGTAACAACAGCCGCGAAACAAACGCAGAACCCGACTATAGGCAAGCTCTTGTTGGCCACAAATTCAATCTGCTGAATAAACTCTTTTTTTCGGAAAGGCCGACTTCCAATACCCAAAATCGTATTTTTTGCTAGCGCCAGGATCATCTATACCCCCGAATTGCTTGCAATAAAATGTCGCCCGCAAAGCTTGTGAACCAATCCATCACCACAATTGTGACCATTGTGATTACTGCGGTTGAAACAACAGATCGGCCAACCCCTTTTGCCCCACCTGTGGTCGTATAGCCTTTCCAAGTACAGACCGTCGCTAATACAACTGCAAAAACAAAACATTTTATTAGCCCCGAGGCGACACTTATCGGTGACACAATTGTTGGAATATGACGAAGATACTCTTCGAAATTTACTCCCGCAAAAACTTGGCCCATCAACATTCCGCCAAACACTGACATGCACAATCCAAGTCCCAATAAAAAGAATGACGAAATAATAATTGCGATAAATCGCGGAATAACAATTTCTTGAATTGGATCTGCGCCTAAGCAGCGAATAGCATCTATTTGCTCGGTCACTCGCATTGTTCCTAACTCTGCAGACGTGTAGGCCCCTACTTTTCCTGCCAACATAAAAGCAATCAGCAACGGACCAACTTCACGAAAAGTACCAGATGTTGCCAGGCCCCCCAAATAACCAAGGGCCCCGAACTCTTTCATCTGTAATGTGAACTGAACGGTTAGAATTGCACCCACGAAAAAACCGGCCATCGCTGTCGTTGGGAAACTATCGACTGTGACCTTCCATATCTGATCAAATATATTTGTTTTTACTGGCTTTTTTCTAAACAAAGTTTGCAAAACTTGCCCCAGAAAAATCATCGCCCCGCCAACGTCATCAACAATTGAAATTATCCAGTTCATGTTTGTTCAACCTCTGCTAAAAAATCTTTCACCAATTGTTTTTCCGATCGCAAAAGCTGAGCAGGAGTCCCCTGATCTACGATCTCGCCCTT
Source organism: Bdellovibrio sp. ZFWA1 (assembly GCF_056175665.1). NCBI lineage: Bacteria > Pseudomonadati > Bdellovibrionota > Bdellovibrionia > Bdellovibrionales > Pseudobdellovibrionaceae > Bdellovibrio > Bdellovibrio sp. ZFWA1. Next base: position 1,021,885 of record NZ_JBJKJH010000001.1, read on the forward strand.
ATCCAAAACAACAATCCAATCAGCTATCGAAAGAGCACACTGCATATCATGGGAAACTACCAATGATGTTGTTTTAAGCTCTCGGGATAAATCTTGAATCAATTTATTTACTGCATTTGTCGTTACCGGATCCAAACCCGTCGTTGGCTCATCAAATAAAAGAATCCGCGGCTCGATAACTACAGTTCGAGCCATACTAACTCGTTTTTGCATTCCATAGGAAAGCTGAGGAGGAAACTTTTCTTCGATACCAGAAAGATTCACCAACTTAAGAGCGGCCTTTACTTTTTTTGCAATTTCCTCTTCTGAAATCGAATAGTGGCGTCTTAAACCAAAGGCGACATTTTCATAGACAGTGAGTGAATCAAAAAGAGCTGGATGTTGAAAGACCATTCCACATTTTTTGCGAATTGGTAGATAGTTTTCCTCTGAAATTCGACTAACCTCTTGACCATCAATCCAAATTTCACCCTCGTCGGGCCTAAGAAGACCCACCAGATTTTTAAGAAGAACTGATTTGCCTGTCCCAGATGTCCCCAAAATGAACAAAATTTTGCCTTCCTCAATTTTTAAATTGAGTCCTTTTAGGATTGTACGATCTCCGAATCTTTTAACTAAGTTTTTAAATTCAATCATTCGACATCCTAATTCTAGACCTACTCTATGACAGCCAAAGGCCCCTCTAAGAGGCCACGTACAAATTGAAAAACTCGAGGCTCTACAGACTCTTTTGTTTGCTCGGGACTTCCGGTTGCCAAAACTTCTTGATCTACAACAAGCACCATCCGATGCGCCATTTGATAGGCGCGATTCATGTCGTTTGTCACAGCTATGACGGTCGACTTTCGTTCTTTTTGCAGCTGAATAATTAGCTCGATAATTTTTTTAGATGTGATGGGATCAAGGCCCGCCGTTGGATCATCGTAAAAAATAATTTCGGGCTCTAGAGCTAATGCTCGGGCAATACCAAGCCGCTTCTGCATTCCCCCGCTAATTTCATCTGGATATAGAGCATACGCATGAGAAATCCCCACCGCCTCTAGATAAAACTTTACTTTATTTTGAATTTCGATTTCTGAAAGATCGGTTAGTTCCCGAAGTGGAAAGGCGATGTTTTCTGCGCAAGTTAAAGAATCAAAAAGAGCGTTTTTTTGAAAAAGCATCCCCATTCGTTTTACTAATATTTCTCGATCCTTAACGCTTAATGACGAGAGCTCTTGTCCATCAATTAAAATCTGTCCTTTAGTCGGGCTCACAAGGCCCGTCATCAGCTTCAAAAGTGTGGTTTTGCCTTGTCCGGATGGACCAATGACCACCAGGGTTTCACCCTTCTGAACCTCTAAATTGACGCCCTTTAGAACCGAGTGTCCCTCGAAGTCTACATTCACATTTTTTAACTGGATTATAGCCATGACTCGCCCCGAATTCCTTGCCCCATACATAGATTTAAGATTGAATGGGAGGGCTTACGCAAGATTTAAATTTTACTAATCTTTTGAATCCTTTAAGGAGAAATCATCATGTCTCACAAAAGAAAGAAAATCGCCGTCATCGGCGCAGGTTTTGTTGGTTCAACAACGGCTCACTGGGCCGCTCAAAAAGAATTGGGCGATGTTGTTGTTTTAGACGTTAACGAAGGCGCTGCTATTGGTAAGTCATTAGACTTAGCTCAAGCAGGTCCTATCGAAATGTTTGATTCTAAAGTGAAAGGTACAAACAAGTACGAAGATATCGCAGACTCTGATGTTGTTATCATCACTGCGGGTATGCCTCGTAAACCAGGCATGAGCCGCGATGAACTTGTTGGTATCAACGCTAAAATCGTAAAAGATGTTTGTGAAGGCGTGAAAAAATTCGCTCCAAACTCATACGTAATCGTAGTTTGTAACCCAATGGACGTTATGGCTGTTTATGCTAAACAAATCCTTGGCTTCCCACGTGAAAGAGTTTTGGGAATGGGTGGCTGCTTAGATTCAGCTCGTTTCCGTCAATTTATTGCTGAAGAGTTGAACGTTTCTGTTAAAGACGTCAACGGTATCGTTATCGGTAACCACGGTGATGCGATGATGCCACTTGTTCGTCATGCTTCTGTAAGCGGTATTCCTTTAACTGAACTACTTCCTGCTGACAAAATTGCAGCGATTGTTCAAAGAACAAAAACTGCCGGCGCAGAAATCGGTGGTCACTTGAAGACAGGTTCTGCATACTACGCCCCTTCTCGTGGTGCTGTGGAAATGGCTGAAGCTATCCTTAAAGATCAAAAACGCGTATTGCCTGTGGCTGTAGAGTTGACTGGCGAATTCGGCGTGAACGAAGGCTTGATGGTTGGTGTTCTTGCTACTATCGGCGGTAAAGGTATCGAAAAAGTACACAAATTTGAAATGAACGCAGACGAAAAAGCTGAGTTTACAAAATCAGTAGATGCAGTTCGTACACTTGTTGCTGCATTGAAGACGATCTAATTTAAAGATTCATTGGAGTCATAATGAATATTCATGAGTATCAGGCCAAAGAGGTCATTAGAAAATTTGGAGTTGCCACCCTTAAGGGCAAAGTGGCACACAGCCCAGAAGAGGCAATGCAAATTGCTAAAGAAATGGGTGGAAACATTTGGGTTGTTAAAGCTCAGATTCACGCTGGTGGTCGCGGTAAAGGTGGCGGTGTTAAGCTTGCTAAATCTATCGACGAAGTTGGCGCTTTAACAAAGCAAATCTTAGGAATGACTTTGGTCACACACCAAACGGGTCCTGAAGGTAAACTTGTTCAAAAGGTTTTCATCGAGCAAGGTTGCAACATCGAAAAAGAATACTACGTTGCTTGCCTTATCGACCGTGCGACTGGTCGCGCAGCAATGATGGCTTCTTCTGAAGGTGGAATGGACATCGAAGAAGTTGCAGAACACAATCCAAACGCGATCAAAAAGGTAGATATCGATCCAACAATTGGATTGGGTGCTTTCCAGGCTCGCCAATTGGCTTTTGAAATTGGCATGAAGCCTGAGCTCGTGAATAAAGCTGTGAAGTTCTTCCAAGGTCTTTACAACGCATTTATCGCAACAGATTGCTCGATCGCCGAGATCAACCCTTTAGTTGTAACTAAAGAAGGCGATATTCTTGCTCTTGATGCAAAAATGAACTTCGACTCTAACGCTCTTTTCAGACATCCTGAAATCGTTGAGCTTCGTGACTTGAACGAAGAAGAACCAACTGAAATCGAAGCTTCTAAGTTCGATTTAGCGTTCATCAAACTTGATGGCTCTATTGGCTGTCTAGTGAATGGCGCGGGTCTTGCGATGGCAACTTTGGACATCATCAAGTTGCATGGTGAGAGCCCAGCAAACTTCCTTGATGTTGGCGGTGGCGCTAACAAAGAGAAAGTAACAAACGCGTTCAAAATCATTTTGCAAGATGCAAACGTTAAGGGAATCTTGGTTAATATCTTCGGTGGTATCATGAAATGTGACGTGATCGCTGAAGGTGTTATCGCTGCTTCTAAAGAAGTAGGTCTTAAAGTTCCTTTGGTTGTTCGCCTTGAAGGAACAAACGTAGATCTTGGAAAGAAACTTCTTTCTGAATCTGGTTTGAATATTATCCCTGCGGACAATTTGACTGATGCAGCTGTTAAAATCGTTGCTGCTGTAAGAGGTAAATAATGGCTATTTTAATTAACAAAGACACTCGCGTTATTTGCCAAGGTATCACTGGAGCTCAAGGTTCTTTCCACTCTGAGCAGTGCTTGGCTTACGGAACAAAAATGGTTGGCGGTGTGACACCAGGTAAAGGTGGAACTACTCACTTAGGTCTTCCAGTTTTCAACACAGTTTACGAAGCTAAAAAACAAGCTGGCGCAAACGTTTCTATGGTTTTCGTTCCACCAGCATTTGCCGCAGACTCAATCATGGAAGCTGTTGATGCGGATCTTGATTTGGTGATCTGTATCACAGAAGGTATCCCTGTACTAGACATGGTAAAAGTGAAGAAGTTTATGCAAGGTAAACGCACTCGCTTGATCGGTCCAAACTGCCCAGGTGTGATCACTCCTGGACAATGTAAAATCGGCATCATGCCAGGCCATATCCACAGACCAGGTCGTATCGGCGTTCTTTCACGCTCTGGTACTTTGACTTATGAAGCTGTTGGCCAGTTGACGGCATTGGGCCTAGGTCAATCAACTTGCGTAGGTATCGGTGGTGACCCAGTGAATGGAACTAACTTTATCGACGTATTGAAGCTTTACAATGAAGATCCAGATACGGATGCAGTGATCATGATTGGTGAAATCGGTGGATCTGCAGAAGAAGAAGCTGCTGAATACATCAAAAAAGAATTCAAAAAGCCGGTAACAGCGTTCATTGCAGGGGCTTCAGCTCCGGCTGGTAAACGTATGGGTCACGCTGGTGCGATTATCTCTGGCGGCAAAGGAACTGCGGAAGCTAAATTCGCAGCCCTAGAAGCTGCTGGCTGTAAAATCGCGCGCAGCCCTGCTGATATGGGTATTACTTTGAAATCTATGCTTAAATAAGCCTGATTTTAGGTTTTAATTTCATAGGCCAACCTTCGGGTTGGCCTTTTTTGTGGACAAGAAACCCCGCTTTCGATAAAAACAACCCGATTCAAAACGATTTAACACATCGAATTAACTAAGGAGTCTATCATGGCTATCGAACAAACATTTTCAATCATCAAGCCAAACGCAATGAAGAAAAACGCTATCGGCGATATCGTCAGCATGTTTGAAGCAAACGGTCTTAAGATCGCTGCTGCAAAAATCACTGTTCTTTCTAAAGCGAAAGCAGAAGAGTTCTACGCTGAACACAGTGCTCGTCCATTCTTCGGCGAACTAGTTTCTTTCATGACTTCTGGCCCTGTTATGTTGATGTGCTTGCAAGGTGAAGGCGCAGTTTTGAAAAACCGCGAAATCATGGGTGCTACAGACCCTAAAAAAGCTAACGCTGGAACTGTTCGCGCTAAATTCGGCGACAACATGGGCGAAAACGCAGTTCACGGTTCTGATTCTGTTGAATCTGCTGCTCGCGAACTTGCACTTTTCTTTGAAAAACACGAAATCTGCAACGTATAATAAGATTGATGTCTCAATCTAAAGATTCTAGGGACTCGAAAGAGTCCCTTTCTTTTTCTGTCGGCCAAGTGATCCAAGTGCGCATTGAAAAAATGGCAGTTGGTGGCGCAGCTATTGCTCGCCACCAGGGCGTTGTCATATTTGTCCAAGGTGGTGCACCCGGCGAACTTGCAGAAATTAAAATCATCCACAAGAAAAAGAACTTCCTAGAAGGAGAAATCATTTCGATTGTAGAGCCTTCTCCTTTCCGCAGAACGGCTCCTTGCCCTGTTGCGGGCAAGTGCGGCGGCTGCGCTTGGCAACACCTGAAGGAAGAGGAGCAGCTTCGCCAAAAGGAGCTGATTGTAAAAGAAAACTTTAAAAAGTTTTTGCCTGAAGTAAGCTACGAACTACTTCCAATAGTAAAAAGCCCCAAAGATTTTAGGTATCGTAATCGCATCCAGCCAAAAACAAAAAATGGGAAATTTGGATTTTTCAGTCACGGCTCACACGAAATTGTCGAAGCAAAAGACTGCCTAATTACCGAGGAATCTATAGCTACAAAACTTCCACAAATTGCCTCTGAGGCTGTTGCTAAGCGCCCCGATGGACGCTTAGAGGCCTATATTGATCAAGATACCAACGAGGTTCGCTGGAATTTTATCGACGAGGACGAAGACGGCGTTGGGTTTTCCCAAGTAAACCGCTTCCAAAATGAATTTATGGTAAATACGGCCCTAGATTGGTCAATGGGTGAATATTCCGAAGTGTGGGATTTATACGCCGGAGCTGGCAATTTTACCCACCCCTTAACTTCCAAATATCCATCTTTGAATACGTTTGGTGTCGAGTTAAGCGCAAAGCTTGTTGAAAGAGGTCGCAGACTTTCAAAAAACAAGAAAACACAATTTTTCCAAGCCGACGTCGAGTCTTTTTTGAAGCGTCGAGTGCCAGCAAAGGACTCTTTAGTTTTCTTAGATCCGCCCCGAGCTGGCTGCACCCAGTACGTCATGGAGAGCATTGCTTTAGCGATGCCAAAAAAGATTGTTTATATTAGCTGTCATCCGACCTCTTTGGTTCGTGATTTGCAGTGGTTTTTTCAAGCAGCACAAAAAAAATCTATCAAATATCGGCTTCATCGTGTCCAACCATTTGATATGTTTCCTCAGACTGATCATGTCGAAACCTTAGTTGAACTGGAGATTGACTCTTAGCTCTAGGATGGTAACTTTTATCTATGAATAAAGTTGCCCTTTTCCTTGTAATAATCCTTCTTTCTGGCTGCGCCATGTTTGGTTCGCAAAATGCCGAAAAGGCCGAGCTTTATCTTAGATTGGGAATATCCCACATCGAAAATGGCAATCTTCCTTTTGCGCTTCGTGAGTTGCTTAAAGCTGAAGAATTCGACAACAAAAATCCCTTAGTTCAAAACAATCTAGGCCTTGTCTATTTTTTGAGAGAACGTTTTGATTTGGCAGAAAAGCACTTCAGAAATGCTGTTAAAATTCTGCCAAGCTTTACTGACGCAAAAAATAACTTAGCAAGAACTCTTATCGAAAAAGAACAGTATGCCGAGGCAAAGGTTTTACTTGATGAGGTTTTAAACGACCTTACCTACGCCTCATTTGACAAAGCCTACGTGAATTTGGGTCTTCTGTGGTTCAATCAAAAAAAATTCGATCAATCGATAGATGCTTTTCAAAAAGCACTGAACCTTCAAACCGACAACTGCATCGCCAATTCTTACCTTGGCAGGTCTTACTTTGAAAAGAAAGATTATGGCGCCGCAACCGATGCATTAGATCGAGCCGTTGGTTTTTGCCAAAATCAATTATTTGACGAGCCTCACTACTACAGCGCATTAGCATGGTATCGCTCTGGGAATAAAGCAAAAGCAGAGGCTCGCTTCGTAGAGATCATAAAGCTTTACCCAGATGGCAAGTACCGAGAAAAAGCCAAATCCATGTTGGAAATTCTAAGAAAGGGATTCTGATGCAACAGACCGGCCAAATCTTAAAAAAAGCCAGAGAAGAAGCAGGACTTTCTCTTCACGAGGTCAGTTTATCACTTAAAATCAGTAGCCGTATTATTCAAGCCATTGAAGAAGCTGACGAAAAGAAATTGCCAGCAAAAACTTTTTTGCGCGGCTTTGTAAAAAGTTATGCGAATTTACTAAAGCTAAATGAAGAGCACGTGCTTGAGGTGTTCTATACTGAAGTGGGATCAACCGTTCCAAAACTTCAGACCGGAGAAACTGTCCATCGACGCGGTGAAACCGTCGATGTTTCTAGACCAAAACCAGAACTTCGTGAGCCTGTTCGCAAAGCAAACGAGGAAGATCCGACTTCACAGAATGCAGTTGCCTCTGTCGAAGCTAGTAGCCCAACTGATTCAAACGCACAGTCTGAAATCAAAAATGAAAAGTCATTCACGGCCCATCAGCCAAACTATGTCGAACCCTCGTTAAAGCCAATTGATCAAAACAAGAGCCCCAAAACGGCGATCCTTACAGTCGTCGGGGTCGTCTTAGTTATATTAATTATCAGTGCAAAACACATTATAGATAAATACTCCAAAGAGGCCGCAGTTCCAGCTGTTGAAACGACAACGACTGATGACTCTTCTCCGGTTGTAGCCGAGGCTCCAGTTACTGGGATAGGATCATCAAATGATGCAGGAGCAGGTCTTACGCAAGCAACAACAGCCGAGACAACTCCCAAAGATGGCCTTGTGGAAAATGCGGCAACTACAGCTCCGACTAAGGTGACAGACTCAAATCCATTGACCAAGACCATTCCTGCAGTTGCAGCAACTCAAACGCCACCCGCTGCCCCAGTGACTCCGGTGGGCAGCAATGAACCTAAGGCAGGATTTCCGAAGGTCACGGTGCCAGACGGTAAGCCAATTGAGCTTATAGTTGAAGCCATGGAAAACGTTGAAATTGAGTATTCTAGCAAAAACGGCAAACGATCTACGATCAAATTAACTCCAGAGCAAGTTCACACTTTTAAATCTAAAGATGGACTGTCAGTTAGTATCTCTAACGGAGGGGCTGTAAACTTAATCCTAAATGGACGGGACCTTGGCATCCCAGGGGATTCGGGTAAGTCGATTAAGTTGAGCTATTAAGAGTGAATAACTTAAAAAAAATATTCTTTATCAGTCTAATTTTAAAACTTGGTGTGGCAGCTCTGCTGCCACTTAGTTTTGATGAGGCTTACTACTGGATGTGGTCTCACCATTTGCAGCTTAGCTATTTCGATCATCCCCCAGCGGTGTCTTGGTTAATGTGGCTTGGACAGATATTCGAAAATGTCGGATCAGCCGTCCGCTGGCCCTCGGTAATATTGGGCCACCTAATTCTTTTTGTTTGGTATTATATACTAAAAGATTTTGTTTCTACGGATCATATTAAAAAAGTCTGGATAGCAATTTTACTAAATCCATTTTTAGGACTGGGATCAGTAATTGTAACTCCCGATCTCCCCGTTTTGTTTTTTTGGGCCCTTGCTACTTTGTTTACACTCAAGGCCCTTCAGTCACAACGGCCTCTTTGGTACGTCCTATTGGGAATATCCTTAGGTCTGGGCTTTTGCTCAAAGTACCATATCGTACTGTTTGTTCCTGCGGCTCTTCTGTTTCTTGGATTTTCTAAAGAATACAAAAGAATCGCTTGGCGATATCTTCCACTGACTGTTGTAGCAGGATTCATCGGCTCGCTTCCTGTATTAATTTGGAACTACCAGAATGAGTTTGCTAGTTTTAAGTTTCAGCTAAATCATGGCCTTCATGGAGAATCCTACGAATTTATTTGGACATGGGGCTATATTCTTGCCCAACTTGTCTTGGTTTCACCATTCGTATGGTTTTCTTTTTACAAAGCTAAAGTACCTGCCCAGTTACGTCTCGTTAGCTGGCTGGGCCTATTTCCTTTTGCATTTTTCTTATATACCAGCACCAAAGGACACGTGGAGGCGAATTGGCCCATCATTGGATATAGTTCGATAATAGTAGCTGCAAGTTTTTCAACAAAAGCCACCCGTTATTTTAAAAAAGCAAACCAGTTTTGGATTTTTCTATATGCATTGATTGCGGTGATTCTTGTCACCCCTCAGTTGCGCCAAAAAATCGAAAAACTTAACGAACCCTTTGTATTCTACACAATCGCAAATGAAGTAAAAAATTATCAGCCCCTTTACGGAACTACTTACCAAATGGCTTCGTCACTTTGGTTTATAAATAAAACTCCTGTCTACAAACTAAATGGGGCTAGTCGATTAGACTTCTATGATGGACTTCCCCAAAGCTATCCCCAACAAAGTAAATTTTATGTTTTAAAATACAAAACACAAAGTTTGCCTACATGGCTTAATGAGGCCGACTACTCGGTAAAAGACGTTAAAGAAATTAATAATGAGTTTACACTGCTTGAGGTGCTGAAGAAATGAAAACAATTGTTGGGTTTTCTCTATTTTTAGTCACCTACTTCATGTTCGGATTTTATATTAATCAATATGACATGAGCGTGATTCCAAAATCTTTGAAGGCTGAGAATCCAGAGGGATTTTATGACTATAAAGGTGTGATAAACGTACATAGCTCTGCCAGTATCGGATCTTCTAATGCCAAATTTATTTTGGATTCCGCAAAAAACGCCGGATTAGATTTCATTATTATGACCGACCTGAATACCTATGAACCAACGGTGGCCGGCAATTACTATAATAACTTATTAGTTTTAGATGGACGAAAATACAGTTATCTTGATAGTCGGCTTATTACTGTCCCACTGCGCGAAGAATCCATGGGCTCTAATCTCGGCGAAGTTCAAGTGAAGATGGCAGATCTTTTAAGCCAAACAACCACTTCCAACAAAGACGGACTTCTTTATTTAGCACATCCATTTAAGACGGGATTTAGCTGGAACTCCGAAATTCCAGAAGGAATGGACGGTGCGGAGGCCATCAACCTGAAAACTCTTTCGTTAAAGGCATGGCAGCGCTCTAAGCTGTCCACAATTTGGAGTTTAATAATCTATCCCTTTAATTCAAGATTAGCTTTAACGCGTCTTTTTGAAGAGCCCAACGAAGAGTGGGGACTGATTGATAAGATTGCTAAAACAAGAAGCTTCCATGCCTACTCAGGCGCAGAAGCATCTGCTCGCGCACTTCCCTTCGGCAACTATTGGATTCGCTTTCCTAGCTATCAAAGGCTCTTTGAAATCACAAACAACCACGTTCTTTTAAAATCTGAACTTACCGGCAACTTTCAATCCGATAAGCTGAAAATATTTAATGCCCTCAAGAACGGACACTTCTATATTTCGATGGATATTCTTGGTGATCCCACAGGATTTTCAGCAACAATGGAAGATCACTCGAAAACATATATGATGGGGTCAGTAATTCCATTTTCCAAACATACCGTCTTAAAAGTAAAGCTTCCCGCAAAGCCCAAACATTTCTTTGAAATTCTTATTATAAAAGATGGCGAAAAATTCAAAATCTTTAACGACGATCAAATTATTATGCCTATTGAAAAACCGGGAAACTACAGAGTTCAAGTTAGGGTCAGTCCTCTTTGGCCCATTCCAGATGGCAAACGTTGGTTGACCTGGGTTTATTCAAATACTTTTTATGTTAAAAAATAGTTCTGATCTTCAAGCCCGCACAGGCTTCTAACTGACATGATAAACGTTCATTATCAGCAAACTGACGATCGGCAGCCATTTCGGCTTCAATTTCGTTTCGGGCGGCCAGGGGAATTGAGTCGATAAATACGCGACACGTTCCACATGTTCCATGGCCCCCGCAAGAATGCGATATTTCGATCTTTAGCTTTAAGGCTAAATCCAAGACCGAACCTCGTAATTGACTCGCAGGGACAGAAACTCCCTGATTCACAAACTCTAATGATTCAAGCTCTTTAGGGTCCACCTTAGAAAGCCTTTCTGATTTCAGGGTTTTTGTTGAAAGCCCCTTAGCCATTCGGTATCTATAGCCTATGAGATTCATCGCATTTGACTTAGAAACCACTGGAACTGTTCCTGGAGTTGACCAAATCGTCGAAATCGGAGCTGTCCGCTTCATCGATGGCCAACCCGAGGCTATTTTTGCAACCCTTATTGATCCTTTAAGAAGCATTCCTCCTGGAGCGTCTGCAGTCAATGGTATCTATGATGATATGGTCAAAGGTAAACCCACAATTGAATCTGTCCTTCCAGCCTTTGCTGAGTTCTGTGGCGATGATCTTTTGGTCGCTCACAATGCTCCGTTTGATTCTCAGTTCTTAACTGCTGACATTAAAAAATTTGAAGTCGCTGCTCCAAAAGGCATCGTGGTCGATACTCTTCCAATCGCTAGAAAAGTTTTTCCAGGTTTACCTAATTACAAGCTTGGAACTTTAGTTCAGCACTTAAAGATTCCTTCAACGGACTTTCACCGCGCGGAAGAAGATGCCAGCTATTGCGGTCGCTTATTTTTTGAAATGTTAAAGCGTATTTCCGTTGGCGGCCAAGCTCCAAAAGTTGAAAACTTGGTTGCATTGACTGGAAAGCCGGAAGTTCGCTTTCCACAAATCACTCGACAGCCAAAGCAGATGGATTTATTCGGCGGTCTATTATAATTCTTTGGCTAGATGGGCGATCGGATAACGACGCCCTCGACCAAACGAATGCCTACTGACCTTCAAAACTGGTGGCGCTTGCCATCTTTTAAATTCAGTTCTCATTAAAATCGGTAATAACCATTTTTCTTCTTTTGTCTTAGCATCCCCAGCTTTTTCCACAAGATTCTCTACCGCCCGATCTAATAGATCATAGGCTGGCAAACTGTCCTGATCTTTTTGATTCGGTCGAAGCTCTGCCGTTGGCGGCCGATCAATAATTTGATTCGGGATCAACTCGTGCTCTGAATTATAGAATTTAGCTAACGCATAGACTTGGGCCTTAGTTAAATCACCCAACGGACAAAGCCCGCCACACATGTCCCCGTAGAGGGTTGAGTATCCCGAAGCGAACTCACTCTTGTTAGAGGTATTCAAAAGCAGACTGCCCGTCTTATTGGAGTACGCCATTAATGTCAGGCCTCTTAAGCGAGCTTGAAGATTTTCATGAACCAAGCTGAATTCGCCAATTGAGATTCCAGCTTGAAGCATATCTACCACGGCTTGATAGGCTGGATTCATTTCGACTTTATGAAACTGAATCCCCAAATTCTTTGCAAGTTGCGATGCAAGTTCATAACTAAGATTGGAACTATGCGGACCAGGAATTGCGATTGCCGTTACATTTGATGCCCCAACAGCCTCAACAGCAAGAGCCGCTACCACGGCCGAATCAATTCCTCCGCTAAGTCCAAAGTGGAGTGATTTCATTCCTGTTTTACGGCAGAAATCTTGGATCCCCAAAACCAGGGCTCGGCGAAGCTTATCAATCGAAGAAAGTTCCGGCGCCAAAGCCCAAGATTCTTTTGTGTCTAGATCAAATAAATTAATATCTTCTTCAAACGAATGAAGGCGAACAAGCTCTTTGCCATTTTTATCTAAAACAAAGCTTCTACCATCGTAAATAATTTCATCCTGGGCGCCCACCATATTCACATAGGCAATGGGTGCTTTAAAGTGTTTAGCAGTCTGCCCAGCTACGTAATGTCGATCTTCAAGTTTCTTTGTATGCCAAGGAGACGCGGACAGATTCAAAACCATATCAACTTTTGTTTTTTGCTTTTTAATTGGGTTTTCTTGATATTGAGAAACACCCTTGGCATCTGGCCATGCCCATATATCTTCACAAATAGAGACGAAGAAATTTTTCTTCTTAAAAGTAAAGTAGTTCTTATCCATCGAATCCGACTGAATAAATCGAGCTTCGTCAAAGACGTCCCCGGTCGGCAATAATGTTTTATGGAAGAATTTAGTCTTTTTTCCTCGGATAACCAGCGCGGCACTGTTGTAATAAGGTCGGCCAAGCTTCTTTGGATTTGCTGTCAACAGGCCTACTAATACAGCCATGCCCTCAGGCACTTTCTTTTCAATGGCCTGCAGGGCCCTCATTTGAATCTTAAGTAATTGCTTACGTTCTAACAAATCAAACGGGGCATAACCAAAAAGGGCACATTCTGGAAAAACGACAATGTCAGCCTTACGCAGTCGTGCCTTTTCAATGTATTCTAATACTTTCAATTTATTGGTTTCAAAATCAGCCAGAGTTGGATTTATTTGAGCAAGTGCGATTCTCATTCCAATATCATACGCCCAGAAAAGCCATCTTGGTAGCCATGATAATGCGCAATTCTATTTTCAGGATATTTCCAACAAAAATAACCTTGCCCATTGTCAAAATCAGCCATCCACAGACCTTTGGGCTCGGCACCTAATTTTTCCAATTTATTCTGCCATTTATGAATCACATCGTTGATTTTCGATTCCAATTCGACAGCCGTCGGATGAGCTTTGTCATCCGAGAAGGCCTTCAAGCGATTCGTATAAGAGCGAACTTCTTTTTCAGACTCTTCTGATAATCTGTAAACAATCGGCAATAAAGCATTCGCCTCCACTAGCGTAAATACTTTCTTGCGATTGATCTCAATCACATTAGACAAACAGTCCTCCCCTTTGAGGAACACCTGTATCCATTAAATGTTTCGTAGTTTCAAATTTATTTGTAGCGCCGAGAAAACTTTATCCGCACAAGGTGCGTTAATCGCCGCTCTTCGACATTTGTAAGAACTGTCCACCAACAAAAATCACAATTACAAGGACAATACACACGATAAATATTATTCGCAGTGTATTTCCAATCGAAAATTCTGTTTTATCCTCTTCAATTTGAACTTTTTTCTCGGGCGGTTTTAGCGCGAATGCCTTTGGTTTTGATTCACCAACGCCTGAATCAACAGCAATAATTGCCGACTTGCCGCCGTTTTTATCTTTTTCCAATTTCTTTTTTACAGACTCGGGTATTCGATCCATCGCTATCGCTCGGGACTTTTTCACAACCACAATTCGATTGCCATTATTCGATGTAAAGTAGCCACCGCCGCCCCCACCATCCAAGGCAATTTCGACAGTTTTACCATCGCCTCCCGAGTCCATCCCCCGAGTGCCTCGGCTAGTTCGTATGACACGCCCTCCACCTCGGGACGCAGAGCCAGCATAAGATGAGCCACCACCCCCTCCGCCGCCTCCAGAGCCGCCACCAGAGCTACCAACGGCCGAGCCATCGCTGGAACCGCTTCCGTCTTTACTGCCGTCTGCTTTTTCAGAATCTGACCCAGAGCCGGAACCATTTTTGGGAGGCCGACCATTACCGCCAGAGAAGGACTCAAACTTCGCATTACATTCGCTGTCCTCGGTCACAACAGATTCGCCGCCGAAAGATGGAAGTTCTCCGTATTCCAACAGGCACTGAACGTAAAGACCCATATAATTATCCAAAAACTTTTGCATAGGAGTAAATAACTGCATCATTAACATCAGCACCAATCCCACGGAAATGACCAACATCAAGACGTACTCGATGGTCGCCTGACCAGACTGGCCTTTGTGCTTATTGAACTGAATCACAGACTTCCCACAATGCTTCATTTACGGAATAATATATCATATGAAGTCGACACTCCTTTGTTTGCAAATTGGTATTGTCTCATTTTTAGCCATCAGTCCGGGCCTAGTCAGGGCTGATGAGTTTTCAATTTTCGAAGAGGGGGCTTCAACTTCTAAGGCAGATTCAAAATCCACAGGCAAGCCTGCTGAGCCCGCGCCTGTGCCGATGACGACCGAACAACTTAAGGCTGCAGTTCGTAAAGAGCCGAATCGAATCGAGCTTATACAAAAGCTGGCGGTTCAACTAGACTCTGAAGGACAAACCGATAAGGCCATTAAATTGTTATGGAAATATATCGACCGCATTGACGAATCCCATCTCGCCAAGCTTGCGGAATTCGAATTTAAATCTAAACAGTACGATCAAGCAGTTCGGGTTGCGACGCTTATAACCGGCAAAAACCCCAAGAACTCGAATGGGTGGACTCTGTTGGGCCGAGCTCAAAAACAGCAAAATCTTCACACTGAAGCTTTGGAATCGTTTAAGCAAGCTATCACTTCGAACCCCAAAAACCCAGACCCCTACTGGGATCTGGTCAAGCACTATGAAGCCAAAAATAATCTTTATGAGGTGCGTATTTTACTTCAAGATTTGATCGAGGCGCGCGGTGCAGACAAAGAGACTCTACAAAAGATCTGCGAGATCAATTACAGAGACGAATCCTATGAGGCCGGTATTCAATCATGCCGAGAGTCTTTGAATAAAGATCAAAACTCGGCGACTTCATCTGTCTATTTAGGCTTGTGTTTAAAAGCTACCGGTCAGAAGGAAGCTTCCATATCTCAGCTCCGCAAATCAGCTGAAAAATTCAAAAATTCTGAACCTGCTCAATACTACTACGCAGAGCACTTACAAAAAGAAAAAAATCATATCGATGCAGTAAAGTTCTTTAAATCAGCGGTGGCTGCGGATGATAAATCAGCTCGAGCTTGGATTGGACTTGGTACCGCTTCGTTTGAACTTCAAAAATATGAAGATGCTTTAGTTGCTTTAAGCAAAGCCTGCAAACTGCAAAGATTCGAGGCTGCAACACAACTTAGAAAAAGCGTCATGTCGCTGCGCTCGAATAGAAACTTGGACTTATTGAAAAAATACGAACAGGCCGCTGAAAACTGCCAATTCCAGTAAACACACCAGCTTTTAAACCTGAGCGTCCTCTTCGACGATTGCGCCGATAAGATCATATTCCATGCTTTCGGTAATTAGCACACGAACCATGTCTCCGACTTTAGCTTGACCGTCATTGATAAGGACAACGCCATCAATTTCTGGAGCCTGCTGTGACATTCGACCTTGCAAAAGAAGCTCGGTTTCTTCGCTGTAGCCCTCGACAAGAACCTCAACAGTTTTGCCAATAAATGCACGATGCTTTTCACGAGAAATATTTTGTTGAACTTCCATCACTGCTTCGTAACGGGCCTGCTTAACATCATCATCGATTTGATTAAGCATTTTTCCACCCGGAGTATTTTCTTCCGGAGAGTATTTAAAGCAACCAACTCGATCAAATTTTTGATCTGCGATAAACTTAAGAAGCTCTTCAAACTGTTGATCTGTTTCACCCGGGAATCCGACGATAAATTGTGTTCGAATAACCGCATCAGGAATGTTCTCACGAATATTCATCAACACCGTTTCGACTTCATCTCGCGTCATCTTACGATTCATGCTTTTAAGAACATCATCAGAAATGTGCTGAAGAGGCATATCGAAATATTTGACTAACTTTTTGGAGTTTTTAATCAATTGAACCATATCTGGAGTGATACCATCTGGATATAGATACAATAGACGAATCCACTGGATACCTTCAACTTGATCTAGAGCTTTTAGAAGCTCCACGGGGCTCTCTTTAGCCTCTGGATTTTTTCTGCGCAAATCCCAACCGTAGTCGGTAAAGTCATGGCTAATAATAATAAGTTCTTTCACGCCCTGAGCGGCCAACTGTTCTGCTTCCTTAACAACCGAAGCAATCGTTCGCGACTGAAGATTCCCGCGGATATGAGGAATTGCACAGAAAGCACAACGCTTCATGCAGCCTTCAGAAATCTTAATATAAGCTCGATGTCCAGGCTGAGAATTCACTCGAGGAGTCGACTCTTCTTGCAAATAGGTCGGCAAATTAAAGAATGTCTTACTTGTATCACCTGAATCGTTTTGTTTAAGAATTTTAGCAATATTCTGAAACTCGCCAGAGCCTACAAAAAGATCTGCTTCGGGTAGGCCACCAACAAGGTCATCTTTGTATCGCTGAGTTAAGCAGCCAGCTACAACAAGGCGTTTGATTTTACCTTCTTCTTTTGCAGCGCCCATCTCTAAAATTCTTTGAATAGACTCTTTCTTCGAGTCCTCAATAAAACCACAAGTGTTTACGATAACAGTGTCCGCACCCTCGTGATCACCGGCA
The DNA here is from genome assembly GCF_056175665.1 of Bdellovibrio sp. ZFWA1. Classification (NCBI taxonomy): domain Bacteria; kingdom Pseudomonadati; phylum Bdellovibrionota; class Bdellovibrionia; order Bdellovibrionales; family Pseudobdellovibrionaceae; genus Bdellovibrio; species Bdellovibrio sp. ZFWA1. The sequence continues at coordinate 1,038,954 of NZ_JBJKJH010000001.1, forward strand.
ACTTCATAGCCCTCTTTCATCAAAGTACCCGCCATGATCTCGCTATCTACCAAGTTCTTAGGGCATCCCAAACTAATGAAATGAACTTTTTTATTCGAATTATCCTGATTTACTTTTTGGCTCATAACTCTGTCACCTGTGCATCTTTCGGAACAATAAATTTAAACATATCTTTAATCGGCGTGGGCTTATCGAAATATACAGGCCCAAATTTTAGTTCTACTAAGTTACCGATTTCATCTTTGTATTTTAAATCGACAACTTTTTGCTTTTTTGTATCTACCGTCACAAACAAGTCTACAACAGAGATATCCTTGGTTTTCGGTAATAGCTTTAGCGTCTTTAGATCCCCGTTCGTTTCAACTTTATCTGTTGCAAAGTTTGCCGCTAAAAGATCCTTTTTCAAGATAAGCGAAATCAACAAATGACTTTTGCCGCGCTTATCCGCTTTTCCTTTTGCTACCTGAATGTTGCCACCCAATTCTTTACTAGGATATTGAACGCTAAAAATATGGACTCCATCAAAAAGCAAAAGACTTTTTTCAGGCTTGTTAGTTTCCCAACGAAATTTCTCTTTGGATAACCATATCTGGCCTTCGTAACTGGTTTTTTTGCCAAGAAGCTCAGAAGTCACTTCCTTAACCACCGACATTTCAACAACCTGTTTTTTCTGATAAACAGAAAGCACTTTTTCAACAGCCGCTAAGTCGCTAGCCGCGAAGGACTGATTAGAAAACGATAGGAAGCCGTAGAATAAAGCTAAAATATATCTCAGTGACATTACACGCCTTTTTTATGGCGGTCAGATATACCAGAGGGCCTATTCTCCCGCAAGAGACCTAGAGGCAATTGTCCAAATCTTTGTCTTATTTTCCATATTTAACAGTTTTGCGACGGTTTTTATTGTCGCTCCGGTCGTTACGATGTCATCGACGATTAAAACGGAACCCATATCAGAGGGCCATTCGGTATTTTTTACACCTATCCTTGTCTTCAGGTGTTCGGCTCGTTGGGCTCGATTCAAATTTTGGGTTTTGTACGTTGAAGGATCCCCCAGTATCGTCAATGGCTGAACCACCGGCGCCCCGATATAGTTTGATAGGGCATTAGCAAATCCAAGCGCATGATTGCCAACTCGACGGGAGGGTACGGGAACTATATAAGACACCTGATTAAAATCATCGGCATCTACGGCCTTTTCGGCAAAAAAGGACCACAGCCTAGAGTCCTCCTTTTGCTTAAGAGCCATAAGAGTCAGACTCAAAAGATCATCTCTACCCGGAATCCACTTAAAAAGTGAGTTCACGGTTAGTTCAGATTCAATCTTACGCTCAAACGGCCCTAGTTTTAAACTTAAAGCCCGACAGCAATAAACACATAGCAATCTCCGCCCCCAATAAATTGATCCGCAAAAAGGACAACTTCCTAACATTTGAACCTCTTTTGTTTACCTAAAACATTTGAATTACAAATAGTTACAAAATGAAGGCCAAAAGTTTTTTCTCTTTGACTCATCCACCGCAAAAGCCTAAAAACTGCGCACATATCGCGGGTGGGGAAAATGAAAGCATTATTCATCGTTTTATTATTTTTGGTTTCAGTCAGTTCTTGGGCTGGTCTTAGCCCTAAAAGACTTGCGAATTCTGATTACGATAATGCCAAATTCACAGCGCGCGCCTTAAAATACTCTTTAAAGATCGATGCTGAAGACATTCAATCTAAACAGCCTTTTCTTTTTAACTCTGCAGATGGCGCCGAACGAAAGAAGCGATTTCTTCACCAGGTGGATACATCTGTTGTCAAAGCCGTCTCTGCGGATCAATTAAGCCAGATATTTAATTACGTTCGTGATACTAAGTTCATGCGCCAGACAGACAATCAGCCGCGACGCCTGACTTGGCTTTACCCAGATGATGGGTGTTACGCACGTGCGGCTATGGCTTCTTATAATTTGGATTCGTTTCCTGCACCTAGCAAAGTATTCATTTTCGGAAATCTTAGAGTAAACACTGACAATGCCCCAGGTGGACAGGTGGAGTGGTGGTATCACGTCGCCGTTGCTTATCGTGTGGATAAGACTGTTTACATTATTGATCCAGCAATTCATCCAGAAGGTCCAATGACCGTAGAGGCATGGGGCTTAACAATGGTGAAGGATATTCGTCAGGCCAAGTTCTCTATCTGCGACCGCTATACTTACGATCCTGACTCTGATTGCACGGGCAAATATGCGATCCCTAGGGAAAGTGCCTATCAAGAGCAATCCCTATTTTTGCCACTTGAATGGGACCGAGTTTCTGAGCTAGGTCGCGATCCATACAAAGAGCTTCTTGGGGACACTCATCCCGTTGCTGCCCCCCACTAAATATTATGATAGGGAATGCCCTTAATTATCGTAAAGGCTCTATAGATCTGCTCTAGAGCCATTGTCTGCGCGACGAGATGATTCATCACCATCGGGCTCAAGGTGACAACTAAATCAGCCCTTTTACGAAGCTCCTCTCCAACTCCGAAGGCTCCGCCAATTATAAAGACAATTCGCTTCTTTCCGGAACTCATTGTAGTTTCGACCTTTTTTGCAAACTGAACCGAGTCTAGAGACTTCCCTCGTTCATCAAATAATACGACGAAATCATCCTTTTGCAGCCAATCAATTATAAGCTGAGTTTCCTCTGCCTTTTTAATGGCAGCCTCTTCGCGGGCACTCTTTTTAGGTTTTAACGAAACGATTTCGAACGGAACGAAATGATGTATTTTTTTCACGTAGAGCTTGAAGGCCTCATCAGCCCAGGGTTCTTTCGCCGTTGCTACGTTCAATAATATTACCTTCATATTCCGAGCCTCACTTATCTTTCTAAATTCGCTTAATTTTTTTTATTTTTCCAGTTGTATTTCATTTAGCATCTCTGCTACACCCTTCTTTAGGGTAACCAAGTATATGTCGGAAATAAGGTCCGATGTTTCTACCAGGCGCCGTAAATGCCTGTCTATTTGGAGGGGAAATGAACCAAATTTTTAAGGCAACTCTTGTTGCTATCTGCTTAATCGCTAGTTCTAACGCATTCGCAGGACAAGCTTTTCCAACGTCACCAGATCCAGTACTAACACCAGGCGAACTTTGTTCGAGCCCTGATAGCTATCGCTATCCAGAGCACATTAAGTATTGTGAGCGTGATGTAGACGGTAGCGAGAAAAACGATATCATCCGCATGTACGACCGCGAACGTGGTTTCAGAGTGGGTCAAATGGCTCGTAAAAAATTTAAAATCGACCATTATATCCCTCTTTGCATGGGTGGAGCAAACTCACGTGATAACTTGTGGCCTCAACACGAAAGCGTCTATAAAATCACTGACGATCTAGAAGCTTTGGCGTGTGAAAAAATGGCGGAAGGCAGCTTAAAACAGGCTGCAGCCATCGATCTTATTAAGGCCGTTAAGAATGACCTTAAAAGAGCGGAAGAAGCTCGAGCTTGGTTGAACAAGTTATAAAATGAAAATTGAACTCTGAATAAAAAAAAGCTCGAACAAATGTTCGAGCTTTTTTTGTTTTATCTCTTTAAGTCCGGATCTTGAAGGTTCATATCTTTACCCTGTTTCCACAAGTGCTCCAGATTGTATTCCTGGCGAACAAAATCGTAAAAGACATGAATGATCAAACTTCCATAATCCACAAGTACCCAACGACCTTCATCGGTACCCTCTAAAGATTGAGGATAAACGTTGTACTCTTCTTTAACAGCTTGAATTACGTTTTCGGCCATCGCAACTGCATGACGAGTTGAGGTTCCAGATGCAATCACCGTGTACTCTGAAGGTGCCGTCATCGACGTTAAATCGTAACCTTTAACTTGAATGCCTTTTTTGCTAAACAAAACACCGGCGCAGAATTCTGTAAATGCAGCGTAATCACCGATACGATCACCAAGATTGCGGTACAACTTGTGCTCGCGAATATAGCCTTCAACTGCCAAAGGTAAGTACTTTTCAACAGGACGACCAGTTCTTAACCATTTGCGAAGTTCTGTTCCAGAAATTTCGATATCTGATAAATTTAAGAACTGAATGCTGCGACCTGATTTTAACTCAACGAAGTTGAAGTCATAATCCGCAACAAAGGACTGAATGAACTCTGGAAGTTCATCTTGTTCGTTTGGTAGGTCATACCCGGGTCTTGATGTTACGATAAGGTTCGTCTCGGACAAGATTTTTTCCCAGTCCTTCCAACGATCCAACTCAAAAAGCTTATCTGCACCAATAACCAAAAAAAGGTCCTTAGCTTCGACAGACTTTCGCATGTTCATCACTGTATCAATTGTATAAGACTTTCCACCACGAGCAATTTCTTGGTCGTCGACAACAAACTGACTTCCATATTGTGCAAAGGCGGCCTTTGTCATCTCCAAGCGTTGCTCGGGCGATGGCCCCTCTGTCGGGGATTTAAGCGGGCTTTGAGCCGCTACGACAACGTGAACCTTATCTAGACCCGTTTTCTTAGCAACTGTAGTAATAGCATTCAAATGGCCATTGTGGGGAGGGTTAAAACTTCCACCAAATATTCCGACCTTCATAATTATTCCTCTTTAAAAATCATTTTTCCAAGTTCTTGAACTAGATCCTGAACGCCCTTACCCGCAACAGCAGATATGGCGTAAGGCTCGACACCTGTGCGTTTCTTAAACTGAGCTTTCAGTTTTTGAAGAGCATCGGCACTTAAAGTATCGATCTTGTTAAGTACGACAACCTGCGGACGCGTGGAAAGCGGAAAAAACCCGTCTTTGTCCTTATTAGCCTCATCGTACATAGCTAGTTCGTGGTTAATATCTTCGTAGTCTTGTACAGGGTCACGACCAGAAACGCCAGAAGCATCCACTAAGTGGATGAAAAATTTAGTGCGCTCTACGTGCTTAAGGAACATAATCCCCAAGCCAACCCCTTGATGGGCCCCTTTTATAAGGCCAGGAATATCTGCGACGACAAAAGATTTATAGTCGCCCACCTTAACAACTCCCAAATTCGGAGTTAAAGTCGTAAAAGGATAGTCTGCAATCTTCGGCTTGGCGGCTGAAATGCGTGAAATCAAAGTCGATTTTCCGGCGTTAGGAAAACCTACGATCCCTACATCCGCAATCAATTTTAGCTCTAATATGACTTCCATTTCAAAGCCCTCTTCACCGGGCTGAGCATGATCTGGAGCCTGGTTGACCGAAGTTTTAAAAAAGGTATTTCCTTTCCCACCTCGGCCCCCTTTTAGAAACAAATGTTGATCCAACCCAGTCATATCAACCAGGATTTCCCCCTCGCTATTGCGAAGGATTGTGCCCTCAGGCACGACCAAAATCATATCTTCGCCATCAGCTCCCGAGCATTTTGCTGAGGTGCCAGGAAGGCCGTTTTTAGCTGCATATTTTTTGTAGTACTTAAAATCTACAAGAGAGTTTATATGGCGAGAGGTGCGAATAATAACATCTCCGCCCTTGCCTCCGTCACCACCATCTGGGCCGCCTCGAGGGGCTCCACTTTCGCGACGAAAAGAGACGCATCCTGGGCCGCCATGACCAGAGGACACAGTTATTTTGACTTCATCAATAAATTTCATAATTTGCCTTCCGGCCTCGTAAATACCAAAAAAAAGGGAGCCTAGTCACGGCTCCCCTTCTGTTTTGAAAAATTACCTTGAAGAGCTTATGCTTCTTTTGGGTAAACAGAAACTTTGAAGCGCTCTTTAGAGAAACGCTCAAACTTTACGATGCCATCAATAACAGAATAGATCGTGTGATCACGACCAATTTTTACGTTGTTTCCAACGTGGAACTTAGTTCCGCGTTGACGAACGATGATTGTTCCAGAAAGAACAGACTCGCCACCGAATCTCTTCACACCAAGGCGTTTCGACTGTGAATCACGTCCGTTCTTCGTACTACCGCCGGCCTTCTTACTTGCCATGACTATAACCTCGTTTAAAAAGTTTAAATTTAAATCCTAATTACGCTTTTTTAGTAGTTTTTTTAGCTACTTTTTTCTTAGCAGCGCCTGCTTTTTTAACTGTCTTTTTTACAGTCTTTTTAGCAGCAGTCTTTTTAACTACTTTTTTAGCTTCTTTTTTTACAGTTTCAGTTGCCGCACCTTTGTTAGATACGCGCTCTTTACGAGCAGCAACTTTAGCTGCGATCTTCTCTTGGCGAATTGCTGCCATATCTTTAACTACTGCTGTAGTTTCAGCTTTAGCAACTTTTCCATCTGGAGAAGTGATAGCTTTAACAAAAAGTTCAGTGAACTCTTGTTTGTGAGTGTTCAATTTTCTGTAACCTTGACGGCGTTTCTTTTTGAAAACGATCACTTTTCTTGTTTTAGCTTGCTTAGTAACAACAACAGTTACTTTTGCACCTTTAACAACTGGCTGACCAACGTGAGTTGCTTCGCCACCAACAAGAAGAATGTCGTTGATGTCAAATTCAGCGCCAAGATCTTGAGCTAATTTTTCAACCTGGATAACGTCACCAGCTTGAACTTTATACTGTTTTCCACCTGTACGGATAACTGCGTACATGAATACCTCCAAATAGGAATTGAGCTTCAAGTAAATGCCATCTTTAGTGGCACTCTGTCAACGAACCAGGGATCTATATTTATTCCGAATTTATTCTGCTTTCTGGGGACCCTTAGGTTTCCAAGCCAATAATCTATAAAAATGCCGTATTTTCATATAGATAAGAACTTATTCTCCCCGCCATCCCAAGAACTCTCAGCCGTGAATTTTCAACTATATTCGCATATAATGCGGCAATAGTTTTGACTATATTTTAAGATAATGCGAATATAGTCGAATGAATGCGGCGGTTAGACTCTTTTTATCAGACGGCTACAAGGCCAAAGCGACACTACAGCTTAAGCACCCCCCCCTGATTGACGTTGTCTCTGCCGTTCAACAGCAGACGCAGTTTCTAGGCATGCACGCGGTCACCCAATCATGGCAAGAACACGAGGCTCGTCTACTTTTTAAGAGTGCCCCAGAGGCCTTGCTTATTGCTCCCAATAATAAATCCAACAAGCCGGTTGTTTATATCTTCTTTGGTTTCTGGCGATGGAACTATTACCAACAGCAAGTAGACAAACTAATAGCTGCCAAAGGAAGCACCGATCTGTTGATCTTCATTGATGATTGTCTGAGTGCTGTAAATGTCCCAGGGGCTCTTCAAGTGCCTTATTCACTTAGCACTTACTCGGAGGCGATATCTCCAATTGGACGCCCGCAAAGCCGAGGCCCCAAGGCCTGGATAGAGTCCTTGTTTCTTCCTCCCGAAGAAGACGACTACGAAAAGTTGGATGTCCTTATTTCTAAGGGCGCACAGTGCTTAAATGAACTTGCCCCGCAGCCCCCCATTCGACTGCGAATTTTTGATTTGATTCTTAAAAACTTAAGTTTCTCGAATCAATGTGATGACATTGTTGCCCTCGAACTTTTAATTGAACAATTTAGGACATCTATTGGGCGGACTTTACAATTCGAACCCTTAAAAGATAAGACGGGCACATCGGCTGATTCATTAAAGCGATGGACACAGATTCTTGAAAATCATGGTTTGATTTTTTCCATTTCCCCATGGCACAAGAACATCAATCGAGCCATAAAATCAGACAAAAAATTTTATTTCCATGATTGGATATTTGCTGCCCATAAAGAATTGATTGTGGAAAACCTTGTGACTTCTGTGATTATTTCAAAAATTAATCAATGGAACACTAAGCATGAAGGTCAGTGGAGTCTTCATCACATAAAAACCAAGGATCAAATCTGCTTTGACCTACTTCTTTGCAAAGACGAGCAACCTGTATTGGCAATAGATATTTGTCCCAGCGATAGCAATTCGACGAAAAACAAATACAAAATCCTTCAAGCCCTTGATTGCCCCTATGTTCAAATCACCGAAGAACCATTGGTTTGGGTTGATAACAAAATGGGAAAGACCTTAAGCCTTTCCCACTTCTTACGCTATCTTTAGTGAATACTAATTATACAAAAAAGATTTCGTATTGCTCGATGTGGTAGTTGGGCTCAATTTTAAATGCCACCGAACGACCAAGTCGCTTTTCAACGTATTCCAGCGTTTCGCTCTCGGCATCGTAGATCCAATCCACCACTTGGGCATGGCAGTGCACGACAACGTTCGTCTTTGGATTGATTAACATATCCGCGTCTCGCTCTAGCTCGCGGAAGATTTCATTCGCAACAGTCGACTTACGTTTTGTATAGCCCTTCCCATCACAATAACTACAAGGCTCACACAAAGTTTTAATTAAACTTGGACGAATTCTTTTCCGAGTCATTTCTACCAGGCCAAGCTGAGACATCGACATAAGATTTGTGCGAGACCGATCCTTGGATAATTCTTCTGATAACGCTTCCATCACCTTTTCACGATGGGAATCTTTTTCCATGTCGATAAAATCAATAATAATAATTCCACCGCAGTTTCGAATTCTTAGCTGATGGGCAATCTCGCGAACTGCTTCTAAGTTGGTTTTAAGAATTGTATCTTCAAGATCTTTTTTACCTACGAATCTTCCAGTGTTGACATCAACCACAACCAAAGCTTCCGCCTCGTCGATCACAATATAACCACCAGATTTAAGCCATATCTTTCGGTCCATCGAGCGCGAGATTTCGATGTCAATGTCGTACATATCAAATAGCGGCTTTGGCTCTTGATAAAGAACGATATTCTGTTTGTACTTAGGCATAAATTGAGATGCAAACTTCGTAACCTTCTTTTGCACCTCAACATCGTCCACCCAAACAGTGACAACATCTTCGGACATAAGATCGCGCAATGCTCTTAACTCGACATCAAGCTCGGTGTGAACCAAGCCAGGTTTTGTTTTCTTCTCGTAATTTTTAAAAATCTCGCGACTTAATCTATCTAGGTATTCGATGTCTGCTTTAAGAAGCTCTTCGGAAGCGCCTTCTGCTGCGGTACGGACAATCACTCCGCCAGAATGATTGATACCTTGAACAAGAGACCGAAGTCTTTCACGCTCATCTTCACTTTCAATTCTGCGAGAAATTCCTAAATGTTTTACGGTGGGCAAAAAGACAACAAAACGACCAGGCAATGATAAATGGGTCGTTAAGCGCGCACCTTTTGTACCCAATGGATCTTTTGCAACTTGCACAAGTATCGACTGGCCTTCTTTTAAAAGATCTTGAATCGGCGTTTTGATATTACTGTGGTTCGCGATTTTTTCGTCATCGCCTTCGTTGTAAGGCTCGTCTTTATCAGGATCCGAAAATGGCATAGAGTCCGAATCCACGTCCTCTCGAATATCGCCGACGTAAAGAAACGCTGCTTTATCTAAGCCAATGTCAACAAAGGCCGCCTGCATGCCCGGCAGAACCCTCATGACTGTTCCACGAAATATAGATCCGACCAAGGTCGGTGAAGTTTTTCTTTCAATTTTTAAATCAGTTAAGATTCCACCATCAACGTAAGCAACTCGAGTTTCTTGAGGCTTAACGTTGATCAAAATTTCTGCCGACATCTTGGTTCCTATCTATTCTGGAATAAAAAGTTCAGGTCCTTTGACTAGAATGCATGGGAATTCAGGCTGAACCTTTAAACTTATAGCAGGGTTCAGCCGAAAAAGCTAAGGCAAATCGTATAATTGGAGCTAAGATGGCAACGATAGATGAACTCTTTAAATTGATGGTGGACCAAGGCGCGTCGGACTTACACTTAAGCAGTGGAGCTCCCCCTTATCTGCGCCTACATGGAAATATGGTTCCACTGAACTATCGCGAGCTTTCAAACCAAGAAGTCCAAGGACTTTTGTTCGAAATTCTTTCTGAAAAACAGAAGAAAGCCTTCGTTGAAAAATGGGAATTAGACTGCGCCTACACCCTTCCAGGAACGGGACGATTTCGTTGTAATATCTTTATGCAGCGTAAAGGCCTGGGCGCCGTATTTCGAGTCATTCCCGAAAAAATTAAAACAGCAACTGAACTTGGTTTGCCGTCTAGCGTTCTAGACTTAATCGACTGTGATCGCGGGCTTATTTTGGTAACGGGACCCACGGGCTCCGGTAAATCCACGACACTTGCTTCGATGATTCACCAAATCAATATGACCCGCGAGGCACATATTATTACGGTAGAGGACCCGATCGAATTCGTACACTCGAACGTCAAATCATTAGTCAATCAAAGGGAAGTCGGAAGCCACACTAAATCTTTCGGAAACGCACTGAAGTCTGCGCTGCGGGAAGATCCAGATATTTTGCTTGTCGGAGAGCTGCGAGATCTTGAAACTATTTCTTTAGCGCTTACTGCTGCTGAAACAGGGCACATCGTTTTCGGTACTCTTCACACAAACTCGGCAGCAAAGACTATCGATCGTATTATCGATGTGTTCCCTGCTGGACAACAGCAACAAATTCGGACCATGCTTGCAGAAAGCTTAAGAGGCGTGGTCGCTCAGTGGCTATTTAGCCGAGCGGACGGTCAAGGTCGAGTTGCTGCATTTGAAATCTTACGAAACACCAAAGCCATCTCAAACCTGATTCGCGAAGGAAAGATCCATCAAATACCATCGGCAATGCAAACTGGCAGCTCGCAGGGTATGGTGCTATTTGAAAAGTACATCGATGATCTTGTGAAAAAAGGAAAAGTTTCTGCGCAAGATGCTAAGACCTTCCTAGGCACTGGTACGGAGAATACCGCCGTCAACACTTCGGCCACCAATGTGTCCCAAGGCACAGTAGCTGGCAAAAAAATCAGCTAATCAAAATTCAAAAGTATACGAAACAAGAACAGGCACCTTCGGTGTCTGTTTTTGTTTTATCTCGGTGTAAGACTCAGTTGCCCGATAAGACCCCGAGCTATTATAGGCCACATAACCCACACCGCCCATAAATCCTAGCAACGAGCCTACCGTGATATTTTCAGTGTGATCCTGAGCGTTGTCATAAAATGACAATGTACTTAAACCTAATAAAGCCCCGCCAAGGGTCGAAAATAGTACAGTCGCTATACTTCGTTTAAACGTAGTGCTTTGTTCCTGTGCAGCGCTGACTTGCGGAGTCAGAAAATTAAGAACCAACAAGATTCCCATCATCATCGATCTGATTTTCATGAATTCCTCCACACTTTTCTCAAGACAAAAATCTTCACTGTTGTTAAGCTTTCGCTCTATCTGATTCAATTAGAACATCTTGAGGTGAATCGTGCAACGATACATTGACCATACCCTACTGAAAGCCGACGCAAAATCTAGCGACATCGAAAAGCTGTGCTCTGAAGCCAAGCAATTTCAATTTTTCAGCGTTTGCGTAAATTCGGTTCACGTCGCTCTTTGCAAAAAGCTTCTTGCTGAAAGCACTGTCAAGGTTTGCACTGTCGTTGGGTTTCCCTTAGGCGCCATGTCTACGAAAGCGAAAGCATTCGAAACCAAACAAGCAATCGCGGACGGCGCAGACGAAATCGATATGGTCATCAATATCGGTGCATTAAAAGATCAAAACTGGGACTTTGTTCAAGACGATATTGCCGCCGTAGTCGAGGCAGCACAAGGAAGAACTGTAAAAGTTATTTTCGAGACTTCTCTTTTGACAGAAGATGAAAAACGAAAGTCTTGCCAACTATCAAAAGCAGCCGGAGCCCACTTTGTTAAAACTTCAACGGGCTTTGGTGGCGGCGGCGCAACTGTCGAGGATATTAAGCTGATGAAAAGTGAAGTTGGTCAAGCCCTTCAAGTTAAAGCCAGCGGCGGCATCAGAGACCTAGCAACAGCGGAAGCCATGATTAATGCGGGAGCCACTCGCTTAGGAACTAGTTCGGGAGTTGCTTTGGTCAGTGGACAAACTATTGGGAAAGGCTCTTATTAATGTCATCTTTTTTACCTGCGGAAATCATTAAAACAAAACGCAATGGCGGATCGCTTAGCGAATCTCAGATCAATGAATTCATTCTTGGCTACGCCAGAGGGCTCATTCCCGACTACCAGATGTCTGCTCTTTTGATGGCTATCTTCTTTAAGGGGATGTCCACCGAGGAGACCCTTGCTTTGACAAAAGCTATGCTCCACTCGGGGGATGTGGTCTCGTTTCCTAATGTTCCCCAATTCAAAGTTGATAAGCACTCTACAGGCGGCGTTGGCGATAAGACGTCTCTTATTTTGGGACCTATTGTTGCGGCCTGCGGAGTCCCCGTTCCAATGATCTCCGGCCGAGGGCTTGGCCACACTGGAGGCACGCTTGATAAACTCGAAGCCATTCCTGGATTTAACACCCAAAAAACACTGCCTGAGTTTAAAGAGCTCGTTGAAAAACACTTGATTTGCTTTATTGGCCAAACAAAAGAAATTTGCCCCGCGGACAAAAAAATTTACGCTCTTCGGGATGTAACTGCAACGGTTGAAAGTTTACCTCTTATCTGTGCATCGATAATGTCCAAAAAACTTGCCGAGGGAATCGATGGCTTAGTGCTGGATGTGAAATATGGCTCTGGTGCTTTTATGAAAACACCGGCGCTAGCCGAAGAACTCGCTGTAAATTTAATGAATATTGCTAAAGGTTATGGAAAAAAAGTCGTTTCATTAATTACAAATATGGACCAACCCTTAGGAAGATTCGCCGGAAACTCTTTAGAGGTCGACGAATGCGTTGCTATTATGAAAAATGAGCGCTTCATTGGTCCACATGGCTATGATTTATACGAAGACACCCGCGAGCTGTCACTTTGGCTATCGGCCCACATGCTTCACTTGGCCAATAAGGCGCCAACGCTCACAGAGTGCTACAAAATGGCGAAAGAGGCCCTAGAGTCCGGAGCCGCGATTAAAAAATTTGAAGAGTTGTGTAAAATTCATGGCGGAAATCTTGCCAATTTACCAAAACCAAAACATCAAGTAACGGTCAAGGCTGATCGCGATGGTTACGTAAAAGGATTTAATACCGAGTCCATTGGCGTAGCAGGAATCGTTATCCAAGCTGGCCGAGCAAAAACAGAAGACATTATCGCACCTACCGCGGGCATCGAGTTTCACGTTAAAGTCGGAGACACCGTGAAGAGCGGCGATTCTGTGTATACTCTACACGGAGACAATCTTGATCTGCTAAATTCGGCAGTTACTTTATTAAAGTCATCAATTCAATTTTCAACCAACAAAGTTGAAAAACAGCCTCTTATCTTAAAAACATTGGAGTAAAAATGTCATCTCAAGTTCTTGAAAAGCTGCAAGCAACTACACAGTTTTTAAAATCAAAAACATCTATTAAACCTAAAGTCGGAATAGTTCTTGGTTCAGGCTTAGGAGCTTTTGTAAAAAACATTGAAATCGAAACCACAATTTCTTTCAACGACATTCCCCACTTCAATCCACCGACGGTGGAGGGACATAGTGGGAATCTTATCTTTGGCAAGGTCGATGGCCAGCAAGTTGTAATTCTTCAAGGAAGAAATCATTTTTACGAAGGGCACTCGATGGAAAGCGTGGTCTTTCCGGTAAGAACTCTTGCGATGTTGGGGATTGAAATTTTAATTCTTACGAATAGCGCTGGAGGTATGGGTGACAACATGAAAGCCGGCGACTTTATGATCATCGAAGATCACATCAACCTAATGGGCACCAATCCATTGATGGGCCCGAACATTAAAGAACTCGGCCCTCGTTTCCCGGATATGACAGAAGCTTACGATAAGAAGATCGTGGCTAAAATGGAAGAAATATTCAGCAAACACAACACTCGATATCACAAAGGCATCTATTGTGGAGTCACTGGCCCTACTTATGAAACTCCTGCAGAAGTGCGCTATTTGAAGGGCATTGGGGGAAAAGCCGTAGGCATGTCGACAGTTCCAGAGACTATTGCCGCAAATCACTTAGGCCTGCGCGTAGGAGCGGTTTCATGCATAACAAATTTGGCGGCAGGAATTTCAGCAAATAAGCTTTCTCATGATGAAGTCACAGACACTGCTAAACTTGTCGAAATGAAGTTCACACAGTTTTTGAAAGAGCTTACGAGTTCTTTATAGAACTCCACGAAGGTCTAGGTTTTCTAGACTCTTTTTGTTATCAAAATGAGCCGATAGGTTAACCGCTGGAAATACAGAATTCGTCCAATGGATGGACGCATTGATTTCCAGAGGAGTTTAACATGGATGTTAAAACAACCCTCTCGGTTCTTGCTCTCACCTTGTTTGTATCAGCCTGTGGCCAAAAGACCGCGAGTTCAGTATTTCCCGAAAACGGATCTTTAGAGGGCTCGGCCTGCAAAGCATCTGCAATTCAAAATCGCTTTGTTGTTCAATGGGAAGACGGAAGCTTTAGTGTCCATGAAGACCTTAACGCCGACAGCTTTACTGAAAAATTTATCAAAAAGAATTTAGATAAAATTCGCTATGTCGAGTTCGATAAAAAGATTCAAGCCCTGAACTCTCAGGAAACACTTTTTCCATCTGCTTCATCCACAAGCACAACTTGGGGCTTTAATATGATTAAAGCGAATTCTGCATGGAGTGCGGGATACTATGGGCAAGGCATAAAAGTGGCTGTGGTCGACTCAGTAGTGGACTATACTCACCCCTCTTTACAGGGACGCATTGCAATCAACACCGCAGAAATTCCTAACAATGGAATCGATGATGATGGTAACGGAATTATTGATGACTACTATGGTGCAAAATTTATGAGCGCATCTGAAGCTTCAAAAATTTCTCCGCATGGAACTCATGTCTCGGGCATTATTGCCGCCGATCCCAATCTAGGAAACGTGGTAGGAGTCGCACCTCGGGCACAAATTATTCCCGCTCAATTTATTGGCGGATCTGGTGGCGGCACACTCGGTGATGCTGTCTTGGCATTGCAGTATTCGGCCAATCGCGGAGCAAAAATCGTAAACGCAAGCTGGGGTGGTGCTCCTTGCGTTACATCTTTACGCGATGCTTTTTATGAACTCGAAAAGAAAAATATTTTAATTATTGCGGCAGCAGGCAACGATGGTGTCGATATCGACTACCGCCCCTCATTTCCAGCGGCCTTTAACCTTCGATCGCAGATAACAGTTGCTGCCTCGACAGAAAGTGACTTCCTAGCCGGATGGTCTAACAGCGGATTTAATTTGGTGCACATTGCCGCCCCTGGAAGCTCGATCTACTCTTCGGTTCCTGGTGGCGCCGCTTATTTTGATGGCACTTCAATGGCTGCACCATTTGTTAGCGGAGCTGCTGCGGTCTTATGGAGCGCACGCCCCAATGCTTCGGCTTACCAAATTAAGCAAGCCCTTCTTGAAGGTGCAGAATCATATAAAGATCACGAGTTTAAAGTGCTTACTCGGGGCCGATTAAATATCGAAAGAGCATTGGCTCGACTTTTCCAGTTAGCTCCTTAATTTTATTTAACATTATTCGATCCGACGCAGGGCCAAAATAAGCGCTCTGCGTCTTCATTTTTCAGTGATTCCTTCATAAATGATGCTAGAACTTTAGAGTTCAAATTCAACTGATACTTATCAGTTTTTTTCACTCCCTTTTGTAAGGAAGGCAACATGGAAATGGAATCTATTGCAGGTGCCGATTTAGCCTCAGTCAAATTGGCTGAACTAGAAAAAAGAAACGAAAAAGCAATGGCAGGCGGAGGACCTGAAAGAATTGCGAAACACAAACAAGGCAATCGTTTAAGTGCTCGCGAGCGCATCGACGTTCTTTTGGATCCAGGCAGTTTTGTCGAAATGGATCGTTTCGTTACTCATCGCTGCACAAACTTCGGAATGGAAAAAAACGTAGCCCCAGGTGATGGAATCATCACTGGCTATGGACGCGTTAACGGAAAATTAGTTTATCTTTCGTCGCAAGATTTCACGGTTATCGGTGGATCTATGTCGCGCACTCAAGCCAATAAAATCTGCAAGGTTATGGATCTTGCGATGAAAAACGGTGCTCCCTTTATTTCAATTAATGACTCTGGTGGCGCTCGAATTCAAGAGGGCATTGAGTCTTTAGGTGGTTATGCCGACATCTTCACTCGCAACGTGACTGCGTCCGGAGTTATTCCACAAATTACTGCTATCATGGGCCCATGCGCGGGCGGTGCGGTTTATTCACCATCAATTACAGATTTTGTTTTTATGGTGAAAAACACTTCGTACATGTTTGTAACCGGCCCAGATGTTATCAAAGCTGTTACCCATGAAGACGTTACCAAGGAAGATTTAGGTGGCGCGATCACTCATAGCTCTCGCTCGGGTGTTGCTCACTTTGCAACTAATGATGACAAACACTGCCTGTTGATGATTCGCGAATTGTTAAGCTTCTTACCTAGCAACAATCTAGATGACACTCCGGTATTGCCGACAAAAGACAAACCAGATCGCTTAGTTGAAGCGATCAACAAAATGATCCCAGAGAATCCGAAGAAGCCATATGATATGGTGAATATCATCACTGAATGTGTTGATGAAGGCTACTTCCTAGAGATTCACAAGCATTGGGCTCAAAATATCATCGTTGGCTTCGCGCGCTTTAACGGTCGCCCTGTGGGCATTGTTGCGAACCAACCAAATGTCTTGGCTGGTTGCTTAAATATCGAGGCGTCTCGTAAGGCAGCTCGCTTTATCCGCTTCTGCGACAGCTTCAACATTCCAGTCGTTAGCTTTGTCGACGTACCAGGATTTTTGCCGGGTAAAGATCAAGAGTGGAATGGAATTATCACTCATGGTGCAAAGTTGCTTTATGCCTATGCTGAAGCTTCGGTGCCAAAAGTGACTGTTATTACTCGTAAGGCCTATGGTGGTGCTTACATCGTTATGGGCTCAAAACTTTTACGCTCGGACGTTAACCTTGCTTATCCATCCGCTGAAATTGCAGTGATGGGCGCAGAAGGAGCGGTCAACATCATCTTCCGCGAACAAATCAATAAGGCGGCCGATCCAGCTGCTGAGCGCGCAAAACTCATTGCTGAATATGAAGCAAAATTTAGCAATCCGTACGTTTCCGCTGAACTTGGTTACACAGATGAGGTTATTGACCCAGCATTAACTCGCAAAAGAATCATCGATTCTTTAGAGATGCTGAAAAATAAAAAAGATGTGATGCCACCTAAAAAGCACGGAAATATTCCGCTTTAATCGAGGAAATAGAAATGCAAGAAGCACCTCCATTTAAAAAAATTCTAATTGCCAATCGCGGAGAAATCGCGATTCGCATTACCCGTGCTTGTCGTGAGCTTGGAATTGCATCTGTGGCTGTCTTTTCAGACGCAGATCGTGACAGCCTTCACGTCTTCTTAGCAGACGAGGCCTACCATATCGGTCCGTCTCCAAGTAAAGAATCCTACCTTAATTATCAAAAGATTATAGAGGTTGCTAAGCAAGCGGGAGTAGATGCTGTACATCCTGGCTATGGGTTTTTATCTGAAAACACACACTTTGCAGCTGCCTGCAAAGAGGCTGGCATCACTTTCATTGGGCCGACTCCAGAGAACATTAACGCCATGGGAGATAAGCTATCAGCTAAAGCTCTTATGAAAAAGGCCGGTGTTCCCACGGTTCCAGGTAGCGACGGCGGCGTAGAAAACGTCGAAGAAGCAAAAGCTATTGCCGAAAAAATTGGGCTTCCAATTATTATTAAGGCCTCGGCCGGAGGCGGTGGAAAAGGAATGCGTATTGTTCGTGAATTTGACGAACTTGAAAGCGCCTTCCGCGCGTGTAGATCTGAAGGACAAAATTATTTTGCTGATCCAACAGTATACATCGAAAAATTCATTAATGACCCGAAACATATCGAGATTCAAATTTTTGGCGATACTCACGGCAATGTTGTTCATTTGTTCGAGCGCGAGTGCTCGGTACAGCGGCGCCATCAAAAAATTATCGAAGAGTCTCCATCCCCTTCTGTGCCGCCTGAAGTTCGCCTAAAAATGGGCGAAGCATCGGTTAACGCAGGTAAGATGATTAAATACGTCGGCGCCGGCACAATCGAATTCATTTTCGACAATAAAACAAAAGAGTTTTATTTTATGGAAATGAACACTCGCCTACAGGTCGAACATCCAATCACCGAAATCGTGACTGGCTACGATCTAGTTAAAGAGCAGATTTTTGTCGCCGCGGGAAAACCACTAAGTTTTGAACAAAAAGATATTGTTCAAAAGGGCCACGCCATCGAGGCACGTATTTGCGCTGAAGATCCTGTAACATACAAACCACATCCGGGCTTAATCAGAGCGTGCCGACACCCACAAGGTCCGTTCTTGCGAGTCGACTCTTATGCTTACCCGGGTTACGAAGTGCCTATTTACTACGACCCTATGATTGCAAAAGTTATCACTTGGGGCGAAAATCGAGATGAGGCTATTGATAGAATGCAAAGAGCTCTCACTGAGTTTGTTCTAACGGGAATTAAAACCAATATCGTTTTACATAAAACAATATTGAATCACCCAAAATTCAGGGAAGGTTCATACACAACGCAATTTATCGAGAAAAACTTCGAGGTTCTTGAGCCGCAATTGTTTGCTGAAGTTGAAGACCCTGTTTTCTTAATCGCAGCCGCAATTACGGCATTCAACGACCGAAAATCAAAAGATGTTCGCCAGTTGAATATTAATTCAAACTGGAAGCGCATTGGCCGCAAGCAACAACTAAGGATGTAATCATGTATTTTGAGGCTGAACTTAGAGGAAAAAAATACAAAGCAGACATCACAGAAACGAAAACCGCTTGGAAAATTTCTTTACAAAAAGAAGGCGAAGAGTGGATTCACCACGATGTTTCTAAAAATGATTTTAAACAGGCGGAAGAATACATTAGCTTTTTGTTTAATGGAAAGTCTTATCTAATAGACGTCATTGGCAAAGATACCGAATACACTGTATTCACTCGAAACTCATTTCGCTCGATCAAAATCTTTAACGATGAAATGCTTCTTCATGAGTCCCTTAAGAAGGGCGGAAGCTTTGGTGGAGAAAATGAACTGAAAGCTGGAATGCCAGGAAAGATCATTCAGATCTTTGGAAAAGTCGGCGACATAGTTAAAGCCAATAAACCGGTTTTAATTATGGAGGCGATGAAAATGGAAAATGAAATGCGGACATCAAGAGACGTACGCATTAAAGAAATTCTGGTTAAGCAAGGCGACAGCGTTGAATCTGGCGCAGTTCTAATTAAGTTTGATGATCCAACCTAATATAAGAGGGGCCCCAAGCCCCTCTTATTATTTTTTCCCCACGTATTGAACTCCAATCAACTTCTGGTGTCTTTTTTTGTTTCTACCGATCCAGCGGATTTGTCCCTCGAAGGTTGCGTAGTCTCCATCTTCTTTTCGATAGTTTAAACTGACAAAATCCTTTTCTTTAAACGGGGCCGTCGGACTGACTGCTATACACATTCCTTCTTCGGATAAGTTCTGAGAAACTGCACCCATAAAAGGTTTAAAACTTGCTTCGACACCGTCGTGCTGTAAAGCGGATGGTCCCAGTAATACATCTTTCTTAGTTTCCTTCCGAGAATACTCTCGCAGGATATGGGTTTGAATTTCATCATGAATCTGATCCAAACTAAATCGATCTGTCGTCCAATAAACTCTCCAATAAGGCTCTCGGCCTAACCGGTCTTTCATGGCCAAACCAATTTCTTTAGTCACGAAGATTGGCACAAGATTGTTATGCTCTTTCATCATAAAGTTAAATGCATTTAAATGACGGTCATCTAAGAATCCAGCATATTGAATCACAAACACCTTAATGTCTTTTAGCGCAGAAAGCCGGGCTTTTAATTGATAAAAATCTTTTAGTTCAGTCACTTTATAGTTGGCCAAATTTTCAACAGGAAAGCGCTTAAGATCTCGACCCAAAACTATCACTTCGAAATTACCATTTTTCATGAATCCCCCTTTTTCTTAAACCTTATCGCAATTGCCAAGCCAGCGGATTCGCCATTAATTTCGATTTCAACTTTACAGTCCTGCAAAAACACAAACGGCTGCCAGATTCACTGACAGCCGTAGATAACTTTTTTACAGCGTTCTAAATTTGAGACAGGGTGCTATTCCCTACTATTCTGTGCCGCCTCAACTCGCTTTTTTTCGAATAGGGTCACTAAGATTACGGACACTTCGTAAAAGGCGATAAGCGGAACTAACATCATCGTCATAGAAAGGACGTCGGGCGGAGTTACAATGGCTGCCACAATGGCCAAAATCATGACCGCAAATCGACGCTTTTCACGCAGAAACTTCGAGCTCACCAATCCCAACATTCCCAAGATAGTCAGAACCAAAGGAAGTTCAAAAGTAAGACCAAACATTAAACAAAATTGTGAAAAGAAACTTAAGTAGCTGTCGATGGTGATCATGGGTTTGTCTAAATCACCACCGAAGGTGAATAAAAAATCAAACGCCATGGGAATTGCAAAGAAATAGGCAAATGCAACACCGGCCAAGAACAATCCCGAGCCTGACAAAATAAATGCCAAGGCATATTTCTTTTCGTGTCTATAGAGTCCTGGGGCAATAAATCGCCAAATCTGATAGAAGATAAACGGACATGCCGCCACCAATCCTACAACCAAAGATAGCATAAGATGCGCAACGAATTTATCCATAGGTGCGGTGTAAATTAGACCGCCACCTGGCAAAAACTTTTGAATAGGTGCACGAACAAAATTAAAAACTTCTTCACTAAAATAGTAGGCCACGCAAGTAGTAACTACGATGGCATAAAGGCTTTTAACTAACGCGTCTCGGAAGTCTGCCAAATGCTCTACAAGAGTTTGATGTTTTTGATTTAGTTCTTCAGAGCTTCTCATGATTTCTTCTCTAGATCAGAATTTGTTGAAGACATATTCGAAGCAAGTTCTGCTTGTTCTTGGTCGATCGCAGCCTGTAGAGGCAGCTCCATTTGGGATTCAGACATTGACGTGTCGTTAGTATTTTCTTCTTTTAACTTAGCTCGCTCGTAAAGTGTATCTTTTAGACCCTCGGTGGGATCCTGAAACCGAGCTTGTGCCTTAATTTCCTCTGTGAGGTGTTCAGAGCTTCGCTTAAGGTCATTAACGAAACGCCCAATGACTCTGGCAACTTCCGGCAACTCTTTAGGGCCAATAAGTAATAGGGCCAATAGGCCCAACAACACAATTTCAGAGAATCCTAATCCAAACATGTGCGCAGAATAGGTTAAGCGCCTTCTTTTTTCAAGTGATCCTTTGCAAGATGAAAGAGTCCCATCTCTACTAGGCGCTCTCTGGCTAACTCCGAACCCGTCTTTAGGTATTTATCATAAAGATGGATAATACCTTGGTCGCTCTGAATCATTGATTTATGACTGATCACGGTCAGAACATCGACATAGTCCATGAATCGATCAGAAAAGGTCGTATAGATCGTGACTGATTCTTCGTCCTTAACAGTATGAGACAAGCAACGATATGCGGCTCCGCCGATTTGGGCGTAATATTCAATATCGACAAGTTTACGATTTAACGAATCCCCGAAAAATCCACTAATATATAGGGCTCGGTCGCCCGTCTTTCTTAATAACTCTTGCCGATTTGCAGTTTCTTTTTGCTGTGCCAGCAAATACATCTCGGCAAGAGTTGTTGGCTGAGGCCGTCCCTCAAACTCCGATTTTATAAAAAGATTTCTAGAGTCCAAGAAGTGTTCTAAAAGCTGAACCAAGTACCTTTGAACCGAGGGATGCGCCTTCAATTTGCGACTCTGTAGTCCCTCGTCTACCATCTGTGTAAAATAACCTGTAGGAGTTAACAAAAACCCGCTAGACATACTGCTATTTTAACAACTCTTAGCGTTCTTTCGGTTAAAAAAATTTAAAACTAGCCCCTAGCCCAGATCCGCTCTCATTTTGAGTCATCTTTGCCCACAATAGAAATCAGTGGATCGACTAAAAAAAGATCTTTTGCAACCTGTTGAATTTGCTCGGCAGTCACCGCCATATAAGCATCCACAACATCAAGACTTTGCTCAGGATCTAACCCATAAATTTGATCAAACAACATCGCATTACACACAGCTGATTTTCGCTGAAGATCAATATCATGACGGCCTATGAGGTATCTTTGGGCTCGCGCCAGCTCGACAGCACTTACTTTCTCCATCGTCAGCTTTAAAAATTCTGCCTTCAGCATTTCAATAGCTTTTTCAGTTTTTTCTGGAGAACAACCTATATATCCACCGAAATATCCACATTCAATTCCGTACATATTCAACGGTGACACCGAGTACGCCAAAGAGTTTTTATCGCGAAGCTCAATAAAGAGCCTTCCTCCTTGGCCTGACAAAATAGATTGAATAACCTCAAGAGCGTACTTACGGTCATCGTCTAACTTCAGGCCCGGATATCCTACAACAATATGAGTTTGTTCTTTTTCTAATTTATGAAAAAGCCTTTGTCCAACGTGCTTATTGGTAAATGGAACAACTTGATTTAGTCGTTGCCCTTGACCTATCTCTTTAGAAATTCGTCGTGCAATCTGAATCCATTTCTTTTCGTCAAAATCACCGACCACACATAAAGTGGCGTTTTTTGCTGAACGAATCTTTCGATAATACTGTAGTAGTTCGGCAGATCCAATAAGATCCAAACTTTGTTCAGTGCCCATCATGTCTCTAGAATAAGGATGGTCCTTGAATAACACTTTCGAAAAATTCAACATGCAGACCTGGGCCGGACTGTCATTTCTTTTTCGAATTTGGTTCTTAAGAATTGTTTTTTCTCGATCAATTTGCTCCTCGGGAAAAGTTGGATGCAACAACACATCTTCGAAAACCTTGGTCGCAACTTCTTCATCTTTTGATAGATAGTCCAGTGAAAGCCCTACAGAGTTTCTACCACCAAATCCAGAAATCCCTGCCGCGATGGATTCCATTATCTGAGCAATGTCTTCTTCCGAATAGTTTTTGCTGCCCGATATCCAATTTCGCGAAAACATTTCTGTTGTGCCTTCAAGTCGAGGTTCTTCACTACGCAAGCCACCCAAAAATGCTATTTTTGCAGAAACCGTCGGCGTTTCGGGTTGATGCCTTAATATGACTGTAAGACCCTCGGGTGTCTTTACGATCTTTATGCGCGGCTTTGTCTTCAATCCTTTGAAATTTAATGAAATTTTCTTGCTCGAGTATCTGACTTTTTTAACTGCAGTCCTTTTTGCTTTCAGCATTCCGTTAAGCTTCTTTAAAGACTTTAAGATAATAGGCTTTAATGTTTTTACATCTTCTGGACTCATGAAGGTAAATGTAAAACAATCCGGCTTAAGATACTTACGAGCAACCTTAGTAACATCGTCAGGTGTAAGAGAATAAATTTGGGATAAATACTTCTTAAAGTACTCGTGGTCTCCCATATAGAATTCATTAGATCCCGCTTTTCTTGCGATGTTATCCACGGTTTCCATAGAATAAATTTCATGACTTGCTAGATTTGTAATTACCTTTTGCAGCTCTTCTTTTGTCGGCGGTGTCGCCAATATCTTTTCAAGCTCTTCTATTGTACCAAGTAATGATTTTTCTAGATTCCCTGGCTCTAAAGACGCCGACACAGCGAATAGCCCATCGTCTTGCATAGAATATGAAAATGCTCCAATCGAATTAACGATAAGATTTTTAATTCTTAAACTATCAACTAAACGCGAAGAATCCCCTGCTCCTAAAATCATACTTAATACATCAAGAGCAGCGACATCTTTATGCTTCACAGAAGGGATTCTCCATGAAAGATAAAAATTTGTTTGCTGAAATTTTGTTTGCTTTACATCTACGCGAATGCTTTTTTGCGAAGGCTCTTTCGGGCGTTTAACTTTCACCAACTTGTTGGGCTCAAAACTTCCGAAATATTCCTGAACCTTCTTTTTCATTTCTGCTGATTGAAAGTCACCAGCAATAACTAAGAACATATTTGAAGGCACATATCGAGAATTGAAATAGGATTTAATTTGCTTAGGAGTCACCTTGCGTATGACTTTGTCAAACCCGATGACTGGAATTCCATAGGGGTGCTTCTTAAAGGTATTCGAAAACAGCGCCTGACTGAGGGCCCGCGATGGGCTGTCTTGGCCTCGCTTAATTTCCTCAATAACAACTTCACGCTCGTTGTCGATCTCGGTTGGATCAAAGGACGGACTGCCCATCATTTGCGATATCACGTCTAAGGCTGTATCAGAATATTGTTTTGAAATGGTTACATAAAAGACTGTTTGATCAAAGCTGGTGTAGGCATTCAGCTCGCCACCCGCCGCCTCAACCACAGAGGCGATTTCACCGACCTTATATTTTTTTGTCCCTTTAAACACTAAGTGCTCGATAAAGTGGCTGATTCCCTGTACTGCCTTAGCCTCATCAGCAGAGCCTGTCTTCACCCACATTTGCACCGAAACCACTGGAGACTTGTGATTTTCCAAAAGAAGTACGTTCATGCCGTTTTTTAGTTGATATTTTTTGGCCATAAATTAGAAGATCTCCCATGGCATTCGGTGTTTATGTTCATATTCCATATTGCATTCAGCGTTGTAGCTATTGCGACTTCGCCACCTACGAGAAAGGATCAATCCTTCCTCCGGATGCTTATCTTCAAGTTCTATTTGAAGAAATGCGACAAAAGCAAAACTACTATCCCAAGCAAACACTAGATACTCTGTATTTTGGAGGCGGAACCCCCAGCTTACTTGACGCCTCTTCTATTGTATCTGTGATTCAAAACTTAGCAAATCTTGGCTTTGAAATAGGACCTAACTCCGAAGTTACTATCGAAATCAATCCAGCCACCGTTTCAGAGGAAAAGCTTAAGATCTATCTAGACAATGGTGTGAATCGCTTTAGTGTTGGGGCTCAGACCTTTGATGACAGGCTGCTAAAAATGGTTAAGCGCGAGCACTCAGCGAAACAGACAATGCAGACGCTCGAACTTTTACAAAAATATGATCTAAATTTTAGTTTCGATATTCTTTTCGCCCTTCCATCTCAGACGCTAGAAGGTCTAAAGAAAGACGTCGATATTGCGATGAACATCGGCGCTCGTCACATTAGCCCTTACTGCCTTACCGTTCCCGACAGCCATCCCCTTTCAAAAGGGCGCCCGGTCGAAGATGATCAGGTCGCGATGTTTGACTATATTTCTGAGCAGCTGAACAGAAATGGCTTCAAACAATATGAAATTTCGAATTTTGCAAAGCCCGGCTACGAATCGCGGCACAATATTTTGTATTGGACTGATGAACCCTGGTGGGGGTTAGGGCTTAGCGCTCATTCCTATACAAAAGACACTCCTTGGGGATTGCGATATTGGAATTTGAACAATATCAATGAGTACGTTAAGCAGGTCCAGTCCTTCCAGGGACAAACATTTGAAAAACCACAGCTACAATTGCCACAGGCACAGTTCGAAATTTTAGAGCCGCATCAAGCCCTGACAGATTTTTGCCATACTTCAATGAGACTAATGACTGGTCTTTCGGCCAAGGCATTAGAAAATAAGTTCTCTGCTAAAATTACAGAAATTGTTGCGCAACGGCTTGCGCCATTAATAAACACCAAGCTGGTTCAGCAACAACATGACATCTGGTCCCTGACACAAGAGGGCATTGTTCTAAGTAATTTAGTTTTCGAAAAGCTGACCTTTTTAGCGACTGAAATTCAATAAATCTGAGTCCTTTTTTAGGACCTGAAATCACCTCGATACATTGACATTTCCCAGTCAGTACACAATGTTAGATGAGTACTTGTCTTTGATGGAGTAACTATGTCTGAAAACGAAAACAACAATCAAAACCAAAACCCTGAATCACCGGTGACTCCTATTGGAACGGACCTGCAGCGCGCCCAAGAAGAGGCAGAAAAATATAAAAATGATTTTCTGTATCTTCGTGCAGAGTTTGAAAACTATAAACGACATGCAATTAAAGAGCGTTCTGATCTTACAAAGTATGGAGCTGAACGATTCATCCGTGATTTTTTAGAAATCATGGATAATTTCGAACGCGCCCTTTCGGTGGAAGTAACGCCTGATAACTACAAAACTGTTATCCAGGGTGTTCAAATGACGACGGCTGAAATCAAATCAACCTTGGGCCGTCACGGAGTTCAAGAGGTGCCTTGTCAAGGAGCAGCCTTTGACCCCAATGTCCACGAGGCTTTGTCCTCCGAGGCAAGCAATGAGGTTCCCGCTGGACATGTTTTGAGAGTCTTTAAAAAGGCCTACAAACTTCACGAAAAACTTCTTCGACCCGCTCAGGTGGTCGTAGCAAAGCAACCTGAATAATAGCTTATGTCAAAAAAGGATTTTTACTCGCTATTAAATGTTTCACGTACGGCCTCTGCGGATGAAATTAAAAAATCATACCGCAAATTGGCCATGCAATATCATCCAGATAAAAATCCCGGCGATAAAAAAGCTGAAGAGCGCTTTAAAGAAATTACAGAAGCCTATGAAACTTTAAGTGATTCGAAAAAGCGCGAAATGTATGACCAATTTGGACACGCAGGAGCACAAGGTTTTGGTGGTGGTGGACCCTTCGGTGGCGCCGGAGGCTACCAAAGAAGTGGTTCTGGCGGCCAGGGCGGCGATCCTTTTCAAGACATATTTGGAGATATTTTCGGAGACGTTTTTGGTGGACGCGGCGGACCTCGGCAACAGCGGCCTGGGGGAAGTCCTCGGCGCGCAAAAGGTGCGGACCTTCGCTATTCTCTAAATATTAGTTTTGAAGAAGCCGCAATTGGTTGTGAAAAAGTCATTCATTTTGTGCGCCAAAGAAATGGCAAAGACGAGTCGGCGAAACTTTCCGTCAACGTCCCTGCTGGTGTTAAAGAAGGTCAGCGCTTAAAGCTGTCCAATGAAGGAGACTCTGGAGTACTTGGTGGAGAAAATGGTGACCTTTATGTTGTCATATCTGTCGCAGAACATCCTTTGTTTACCCGAGAAGAACACGACGTTTTACTAGATTTACCAATTAGCTATTTAGACGCAATCCTAGGTACCAACGTAGAAGTTCCGACACTGACTGGAAAAGCTATGATTCGAATTCCTCAAGGGACCAATACAGGACAACTTTTTAGACTAAAGGGTAAAGGATTTCCTAAGGTTGGCGGATTTGGCAGTGGAGACATGATAGTAAAGGTCCTTGTGGACGTTCCCGCAACTTTGTCTTCAAAATCCAAAGAACTTCTTGAATCATTAGCGAAAAGCCCAGAAGAGACCCCTTTAGTTAAGTCATTTAAAGAAAAAATGAGCGTAGTCATGAGGAGCCGTAAAGCATGAAGCCCTATTTAAAAATTTTTATTCTTCCCGCTTTTTTAGTTTCGTGTGCTGCCGCTCCGATTAAGACAGTTCATACAAGCTCGACCAATAAAGCGCCAAAAAAGGCTTCCAATAAATCAACTACGAAAAAATCTGCCAAGGGAATGGCCGGTCAGGCTCCCGTTATTTCAAGTAGTAGCAAAGCAGATGTCATCAACCCTCTTCAGGCAGAAATTAACAATGCAAAAGCGCTAGAGGCTACTGACCAAGTTGTAAAGGCCGCTTTGATTTATGCTGATGTCGCGACCAAAGCAGTCTCCCCTAAAGATCAAGATGCTCTGAATAGAAAAACCGTCGAACTTTTGGAGCGAATGAGTTCGAAAAGCGAGTTCGAGGATTTCATCGACGATACAAAAAACTTAGCTGCAAAATCCGAGGCATCATTTAGGCTTGGTAAGCTTTTAATGACCGAAAGAAAAAACTCTGATGCCATAGAATATTTTGAAAATTGCATACAGCTTGCGCCTGGAAGTAACGTTGCGATTCAAGCAGAAAATCATATTGCGACCTTAAAAGCTTTAACTTCTGTGTCCCCGACGACAATCGGTGTTGTTCTGCCTTTAACTGGAAAAAATGCAGCTCAGGGGGCCAGAGCTCTTAAGGGAATCACCATGGGTCTGGGTCTGCATCAGGTGGCTTCAAACTTCAAACTTGCAGTCATCGATTCAGAAGGCCAACCCGAAGCAGCAAAGAACGCTGTCGAGCGTTTAGTGAAAGAGGATAATGTCATCGCAGTCGTCGGCGACATCGTTTCGAAAAGTTCAGAAAGCGTCGCAATCTCTGCAACCGAACTTGGAGTTCCAGTCATCGCCTTGTCACAACGTCCAGGCATCACTGATATTGGCTCTACCATATTTAGAAATGCACTTACGCCCGAACAACAGGTTAAACAGCTTGTTCGTTCGGCAATGAACGATCTTGGCATGAAGAGATTCGCCATTTTATTCCCTAACGATTCTTACGGAGTCGAATATACAAATCTTTTTTGGGACGAAGTTGTTGCAAGAGGTGGAACTATCACAGCGGTTCAACCTTATAATTCGAACGATAAAGATTACAGAATCCCGGTTGAAAAGCTTTTGGGAGTCTACTATGGAGAAGCTCGTCAGGCTGAATACTACTTAAGCCTTAAAGAGATCAAATCTCAGGATAAAAAACGATCAATTCGACAATCGAATAATGAAGTTGTCCTAAAACCGATTACAGATTTTGATGCGATCTTTATTCCAGATGGTTCTAAAAACTTTGGACAATTAGCTGCAATGATTTCTTATTATGATGTCACTCAGGCAAAATTCTTAGGTACAAATTTATGGAATACCAACGGTATCAATAAGCGCACAGGTATTTTTGGTGACAATATTGTATTCGTCGATACATTCCTTCCCATTAATAAAGAAGCCTCTGCTAAGTTTGCTTCCGAATTTAAATCTGTTTATGGCGAAGACCCTTCACTGATTGAAATTCAAGCGTATGATTCGGCGTTGATGCTAAGGCAGGTTATTTCAGGTGGTGCCGATACCCGTGATTCTTTAGTGCAAAAATTGGCCGAAATTAAAGAATTCCCGGGCGCTGCAGGGCCCGTAAAAATGACAGAAAATCGGGAACTTATACGTCCTATTACGACTTTGACTCTGATCAAAGGCGAAATTTCTCCTCTAAAAATATCTAAATAATTCCCATAAGTTTTATTTATGGTGATTTAATCAAAAAATTTAACCGCACTGCGCTTGGTCAGAGTCCTATGACCAATTCGCAGGCGCCATGAGGCCTTGCGAAATCTCTAAGAAGGAGGTTTTCCATGAAGGTCCAGTTTTCCGAAGAAGTCATAACCCAATGCCAATCTAAGTTGCTCCGCATGAAAGCTGAGTTGCTAAACAGAGTCCGTCAAGCGCATTTGGATTTCACTTATTCTGAAAAATCCGGCGACGAAGGCGACCAATCAACGGCGCACATGGAAGAACACTCGTTTCTAGTCAATCAAGAGCGTTTGCGCAGTCAGCTCTTCGAGGTCGAGATGGCTCTTGCAAGAATAGAGCAAGGCATCTTTGGTATATGCGAAGAAACTGAGGAGCCTATCGAGATCGATCGTCTGCTAGCGATTCCCTGGACGCGGCTTTCTATAGAGGGTGCCGAGCTGCGTGAAACATTCCAGAAGAGATATGCGCGTTAATTAATCACGCAGTGCTTTTTTAGTGACACTTTTCATTTCCCCCGCAATATACAACTTAAATTTCGGCCAAGACTCATCATTGCGGGGGGGTAAAGATGAACGTAACCGAACAGCACGAACTAGATATAGAAAACTTAAGAAAGTCTCTTTTAAATCAAAAAGGAGAAATTCTAAATAAGTCTCAAGAGTTCAAATCTGAACAAGCCAATGCAGAAACTTCTTCTGATGAAGCAGACTCTGCCACGAATGATATTCTAAACAGCACTTCTATTTTGCTCTTAGAAAAAGATCGCCTTGCTTTATTTGCTATCGAGCGCGCTTTAGCAAAAATTGCTGATGGCAGTTATGGCTGTTGCGAAGAATGCGGAGTAAAAATTTCTACTCGCAGACTTCAGGCCAGACCATTCACAGCCCTATGTATTGAATGCCAAGAAGATCTAGAAATTTCTGGCTCTCAATTGCAATAAATTCTCTTAAACCACTCATTGGACGAGTCTAGCTGACATGGATGTCAGTCCAATTTTTTATTATTTATTCAAGGTTTTCACAGTCACACCCGATCAGATTCATACAGCAAGTTGACCCGCAAGACGCGGAGGAGATGTATGAGTTTCGACGATAAAGTAATGGATATTCCTCAGACGCTGCCCATGTTACCTGTACGTGACATCGTGGTATTTCCTTACATGATCATTCCGCTTTTTGTCGGTAGAGAGACTTCAATCCGTTCGGTTGAAGAAGCACTAGCAAAAAACAGACTGATCTTCTTGGCTTCTCAGAAAGATATTTCCGAGGACAGCCCAACGCCTGAATCCATCTACACGGTTGGAACTGTGGCTATGATCATGAGAATGCGTAAGCTTTCTGATGGCCGAGTTAAAATTCTTATTCAAGGTGTAGCTAAAGCGCAGGTTAAAAACTTTAACCGCACCAGCCCAAGTTTTGAAGTTTCAGTGGAAAAAATTGAGGACACTCCAGTAACTGTGTCAGCAATTGAAACTGAAGCTATGATTCGAACTGCAAAAGAGCACATCGAAAGAATCATCGCTCTTGGCAGACCTCTATCTCCTGATATTCTTTTAGTCCTTGATGATGTTAATGATCCAGGTCGCATTGCAGACCTAATTGCATCAAATCTTGGAATTAAAGTTCAAGACTCTCAAAAAGTTCTTGAAACATATGATCCAGTTGCTCGTCTTAAGTTCGTTAACGAATTGTTAGCTGCAGAACTTGAAGTGATGCAAGCACAACAAAAGATGCGTTCTGGCTCGAAAGAAGACATGTCGAAAACTCAAAGAGAATATTTCCTTCGCGAACAAATGAAAGCTATAAAGAATGAGCTTGGCGAAGGCGACTCTAAAGGTGAAGAAATGGATGAACTTAGAGAGAAGATCATCAACTCTGGAATGCCGACACAGGTAGAGGCAGAAGCCCTTAAACAATTGGGTCGTCTTGAAAGAATGCATCCAGATGCTTCGGAAGCGACAATGGTAAGAACTTATCTTGATTGGATGGTTGATTTACCTTGGGCTAAGAAAACTGAAGATATTTTAGATTTAGTTAAAGCCAAAGAAATTCTTGATGACGATCACTACGATCTTCAGAAAGTTAAAGACCGCGTCCTTGAATTTTTAGCGGTTAGAAAATTGAAACATGATATGAAGGGTCCTATCCTTTGCTTCGGTGGACCTCCAGGAGTAGGTAAAACATCACTTGGTCGTTCAATCGCAAAAGCAATGGGACGTGAGTATCACCGAATTGCCTTGGGTGGCGTTAAGGATGAAGCTGAAATTCGTGGTCACCGTCGTACTTATGTTGGTGCGATGCCAGGAAAAGTAATTCAGGCTCTTCGTCAGTGCAAAACAAACAACCCTGTTATTGTTTTGGATGAAATCGATAAGTTAGGTTCTGACTTCAGAGGCGATCCGTCAGCAGCAATGCTAGAGGTTCTTGACCCTGAACAAAACCAAACTTTCCGCGATAACTATTTAAATGTGGATTTTGACCTTTCAAACGTATTGTTCATTGCGACTGCGAACGTTCTAGAGAACATCCCACCAGCATTGCGTGATCGTATGGAAATCATCAATATCCCTGGCTATACCGAAAATGACAAAATGCTTATCACCCGTAAGCACTTGATCGATCGCCAAATCGAGTCCAATGGTATCACAAGCGAAAACATCAAATTTACTGATGAAGGTATCAAATATCTAATCGCAGGATATACACGCGAAGCTGGTCTTCGTAACCTTGAACGCGAAGTGGGCTCAATCTGCCGTAAGGTCGCGAAAATGGTTGTAATGAACGAAACAAAGTTCATCGAAATCAACGCGACAACAGTACCAGAGCTTCTAGGTCCTCCACGTTTCTTGCGTGATGATAAGGTCTCTGACTCGATGGTCGGAATTGTTCAAGGTTTAGCTTGGACACAGGCTGGCGGCGAAGTCTTGATGATCGAAGCTCTTAAAATGAAAGGAAAAGGTCATCTTCAATTGACGGGCCAACTTGGCGACGTCATGAAGGAATCAGCCCAGGCAGCAATGAGTTATGCTCGTGCGCATATGGAAGAGCTAGAAATTCCGGAAGATTTCTTTGAAAAGTTTGATATCCACGTGCATTTACCAGCAGGTGCTATCCCTAAAGATGGGCCTTCTGCAGGTATCACTCTAACAACAGCTCTTGTGAGCTTGATGACTGAGACTCCTGTGCGCCACGATATCGCAATGACAGGTGAAGTAACCCTACAGGGTCGTGTTTTACCGGTCGGCGGAATTCGCGAGAAATGTTTGGCAGCTTTAAATCAGGGCATTACTAATGTAATTATCCCGATGGCGAACCAAAAGGATCTTGCTGATATCCCTCAGCAATTTAAAGACAAAATGAACTTTATTTTGGCTGAAAATTTAGACGAAGTTTTTGCAGTGGTCTTCGAGAAAACTGAGCGATCACACAAAAAAGCACCAGGCAAAAAAGAGCAAAAGAAATCAAAAGCTCTTGCAGCCTAACATCGCCCCTCCCAACCACCTTAAAAAAGTGGATGCGATAAAAACAAAAGGACCTGTTACCAGGTCCTTTTGTTTTATTTTACAACAACAACAATTTAGATTCTTTACTGTTTGAATCCTTTAAGGCGATCATTTTCTGATTCAAGGACTCGAACTAATGTTTTTAAATCAGAAACTTCTTCTTTAAGTAACAACATCTGCTCTTCTTTTTCCGCAAGTATCAAGGTGTAAGCACGCTTGAGTTCGGAAAGAAGACGATTAGCTACATCAAGAACAGACTCTTCCGTAGGCGCTAACTTCATCTGCTGGTTCTGACTCACTCCAAAGTTTGCGCTTTCGCTACTTAGGGAGGGGCGATGCCCTTTGGCTTGAGAGTCGATCGGCTCGTCGATGATAAAGTACTTACCATCATCTAACCGAAAGCGGATGTCCTCAGACTTAATGCGACGTCGAAGTGTGCTCACACTCACTTTGTACTTTGTTGAGTAATCAGTTAAGGGTAACCACATATTCATCGTCGTCATTTCACCTACTTAGGGCCTCGGGGTTAGGTGGAAACACCCTTAGCCATCTGGATATTCACGATAACATACCAAAGTCTGCTGTCAAATTTTTGATATATAAACTCGACCTTTGTTTGGTTATTCATTGCCTATCCACATGGTCAAGGTATGATAAGCCTATGAAAATTGCCGAGAAAAAGAAAATTGCCTTGGTTTTAAGCGGCGGCGGAATTAAAGCTGCGGCCTATCATATTGGCGTGTGTTTAGCACTTCAGGAAAAAGGATTTAAATTCGCGGGCGGACCTAAATCCGTCGTTCACCAAAGATTTCCCCAGGATGACCCAAAGACTATACGGCTCTATGTGGGCTCAAGTGCTGGTGCTTTCATCGCAGCTATTCTATCGGCAGGATATAATGTTGAATCACTCATCAACGCTTTCGAACTCGGAATAGGACAAAACGCTGTTTACGATAAAAATGACCTCGAGTATCTTAAACCATTTGGCTACAGATCTATTTTCAATTTGAACTCACGAGGCCTACTTCGGTTCATTCCCGACACCCTTCTTAATAAATCTTTAGTCACCGGTGGTTTAGAAGCCATGCTAAAAAATGGGCTGAAATTGAACGGGCTGTTTTCAACTAAAGGAATGGAAAAGTATCTTCGAAGACATGCACTTTTAGAAAATGATTTTTCGAAACTTGGGGTTGAGCTTTACATCGTTGCCACCCAACTAAACCACACAAGAAAAGCGATATTTGGACCATGGGAAAAGAGTTCAAAAACAAGCACAACAAAGTACATCAACTATGCACCCATTAGTGAGGCTGTCGCTTGTTCGACCTCACTTCCACCCGTTTTTTCTCCTTATGGAGTTAACAATCAGGATGGAAAAGAAATCTTTTACTATGATGGTGAAATTCGGGAAACCATGTCGACCCATATCGCCGAAGATCAAGGCGCGGATCTAGTTATCGCCTCCTATTCCATGGAACCGTATCACTTTACTGAAGAAATGGGTTCTTTGCACAAATATGGAGTGCCGGTCATATTGAATCAGGCGCTTTATCAAACGCTTCAACAGAAAGTTGTTCGCGCCAAAGAGCTTAGATCGGATTTGGATCAGACCTATCACGAAATTGATGCCTATCTTGAGGCGCAAAACGTCGATGGGAAAGTTAAATCGGAAGTTCTTGGAATCTTTAAAAGAAACTTAAACTATAGAAACAATGTGGATCATATATACATTGCCCCCCGACCTCAAAACTACGAAATGTTTTTTGTGGATCACTTCAGCTTGAATCCTCAGATACTAGAGCGCATTGTTCGCATCGGTTTCAAGGCAGGAATTAGTGCTTTAAGACAGCACAACTTATAAAAAAAGGAGCCTTGCGGCTCCTTTTTTTATTAACTCAAAGACTTCTCTACCAGTTGGAAAAGAGGCCCTGACGCCAACCCTAGAACAATAATTAATATTGCGGTGGCAACAACTGCAATTGTAGTTCCATTCAAAGAATGCTCAGCAACGTCTGCATCACCCTCTTTCATGTACATCACAACAATAGGTCGTAGGTAGTAGTAAACGCTAATAACAGAGTTCACAACGCCCCAAATTGCCAACCACATAAGTCCTTGGCCAATGGCTGCAGTAAACATATAGAACTTACCAAAGAATCCAATTGTAGGTGGAATACCTGCAAGTGAAAGCATAAATACAGTCAAGCAAAGAGCCAAAACTGGTCGCTTCTTTGCAAGTCCAGCCAAATCCTCAACATTGATAATATGTCCTTCGGATCTTTCCAACATATGAACTACGGCAAAGGCACCAAAAGTCATAAGAGTGTAGCTTAGCAAGTAAAAGATAACACCAGATGCTCCAAAACTACCATCTTTGGCTACGCCTGCCGTGATAACTCCGACTAGAACATATCCAGAGTGCGCAATAGATGAATACGCTAAAACTCGTTTCAAGTTTCCTTGAATGATAGCAGCCATGTTTCCAACTAGCATTGTGATGACCGCAATCCATTGAAGAAAATCAAAAAGCTGCTCGTTACCACCGAATACTTTAGTCGCTGCAATTCTTAAAAAAGCCGCAAAAGAAACCGTTTTTACTGCGGTAGCCATGAATGCCGTATGCGGTGTTGGCGCTCCTTGATAGACATCTGGAGTCCAAGCATGAAACGGAGCCATTGAAACCTTGAAGCAAAATCCTAAAATAACCAATGTAATACCAAGAACAAAAAGCTTGTTTACAGCGATCAATTCCGGCGCTTTGTCTAGAAGGTTGATGATGTTTGTTGATTGAGAAGAACCAAAAACAAAAGCAACACCGTAAAGGAACAACGCCGAAGCAAAAGATCCCAAAACGAAGTATTTAAGCGCTGATTCCTTAGATAGTCTTTCTTCATGGCTCATACCAATCATTAGGTATAACGGTAACGACATCATCTCTAGGCCAATAAAGACTGTTAATAAATCAACCGCCGTGATCAGTACTAACATTCCCAGTGCCGAGCTCATTGCCAAGAAAATCAATTCCGAAAACTGATTTCCCTTTGTCGCCGGATTTTCGTACATCAACACCATTGCTGATCCAACAGCAGCTAATGCAATCAACGACATCCACTGTGACAAGCCATCAAACAGCAAAGAACCATTAAACGCTGTTTGTCCAGAACCACCAAAGACGATCATTAAACCAGCCGCCAAAATCAAACCCAACAAACCTTGAGTTAAAGTTGCAATGCCTGGTTGCTCTTTATTTCCACGAAGAACTTTCACTGTGATTGGCAAAAGACTTACCAAAAACAGCGCAATCATCGGAGAGATTAATAAGATATCGCTTAAACCAACTGTAACATTCATAACTACTCCCCAACCCCAGCATTTGCAGTTTCAGCAGCCGGAGCCTCCGTATTTGAATTTACTGATTCACTTGCCGTCGCCGCAGCAGGAGTTTGCTCTTGGCCTGCAATGACTAAGTTATAGTTAGCGCGATTGCCAACTAGATGATCAATACTCTTTTGACTGAACTTCATAAAGTGTCCTGGAAATAATCCCATCCAAAACACCATAACAACCATTGGAACTAATACTGCGATTTCGCGTTTATCTAAATCGTGAAGTGGGTGATGAGGGTCATTAACCAGCTCGCCCTTTTCACCAAAGAATACTCGCTTAAACATCCACAGCATATAAACGGCACCAAGAACTACGCCCGTTACCGCAAAATAAGCAAATGCTGGAGCCGCTTTGAAAGTTCCTAACAAGATCAAAAATTCACCAACAAATCCGTTCGTCATCGGAACGGCGATCGATGAAAGTGTAATAATGAAAAAGAAAATAGTATAAATTGGAAGCGCCAAAGCCAAGCCACCGTATTTTGATATTTCACGGCTATGAGTACGCTCGTAAATCATACCAATCAAAATGAACAGTGCCCCCGTAGAGATACCGTGGTTTAGCATTTGATAAAGTCCACCGTGCATTCCATAAGCATTGAATGCAAAAAGACCCATCAAAATATAACCCATGTGAGATACCGACGAATAAGCAACGAGCTTCTTGATGTCAGGTTGAACCATAGCCACAAGCGCTCCGTAAATGATTCCCACAACACCAATCAACAGGAACAACCAAGCCCAATGCTCTGCAGCCTCAGGGAACAAAGGAATAACCCATCTCATGAAGCCGTAAGTACCCATCTTAAGCATTACACCAGCCAGAATAACTGAACCTGGTGTTGGCGCCTCAACGTGAGCATCAGGCAACCATGTATGAACCGGAAAGGCAGGAACTTTAATT
The DNA here is from genome assembly GCF_056175665.1 of Bdellovibrio sp. ZFWA1. Taxonomy (NCBI): domain Bacteria; kingdom Pseudomonadati; phylum Bdellovibrionota; class Bdellovibrionia; order Bdellovibrionales; family Pseudobdellovibrionaceae; genus Bdellovibrio; species Bdellovibrio sp. ZFWA1. Next base: position 1,075,735 of record NZ_JBJKJH010000001.1, read on the forward strand.
GCAAATGCCAATGCGAAAGCAAAGAAAAGCAATGTCTGAGCGTTTAAGAAATCACCGCCAACAAATGGTATGTTTAGATTATAAAAATCCAACAAGCTTGCTGACATATTACCTGTTACTGCCTGGGTCATATACATCATGTAGATGATTGCGATCAGCATAAGGACCGAACCAGCCATCGTATAGATGAAGAACTTCACAGTTGCGTAAATTCTACGAGCACCACCCCAAATACCGACCATGAAATACATTGGCACAAGTGAAAGTTCCCAGAACACATAGAAGAAAACTGCGTCCATCGCTAGGAATGTTCCAAGCATTGCCGTTTGAAGAACAAACAATGCTACGTGAAAACCTTTAATTCGATGTTCAATAGACTTCCAGCTGGCCAGAATAATGATCGGAGTTAAGAACGTAGTCAGAATAACCAACCACAACGAAATACCGTCAATTCCAAGGAAGTATTGAATTCCGAATCTTTCGATCCACATATGTTTCTCTACCAACTGAAGGCCGGCAGAGTTCATATCGAAATGTTGGAAAATAGATAAGCTGGCAATAAACTCGATAACCGCCAGACCCATTGCTAAAGGACGCAAACCCTTTTCAGAAGGCCAAAGAGCGATTATCAGAGCAAAAACTAATGGCAATAAAACGATTGAACTGAGAATCATCTTTTACCTCATCAACACAAATGAAAGGGCTACAATTACGCCGATACCAACGTACATAGCATATTGTTGCATATTACCGTTTTGAAGAGAGCGAACCAATGATCCGCCACCCTTCACCAAATCACCGGCAAGATAAGTGATCTTGTCAATGAAGTGAACATCCACGTAGTACCAAAGATTTTTACTGAACTGAACTAGCGGATTGATAATCGCGCCAAAATAAAGTTCATCAACTAAGTACTTATTATTAACCAATTCGTAAACCGGCTTAATAGACTGAGCAATTTTCTCTGGAGCTTTCGGATTTTTTACGTAGAAAGTATAAGCCACCGTTGCCGAAATCGCTGCCAAAGTCACAGATGCACCCATCAAAGCCCACTCTGTACCCGCATCAAATGGCTGGATACCAGGCACAGTTTTGATTAATGGATGTAGCCAATGCTCCCAGAAGTTTGGAATATGTCCAAGGTGTTCGCCGATCACATGAGGAATACCAATCCATCCACCAATAATCGAAAGAATTCCAAGAACAACCAATGGAATAGCCATCAATGCAGGCGACTCATGTGGGTGAATATCTGAAGGCACACGTGATTTGCCCCAGAAGGTCAACGCCATTAATCTTGTCATATAAAATGCTGTTAAAGTCGCACCGATAGCTCCGGCCAACCACAAAAGAGTATGTCCTTGTGGAGAGAAAAACGCATAGGCCAAGATTTCATCTTTCGAAAAGAAACCGGCAAATGGAGGAATACCGATAATTGCCAACCAACCAAAGAAGAAAGTGATATGCGTGATCGGCATGTACTTTTTAAGCCCACCCATCTTCCGTATATCTTGTTCTTCGTGCATAGCATGAATTACCGAACCAGATCCCAAGAACATTAATGCTTTAAAGAATGCGTGAGTCATTAAGTGGAACATTGCTGCCCCGAAAGCACCCACACCACAAGCCAAGAACATATAACCTAGTTGAGATACTGTCGAATAAGCCAAAACCTTCTTAATATCCCATTGGGTCATGCCGATTGTTGCTGCAAGAACCGCCGTTAAAGCGCCGATAATCGCTATGACCATCATTGTGTTTGGAGCCGCCAAGAACATTGGGTTCAAACGAACAATCATATAGACGCCGGCAGTAACCATCGTCGCCGCGTGGATCAAAGCAGAAACAGGAGTCGGACCTGCCATCGCATCAGGAAGCCAAACGTACAATGGAATCTGAGCCGACTTACCTGTCGCACCAATAAATAAGAATAAAGTGCCCAGAGTCGCTGCACCCAACCAGCTTGCTTCCACTGTTGTTGGAGCCAATGCATTCAATTCGTGGAAATTTAAAGTTCCGAAAGTAATGAATAGAACGAACATTCCCAGCAAGAAAGCCGCATCACCAACCCGGTTGGTAACAAAGGCTTTCATACCTGCTGCTGCCTTCTGAGAGTCAGTGAACCAAAATCCAATTAATAGATAAGAACAAAGTCCAACGCCTTCCCAGCCTACAAACATGGTCAACAATGAATCACCTAGAACTAGGATCAACATGTTGAATACGAAAAGGTTAAGGTAAGCAAAATATTTAGTAACGCCCTTATCGTGGTGCATGTATCCGATCGAGAACAAGTGAATCAAGGTTCCAACACCAGTGATGATCAGAATCATGATCGCACTGATTTGATCGACAACAAACCCAGCATTGACCTTAAAAGTATCGATTGCAATCCACTCGAAGAAGCTGACTGAAATACGACGAGACTCTTCGGGCATCCCAACTAGATCGGTAACTAAAAGTACCGCACTTATGAAGGATGTAAAGATTGCCGCCGTAGCGATACCACCAGCAAGATTGGCATTTTGTGATCTAAAGCGGACACCGTTGATCAAAAATCCAACAAATGGGGCCAAAAGAAGAATAGCAATTAACAAAGAATGATTCATCCTTATCTCCTAGCCTTTCAAGTGTTCGAAGAAGCGGATATTCACTTCTTTAAAACGTTTAAAGATTGATACTGCAATCGCCAAACCAACAGCCGCTTCAGCGGCAGCAATTGTCATAACGAAAAAGACCATAATATGGCCATCTAGCAAGCCAAGAAATTTGCTAAACGCGATGAAAGTCAAATTGACCGAGTTCAGCATCAATTCAATAGACATCAACAAAACAAGCATGTTCCTGCGAAGAAGAACTCCGGCCATTCCAGTAACAAATAAAAAGGCCGCTAAGACTAGATAATGAGTAAGACCAATGTTGTTTACGAAATCAATGCTTTGCATGAGTTCCGCCTTTGCTGCGAGAAAGAGCTACGGTGCCGACTGCAATTACCAGAAGAAGGACGCCCAAAGCTTCGAATCCAAAAATATATTTAGTGAACAAAAGTTGACCCAGCGGCTTCGTGGCATCAGTCCCCGTATTTAATACTGGGTTTGAATCAGCTGGCGCCTGTTGAATCAAATTGACCGAAGCAGAAATCGCACCTGCAACCAATCCAGCAAAAATGCCTGCTGTACCGATCTTAATTGCGCCCGTTACTTTACCACGAGTAAATGCTTTAAGTTCGTGTTTCAAATCGAACAGCATTAACACCATGACAAAAAGAACCATGACGGCTCCAGCGTAAACAATCAACTGAACTCCGGCGATGAAGTAAGCATTTAAAGTAACAAAAAGACCCGCAACACCAACCATTGTCATTACTAATGAAAGGGCCGAATAAATCGGGTTCGTTAAAAGCACCACCGAAAGACCACTAACTAATGTAATAATAGCTAAAAACCAAAATAGAAATGCATCTGCTGTCACTGGATACTCCTTATATAGTTGCCAAGTAGACCATGATTGCTGTGGCCATCGTATTAGCCAAAGACCATGGAAGCATTGTCTTCCAACCCAAATCCATCAGCTGGTCATATCTAAATCGAGGCAATGTCCATCGAACCCAGATAAAGATCCATAAGAACAAGCCAAACTTGATGTTAAATGAAAGGAAGTGAACTAAGGCCGTCAATGCACTAACACCCGTCGCTGAAGAGGCTATTGTTGCCGCCCATTGGTGCACTTGATCGAACGTCATGCCGGGAATACCATATCCGCCGAAAAAGAATACAGCCGATAAGCCCGCCGCAATCATCATGTGCGCGTATTCGCCGATGAAGAACATATTGAATTTAAAGCCACCGTACTCTGTGTGGAATCCCGCAACCAATTCAGCTTCGCCTTCGGCCAAGTCGAATGGAAGACGGTTAGACTCTGCAAAAGTAGCAGCAAAAAACAAAATAAACCCAATCGGTTGATAGAAAATACCCCAGTTTGGAAGGTAATCAGAAGTAATGTGGTAGCCCATGAAATTGAAATTCAAAGTTCCCTGCTGGGCTACGATCATTTCCTGAAGATTGAATGTTCCATATAGTAAAATCACACCAACAATTGAAAGACCCAGCGCCAACTCATAAGAAATAATTTGTGCCGATGCACGTAGTGCGCCCATAAGTGCAAATTTATTTCCCGAGCCAAATCCCGCCATCAAAATTGTGTAAGCAGCCAAAGATGAGATGCCTAAAACAAAAACAATTCCGACATTGATATCATAACCTTGGATTGCAAAGTTATATGGTCCCCAAGTTTGGCCAAACATTTGAAAGGCCTCGACCGCCACTGGGGAAGAAAGTGGAATGGCACAAAACGCGACAACCCCTGGAATCAATGCAAAAATTGGAGCCGCATAAAAAAGAAACTTCACTGCCTTCGTTGGCACGAAGTCATTCTTCTTAGTTAAGAACTTTACAGCATCAGCAAGAAGCTGAGTGAGTCCTAGTGGTCCTACGCGGTTTGGACCAAAACGGTTTTGAATAAAGCCCGATCCACGGCGCTCAATCCAAACCAACACAGGCACAGCCTGCACAATCATTAAGAATATCAAAACAAGCTTGATACAATTAACTGCAATTTCAAAGACATCATTACCCATTGTCATAAATTAATCCCACTCCAATGCTTTGGATTTAATTTCCCAAAACAAGCCAAAGATAAATATTCCGATGAATACAAGCATCGATACCAATGCATAGGTTCCGATCCCCGCCGCGATAAACTCACGAAACGTTGTCGCCCATGGGTACATAAAAATAATCTCGATATCAAAAAGGATGAATAAAATCGCAGTTAAGTAGAACTTAACTGAAATTTTTGTGTCCTTCTTTTCGATTTCAGGAATACCACACTCATAAGTGTCGTATTGAACTGCATCGTGTTTGCTTGCGCCGCCAAATAGCTTGGCTAGGTTCACAAGAATGAGACCAAAGATAGCAATGAAGATCGTGATGAATATGACTCCACCAAGTGGCACACAGCCCTCCTGATTTGGGTTTGTTTTTCAAAATGTTTGCAACTCTACTGTTATATCCGCAGCACGTCTAAAAACCAAGAAATATGAATGGAAACAAAGCGATAGATTTGGCAAGATGGTCGCAACTTATGAAAGCCGAACTTTATCACACAAGATTAGAATCCATCTTAGAGCGAGCTTTCGAGCAAACAAAAGCTCGAGTGCAAGTCACTGGCACATCCTCTTCACTGAGCATCGCCTTTTTCTTGTCTCTAACTTACTCAAAAAAAATCAATGAGTTGCCGCATCTTGTTGTTGTTGATAGTCATGCCACGGCCCTGGAGATTAAAAACCTAATTCAATTTTTCGACCCACTGCGCACAGTCTGTGTGTTCAACGAGTTTGACGTCAGCCCCTACTCAAGCTTGGTTCCAAATCCCTTGGTTTCAGCGCAAAGAGTTGGATTTTTAAGTCGAGCCCAACAAGCAAAGCCTGGCGAGGTCTTCATCGCTTCTGCGACTTCATTAATGCAGCGCACCCTGCCAGTGAAGATTTTAACAAATAAATCTCGAATTTATAAACGCGGTGATGAGCTACCCGAAAACATTTCGGAATATTTAAATGAGTTAGGTTACTCCTCTGCTCCCATGGTCGAGGACTTGGGGCAGTACGCCGTTCGCGGCGGAATCGTAGATATATTTCCTCCAAATTCTGTGCAGCCCGTCCGGATCGAGCTTTTCGGCGATCAAGTCGAAAGCATTCGTAACTTCGACTCAGAAACTCAGCGCTCTTTAGATGAAATTAATGATTTCATTTTAACACCAGCTAAAGAATATATTTTCGATGATAACTACATCGAAAAGCTATTAACCCGAGTTCGACGAAATTTAGAAAATAGAAATGTTGAAAAATCCGAAGCAGATGAAATGCTTCGTTCACTAGTTCTAAAAACAGATTTTCCCGGCATAGAGTTCCAACTTCCCTATTTCTATCCTGATTTGTCACACGCCACCGATCATTTTAGATCGGCCTTTAATATGTGGGTTATAGACCCAGTTGAGATTTCCAGGAAAACCGACGAGCTTTATTCCGAACTCAAAAATGACTTTCAATCTTCGGGAAGTAATTTAATTCGGCCCGATTTAGATTTGTTCTTTTCTCCGTTCGAAAAGATTGAGTTTCCAACAGGGACACGATCTATCTATTTTTCGACATTAGAGTACTTCGAAGACAGTCAGGCTGCCGAAGTACAAATCGAATACAAAACCCATTTACTTAACGACTTTGCGAATATTTCAAATTCTTATACCCCCGGCTCGGAACCGTGGATCGAGGCAGCAGACTCTAAGCTAAAGAAATGGAAAGCCGAAGGATATCGAATTCTTATCGGGGTAAAAAATCAATCCTACATCGAACGCCTGCGCTTGATGTTAGAAAAAATGAACTTCACCACTGAGCGAAGGGTCGATGATGAATACAAGTGGGACACGTGGCTTCAAGAACAAGACCGCGACGCAAACCTTATTCATATTATACCCCGCCAACTTTTACAGTCGCTTCGTTTAGACGAAGAAAAAATAATCTTTATCAAAGACGAAGACTTCTGGGGCAAAAAGCAACGTGTTTCTAAAGAGAGCTCTGCCAGCCAAGACTTTCAAAAACAAGCGCGCCGACTTAGTTTTGGGGATTTGAAGCCTGGGGATCTTGTCGTTCACATAAAGCACGGTATTGGAGTCTACGAAGGCCTAAAAATCATGCCCATAAACGGGATTGATTCAGAATTTATTCAGGTTGGATATAAAGACAAAGATAAACTTTATCTTCCCGTCTATAGAGTTGGGCAGCTTCAAAAGTTTTCTGGCGGGGCCACGACCACTGTATTGGATAAACTCGGCGGAACCGGGTGGGAGAAAACAAAGACCAAAGTTAAGTCCGCTCTAAAAGATATCGCATCAGATCTTCTGAAGCTCTATGCTAAAAGAGCCGAACTCCATCGACCCCCTTTCAAGTGGAAGCCAGACGAAATCACGGCATTTGAAAACTCTTTTCCCTACGAAGAAACCCAAGATCAAATTCGTGCTATCTACGATATTGCTCGAGATCTTGATGGCACTCGTCCCATGGATCGATTGGTCTGCGGCGATGTGGGTTTTGGAAAAACAGAAGTGGCCATGCGAGCGACCTTTTTCGCCGTTCAAGCTATGAAACAAGTCGCTGTTCTTGCCCCAACGACGGTCTTAACTTTTCAGCACTTCGAAACATTCAAAAAAAGGTTCGCGGGTTGGCCTGTTGAAATTCGCGTACTGAATAGATTTGTTCCAGACAAAGACGCAAAGAAAACCATTCAAGATATGAAGGATGGCAAGGTAGATATTGTCATTGGGACACACAAGCTGTTAGGCAACTCGATCGACTTTAAAAACCTAGGACTTTTAATTATCGATGAAGAACAAAAGTTTGGCGTCACCCATAAAGAGAAAATCAAAAAACTGAAGAACTCTGTAGATACCTTAACTCTTTCGGCGACTCCTATTCCAAGAACGCTAAATATGGCACTTGCAGGTATTCGTGATCTTAGCATTATCAACACAGCTCCTGTTGATCGGTTGCCAACCCGAACCTTTGTCAGCAAGTTTGATCCAGAAACAATTCGCAAGGCGATCGAATCAGAGATGGCCCGTGGTGGACAAATCTATTTTATTCACAATCGAATCCAATCGATTTATGAATTGTCTGACGAAATCCGAAGAATCGTTCCTAAGGCTCGAATTCAGGTTGCGCATGGGCAGATGGAAGAACACGAGCTTGAAAAAGCAATGCTGGCCTTCTTCCATCACGAGATTGATGTGTTAATCTGTACTGCAATTGTGGAATCCGGCATGGACGTTCCAAGGGCGAATACAATGTTTATCGACCAAGCCCATATGTTTGGCCTTTCTCAGTTATATCAACTTCGCGGACGTGTAGGTCGATCAAAAACTCGGGCCTATTGCTATCTCATAATGCCGAAGGATCGAAAACTAGATAAAGAGCAACAAGAGCGCTTAAAAATCATCCAGGAAAACACCGCCTTGGGTTCCGGGTTCAAAATTGCTCAGTATGATTTAGAACTTCGCGGCTCTGGAAATATTCTTGGCGAGGACCAGTCAGGACACGTTAATTCCGTCGGGTACGAGCTTTATATGGATCTATTAAATGAGGCGCTTGCTGAAGCTAAGGGCGAAAAAGGAAAGCAACTCGAATTAGATCCCGAGATAAATCTGCGCATTTCTGCGATGATACCTGAAGACTATATTAAGGATATACGAATCCGATTAAGCTACTACAAAGCTTTGGCTGAAATCGAATCTACCGAAGACATTGACAAAATTGAGGACGAACTTCGCGATCAATTCGGACCTCTTCCTGAAGCAACGATCAACCTTATGGGTTTAATGTTGATAAGAAGACAGTGCAAAGAGCTTGGAATTCGCGACATCAGCGCAGGTTTAAAAACCGTTTCTTTGATCTTTACAGAACACACTGCTTTAAAGCCCGAAACGGTCATTCAGCTGGCTGTGAAAGAAAGTAAAAAATATTCTATTACTCCGGATAACCGTTTGAACATTCGCATGGCTAGCATTACCTGGTCTGCTGTTTACGAAGAACTTGGAATTTTGCAGCGAATGGTTTGATTAAAACTCTAAAGTTAACCCAGCTCCGAATTCGGGTTGGGTTTCAATCGCAGGATCGTCTTCGGAAAATCCGCCACCATTGGCACCAATTGAAAGACTCAAAAAAGTCGCCTGCAAACCAGAGTCAGTATATGCGGCCACGGCCGTGCTCTTGTCCAGCTGATCAATTTGAATTTGCAGGCCTGCCTTCCAAGAATATCCGACATCAATAGAACCTGAAAATGAATCGCTTGCAGAGGACTCATTAATATTTGCCTGCCATAAACTTAAGTTAACGAATGGGCACCACCTTGGCTCATCACTCATTCCATCTAATATGAACCTTGCTGCAATCCCGTAGGTATCCATTGATATGTCATTAGTAGATTTATTCGCCGATATTGATTGATAGAAGGGGCCCATCGCAAACGAAAGCGGCTGCCAATTTCTTTTCCACATCAACGATGCTTCAATACCAGTCATCGCTGATGATCCGTATTGCTCTTCGTAACCAACGTTGCCAATTGTTGAAAGGTAATCTTTAGGGGTTATCGAAACATAGTCGATATTAAAAATGGCTCCGCTATCGCCACGGCGTACTTTGTACGGATCCAACAGGCTGACCTCTTGCTCGACTTCAATTAATTCTTCATATACAGTTTCCGACGCTTTTGATTCCTTTGGTGCAAGACCTAAGACGAAAAATATGGATATAAAAAAATAGTTCGTCAGATGTTTCATCGCTTTTGTTATCCTCTATCTATGGATAATCATAGCCCAATCGTTAGAGTCATGGCCATCATCGCTTTTTTAACGATTGCAATTCTAGCCCGTCAACCAGCCCTAGGTACTGCTCAGAATTCTTCGGATGCTCTTCTGAAACAGAAGATCGGCCAATTATTTATCATTGGTTTTCCAGGTAAAGAAGTGGGCTCTGAACTCAAATCTCATCTTGCCGACTATCCATTTGGTAACTTTATACTTTTTAAAAGAAACATCTCTTCACCAGAACAAACTTTATTGCTAACCCAACAGTTGAACTCGGTCCTGAAAGAATCTGGGTTGCCTTCGCCTTTAATCGCGATCGATCAAGAAGGTGGAGTCGTTAGTCGCATTCCTATTTTTCCAAGACTTCCAAGCGCACAAAGTCTTGGCAAGGCTGAATTGAAAAACTCGGTGGAGGTTTTTGCTGACGAAACTGCGTCTATTCTTGCCAATACGGGAATCAACTTGAACCTCGCACCCGTCCTAGATTTAGTAGACACAAATGCAGACTCATTTATTTCAACCAGATCGTATTCTGGTGATCCTAGGGCCGTGGCGCAGTTTGGTTATGCCTACGGAAAGGAAATGATTCTGAATGGAGTTATTCCCACTGCAAAACATTTTCCGGGCAGCCTTAATATCACCTCGGATCCTCACCATCATGCTTCAACAATTGATAAGACATTAGACAAGCTTCGCTCGACAGAGATGACGCCCTTCTTTGATTTCGCTAAGCTGGGACGATTTTCAGCTATAATGCTTTCGCATTTTCACTACACAGCCTTTAACTCCAAGCCTCTTCCCGCCAGCCTTTCTAAAGAGGTCATACAATATCTTCGCAAAGATGTTGGCTTTCGAGGTCTTATAGTGACTGATGATTTTCAAATGAACGGTGTTAAATCTGTTTTAAGCTCTTCAGAATCTGCGTTCTTAGCGCTCCAGGCCGGCGCCGATATCGTTATGCTTTCTTATTCCCAACAAGACCAAAAAAATGCCTTTGACCGAGTTCTAAAAGGCATAGAAAGCGGCGAGATTTCAATTCAAGAGATAGACGAAAAGATTTCAAGAATCCGCTTCGTTAAGTCATTTTTAAATATCAACAAACAAAAACAACGGCCAGATTGGAATTCCAAAAAGCTACTGGCTCTTGACGAAAAAATCGTCGATCAACACATTCAGGATGAAATTGGACACATTCCCAAAAAGGCCCATGGTTGTTTAATTAATGACAAAAGCCTTATTGCTAAAGCAGTTGTTGCGGAACTGGATAGACTGTCAAAAGGATATCGAGTAGTCGATGCTGATAAGGTTGAACAAAATAGTTCCTGTGATTTCTTTGTGTCGATCTTGTTTTCAAAACAAAGTATTCAAAGATTTAATGAAATAAAGAAGCGGATTTCCAATAAGCGAATCGTAGGAGTAAACCTAGGATCGCCTGCGCGCATTTCTAAAGAGTTTTCGGCCGATATTATTGATCTCTATTTTCCACACACATCAGCACCAAAAAAAATAGCAGAGCTTATTAAGGGCTCTGCTATCTAATTATAATTGAAGTCCCGCTTAGTGAACTTTTTTTGTCGCTGGTAAGGCCTCAATAGAAGCTCTAGCCAAAGCAAGTTCTCGCTGAACTTGATTCCACTCGACATCATTTAGTGTTTCACCACCTAATTTTGTTTCGGAATTCTTGACTAGCTCTTCTGTAGAAGCCAGATCGATTTCTTCTGGTAGCTTTGCAATATCCGCTAGGATGTTTACACCCTCGACAGACACTTGGCAGTAGCCCCAGCTGATCGCAGCGGTTTTTTGCGCTTCTTGACCTTTAAGCTTCCACTTCAAAACTCCTGTTTCAAGAGTTGTGATCATTGGAGCATGACCAGGAAGTACGTTCAATTCACCTTTAAAAGCAGGAAGTGTTACCTCCTCAATCTCTTGATTGAGGACCAGTCTTTTTTCTGGAGTTACGATTGTTAATTTAAACATGGCACCCTTCCCAAAACTTCAAGCTTACGCCTGAAGTTTTTTAGCTTTCTCGATAGCTTCTTCGATAGTTCCAACCATGTAGAACGCCTGTTCAGGCAAGCTGTCGTGTTTTCCATCAAGAATTTCACGGAAGCCTCTAACAGTGTCTTTGATATCAACGTATTTACCTTGAAGACCAGTGAACTGCTCTGCAACGAAGAATGGTTGAGACAAGAATCTTTGGATTTTACGAGCACGAGATACCACCAATTTATCTGAGTCTGACAATTCGTCCATACCCAAGATAGCGATGATGTCTTGAAGCTCACGGAAGCGCTGAAGAAGAGCCTGTACATCACGCGCAGTTTTGTAGTGCTCGTCACCGATTACAGTTGGATCCAAAAGACGTGAAGTCGACGTCAATGGGTGAACCGCAGGGAAGATCGCCATAGCAGCGATATCACGATCCAAGTTTGTTGTTGCATCCAAGTGAGTGAATGTTGTCGCAGGAGCTGGATCCGTATAGTCATCCGCAGGAACGTAAACGGCCTGAACAGAAGTGATCGAACCTTTTTTAGTTGAAGTGATACGCTCTTGAAGAGCACCCATCTCTGTTGCCAAGTTTGGTTGGTAACCAACGGCAGAAGGGATACGACCCAAAAGGGCAGAAACTTCAGCACCCGCTTGAGTAAAGCGGAAGATGTTATCAACGAAGAAAAGAACGTCTTGGTTTTCAACGTCACGGAAGTATTCCGCAACTGTCAAACCAGTCAAAGCAACACGAGCACGAGCTCCAGGAGGTTCGTTCATCTGACCGAATACAAGCGCAGTCTTAGAGATAACGCCTGAGTCTTTCATTTCTCTCCAAAGATCGTTACCTTCACGAGTACGCTCACCGACACCAGCAAATACAGAGAAACCGCCGTGCTCGGTAGCGATGTTACGGATAAGTTCTTGGATAAGAACTGTTTTACCAACACCCGCACCACCAAAAAGACCGATCTTACCACCCTTAGCGTAAGGAGCCAAAAGGTCAACGACCTTGATACCAGTCATTAACATTTGAGCAGAAGTTGCTTGATCTTCGAACTTTGGCGCTGATCTATGAATAGGCCATTGCTCTTTAGCATCAACTGGTCCCATTTCATCGATAGGCTCACCAACAACGTTAATGATACGGCCAAGAGCACCACGTCCAACTGGAGCAGTGATCATGTTGCCAGTGATCATAACTTTTTCACCGCGAACAAGACCTTCTGTTTGGTCCATCGCGATAGTACGCACAACTCCGTCACCTAAGTGCTGAGCAACTTCAAGTGTAAGGTTGTACTCTTTTTCAGAGATAAATTTGTTAGAAACACGAAGTGCAGAGTTAATAGCAGGAAGCTCTCCGCCTTCGAACTCAACGTCCACTACTGGACCCATTACTTGTTTAATTTTACCGTTAGCCATTTTAATCAAGCTCCCTATTTAAGTGCTTCCGCACCTGATACGATTTCAGTCAATTCCGTAGTAATCTTCTCTTGTCTTAACTTGTTATAAGTAAGAGTTCGAGTTCGAATCATTTCCTTCGCGTTGTTTGTCGCATTTTCCATAGCAGTCATACGAGCGCCATGTTCTGAAGCAACAGACTCGGACATACATCTGTACACCTGAAGATCAAAGTGCTTCACAAGAAGCTGTTCAATGATTTTTTCAGGAGCAGGTTCGAAGATCATGTCGTTAGAAAAGCCCGCTGTTTCATTGTGCGAAGTCTCTTCTGCCGTAATTGGCAAAATAGTCTCACAAACAACAACTTGGCTAAGCGCCGACTTGAATTCGTTATAAACGATTCTGATTTCATCGTACTCGCCACTTTGATAATCTGCCAAAATTTTGCCAGCAATCTTAGAAGCAAGTTCATACGAAATATCCTTATCAAGCTTATTGATATAATCGACGGGCTTGATACCTTTCTTGGTCAAGCTGTCGTAAGCCTTACGACCGATGATCAAGAAATCAATTTTTTCGTACTTCGATTTATTTTCGATATTATAGTTGTCAGCAAACTTGATGATATTGCTGTTAAATGCTCCGCACAGACCACGGTCCGAGCTGATCACTACCAACAATACATTTTTCACTTCCGCCTTTTTTTCCATTAGCGGATGTGAAACCTTGTTGGTCACAGCAATATCAGCGATCACCTTTCTGAGCGTGTGCGCATACGGACGCATGTTAACAATATTGTTCTGCGCCTTTCTGAGCTTCGCTGCAGAAACCAAGTTCATGGCCTTGGTGATCTGCTGAGTATTTTTTGTGGACTCAATCTGAGCCCGGATATCCTTCAAACTAGCCATTTAACACCAATTACTTTGCAGGTTGGAAAATCGCTTTAAATTCTTCAAGAGCCGCCTTAAGAGCCGCCTTAATATCGTCTGACATTGCTTTCTTAGTAGCGATGTTAGTCAATACAGTTGGGTGCTTGGTCTTCAAGAATTCAATCATTGATTTTTCGTAAGTCTTAACTTCAGACTCAGCATAAGCATCAAGGTAACCAGCAGTAGCAGCAAAAATCATAGCGATTTGCTCTTCAACTTTAACTGGAGCGTATTGAGGCTGTTTCAAGATTTCAACTAAACGACGACCGCGAGCCAACTGTTGTTGAGTTGCTTTATCAAGGTCAGATGCGAAAGCAGCAAATGCTTCCATTGCACGGAACTGAGCAAGCTCAAGCTTGATAGAACCAGCAACTTGTTTCATCGCTTTGATCTGAGCCGCACCACCAACGCGCGATACTGATTTACCAACAGAAATCGCAGGACGGATACCTTTATAGAATAGGTCTGATTCAAGGAAGATCTGACCGTCAGTAATAGAGATAACGTTAGTTGGGATATAAGCAGAGATATCGCCCGCTTGAGTTTCGATGATTGGCAACGCAGTCAATGAACCGCCGCCTTTATCTTCAGAAAGTTTAGCAGCACGCTCTAAAAGACGAGAGTGAAGATAGAATACGTCGCCTGGATATGCTTCACGTCCTGGAGGACGACGAAGTAGAAGAGACAACTGACGATAAGCTTGTGCTTGCTTTGTTAAATCATCATAAACGATCAAAGCATGTCTGCCAGTATCACGGAAGTATTCAGCCATCGCTGTACCAGAGTAAGCAGCCAAGAACTGAAGCGGAGCTGGGTCAGACGCGTTTGCCGCGATAACAGTTGTGTAGTCTAGAGCACCAGCTGCACGCAGTTTTTCAACGATCAATGCAACTGTTGATTGTTTCTGGCCGATCGCTACGTAGAAGCAATGAACGCCTTGACCTTTTTGGTTGATAATAGTGTCGATAGCGATTGTTGTTTTACCAGTTTGACGGTCACCGATGATCAACTCACGCTGACCACGACCAATTGGAATCAAAGCATCGATTGCCTTGATACCAGTTTGAAGAGGCTCTTCAACTGGATGACGGTAAACGATACCAGGAGCTTTTAATTCAACTTCGCGCGAGTGTTGAGACACGATTGCGCCACGGCCATCAATCGCATTTCCTAGAGCGTCAACAACACGTCCAAGAAGAGCTTCGCCTACAGGAACAGAAACGATTTTCTTGGTGCGTTTAACGATGTCGCCTTCTTTGATGTGGCGGTCTTCACCGAAAATAACGATACCAACGTGACCTTCTTCAAGGTTCAAAACCATACCGAATACGTTGTTAGGGAACTCTACAAGTTCACCTGCCATTGCGTTCTCAAGGCCGTAAACGCGGGCAACACCGTCACCCACAGAAAGAACGGAACCTGTCTCGCTAATTTCAATCTTTTTGCTGTACTGATTGATCTGATCTTTTAGTACGCGGCTGATTTCGTCTGCGCGAATGTTTGTGTTTTCCATAGCTAGTTAGCTCTCCTATTTAGTTCTTCATTAATCTTTTTCAAATGTGTTTCGATGCTGTCATCGAATGTCCAGCCGCCCACATGAGCAACTACGCCTCCAAGAAGTTTTGCATCCTCTTGAAACGTTAAAACGATCTTCTTTTTCAAAACCTGTTCAATTTTCTTTTCCAATTCAGCTTTTACAGAGGCATCTATCGGGCGAGCAGACTTAACTACCCCGCGAGTAATACCCTGCTCTGAATCAACAAGTGCCTGATAGGCTTCTGCGATCTCTTCTACCAATCCCAAGCGCGCTTTTTCAGCCAATAGAAGCAATAAGTTTGTGACTTCTTCAGACAAACCTTTTCCTTCAAATGCTGTTTTAACTGCAGTCATTTTTTGTTCAACTGCAACCATTGGATTCGCAAAATATTCTTTGATCTGAGAATCTGCAGAAACAATTTTAGCAACAGCGATGATTTCACCAGCTACTTTTGAATCCTGACCCTTCTGTTTAGCCGCAGCTAAAAGAGCCTTTGCATATCTTTTGGATACTTCATTAACTCTCATTATCTTACCGCCTCTATATTTTTAGTGAATTGAGACTGAAGAGTCTGGTGATCATTTGCATTGACGTCTTTAGAAAGCACCATGCGTGCGGTTTCAATAGAGTCTTTTAGCAATTGCTGCTTAAGTTGAACTTGAGCTCTTTCGATTTCAAGCTTAACGGTTAACTCAGCTTCTTCTTTAATCCGTTTAGCAATAGCATTTGCATCAGCAATCATCTGCTCTTTAAGTTCAGCAGCATTTGCTTTTGCCTGGGCAATTGAAGAAGCATAAGTTGCCTCTAAATGAGCGATTTTGCCCTTCATTTCTTCAAACTGTTTTTCAGCTTCTTCTCGTGCACTAGCTGACTTTTTTGCAGCATCAATGTATGCAGCTTTTCTATCTGCAAAAAACTGCTTGATGCCGTCTTTAGCAAAATAAATGATTCCACCAAACAAAATAGTTAGATTGATCGCTTGGTAGATTACGGTCGTAGGCATTCCGTGACCGGCTCCATGGGCATCGTGGCCACCGGCCGCCAATGCCATTACAGGAGATAATAAAATAAGTGTCGCCATCAATTTCATATATATCCTCTTTATTTACCTAGAAGTTTATTAGTGATGGCCAACGCAACTGCATTTGTCTGATTCTTTAAATCAGAAGCAGCTGCATTTACAGCTGAAGTTAGTTGCGTTCGGTTTGAATTGATAAGAGTTTCAGCTTTGCTACGAGCATCAGCAACGATAGACTCATAGTTTGAATTTGCGTCTGTTTTGTGACCATCAAAGATAGTCTTAATTTCAGAGGCAACTTCACGAGCCTTTGTTTCGTATTGAGCTTGCAACTCAACGGCCTTTTTCTTGTACTCAAGAGCTAAATCTTCTCCGCCTTTTGTGCGGTTTTCGCGCTCTTCTAATGCGTGCGCGTAACCTGAAAACACAACCTTCGTTAAGAAAAGCATTGCGATTGAGAAAAGAACAAATTGAATGAGCGATGTTTGGTTGACACCAATTTGCTGGAGTATTTCCATTTTATTGAAATCCCTATTGTTTTTATTAGCGATACGGGATTAGCATTGAGCCAGCAAAATGGTCAAGTTAAAAGGATTTTTTAAAGATAAGCCTAAGATTTAGGCATATATGAAGCGCCCTCGAATACAACGCCCTCATCAATTCTTAACGATGGGGACGTCACCGTTCCTTTAAAAACAGCCGGAGGGTGCATAATTACGCGGCGGCGGGCAAAAAGGTTCCCCTCTACCCGGCCACTTATTATAATAGTATCAGCTTCAATTTGTGCGATAACAGTCGCAGACTCATTGATAACTAGGGTGTCATTAGTAAAAATTTCGCCCTTAAACAGACCCCCAATTTGAACGGTCCCCTCAAAACTGAGCTTTCCCTCGAATTGGGTTCCCGAATCCAAAATTGCGGTTACGTGACCGGCTAAAAGATCTGTTGGCTGGGCGGTGGAGTTTACTACTTCTGGCATCCTGCTCTCATTTTATCTACGATTTCACTTAGTTCATCATCTGAAAAGAAATGTACACTGATTTTACCCTTTGAATTGGTATAATCAATAGATACCTTCGTTCCAAATAGCTTTTGAAGCTCGTCCTCTAGGCCGGCGATCAATCTAGTCTTAATCCCCGAATCAAATGTAGGTGCAGCCTGGTCCAATTTTCCTGGTTGGTTTTCGGCCTGAACCATTTTCTCTAGTTTCCGAACGGCAATCTTTTCGTTGATCACCTTCTTCGCTAATTGGATTTGTTTTTGAGGATCATTCAATGCCAACAAGACCTTGGCGTGCCCAACAGAAAGTTCGTTATTTGATATCAACTCTTTGACTTCATTCGGCAAACTTAAAACACGCACTGCATTTGCTACAGTTGCACGGTCCCGTCCAACCCGATCTGCCACCTGCTGTTGAGAAAGCTTAAACTCACTGATCAGGCGTGCATAGCCCTCTGCCTCTTCAATCGGATTTAGATCCTCACGTTGAATATTCTCGATGATCGCCAACTCAAGGGCTTGCTTGTCATCAAAAGATTTCAGGATAACAGGAACCTCATGAAGCCCTGCTAATTGAGCCGCTCTCCAACGTCTTTCACCCGCTACGATTTCTAGCTTTCCGCTTTCAATTCTTCGAGCCACGATCGGCTGAAGAATTCCGTTCTCTTTAATTGATACAGATAGCTCTTGAAGAGCCTCTTTATCGAAAACTCGGCGAGGCTGAAATTGTCCCGGTTGTAGTTTATCTACTGCAACCTGCCAGATTTTGGATTCAGGATTCACGGGTGCCGCAGCTGGAGGTGGAGCAGACTGCTGAATAGCCTGAGTAGCCATTGGAGTATTCACAACGGGTCCAGCTGAAACGGCTCCAGCGCCATTACTCATATCATTTTTCTTGTTTAAATCTGCTAATGTTGTGGGAGTGGAAGACGCATTCGCTTGAAGACTTGATTGCATTCCTGCGCTGCCAGACGGCCCGCCAAGCAATGAACCCAAGCCTCTGCCTAGACCCTTCTTCTTGTTTGATGAATCATTCAGAATATCAGACATTTAAATCTCCCTCGTAAGTATCTTGTTTGGGCGCTTGCTGAGTATTCTGTGTTGTTATTTCATTTCTTTGCACAACTTCTTTAGCTAGTTCTAAATATTTTTGTGCCCCAATGGATTTTGGATCGTATTCAAATATAGATTGTCCATGAGACGGCGCTTCCGAAAGGCGTACGTTTCTTGGAATGATTGCGCTGAAGACTTTATCAACAAAGTGATTCCGAATTTCAGTTACAACCTGGTGTGAAAGGTTATTTCTAGTATCAAACATCGTAAGAACGATGCCCTCAATATGAAGCTGAGGATTTAAGTTCTTTTTAATTAAACCCGCCGTATTTAAAAGCTGTGATAAACCCTCAAGCGCATAATATTCACACTGAAGTGGAATTAAAAAGCTGTCTGCTGACGTTAGGGCATTTAGGGTTAAAAGACCCAATGAAGGAGGGCAATCAATCAAAACAAAATCAAACTGATCCGAAACAGTGGCAATCGCTTGCTTTAAACGATATTCACGCTGCGGCATGTCTACAAGTTCAATTTCTGCCCCAACAAGGTCGGGATTTGCTGTAGAGACAAATAAATTAGGATTATTGGTCTTTACACATGTTTCTGCTAATGTTTTTTCACCAATAAGGACGTGGTAAACGTTGTTATCTTGGGATTCAAAGCGCTTGATACCCAAACCGCTTGAGGCATTTCCCTGAGGATCCATATCGATAAGAAGCACTTTTTTACCAAGAGTCGCAAGCGCAGACGCTAGGTTTACAGAAGTAGTCGTTTTACCGACTCCACCCTTTTGATTGGCAATACATATTGTTCTAGCCATGATTCCTCCTTGAGCACATAGAAAATCCTGCATTTTTTTCAAAGATACAAGTTTCTTCTTATGTTTTTTTGAAATATTCCGATGTTCCACGTGGAACAACGTGATTTATGCATAAAATGAAGCTGATTCTGCCATTATTTTTAGTTTTTTTGTCTGCTTGCGAAAAGAAAGCGGATCCAAATGCCTACAAGCAAGATCTAATTCTTGCTGACTTGAACGCAAAAGCGGATGAAACATCTAAGGCCGTAGAGGCCGCCAAAAAAGAGCTCGAAGGCTTCCGCAAGGAATTGGCAGAGGTTAAACCTCAAACCGGTCAAATTAAATACGCCTCGAAAAGGGTCTACGACACCGAAGCGAAAATCACCAAACTTGAACAAGAGAAAAGATATTTTGAACTCGCGGCTAAAGCTCGCGAACGAGAAGCAAAGAAACTCTACAAAGAAGCCTTCAAATCGGGTAAACCCTGGCCCGATTCGGCTGGATTCGAAGAATACAAAACCGAAGAGCGCCTGAGAAACGCAAAACGCTCGTGGGATGTCAAACAGCGTATGCAAGAAGCCGGAATTCCAATTCCAGGAGAAGAAGGCGCAAAAAAACCCGCAGAGGCAGCTCCTGCGGGTGGAGGTCACTAATGTTCCACGTGGAACATTATTGAATCTTGTCTGTTTTCACGACAGAGAACTTAACAGCCCCAATAGGAAGTTTATAATCCCCCACCAAAGACGGCGCCCATAAAGAACAAAGCTGCGAAGGCATTTCAGACACCTCAAGAGCCCACTCTTCACTTTTCAAATGGAAAAGCGCACCGCCCTTTTTAACTGACTTACGGGCCGCCATACAAGTACGCGAAATATTCGCAAATCCCCGAGTCATACAGAACTGAACGCTACCTTCTGGCAAGGCTTCAATCTGATTTTGAATACAAGATGCGTTTTTAATACCAACTTTAGAAATAATTAAATTCAGAAACTCTATCTTCTTAGGGTCCATATCAACCAAATGAACTTGTATGCTAGGATTAAGAATTGCAAACACAAGTCCTGGAAAACCCGCACCAGAACCGTAGTCGTAAATCTCTTTTATTTGGGGGTTATGCCGAACGATAATACGAGACGAAAGTATAGAATCAGCAAAATGCAGCGCGTCAGCAAATGGGAGGCTCTTTATCGAAACCAAATTCAAGAGCTTATTAGATTTAACAAGCTCTTCGTGAAAAATTCTCAGCTTCTTAGTGACATCCTGATTTAAATCTGGAAACCACTCTTCCACTCTCCAATGACTAATCGTTGATTCCTGGCTGTTGCTGTCTACCACTGGATACCTCTTTTTTATGACCCTTTAGGTACACCATAATAGCCTGAATTGCCGATGGATTTACACCACTAATGCGTTGAGCTTGGCCTAATGTCCTAGGTTTAACGCGAGAAAGTTTATCTTTTTCTTCGTTAGAAAGTCCCTTGATATCAGTGTAATTCAAGTCCGTTGGTAATAGCATTTCTTCTGACTTTTTAGACTGCTCAATAAGCTCCATTTGGCGTTTTACGTATCCAGAATATTTAACATCAATTTCTACCGCTTCGTGAACATTCGGATCCTCATCAACTTCAAAGTCGAACGCCTTTAAATGTGAACAAGTAATCTCTGGACGACGAAGGAACTCTTGGAAAGTTAACGACTTTGTTAAATCTGGAGACGGTATGCTACGAATCTTTTCTGTGTTCTCTTTAGTCGGATAAAGCTTTGTCGCTTTAAGCTTTTCACTTAAATCTTTTCGGCGAACACTGATATCGGCCAATTTGTCTAAAGCCGTCTGTGACATCAAACCAAGTTCTTTGGAAAGACCATGTAAACGATCGATTGTATTGTCTTCTCTTAAAACAAGTCGGTGCTCCGCTCGAGAAGTAAACATACGATAGGGCTCTTTTGTACCCTTCGTTACTAGGTCGTCGATCAATACTCCTATGTAAGCCTGATCACGACTTAGAATAAACTCTGAGCGATTCAAAACAGACATCGCAGCATTCACTCCAGCTACAAAACCTTGTGCAGCAGCTTCTTCATAACCAGAAGTACCGTTAATCTGCCCGCCTAAAAATAAATTCTGAATAGGACGAGTCTCAAGACGATGCCAAATTTGAGTCGGCTCAATATAATCATATTCAACAGCATAACCATATCGTACGACCTTGACGTTTTCCAACCCAGGAATAGTTCTTAAGAAGGCTTCTTGAACATCTTCTGGCAGCGAAGTCGAAATGCCTTGCAGGTAAATCAAATCAGTATCCAAACCCTCGGGCTCTAGGAAACTTTGATGAGAATCCCTATCTGCAAACCGAGTGATTTTATCTTCAATTGACGGACAATATCTAGGTCCCGAGCCTTCGATTAATCCACAGAACATCGGCGACTTGTCTAAATTATTACGAATAATTTCATGGGTTTCGGGAGTCGTCCTAGTTAGATAACATGCAACTTGAGGAAGTTTAAATTTGCGTTCAGACCTAAAACTAAAAGGATAAAATTCAGAATCGCCGTATTGAGCAATAGTTTTGGACCAATCTATAGAATCTTTGTGTAAACGAGCCGGCGTTCCTGTCTTTAGTCTTTTAACATCAAAACCAAACTCTTTTAATTGATCCGACAAACCAATAGAAGCTTGATCGCCAATCCGACCGCCAGCAGTCTGTTTAAGACCAACGTGCATCACTCCATTCATAAAGGTTCCAGTAGTGATCACTGTCGACTTCGCAAAAATCTGACTTCCATCTTGAAGTACAACTCCACGACATTGCGATCCTTCTAAAATCAATCGCTTAACTTCGCCACCAAGTACTTTTAAATTTGGAGTCGAATAAAGAACATCAGTCATGTACTTGGCGTATTTATGCTTATCAGACTGAACTCTTGTTCCTCGAACTGCCGGTCCTTTCGAAGAGTTAAGTCGCTTAAATTGAATACATGTTTCATCTGCGGCCAATCCCATCTCGCCACCAAGAACGTCGATCTCGCGAACCATGTGGCCTTTGGCCAATCCGCCGATTGAAGGATTGCAGCTCATGTAAGCAATGCGATCTAAGTTGGTCGTAATCATCAAAGTTTGTAAGCCAAGCCGAGCACTTGCAAGACAAGCCTCGACACCAGCATGACCAGCACCAACTACAATGACATCAAAATTTGTATTCATAATTATTTTCCGATGCAGAACTCTTTAAAAACTCTATCCATAATTTGATCGTCAAATCGCTTACCCAAAGTTTCGTGAATACAGATCAACGAGTCTTTAAGTTCAAAGGCCAGGAACTCTGCCCCTGCGCCATCGATTGCCATTTGCCGAGCCCGATCAATGTTTTCAAGCGCACGATTCAAATTTTCAAAATGGCGTGCGTTGGAAACTAAAACTGTGTTTTCAGCCTGCATATCCGCAAAAGCAGAAATAAGGCTATCAAACACCAAGGGCCGAGTTGTTTTATCAAGAGCCGAAACAAAGAACACTTTTCTTTCGAAAAATTGATCAAAATCAGCGATTTTTTTATAAAATTTACCCTCTTTTAGTAGGGTTTTTAGCTCATTTTTACCTATTTTTTGCCCCGAAATATCGGTTTTATTGCCCAAAATCCAGGTCAAATCAGGATCAAAACCATCTAAAATAGTTAGCTCCGAATCAGAAATACCCGCATTTACGTCAAAAACGAACAGACATACATCTGCATCTTTTTGAGCTTGATAACTTCTTTCAATTCCCAGCTTTTCAACAAAATCAGCAGAATCCCGAAGACCCGCAGTATCAATAACCGTGAACTTCACACCTTTATACTGAGTATCTCCATCGATAACATCTCGGGTAGTGCCTGGAATATCGGTAACAATGGCACGATCCTCTTGGAGGAAACTATTTAACAAAGAAGACTTCCCAACATTGGGTAATCCACTTAGCACAATACGAATACCATCTTTTAGTACCCGGCCGGTTTTAAAAGAACCGATTAATATACCCAGTTCCGAAGATACTTTATTAAGTCGAGTGCTTACCTCAGTGTTCGAAATTAATTCGATACCTTCTGTAGCAAAATCAATCCCCGCTTCTATGTGAGCTAGTACCCATGTTAAATCATTTTCGATTGAATCCAATTTATCAGATAGACCACCCTTCAACTGACGAAGGGCCATCCGAGCAGCTGACTGACTTTGACTTTCGATCAAAGCCAAAACAGATTCGGCTTGAACTAAATCAAGTTTGCCATTCATGAACGCACGATAAGTAAACTCTCCTCGATCCGCTGGTCGCGAACCCAAGACAATCAACTCGTTGATAATAGCCTGACAGATAAGCGGATTTCCGTGGCAAGAAATTTCCAGCACTTCTTCGCCTGTAAAAGACTTCCCTTTAGCAAAATAGGTAATCAATACTTCATCTAAAACTACGCCGTCTTGATTTCGAAAATTCCCGAAATAAACCCGGTGAGATTCGGGTTCTTTTGGCAAAAAAGAAGCGCCTGGTGATACAACACCAAGCGCCTTTGGACCACTGATTCGAATTACCGAGATACCACCAACACCATGTGGAGTCGAAACTGCACAAATAGTATCTTCATCACGGTTATTCAAAAACATGGTTACTCCGCAGAGGTAGAGTCCTCTTGACCTTGATCTTTTCCAGCATTGCCCTTGGCAGGATAGATCTTAATTTTTTTATACAAACCTTCACCCAATGAGCGAGACTTAACACGAGCATCTTGAGCAAGATACTGATGAACGACCTTACGGTCTTTTGGAGGAAGAGCACGGTAATAAACCGCTTTTCCTTGCTCGATGCAAATAGCTTTTAGGTTTTCAGCCCTTTCAATCAACGCACTTGCAGATTCTTCACGGTATCCGCCACAATCTACAGTGATATTTGTCTTATCTTCAGGGAAGTTGTGCTGAACAACACGCTTAACCAAAAGTTGAAATGCATCCAACATTTGTCCCTTTTTATCTTTAAGAAGTTCCTCGTCACCACCAGAAAAGTCGATAGCTAAAACCGCAGATCCATCGTCTTCTTTAGAAGAATGAATCTCGAATTTCAAATCGAACTGGGCTCTGGAAATGATGCCCTCTAACGTCTCTGTTACGAGTGCTTCAACTTCGCTACCGGCACTCTTGCTTTTCCCCCCGAAAAGCTTACTAAAGAAACCCATCTTTACCTCCTATAATCAAACTATTTAGAAACAGGGTTTTTATCTCTCATCATCAAAAACTGCTGAGTAATACCAAACAAAGTACTTACGAACATGTACAGCGTAAGACCGCTCGGTAAATTCAACATGAACAAGCTAAATACCAACGGCATAAATGCCATAATTTTAGCCTGTGTTGGATCCATAGTTGTTGGAGTCATCTTCTGCTGCAAGAACATCGAAAGACCCATTAAAACTGGAAGAACATAAAATTTATCATGAACACTTAAATCCGTGATCCAAAACATAAACGGAGACTGATACAACTCTACGCTTGAATTGATCACTTTATATAGTGCAAAGAAAACAGGAATCTGAAGCAACATTGGCAAACAACCACCAAGTGGATTAGCGCCTTCGCGCTTCATTAATGCCATCATTTCTTGATTCAAACGCATTGGATCTTCTTTATATTTTTCACGCAACGTTTGAACTTCCGGCTGAATCTTTTGCATAGCCTTCATTGATTTAAAAGACATGATATTAAACGGAAGCACAATAAAGCGAACAATCAACGTAAGGAATATAATTGCAAAACCCCAGTTACCTACTAACGAGTGGCAAAACTTCAAAAGATGTAAAAGAGGAACTGCAATAAATCCAAAGAAACCAAAATCAATAACTTTGGCCATGTGAGTATCAACTGACTGCAATGCTTCCATTGACTTAGGCCCAACATAAAGAATTTGTTCAAATGAAAACTGATCTTTAAGTTGAGGTGGAACATAGTTCAATTTAGCTAATACTTCATGAGTAGTCACATCAGCAGTTAAAGACACTTTCGGCAAAAGGTCTGATTTATCTAACACCGAAGACGCAAAATAATGTGAACTTACTGCGATTAGCGGAGAAGAAGAAACCTCTTTATTAATATTTTCTTTAGCTCCCATAATGTGAATTGTCTCGATCTTGCCATTTTCTTCAATGACAAAATCTTGGAATTCCATTGATGGAAATAAGAACGATGTGCTTTTTGGTTTCAATGTTTTATCAGGAATGATCATCGACAAACCAGCCAAAAATTCCTGAGTTGGATTTTTGACTGTGAATTTATTCGAAAAACTATTGTTTTCAGCGATGTATTTGAATTCGCGTGTGATTTCCATTCCGTTAATGTTCGCCGTCCCGACATAGTGCCCAGGAGCTAACTCATTTACAGAGAAAGGAATTGGAGCCGCAGAACTATTTAACTGTGATTGAAACAAATCGTTCTTATCACTAACCGCCATTTTTATAGGATTTTTATCATGATCTGTGTAGTGATTGATCGTGACATTTTTTAAACCCATACCCAAAGAATTCAAAGAGAAGCTGATTTTTTCTGATTTGAATTCAAACATCGCTGGCGTGTACGAACTAGCAGGATTTGTATTGTTTAAGTCAGCTGTAGAATTTGCTGCACCCACTGTAGCTTCCGTGTTCACAGACTTTTCTTCAGCCTTTGTATTCACGCTTTCGGACTGAGTAGTCTGATTAGTCACGGCTGGTTTTCCATAATTTGGATACTTCTTTTGAAGATAAACCTGCCATCCAAGATAGATACCTGCGACAGCTAAAACTACGATCAAAGTACGAGGATCAAAGAACGACGGTTTTTCGTTATTATTCATGTTGATGGTCTCCAGAACAGCAAGGCGGAACCGGGTCGTATCCATATTTTCCAAACGGACGACAACGTAATACTCGGCTTACTATTAGTTTGAGTGCATAATAGGGAGAATGAGTGCGCATCGCTTCGAATGCATATTCAGAGCAATGAGGAGTGAATCGACAAGTTCCACCCATATGAGTGGTACCGATTGTCCGATATGAGGCAACGATTATCCAAAGCAACCATTTAAGACTGCTTTCGAAGAACCTCGATCCCACGATCCATAGCTTTTTTGAACTCTTCATATCCGAGTCCTTTATAAAAACCTTGGTCGATGGGTTTAAAGATAATATTGATGTCTGCTTCAAGAACATTCCCGGTCTTAGATAAAGCTCTGAAATACTCTTTGGTCCATCTCTTCAACTTATTTCGAACAACAGCAGATCCAACTTTTCTAGAAGCTGTAACCCCAAAACGCAAACAATGGCCACCCTTTATAAAATTAAAGAGTAGCCACTTATTCACCCAATGACGCTTGCCATTTTCTTTGATGAAGAGAAATTCAGAACTTCTCTTAAGAATTAATGGAGAATTACTTTCCACTTACAGAGACAGTAAGACGCTTTCTACCTTTAGCGCGACGGCGAGAGATCACTTGCTGACCATCTTTAGTAGCCATTCTTGCTCTGAAACCGTGAGTTGTTTTACGACGTTTATTTGATGGTTGGTAAGTGCGTTTCATGTTCTCTCCTAATAACTACGACGTATATACGTCTAATTCTTAACCTACGGCAATACGTTTCAGGTTTGCCAACTGTGAGGCCGTAATAAAGCACAATGCAGCATTAAGGTCAACTGTTGAAAACTAAGGCAGGGCTTGTTAGTTAAAGCGTCGACGCGGGAGTTTTAGTGGAATTGAATGCGGAATTCTGGAATCGGATAAAGCAACAGATGAAAAGTCGTAATGACAACAATAAGTTGTTAGATACGTGGCTCGATCCTATTGAATATCTAGATACCGTGAATATTCAAAGTCGTCCCAGATTGATACTTGGCGTCCCCAACGCACTACATCGTTATTTTGTCCTGGAAAACCTTTTAGATAAGATTTATTCAGAAATTTCAAGTATTTACAAATCCCCGTTCGAAGTCGAGTTTACTGTCACCGGGAAAAATGCTCACTCAAATAACGATAATAACTCTCATTTAGAGGATGGCCATGCCTCGGATATCCTTCAACAACAATTAGGTAGATCTCAGGGTATTCAACCGACTATCCAAAGGTCTGGGGCCAACATTGGATCCTTTCAACAGCCACGTCCCCCAGATATTTTAAAGCCAGAATTTTTATTTTCGACCTTTGTCGTAGGAAGAAACTCAGAATTTGCCCATGCTGCTTGCTACAATGTTGCCAGAAATCCGGGCGGTGATGACTACAATCCACTCTATATATATGGGCCTGTTGGAATGGGTAAAACACACTTACTACATGCCACTGGAAACCATATTCGTGAATTATTTCCAGATCTTAAGATCACATATATCTCTGCCGAGCGATTTTTGAATGAATGTATTTCAGCGATTCGTCGTCATGAAATGGATAAATTTCGTCAAAAATACCGGGAGCAAAGTGATATCCTGTTAGTCGATGACGTTCAGTACATTGCCCGCGGGGAAGCTGTCCAAGAAGAGTTTTTCCACACGATCAATACATTTATCGATCGCAGAAAGCAGGTCGTACTAGCCAGCGACCGTATGCCTAAAGATATTCACGGTCTTGAAGATCGAAGTAGAACACGTTTAGAGCGTGGTCTTATAGTCGATATCGGAATGCCTGATTTAGAAACGCGTATTGCAATTCTAAGATATAAAGCTGAACAAAAAAATCTTCGAGTGCCTGAAGATGTCGTTTCGTATATCGCAAGAATATCTAAACGATCTATTCGGGAACTCGAAGGAAATCTAAATAAAGTTAGAATGTTTAGCGAACTTCAAGATCTTCCAATTGATTCAGAATTGGTGAAAAGAATTTTAGCAAATCATGAAACTCAGCAGACAATATCCGCCGAAGAAATCATGAAGCTTGTAGCGGATCACTATAAAGTAAAAGTTCAAGATCTAAAAAGTACGACGCGCGCGCGCCCAATTGTGGTACCGCGCCAAGTTTCTATGTTTTTAATTAAAAAGTTTATGGATAAATCATTGGTCGAAATCGGAAAACTTTACGGCGGTAAAGACCACACGACAGTTCTTAACGCTATAAGTAAGGTCAAGAGTCTACAGTTAAAGGATCAAGATTTCGCAAGAGATATCGAAGAGTTAGAAGGTAGAATCCACAATATCACAGGGGTGTGAATTGGGCTTGTGGAAATCGATGTGGAAAAACTTTGTTTAACTTTGTGGATATAAGTTATCCCCAAAATTGATGCGAATTGAAGTGAAGCCCCCACAAACGATATCCACAAAGCTTTTTTAGTATTTACAAAGACTTAGAGTATTTGTTAGGTTTTCCACGCCCCTACTACTACTACTATATTTTTATATTAATAGTAATAGTTAATAAGAAGGTCAGTGAGTACAGAGGAACTTATGAAATTAGAAATCGAAAAAAGAGATCTATTAAACCTGATCGGAAAAACTCAGAACATTGTTGAAAAAAGAAATACAATGCCAATATTGGTAAATGTTCTTTTGGAAGCAGATACAGACAATGTAAAAGTTTTTGCTACAGATCTTGAAGTTTCATTAACTGACCAAGTTAAAACAAAAGTTCAAACCAATGGAAAAGTTGCAGTTAGCGCGAAATCACTTTTTGAAATCGCAAAGGAACTTGGCGAAGGTCCGATCACTTTAACAAAAAAAGAAAATAATTGGTTAGAGATTGGCCAAGGAAAATATAAATCTAGAATCGTAGGGATCAGTGCAGACGAGTATCCAATTTTCCCAACCTACAATTCTCAATCATTTATTCAAATTGAAGCTCCGGTATTAAAAGAAATGATTGATAAAACAATCTTCTCTGTATCTACAGACGAAACTCGTTATCATCTCAATGGTGTATTTTTCGAATTAACTCCACAAGCTGGATTTAAAATGGTCGCAACAGATGGACATAGAATGTCTTTAGTTCACAAACCATCTGTGGAAATTAAATCAAATATTTCTCATGGTGTGATTATTCCAAGAAAAGGTCTTCATGAAATCAAAAAGATCCTTGAGGGTGTGGATGGATCTGTGGAAATCGCTATTGAAGGATCTCAATTTATTCTGAAACACAACACAACAACTTTGATGATTCGTTTGATTGAAGGTAAATATCCAAATTATCAACAATTTATTCCACAGGCATTGCCACAAAGAATTCACATAGATCGTGAAAAGTTCTTAACTTCATTACGTCGAGTATCGTTGTTGGCTAACCAAAAATCAAAAGCTGTGTTGCTAAATTTTACCTCTGGAAAAATGGAAATCTCATCCAACAATCCAGAACTGGGTGATGCTACTGAAGAACTTGATATCGATTACAAAGGCTCAGATATTAAAATTGGTTTTAATGCTAAGTTCATTCAAGATATCTTGGTTTCAATGAATCATGACAGCATCGATTTTGAACTCAAAGATCATTTGTCTCCGGGAATTATTAAACCACACAGTGATATCTCGTATACCTGTGTAGTTATGCCAATGAGAATCTAATGATTTTTGAATCCGTTCGCATTCGTGATTTTCGAAACATTCAGAATGCAGATCTCCAGTTCTCTCCGCGTTTAAATGTACTAGTCGGAGAGAACGGCCAAGGAAAAACGAATATTCTAGAATCCCTTTTTTTGCTTACTCAAGGTGATTCGTTTAGGTATTCAGATAATCACACGTTGATTAAGCATGATTCTGCGCAGTCGTTTTTAGCGGCTCGTGTTTCGCAGAATGATTTAGCCTACGTGATCAAACTAAATTTACTTAAATCTAGAAAACAAACTTTTTTAAATGAAAAACGAGTCACGGCATCCGAGATAAGAAAAATATTTTCAGCTGTTGTCTTTTCCCCAGAAAGTCTTTCAGCAATTAAAGAAGCTGCTGATCAACGAAGAGAACTCATTGATGATCTTTTGTCATCTTTTGATAAAAATAATTCAGATCTGATTCTCGATTTCAAAAAAGCGCTTAAAACTCGTAATAAGATTTTAAAAAACTACGTTGAAGGTAATACCCCAAAAGATTCAACCCTAATGCTTCTAGAAAGCCTTGAGCCAAGTTTTTTACGGTTGGCCGCTACCCTGACCTTCAAAAGAATCCAAGCGCTTAATTTAATCCATAAAGACTTTAATCATGCGATGGCCTATATTTCAGGCACTTCTGCTAAAGACTTAGGCATTCAGTATTTGATTTCGTCAAACAATGCGATGAGCTATGCGCAAGCCGATGTGTTCGATGCTTTGCAGAAAAGAATTGTCGAACTACGTGATGCGGAACTCTCTTCGGGAACTTCATTGGTTGGGCCACAAAAACACGACATTGTGTTTCTATATAATCAAAAAGACTCAAGATTTTTCTGTAGCCAGGGGCAGCAAAGAGCGATCATATTATCTTTCAAAATGGCCCAGATTGTGTATCATAGGAAGGCTTACGGAGTGTATCCCGTGTTGATGTTAGATGACGTTCTTTCCGAGCTAGATAAGGCAAAGAGGGACGCGCTGATTTTATTTCTTCACGATATCAATACACAGATTTTTGTAACAACTACAGATTTTAATCTGTCCGACGAGTTTAATCTCGATCAGATTTCCGTAATGAACGTCAGGGATGGAAATATCACTACGTAAAGTTAGCTAGTGAGGGGCATGTGTCAGATCAAAATGTTAGTTCAACAGCAGTTCAGGGAAACTATTCTGCGGACTCTATCCAGGTACTTGAAGGATTAGAAGCCGTTAGAAAACGTCCAGGTATGTATATTGGTGATACTGGATTCAGAGGATTTCACCACCTTGTGTATGAAATTGTGGATAACTCAGTTGATGAATCTTTGGCAGGTTATTGTAAGCACATCTACGTAACTATTAACGCCGATGAATCTATCACTGTCGAAGATGATGGCCGTGGGATTCCAGTAGGTGCTCACAAAAATGGAAAGTCTGCTCTTGAAGTCGTTATGACTGTACTTCACGCCGGTGGTAAATTTGACGGTGGCGGATATAAAGTATCTGGTGGACTTCACGGTGTTGGTGCCTCGGTTGTAAATGCTTTGTCAGTTCGTTGTGCAGTTGAAGTTCATCGTGAAGGTCATGTTTGGAGACAAAACTTTGAACGTGGTAAAATTCTTCATGCTGTTGAAAAAGGTGAAACATCTGAGCGCACTGGAACTAAAGTCACTTTCAAACCAGATCGCGATATTTTCAAAGACGAAACTCTAAGTTTTGATTTTACTACATTAGCAAATCGATTTCGCGAACTAGCATTTCTAAATGCGGGTTTGCATATTTCGTTGAAAGACGATCGCACAGGTAAAAAACAAGATTTTCAGTACGCAAATGGCGTTGCTGAAT
The DNA here is from genome assembly GCF_056175665.1 of Bdellovibrio sp. ZFWA1. Classification (NCBI taxonomy): domain Bacteria; kingdom Pseudomonadati; phylum Bdellovibrionota; class Bdellovibrionia; order Bdellovibrionales; family Pseudobdellovibrionaceae; genus Bdellovibrio; species Bdellovibrio sp. ZFWA1. The sequence goes on from NZ_JBJKJH010000001.1 coordinate 1,107,239, forward strand.
TTGTCACTTACATGAATACGTCAAAAAAGCCATTGCACAACGATGTCGTTTATTTCCGCGGTGAAAAAGACAATGTCGATGTTGAAATCGCAATGCAATGGAATGACTCATATTCGGAATCAATATTTACTTATTGCAATAACATCAATACACACGAGGGTGGAACTCACTTGATGGGTTTCCGTGCTGCTTTAACTCGCACAACAAATGCCTATGCGACCGAAAAGAATCTTTTGAAGGATTTAAAACAAAACCTTGAAGGTGAAGATATTCGTGAAGGACTTGCGGCAGTTATTTCAGTAAAAGTTCGCGAACCTCAATTTGAAGGTCAGACAAAAACTAAACTTGGCAATACTGAAGTAAAAGGAATTGTTGAGTCTTTGGTGAATGAAAAACTCGCTGATTGGATGGATCGTAATCCTTCAACGGCAAAAAATATTGTCAGTAAATGTGTGGAGTCGGCTCGGGCACGTGAAGCAGCTCGTAAAGCACGTGATCTGACTCGTCGGAAGACGGCTTTAGATGGTGGATCTTTACCAGGTAAAATGGCCGACTGCCAAGAGCGTGATCCTGCACTTTGCGAACTTTATCTGGTCGAGGGAGACTCGGCAGGTGGATCTGCAAAACAAGCTCGGGATCGTAAGACACAAGCAGTTTTACCTTTAAAAGGTAAAATTCTTAACGTTGAAAAAGCACGTTTTGATAAAATGCTTTCAAACGAAGAAATTAGAATGATGATTTCAGCGTTGGGAACTGGTATTGGAAAAGATAATGTTAATGTAGAAAAAATTCGTTATCACAAAATCATTATCATGACAGATGCTGACGTCGATGGATCTCACATCAGAACTTTGTTACTGACGTTCTTCTATCGACAAATGCCAGATGCTTTAGCTAATGGTTATATCTATATTGCTCAACCACCTTTGTACCGCGCTAAAAAAGGCAGTAGTGAAACTTACCTGAAAGATGAAGCAGCATTAACCGAGTATCTTTTGAAAACCGGTTTAAACGCATTCACACTTAAGGGAAAAAATTCTTCTGAACAAGAATTGCGTACAATGATTTTGGGTATTCAAAAGTTCAACTCATTATTAAAAACTTTGTCGGCAAAATATGATACTGATGTACTTTACTACTTCTTATCAAAAGTTGCTGATCTTAAAGCAACGCTAAGTTCAGAATCTAAGTTGGAAGATGAGCTGAAGAATCTTGAAATTTGGATTAAAGCTCATCAACAAACTTCAGGAATTACTGAAGTAAAAACTTCTGTGAAAAAAGATGAAGACGGAAAAATTCATGCAGACGTGTTTACGGTTCGATACGCTGAACGCAAGACGACCCAATTTTCAGCGTCTTCATTGAATGCACCAGAAATTATTGAGCTAATGAGTATTTGGAACTCGATCCAATCAGTAAATAAATTGCCAGTTAATATCATCCAGGGTGAATCCGAATTTAGTTTTGATAACTATACTGAATTTTATAACCATGTGATGGAATCAACAAAAAAAGGTATTTATATCCAACGCTATAAGGGATTAGGAGAGATGAACCCAGAGCAACTTTGGGAAACGACTTTGAATCCTGAAAACAGAACTCTGTTACGAGTGACAATTGATGATGCAGTTGCCGCAGATGAAACATTCTCTGTCTTGATGGGTGAGGCCGTAGAACCACGTCGTCAATTCATTCACGACAATGCATTATTAGTTAAAGGCTTAGACGTATAAAAGAGGCTATGTAAATGGAAGCAAATCAGAATAAGGGCGTTAGCCTCATAGATATTAACAAAGAAATGCGCGATGCATACCTTCAGTATTCGATGTCGGTAATCGTAGGTCGTGCATTACCCGACGTTCGTGATGGTTTGAAACCAGTTCATAGACGTGTCTTGTTCGCACAAAATCAAATGAATAACGTTCATAATAGGCCATATCTTAAGTCTGCTCGTGTGGTCGGTGACGTTATCGGTAAATACCACCCGCACGGTGATTCGGCTGTTTACGATACAATGGTTCGTATGGCTCAGGACTTTTCTTTGCGCTACCCTCTTGAAGATGGCCAAGGAAACTTTGGTTCTATCGATGGCGATTCTCCGGCAGCCATGCGTTACACCGAAATCAGAATGACAAGATTGGCAGAAGAGATTCTGTCAGACCTTGAAAAAGAGACCGTGGCTTTTGGACCGAACTATGACGACTCTTTAGAGATTCCGCTTGTGATGCCTGCAAAATTCCCGAACCTTTTGGTGAATGGATCTGCGGGTATTGCTGTTGGTATGGCCACAAATATTCCGCCGCATAACTTGGGTGAAGTGATCGATGGCTGTACACATCTTATCGACAATCCGGATTGTTCAATCGACGACTTGATGGTTCATATTAAAGGTCCAGACTTTCCTTCTGCGGGTATTATTGCCGGTCGTGCTGGAATCATTCAGGCCTACAAAAAAGGTCGTGGAGTTATTTCGTTAAAAGCGGTCACTGAAATTGTACAGGTTAAAGATCACGAAGAAATTATCGTGACTGAAATTCCTTACCAGGTGAATAAAGCCAAACTTATTGAAAATATGGCCGATCTTGTTCGTGAAAAAACGATCGAAGGTATTTCTGATATTCGGGACGAATCGTCTCGTGAAGGTATGCGTATCGTTATCGTTCTTAAGCGAGGCGAGAATGCCAGTGTTATATTGAATAGACTATTCAAATACACTCAACTTCAAACAAGCTTTGGTATCATCATGCTTGCCTTGGACGCGAAAAACCAACCGGTGACTTTCGACTTAAAAGGCATGTTGGAAGCCTTCGTAGATCACAGACGCGATGTTGTTACAAAACGTTGTATTTATGATCTTAAAAAGGCGCAAGAGCGTGCCCATATTTTAGAAGGTTTAAAGAAAGCTTTAGATCATATCGATCAAGTTATTGCGACAATCAAAGCTTCTAAAGAGGCCGCTGAAGCGCGCACCAATTTGATGGCAAAATTTGAATTCAGTGAACGCCAGGCCCAAGCTATTTTGGATATGAGACTTCAACGTCTTACTGGTCTTGAACGTGAAAAGATTGAAAATGAGTTGGCTGAAATTCAGAAACAAATTGATTGGTTGAAATTCGTTCTTTCTGATGTTCGTGAAATCTATAAAATTATTAAAAATGAATTAGTAGAAATCAAAGCTAAGTATGCTGATGAAAGAAGATCTCAGCTTACTGGCGACATGGAAGATCTTGAAGATGAAGACTTGATTGCAGACGAAATGATGGTCGTTACAATCACGAATACTGGCTACATCAAGCGTATTCCAATCGAAGAGTACAGGCTGCAAAAACGTGGTGGTAAAGGCTTAAAAGGTATGGAAACTCGAGAAGAGGACTACGTGACCGAAATCTTTACGGCTTCCACCAAAACGATGCTCCTTGTCTTTACAGATAAGGGTAAAGTTTACTGGTGTAAAGTTCACCGTCTTCCACTTGGAAATCGTTCTTCAAAAGGAAAAGCAATTGCCAATGTAGTTCAATTGTCAGCAAATGAAAAAGTCCGCGCTATTCTTCCAATTACAGAATTCCGCGAAGATAAGTATGTTGTTATGCTTACTGAGCGTGGAATCATTAAGAAGACTTGCCTTGATGATTTCAGTAATCCTCGTCAGGCTGGTATTATTGCCTTAACGACAGATCTTGATGATGCAATTATCGATGTTAAGATTTCCGATGGTACATCTGATATTTTCATTGCTACAAAAGAAGGTATGTCTATTCGTTTCGATGAGGGTGATGTTCGTCCAATGGGTAGAACTGCTCGTGGGGTAAAAGCTATCACACTTGCAAAAGATGATATTGTCATTGGACTTGATGTCCTTGAAAGAAATTCTAAGGACACAATCCTTATGGTAACTAGCAAAGGATACGGTAAACGTACCGAGCTAGAAGAGTATCGACGTCAAAGCCGTGGTGGTGTGGGTATTATTACTCAGAAAACTACTGATAAAGTTGGTATCGTTGTCTCAACGAAAAAAGTATCTGCAGGACATGAGTTGATTGTGTCTACCGATAAGGGCCAAGTTATCAGAATGAAAATTGCAGATATTTCTGTTCTAGGTCGTAACACACAAGGTGTTCGCCTGATCAATCTTGATGATAAAGATGAATCAGTATCTGGAATTGCTGCAGTTGACGATGAGGATAAAACTGGCGAGGAGACTCACTAGTAATGACCACTCGTGGTCTAATTCTTTTATTGTTTGTTTCAATTTTATCGGCTTGCTCCAGTCAGGAGCAGGCCGATTTTAATTCAGCCCAAAAAGAAATAAATCAAGGTCATTATCGAATTGCCTTAGGTCATTTTGACCAAGTTATTAAAAGAAATAAAACAAAGGAATTGGTCGTCGAGGCATTGCGAGAGTCAGCACGTATATCTTTTTTTGAGGTGCAAGATTATCCCCGCGCCATCGCATACTATAGACAGTTGACACTTAAGTCTCCTGACCAGACAGAACGTCTAGCGAGCCAAAAACAGATAGCTCAAATTTATTTTGATAATCTTCAAGATTATTCCAACTCTATTGTCGAATTTAGTAAATTACTTCAAATGAAGCCTTCTACAAAAGACGCTTATACATATAGAACCAATATTGCTAGATCATGGTTTTACACGAACAATTTTTTTCAAGCATCTTCAGAGGTAGATAGTCTTTTAAAAGAGCCGCTTGATCTTGAATCCCGCTTCGACATACAGCTACTAAAGGGGAACATTTTAGTTGCTCAGAAGAATTACAAAGATGCTGTAGCTCAGTTTGTGGCACTGCTCGAAAATAATCCGGAACGTGCCGGCAAAGAAAACGTTATTCTAACCTTGGCAGTTTGTTACGAAGAAAACTTCGAATTCAAGCAGGCAATCCAAGTGCTTGAAAAATATAGAAATATCCACAACCAACCTGAATACATAGATCTGCGTATCAAAAGACTTAAAGAGCGTATGAAGAATGCACCAGGCGCTCGAGGGATGAGAAAATGAAGAAGTATCTTGTATTCGCAGGCATGGGATTTGAGCTGGTTGGGATGATTTTAGGAGCCTATTACCTGGGAGCCTATCTTGATAAAAAATACAATACTGGTGGCCTGATCTTTGTTGGACTTAGCTTTTTAGGACTAATTGGTTGGCTAATTCGGGTCATTTGGTTAATAAAACGCCTACAAAAACAAGATGGCGAAGAATAGTCGATGAAATTAGTGGTCCTTATTCAATTTATAGTAGCGGTTGTTGGAAGCCTTCTTGTTGGGTGTTTCTGCGGCGCACAACAGTCTTATTCCTTCTTAATTGGAGCCGGACTCATACTTCTTAATTTTTTATTGCTGGGATTGGCTTGGAAGCTGATTTTTGCGCAGAAATTCGTTGCCCTATCTATAGGTGTCATTGTATTTAAGTACGCGATTTTAGGAATTATTATTTTTAAACTCGTCAAAAACCCTTGGGTCAGTTTGTTATGGTTTTCGATGGGGGTTGCTACTTTTATGATTCCTGCAATCGCTTACGCAATTAAAGAAGCTTTAAATAAAAAAGAGGAAATGTAATGTCAGCGTTTAACTGGACACAAATGATTCCTGGAGTTGCTGAAAATCACTTAGAACACGTTGCTACTTTAGGTATCGCAACTGTTGCGGCGATGGGAATTGGCTTAGTTGCAAAAGCTCAATTAGGAAAAGGTGAAGAAGCGGTACTACCTGTTTCTAAACTTTCTGTTCGTGGTATTTTTGAAATGCTAACTGAAATGGTTTCAGGTTTAGCAACTATGGTTATTGGCGAGCACGGAAAACACTACGTTCCTTTTTTCACTTCTGTTTTCTTCTTTGTTCTTTTTAATAACTTAATTGGTGTTATTCCTGGAATGACTCCGGCAACAGAGAACATCAATACATCATTTGGTTTCGGTCTTTTGATTTTCCTTACCTACAACTTCCAGGGTGTGAAGGAAAATGGTGTAATTAATTATCTTAAACATTTTATGGGTCCGGTACTATTCCTTGCACCTTTAATGTTTGTTATCGAACTAGTATCACACATGGTTCGCCCGTTCTCGTTGGGTCTTCGTCTTGCCAACGTTATGATGGGTGACCACACAGTACTTTCTGTGTTCTTGGATTTAGTTCCAATTGGCGTACCAATTCCATTCTATGTAATGGGTTTATTTGTATGCTTTGTTCAGGCATTTGTATTTACTCTACTTTCTATGGTTTATGTCGCATTTGCGATTGCACATGATCACTAAGAGTAGAAATTAACAATAAGGAGAATCCACATGAAAAAAATGATCGTTGCACTTGTTGCTATGGTTGCTGCTGTTCCTGCATTTGCTCAAGAAGCTGCTGCTACTGCTACTGAAGCAGTTGCTCACACTGCAGACTCTTCTCACCTTGGTTTGAAAGCTTTGGCTGCTGCTATCGCTATCGCTTTGTCAGTATTTGCTGGCGCAATGGCTCAAGGTAAAACAGCTTCTACAGCTTTGGAAGGTATCGCTCGTAACCCAGCTGCTTCTGGTAAGCTTTTGATCCCAATGATCTTGGGTCTTGCTCTTATCGAATCACTTGTTATCTACGCTTTGATCATCGCTTTGAAACTTGCTTAATTGTTTCAATCGACGATTCGTTGATAATAAAAGGTCGGCTTCATGCCGGCCTTTTTTATTTAATGGACATAAAAAAAGCCTCTTCCTTTTATGGAAAGAGGCTTTTGAATTATAAGGAAATACCTATAGATATTTGTTAACCACTTCTTCGACTCTACTGCGGATTTTGTTCATACCAGCTTCTGTGCTGGCCTCATAACGAACAACCAGTACCGGCTGAGTATTCGAAGACCGACATAGAGCCCATCCATCTTCAAAGCTCAGACGAATGCCATCGGTTAAATCAATTTTATAATCGGCACCAGGTCCGCCCTTGAATGCTTCTTTCATTTTTTCCACAATCAGAACTTTCTTTTCTTCAGTCGTATCGATACGAATTTCTGGAGTGTTAAATGCATTTGGCAATCCCTCTAGCAGTTGAGGGATTGTTTTGCCCGTCTTTTTAATAATTTCGATTAAGCGCAATGCCGCATAAGGAGCGTCGTCGTAACCATAGTTTCTATCGGCAAAAAAGACGTGACCTGACATTTCGCCACCAAACGGTGCTTTTTCGACTTTGATTTTTTCTTTAACTAAAGAGTGTCCTGTTTTCCACATGATGGGTTGTCCACCATGTTTTGCGACGTCATGATATAATCGATCAGAGCACTTAACGTCGCCAATGATCTTGGCACCTTTTTGTTCTGCCAAAATTGCTCGGGAAATAATAACCATCATCTCGTCTCCGTAAACCATACGACCTGTATGATCCACAACTCCGATACGATCGGCATCACCGTCGAATCCAATTCCGCATATAGCACCTTCTTTAAGTACTTGTGCTTTTAAGTCGACTAAATTTTCTTCAACTGTTGGATCCGGGTGATGGTTTGGAAATGTTCCATCGGGTTGCTCAAACATAATTGTCGGATTTAAGCCAACAGCATTGAAAAGACCTTTTACAACAGATCCGGCAGCGCCATTACCACAGTCAATGACGACTTTAACTCCAGAAAGATCGCCAAATTCTTTTTTGTAGCGAGCATAATACATTTCGCGAATATCGAAATGCTCTTCTTTGCCTGCTCCCGAAAGGAATTGCCCTTTTTCGATGATCTCGCGTAGTTTTTGGATTTCGGCTCCGAAGATGGTGCCTTTTCCTACAGAAATCTTAAAGCCATTGTATTCAGGTGGATTGTGCGAACCAGTAATTTGAATAGCGCCATCAACACCGGTAAGTTCAAAAGTAGAAAAATAACAAACAGGTGTTGTCACTAAACCAAGATGAACAACATTGAATCCAGACTCTGTAAGGCCCTTTGCAATGTTTTTAACAATAGCTGCACAGCTAGTCCTTGCATCATGCCCAATTGCGATTTTACCAGTCGACAAACCTTTATTCTGGTTCATATAGACGGCATAAGCCTTACCAAGTAAATACGCGAAATGGTCGTCAAACTGACCGTTATAGACTCCACGAATGTCGTATTCTCTGAAAATTACTGGTGTAAACATGTGTACCTCGTCTTGCTATAGATATAGATTATTTGGAAGGACGTCGAGTCAATTTTAAAGCCCAGTTAAGGGCGTCAATCATAGAGTTCGGGTTGGCAATATTTTTGTCGAAAATATCTTTCGCCGTCCCGTGATCTACACTGGTTCTAACAAAAGGTAAGCCTAAAGTGACATGAACTCCATTATCCTGTCCGTGATGCATTTTAAACGGTATAAGACCCTGATCATGATATTGAGCTACAAAAAATGAAAATTTACTCCAAGATTTTGGATTAAATGCGGCATCAGGAACAAGGGGGCCGCTTAAAGGCAGCTTCATTTTTTTCGCGTAAGAAGCAGCCATCTTCCAAATGCGCTGATCGTGTGGGCTTATAATTCCATCCTCGCCCGCGTGGGGATTTAGGCCCAAAAAGCCAATGGGACTTTTCCGATTTTTTGTATCAACAAATGGGACTAAGTTTTTAAGAGTTCTTTCGATCCTGTCTTTAGTTAAAGCTTTAGTCACTTTATCGATAGAGATATGGTCTGTCGTTAATACTACAGAAAAATCTTTTCCAAAAAAGGCCATGTTCAGTTGTTTAGCTTTAGTGACTCTTTTAAGAATTTCAGTATGTCCTAGGTCGGCAAAGCCGCAGGATTTAATAAGTGTCTTTGAAAGAGGCCCTGTTACTAGGGCGTCGAATTTTGCTTCAAGGCAAGCTATTGCACTTTGCTCAACCCACTCTGGTGGTTGAGTATTTGACCTGATAAGTACGACACTATCTTTTTGTTTCAAAGTCGTGGAAAAATGATAGGCGTCTTCCAAGCTTTCAACTTCAAAAACGTTCCATTTTAAATTCAGCTGGTTTAGATAGCGTTTAGATTGAAGGCCATGATTCTTGAATGGAACCCACAATATTGGCAAAAATGAAAGCGATGGATAGCTTAAAAGCGCTTTACAACAAACTTCAAGCCCAATCCCGTCCTTGTCGCCGCTTGTGATGATTATTCGTTTCATGGCTATTGATTCACGCGAATAAACGCTTCTTCTTTTTTACGAGAAAGCCAACTTTGAAATTGTTTTCCAAACGCCGCATCTAACAATTTGGCTTTAATTTTTTCTTTTTCTTTTTCAAACGCAGGATCGGGAATTTCTTTTTTTGAATTTAGTTTTAGGATATGAATTCCGCGCTTTGAAGGCACAAGTCCAGAGTATTGTCCGACTTGCAAAGATGAAAGAGCCTGATCAAATTCGGCGCTTAGTTCGCCAGTTTTAAATGTGCCAAGCAGGCCACCGGCCGTGAAATCTGAATCTTCTGAAGATTGTTCGGCCAGCGTTTCAAATTTTCCACCCTTTTTTAGTTTTTCCAAAACATCTTGAGCGCGTTCGGCGGCCTTCTCTGCGCCGCCTGATTTTTTCGGATTAAAAAAGATATGGGCAACTGTGTATTCATTGACCCTTCCCTTTGCAGATGGCTTGCCTTTTTGATACTCAGCAAAGGCTTCATCGTCAGAGATTCTAAGTTTAGAGGCAATTTCTCCATCTAAAAGGCTTTGTTTTTCAATTCGAGCTTTTATGAAAACCTTGTACTCTTCAGCGTCGATGCCTTGACCTTTAAGAGCGGTAACTAGTTGACTTTCATCCATGCCATTTCGCTTGGCAATTTCTTTAAATTCTTGATTTGCTCTTTCTTGTGTAACTGAGAAACCTTGCTTTTTAATCTCGGAAGCCAGGATCTTTTCAGCAATAAGGTAATCCAGAATAGCCTTTTTATTACCTTTTAAACTGGCTGTAGATTTTCCATCCAGCAAAGTTTCATCGATAGCGCCTGGCTTATCTAAGTTGGACTCAACTTTCTTTAGGTCGGAATCTAATATAACTTCACTATTAACAATAGCCACAGTTTTATCCACAAGCTCTGCTGAAGCCTGTGTGGAAAATACCAAAATAAAAGGCAGTACAAATTTATTCATTTTCGTCTCGAGTTTCAATTTTGATTGAATTTATGGTTTCATAATCTTTCAATACCTTGCTACTACGAATTTGGTTATCGAGCCACGAGATATACAAAGACTGTTCTTTTTGAGCCATTAAAGAGTTAACAATAAAGTTTTTAACCTCAGCTAAAGCTTTTTGACCTGCCGGCTTCTTTCCTTCAACGCGCGCAATATGAAATCCGAAGCTGCTTTTAAAGCTTTGGACACTATTGGCTGGTGCCTTAAAGAGTGGGTCGAAAAAATCTACAGAACCTTTTTCAATCCAACCAACGAGTCCACCCTCTTTTCCTTCAGGAGCAATCGAATATTTTTTTGCGGCCTCAGAAAAATCCATTTTCTTTAGTTCGGCTTTTACTGCGTCGGACTTGGCTTCGTCGTCGATTAAAATCTGCCGAATAAGAATTCTTTCGGGAACTGTAAACTTATCTTTATTGGCATCATAATAAGCCTGAATGTCCTCTGTGGATGGAGCCTTAGCGTTTTCAGTGATCTTTTTAAAGACGGCTCGGTCAATCATTGTGTCGCGAAGTTTTTCTCGCCATTCGGAAAAGGACATGTTGTCGACGGCCAGTGATCTGCGGAACGATAAATCATCAGGATAGTTGCCCCGCATCTTTTCGACCTCTTTATCAAGTTCGTCGTCAGTTACGGAAAGGTTCTGAGACACTGCCCAATCTTTAGTGATCGATTGTACAACAAACTCGCGCAGAATTTTTTCCTTTAGGCGGAAAATATTATTAGAATCTTTGGCTGATATAGCATCGAAATTTCTAAGCTCACGCGCAAGCAAAGACGAAAACTCTTTTGTTGAAAGAGCATGGTCATTTACTTTGGCTACAGGTTTAGTGGATATCTTTTGATAGCCCGATGTGCAGCCTAAATTCAAATTTATAAAAATAAAAAGCCCCGCTAAAGCGAGGCTCTTTTCTAAACTCATTACAACTTCCGATCTTATTTTAATAGTTCCGGATTGGTTTTAATCGAGTAGCCCTTTTTTAGCTTTTCGAAGTAACCATTAAAGATCGCTTTTCTTTTTTCGTCAAAGACTGCCGCACGAATTTGGCGCTTGTTGGCGTTTTCGTAACTTCTTTTTCCAGTCAATTTAATGATATGGAAGCCAAATTGTGTCTCGATAAGGCCCTTAAGTTCACCAATCTTCATGCTCATAAGCGCATCGTAGTAGGCCGGAACCAAAGTAACGCGTGATTGCCAACCAACGTCTCCGCCAGCCTGCTTAGACAAAGTGTCATCCGAGTAAAGCTTTACTAATTCTTCAAAAGGACGCTTAGACTTTTGAACTTCAGCCCAGATGTCAGTTGCGCGTTTCTTCGCTTCAGCGATCTGTTCTGCAGAGGCTCCTGGTTTAAATTCAACTAAGATATGGCTTGAGCGTAATTCAGGATTGTTTTTATACCATTCTTGCATTTCTTTTTCGGAAACTGGGATCTTCTGAACTGTCATGCCAATTTCTTTTTCAAGCAATGCTTTGTACATTTCTTGTTTGAATCTATCTTGAACCACTGGGTCGTTTTCCATCCCGCGCTTAGCGGCTTCTTGAACGCCGACCTCAAAGCGAACTAAATCTTCAAGAAAGACTGTTTTAGGAGGAGGATTCGTCGTGAGTCTACGAACTTCTTCGTATTTTTTATTGAACTCTTCAACGGTGATTTTTTTAGATCCGACAACTGCAACCACTTCGTTCTTTTGAGCAAAAGAGAATGAGGAAACCAGAGACGCGATTACTAGCAACGATACAAATTTCATACTTTTAAAGTCCTTTTTAAAAGTTGTAGTTCTATTTATATGACGCTAGCACCCGAATACTTATTGGGCAATGACTTTCGAAGCTTCGGCTTTAGTCTTGTGCAAAATGGATTCTAGACTATTTGCCAGCTCTGGATCGCGGGGATCTTGATCCTTAGTGATGGCTTCAATTGGTGAGTTTAGATAGATAACAATTTTAGAGAATGGTTTAGGTAGATATGTTTTATTCCAGCTTCTTGGAAAATTCCAGGCATTCGAGCACACACTTGACGTAGGAACGATTGGAATCTTTAAAATTCTAGAAAATTCGAATACGCCGGGCTTCACTTTGTGTAACGGACCCTTGGGACCATCCACCGCAAAGCTGCAATTTCTCCCGTCTTTTACTAAACTAATAAGACCTTTTAGCGCCTGAACGCCTCCTCGGGTCGAAGAGCCTCGAGAGGTTTTTGTGCCCATTAAGTGCAAAACCTTATTCATGAGCTCGCCGTCTTTTGAGGTCGAAACAATTGTGGCCATGGGATATCGACGAGCAATTTGAAGCAAAGCCAGTTCATCACCATGAAAATGGGCAATAATAAACGAGGACTTATTCGCCAAAGCATTTTTGATTTCAACAGGCTCAATAAAACGAACCCTCCACGTCGCCGAGAGGGTTCGATAAAAAATCCATACAATATAAGGAAGAATATATTTCCTAAACATTGGGTCTTAGTGGGCTAGAAGTTTTTTAAACTCTTCAGTAAGTTTTGGAACTACTTCTAAGGCATCACCAACAATTCCGTATGTCGCTTTTTGGAAAATGGGTGCATTTGGATCGCTATTGATTGCAACAATAACTTTGGATCCGCTCATACCAGCTAAGTGCTGGATTGCCCCAGAAATACCAACAGCAATATAAAGTGACGGAGCAACAGTTTTGCCCGTTTGACCCACCTGCATGTCATGAGAAACCCAGCCAGCATCAACGACTGCGCGAGATGCGCCTACGGTAGCCCCAAGCACATCGGCTAGATCATTCAATACTTTAAAGTTAGAAGCTTCTTTAAGGCCTCGGCCACCAGAAACAATAACATTTGCTTCAGTTAAATCGAGCTTTTCAGAGGCACCTTTTACGACTTCTTTGATCAAAGTCTTAAGGTCTGTTGCAGAGTGCGCATGCTCGGAAGTGTTTGCACTTTTAGAAGTATCTGCGGCCACAACTGGAAGTTGGTTTGCACGCATAAGCACGATCTTAATTGCGCAATTTTCGAAATTAACGTTGGCAAAGCATTTGCCAGAGTACATTGGTTTTTTTGCTGTGACCGTGTCGCCAGAAATTGTCAGCTCTGTACAATCAGAAGCAATGCCTGCGCCAATGCGTGCAGCAAGACGAGGGAATAGATCGCGACCCGTTGAAGAGGCTGATGCCAAAATAATTTGTGGCTGAGCTTTTTCAACGATAGAAGTCATTGCCGCAGCAAAAGACTCTGGATTATAGGCGTCTAATGAGGCGTCTTTGATGATGTGAACTTCAGTTGCGCCGTTGTGGGCAACAGCAGCCTGAACATCACTTGCTTTTGATCCGAATACGACAGCAGCTACGGTGTTTCCCGATTTTGCAGCAAATTGAAGTAATTCAATTGAGCTTCTTTTAAGTGTGCCGTTTGAGTGTTCAGCAAATACTAGAATTTTAGCCATGAATAACTCCTTATAAAACCTTAGCTTCTTCGCGAAGAAGTTTAGCTAGTTCTGCAGCTTGAGCCGAAGAATCACCAGAAAGCATTTTTACTGGTGGTTTTTCAGCAGGAAGAGAGAATTGAGAATACTTAGTTTTAATTTCAGTCGCAGGAATATTTAGAGCGGAAAACTCTACTTCTTTAATGACCTTTTTCTTGGCCTTCATGATTCCTGGAAGGCTTGCATACCGAGGCATGTTCAAACCTTTATTGGCAGCAACCAAAGAAGGGTTCATCATCTGAACAACTTCTTTAGATCCACCTTCAACATCGCGCTCAACAGTTACAGATTCTGCTGAAAAATTGAATTTAGATACAACGGATGTATGAGGAATCTTTAAATATTCTGCAACCATCTGAGGAACGCTTGCCGCATTATCATCAATAGCAAGTTTGCCAGAGAAAATAAGCTGAGCCCCACCTTCGGCTTTAATGACTTCCGACAAAGCTTTTGCCGTTGCAAGACTATCTAGGTTTTCAGCGTTTACTACGATGCCCTCGTCGGCGCCCATGGCTAAGGCAGTTCGAATCGACTCTACGACTCTTGCCTTTGGTCCAGCACTTAGAACCCATACTTGCGAGCCTGGATTCGCATCTCGAGTTTTAATAGCTTCTTCAACAGCATACTCATCGTATGGGTTCATGACCCACTTGATTCCTGCCGTATCGATATTGTTTCCATCAGCTGCAATTTTAATTTTAGTTTCGGTATCAGGTACCTGTTTGATACAAACAAAAATCTTCATATCTATACCTCATTTGTAGAGCCCTCGTTCTATCTCAAGTCTAGAAAAGGTAAAACCATATTATGTATTTAACGTGTTGCAATACATAGTTCGTGACATGGACTTTTTGAGGTGGCAGGAGTAATACTTGTACTGAAACTCAAATGAGAAATTATCAATGAACAAGAAAGGGACTTTCATGTCGGGATTCTTTCGTTCCACTGTCGGGAAAAAATACTTAATGGGTATTACCGGTCTAATTTGGGCGGGCTTTGTGCTTGCACATATGGCGGGGAACCTTTTAATTTTTGTAAGCCCAGATGCTTACAATGCTTATGGACACGCGTTAACCAGCGGAAAATTTATTTACGTTGCTGAAACGGTATTAATTCTTTCATTTATCGTTCACGTGTTTTCGGCCATCAGCCTTACTATTCAGAACAGGCAGGCAAAAGAGAGTCGTTATTCTGTTGAGGCCTCTGGCGCTAAAGCTGTGACCAAGGCATCTAAAATGATGGCTGTTCAGGGCTCGGTTGTGTTGGTTTTCATCATCATGCACATCCTAACCTTCAAATTTGGAACCTACTATGAAACAACGGTTGATGGTGTTGTGATGCGCGATCTTCATAAATTGGTGATCGAAGTGTTTCAATCGCCGGCCTATGTTGTTGGTTATATCGTGTGCTTAATTTTGTTGGGCTTCCACTTAAGTCATGGTGTCGGTTCTACATTCCAATCCTTGGGTCTTTTGCAGCGTGGAATGGCAGATAAGCTTAAAAAGCTTAGCTATACCTATGCAGTTGTTGTGGCATTGGGCTTTATCTCTCAACCGATTTACGCGTTCTTTTTTGCGAAATAAGGAGTGCAAATGTCTGTTAAATTAGATTCAAAAATTCCTTCTGGAAATATTTCGGACAAATGGACTAATCATAAATTTAGTTCCAAATTAGTGAACCCTGCGAACAAGCGTAAGCATTCTGTTATCGTTGTTGGTACTGGATTGGCTGGCGCTTCTGCTGCGGCCTCGCTTGGTGAGCTTGGCTACAAAGTAAAAGCATTTTGTGTTCATGAATCCCCACGTCGCGCGCATTCAGTTGCCGCTCAGGGTGGAATCAATGCTGCCAAGAACTACCAAAATGACGGCGATTCTATTTATCGTTTATTTTATGATACTGTAAAGGGCGGAGATTTCCGCGCTCGCGAAGCCAATGTTCACCGTCTTGCAGAAGTATCGGTAAACATCATTGACCAAGCAGTGGCTACTGGCGTGCCTTTGGCTCGTGAATACGGCGGACTGTTGGCCAATCGGTCTTTTGGTGGTGCTCAAGTTTCACGAACTTTCTATGCCCGCGGACAAACTGGACAACAGTTGTTGTACGGAGCTTATCAATCAATGATGAGACAGGTTGAGCTTGGTCAGGTCGAACTACGCACTCGTCGTGAAATGCTAGATTTGGTAATCGTTGATGGCAAAGCGCGTGGTATTATTGTTCGCAACCTTGTGACAGGTGAAGTAGAATCTCACGAGGCAGATGTCGTTATTTTAGCGACCGGCGGATATTCGAACGTCTTTTATCTTTCAACAAATGCAATGGCTTGTGCCGTTACGGCAGCGTGGAGAGCGCATAAGCGTGGCGCATTCTTCGCGAACCCTTGCTTTACACAAATTCACCCAACTTGCATTCCAGTTCATGGAGAGAATCAGTCGAAGTTAACTTTGATGTCCGAGTCTTTGCGTAACGATGGACGGGTATGGGTTCCGAAAGCAAAAGGCGACAAACGTCACCCAAGCGATATCCCTGAGTCAGAACGCGATTACTACTTAGAGCGTGTTTATCCTTCTTTTGGTAACTTAGCTCCTCGTGACGTGGCTTCTCGTCAGGCGAAATATGCTGTCGATGAAGGTCGCGGAGTTGGCGAGTCTGGACAAGCGGTTTATCTTGATTTTGCCGATTCTATTAAGCGCCTTGGTAAAGATAAAATTTCCGAGCGCTATGGCAATCTTTTCGAAATGTACGAAAAGATTACTGGAGAAAATCCATACGAGCGTCCAATGCGTATTTACCCGGCGCCTCACTATACTATGGGAGGTCTGTGGGTAGACTATAACTTGGAGTCAACGATTCCTGGTCTCTTTGTTGCCGGAGAGGCGAACTTCTCTGATCACGGAGCCAATCGTCTTGGAGCCTCTGCTTTGATGCAAGGACTTGCAGATGGTTATTTTGTATTGCCTTACACAATTGGTAATTACCTAGGTAATACGAAGCTTGAAAAGGTTTCTACGAATCATGATGCATTTAAAAATGCTGAAGACGGCGTAAGAAATGAAATCAGCAAGCTTATGAATATCAAAGGAAACAGAACTGTTGAAAGTTTCCATAAAGAACTTGGCCGTATTATGTGGGAATACTGTGGTATGGCCCGTTCGAAAGAAGGCCTTACGAAAGCGATTGGAATGATCCAAAAGCTGCGTGAAGAATTCTGGACGAATGTGCGCGTTCCAGGCGACGCAAATTACTTAAATCCAGAGCTAGAAAAAGCATGTCGTGTTGCTGACTTTATCGAGCTTGGTGAGTTGATGTGTCACGATGCTTTAGAACGTGAAGAGTCTTGCGGTGGTCACTTCCGAGTTGAACACCAAGAAGATGGTGAAGCTAAGCGTGATGATCAAAACTTCTGTCACGTTGCTGCCTGGGAATGGCAAGGCACGGGCAAAAAACAAGTTCGTCACAAAGAAGAGTTATCATTCGAAAACGTTAAACTTGCTACTCGTAGCTATAAATAAGAGGCAAAGATGGGATCAAAAACAATCAATCTCAATCTAAAAGTATGGCGCCAAAAGGGTCCTAAATCTGAAGGGACCTTTGAGGATATCAAAGCAACAAACGTTTCTACGGATGCTTCATTCTTAGAAATGCTAGATGCTGTTAACGAAGATATTATTTCAAAGGGCGGTGACCCGATCGCTTTTGATCACGATTGCCGCGAAGGTATTTGTGGAAGCTGTGGATTCGTAATCAATGGCGAAGCTCACGGACCTCAAAAAGGCACGACAGTATGTCAGTTGCATATGCGCGTTTTCAATGATGGCGAAACCCTAGCGATTGAACCATTTCGTGCAAAAGCATTCCCAGTTGTAAAAGATCTTTTGGTTAACAGAAGCGCATTGGATCGTATTATCCAGTCTGGTGGATATATTTCGGCAAACACAGGTAATGCACCTGATGCTAACTCAGTACCAATTCCAAAACCAGAAGCGGATGAGGCAATGGCCTCGGCAACTTGTATCGGCTGTGGAGCCTGCGTTGCTTCTTGTAAGAATGCTTCTGCGGCGTTGTTTACTTCAGCGAAGATCACTCATCTTGCAAATCTTCCTCAGGGTAAGGTTGAACGAAAAGAGCGCGTTCTGAATATGGTTGCTCAAATGGATGCCGAAGGTTTTGGATCTTGCACAAGCACTGGCGCCTGTGAGGCTGCTTGTCCTAAGGGAATCAACCTTTCGAATATTGCTACAATGAACCGTGAGTTCCTTATTGCAAATTTAACCAAAAAAGCCCCTGTTTATGACAATGACGGCGGAGCATAGCGCCAAACAATATGACTTAATGAGTTATCTAAGCCGGTGATTTCACCGGCTTTTTTATTAACCGAAGATCCTGCGTACTTAGTCAAATCTTTAGGATTCAGCTTGTTGAAGCATCGCTAGTTTATCTATCAAGTTTTTCATCAATAAACCGAACTAGATAAGAGTCCAGGTGGACTGAGGGCGGGCATTTATGAAGCGCATAGATCAAATCATGAAAGAAATGGGATTCAATAAAGAGGCTCCTGATAGTGTTAAAGAAGCATTTATTAAACATTTGATTCGGGCTTCCGAAGGGGTTCATGTGGCTACTCCATCTGAAAAAAACGAGATCAAGCAATCAGCGGGTAAAGTAAAACCGTTGTTTTCTTTTGAAAAAGAAATCCGTCAATCAGAACAAATGTCCTTCGACTTTATTGAGCAGAAATCATTCAATCCTAAATCTAAAAAGACCAAAATTGGCTAGACCAAAGTTGTGTATAAACTAAGAATAGTTCATTAAAACACAGACTAAGCTCTAGACTTAGTCTAGTAAACTCTGAAAAATTCAGTTCAAGATTCGTGGCCCCCTATCAGATTGGTACCATTTTGGAACTGGCAATATTACTTATGCCGTTCCAAATTGCATCGTAGGAGGATCATCGATGAATTACTCTAGAATAGTCGCAAGAATTGCAGCTGCGGGTTTGTGTTTAACTGGGTGGAGTGCGTTTGCGGCCTCTGAACCCGAAGCAGTTCCTGGAGAATATGTTATTAAGCTTAGAGACGACGTGGTGATTCCTCAGAACTTCAATGTTCTTTCTGAATCACTGGGTGCCTACGTAAAGTCTGCAATTCCAGAAGACAACATCGTGGTGATCAAGAGACCTGTGTTTGAAATGCAAACATCAGTGCTTAAAAATCTTGCGATGAATCCAATGGTCGACATCGTAGAACCAAACTACATCTATAGAATTTCTAAAACTCCGAACGATCCGATGTTAGGACAACTTTGGGGTTTAATTAATAATGGTCAGCAAGATACGAGTCGCCAAGTGGGCTTGAAAGGCGTCGATATCGGGGCGGAACAAGCTTGGGACATCACGACAGGCTCAAGAGATGTTGTTGTGGCTGTAATCGATACAGGAATTAACTATAATCACCCAGATTTAAAACCGAATCTTTGGACAAATGAAGCTGAAGCAAAAGGTAAGACTGGCGTTGATGATGATGGTAACGGAATTGTGGACGACATTTACGGTGCAGCATTTACTAATAATAAAGCCACTGGAAATCCTTTAGATGATCACGGTCACGGTTCTCACTGTTCGGGAACAATTGGCGCTAAGGGTGATGATGGAAAAGGTATCGTGGGTGTTGCCTGGAACGTACGTATTATGGGCGTTAAGTTTTTAACTAAAGATGGTGGCGGTACGTTAGAAGACGCGATCAAGTCTATTGATTACGCGACAAAAATGGGTGCAAAGATCATGTCTAACTCTTGGGGTGGCGGTGGCTACTCTGATACTTTAAAGCTGGCGATTGAAAGAGCGAACAAAGCTGGTGTTCTATTTATTGCAGCAGCTGGTAACGAGACAAACAATAACGATGCTAAACCAACTTATCCGGCAACATATAACGTAGAAAACGTTCTTTCTGTAGCTGCGGTTGATAATAAAGGTGTTTTGGCGAATTTTTCTAACTACGGAAAAACAACGGTTCACGTTGGCGCTCCGGGCGTGAATATCTACTCTTCAACAACAAGTGGATATGATTCATGGTCAGGAACGTCAATGGCAACGCCTCACGTATCTGGTTTGGCAGTTCTTTTGGCATCACAATTTCCAAATATGACTCATAAAGAATTGAAGGAAAGAATTATCACAACGGCACGTCCAATCCCAGGCTTACGTGGAAAAGTTCGCTCTGGAGGTTTGGCGAACGCATATGCAGCGTTAACAAACGCCGTTCCACAGCCAGATCCAAATGATCCAGCAAATTGGCCAACCATGAGTATCTCATTGGCTTCTGCTCATCCTTATGCAGATAAAGCTCGTGAAGAGTATTCTGTGTCAGTACCTGGCGCAAAAGAATTTGCGTTGTACTTTTCGAAGTTTGATACTGAAAAAACTTACGATAAAGTTGAAATCTACGATAGCACTGGTAAGTTGGTCGACACTTTAAGTGGTCGTAACGACGATTCTTTCTCGATGACAGTGACCGGAGATACGGCAAAGATCGTATTCACATCTGACGACTCTGTTAGCAGATGGGGCTGGGAAATCACAAAAGCCGCTTATAGATAAAAAATTTGATTTTAGATTAAAAAACCCCGCCCTAAAAGCGGGGTTTATTTATTTACAGGTATAACTTGAAGGTTTTTCTTTCCACCCCCAGCGAACCGCTGGAGCATGATTGGGGTCCGAAACAATCCGACCATCAATCATTCTTAAAAAAAGTTCCCAAGTGTCTGCCCGATATCCTGGCCAATATTCGATATCGCACTTCTTCAGCAGTTCTTTTGCATCCTTGATGTTTTGGAATCCGCCTTCAAGCTTTCGCCATTTGTACATATCATCCAGCTGTTTGTATGCTTCTAAAATGCGGGCGTCCTTTTTCGGTGTTGAATAATCGTCGAACTCTTCGCCTCGTAAACAAACTTTTCCCCGCTCGTCGATTTTCTTCCACGCAGCTTTCACAATATCAACGCGACTTTTAAAGATCTCACAAATACTTTCGACGACTACATCAACACGATCTTCGAAGGAAGGTTGTCGGCTTCGTAAAAGAGTGCGAATAGCCTCGTTCCAAAGATAAATTTGCTTTCTAGATAAAACACTTAGTGGCTGCCACCCCGACAGCTGAAACTGTTGAAGACTGTAGCCAGGAAGTTGTGATGTCGGCATGGCGAAGTGCTGAGGCTGTTTAAATCGACGATAGCCACCTCGAGTTACTACCGGGGCGTGAACAGGATTGCGATGACTCGTAAGATCGCGCACTAGCTTAGGTGTCGTAGAGCCAAGCATTCTGATGTATCCAGTGTCGTCGATGTCTTTAACAAGCTCTGCGTGTCCACCGGACTGCTTAGTTTGGGCTTTTTCTGAATCACTCAAGGTCGGGCTTAAATAGACGACCCCGGGTTTTAGATAGTCTCGGCTGACCTGCACCGGATAAGTATCATTAATCATCGTGCCTGTATTGGAGTACTCGCCAACGTATCTCATGAAGGCTTTGACTCGCTCTATTTCTGAAAGATGATTCCAGCTGGTCATGGTGTTTTTTATCCACCCGCCCTCTGGATGAGTAAATTGCACTGGCAATGAGGCTTTGTAGGCAAAAGCAATCCGTGCGATATACAGCGCATCTGCGCAGTCTGTGGCAATTCCGAAACCAAGCGAGTTTGAGTTTGTGAAATAGTCGCTACCAAATTCATTTTTGACGAAATCTGCGAATTGGTTTTCGGACTCTTCGCTCCAAGAATTTTGTGCTGTCCAAACTTGTGCAAAAGCAAGGCTTGATAAATTTAAGACAAAGAAAAGTGCCCATTTCATCGTAAACGACCCCAATTAAGTTAGATCGATGTTATATACTGAAACGGGCTTACGATCCAATTTTGGTCTTATTTCTTTGTCGACTCTAAAAATTTTTCCATTTTTAAGTTTATAAATTCGGGGAAATCCAACTGAGTGCAATGAGAGCCGTAAGGGACTAACAGAAACTCGGAATGGGGGATGGCGTCTTTAAAAGCATGCTGGAAGCGCTGAGGGGTCACATTGTCTTTTTCTCCAGATACAACCAACGTAGGAACGTTAATTTTAGGCAAAATAAGATCACCGTTGAAGTCCATGAGTTGTTCGAAAAGCAACAGGAAGCTTTCTAGGTCCATGCGAGCAACACCGCGGGCATAAACCTCGATATCTTTAAAGTGAACTACCTTAAGATTGAAGCCGCCAGCTAAAGCAGCTGCGACCATTGCTATCGGATTATCTACGGCCATTTTCCACAGGGCTCTCCACAGGTCGGGCTGAGACTCGTAGCCATTCTTTATGAAGTAAAAAAGCTTTTCAACGATGTCTAATCCAAACATTCCCTTGATTGGATTTTTTGAAAAGCCATTAATAAATATCATCGATTTTACTTTTTTTGGATTTAGGTCAAAGAACTCTAGCATGATCGGTGCGCCGAAGCTGTGACCCATAAAGTGAGCGGATTTAATATTAAGATGCTTCATTAACAGCGAAATATCGTCTGCGATGGACTTCATAGTAAGGTTTTTAAGATCAGTGACCGGAGCGCTTTGGTGGTGTCCTCGAATATCAAAAGCAATGACCTGATAATGTTTAGAAAAATATTCGATTTGATGGTGCCAATGATTAATAAGACAACCAATTCCGTAAACAAGAATTAGGGGCTCACCCTGCCCTCTAATTTCGTAGTAAATGGGGGTTCCATCAAAACTATACATGACCCCTGTTTGTTTACTGATCATATCTGCTGTCATTAAATATATCCTACTCTAATAATTGTATTTCCAAACGAGATCTGATCTCCCTCATTTAGATATTCTTCCTTGAAAAGCTCTTCATTTAGAAAAACTCTTGTCGGTGCATGACTCTTTATCATTGCTTGTCCTGCAGTGGGTATAATTTCGAAAGCAGATTCTGGAGCCTCGTCATCTAATAAAGAAATATCCATTCCGTGAAAGCCTGCTTTGCGAGGCCCGTAACCCAGCGTGACAACCTCATCTGCCTGAATACCTTGTAAAAATTGCAGGATAACTGCGACAGGAAATGCGTGGATGTTTTGCCCCGAAGATATGTTTTTTCCTCCAAGACGTGGGATTTCTTCGCGCAGAATAGAGCGCCAAGTGATGACGGCGCCATAAGCTTCCGCCTCTTCATCATCCATCTGGATAACCTTCAAGTGGGTCCTACCCATCTCGAAGACAACACCAGGTAAGAGTGCGATTCTTTTAACTTTTCTGCTGTTTATTATGAGTCCGTTCGAGGATCCTTGGTCGACGATAATGAGCTGTCCCTTGCCGTCGAGCTCAATGCCAGCATGGAGAGAGCTCACCTTGGGGTCATTAAGTAGGACCTGTCCCTTAACGCGACCAATCATCACGCCTTCTTCGGCTCGGAACTTTAAACCCTCATCTGGACCTGCAACGATCTCTAAAAATGTTACCATGAGTCTATTTTATGGGTCCTTTAGTGTGGGTTCAATTGCCTAATGCTTGAGCTTGGCCCAAAGGCGTGCTAAACCTTCGGAACAATTTAAAAAGTCATCCTTGCTCCCTCGAAGCGGGCGGAGCTGTTAAACCGAAAGGATAGGTTCTATGGAACTAAAAAAAGAACAACTTAAAAGACCTTATGAAGTTGTTATCATTGTACACCCAGATGCAACTCTTGAAGAGCAAAAAGAGCTTTTCAAAAAGAACAAAGCAACAATCGAAAGCTATGCTGGTTCAGTTCACTCTTTGGAAACTTGGGGTAAAAGAACTTTAGCTAACGTTATCGGTAAAGCTAAAAAAGGTATCTACTTCCACTCTACGTTTGAAGCAGATCCTCAAGCTGTTGCTGAAATCGAGCGTACAATGCGTATCAACGACAAAGTTCTTCGTTTCATGCACACTCGTTTAGACGAGCGCGTTTCTTTGGCTAAGCACCTTGAGGCTTTCAAAAAGTCTTTAGCTGAGTCAGCTAGCCGCGAAAAAGAACGTGAAGCAAAAATCGCTGCTCGTAAAGCCGCTTTCGCAGCTGCACGTGCAGAAAGAGCTGAGTAATCAATACTTCTTTAGGACTCAATGAACAGAACGGCCACCCTTCCCAAGTTTATTCTTCTAGCGGCACTATCGACAATATTGTCAGTGGTGACCGTGGTGATGGGAGCCCCTGTTCTTCGAGTTTTAAGGAAAGCCTACGGACCCGTTGCCTTTTGGACTACGGGTTTGTTGTTGGTTGTTTCGCTTTGGTTTTTAAAAACCCAAGAGCTTGCAGTATATATAGCCTCCGTTTGGATGACTTTAGGGGCCTATGTAGAACTCGAGCACAAAGGTTTAGGATGGTGGAGAGCCGGATTGGCAAGTCTTTCACTGGGCACATCGACAGCGTTGCTGGGTGGCTCGTGGGTCTTTAAAATTCGAGGCTTAGATGCCATGACTGAATTACAGAAGTTCGCAGAAAAATTTGTAGGAAATATCAAACAGGTAAATCCGCAAATTGAAATTGATGCGATGACGTTAGTTCAGCAAATTCCAAGTGCTATTGTTGTTGTGCTTACAATTGCTTTAGGATTTGGTCTTATATTCGAGAGTAGAGCTTTTTCTTTGTCCAATTTGCCCAGAGTTAAAGTGGCTACTCAACTCAAGTTGTTAGAATATCGCGTGCCTGAATTTTATATTTGGATAGCGATGACTGCCTTCCTTCTAACGATGGTGAGTTTTGGCGGAAGGTTCATCTCGATTCTCGCATTGAATGTGACGAACGTATCAGTCGTTCTCTATTTTTTCCAGGGACTCGCGGTGACAGAAAAATTTTTAAACACAATCAAAGCGGGCTTCTTTACGCGTTTTTTGACTTACTTCTTGTTTGTCGGTCAATTGTTCGCTGTCGTAAGTGCCATCGGTTTGGTTGATTATTGGGTCGATTTTCGATCTCGCTTCCAGAAGTGGAAGTTGAGCAGTACGGAATAGATCTAGAAAGAGGTTTACACCATGAAGGTTATTCTTCAAAAAGACGTTAAAGATATCGGTAAAGTTGGTGAGCTAGTAAGCGTGTCTCAAGGTTTCGCAAGAAACTTCTTGTTTCCACGTAAATTGGCAGTAGAAGCGACTGAAAAGCGCATCTCTGAATACCAACACTTGCAACGTGTAGCTGAAGCTAAAAAGAAGAAAGCTCACGCTGAAAGACAAGCTGTTATTTCTAAAATCAACGGCATCACAGTTACTTTCAAAGCAGCTGCTGGTGACAATGACAAACTTTTCGGAACTATCACGACTACTGATATTTCTAAAGAGCTTGATAAAGCAGGATTTGCTATCGACAGACGTGACATCCACGTTGAAGAGCAAATCAAAGTTTTGGGTCAACACAAAGCTACAGTTAAGCTTGGTGAAGGCTTAGAAGCAAAAGTTCAGATCGCTGTAGAGCGCGCTTAATTTTTGCTTTATCTGCAAAAACTAAAAAGGGCTTCCGATGAGGAAGCCCTTTTATTTTTTATTTCTATAGTTTGCCATCAGCGATATGCCTCCTTAGCTTCCAAGATTGTGTCTTGGAGGTAGTCTGCAAGAACCTCGCGTAAATCGTCCAACGTCATCGTATCGGGGGAAATACCATGTTGTTGTAGAATCCGCGTTAGTTCATTGTTAACAGGGTCTGTTGGCAAATCCGTTGCCTCTACCACTGCGTGAAAGAGCTTGTTTCCCATCTTTTAGCCTCCATGCTTCGGAAGGGTCTCTGCTGATATGACAAGCTCATTGCATCAGGTGGTTAATTTTTATTCAAAAAATTTTTGATAAAAATGAAGGCTCTATTCCTAGGTCTAGGATCCTTTTAAAGCGCTTAATATCCGCGCCCATAGGCCCTTTCGCTTGCGGGTATAGCGAATTCCCCAAGTTTTAATCGAAGGCAAACAGCGAAATAAAAATGGGTGCAATAATCGACGCGGGAAAAGTCGGCGCAAATAATAAAAGAATTCAGCATCAAAGGTTGCAGGGATCCAAAGTGGGGGTCGGACTGTTAGTACAACATCTAAAACCAACTGCGCGACTTTCTCGGGTGGGGTTTGCGATAAGCCCATTAATTTTTCCACAAAAGGTGTCATGCTTTTGTAGTATTCCGAATACGGCCCGTCATGCCGTTCTTCGTATTTGGCCTTTTCAGAATAATAAACATTTTTAAATGAGTTTGAATGAAGGAAGCCTGGCTGAATTAAACTGACGTCGACACCAAACGGACGCATTTCATACCAAAGGGCCTCTGTGGCGCCTTCTAGGGCGTATTTAGAGGCCGAATAGGAGGCCATGGTTGGCATCGCCAGCATTCCACTCACCGAGCTAACATTGATGATTTTACCACGTCCTTTGGATCGCATCGAAGGAAGGACTAGCTTAATCAACTCCATGGGGCCATGGTAGTTGGTGTTCATTTGCAGTCGTTCATCTTCTTCTGACATATGCTCGACGACGGATCTGAACGAAATGCCGGCGTTATTCACAACTATATCCACACAGCCCCAAAGCAGCATGATCTCGGTGACTAGGTGTCGCCGCGAATCCTCATCGGTAATATCGAGCTCTCGGATCAAAAAACGTTCGTTCTGCACAAAAAGATTGTGGAGCTTACTTAAAGAACGACTTCGAGCTGTGACAATTACTCGATACTGAGTTTGTTTGTGAAAAAGATGAGCTAATGCCAACCCCACGCCCGAGGCACATCCGGTGATTAAAATAACAGGTTTGTAGCTTTGGGGTACATGACGTTTAAACCAATAGATATAACGATACATACCTTCTATTGTGCCCTAAACTTTTTATGCTTTGGCTTACAAGAGTGAAAACTGCCGTATTCCTTCGAGAAATCCTAATTTGATACAAAAACAGGACCACCGAAGTGATCCTGTTTTACAAATTTTAAGTTGAAACTCCTGGCGCAAAATTGCGAGGTTTTCCTCCGGGCATCGGAGGCGGAGCTTGTAGTGGAGGCGCCTGAGGAACATGCTCCCCGTCGGCATCACGGAATCTGTTGTATTTGGCGTCGAATTTCAACTTCACTGTACCGGTGGCACCGTTACGTTGTTTACCAATAATTACTTCGGCATGACCTTGTTTATCTGGATCGTCTTTATCGTAATAATCGTCACGATATAACATCATGATAACGTCGGCATCTTGCTCGATAGATCCTGACTCACGCAAATCAGACAACATTGGGCGACGGTCAGAACGACCTTCCACACCACGGTTCAACTGCGCTAGTGCAATAACCGGAATCTGTAATTCCTTGGCAATGGCCTTTAATGATTTAGAAATTTCTGAAACTTCGCGTTCACGGCTATCGAACTTGGTTTTCATCGACATTAACTGAAGGTAGTCGATCATGATGCAATCTAGGCCATGTTCAGATTTTAAACGACGTGCCCGAGCGCGAATTTCAAAAGGCGACATCCCAGGTGTATCATCGATAAAGATAGGAGACTCACTCAGTGAGCCTGCGGCTTGAATAAGTTTTGGCCAAGCAGAGTCTTGAATTCGACCGTTACGAATTTCGCCCATGCTGACTTTAGACTCTGCAGAAAGAAGACGCATCATCATCGATTCTTTACCCATCTCAAGAGAGAAATAGGCGCAGGTCTTTTTCTGGCGAACGGCAATGTGTGAGGCAACGTTTAATGAGAACGCTGTTTTACCCATCGAAGGACGGGCGGCGATAATTGTTAATTCGCCAGGGTGAAGCCCCGCGGTCATTTTATCAAGATCTGTAAAACCCGTTGCTAGGCCTGTAATATCGGCCTTGCGCTTGTAAAGTTCTTCGATTTTTTGAATAGAGGCTTTTACGATTTCCATTGATCCGGTGAGGCCTGACTTGGTCTTGCCTTCACCGATCTTATAGATTTCGGTCTCTGCGCCATCCACAAAGCTTTCAACACTTTCGAACTCTAAATTGTAGGCTCGCTCGATTATTCCCGAGCTTGCAGAAATTAGCTTTCTTAAAGTGGACTTTTCCTTAACGATTTTGGCGTGGTGAACAATATTGGCTGCCGAGACAACTTTATCCAAAAGGCCAACCAAAAATTCAGGCCCGCCAACAGAGTCAAGATCGCTCTTCGCTTGAAGAGCATTCGATACAGTTAAAATGTCGATTGGTTGTACTTTCGCATGCAGCTCTCGAATGACTTCGTAAACTTTTCTATGCGCTGGCAGATAGAAATCTGAAGCGTCGATGATATCAGCCACCGCATCAAGCGCTTCATTTTCTAGCATCAACCCACCAAGGATTGATTGTTCTGCCTCTGTATTTTGAGGCGGTAAACGTGTGCTCATTGAACCCCTCTATTCAACTTACGACTATCAAATTATGAATCAAAGTTGCGAGCCTTAACGTGTTGGTGGTTCTAAGAAGGCTCGCTGGTGCAATTCTAGAGCAAGAAACTAGTTCATTTTCTTAACACGAATTTTATAGTTATCGATCTTCTTTTTCAAAGTGTTTCTGTTGATACCTAGCATCTGCGCAGTTTTCACCTGATTTCCGTTGTAGGCGCGCAAAGCCAGCTCAATAAGAGGCTTTTCAACCTGTTCCATGACGACGTTATACAAACCGTTTAATTCAACCTGAGCTTCTTGTTGTTGTGTGAACAAAACTTCTAGTTTGCTCTTCACAAGCTTCTCAAGGCTCACGGACTGAAGGTTAGCGACAAAAAGGTTATCAGAACTGTTAAGGTTTGGTGTCATCGGGTTTACACTCATATCTCTCAGCTTTTCTTTAGTAGTTAAGTTGTTAGTGCTTTAGTGAATGCCTGAAAGGACATTCCCTGGATTGCTCACACTCCGCGTGTTTCCGGCATCCAAATATACTTATGTAGCTGCAATTGCAACCTTGCAGTTGAATTTTTAAGCAAAATATTTTCTGCCAACCAGCGTTCAGACACTTGGCCGTATGATGGGCTGTATAAAACGACAAATTTTTTTGATAATTCATGTTGACGCGAAAATTCTTCTGCCCATTCAAAATCTTTTTCAGAACAAATCACGAATTTAAATTCAGTATTGCTGTTTGAGTGTTGAATGTTCTCGATTAAGAACGAATCAGCTGCGCCGCTATCGGGAGTTTTAACGTCAAGAATTATTTTAACTCGAGGATCGACGTTTTTTATATTTTTTGAACCAGAAGTTTCCAAAGAAACCTTGAAGTCCTTGTCGCAAAGCTCGGTCATCAAATTAAAAACTTCTTTTTGCAAAAGAGGCTCGCCACCCGTGACACAGACGTAGGGTGTTTGGTGTTTTTCAATTTCCGATATGATGTCTGCGATGCTTTTGAACGAGCCTTCGTAATAAGAGTACTTTGTATCGCAATAAGTGCATCGCAGATTGCATGCCGTTGTGCGTACAAAAACCGTTGGAAGGCCCGTGTAGGTCGTTTCGCCCTGAATACTGTAGAAAATCTCGTTAATTTTAATCATTTTTGCTGGTTCTTTGTCTGGGAAACTAGGCCTAAAGTCAAGGAGCCCCCGCGAACCCTTAACAGGAGCCAAATCATCCCGTAAATTTTCTAAATGAGCCAATTTTTCAAAAAGTTCCGCCACGACATCACAGCTATCAGTTTTATGGGATTGGGCCTCTTTATGGTCCTTGCTCTTGCAAGCTTCAATCCCCAAGATCCCTCGCTAAACAGCATTGGACAGGGTCTAAAAGCCTCGAATTATTGTGGAATCGTCGGCAGCTTCCTGGCGGACCTCTTCTATCAGGCTTTGGGGATGGCCTCGTGGGTGGCTGTTGCCGGCCTTTTTAAGGTCGGATGGGCCGGTTTCCAGGGAGAAACTCTAGATTGGAAAAATATTCGCTTAGTTTGGGGGCTGATGCTTGTGCTGACGGTTTCAAGCCTGCTTTCGCTTTATTTGCCTGAAACGAAGATTTATCAGAACCAAATCTATTTAGGCGGCTTACTGGGCTTGGGCGTGTCACAGGTGATTGTGAAGGCATTTAACTACGTAGGTGCACAGGTCGTTCTTTGGTGCGCCATGGCTACGCTAGTGGTCTTTTATTCCGAGCGATCTTTGCAAGAATTGACCGAATGGCCCCGGGAGTTCATCGCAAAAGGTAAAAAGAAAAATGGTTGGATTACTCGCCTGAGGGAGTTCTTCGGTGGACTCTTTATTTCGGATAACAAAAAGAAGAGTTCAAAGCAGACGGGATTCTTTCCACTTTCAGAAGAAAAGTTTATTGAAAAAGCAGGTCAATTGCCTTTGAAGGCGCAAAAAGTCGAAGAAGAGCTTGAAGAGGACGACGACTCTGAAGAAGATGAGGAGCCCGACTTAGATGATCTGGATCTTTCTGCGGATGATGATGATGAGGAAGAGGTCGAAGAAGAGGATGACGACGAAGAGGACGACGAGGAGGATGAGACTCCTGCCGTTCGTATGGCGCCTAAAAGAAAAGTTGTGATCAAGGCAAAACCTCCTCGCCGAGTCGCAAACTGGGATATGCCCAAGCTTTCATTGCTTCAAGATCCTCCGGCGTCGCGGGTAAAAATTGATAAGTCGGAAATTCAAAGAAAAGCGGATGCCTTAGTTGAAAAGCTTAAGAACTTTTCAGTAGATGGCCAAATCATGGATGCGAAGCCAGGTCCTTTGGTCACGATGTATGAATTTAAGCCAAATGCTGACGTAAAGATTTCGAAGATTTCAGAGCTTGAGGATGACCTATCGTTGGCCCTGTCGTCGGACTCGGTGCGTGTTGTGGGCCATATTCCTGGCACTGATGTTGTTGGGATCGAAACGGCGAACTTAAAACGAGAAACTGTATTCTATAAAGACCTTATCGCGGAAAATACTTTTTGGGCGGATGATATGGCTCTGCCCGTTGCCGTGGGTCGGCAGGCCGACGGAAAGCCGAAGGTTGTTGATCTAAGAAAAATGCCACATCTTTTGATTGCTGGAACCACGGGATCTGGTAAGTCCGTATTTACGGGCTCGATCATTACGGGCTTAATGTTTAGACACTCTCCGAAAACATTGCGCTTGATTCTTATAGATCCCAAGATGGTCGACTTGGCGCCGTTTGCCGAAGTTCCACATTTAATTCTTCCGCACATCACCGAACCTAAAAAAGCGGGCTCAGCGCTGAAGTGGGCCGTGCGCGAGATGGAAAAGCGCTACAAATCACTTTCTAAGTTTGCGGCTCCAAAGCTAGAAATCTTCAACGAAAAAGTAGCTGATTTGTCTAAAGAACAAATTGAAGAGCATCAAAAAATCAATACGGAGTTCGAAGACAATCGTCAAAGAAATGAAACGTATTACTTCCAGCCACTCCCATTCATTGTCATCGTTATTGATGAGTTGGCGGACTTAATGATCGTTGAAAAACAGAACATTGAGGAGCCAATTCAGCGATTAACTCAAAAGGCCCGAGCTTGCGGAATTCATCTTATCATTGCAACTCAATCGCCGCGTAAAGACGTTGTTACGGGCCTGATTAAGACCAATATTCCTGGCCGAGTCGCACTTAAGGTGGCCTCTAAGATGGACTCAAGAATTATCATTGATGATTCTGGCGCCGAGCGATTACTCCCAAATGGAGATATGCTGTTCTTAATGCCGGGTGTGGCTAAGCCCGTTCGTCATCATGGACCTTATTTGTCAGATTCGGAAATAGCAAACGTCTGTAAACATTGGTCGACACAGGCCGAGCCCGAGTATGATGAAGGTGGCATGAAGGCCCTGGAGGGTCCGACTGCAGATGGTGCTGATGGCGGCATTGGTGGTGGTGAAGGTTTCGGCGGCGAAGAGTATGACGAACGTTACGATGAAATTCTTGCGTGGGCGTCGTCTCAGAAGGCCGTGTCGGCATCTTTGATCCAAAGAAGGTTTAGCTTGGGTTATCCTCGCGCGGCTCGAATCGTAGAAGTATTCGAACGCGAAGGCGTTGTGGGCCCCGCTAATGGTAGCAAACCAAGACAAGTTTTAATTAACAGTCTGAGAGATACATAAGTTTCCAAAAAAGTTTTACAGTGACGCAACTGCCCTGTTGCGTCAGGGCAAAGGTATTGACTCCTCTGAATGGCGTGTTTTCATTAATACATGAACACATTCAAGGAGGATTCGAATGTTTAAAGCTATTATTGCTGCCATTGGATTGGCATTCTCAATCAACGCTGCCGCTGAGACTTCAGTTATTGACACTCTTGTCAGTCACAATAACGCGGTCATCATGGACCAAGCTCAAACTCAAGGTTTGAACTGGAAAGTTGGCGATCAAAATAACTACACAGTAGATATGGGTTTCATCAAAGGAACTATGTCTATGACTGTTCGTTCAGTTGCTGCTGATGGCATCTGGATGGATCAAAATATGGATCTTGGTTTTGCAGGTAAGCAAAAAGTAGAAACTTTGCTAGACCCTAACACTGGCGAAGTTAAAAAAATGATCGTGAATGGAAAAGAACAGGCTCCACCGAAACAAGACGTTGAAGTTATCGAAATTACTGAAGATAAAATCACTGTTCCAGCTGGGACTTTCGAGTGCATCCATGCTCGTTTGAAAGATAAAGAAAACAACAACGAAATCAATGCTTGGATCAATCCTCAAGAAATTCCACTTTCTGGAATGCTTAAAACTATCCAACCAAGCCAATTTGGTAACGTAACTGTTCTATTGAAGTCTTTCAAAAAGAACTAAAACATGATTTTAAAAATCTCAAGAGCCGCATTGTGTGCGGCTCTTGCTTTTTCAATAGCATCTTTTGGGCAAAAAAATGTGGGCTCACGTGAGTCTGCAAAAGATATTATTGAAAAGGCTCAGAACCTCATCTTACAAAGAGACCGTCAACAAGCCCTTACCATTCTTTCCGGCGCTTTAAGGCGAGAAAAGGGCAAGCCAATAGAGGCCGAAATTTATCAGGCTCTAGAGCAGGTCTCTACGGTTTTCTTAAGCGATCGCGCACAACAAATATACGAAGGCTCTATTTCTTTAAGAAGAGTCGATCTAGGCCAGTCCCAGCAAAGGCTTCAAGAGGCTCTTGTGATGGAGCCAGATAATTTGAATCTGGTTCTTGAGCAAGCGCGCCTATTTTTAGCCAAGTCTGATTGTAAAGCGGCCGATGGAGTTGTGCAGGCCTGGGTACGAAAATTTTCACTAATCCCCTCTATCAAACTATTGCTAGCCCAAATCGAAGTCTGTCAGGGAGTCATGGGTCTTTATGGGGTTAAAGCCTCACTGCAGATGGCCAAAGAAGATTCTGAAAAAGAAGTTTATTGGATGATTGTTGCAGCCGAAAAGGCCCAGCTCCAGAAAGATAAAGCAAAGGCCATAGAAATTTCGAATCAGTTGAATAAAGCAGCCCCGGACTATCCAGATCGTCAGTATTGGACTTGGAAATACGAGAGTAGAGCTTCAATTAAGAATCAATTGGCTGAAAAGTATCTGATGGGCTGCAAAAACATTTCTGCAGCTACCTATAGACAGTATATGATGGACCCGCAGGTTTGCCGTCGGATAAGCGAAGACGACGTTGACCAAAAAGGATCCAATGCTCCAACTAATTAAATATCTTTTGCCTATTGCCCTCATATTGCCGACAGCCTGTGGGGTTAAGGGGAAGCCGCAGCCCCCGCTGAAGCCTGCGTTTATTGGGAATGGCGAACCATTAGTGAAAAAGAAGAACACTTATAAAGGGGGCTCTGAAGGCACTAGTAATTCGCAGGACTCCGTCGAGGACGCACAATGAGTTTTTTTCCGGTTCGCTTCTACAAACTTTCTGGCGCGGGAAATACTTTTGTTTTAATTGATGCACGATCTTCCTCAAAGTGGATAGAGTCGGAAGCAGTTTTAAAAAAAACCAGATCACAATTGGCAAAAATTATTTGTGACAAGATCTATGGTGTTTCGGCTGATGGCATTTTGTTTTTGGCTGATGGTGTGGATGGTGTTGATTATGTTTGGGATTTTTATAATTCCGATGGCAGCACCGCCGAGATGTGCGGTAATGCTGCAAGATGTGCTGCACGATTTTGTTACGAGATTTTGGAAAAGAAGCATCGTTCTAGAATTGTTTTTAAAACCGGCGCGGGTATCGTATCTGCCGTCATTTTAGACTCTGGAACTGTCCGAGTCCAAATGCCTCCTGTTAAAAGAATCAACTTAGATCTAAAGTTAAAGACTAAAACCGAAGATGTCTCTTTTGTATATCTTAATACTGGAGTGCCTCATCTAGTTTTAAAACTGGATAGCATTCAGCAGGCCATTGACCTAAAGAGTCTTGCTAAAGAAGCACGCTCTCATCAGCAATTACAGCCGGCAGGTGCAAACGTTACATTTTACGCTTCGGAAAAGGCCAATCTTATAAAAGCGGTCACATTTGAAAGAGGTGTCGAGGACTATACACCCGCCTGCGGAACAGGAGCTGTTGCTGCGGCTCAAGCTCAAGCTTTAAGTTCGGGCGAGAGTATTATTGATGTTCAGATGCCAGGGGGAAGTCTTAAGGTTCTTTTTTCGAAAGTCGAATCAGAGCCGCCATATTTAGAGGGCGACGCTGTTTTTATCGGAGAATTCAACTACTCTACTGAAGTGTTTATCTAAGGAAAAAAATGAAAACATTTAAATCTACAATCACAGCGTTAATCACCCCATTTAAAGAAGGCAAATTAGATATTACTTCTTTTGAGGCGTTACTTAAGCAACAAATCGATGCCGGCGTAGAAGGCTTTGTTGTCAATGGAACTACAGCTGAAAGTCCAACCCTACATAAAAATGAAGTAGAAAAGATTTTTCAAATTACGAAATCTTTTTGTGGGGGCAAGGCTGATCTAATACTTGGAGTGGGGTCCAATTCAACCGAGACAACAATCGAATACACTCGAATGGCTGAACAATGGTCCGCGGATGGCGTCTTGGTTGTTGTTCCTTACTACAACAAACCCCCACAGCGAGGTCTATTTAAGCATTTCTCGGCTGTAGCAGAATCCACAAGCTTGCCCGTCTTGTTATACAATGTACCCGGCCGAACGATTACATCTTTAGAGCCGATGACTATAGCGGATCTAAGTAAAATAAAAAACATTGTTGGCATAAAAGAGGCTTCGGGCAAAATTGACTTTGCAGAGCAGATTATTAAATCGTGCGGTCGCGATTTCACAATGCTTTCCGGAGACGATGGAACATATGTCGAGTTTTTAAATGTTGGTGGCCATGGAGTTATTTCGGTCGCATCTCACGTAATTCCACGGCAAATGCTGCAATGGAAAAAATGGGTGCAGGCCGGGGAACTAGAGCAGGCCCGAAAGGACATTCAAAAATATTCTCGTTTGATTGATTTGTTGTTTGTTGAAGCCAATCCAATTCCTGTAAAAACGGCGATGCATAAAATGGGAATTATCGCTTCACCAGAACTAAGATTACCACTGGTGGAGTTGTCTGAAGTGCATACAGCAACATTGGTTGCTGAAATGAAGAAAGTAGGAGTCCTATAATGGCTATTAAAGTTGCTGTCATTGGCGCCGGTGGTCGCATGGGCCAAGAGATAACAAAAGTTATTTCACAGACCAAGGGGCTTGAGGCATTTATAGCGGTGTCAAGAACTCAGGTCGATGGTTATGCCCACTCGATTAATGATTTAAAAGATCCTATGCTTGGACGAGCCGATGTCATTATTGATTTTTCAAGTGTTGACCTATTTGATCGCGTGATCGACATTTCTGTAAAACTAAAAAAACCGCTTGTCTCCGGAGTTACAGGGATAACCGCCGCACAAGAGAAAAAGATGAAAGCCGCCAGCACCAAGATTCCAGTGTTATGGTCATCTAATATGTCGTTGGGTGTCGCTGTTGTAAAAGAAGCCCTTGCGGCTTTTTCTGCCCTGCAAGGATTTGATTTTCAAATCGAAGAATTTCATCACAATAAGAAGAAAGACAATCCTTCCGGAACCGCCCTAACTTTACAAAAGCGACTAAAGGAAGTTGTTTCTGGAAATGTGCCCGAGCCGATTGGTATCCGCGGGGGCGGCATTTTTGGCGTTCATAAGATATGGGCGATGAGCGACGAAGAGGTAATTTGTTTTGAGCACCAGGCATTAAATCGTACGGTATTTGCTCGGGGCGCTGTGCGCTGCGCTCAGTGGTTGGTTAAGAAGAAAAAAGCGGGTCTGTATACGATGCGCGAGGTTCTTTTTTGATGATCAATACGATCGGACACGAAGCACTTGTATACGTAAGTACCGAGCTAATGGGAGCCAAAGAGCGTCTTAATGCAATCATCGAAAATGTGAAGATTCATTCCAGTATTGTCGCTGTATCAACAATCTATCGCCGGGAAGTGGCTTCAGCGATGAAGTTAGATAAGGATTATACAGTTGAGCTGGTTTTAAGGATTCGAACTCGTCTTGAGGTTCTAAAATTAAAGAGCGAGCTAGACTCTATCCAAGGCTTTCGGACTAAGATTCATCTTATGGTATTTGATCAGATGATTTCGATGGTGCCCCAGTTGACTTTACCGTGGCCAGAGTTGCATAAAGAGACCTTAGTGATTCGTGCGGCCGCGGAAGTTTACCCAGATTACGTGCATCCTGTTATACAGGAACCCTTGGTGGAACTCGCAGCGAAGCAATCAAAGCTAGACAATAAGGTCGAGTTTTTTATGCAAGGCCGAAGTTTGTGCGATTTTTAAAAAATATTTTGTAAGATTAAATTCGAAAAGGATTACATATGAAGTTTTTTATCGATACAGCGGATATTAATGAAATTAGACAGGCAAACATGAGAGGCTGGGTTGACGGAGTAACTACAAACCCATCGTTGATCGTTAAATCAGGAAAGCCATTTCACACGGTGATTAAAGAAATTTGCCAAGAAGTCACTGGACCAGTTTCGGCAGAAGTTATCGCTTTGGACTGGGAAGGTATGGTTAAAGAAGGTCGTGAGCTTGCAAAGATTGCGTCGAACGTTGTCGTCAAAGTTCCGATGACAGAAGACGGCATGATCGCAGTAAAGAAATTTAAAGCGGAAGGCATTCAGACCAATGTGACGTTGGTTTTTTCTCCTATTCAAGCTCTTTTGGCCGCAAAGGCTGGAGCTACTATGGTATCGCCATTTGTAGGACGACTTGATGATATTGGTACAGAGGGCTTACAAGTTGTAAATCAGATTATCGAAATCTATCAGAACTATGGATTTGATACCGAAGTTTTGGTGGCAAGCGTGCGTAGCCCAATGCATATTCAAATCGCTGCGGAAATGGGAGCTGATATTGCGACTATTCCATACAAAGTAATGCAACAAATGACACAACATCCATTAACAGATAAGGGCATCAAAATCTTTATGGATGATTGGAATAAGGCGCAGGTAAAATAAC
Organism: Bdellovibrio sp. ZFWA1; assembly: GCF_056175665.1. Lineage (NCBI taxonomy): Bacteria > Pseudomonadati > Bdellovibrionota > Bdellovibrionia > Bdellovibrionales > Pseudobdellovibrionaceae > Bdellovibrio > Bdellovibrio sp. ZFWA1. The sequence goes on from NZ_JBJKJH010000001.1 coordinate 1,144,161, forward strand.
ATGAGTCGATGGGTGTTTCGAACAATAGGACTAATAGTTTCGTGGATTTTGGTGGGATGCCAGACTCCTGGAGTTATTATCAGCGAAACACCATTGGGAATCAGCGAAACTAGAAAAGCAGTTGTGGCCGTGATTGGGGCTCCAAGATCAGTTAGCCAAAATGGCCGCGAGCTGCTTTCGAAGTACTATGATAAAAAAAGTAATTTTATAGATGATCCCGATAAAGTAAAAGTAAGATACTATACAAAGGTCCTTATTTTGGGTGATCGTCGACCTTATGACATTTCTGTCGAGGTTCTTTATGAAGGAAAATCGGACGGAAGTTTTGAATTGATTGATAGCGACGAAGGTCGAGCCATCGAGACGGCAGAAAAGATCAAGGCGGCCCTCATCGAGAGTCGGGAAAAACGTAACGTAATTGACGACTTCCGAAGTTTCTAAATAAACTATAGATAAGTCGAAGACCAGAAAGGTCTTCATGGGCTCCAGGGAGTGGAATGATCAGATTTTTATGTCTGACTCTTATCTTAATTTCAATGTTACCAAGTCGAATTTACGACTTGAAGTTCATTCCCGTTTTTAAATCACTAGTTGTAAAGATTGAAAGAAGTTCCCCTGCCCGCTTGGCCCTGCAGGATCTAAATCAAGATTTGTCTGCGCAGATTTCATTGGATGTAACGAGCAAACCAAATAATTTGATGGCGGGTCATCACCTTATCCGTGGTCTACCAGCAGCGCTTGATCAAAAAATAATTTTAGCCGAGATGAAGCTTCAAGTGCCAAGCGAGCATCGTGATACTTCATGGTATTCAGAGCTATCAGCGCAACAACAAGCTCGAGTTCGAGTCGCAGAAAAACAATCCCAAGCAATTTCGGCTACTTTTGCGGATATCATTGAAGAAAAAGCCTCGAATAGCAGGCAGCCTGAAGTTGAAACTCCATCGTCTGTAGTTGGCAAACGAATTGTTGGTCCGATTGAAGTTACTGGCGGACTGGCAATTACAAATGAACATTTTTTAGAGGTGCGCAGGAAGCAAGAAGGCATCGTTAAGGAAGCAGGTCGGGTAGATCTTAAAACAGGAACTTACGAACTGAGTGTCGAAGATTTTTCCGGCGTCATAGAAGCTCGCCTATTATCAACAGCGGGTCATGTTTTAGGAGAGGGCCGAGTTGTTATAAGTCACTTTAGTGGTCTTTCGAATGTTTTAAGTGGACCTAAAATTGAAGTATCGCCAAACCGAAACTACGGTGGATCTGTGGCTTCTTTTTACCCCTCTGGTAAAGATGACAGATCTGGAAGTGATGCGCTGTTAACTTTTTTCAAAGGTGGAAATGAGTCACGGGCTGGTAAAGATTCTAAATATGCCCTACAAAACATCTCACGAAGTTCTTCGACGGTTGTTAGGGCTTCTACCAAAGATCATTTTCAGACCTCGATGATTGCTGTTGGCGGAGACGATCAAAATATTACATTGTTTCCTAAGTCGATGATTAAAGCCATGAATGGTATTTTAACTGGGCGAAATCTTTCAGACAGCGAGCTGTCACAGCTTTCGGTTGTTTGGGGAGTTGCAGAGTTAGATGGAAAAGCCGCTTCAGGAATTTCTATTGAAGTAGAAGGTCATCCAGAACTACTGCCAATCTACTTTAACAGCTTATTAATTCCGGATCCTTCATTAAAAGAAACTAGCTCTAACGGTCTTTTTGCATTTATTGATTTGAATGAAGATATGTATTCTTTGCGTGCAAACCGAGGAAATTCATTTTTTGGCTATTCAAATGTGGTGGCTGAGTTAGGGTCAGTGGCCCAGGCTAAGATTGAATACACAGCAAAAAAACAAGCAGTTCCGGTTAGAATGTACGATGCATTTTCAGGTCTGCCTGTATCTGGGCAGGTGTTAATTCAGGGATTGGCGGAAGAGCTTGAAGTAACTAACGGAGTCGCAGTTGCAAATCTGAATCCAATAAATCGACTTGGATATATTCAATATACATCTAACAACAATGACTATATTTCTGCGCGGTATATATATAACGACCAAGACACATATATCCACCTGCCCGTCATTTCATGGCAATGGTTGTTAGGCGCGAAAAATTATCTCAGAATTACCGAGGCGAACCAATCTGGAGTTGTTGTGGGTTTTGTACCTGATTTCGACTTTGATGTTTACGTAGCCGGCCCAAATCAAGATCCTCAAATGCGGATTGCATATTTTGATATGACTGGTAAGTGGTCGCAAGATCGTTCTGGTAAATCTGGCGGTGGCTTTGCTGTTTTCAATTTGCCCGCTGATGTACACGAAATCGTCGTGATATCTAAAGGAAGTGAGAAGGTATTTTCGAAAGTCATTCCAGTAGACGCCAACACCCTCTCTGTTCTAAATTTTACTGAATAGTCTAAGTACTTCTTTTAAACCACTGTTTGAAGTGGTTTCCACGGTCCTCAAATGATTTAAATTCGTCTAAACTTGTACCACCAGGGCTTAGCAGGATAGTATCTCCAGAAGTAGCATTTTCTTGAGCATATTTAGTTGCCTCAAACAAACGATCAAAAGTTGGAGCTAGAATCCCAGTTTTATTTGTGATGATTTGTTTCGCTTCACCAAAAAATAGAGGCCGAATTTTTTCATTATTTTTTAAGAAGGCCAAATCTTCCCAAGGTAAATTTTTATCACGGCCTCCAAGCAGCAGCCACAAAGTTCCATTGCAATTCTCTAAAGCAGATTGAACGGCCGTTTTTACGCTATCGATTGCAGTAGCCTTGCTATCGTTGATAATACGAACATCATTGATGAAACCTATGTTTTCCATTCGATGTTCAAGTCCAGCAAAGTCCTTTAAGCGAAGAACTGATTCGAATTTCCATCCTGCAGCTTCTGCAATTGATGCAGCAAGTGCGATATTTTCTTGATTGTGGGACCCAATAAGCTTGGCGTCTGCGAAATTGTACTTCTTTAAATCCTTAATGTCTGGATTGGTGGTTTTCAATTCGATTTTGGCAGATTGTCCTTGCGCCCATCCTATTAGATCGCCACCGCCCTCATTCATAAAGCCCATCTTGCGAGTTCGACCAAATAGGCTCCACTTTGTTTTATAGTATTCCTCTAATGACTGATATCTTTCCATATGGTTTGGGGTCAGATATGTAATTGCGGAAAATTCGCATTGTAATTGATCACAGTTTTCCAGCTGGTAAGAACTTAGCTCTAGGATGACCCACTTAGCTCTACTTCGGCCCTCAAGGACATCGGCGGCATAAGTAGCAAATGGAGTTCCAAGGTTTCCCCCGACAAATGCATTTGGATCTTCATAAGTAGCCGCATGGCCTAAGGTGGCAACGGTGGTGCTCTTGCCCAATGAGCCCGTTATGCCAATAACTTTTTCTGTTGTTAAAACAGATACGGCTAGGTTGATTTCGGAAGTGATTGTAGTCCCTTGATTTTTTGCAAACTGAATCCAATCAGTCGATAAAGCAACGCCCGGAGAAACAACAAGAGTACCAGGCTTTAGCGAGTTTAGCATAGCAAAGCCATCGTTGAAGTCTGCGGGAGCTTTTAGGTCAAAAGTGAAAAGATTTTGTGACGAAGCACCCGATAGTAAAAGAAGCCGTTTTGCGGCCTCCCCACTTTTTCCCAGGCCGACAATGACAATAGGTTTTGAAAGCGACTTGATATAAGCAGACATCTGCTAGATCATAGATGGACGGAGGTCTCTTGCCTACTTCTTTTTCTGAAGAAAACTTCAAAGTAGCACAATTCACGGCAATAATCAGCGATCTTCATTTGACCAATGGAGAGCCCGTGCATCCAAAGTATCCGCTTTGGAAAAAGTTTAAGACAAAAGAGTTTTTCTTCGATGATGTTTTTGAAAATTTCTTAAAGCACATTCAGGATAAAGCTGAGGGCCACCCGGTGGAGCTGGTCTTAAATGGCGATATTTTTGATTTTGATAGTGTGACATCTTTGCCTGACCAGCCCGTATTTTATATTAGCAAATTGGAAATAAAAAGAGGCCTGAATCCCGTAGCCGAAAAATCAAAATATAAAATTCAAGTGATAATTCAAGATCACCCCGTGTTCTTTTCGGCCTTAGCAAATTTCATTGATGCCGGGAACCGAGTTGTCATTGTTATTGGCAATCACGATCTAGAACTCCATTACCAAGAAGTTCAAGAAGAAGTCATGTCAGCGCTCAAGTTAAGCGAAGCAAGTCGGGCCCGAGTCCGATTTGTTGATTGGTTTTACATAAGCAATGGAGACACTTTAATAGAGCACGGGAATCAATATGATCCGTATTGTATGTGTGAAGACCCGGTAAACCCATTTGTTCGCGGCTACAATAATATTACTTTGAAGCTTCCTTTTGGAAACTTGGCTTGTCGTTATATTATGAATGGAATGGGATTTTTTAATCCTCATGCTGATTCAAATTATATAATGAGTTTATCAGAGTATATTCGGTTTTTTGTTAAGTATGTCGCGCGGGCGCAGCCCGATCTTATATTAATTTGGCTGGGTGGGTCGCTGAATACTCTTTGGCATTCGTTTTTGGACCGCTTCAAGAATCCAATTCGGAACCCCCTAAAAATTGAGGATCGTATTCAAAAAATTGCGGAACGTTCAAATGCAGAGCCTAGAATGGTTCGCGAGATGAAAGAGCTTTTTGCCGAACCAGCCGCCTCGAACCCAGTCTTATTGGCCCGAGAGCTTTGGCTTGATCGTGCTTTTTTAGTGTTTATCGCCTTCTTTATTATTTTTGAGATAATGGTGTTCGTTAAGGCTGTTTTTTCAATTAGTATGTTTTGGGCTTTCGTGCCTCTTTTTCTTTTGCTTCCATTTTTCTTGTTTTATTCGAAGTCGATTTCGTCCCTGGTTTCCAGTTATAAAGAGCCAGATGACCGCATTTTACACATGACTAGTGCTATTACCCATGTACAAAGAGTTGTTTATGGGCATACTCATCAAACAAGACATGAAATTTTGGGTTCGGTAGAGCACTTAAATCCGGGGTGTTGGTCTCCTGCATTTGCCGATGTCGAGTGCCGTAAGCCAATTGGTCAAAAAAATTATATTTGGATTTACCCCGGCGAGCGAGGGGCTCGAATTGCAGAACTGATCAAATTTGCGGACAATAAATCCTCAAACGATGCGTCGCAATAAGAAAATCTTTTGATAATAGACGGCCCCTATGTAAGCCTTTTATTGTAAAAATTCACAGGGAGAGGTGAAGCATGTCTGAAGTACTTGTGGTTACAAGCAAAGTAAAAAAGCTAATCAAAGAAAAAGGCGGAATGAATACGTCTTCTGAAACAATCGACGTATTAAGCAAAGCAATCGAGCAACTATGTCTTAAAGGCATTGAAAGCGCGAAGGCAGATGGTCGTAAGACAGTTATGGCTCGCGATATTCATATCGATCACCTATAAAAAATAAAAGGGGCTTATAAGCCCCTTTTTTTATTTGCACATCGATTGCAAATCATCCCAAGAAATAATCTGAACTCCAAGCCCCTGTGCCTTTTCTACCTTGCTTCCAGGGTCATCGCCCACGACTAAATAATTAAGTTTTGAAGATACCGAGCCCAAAATTTTGCCGCCCATCTTTTCGACAAAATCTTTCGCGTCATCGCGTTTCACGGGAAGTGTTCCCGTTATTAGAAAACTTTTACCTGAAAGTGGTCCATCCATATTTCGTAAAGGGCCGGCAATTTCTAATCCTGAATTTAAAATGCGCTTAACATCACTGATAATAGTTTTATTCCCCAACCATTTTAAAACTGATTGCGCAACTTTCGGCCCAATCTCTGGCACCGTCATAAGACTTTCAGCATCAGCATTTAAAAATCCCTCAATAGTCCCGTAATGATCCGCAAGATGCTTAGCTGTTTGCTCGCCGACAAATCGAATGCCAAATGCATATATGAATCGAGCCAGCTGTGTTTTTTTTGCGCCGTCTATACTTTTTATTATGTTGTCGGCACTTTTTTCACCTTGCCGCTCTAGTCTTAGAATGTCTTCTTTTTTTAGATAAAAAAGGTCGGAATAAGATTGAACAAGTTTTTGATCAACCAGAGTTTCAATCAGGCGATCGCCTATTTTGTCCATATTCATTGCACGGCGAGCTACGAAGTGCTTTAGACTTTCTTTAAAGATGGCAACACAAAGAGGATTCACACATCGTTTTACAACCTCGCCTTCTGCCTTTTCCGCAGGTTCCTGGCATACCGGACAGCAGTCAGGAATCGAGTAAGAAACAGAATTCTTGGGACGTTTTTCAAGAACGACAGAGACCACTTCAGGAATGACATCTCCCGCCCGCTGAACAACAACTGTGTCGCCGATGCGGATATCTTTACGGTCTATTTCTTCTTGGTTGTGAAGAGTGGCATTGGTAACGGTAACACCGCCCACTTTGACGGGACTCATAATGGCGACCGGAGTTAGTGCACCGGTGCGGCCCACTTGCACGATAATGTCTTCGATGGTTGTTATGGCTTGTTCCGGCTTAAATTTTGCGGCAGTTGCCCAGCGAGGAGAACGCGCAACTAAGCCCAGGTCCTCTTGTAAACGAAGGCTATTGACCTTGATGACAATGCCATCAATATCAAAAGGAAGAGAGGCCCTTTTTCGTTCTATGTCGCTATAAAATTCTGCGACTTCTTTTGCGCTTTTGCAAACCCTTACCAGGCTTGAATCTATCGATAAGATGGTTGGAATTTTATTTTGTTGAAAATATATTCCCAGGTCTTCCTGCTTTTTAAACTCGATACCGTCGATGGCTCCAAGCGAGTAAGCCAGAAATCGAAGCGGCCGGCTTGCTGCAATTCTAGAATCCAATTGACGAACTGTACCCGCCGCTGCATTTCGAGGATTGGCAAAAGGACTTAGTCCATTCTCTTGCTGCTGCTCGTTCATCTCAACGAAGTCATTTTTGAAAATTAGAACTTCGCCACGTACTTCAAAAAGGCTAGGAGCAGGAGTAGGTAGTGCCAGAGGAATACTCTTAATTGTTTTGATGTTTTGAGTAACATCTTCACCCGTTGTTCCATCCCCTCGAGTTAGAGCGCGAACAAGTCGCCCATTTTCATAAACAATCTCCATAGAGAGTCCGTCGAACTTAAGCTCTACGAAATATTCAATATCATCTTCGGTTTTTAAAAACTTTTTTACTTTTTGATCGAACTCAAAAATATCATCAATAGAATACGAATTCGCTAAAGACAGCATAGGAAGCCGGTGCTGAATTTTTTCAAAAGCATCTAGTGGTTTGGAGCCAACCCGCTGAGAAGGGCTGTCGGTCGTCGAAACGTCATATTGGGCTTCGATTTTTAGTAGCTCAGAAAATAACTTGTCGTATTCGAAGTCTGAAATTTCAGGCTTATCTAGTACATGGTAGTTGTAGTCATGCTTTGTGATAGAGGTGATAAGCTCTTGATGTTTCTTTAAAATTTCTTTGTTGGCCGGAGTCCTAGACATAGGTTTGGTTTTAACAAAAAATCAATTTTTAAAGAAGCAAAATAATTGAAATTTCGCTGCTCTTTTCATGACTAAGGCAGTGCAAGACGTTAAAGTGAAAGAGCTATTAGCAAATGGAGTTGCAAAGTGATTGACCATAAGATTGTTCAGAAGATGGCTAATTTATCAAGGCTCGAACTTGAAGATTCATCGCTACAGGAATATTCAAAAAAGTTGTCTGCGGCTCTGACTTATTTTGACCAACTATCTGGTATTAATACGCAAGGAGTATCGCCCATGGTTACTCCAGTTGAAATTGAATTTCGGATGCGAGCTGACGAAGTCGAAAACTATCACAAAACGGAAGAATTGATCAGCAATGCCCCTGATGTTGCGGGTCATCTATTTAAAGTTCCTCCAGTGGTGGGCTAACTATGGAATTTCATAAAGTCGAAATTAGTGAAATTTCAAAAATGGTCCGAAATAAAGAAGTATCAGCTGTGGAAGTGACACAATATTTTTTGGATCGAATAAAAAGACTAAATCCGCAGCTTAATGCTTACATTACGATCAATGAAGCAGCTATCGAACAGGCTCGCCTTGTCGATCAAAAACTAGCAAACAATGAAGAAGTAGGATCCCTAGCTGGAGTGCCAGTTGGAGTTAAGGATCTTTTATGTACTGCTGGGATTCGTACAACGGCTGCATCGAAAATGTTGAGTAACTTTACTCCACCGTACGATGCGACAGTTGTTGCTAGAATGAAAGCTGCGGGCGCAGTAGTTCTGGGAAAGTTAAACTCTGACGAATTCGCAATGGGTTCATCCGGAGAAACTTCTTTTTTTGGTCCAACCAAAAATCCATGGAATCTAGAATTTGTTCCCGGAGGATCGTCAAGCGGATCGGCTGCTGCACAAGCGGCTGGATTATGTGCTGTGGCCATCGGAACAGATACTGGCGGATCAATTAGGCAGCCAGCCAGCTTTTGTGGTGTTGTGGGAGTTAAGCCTACTTATGGTAGAGTTTCAAGACATGGAGTGATTGCTTACGCTTCGTCATTGGACCAAGCCGGACCCATGGCTCGAAGTGTTGCAGATGCGGCTCTACTTTTAGAAGTAATCTCGGGCTCTTGCACGTGGGATGCAACAACCTCAAATCGCGAAGTCCCAAAGTATTCCCAAGAACTAAATTCAAATGTCAAAGGGAAGAAAATTGGCGTTCTGAAAGAGTTTCTTACAGACAAACTTGATGCCGACGTAAAGACGGCTGTTGAGCAAGCTATTCAGGTTTTAGAAAATAATGGCGCAGAGATTGTTGAGGTCAGCGTGCCACTTTGTGAATTTGCTGTGCCAACATATTATTTAATTGCAGCCAGCGAAGCCTCTTCAAATTTAGCTCGATATGATGGAGTTCGCTATGGATATCGAGCAGATTTTCCGAATTTATCTGCTGTTGATCTGGAAAAATTTTACGGAAAGACTAGATCAGAAGGCTTTGGATCCGAGGTTAAGCTAAGAATCATGTTGGGGGCCTATTGTTTGTCCGCGGGTTATTACGATGCATTTTATAATAAAGCTGCCCAAGTGCGCCGATTGATTACCGAGCAATACCTTAAAGCTTTTGAAAAGTGTGACGTGATTATTTCACCTGTATCCACAGCGCCCGCCTTTAAAATAAATGAAAAGATCAGCGATCCAATTCAGATGTACATGAATGATATTTTCACAACTTCGACAAATCTTGCGGGCCTTCCTGGTTTAAGCGTTCCGTTTTCGAGTTCTCAATCGGGTATGCCAATTGGAATTCAATTAACCGCACGACATTTTGACGAGCAGCAGATCCTCGATATTGCTTATGCGCTTGAACAAGAGTCATTGGTGAAAGGACAAAAGCCCCATGTTAGTTAGAGGCTACGAACCCACAATTGGCATCGAGATACATGTTCAGCTATCGACGGCCTCTAAGATATTCTGTTCAGACTCAACAAAATTTGATGCTCTAGATAATGAAAACACCTCTCCGATATCACTGGGAATGCCGGGCACGTTGCCAACATTGAACGAAAAGGCAGTAGAATATGCTATTCGAACGGGCTTGGCTCTGGGTAGTCGTATTGATAAAGGATCGGTCTTTGCGCGGAAGAATTACTTCTATCCGGATCTTTCGAAGGGGTATCAGATCTCGCAATACGATAAACCAATTTGTTCTGGTGGACAGGTGAAGTTTTTTGTAGAGGGTGTAGAAAAAACCGTGAAGATCAATCGGGCCCATCTTGAAGAAGATGCAGGTAAATCTTCGCATTACGGAGATCTTACTTTAATTAATTATAACCGTGCTGGCATTCCCCTGCTAGAGATTGTTTCTGAACCAGAGATTCATACTCCAGCAGAGGCTGCAGAATACGGTCGCACAATTCGTCAAATTGTTCGGTATCTCGATGTGTGCGATGGAAATCTTGAAGAGGGCTCTATGAGATGCGACGTGAATGTTTCTGTACACAAGCCCGGAGAGCCCTTAGGTACAAAGGTTGAAATAAAAAACATCAATTCGTTTCGCTTTGTGGAAAAAGCCGTGGAATTCGAGATTCACCGGCAAATTGATGATCTAGAGCGCGGCCAAAGAATTCAACAGGAAACCAGGCTTTGGGATCCTGACAAGAATCGTACTTTTACAATGCGTACTAAAGAAGATGCGCAGGACTACCGATATTTTCCCGATCCAGACTTGCTGCCGTTGAACTTCAGTGGTGCTTGGGTTGAAGAAATTCGTGCAACCCTGCCCGAGCTTCCAATTGCGCGTGCACAAAGATTCATTAATCAGTACTCTTTATCTGCAATGGATGCAGATGTTTTGACGAAGGAAAAGCTAATTGCGGACTACTTCGAACAAACAGGCAAGGTCAGTCAAAACTTTAAGTCATCCGCTAATTGGATCATGACCGAGTTGATGCGAGAGCTTAATCAAGCCCAGATTGGTATAGAGAATTCACCAATTACTCCGCAACAGTTGGGTGAACTTATACGCCTAATAGATGTTGGTGAAATTTCTGGAAAGATCGCGAAAACGGTTTTTTCTGAAATGTGGAGCACAAAAAAGGATCCGCAGGTAATCGTTAAAGAAAAAGGCCTGGTTCAGATTACAGACACCACTGCTTTAGAGCAACTGATCGATAAGGTCCTTTTGGATAATGCAGTTCAGGTTCAAGATTTTAAAACCGGAAAGAAGCCAAATTTATTTGGATTCTTTGTGGGAGCTGTTATGAAGGCGAGCAAAGGCCAAGCAAGCCCAGATTTGGTGAACCGGATTTTATTGGAAAAGTTAAAGTAGGAATGAAACATGAAGATAGCCGCTTTAGATCTAGGTACAAATAGCTTTCTTTGTTTAATTGGTCGTGGCGACAAGAATGGCTTACATGAAGTGATTGCAGATCATATGGAAGTTGTTAGATTAGGCCAAGAAGTGAATCAAACACGGCGATTTCATCCAGATGCGCTAATAAGAGCCAAGGCATGTTTGGAAAGATTCAAGGTGGAGATCAATAAACATCAAGTAGAGAAGATTCATGCTGTCGCTACCAGCGCAGCTCGAGATGTTTCTAATGGTGAAGAGCTTTTTAGAATTGGTAAGGAACTAGGAATTCCCATTTCTATTATTGATGGTAAAGATGAAGCGCGTATTTCTTATGCCGGCGCTACTTGGGGCCACCAATCATTAGACGAAAATCTTTTAGTAATCGATGTGGGCGGGGGATCAACCGAGTATATTGTTGGTCGAAACGGCCAAATCCTTTTTGGCCATTCTCTGAATATTGGCGGAGTTCGACTCACCGAAAAGTACATTTCAAAACAACCCGTTACTCTTTCCGACAAATCAGCTATGATGGAATTTGTTGCGACTCAGGTCGAATCGATCTTGCCGATGTTAACGACAAATAAGGTCGATAAAGCATTGGCTGTTGCTGGCACACCCACTGCCCTAGCGGCAATTGAAATTGGCATCTTTGATGAAAAGAAGGTCGACGGATATTTTATTTCATTAGATCGCTTGAGACATTGGCAAAAAGAATTTGAAATAACTACCATTGAATATAAAAAGGAAAAATATGGCTTAGGCGGAAGGGCCGACATAATATTCGCTGGTATTTCAATATTGATCCACAGCCTCGAAGTCTTAAATTTACCTGGGATGTATGTTTCAACAAAAGGAGTTAGGTATGGTGTTGCTCAAGAGATTTGTTCCGGTCGTATTGCTTAGTGTTCTGTTCTCTCTTTCCTCCCTGGCGATCCAGTTTAAAAAAGAACTATTGATGGTTGGAAGTAAAAAGATTCAGGTAGACGTTGCTGAGTCTTCTGTCCAACAAGAGTACGGGTTAATGAATCGCACGAAAATGGCAGAGAATGAGGGGATGATCTTTGTCTTTTCTGACGAGAAAACTAGATTCTTTTGGATGAAAAATACATTGATTGATCTATCAATAGCTTTTGCAAATTCAAACGGCGAAATTATTGATATTCAAGAAATGAAGGCTATGAAGAAGACTGACACGGATCGTTCTTTACCAACCTATGCAAGTGCAGGACCGGCAAAATATGCTCTCGAGATGAATAAGGGATGGTTTAAGAAGAACCAGATTAAGGTCGGTGATAAGATTCGTTTCGTAAAGTAGATGTCTCAATGTTCCTTCAGATGTACATTACATAAGTCCAGCAATTTTATTAAGAATTGCATCATGAAACGAATGCGATTTTAATTATTATAAATGGCAACAGAAAGTTGCTGACCATCTATCAAGGATGAACACGTTATGATGAAGAAATTAGTCGTAGTATTTGCTGTCTTGGGTTTGATGTTTCAAACATCTTGTACTTCTAAGGACTCGAAACAAGAAACAGAAGCCGTAGCTGATTATGATGCCGCAGAAATGGCGGCCCTAGAGGGCGCTGAAGGCGGCGGTGGCGACGATGCTTTGATGAGTGGTGAGCTTCCAGAAGAAGCATTAGGCGAAGCAGCCCCTGCTGAGTCGAAGCCAAACGAAGTTGTAACGACTGAAACAACAACGACAGTTGCTGAAGAAAATCCTTTGGATTCTGCTGCGACTGTTGAAAGCACAGAAAAATCTACGATTTCAGAAATGGCCCCGGCCGAGCCGACAGCAGAAGTTCTGCCACCAGTAGAGCCTGCTCAAGAAAAGCCAGTCGAAGAAACGCCATCTTACACGGCGATGACCGAGCCCGCTCCAACGCCTACTCCTTCAAAGTCAGCATCTTTGCAAAAAATTAAGACTGCTCCTTTCAGAGAGAACGGAATCCTTGCTAATACTGTCTATTTTGCACGTCCAGGAGACTCTTTGGCGTCAATTAGCCAATCCATTTATGGCGAAGATAAGTCCGCGGATCTTAAGAAGGTGAATCCTTCTTTTAAAAAGCGTGATGTAAAGCCTGGTGATAAAGTTTATTTCAATTCTCCAAGACGACCTGATGACGAAGCTCGAATGATGACTTGGTATGAAGATAGCGGCATGACTCCTGAAGTTTATGTTGCCAAAGCTGGGGATAACATTCGTTCAGTTTCTAAAAAACTGTTGGGGTACTCTGATGCCTGGAAAGAAGTTTGGTCTTCGAACGAGCTTGAATCAAAAGGTAAGATGGACGAAGGCACCCAGATTCGCTATTGGGCGGCAGCTCCAGTTCCTGCCCCAGCGATGCCTGCTCAGCAGGAAGTAGCAGCAACTCTTCCGCCACCTCCAATGCCGGAAGCTTCGGCAGAGCTACCTCCACCACCAATGCCTGAAGAGCAGATGGCACAAAATGAAATTCCACCACCTCCTCCGCCGCCAGTGGCAGAGCAAATGGCTCCTCCACCACCGCCCCCTCCACCGGCTCCAGAAGTTGCTCAAGAGGCCGCTCCAGCTGAAGAAGCTGCCCCTGGAATGGACGAAGACATGACGCTGGCTTTGACTGCCGTTATGATTGCCGCTGCAGGCATGGCTGCTTTGATTGTTGTTCGTAAGAAAAGAAAACAGAAAGAAGCAGATCAGTCTCTTCACACAAACGTGGGATAACGAAATTAAAAGGAGCCTCGGGCTCCTTTTTTTTTGCCATTACTTAATTATTACTTAAAGATATTATTAAGAATGGCTAAAGAAACACATCTTTTCGATTTTCAAGACTATAAAGCTTACCTCGAGTATCGAGCTAAACAAGAGCGCGGTTTAAAATCTGCGCTAGCGGTGGCACTAAACTGTCAATCTGCCTACGTCTCGCAAATACTAAATGGCTTCGCTCATCTAAGCTTAGAGCAAGCAGACCTAGCCAATAAATTCTTTGCGCATACAGAAAAAGAGTCACATTATTTTATTCTTTTGATTCAAGAAGCCAAGGCTGGAACCAAATCTTTAAAAGAATACTTTCAGAATCAGCTGAAACAATTCAAAGAAGAGCAACTTAGTTATTTAAAGCGCAAAGACATTCCAGATTCTTTAGTAGCCGAGGATCAGGCCGTCTACTATTCGACCTGGGAGTATAATGTAATTCATATGGCGGTTACAATTCCCGGGCTAAGAACAAAGTCCGCGCTAATGAAGGCATTTAAGATTCCAGAGACAAAATTAAACAGATATATTGAATTCTTAGTTAGTAAGGGTCTAATTAAGCAAAAAGGCTCTGAATATTTTCCTGGTTCAACAGAAAACTACCTAGCCAGAAACTCTCCGTTTGTTAGGCAGTTGCACTTAAATACTCGGGCCCTTGCACTGCAGTCCTTAGACAGAGACAGTCTCGAGGATGCCCACTACTCGGTGGTTGTGACGCTTTCCAAGAAAGATGTTATTGCTTTGAAGAAAAGAATTAACGAATACATTGCCGAGATAGTTGAGATTGCTCAAAAGTCAAAAGAAGAGCATATCTTTGCTTTGAGCTTAGATTATTTTGATATTCAAAAATAAACTATTGCTGATGAACGAACCTTAAGTACTCCAATGCCGCTTTAACATATTGAAGATGTTCTTGGCTAAGATCCGAAACAGGCTCTTGATCATCCCGTAAACAAAATGTAACTGCAATGTCTCGATATTCAGGAGACCAAGCTTTCATTTCTTCTTGAATGGCTTTAAGAATTTCAGCTTCGGCCAGGTTTAGATTTTTTCTGGTAATCAAAGAATACTCAAGGGAAAGAATATTTGTCAGGGCCTGTCTTGCAATCTTTGAAAGCTCTGTCGAGTTAGATTCAGCCGAGGCCCAGCTATTAAGACGCTGATGTGAAAAAGCACTGCACAAAGACTTTCTAGAGATTGTAGAGCCACCACCAACTGTTACTCCGCCAAGTCCATTTTTTGATGGATTCGTAGTTGGCGGAAGTTTTGGAAGCTGGAAAATTTGGGGAGGATTCTTTAGAAGATCGGGAATATTAAGGTGGCCAGAATCGACAAGTGGCTGTTGTGCCTTTGTTGTAAAAGCTAAAAGAGTAATGGCCCAGAAAATAAAGATCTTCATGTTTTGCCTCCTGATGGGGAAACTTTCCGTATCTATATCCGTATTGAGGTGCAAATTATGAACCTAATAATTTATATGGCATTGGCGCTATAAAGCCTTTGAAGCAAAGCCATAATGTAAAAAATGCAGATCTGTCGATAAGAAGAACTGAATAATAGCCTCCTCTTATTTTAAGTTAAAATTAAATACTTATCTTAAAAAATTAAGTAATACTTAATAAAGGTTCGATAAATTAAGTCCTAAAATCTATAAGTTCTTTTCTGGCATTATTAAAAGTAGACCCATCAACAAAAACTAAATTGAGGGTTGAATATGGAAACAAACAAAAACAGAAATTCGGATCGGGTCCACAAAAAATTGGCAATGCTCTTATCCGCGGTTGCCATTTTTAGCACATCGGTCGAGGCAAGTCAGAGAAGGATTCTTAAAGCTCCTGCTGTAGCGTGGTCGAATATTGATGTGAATACGGGTCGAGGCCTGCGCCTTGGGCTTGGCTATGATAGCTTTAAGGATGATTCCACAGGAATTTGTGTGAAATTCCCTTCAGGCGTTTACGATGAGAATCGCCTGGAGGATACAAATTTTGAAAATACTTTTAAGTTGGAACTTATTGAATCGAAATATGACCTAGCAAAGAAAATGGGAATCACGGCTTCGGCGAGTATTAAGTCAGGCTGGGGTAAGGGATCGGCGACTGCTAGCTATTTAGACGAGCAAAAAATAAATAAGTACTCGATCTATATTTTAGTGTCGAATGAGGTTTTGATTCCTTCTCAGACAATTCAAGACGAGCTTTTGGACGAAGACTACAAGGACTTAGCGATCTCTCATCCCGAGGCTTTTCGACAAAAGTGCGGAAATGAATTTGTAGCAAGTATTCAACGAGGTGGGGTGCTTTATGGACTATTGCGTTTGGATACCGAGGATAGCAATTCATTTAATCAAATCAAAACCTCGTTGCGCGCGAAGGTTGGTACCTTTAAAGCGGCCGTTGATTTCGAACGGTCGATTCTAGAGATCACCCAAAAGAAGAACTTTCAGATTTTTTTCCACCAAATTGGCGGGCAAACTCGCCAGAATCCAACATCAATTGAAGAGCTATTAGAAAGAGCGAGACAGTTCCCGATTGAGGTTTCAAAAAGACCAATACCAATTAAAGCGGTCACGGCTCCTTATTACCAGCTGAAGAATTTTCCTATTGGCCCGACTCCCTTCGAAACCTCTGTGCAAGAGAGCGTGATAGAAGATCTTAGTAGAACTCGATTTAAGCTGACTGATGAAAAAAATAATATCGAATATATTCTTGAAAATTCTAAGCAGTTCGCTCAATTTAACGCAAACGATCTATTGGATCGGGTCGAATATCTTAATCAAAAAATCAATGGCGTTAATGTGGCCACAAAAAAATGCTTCGCTAATTATGACAGATGCCATTTCCCTGAAGATTTAAGATTGGTTGCTTTTGAACTTCCACAGCGAATGTCCATAGGAAGTGCTGACTTTCAATGTAAGATCCGAACTCACGAAGAGTGTGGCTATGTTTATAAAACTTTGCGAAGTCCTGCCTGCGGAGTTGAGGCATATAACGAACAAAGAGATGCCATTTGTGGAGTTGAAGAATTCAACACGGCAGAAACAGAAATTTGTGGTGTAGAAACTTATAAGCAGAGTATTGGCGCGGTCTGCGGAGTCGAAAGATATAAAGAGGGAAAGGGAGGCCCTTGTGGTTATGAAGATATGTGTTGGGCTTTGCGAAAATCCCCTGGCGGGGGTGACGGCTGCCGTTCCTTACCTAAAACTTGCCGAGATCCGAAGTTTGGTATCGAGAGCTATGCTTCTTGCCGGCATGAAAGCTTCGGAGTCGAAAAATATAAGGCGTGTTCGGATCCGTCTCATGGGCCAAAGACTTTTAAGATGTGCAGGTCTCCAAAATTTGGTGTGGCTTCATACAAGGAGTGCGAACATATATCCCATGGAGTGGTTGCAGTTAAGCAGTGCAAGTTGTTTGAATCTGTTGAACAAAATACCGGGATTTTAAAATATTCTCGTTGTGAATAGAAAAAGGGACCTTGTGGTCCCTATAAAATTATATTGGTGGTTTTTTGCGGGTTATGCGACATTCTTAAGAATGTTTCCAAAAACATCTCGGCGAGTCTCTCTGTGGTTCTCTGCAAAATAGATCAGATCATCCACAATCTGAGCATCGCGATTGTTGTTGGGGACAAACTTAATCCCACAACCATTCGAGTTACTCCATACAACTAGTGCTGGTACCAATCGTTCACGATCGCCAACAACAAGTTTTACTTGCAGTCTCTCGCGCGGTTTGAATTCACCTTCCGGAGTTTCAATAAAAGCTCCAGTGAGGCTAATGTTTCTGATGTAACCCTTGTTTTCAGAACGTGCGTAGTTTTTTTTAAAAGCCACTTCAAGATGAAGAGGCGTTCGTGGTGCCGGAACATTGTAAACATCTTGCACGGT
Source organism: Bdellovibrio sp. ZFWA1 (assembly GCF_056175665.1). Lineage (NCBI taxonomy): Bacteria > Pseudomonadati > Bdellovibrionota > Bdellovibrionia > Bdellovibrionales > Pseudobdellovibrionaceae > Bdellovibrio > Bdellovibrio sp. ZFWA1. The sequence continues at coordinate 1,161,588 of NZ_JBJKJH010000001.1, forward strand.
ATTCTCCTCAAAATAACGTTAGGTTCTTCATAATTATGTTTCGGCAATAGTTGGGAAATATTAAGGCTAGAACGAAAAAATAATATTTTAGGTCCAAAGTATCTCGGTATCTTAAAATTTGTGTTTCAACATGAAACACTTTTAACGACCTCTTTAGAATTAATTAAGCAAAATCAGAGTGTCACTCGACATTACCTAATAAAGATTTTGGGGATTAGGTTGAGTTTAAAACCTTGTAAACTAAAATGGGGCCTATGAAAATAGCAGTTGTTGGGTCGGGAATATCAGGTATTGGTTCTGCATGGTTGTTAAGCGATAAGCACGAGGTCACTTTATTTGAAAAAGACAGTCGACTAGGTGGGCATTCTTATACTGTGGATATCACTGTGGATAATGTGAACTTTCCGGTCGACACGGGGTTTTTGGTTCACAATGATCAGACATATCCGCACATCATTGAATTTTTCAAAGCTTTAGGAATTCGCACAGCCCCTTCTGAAATGACTTTGGCAATCAAGATTCTAAAAAGTGGTATGGAGTGGGGTGGTGAAAATCTAAAAACCGTCTTTGCGCAGAAGCGAAATCTTTTTAGTTTAAAGTTCTGGCGAATGATCAAAGACATTATCCGCATGAATAAGCGCTCTAAAGAGTATTTAGAAACCACAAAGGCAAGCCAAGCTTCACTAGGGCAGTTCTTGGCTGATGAAAAATTTTCGGAAGAATTTATTCATTGGTATTTAATGCCTATGGGAGCATCGATTTGGTCCACGCCGACCAAAGAGATGCGGGATCTCTTCGTCTGACAGATCCGAACGGCGGGGTTCATCACTTTCAAGGCACGCAGCCCGGACCTGCGGCTGATCTTGAAATACGCAACTGGCAAGCCATCAATGACATATTCAAAAAAGGAGATATTGGCCTGGCAGAATGCTACCGAGACGGCATGATTCATACACAAAGTGTCGCGGACTTTATTCATTGGGCCTGTTTGAACGAAGATCTTTTGGTCGAACAATTTCACGGTAGTTGGGTGGGAACGCTTCTGTACAAAGTTAAGCACATGCTGAATAAAAATACCGAGGCCGGAAGCAAAAAGAATATTTCTGCTCACTACGATTTGGGAAATTCTTTTTATCAACTTTGGTTAGATAAGAGTATGACCTACTCTTCGGCATACTTTAAAAATCCGACAGACTCATTATTTGAAGCCCAAAAAAACAAATACAATTCGATCTTAGATAAATTGAATCTTAAAGATAATGATACGATTTTAGAAATTGGTTGTGGTTGGGGCGGCTTTATCACTGAAGCGGTTCGACGGAACGTAAAGATTGTCGCCTTAACTATTTCTGAAGAGCAGTATAAATTTGTCGAGCGACTTATTGAGGATAATGGATGGGACGACAAAGTGACGCTGCTTAAGCAGGACTACCGCCAGCACATTGGTCAATATGACCACGTCGTTTCAATCGAAATGATCGAGGCAGTTGGTTTTGAATACTGGCCAACATATTTTGAAAAAATTAAATCAGTTTTGAAGCCCGCTGGCTCAGCGGTGATTCAGGGAATATCAATTCGTGATGATTTATTTGAAGACTATAAAGCTGGAACAGACTTTATCCAGCAATATATATTTCCTGGCGGAATGTTACTTGGTGATTCGGCCGCCGCAAAAGTTTGGGAGTCTAAGGGGTTGCGCCTTGCAGAGGTTGATTACTTCGGCCTTTCTTATGCGAAGACACTGAATCTTTGGGCCGAAAAGTTTAATGATCAGAGTCAACAAGTTCAGGCATTGGGGTTCGATCAGGCCTTCATGCGCATTTGGAACTTTTATTTGGGCTACTGTGAGGGCGCTTTTTTGGCTGGTCGTGTGAATGTAGCCCACTATCATTTGGTGGTTAAATAATGGAAAACGTGAATTACGCATTAAAGTTGGCAGAGTTAAAAAAATTCTACGAAGAGTTTGGTCCGAATAATATTCACCAAATGGCCAATATATATAGCGAGCCAACTTATTTTAAAGACCCCTTTCATACAATGACATCAGTTCAAAAAGAACTTATTCCTTATTTTACAAAGGCGTTTACAAAGCTTCAAAACAGCCGTTTTGATTTTCATGAGGCTGTCTTGGAGGGCAATAAAGCTTTCTTAATTTGGGACATGAGCTTTGAAATTAGCGGGAAAAAATTTAAAATTCATGGTTCAAGTTTTATAGAATTTGACGAGCAAGGAATGGTTAAAAAACATCGTGATTACTGGGATTTAGCGGAAGAGCTTTACGAAAAGCTACCCGCCGTGGGGCTTCTATTTAGAGCCTTCAAAAAGATTTTCGGTTGACAAAAGGTCCAGTTAGGAAGGAAAGTGAGATTACTTGCTGCGACAATCGTCGCCGCCCCGATCTCTCTCATTAATCTTATCTTTCTTATTTTCTAATACATTAAAGGAGCCCATTTTGTCTGATAAACAAGACCAACCCGGTGTTGAAGTAGTCAAAAAGCGTGGACGTAAAGCTGCAACCTCAGAAACACCTGCTGCCGAAAAAACAGAAACAAAAGCAAAGTCAGCTCCTGTTGAAGATTCAGATTCAAAACCGAGCCAAGAATCAAAAGCTGTAGAAGCAAAAACTGAATCCCCTGCCCCAAGCGAAGCACCTGTCGCGGCTTCAGCTCCAGCAGAAACTAGTTCCGAAGGTGGAGCGGCTCCCCAGCAGCAACAAAATCAGAACCAAAATCAAAATCAAAACCGCAACGAACATCGTCAACAAAATTTCCGCCGTTTTGATAATAACAATAATAAAAATCGCCATAACAATAACAACAATGGCGGCCGTCATAACAATAACAACAATAATCAAAGACGTGATTTCCGTGATCGTAATAATAACGATCGCAATGATAGAAACGATCGTCATGACCGTCACGACAGACACGATCGCAACAATGACCGCTACGATCGTCAAGACCGCCGTGGGCCAATGCCTGAAGAGTATCAACAGCCACAGATTGCTGGTGAGGACGGAGTAGTAACAGCAGCTCATTTAGCGCCGGTCAACGAGGCAGATCTAGCAGATATCCAACTAACAGATGAAGAGAAGAGTTGGTTATCTTCTAAAGACTTGAAAACAAAAAACATCCAAGAACTGACTGATCTTGCGTTCAAATTGAAAATTGAAAACGCTGCGGGTCTTCGTCGTCAGGATATGATCTTCGAAATCCTTAAGCGTGCCGCTAAACTTGGCCACGATATCGCAGGTTCTGGCGTTCTTGAAATCCTTCCTGATGGTTATGGATTCTTAAGATCTCCTGACTATAACTACTTACCAGGACCAGATGATATCTACGTCAGCCCATCACAGATTCGTCGTTTTGGTTTAAGAACTGGTGATACAGTCACTGGAACAGTACGTCCTCCGAAAGATGGCGAACGATATTTTGCCTTGTTGAAAGTTGATTCATTGAATTTTGAAACAACTGAAAAAGGGAAAGATAAAATCCTTTTTGATAACTTAACGCCTCTTTATCCAAATGAAAGACTTCGTCTAGAACACAATCCTGGCGATTACACGACTCGCGTAGTAGACTTGATGGCTCCACTTGGAAAGGGTCAGCGTGCTTTGATCGTTGCTCCGCCAAGAACTGGTAAAACTGTTCTTATGCAAAGTATTGCTAACGCAATCACAGCCAACCACCCTGAAGTGAAGTTGATCGTACTATTGATCGATGAACGCCCGGAAGAAGTGACTGACATGCAAAGAACTGTAAAAGGCGAAGTTGTTTCTTCTACTTTCGATGAACCACCAACTCGTCACGTTCAAGTTGCTGAAATGGTCATTGAAAAGGCAAAACGTTTGGTTGAGCACAAGCATGACGTTGTTATCTTGTTAGACTCTATCACTCGTTTAGCTCGTGCTTACAATACGGTTGTTCCACCGTCTGGAAAGATCCTTTCTGGTGGTGTGGATTCAAATGCACTTCATAAACCAAAACGTTTCTTCGGTGCGGCTCGAAACATTGAAGAAGGTGGTTCATTAACGATTATCGCGACAGCATTGATCGATACGGGTTCGCGCATGGACGAAGTTATCTTTGAAGAATTCAAAGGAACTGGTAACGCCGAAATTCATCTTGATCGCAAGTTGATGGAAAAACGTATCTTCCCTTGCATGGACATTAATAAATCAGGCACTCGTAAAGAGGACCTTTTGATTGATAAGGGTGACTTGAACCGCTTGTGGATTTTAAGAAAAGTTTTGGCACCGATGAACGTTGTTGATGCCATGGAATTCTTGATCGATAAGGTCGAGGGGTCCAAAACTAACACTGACTTCTTGAAGTCGATGTCTGGATCATCTTAGACCTAAAAGACGTATAAGGTATTGAATCCCCTAAGATTTATTAAAACTTAGGGGTTAAATTGGGCTCAATTTCCTGCCGAAAAAATCAGCGTTTTTCCCTTGGCAGGGTTAGCTCAGTATGTTAAACCCTTGAGACTTGAGATTTATAGTAAGATAAGGAATCAGGACTATGAAAGAAAACCTCCACCCAAAAGTTCGTGAAGTGATTTTTAAAGACATTTCTTGCGATTTCGCATTTAAAGGTACTTCAACTCTTAACTCTGGTGAAACAATCAAGTGGGAAGATGGCAAAGAGTATCCTCTTATTAAAGTGGATGTTTCTTCAGCTTCACACCCATTCTTCACTGGTAAACAACGTGTAATGGATACTGAAGGCCGCATCGATCGCTTTAAGAAGAGATACGGTAAGAAGTAAATTGATCAATCCTCGGCAACGGGGTTCTGAATCATTAATGAATGCGGTTCAAGCGGTGAACCGCATTTTGTTTTTCTCATTCGGAGTGATGCAGCTATGTTTTCTAAGCTAGACGAAGTTGATTCAAGATATGAGCAGGTCAATTTAGCCCTGCAGCGGCCTGATATTGCCAACGATCAGAAGCAATATCGTTCTTTAATGAAAGAGCTGGCGGACCTTGAAAAGATTGTTGTTGTTTATCGCGAATATAAAAAGAAAGTCGCGGGGCTTAAAGAAAGCAAAGAACTTTTAACTGCTGAATCCGATGCGGAAATGAAAGAGATGATTCGCGAAGAAATCCGGCAACTCGAGACGGATATTCCATTACTCGATCATCAATTAAAAATTCTTTTGATCCCTAAAGATCCAAACGATGACAAGAACGTTCTTCTTGAAATCCGTGCTGGGGCTGGTGGTGATGAAGCGTCTTTATTTGCTGAAGAGATGTTTCGTGGTTACTCTCACTACGCTTCTGGCCAAGGCTGGAAAGTGGAATTGCTTTCTTTCAGTGAAGGCAACGTGGGCGGTGCCAAAGAAATTATCGCCTCTGTTTCTGGCGATGCCGTCTTTTCAAAATTAAAATATGAATCAGGTGTTCACCGCGTACAACGTGTTCCGAAAACGGAATCACAAGGTCGCATTCACACATCAACTATCACTGTGGCTGTTATTCCTGAAGTTGAAGTTTCAGAAGTAAAAATCAACATGAATGATGTGCGTATCGACGTTATGCGTGCGCAAGGTGCCGGTGGTCAGTCCGTCAACAGAACTGAATCAGCGGTGCGCGTAACTCACATTCCTTCAGGGATTGTGGTTTTCTGCCAAGAAGGTAAGTCGCAGTTGACGAACAAGGAAAAGGCTTTCCAAATTCTTTACTCTAAGCTTCAACAACTTGAAGACGATAAAGTACGTCAAGAGGCTTCGGATGCTCGTCTTGAGCAGATCGGAACTGGCGATCGTTCAGAGCGTATTCGTACTTACAACTTTCCACAGACGCGAATTACAGATCACCGTATTGGTTTAACAATCCATCAGCTGGATGAAGTTATGAATGGAAAATTCGAGAGTCTTATCGATCCGCTCATGGCCCACTTCCAAGCAGAAGCTTTGAAGAAACAAAGCTCTCAATAATAAAAATGAAACTTCAGGAAGTTCTCACTAAAACAACTCAGTTTTTCAAAGAGAAGAATTTCCACTCGCCCCGCCTTGATGCTGAATTATTATTGGCGCACGGACTGGGGCTCGAGCGAATTCAACTTTATCTAAAATTCGATCAACCCCTAAGCGAAGTCGAACTGACTCGTTGTCGTGATTTGGTTCGGCGCAGAACTCAAGGGGAGCCGATTGCTTATATCTTGGGTTATCGAGATTTTTTCGGTCACAGATTCAAAGTAACTTCGGCAACTCTAATTCCTCGCCCCGAAACAGAACATCTTGTCGAAGAAGCTTTAAAATGGTTTGAAGATCAAAAATTAGAAGCTCCATTATTTGCAGACTTGGGAACTGGGACTGGATGTATCGCCATTTCAATTTTGAAGTCGCTGCCGAAGGCGAAAGCCGTGATGGTGGATATTTCGTCAGAGGCCTTAGAAGTTGCAAAAGAGAATGCTCGAGAGCTTGGTGTTTTTGATCGGATAGAGTTTCTACATTTAAATGCCTCGGATTGGCTGGATCAAACTTCAAATCTTGGGCTCTTTGATGCCATCTTATCGAACCCTCCTTATATCGCGGTGGATGATCCTCAGGTGGAGGCAATGGTCCGTAAATACGAGCCAAGTCAGGCCTTGTTTGCAGACAACCAAGGGTTGGCATTACTTTTTGATTGGGTCACCAAGGCATTGAAACCATTAAAAAATCCTGGATTGATGGTGATGGAAATGGGATCTACCCAAGCTGTTCAAATGGTAGACAAACTTGAATCTTTAACAGCTTATAAAGAAGTGCGTGTGATTAAAGATCTTTCGGGGCATGATAGGCTGATTTTCGGAGTAAAAAAACATGGATAGAATGGTAGTGACAGGCGGCGCCTGTTTAAATGGTGAAATAGCTGCATCCGGAGCAAAGAACTCTGTATTGCCAATTTTGTTTGCGACCTTGTTGGCCGAAGGCGAGCACGTATTTAGAAATGTTCCCAAACTTCGTGATATTCAATCAACTTCTGATCTTTTAGAGAGCCTTGGTTGTGAAACCAAGTGGGATGGAGATCTTTTTAAAGTTAAAGTAAACAAAGTCACTTCAACAGAAGCATCTTACGATTTAGTTCGTAAAATGCGTGCATCATTTTTATGTATGGGGCCGATGCTTGCTAAATATGGCGAAGCCGTGGTTTCACAACCGGGTGGTTGTGCTATTGGGACTCGTCCGATTGATTTACACTTAGATGCTTTTAGAGCCTTGGGTGCAGAGATCACTCAGCGTGAAGGCTATGTTCATGCTTCTGCTAAAAAGTTAAAAGGTGGAACGATTCTTTTTGAAACTGTCACTGTTGGTGGAACTGAGAACGCGATGATGGCTGCTTGTTTAGCAGAGGGTCGCACAATCATTGAAAATGCTGCCAAGGAACCAGAGATCGTAGATCTTGCTGAGTACCTTAACAAGATGGGCGCTCGAATCATGGGTCATGGTACAAGTATCATCACGATCGAAGGCGTTGAACAGTTGACTCCATCCGAGCACTATATTTTGCCTGATCGTATTGAAGCTGGAACATTGTTGATTGCCGGCGCGATCACCAAAGGTGAAGTAACTGTTACTCGCTGTGTGCCAGAACACTTAGAGGCCTTAGTTATTAAAATGCGAGATGCAGGTTTTAAAATTGAAGTGGGTTCAGATTCGTTGACGGTGTTAAAGAACGACAGTTGGAAGGCCGTTGATATCACCACAGCTCCACACCCACTTTTCCCTACGGATCTTCAGGCGCAGTTTATGGCATTGATGTCGGTAGCTCACGGAACCTCGATCATTCAAGAGACTATATTTGAAAATCGGTTCATGCACGTTCAAGAACTTGTTCGTTTGGGTGCTGATATTACTCCTAAAACTCGTGTTGCCGTTGTTCGTGGAAAGCCGGGTCAACTTACGGGAGCTCCTGTTATGGCGACCGACTTAAGAGCTTCTGCATCGATGGTGCTAGCTGGTCTGGTTGCTTCAGGAGAGACGACAATTAATCGTATTTATCACTTGGATCGTGGTTATGAAAAATTGGAAGATAAGTTGGCCAAACTAGGTGGCAAAGTTCGTCGTATCGATTAGCAGTTAATAAAATATCCTTACTAATTAAATACTTAAAAACCACCTCTAGCGAGGTGGTTTTTTTTTACATGCATATTGGCAAAAAAAAACACCTCTTCGGGAGGGGACCGTCGAGGTGCTAGAAAAAAAATCAAGTCTCAGCCCGTGGAGGGGATTGGGCCGAGACCCTATCCAAATCTGCGAATAAACGCGAATCAGGATTAATAAACAATACTTAAAGGGGAATTCGTTTTTGTGGGGGTAGAAGCGCGGGCTACTGCAGATATCGCAAGTACAGTCAGGATGTAAGCAGCAATCAACAAGTTCTTAACCATCAGGTTGTGTCCTCCGCAAAAACTTGCTTTTTAATAAAGCAATCACTGTGCCAGATATACGAGCGCTTGAACTTCATTTTAAGTGCAAAAGAAGAAGTAATAATATCAAATCAGTTCCAAAGTGGATTTACAGGTGATTCCATAATGGGTCCGTCGTGCCAAACTGGTACTTAAGTCTGGACTCTAAAATCAATCGTACTAGTCGTGTGCAAGCTCTTCTATAATTAAAAAGTCATGAATCGAATACAAGTCACCTGGGTCGTTAAAACATCAAAAGGTCAAATCAAAGGACCTTACTCTACTGAAGCCATTCTGCGAATGATTGGTGAGGGTGCTTTTAGCGGTCATGAGATGATATCGAAAATGCCCGACGGCAAATGGACGCTTATTTCACAGGAGCCCGCATTTTATGACAAACTTCTTGAGGCGCTTGAGGGAGTTGTCGATCACGATCCGGTAAAGGCGAATAAGATGGAGGCGGAAACAGTCATTACTGTATTGCCCCCTACTCAACCCAAAACTCAACCAAATTTCATTAAGGAAGACCCTTCTGCCAGTGCAAAAATAAATTTTGAAAATGTTGTGCCGGTTGCTCAGCCCACTCATATTCCTCGGCCCGGCGCAATTCCTTCTACCGGCGGACCTGGCGGTGCAGATTCTTCGGTGATCGAACTAAAGAATGTTGATTTGATGGCTAAAGAAGATTTCAAAGAAAATTTTAAAAAGCCGTTAATGATTGTTATGGTTGTTTTGGTTTTAGTCGGAGCTTGGTTGTTTCTGTCAGAGGAAGACTTAAGTTCTGCAGAAAAAATATCGTTGCTTGCGCCGAAAACGACGATTGGAAAAATTGGAGAATCTGAACTTCGAGAAAAGTTTAATGGCGCCTTAAGCGCCATTCAGTCAGATACGGTGAAGTCTTATCTACAGGCACAGAGTTTACTTGTTTCTATTGTCGAGGCTTCTAGCGGTTTAAATAAAGATACTAACTTAGAAGTGCGAGCTTTGCTTTGTTATGTCTATAAAGAGCTTTGGCCATACGCAAAGCAAGACTCGGACGATATTCGAACAATTGCTAACATGACCCAAGGAACTCGCGGGATTGATGTCATTAGTCCTCATGGGCAGCTTTGTGAGGTTGTGAAGATCTATACTTCAGGTCGTTATAAAGAAGCACGTTCGGTCTTAGATTCAACATTAGAAACTGCAGGACGGTTTTCATTATTTCCAATTTTGTACCAACTTAAAGGCGAGCTGCTCGAGGCAGAAAAAGATTATACCCACGCTCTTCCCTACTACGAAAAAGCCTATGAAAGCTGGACGACAAAGTGGATGAAGCCTCCGGTTTCGATTGCTTCGGTTTTAATGAAAACAAATCGAGAGTCCGAGGCGCTGGGATGGCTTAAACGAGTGATCGATGGAAATCCGCAGCACAAGGCAGCTCGATATCTTTATGGAACTATTGAATACCGTAATTTTAGAAAGGCTGACTCTGCGTTTGCCTATCTCAAAGCAGCAACAGAAATTAATGACCGAGCCCCGGCAAGTATCGAAGCAGAGGCTTTGTTTTCTTATGCAGAGATTCTAGCTTCTAAAAATGAAAAGAGTGAGGCGCGAAAATATGCAGAGCGAGCGTTCAGCTTAAATCCCAACAATCCTGAAATTCGTCAGCTGGTTTTGAAATTGGGTGGCAGTGACAAGGTTGAAAAGGACAGATCCAAAGCTCAGCTCTTATTTTTGGGTGACGAGTATATGCGCCAAGGCGACTGCTTGGCGGCCCAAGCAGAATACAAAGCCGCGTTCGAAACCGATCCTAAAAATGGAACGGCGGCTATGAAGGCAGCTAAGTGTCTATGGCAGCTCAATCAAACTTATGAATCTATCGAGTGGCTGAAGAAAGCGATCAAAGCGGAGCCTCAATTTATTTCTGCATACGTATTGCAGGCAGATTATCTTTCACAGCGCTATGATTTTACTTCGGCTTTCAACGTCTTGTCGACAGCGACAAGAATTGCTCCGAACAACTACGAAGTATTAAGAGGCTTAGCTCTGTTGGAATTTAGGAAGAACAATATGCGAGCAGCAATCAATTATGGCATGCGCTCCATGAAGGCCTATGATGGCGATATCGACACGTATATTTTGTTATCTCAAGCTAGTGCAAAATTAGCACTTTCGATCACGCCAATAAATAAAAAAGAAATTGAACGTAAGGATACAGCGGCCCGAGATGCTATGAGATATGCAACAAAGGCGATTGAAATTGATGCGACGAACTCAGATGCTCAGGTGACGTACGCGAAGACACTGGCTTTGATTAACGGTGTTGATATTGGATTAAATTATCTAAGAGATCTGACTAAAAAGTTTTCTTATTCGATGGAGTACAAAGTTGCATTAGGTGATCTGTACCGCACAGAAGACCGATTTACTCAGGCCAAGGATGTTTATGAAGCTGTTGTTGATCTTGATCCAAAAAACAAGAAAGCTTGGCTTGGGTTGGGAGATAGTTACAAAGCCTTGGCTTTAAATGAAAAGGCTTTAAATGCATTTCTTTCTGCGGCTATTCTAGACCCATCGGATGGTGAGGCTCTTTTTCAGGCTGGTAAGCTTTATTTTGAAACAAATCGCTTTCAAGAATCTATTCAGCAGTTTAAGCGGGTTCAGGCTATCAATCCAAAATTTCCCAGAACTTATTTTTATATTGGTCGGGCCGCATTGGCGGGCGGAGACTTTAATTTGGCATTAGAGGCAGCCAAGCTGGAAAAACAAATGAATCCCAATACGGCGGACCCCTACCTGTTGATGGCCGAAGTTTTTTCGGCGCGTCGCCAATACAGCGACTGTGCTACTGAATATGCTGCAGCATTGCGTTTGCGGTCTGGGGGAGCGGATATTTATGTAAAAGCGGCCCAGTGCTATCGCCAGGCAGGCTCGATGGATATTGCCGAGAACATGTTGGCTATGGCCGGGGCTCGGGAGTCTGGGTATGCAGAAATTTATCGCGAGCAAGGTGCAATATACGATATAAAAGGTGATGTCAGGGCGGCAATTCAGGCATACAATACATACCTAGGATTGTCTCCGAATGCGCCGGATCGCGCAGAGGTCGAGGCAAAGATAAGATCTTTAGGAGGAAGGTAATATGGGATTAGCTGATAAGATGAGCATGATGGCAGACAATATGAAAACAGGCGCAAGGAATTCTTCGTTGGCAGCTTTTCATATGTTTTTGCGCCTTCTTACGGGTTTCTTTTTAGGTCTTACCCTGGGGTTGATTTTCCAAACCTTTATCGGATTTGGAACATTTGCTTTACTCTTCTTTATGGTGGTTACTATTGCCGTGATGTGGAAAATCATGTCCTCCTGGAGCTTTGGTCAAATTTTTATCTTTGATTTGATCTGTGTTCTTGTCGCTATGTTACTCAGAATGTATATTCTGCTCGCTCCATAGTCGGAGTCTTAAAATAGGATTTTTATGATTGATATTAAATTGCTCGAGCGTAAAGCCGAAAATGGTCCCAGCTATTTTGACGAATATAAACAAGGTCTCATCAATCGTGGGGCTTCGACGGACTCTCTTGATCAGCTGATGGAGCTAAATAAAAAGCGTAAAGAGTTGATTCATTTAGCCGAAACTTCAAAAGCTAATCAAAATAAAATCAGTGGTGATATCGGCAAAATCAAGCGCGAGGGCGGAGATGCTTCGGCTTTGATGGCCGAGGTTGAGAAGTTAAAAACTGAAGTGAAAGAAGCTGAAACTCGTGCTGCAGAGATGGATGCACAGGTTCAGAACTTTGCTTTAACTTTGCCAAACAAACCACACAGCTCAGTTCCTTTTGGAAAAGGAGCCGAGGATAATAAAGAAGTAAAAGTATATGGCGCACCTACAAAGTTTACTTTCAAAGCTAAAGAGCATTGGGAGCTTGGCGAAGCTTTAGACATCATCGATTTCGAGCGCGCTGGTAAAGTGACTGGCACCCGCTTTGCTTTTCTAAAAGGAGCTGCGGCTCGAATTGAACGCGCTTTGATTCAGTTTATGATGGATTTGCATTCTAATAAACACGGTTACACTGAAATGATTCCGCCGTTTATTGTGAACAGCAATTCACTTTTGGGGACAGGTCAGTTTCCAAAATTCAAAGAAGACGTCTTTCATTTGGCGGGCTCTGATTATTATTTGATTCCGACCGCTGAAGTTCCAGTAACGAACTATTTTAACAATGAGATCTTGAACGAAACAGATTTGCCGAAGAGTTTTTGTGCTTACTCTCCATGTTTTCGTTCGGAAGCTGGAAGCGCGGGCCGCGACACCAAGGGTTTGATTCGTCAACACCAATTCGACAAAGTTGAATTGATGACTTTCTGTCATCCGGATAAATCCTATGAGTTCCATGAGGCTTTGACGTCTCATGCGGAACAAGTGTTGATGGATTTGGAGCTTCCGTTTAAGCGTATGCTCCTTTGCACGGGCGATATGGGCTTTGGATCATCAAAAACTTATGATTTGGAAGTTTGGTTGCCGGGGCAAAACGCTTATCGCGAGATCAGCTCATGCTCAAACTTCGAGGACTTCCAAGCCCGTCGCGCTAACATTCGTTTCCGTTCAGCAGGTGGAAAGCCTCAGTTTGTGCACACATTGAATGGCTCTGGCTTGGCTGTGGGGCGAACTTTGATTGCGATCCTTGAAAATTACCAGCGTGAAGATGGGTCCGTGGCGATTCCTAAGGCTTTACAGCCTTATATGGGCGGCATGACCGAGATTCGAAAGAAATAACGCAAAGTATAAAATTGATCTGGTGTGTTTAAATGCTTGAAACCAAGGCCTAAAACCAATAAAACGGTCGACGGAGAGATGGTAGAGCGGTTGAATACACCAGTCTTGAAAACTGGCAGCCCTTCGCGGGGCTCGTGGGTTCGAATCCCACTCTCTCCGCCACTTAAAAAAATTCCAAGCCACTGAGCTTGGATTTTTTTTGCCCAAAATCTACGACTTCCGTTTTTTAAACTCCCAAATTATACTGGTTTCAACAACGAAAGCTTTTCGATTTCGATCCGATTTCCCGATTCACTTCTAATGATCATGTCTTGGAATTGATGATCAAAAACACAATCATCAGCGAAGTAAGAGTGTCTGGCGTGTATATTTTGATGGAAGACACTGTCTTGACCTTGCACCAAAGCCAGAAGTTGAAAGTTTTTGTTTTTCGCCTTTTCAATATCGAAATTAAAGAGAGGACTTTTTTCGTCTATTTTATGCATCACTAACCAGGATAAATAAAAGACAGGTGTTTTTGATCGCTTCAACTCTAGGTCGGTCAAATGATAGATGTTGTTTCCTTCGGGGGTGATCATATCTTGAATTAAATAAAGACTAAGCTGCGCATCGACAATTTGGCTTTGTCGACCATTGGCCATTCTAAAAATCAGTTGCCGCTCGCCCATATTGTTGGTGATCAAAAATTGTTTTGAGAAAAGAACCTTCGGAATTGGACGTGAAAAGCGCGCGTAGATCAATCCCGAGATAAGACCAATACTAACCATTCCCATAAAAGCTTGAATGGCTACGACCACGTTGTGAGCCCAACCAATGGGGTGAAGTCCGCCATAACCTATTGTTGAGAAAGTCTGAACGCTGAAAAAGAAGCAGTCCCAAAAATATTCAAAGCCTTCAGTGTGTCTAATGCCCGCCAATCCTTCGGGGCCAAGCTCCATATAAATGAACGCAAAGAATAAATTAATAAGGCAGTAAACCGCCAAGACACCGGCCAAAAAAACCTTCCAGCTAGACATCAAGGCCTGGTGGTATATGTCACTAAGTTGAGGCTGACGAAGCATTAAATGCTTAGAATTCGGTGACGTGGGTGTTTTACTCATAAGTGCCTCGGCGTTGTAGGATCAGTTTTGGTTGTTAGGTGAGTTAAGGTCAAGTATGATCTGCACGTTGAAATTGAATTCTGCGAAGAGGATTACATATGGCTCAGTTCATCGATATAATGCTTCACCTTGATGTTCACCTTGTAGAATGGATCCAGATTTTTGGTCCTTGGATCTATGTTCTTATGTTTTTGGTTATCTTCTGTGAAACAGGTTTGGTGGTAACTCCATTTTTGCCTGGGGACTCGTTGCTGTTTGCTCTGGGCGCCCTAACTACGATTGACGGTGGTTTAGATCTTTGGACGTTGTTGATTTCGTTAACAGTCGCAGGAATCTTAGGAGACACAGTCAACTACCATATAGGTAAATTCTTGGGACTTAAGATTTTTGAATCAAATAATAGGTTCTTTAAAAAATCTTATCTAGAGCAAACTCAAAGCTTTTACAATCGCTGGGGAGCTTTTACGATTGTGGCTGCTCGCTTTGCGCCGATCGTGCGTACATTTGCTCCGTTCATTGCCGGCGTTGGCACAATGAACTACAAGAAGTTTTTAAGTTACAATGTTATTGGTGCCGTCTTATGGGTATTCACATTTATCTTGGCGGGGCACTTTTTTGGAAATCTTCCAATCATCAAGCGCAACTTTCACATCGTGATTTTTGGAGTGATCTTTTTATCGATCCTCCCAATGCTAATCCCCCTCATCAAATCCAAACTAAAAAGGGGTCAGGTATAATTTTCTAACCGGGGTGTGTCAGCCGCCCCGTCTTTGTTGATCGGCCCGAAGTCGTTGCCAAGCAAGCTTCTCAAGCTCTTTAGCTAGGGCGATGTTTAACCCCAAGAGTCGGTAAAAATCGGCCTGATGAATTTCCATTAATAAACAATCAGTAGAGGCATGAATCGACGCCGTTCGGACGCCTCCACTAGCAAGCATGGCAATTTCGCCCAGGAAAGAACCTTGTTTTAATTGGTTGATGATCTTTCCCTGCTGAGAAACCAGCAGCTCTCCTTGAATTAAAATATACGAAGTCTGTCCCGTTTGACCTTCGGCAAACAAACATTGCTTAGCAGCGAGCCGCACGGGCTTACCAGCAAAAGTCAGGGCATCTAATGCATCAGGTGGAATCTCTTTGAATAAAGAGGAGTTAGCCAAAGCATGCTGAATCCAAATTCGAATCTGCGCGGCCTCGGCCTTGTCCTTTTTTATAAAATTTTCGATTTCAGAGGAAAACGGAACTTTTAGAACCGTGACTTCAGATCGAGTCAAAACATCTGCCGAGCGCGGATGCCCCAAAAGAAAAGCGCCTTCTCCGAAAACAGACGGAGGCTGAATTTGTGCAACAACTTGCTTCATTCCGTTAAGTGAGCGAATGATCGAGGCATGCCCAGAGAGAAGAACATAAAGATCGCGGTCTTTAGCACCTTCTTTGGTAATCAAAATATTAGCTGGTAGATTTACCGCTTTGGCGGACTTCAGTAAGAGCTGGGTCCAGTCAGCGGGCAAAGATCGAAAAAATGGTAAAGTATGAAAATTAAACTGGGACGAACTTGCTTTTTCACTAAATGGATTCAATCCGGCAAAAAAAGATTTTTCTGAAATGGGCTCGAGCTCGCGAAAATATTGAAGCACCTCGGGATTTTTTATCATTCCCATAGAGCAGAGCTTTTCGATTAAATTCCAGAGTTCGTTAAAATGAACAAGCCAGCCTTGTTTCAGAAAAAAATCAACAAGGCTGCTAATGCTTTGGTTCTGTGAAAGGACCTGAAGATATTGTTTTTGCAAATCAGTCAGGTCGATTTTCTGCGAACCAAGGGGATCAATTCTAAGAGGAATTTGTTCAATCAACATCGGTAATTAAATATTACCAAAGCTTTCCTTCGATAGAAAGGTAAACCAATGTTTGATTTTGACCTGCTTTAGGGCCAATTCCGTAAGGCAAAGCAAGACCTGGAACAAACTGCCAGTCACCAGCATCGATTGCGTAGCGAACGCTGGGGCTAAGAACGGCTTCCTGGCTCCACGAAGCTGAGTCCGCGCCGTCAGTTTCTTGAGAGTGATTGCCTGCTAGTTCAACCATAAAATTCAAACTGTCAGTAAATAGATAAACCTGGCTTACGGCCCAGAAGAACTTGCTGTTGTCTGCACTTTGGTCCGAAGTATTCTTTGCTTTTGGAGTGATTCCAGCGCCTAAATTCCAGTGTTGGATCCACTTGTCGGTGATTTTAACAGACGAGATCAAAGATGCTTCGTATCCCATAGCTCCAGAGCCAAAACCTTTTTTGTAATCGCCGCTGGCAGTGGTTACGCTTAGGCGGCCTGTTGTAACAACCGTGTCATTTCTTAGAAATTCGTAGCGGTAGTTAAACTTAATATCTTCCATCTGAGTTTTGTCATTTGAATCTAAATGAGATACTGGCAACTCATAGGAAAACTGATGGTTTTGAGAGCCCATTGGAATTTCGTTGATGAATGTATAAGTCCAGTCTTTGGTCTTGTCGCTTTTTTGCCAAACATTGATAAATTGAACTACGCCAGGCTCTTGATTGTAGGCCTCTTCGACAAGAAAAGAGTTGTCTTCGACTGGCTCGGCATGTGCGGCCAAAGCGCAGGTAAAGGTCATAGCTGCTAATAGTGATTTAGTGATAATTTGCATCCAATGTCTCCTGTTGTAAATTCAGTAAGGATTTTCATTGAACTTTCATTTGTTGCCAATTGAAGAAAATTTAATGCAGGACCTTGGTCGCATTATTAATTACGGTGATAAACCGATAATTTAAAAGGTGAAAAAGCTTTTTCAGTTTCTTTCTTTGAAGAATAAATCCTTCGTTGTCAGCACTTCGATTGTGTTTTGGCTTGTCTATGTAGTTTTAGGCGTGGTTCAAATGTACGACAATTTCGACGCCTACGTGGACTCTGAATTTAAAAAGGCTGTTAAGCGAATTGAATTCGTGATGAACGCTTCACAGCAGCCTTTGATAAGCGAAAATTTAGACGCCTTGAAAGAAACAAGCGAAGACGCCTTTGCAAAGGGATTGATAGATTTTTATGTACTTCAACAGGCAGATCGAGTCGCGCTTTGGAACTATAGAAATATCGACCCAGAATTATTGAAAGAGAAGTTTCAAAACTACGATAAAGTCCTGGTTACAAATGAATACGTCTTTAAGGTTGTTCAAGTAATGGATTACACATTCGTTGTTGGAATGCGTTTTGTTCGTTCAGAGTGGCTGTGGGCCTCTTTCCAATCAGTTGCAACAAGATACTTTGTGGATCTTTTTTTGGTGACATCATCTTTGGTGTTTATTGTATGGCTGATGTTGAAAGATATTTTGAATCTTTCGAATATATTAAGTCATGGACAGAACCGAAAGTTTGATCAACTGAAGGCGAACTCAAAAGAAGCTAGTATTTTATTAAACGCAGCAACGGGTTATCAAAGCAAAACAGACAAACTTAAGTCAAAGAATCTAACCTATGAGGGGTCGATTGGGCCGGCGATTGTCGAGGAAATAAACTCTGGCAAGCAAGCTCCTTATGTTCTGGAATCCACAATGGTTAGGGTTGATTTAAATGGATATACGCAAATCTTTTTAAGTAAAAAAGAAGAATACATAACAGAAATATTAAATCTGTATTTTTCAGAGGCTCGTGAAATAATTAACCGATATGAGGGCTTAGTCTATCAGTATGTGGGTGACGAAATCGTCTTTCATATCAAGGGTCCGGCGAATAAATCGCAGAAAATGGCCTTGGCTTGTGTGCGGGCATTATTCTTGGCGGCCAATAGGATCGAGCAAGGACTTTCGAAAGAGGCGGGTCATTATTTTAAATTGAAGGCCAGCTTTGCCTTTTCGCCAATTCGGTTTATCAAGTTGGATCAGGCTTTTGCGTTGACTGGAGTGTCCTTGATCGAGTCGGCTCGTTTGCTGTCGCAGATCGAAGAAAAGACCACGAATATGGTGGCGTTTAACGAAGCTAAAGACTCTTTTTATACTGATATATGTAAGATTCATTCTGTTGAGGAGGCCATTTTGAAGGGCTTTGAGGGATCACGAAATATTTGCCGAGCGCATGAGTTTTTATCTATCGAAAAAACCTTTGAGACTGGCCAATATGAAAATTTAGCTTTTTACAGATCCGATGAGGATCTAGTCGCAATTCAGAATTTTCTTTTAGACCATTGGACAAATGAAATTTCATTTTTTGCGGTTGTAAAGCAATTGCGTTTGTACACAGTTCAAAAATCTTCAGCCGAGGTTGCAGCAGCCTATCTGCAAAACTTGAAGTGTTTTGTTGAGGCGAATAAAAACTATGTGCTAAGTGATAGGGCTCTGGCTTCGTGGGTGTCTTTATGTACCAACTTAGTGACTAGCGAAAACTTAACACCTGAATTGGCCGAAGTGCTGCAGAGTTTGCTATACCATGTGGACGCACGGACGCAGGCGAATGTGATTATCGTTTTAGGCGAGCTTTCACGTGATATTGAATTTGTCCGTAAGTTTATGCACTCAAAGAATAACCGAGTCTCTGCAGATGCCTTGTATGTTTCCGGTAAGCGTAATTTAACCAAAGAAATAGCGGACCAGTTGTTGTCTCACGCACAATCAAAAAATCCCCTATTCCGCGCCAGTGCTCATTGGGTGATGAATCAATTGCTTCAACATTACGAGCGCACCGACGAGGTTTTCTATCGCACCAGCCCCCTATTGGAAAGCTTCCGCAAGGTAGTTCTGCCTAATACCGTAGATAAAGCGGCTTAGGGGTAGTCATCATGGTCACTTTCTTTGATGGTATTCTCGGGATTTTGCAATTTTTGAAGTCTTTGGGTAGATTTTGGTAGGGAATGTCTCTGGTAGATAATTATAAAAAACAAGGGAATCTTCCGTCAGATTATTAGAAGATTCCCTTTTAAAAAAAACGAAAAATTTGATCAATTCTTGTAAGTAAAATGTCTATTTTCGATTGGTTGGCGCCCAGTTTCCAGTTTTGCGCGAGATCTCAAGAGCCTTTAAAATTTCGGGATCGATGTTGATATTGGCAGGGATTTGAAGTTCTTCAATATTCCATCTGTTATCGATGTAAAGTCCTCGTTGAAAAGCAACGATCTCGTTATTATTTTTTAGTTCAAAAACGATCTCTGGTATTGTGCTAGACAATTTTGACTTAGAGCCCCCGTCATCTGGCTCAGGCGTTGGCCACGAGCCACTTCCACCAGCAAAGGCCGAAGATGAAATTAACAAGAAAATTAGACTAATGAGCGTTTTCATTTTTTAACTCCATCTTGATTGCTTGAGTCGTCATTGTGTCAATGAATCCGGACATAACGACCGGGATATTACCTTGATGCTGATTGATGATTTGCGCAGAGACATTTATAAGATTTTGAAAGGCCATGCTGAGCTTCGAATAACCTTCTTCACTTACTCCGTTAACTTCAAATATCGCAGCATTAAGGTCGCTATCCGCCTTCAGATATAACCTTGTTATTTCTGGCATCAAGGAAATAACAGCCTTCTTTGAAAACTTTACTTTATTATGATGTGTGCCTAATGTGTAAACGTTCTGATTAAGATGCAATATGCCTTTTTCTACTAAAAGCTCCGCCTCCGCAATTCCGCGTAAGCCAAACTGATCTTTAATATAGTCTTTGCCGACATTATCGATAGATGAAACGAGCCCGAAAATCGAGAATCCAATTGGACTGACCACGACTTCGTCTGAAAGCTCGGTATATTTGTATTCTTGCATGGGCGATACCGACTCCATGAATGAATAGTTTCTCAAAAGCCATTTGGATGTATTGGGCAAGGTATTTGTCTTTTGCTTTAGCTCTGTGAATTCAGAGCTTTCGTAGATGACGCTAACTATTCTGAATAGCATATCATCCGCAATCTTGGCGTTTTGATTCTTTAACCGTCTTAAAGCTGAGTCCGAAACCTTAGCCTCCCTTCCCAAATGAGCTAGGGTTCTGACTTGAGGTCGTTCATCTGACCACCGCTGAATTAAGCCGTTTACTTCTTTAACAAGTTCGTTTTTACAATAATTTGCTATATCCATGAGCGCACAATAACCGAAGAACATGCAAGAAGCCGAATTTTCTTCGCCAAATCGAAGATGCAATAAATTCTTTTCCCAACTGTCTAAAGCTTTGACACGTCTTTGTTTTTCCAATGGCGTTAAATGGATAATTTTTAGAAAATAGTTCAATTTGTCGCCGCCGGCGACGAATTAGTCATTGAGTTCCAACCCAATAAAATCATTTTATTAGGATATCTGACGCGTGCTTATCGTCGGTGGCGATGATAATTTCGGTGACTGATCAGAGCGGTATAATTGGATTAGGTATTGATTTAAAAGAGCCTCAAAAAAATGAGGTGAAATATGTTGCGTACACATAAGTTGATACTAGCGATAGCCCTTGCTCAATTGTTGGTTTTTTCGAATGCTCAGGCAGAACCCAATATGGATCAGGGCTTATCGATTCGGAAAGAGATAGAACTCACCTATTATTGGGCCTTTCATGGATACTATACAAATGATGGTGATGTTGTTGGTGATGTGCTTTCAAGACTAAGCGACATCGATTCAAGAATTTTTGATATTCAGAAAGAAGAAGCATATAGGTACTATAAGATGGTAGCCGAACGACATGGGGGCCCGCAGGTCTTATTGGCTGAACTTAGCGCAAAGCGTGTTTTGGCTGGCGAGATGATGGGCTTACATTCCGAGGTTGATGCCTATTTAGAATCTGTTAGTCGCCTAAATTCGCGCCTAGCAATCAGTTTATTGGGTTTATTGAGTAGTATTTATGATGAACATCGATCTGGTATTAGATTGGATGACCCTATAAGTGCGGTGTCGGAAAATCAATTAATGAACTGCCTCGAAAGATGCCAGAGTAGATTTCTGAAACTTGATAATGAAGCAAGTCGTACTGCATATTTGTTTCCAACCTATCACGGTTCAAAAGGTAAAAAGCTTCAATTTAGAACTGGCATCGATCCAAAAGTTGCATCTATTTCTAATAGCTGTATTAGACAGTGCACAGAGGATATTAAAACAGATGCAATAGTGTTTGGCGGTGTTGGGGCAGCAATGGGCAAGGTATTCGGGGTCGGCGGTGTCGTTGCTGGAGGGGGAGCAGGAGCACTGGTCGGAACAGCAATTGGGGGATTGAGATGCTCGAATAGCGACGCTTGCGGCAAAACTCGCGAATTAGAACGGTTACAGGAAAAAAATTCAGAAGAGAAGGCCAGGGTCGAAGAAATTAAAAATAAGAACGATCGAGCGGAGGAAGAGCTGCGGTCCCAAAGAATTGAACGTGAGCGCAAAGAGAAGGTAGAAAAAGAAAACCAAAATCAAAACAAGAAAAAGGCAAAAGAGTCCGAAAGTTCTATCATTGAAAGCAACTTACGAAATGGCCATCAATCAAAAGAGGAAAAGGAAATATTAGAAGCAGCCGACCCATCCAAAAATGAACGGGCGACGAAAGACAGTTCATTAAGTTGCGTAAAAATTGGAAATTGCGATGGCACCATGAGCGCGCTTCAGATTCCAGAAAAATATACCGAACCTAGATCGACTTTTGCAGATGCAATTGAGTTAAATGATTTGCAGGATGAAATGACTATTTTACGATCGAATTCAGAGTCAGAAAATGGACGCGATTCCAATTATAGAGAGGAAAATGTAGATTCGACACCAGGCTCAGGCAAATATAAAGACGAGCCCCCACAGGGCGAAAAAGTAGATTCATTCGGTAATGTTGTTACCCAGAAAGACATGACCGGAACGCCCGGAGGTGTGAAAATTATTTTCGGAGACAAAATTGAAGTGCCAAAGTCATTGGACTTTAGTAATCCTCAAATAAAGATAAAAAATTGATATATTGCGAGATTTTATGATTTCAGCTCTTTTTAAGCAAAATTCCTTTTCCCGATTATGTCGGTACTTTTTTCCTCAATGCGTTGCCTATAGTGTGACGACATCAATTCTTGTTTTTTATTTATTGTATGGTGAAAAGAATAGTCTTGAGGCGCCGATATTGTATTTTTTGTTTATCGGATTAATTGATTTTCGTCCGTTGATTTTTAAGAAAGAAAATGGCGTCGAAATGTCATTTATTGTTACTATATGCTATTTGAGCCGCTTCGCATTTTTGACTAACAAGACCGAATACAACATTGTTCTTTTTTGGCTCAATTACTTAGGAAACCAGGAAGTTTTAAAGCGAGGAAAAAACAAGGGCGGTTTTTATATGAAACGAACCGTTTCGATTCGGGATTATGATTTGACCAAAATGGTTGATCAACTTCAAGCGTCCGCTAAGCTATTCGTTAGGACGAATAATAAATTTTATGGATTTTCGTATAAAGGAATCTTTGGCCCCATTCAATCTTCTGTTGAATTGTGTGGGGATCAAATCATTTTGATGACTTATCCTCAAAGGCTTTCATTTCTTACTCTGTTTGGTATTAATTCAAGTTTTAGCGGCGATGAGGGAGAACGTTTAACCAACGACCTTCTAGAGGCCAGCAAGATAAGTCATGCGTAGATGGCGCCAAATTTGCTGTTGATCGTTAAATGGTGGGGCCTGCAGTAAAGCTGCGGGCTTTTTCTTAACCTTAGTCGAGGCTAGGGTGATTTTATTTCAAGTCGATTAAAGACTGTTTAATAATAGAAACTATGAGAAAGACTTTCTTTGTTCATGGTTTATTGACTGTGTTTGTGTTCGTTCAAGTATTTGGCTATGCCTTGAGGGCGTCGGCAATGATTGGAGATATTCGAGAGGCTAAGCCAGGACAGCGCAAAACATTTACGATGTCCCCTAAAGAGTATTCCAAAATCGAAGACGCCGTGGAAGTGCCGAATATGCCTCGAGTCCGTTCGCAAGACGCCCTAGGAGTTTGTTATGCCTTTGCAGCAACCACAGTCATGCAACATGCCCTTTGTCAAAAGAATGGATGGGATTGTCAAAACTTAAAGCCCGAGCAAGAAATTTCTGATGCGGGTATGATGATGGACGCCATCGACCAGCAAGGAGTGAGGTACTTTCAGAACGTTGGATCTTCCGGCACACAAGCTGTTTCAACATTTCAAAAATTTCCTATTATCACCAATAAATGCGCCCCCTTCGATGTGATCGTGAATAAATCCGAAGACCCGGCTGTTGCTGCAAGAATGCAAGATCAAATGTGGGACAGGCTTTGGGATGCGCGCGAGAAGACTTGGAATGCCTGGAAAGTCGATGACTGTAAAGAATGTGCCAAGCAGATTGCCGTTACAGCTATTGAAAACGAAGAAAAAAACGGAAATTTAAAGTTTAATTCAAGTCGCACCCAAGTGGAGAAGCTGAAGGCATTCACTCGCGAAAGTGGCGAGAAAATGATGGAACAGCTTTTGGTTCCAGAGCGATGTCGCAAAGAAGAAACAATGCCTCAGACGTTGGGTGATTTGAAATGGAAACCAGTGCCCCCTGATGGCGCAAGTGCCGAAGATGATTTTGTAATAAATAGCGTAAAAGAGCACTTTAAAAATAAGAAGACGCCAATGATGTTAGGCGTAGGTATTATTGATGACTGCCCCGATAAACCCAAAAAGTTGTGTCGCCTAGGTGGACATGAAATTGTAGTTTCGGGCTATCGCAAAGCATGTAATCCCCAAGGGAAGTGCATTGAAGAATTTAAGGTTCACAACTCTTGGGGCCAGCGTTGGCAGGAACAGAATAACGATGGATGGTTGGATGCTCGGGCCCTTCTGAGTCCCAGTCGCGCACAGTTAGAATCCTATGAATAGAATGCTGAATAAATTAACTCTCTATTTTTTGATCATATTTCCGAACCTTGTGTGGGCAAAGAATGCTGTAGTTGGTCTTCAGGAATCACATCTTTCGATTTTTTTTGATGGCTATCATGATTTTAGTCCAATTGCAGGCGGTTCTGAATTGCAAATTCTGACCGAGGGAAACACTAAAATATTTGTCTATAGAGATGAGAATGGAATTCCAAGTCGCTTACAGACCCGACGACTGAAAGCAGACGCTGTGGAAACAGCTGATTTTGTGGTTGATTCCAAAAGTAATGAACTGCTGTTAGTGGGCCTAAATAAACGTCCGTTGGAGACCTACTTCAACGAATCAGACGATATGTTTGATGAGCCCTCAGTAGCACCCAGGTGTGAATTGAAAGTTGATCCTGTTAAAAAAACAGCCGAAAACGTAAAAGCCATTACAAGTCAGGTTTCAAAGTGTGCAAAATATTCCAACTCAGTTGGAGAAGCTCTGGGAATCAATGTTGGACTAGGCGATAAAACCAAGGGTTTGTTGAATTGCATTGAAAGCAATAACTTCAAAAATTCCGAAGCCGCAAAAGATAAGACCATTCTAACGAAAATCAATCAGTTACTTATGTCGCAGGCCTCTCTTTTAAAAAGCAAGGATCAGGCGGGACTTATTTCGGTTCAGTGTTTAGAGGGGGACCTTGGTAAAAAAATGAAGGCACCGGCTAAGGCGAATGAATCTGGAGAAATTTATTTGAACTTTGAGAGTTCGGAATTTGTTAATCTAATTAAGGCCAATACAGGTAACAAGAAGTTGAATTTGGCAGTCAGTGATTATGCGTCCAATCAAACAGCGCACGAGCTTCTTCATTTGGCCGGAATTCCACAAAAGGACGAAAAACTTGTAAATCGAATTATAGAAACTTGTGAGGATTTGAACTACTTCAATAAGCAGACTGTGATTGGTTTAGCGATGCCTGTGGTGGGGAATGCGGCGGGGGTTGATCGGGCGAAAGCTGTTGGTGCAGATAAGGGAACTACTTGGACTTTAAAGCCTATAGTTGATGATTCGAAAATTCGAAATGGCGGGACTCAGGGTGCGGCGGCGCCGGTTGAGTCTGCTGGTGGTGTGAATCGGGCTAGTCGACTTGCCGCTTCGGCAAATGCGGTGGATACTCAGTCGGCACCGGAAATTAATCAATTAATCAAAGCGGACCCCAACCCTGCTCGCACTGCAAGTTTAATTAAAGCCAATGAATTAGAAACCGTCGTCGCCGAAAGCCAAGAACGCTCTGCTCCCCTTCGAAAATACGTAAATGCTGTGATGGATGATGCGATTCCAAAGGCAGAAGCATCAGGAAGACTAGCAAGCGCAAGCTCTGTAGATCGCTCCCCCGCTTCTAGTGGCGAACGTGAGCGATATCAAAAAATGGAAAAATCAGAAACGGCTTCAAGTTCTTCAGCCTATTCAAGCAAGTCGACTTTGGGGAAAACCATTACTGGCCGCGATGGCGAAAAGTACACCGTTGTTGAAGAATATTTAGCAGACGGCACACCTAAATCAAAGAGCTCGGTCAGCACCCGATCTGCGAACTCTGGGGTTAATGGAAACTTTAAACCATCAGTATCCCAGTCAGAGGTTGCGGTCGCAGTTCCTGTATCATCGGCTTCGCCCGTAGGTGCCACCAACGTGGCTCGGCCTACATCAACGGCCAATGATTCATCTGCCGTCGCCGCCGCAGCAGCGGCTCCTTCCCCAAGTATGGCAGGAGCCACAACTTCTGCAATCGGTGGTGGTGGATCTTCTGGATCGCGTGCTCCTGCAAGTGTTGCGTCTACGAGAATGCCGGCTTCGGCTGCAGGGGCCCAAGCCACTAATGATGCAGTCACCGCTACCACTGAATACATCAAATCGACGCCATATACCGAGCTTAGATCTCAATACCGCAATCCAGATTTTAAACAGA
Source organism: Bdellovibrio sp. ZFWA1 (assembly GCF_056175665.1). Classification (NCBI taxonomy): domain Bacteria; kingdom Pseudomonadati; phylum Bdellovibrionota; class Bdellovibrionia; order Bdellovibrionales; family Pseudobdellovibrionaceae; genus Bdellovibrio; species Bdellovibrio sp. ZFWA1. Next base: position 1,187,582 of record NZ_JBJKJH010000001.1, read on the forward strand.
AGCTGATCGACGCGGATATTACGATTATGAACTCTGAAGGTCGTTATATTGGAGTCCCTAAAGGAAGCATACGGTATTTAGATAAAGGTGATCGAATAATCCGCATGAAGTAAAGAAGGCAGGATTCAATGAAGGCATTAATTAACATCTTAATTCTACTATCGTTGGAAAATGCTTTTTCCGCTGAAGCCAATTTTGTTTGGACCATGGCCGACGGAAAAGGAATTAAAAAAATTCAACTGATCGAAACAAAAGAAAAGATTTTGGTCACAGAAAACTGTTTGAAATCCTGCAAGGCCATTGAAGTATTAAATGGCAAACCAGCAGTTACTTCGCCTGGGAATAAAGCCTTAATCGGAAATCCTGCTTCCACATTTTGCAACAGCATCGGCGGAGTCGTTAGAATACTAAAAGACCCTAAAGGTGATGAGTACGACTTCTGTCAGTTCCCGGATCAATCAATGATCGATACCTGGCAAATGATGAAGGTTCTTAAGAAATAGCTACGATGTAGTATTTAGATAATAAGTACATTATCGTCAAAAATATAGACAGCCATAATACTAAAGTACCTAACCAAATCAAATTAAACAGCCTTAGAGACGAGATTATTCCAGAGATTCAATTGAATAAATATTGAATCTCTTCCTCTTTTAAAAACACGACGTTTAATGCATATTCAGGACGTCATTCACTTTCTATGTATGAAAAATTCGAACGGATGTTTTGATGTCGAAGCATATTAAGTACTTAGTGTTATTATTAGCTGCATTAAGTTTTCGTTTTTCAAATGCGGCTGAGGAGTTAGTTGTTCTTCACGAGGGAGCTTTTTCAATAGAGTCTACTTGTGCAGATAAAACTCAGAGTCAGTACTATGTCCTTCCCGAAGGCAACTTGAATGGATATTCTCATGTCGAATTCTTAGAACATTCAAATAATCATGGTAGATATTCTTATGACTATCAACCCGGTACTTCAACGGTAACCATTACCGCTTCAGTCAGCGCAAATAGAGGATGTGCGTTTATACTTGGATTCCAAAATAAGCCTCGCTCGTGGTTGCGCATTACTTACAGAGTCATGGGTAAGAAGCTCTTTTGCCGTCCGCCAGATATTACTAACGATCCGAATCCTTCAATCAGGCAGTTTCAGTCCGATTTAAGACTTCAAAAAGATTACATCAATTGCCGTTTAAATTTAATAAATGCCACTTATCAAAAGAGGCATCAAGAGTTTTCGGATTTTATAACTACGAAAATTCCTGAACATCTGAAAAACGAAGAACATATACTGAATATGAAGAGAGCTGAAACAGCTCGGAATACAATAAAAAATTTGGCAACGGCTGAAGAAATAAGACAAAGCATTGATAAACTCAAAAAAATAGTCGCTAAATTGGAAAACTTGAAATTGAATTTTGCAAAGTCATTTGAGTTTTCTATTGAAAACCCTTCTGCGGATTTTAATTACCATAGATATTTATCGATAATTGAAAGCCAAAAAAAATTAAAAGATTCCTTTCCGGGAATAGTAGAGCTTTGTAGAAATCGTCCCGATTTGGAGTGCGAAAAAAAGGAGAGAAGAGCTAGAGAGGAATCGTCTATTCTTTTAGATAACTTTTCTATTCAATATCGGTACTCAAACGGCATTAACGAAATGTTATATCAACTGGCTCAGTTAGAGTCTGACACTGAACAAACTATTATAGATTATACGTTGATAAAAAACGAAGGGGTAAAATCAATAAATGACTCCGGCTTGGTTGAATTATCAGAACAGATCAAAGATGAAATTCAACAGACCAGAGAGAATATTAATAGAGAAAAAGATCAAGTTTTGTCGAAAATTTCGGCTCTAGTAGAGCTATCTAACCGCAATAGTTGCGCCGGATATCCAAATTTTGAAGGATGTTATAGAAATAGAAATCGTTTTGAGATTCCTGTAGTTCAGTTAGATTCGAAATTTGAAATCACGAATCCCAAACTAAATTGGAGCAATCGGGCATTAGATCAAAATGTTTGCTTTACGGTTGAATTTTCGGCGGCACCGAATACAGAGCAGGATCCAAAGCCGATCAAAGACGGAATAGAATTTGTTCGTATTAATGGTGTCGGTGTAAGATTCACTTTGGATCCTAAATCCCTTATTTTTCACAATGGCGAGCTTACATCTTCCCGATCCTTTGGTTGTATAGGACGGCAGTTTCTAAAAATTCGATCTAACACTGTCGAGCTTGGATTTATTTATGGAGATGGATCTTTAATACGAGGCCAAACAAGAACCGAAGTTTTCGTAGATTACGGAGGTAAAAATCAAGCTTCGCTGTGCTCTACCTCGTCCCCTTCGACATTTGGCGCCCAGGGATGTACTGGAAAGATGAATTTGTCTGTGGACCAAGTTGATCCAGAGATCGGTCAAGAGTTGTCCCGGTTGAACCAAGAACTAAGGAAGCTAAAACTTGATTACTCAAAAAGAGAACAAGAGTTAAATCAAATTCAGCGCTACTTGGATGAAATTCAAGGCTTTTTAGATTTTGAAAATGTAGATACCTCAAGGATCAGAGGCATCTCAGAGCAGTTAGATCACGCTGCTGATGCAATTGAGAGCTTAAGGGCTGAATATGATGAAGGCAGAAGACGTCTTTTGCACGAAGAGATCGCCTCTAAAGAAGAGTTTAAGCGAGCCGTTTCTAACAACGATGAGGAAGTAGAAAGTGTAAAATCTCGGCTGATCGAGCGCAGAAATATTGATCTATTTCCTTTGATTAAACAAAATGAAGTTCGAAGTCTGTTTTTGCAAGGAGCAAGAGTCAATCCTAACTCTTATGCGTATCTTGATGAATTAGTTAATTCGGTAATCAGAAAATTAGACAATGCTTATTCGAATAATCGATTTTCCGAATGGAGGGAAATAAATGCAGATTGGAATTCCTATAAGACAATACTGGTTCACGATTTAAAGAAGGAAAATAAGGGTGAAGATGCAATTTTGGCTACCCGAAATGCAATTACTAAAATTGATGAATATATTAGAACTAAAGTCGACGAAGATGGTTTCCGTCGCGATCTTGAGCTGCCTGCTGACGTTAAAAGAATTCTTAGCGGTCGATTAAAATATGATACGTATGCGCGAGATATCCAAGATCGGTTAAATCAGCTAAAAAAGGGATATATAGAGCCTACCGGAGAGCGAATATATCGCGAAATGCTTTATACAATGTTGAGGTCTTTTGAGGAGTTCTTTTGGGGTAAAAATGGAAATAGAGAGCTGGAGCCAAAAGAAACGGAAATTAAAAATGGTCTATTGGCGTATATGGATGGAATTGCCCGTTTAGGCATTGGATTTACTCCAGTGCTTGGCGATTTTGTCGACTTCTGCGAGCTAACGACTGGGAAAGATCTATGTAGGATTGATGGCCCAACATTAAGCATTCAAGATAGGGCTTTAGCTGGGCTTGGAATTTTTATTGGTTCTGGCGTTATCTATCGTGAAATGCGAACGGGGAAATTTTTTAAAGATGCCGACAAAATTACTGATCGTATGGCGGCTTACGAAGAGTCTGTAAAGAAGCTGCAATCTAGGCTCTCAGGCAGACTGAGCAAATCAAAACAACGAGATGCTACCCGCAAAATCATCACTGAAACATTCCAAGAAGGAAAGAACCTTTCAATCGAAGAAGTTGCCGCCCGTGGAAGAAAGCTATTTGATCAAAGGTTCGACTATCTTTCTGAAATTGAAGTTTTAGATGGAAAGACGTTGAATCAGGGGCTTGAAGCAGCCTTTCAAGGTCGAAACAAGTACGAAGCGTTCGAGCCAGCTTGGAAGGCCAATGGCCTCATCGTAAAAGGAAAGACGACAAAACCAATAACAGTTTACCGACTCTATACACCAAAGAAAAATGTGGAATCCTTGGATGAGGAAATTAAAGAAGCACTTGAGTCTCAGTGGTATACGGACCCCGCAATTGTTAGAGGAAAGACCATTGAAGAGGTTCAAGAGCTTTTAGCAATACCTAATAAGCATACAAAATATATGAAGGTTGAAATTCCAGTGGGGCATGAAATAATATATGGCGAAGTCTCGCCGAATAAGTTCAGCCAACACGTTGTAGCTTATCAGTTTTCCATTAGCGGGCTTGATAGGCTTGGTAAGAGTTATATCAAGAGTATTCCAACTTTTCTATTAGATGGAGTTATTAAATGAGTACTGATTTTAAAATTATTCGCGAGATTGTTGTTGATGGTGTAGTATTTAAAAATAGTCTCTCGGAGGAGAGAAGATTTTCCATTTATGAGTATAGGAGATTCGGTAAATATATTTGCACTCTACTTCATAATCCAGAAGGCCAAAAAACATTTGACATCTTCAATGTTAATGGAACAGAGGCAGATGGAGATTCATTTATCTATTTTCCTGCCTTCAAGGAGGACCCGACAAGTGAATTTCAAGAAAATCGCTATTGGGACGAAATAATTCCAAGAGAGGATCATCTTGAGTTGAGGTCTAAGAATATCACCTACATTCTTCGTCCCGAGAACTTGCGTTGTTTTTCTGAGGTTAGATCGAATATTCCTAGAGTGTTGAATTATAGAATACTGGAGCGAACAAAAATTGAAGTTCAAGGCCAAGTTCATGATTTGAAATATCCAATAGTCAGAGCGGCAGGTTTTTCAGATAGTGGATATATCGTTCAAACTGATGAGACACTTGATTATCAAAATATTTATCATTTTGAGGCTAATGGGAACTTTAAGTGGAGAATACCGGTTCGACCTTTGGGTAGAATACGCTGTGAGTCTCTGGCAAAAGAGTTTCCGAATGACGATTATGTTTACACAGGATGGAGATATTCAGGGCACTCGAAAGAGCACGTTGGATTAAGTACGTGGTCACGGCGGCATGTATCGTATGAGTTTAACATTGAAACCGGCATTTTAGAATTTGAAATTGTGCATTTGAGATGGCATGACGAGAGAAGGCCAATAAGCCATCAGGACTGGTTAGAGATTCTTGAAAATCCCGACCTCTAAAAAACATTCTCGCACATCATCGATGGGGTTCTTAACAGTTGCTTTGCAATGAATTGATTATTCAAATCGGCAAAGGAAGCAGGACGCATTTCTTTATCGCCTCCTTGTATAAGGCTGACGATTTCATGCTCCTTCGGGCCAGAGCTTTTTATTGCTAAAAATGGCAATTCACTAAGCCTTTTAGTAAATCTAGTTAATGCTTCTTTGGCTTGCTCAGGGGCGCCTGTTTTTTCTTCGAAGGCAATCACTTCATCTGGAAAAACAATAAGTGGTGCAAGAAATTCGAGTTCGTGTTTAAACGAAGACGTGTAATTGAAGAAAAGACGACGGGAATCCATTCGCACCGCGACCAGAGCATTCGTAGCAAATCCATCAGCGACCTCAATCGAAGGTGTGAAGCTAATAAAATTTGAGGCATCAGGCTGTAAAGAGTGCTTTTTAATTTGATTAGAAATCAATAGAGCATCCGTTCCTTTGTTTGAGCTATCTGCACCGCCATTAAGGCCTAAGATGGCCTCGACATCGACCTTGCCGCCATTTTTTAATCGATTGGTCGTTAACGATCTTAGTCTACGAGTGTAATTGCCTTGATTTTTGGTGAGCACCGTCGAAAAAAGACCAATTTGGCCACGAGCTCCCCGTTGAACCTTATCCGTTGAATAGTCCAAACCTCGGGCCATCACAATCGATGACTCTAATTTAGGATGCTCGATCGCTTCAAGCCATGTCTGCCAAAGGATTTTTTCTTGCGGCTCCATGACCTGCCAAGGCAGGTAGGCTTCCAGTAGGCGCCGTGTCCCCTTTCGATCATTAGCTAAAATTAAATCATTTAATTTTTGTTCAGCAGATTCAAACCTGTCTAAAGTATCTGTGGAGGCCCGATACTTCCGAAATTCTTTTTCTTGTAATTGTTGTTGAAGCTTTGCCTCTTTTTCTAAGGATAGAATTTTTGACTGAATGGACTTCGTCTGGTGTGAAATTTCGTCGGCTAAATTGCCATTTTTATAATCATTTAGTAATTCAAGTTTGATTTTCTCAATTCCGACCTGGGCTGCGATACTACCCTGAGAAGCGTTTAGATATAGTTCTAAAAATACTGCCGGAACCGAAGCTGGTAAGCTGTGCTTTTCTGCATAATTAAATGGAATGAAGCTAGCCAAATTTTTTAATAGCAGCCAATTCCCTAGATCTTGACTTGGATTATTTGCAACTGTTGGTGAAAGATGAAGAGTGTAAGATGGGTGTCCGCCATCGTAATTCAGTTCTAGCCTAGATCCAGTTTGTAAGGACGGATTGATTTTAATATGTACCTGACTTCGACCTTGATCGCGGTTGACGTCCGGGGGTGATTCAGAATTAATTTTATGCGCAAGCCGAATGGATTCAACGACTTCCGTCACAATAGGTTCAGTTTTAATGGAATCGATAATGAGGTAGTTATCAACAGTATCAGCGCCGGCAAATTCCGCATACATCAAGCTAAATCCAAATAGAAGCGTGCTGAATATAGCTTTGAACATTTTGTCTCCGCAAGGTTTGTGTTTTTGCCATTAGTATATGCAATCAGCAGGCCGGTCAGGATTGAGTCTATTAGGTTTGAATGTCTCAGAATGAGATTGTCGCAAAAATTGGACTGGCCTGTCCACGCTGATAACAGATTTTCATTCTCTGATGGCATGGCTTGCGAGATACTTTCATTAAATGCGAAAGAATCGGAGATCCTATGCTAGGGCAAGAGAGCTTTGAAAAAAGACTGACAATGACAGTTTTAATGACTCCGGATATGTCAAATTTTTCGGGGAATGTTCATGGTGGAACGATATTAAAATATTTGGATCAGGTCGCCTATGCGTGCGCTTCAAGATACTCTGGTCACTACGTCGTCACCCTGTCCGTAGATCAGGTCTTTTTCCGTGCCCCCATCCACGTCGGAGAGTTAGTGACGTTCTTAGCATCAATAAATTATACCGGACGAACTTCCATGGAAGTGGGAATTAAGGTAATCGCTGAAAATCCAAGAACACGAGCACAGCGACATGTGATGTCTTCGTTTTTCACCATGGTGGCCGTTGACGATAAAGCCAAGCCGACGCCGGTAAATCCACTTAAAATAGAAAATGATGAAGAACAAAGAAGATTCGACGCAGCAGTGTCCAGGAAGAAGCTGCGAGAAGATCATGAAAATGCTCTGGCTGCGACAAGAAATTCTATTCCCGATAGTAAGCTATAAAAAAAGCGATCCAAAAATGGATCGCTTTTTTGTTTAAAGCACTTAAGCAATTAGATGCAAGCGTTTGCAGCTGTAGCTTTGATACCTTTGTAAAGTTCTACAGCGTTAGCAGCAGGAGCTACTACTTTGTTGTAGTTCTTTTGAAGCTGAGCACCAAGCTCTGAAGATTTAGCAGAGCAACCCATTGCAGAAGCCAATGCAGTTACGTACTCTCCTTGACCAGCAGCAAGTTCAGACTTCAAAGTTTCAAAGTTAGTTGCAACGTAGTTAGCAGCTTCTTTGTCGTTTGCGCCAATTTCAAGTTTATCACAACCCATAGTTCCAGTAGTCATACCGAAAGTTGGTGGAACAACAGCGTTTGTTGTCGCGCGAGTAATAGTCGCAGTGTAAGTTGACTTATCAGTTACCTGCCATCCAAGACCGCAACCATCAAGTTTGTCAGCTGCAAATGCAGGAGATACCAAGCCAGATACGATTGTTGCTAATACGATTTTTTTCATGTGAAGACTCCTTTTTTGTCATCTATCAAAAACGATCGACTACAGTTTTCGGTCGGTCAATTGAAAAACTGAATATAAAATATTCCAAGATCTAGGTCGTCTCGCTTTGAATCCATTTTAAATTTTGTCAGTTCTAATGTGTTTCGAATTTCTTTATTTCTTTCAATGCTTAACGACTGATTAAAGCTAAGGATGTTTCGTTCTAGGCGTTTGTCAGCGTCTTGTGTTGGCCACAGATTCTTGAAGTTTACTTGAGTTTTATAAATAGAGTTCCAACTCTGTATTCCACCCACTTCCGCGAAGGTGCCGATCCCGTAGCCATTTTTAATCCGAGATGTTGCCACGCCTTCAAGGCCTATAAAGAAATACAATCTGCCGAAATTGTTCCAGGTGTTGGTTGCTATTCCGCCCCCGAAGTATCCGTTAGTAGAAAGACAAGAAGGACAGTTCAACCAATCCAACGATTCGAAGCTTGCACCCCCTTTGAATGCGAACGAGTTTTTCAGATCTGTGGATGGGGTTAGTGATGTTGTAGAAACGATGTTGATCTTTTGAACTATCCACTCGTTTTTTCTTTCGAAATATCGAACATCAATCCAAGGAAAATCGATGTGAGCATAAGGTGAATAACCGGCGTCAGCATTTAAGAGGTCATGATAGGCGGATTTAATTTTTAAACTTAAGAAGTTATTTTTATTGGTCTGAACATCGCGGGAACCAAAACCCATTTGTGCGGACCAAGCGTCGTGTCCAAGGTGTGGAGCAGACGATTTATCAATGGAGTCTTCCGAGTATAACGGAACGTTGTTCGGAGGTAGTGTGGCTCTATAAAGAAGCAACTTCTTTTGATATTCCAGATGATTTTTTTCGAAGTCTTTTTTATTAGCATTTCGTTTGTATTCTAAAAATAGAAGGTAAGTGTCTACAAATTTTAAATCATCTTCTGACGAAAATTCTTTGTGATTCAAAAAATAGTCATGAAGCTTGTTCTTTTGCTCACTGTCTAAGTTTGCATAGGCCGCATGAATTTTTTTAAAATACGAAGGTCGGAAGTTAATTTCGGTAACCCGACTGGAATCTTTCATCAAATATTTAACAGATTCGCCAGGTATCATATGCACGGGTCGATCGACAATTTCCCATGACGGCATGATAGCTTCAAGGCTGGTTAGGACTTGAAAAGAACAGTTTTCATCAAAAAAATAGTATTCGAAGTTTCCGTTAACTTCTATTTCCCAAATATGTCTTAATAGACGATTCGTTTGCTCTTGAGTTAAAGCTAATTTGTATTCCCAAAGGTCGCGGGACTCGAAGCTGACATATTCGGCCACTTTGACATAGTAAGGTTGGGTTGACCACTGGCCCGGATATCCCCCAGTTAACCCAAACCAAAAAAATGCAAATGGATTTTCATCATCTGCGACCACAGCGGCATAATTTAGCCCCATATCCAGCAGGTCGGTATTTCTTTTTGAATTAAACTTTAAAAAAGTATGACCAAACATAGATGCCGGGTTGTTTGGATAAGCGGAAGAAAAGACTAACGAAACACTTTGGGGATCATTGAAGCTTTCTAGAAATTGCTCTAACTTGTCGCAACTAGATTTTGGCACTTGAAGTCCTAAGGTTTCACTTAAGAAGCGCACTCTTTCGGGAAAGGCACAATGAAGCGGCATTTGAAGTTTGCCATATTTTTTTGATGAATTGATTTGTTCGAAGATGGCTTTTATTTCTGACAGAGGATCCGTAGCACCTGTTGGGGAAACAAAAAAATCTTTTGAATGCATTCGGCTTTCTGGGCTTCCCCAGTTTGAATTTTTATAATGTAATAACCGCAGCCAGGCAGGGCTCTTGGCGATGGATTCAGGGGTGTTTTGCCCCCAAGCACCGGCCGATAAAATTAGAAATAAAAATGTAAAAATTAAATGTCTCATTGTCTGTCCGTCGAACTCATGGTCTGCTTATGGAATGAGGTTATTCAGCTTATTTTTTTGTTTAGTTATTCTGGCTGCTTTTTTTAGCGGATGCACCTTTTTAGTATATCAACCAGACTCTTACATGTATTCGGATCCTGAAAAGATGCATCCAAAGCCTACTCAATACGAGCTTCAGGGGCCAGCGGGAAAAGTGATCGTTTGGAAGTTCCCAGGTTTCGGGAATAAAAAAACAAAAATTATTTTATTTCATGGAAATGCACAAAATATTTCGGCGCATTTTTATGCTCTATATTGGCTGCCCCAGTATGGCTATGATTACTATATTTTTGACTATCCCGGGTATGGGGGTTCTGAAGGCGATCCTAACCAAAAAAATGTCGCTGAAACTTCTATGTTGGTTGTAGATTGGGTTCTTAAACAAAATCACGACTCGAAGGTGGCATTTTTGGGGCAGAGTCTGGGTGGAAATATTGCCGGCTATACAGCGGCCAAGACCCGGCAGAAATACGCCGAGCCGGAGAGGCTTTGCGCGGTGGTTTTGGATTCCACATTTAGATCTTATCGCAAAGTTGCACAGACAGTGTTGGCAAAAAATTGGTTCACTTGGCCGCTTCAGTGGTTAGGTTGGGTTTTGGTTTCAGAAGACTACTCTGCAAATAGTGAGCTATCTATGATCGCGCCGGTGCCGGTCATGGTTATGCATGGTGATCAAGATCAAGCAGTGACCTATCAAAATGGTATTGAGGTCTTCGAGGCCCTGCATGAGCCTAAAGAACTTGTAGCTGTTCCAAATGGTCAGCACATTGATGCACTGACCGGCAAAGATAGATTGGTTTATCAAAAGAAGTTTTTAGATTTTTTGAAGAATCATTGCGACTAACTTAAATATCAGCTAAAGGCATAGATATGAAAAAAGCAGGAAGAAACCCAAAAGAATTAAAGAATTTTGCACTTGGTGAAGCCAAGACAGATTATCCACAGACTTATGCACCAGAAGTGCTAGAGGCCTTTGAGAATAAGAATCCAGGTAAAGTTGCTTGGACAAGCTTCGTGTGCACAGAGTTTACTTCGTTGTGCCCTAAAACGGGTCAGCCTGACTTTGCAAAAGTATTTATTAACTATATTGCGGATAAGAAGATGGTCGAGTCTAAATCTTTGAAGTTGTATCTGTTCAGCTTCCGCAATCATGGGGATTTCCATGAAGACTGTATTCAAAAAATCTGCGATGATTTGGTCAAATTAATGAAGCCAAAGTATATTGAGGTTGTCGGAGAATTCACGCCCCGTGGGGGGATAGCGATATTCCCATTTGCCTCTTATGGGAATAAAGAAAAGTCTTTCCAGGATTTATATAAAAGCCGGCTTTTGAATTACGCTCCGGGTAAATATTCGATGGAGTTATCGAAGCTTTACTAGGATTTGTTCTATTGACTAAAGACTCTAGGCCCAATAACTTCGATTCCCTATGAAAATCGAATTTATGAAAAGGGCCGTAGAGCTCTCTAGAGAAAATATGCGCGCTGGTGCCGGTGGTCCTTTTGGGGCCGTTATCGTAAAAGATGATAAAATTATTGGAGAAGGTTGGAATCAGGTTACTTCGACGAATGATCCAACTGCTCATGCCGAAGTTGTAGCGATTCGAAATGCCTGCAAAAACTTATCAAATTTTGATCTTGATGGGGCAGAAATTTACACAAGCTGTGAGCCCTGCCCGATGTGTTTGTCGGCCATCTATTGGGCTCGCTTAGGTAAGATCTATTACGGGAATACTCGTAAAGATGCGGCTGATATTAAATTTGACGACGATTTCATTTATGACGAAATTCCTAAGTCTATTGATCAGCGCAAAATTCCAATGGCCCAGTGTGGACACTCTGATGCCTTGGAGGTGTTTAAAGAGTGGGCCGCTAAGGAAGATAAAATTCACTACTAAGGGCTAAATTCAGAAAATTCAACTAGGGTCTTTGCTTGCAGAGATGCCAAAATAAGGAGTGTTGTTGCACTCCTTATTTTTTGGGAAGGTCTATGAAGGCAGTTTTTATATTTGTTCTGTTATTTGTTTCAACCGGGAAGGTGTTTGCATTTGAAGATTGTGGAGTCTTTGAATTTGAAGGTCGTGCTAGGCAATTAGATGGCAAGTATGTTTTGGTTTTGCATGAGGGATCTAGAAGCGAAGTACAGTTGACTCCAGATGCTGATTTAGAACAAGTGTTTGGGTACTACAAAAATAAGTATCTTAAAGTGAAGGCTCAGCTAATAAAGCCAATTCAAAAGTATCGCGGGGAAATATTCACCACAAGGACTGAAAAAGAGCGATCCCCTGAAAGCAATCGTTTATTGGTCCAGAGGATTTCTCGGGAAGATATAGTACCAACGATGCCGCGTGGTTTGAAGCCAGAGGAAGGCGAACCTAAGCTTATCCAAAAAATTGACTGCAAATAATTGGGGATAAGGACCTGAGTTGAGGCCCCCGTTGTTTAATTATAGTAGTATCAAATAGTTACAGATTTAAACTTTCAAAAAATGGCATTTTTTATGTATTGGCCTTGAATGTATCAAACGGGGTCGGTATAGTAAAATCAATAGGTTACAAAATTTAACTAAAAAAAAATGGCATTTTTATGAAGTCCAAAGGACTACTTTATAGTAAAACAAAAATTGATCGGGCTGGTGAGATTTTAAAAAGTAAGGTTAGTACTTCGGATCAAGTAGCCGAGGCGCTGGAGGTCCTTTCCGCCTGGCGTGCTTACCATGCAACATCGCTGGATGCGTTTGCTGCGGTATTGAGGCAACGAGCTCAGAAGATCACTGTAAATGCCGTTGTTGCACAACGACTTAAGAGAACGCCTTCAATATTACTGAAACTTTCGAATCATAAGACAATGCGACTGTCTGCAATGCAAGACATCGGTGGATTGAGAGCAATCTTGGACACGACTGAAGATGTGTATGCGCTGTTAGATTCGTATAAAAATTCTAGGTCGAAACATGCTTTATTCTCACTTGATGACTATATAGATACACCGAAAAATGATGGATATAGGAGCATTCACCTAGTCTACAAAGTAGCAAAAGATCCAACATTGTTTTTAGAGATTCAGTTGCGATCCTCTTTACAACACATATGGGCTACCGGAGTCGAGGTGTTTGGCACTCTTCAGAATAGCTCTTTTAAATCAGGTCATGGAAATAAAAAATGGTTGGAGTTTTTTGCCCTACTAAGCTCACTGTTCGCGATTAAAGAAAATAAGAATCCGCTAAAGGCGCATCGTGGATTTTCAAAATTAGAGATCGTTGCAAAGATTCAAGAAAAAATTCACGAGCTTCAGGTTATCCCCAATTTAAGTGTGTATACCGCTGTCTATAGAACTATATCTAAAAGCATTCCCAAGGGGAGACAAGGTCATTATAGTTTAATTGTGTTAGATTCCAGAGAAAATACGATTTCATTGGAGGCATATGGGGCCAGTCAGTTTGAAGTCGCTGCTCAGGCGTATCTCGAGTTAGAACGAAAGCATTTTGATGATAATCTTATAAATGTTGTGCTTGTAAATTCGGGGGACATGAAAAAGTTAGAGTTGAGTTATCCGAACTATTTTATGGATACGAAAATTCTAGTTCAGAAATTGTCACTAATTATGATGGATAAATTTTTTGAAGATTAGATTTCCGATATTGAGGCTGGAGTTTTTTAGAGATGATTGGGGGTCTTTGAAAAACATGAGGTTTAAAATAAAAAACCCGCCGGAAGGCAGGTTTTTTATTTTAAATTGGCGGAAAGGGAGGGATTTGAACCCTCGGTACACCTTTTGAGTGTACGAGCGTTTAGCAAACGCTTGGTTTCAGCCACTCACCCACCTTCCCGCACAGGTGTCTGAATAAATTGCCATACCCAGCCCCCATAATCAAGGATTCTAAGACTTTCTTTTTCAAAAACCTTGCTTTTCACCGGAAAGCCTCTTATACCATTGCTTCATTTCGACGTGCACTCGTAGCTCAGCTGGATAGAGTACATGACTACGAATCATGTGGTCAGAGGTTCGAATCCTCTCGAGTGCACCATTTTTTCCTCTTTTTTAAATTCACGGAAAAATCAGCTTATTATTTACAAAGAGACGTAAATACAGATACTTAGGTCTGCGTCGCGCCTATCCAAAGCTTTGCTTAAAATGCATGAATTGATGTCCTAGCTTTGTTATTCTTGGCCTATGAATAAACGATTCTACATCCGTATTGTGATAATGCTTGCGGCGCTCTATGCCGTGATTTCAATTATTAAAAATCTTAACACGGGGATGTTAGAGGAAAAAGCTCAGGACCCTTCTTCGACCCTATCAATTCTATTGGGGGCCGAGATGAGGCCATTAAACTGGTGCCCACCAGAAACGATGTATATTCAATCTGCCGATAAAAAAGTCGTGGCAAACAATCCAGCTCAGTTGGCGATGTTCTGTGAAACTATGACGACAGCGGCAAGTCCCGAGCCCGCGACTGCGACCAAAGACCTGGTTCTGATTGCAGTTGCCAGAACCAAGACGGTCGAGCTTATGATAAGTCCATCCGGCAATTTCTATGTCAATGGACTTCCGTTCAAGAGTAAGTCCCTATTGCAGATGCTTAAAGAAAAAGGCCTTCGTCTAGAGTAGGTCTCGGCCTGATTACATCCTTATTAAAAGCAGTTTATTCTGAACAAGATTCACATGTGAGGTTGTTCAGTGAGATTACTTTTATATTCAATGATTTCGATATTAGTTCCTATGTCTACTTTTGCAGCGCCGGTTTCGGGAACTATCATGGTTTCAAAGGGACAGGTAAAAATTAAATCTGGTGCCTCTACAACCGATGCTAAAGTTGGGTCAAAGATTCAAGAGGGCGACATGATCGTGACGGGTCCTGACTCGCGAGCCAAAATCGTGATGGCAGATCGAAACGTCATCAATGTGAATCCCGATACAGAGTTAGTAATCGAGATCTATCAGAACGACGCAGCTTCGGGCCAAAAGAACGTGCAGATGAATCTTTTGAATGGAAAGGTTCGTAGCAACGTTGAGCAAACCTATGATGGTGCGAAAAGTAAATTCTTAATTAAAACTCCGACAGCGGTGGCCGGTGTACGCGGAACTCAATTTTTAGCTGGATTTTTTCGTTCGACAGGGATGACTTCGATTGTCACATTTAAAGGGGCGGTACAACTTTTTGCAATTACGCCAACGGGTCAAATGATTGGTGCGCCAGTTGAAATTCGAAAAGGACAAACGAGTTCGGTTCAAACCAATTCTATACCAGAGCCTCCTAAAGATATTCCTAAACAAGAAATCAAAAAGATGGATGTCGACACGACAGCATCGATGAAGGGGCCAAATAATTCGAATCCTGAACAGCGTAATGTGGCTAGTGAAGCCGGACCGGCAATGCCAGGCGGACCTAATGGAGCTCCAGGAATGAACCCTCCCCCGCCACCACCCGTTTCAATGGTGACGATGCAAGATATGGATATGAGTATGGCAAAACAAATTAAAGAAGTTCGAGAGGTGATGATGCCCCCTCCGCCTCCGAACATGATTAAACCGCCAAGCTTGGATTCATCTATCGTTAAAGATATTATCCGAGACACCGCTTCAAAGACACGTGTGATTGTTCAGCCTCAAATTAACTAGAAACGAATTTAAAAATGAAACACCTTTTGTCGATTGTTTTGGTCGTATTTTTTAGTCATGTACCTGCTTATGCAGCAAATCCTATTATGCAAGCGCAAGTAATTGATGTTCAGTTGAATGCCGAGCGTACTGAAGTTGTTACTAAGACGATACGTGTGCAAGACATAGAGTCTGGAAAAATAGCGCAAATCAGTTTACAAAGAGTTGGTAAGACCAACGAGTTTACGGGCTTCTTTGTTTTGCAATTTTTTAGTGGCGACTCATCACAGCGGCAACTTGCATTTTTTGATGGGACATCTAAAAGGCCACTTTTTGTAAGAGTCACTTCCGATGGCAGTGTTCAGAAGGTGACGTTATCAAATAATGAAATCAAAGATGTCTTAGATTCAAATGTAAAACCTGAGTCTACTAAAAAAACAGAAACGCCAGCAGCGGGCAAGCCAGTCGAAAAACCTAAAATGACAATGGCGCAAGTTGCAGTCATTGAAAAAGAAATGCGTAAAAAACAGCAAGAAGAAGAAAAGCGCATTTTACAAATCGAAGAAGAACAAAATATGCGCAGATTAGAGCTTCTGAAACAACAAGAAGCGATGAGTGCCGCAGAAAAAAAGAAGAAGAAGGAAAAGGCCTTGGCCATTGCGGCAAGTGCCGATGAAAAGTATCGTGCAGGCGAATTTTCAACTGCAGTTAATCTTTATGAGCAGTCCATAGAACTAGATCCAAGCGAGGATTCATACGTTTATCGCTATGGAGTTTCTTTGTATAAAGTTGGCCAATATCAAAAATCATTAGCTGTGATTTCGACTTCGGATGTCGATCCCGATCAGGCCACTGAAAAGGATTACTATCTGGGTTTGATATACCTAAAATTGGGTGACAATCAAAAGGCATTAAAGAAGTTTCAAGATGTTAAGGACGAAGATGATGCCCAGCTGTCACCAGCGGCAGCGTTTCTTTCGGCAAATATGTATTTTAAAAGGCAAGAATTTAATGAAGCACGCAAAAATGCCGATTATGTGTTAGATAAAGGTTCGGATCCGAATATGGATCGAGCTGCCGAAGAATTAATCGAACAAATAAGTAAATTAGAAAATTATTACGCAAGTAAAAAGTTGAAATATGCGTTTACCGTTTCTGGTGGGTTGAGTTATGACGACAACGTCTTGAATCTAGCCAGTAATAATTCGTCAACGGATACTAAGGCATTTCGCCTGAACTATGCGGGAACAGCAAAAGCAATTGTAATGCGAACGCCTACCAGTGACTTGGGAATTCAAGGAACGTTCAACGATTACTATTCTATGAAGACAAGCTTAAAAACGGATGGATCGGTGCAGGCTGCAGATGCTTTAGAAATGGGTTTAAATCTTCCGCTAAACTATGAACTTTCGTTTGGAAGCTTTCAGTCTAATATCGAAATAAGCCCCTATTACAAGTCCGTGTGGTTGGCCGTCGGTGACTCTGCTAGGAAAGAAATTTTGACTCAATTGGGTTTTACTTTAAGTGGTGGAAAGCCGATCCGTTCGAATTTACTTATCAGTGGACGCTTAGATTTTGGCCAGGACAATTCAAAACTAGATAGTTCTACTGGAAACGACGACCAAGATGCTAGCCGATATAGTCTTACAGTAACGCCTACTTGGTTGTTGGATCTTAAGGGTGAAGAGCGATTTGCGGTGGATGTTGGATATACTTCAAACAATGCGAAGGGCATAAATTATCGAAATAAAAAAATGCAATTAGGGGCCAGCCTTACTCGCCCCGGGATCTACAGTGCCGAATGGACTTATCGCATGGATTACAGTATTCAGGACTACTCTGAGGCCACTTCAACACGAAAGGATTCGGTGTTGACGGCAACGGCAAGTTTAAACAAAGAACTTAGGAAAGACTTAAGCTTACTAGGAAGCTTCCAGTATACATTAGCAAACTCTGACAATGATTCTTATAAATATAACAAATGGATCTTAAGTTCGTTATTTACTTGGTCACATAACATTTTAGCTCAATAAAAAAAGCCGAACTGAAAAGTTCGGCTTTTTCCTATTTTGTTTTCATCACGTAGGCTCCGTCCCAGTTTTCTTCAGGAGGGCTTTCCAAATATTCTTGGCAACGCTCTACAAAAACTTCTGCGACAGGATCGTTCTTTAGGGTCGGCGCTGAAAACTCTGCAAGGGCCTGAGCAAATTGTTTTTTGTGGTATTTTTCATAGGCCGCATTAAATAGATCAAGTTGGTTTTTTGTTTCTGCAGGCGGTTGGCCCTCGCAGATCAATTCAAAGATACTGACCGGTTCGGTCTTTCCTTTAACTTTTACTTTATCGATCTCCCGAGCGGTGAAGCTATCTTTAATTTCTTTGTAGGTAAATTCGCTGATAACGATTCGTGTACCATATTCTTTGTTGATGCCTTCAAGTCGCGAGGCCAAGTTGACCGCATCGCCCATGATAGTATAGTTTTGAACGATATTTGATCCCATGTTTCCAACACTCATTGGACCTGTGTTGATTCCAATTCCGATGTCGATGATCGGTAGATTTTTTTGTTCGAATTCTTTCTGAATCTCTTTTAGCTTTTCAATACTATCTAAGGCGCAACGGCAGGCATTTTTCGCGTGATCGGTGTCTTTCACTGGCGCCCCGAAGAAGGCCATGATGGCATCACCCATATATTTATCCAAAGTGCCTTTGTTTTTGAAAACGATTTCGGTCATTGGCGTCAAATACAAGTTGAGGACTCTAGAGAGCTCTTCAGGTGTCAGCTTTTCGGAAATAGTGGTAAAGCCGCGAACGTCACTAAAGAAGGCGGTCATGTGTTCCCGTCGTCCGCCGAGCTTAAGATTTTCGACATCTTTTAATAGTTCGTCCACAACGGCCGGGGATACATACTTCGAGAAAGTGCTTTTTAGTTCTTTCTTTTTCCGTTCTTCGGTGAAGTATCGATAGGCTTGGACCGCAATAAAGGTGATCGATATCGTCACATACGCTAATAAAGATCGAAGTAGAATATTATGATGTCGAAATAGCCACCAGTCGAGGGTCATGATTAATCCGAAGCAGCTTAGGAATGTACCCATTGATGCCAATGATCCTAGATAGACATTGGCAAACGTAATAAGAATGCCTAGGACTAGAACTACTAGGGGCATCCATGTGGTTTCTTGTTCCCAATGTTTCAAAAAATTGTGATCTAAAAGATTTGCTAAGACCGTTAGATGGATTTCTGGCCCTGGATAATTTGCTTCTAGCGGTGTGTTTCGCAAATCATAAAGACCGACTGCCGTCGCGCCAAAAATAAGGCTTCGGTCTTTGAAAAATTCTTTTTTATCAAACTCTTCGATTTTTACATGCACTTCAGCAGTACCTGCTTTTTGATGGGTGCGCGCGACTTGAATGGTGGGTTTGTCGTTAAAGAGTTCGGCGGCCGATACATGCGGAAGTGCAAGTTGTCGACCATAATAGTTGATAATCAAATCCCCTGACTTATCCACAGGAATTTGCGCAGCGATGGTCTCGGGTTCTTTAGAAGTATCGTATTCTGTGATCGTTTCGATGGTTCGCGCATCCTTGATGGTTGCACCTTTAACTTCGACTCTTCGGGGGCCCGCTAGAAGCCAGCTTTGCAGTGCTAAAGACGGAATAAAGGAAGTTCCCAACCGATTGCCCGATCTAAAGTAAAGCGGATAGTGCCGAACATATCCGTCACTATCAAGCTGGGCGATAAAGCTTGCCGTGTATGCCGAAGGCTCTTGCAGTTTTTCAATGTTTTTTTTCCATTCGCCATATTGAGGTACGGGATGGTTTTTGTAAGAGGTTCGTAACTTTGGAATAATTTGTTCGAGCTTTTGGGTCGATAGTTCTTTGCTTCCTTGAAATACTTGATCGTAGAAGCCTCGAACATTTTCTTTTACGTCATCGGATAGAAATATATCTTCCTGGGTCAGCCAAGTTTTACAATATTCAAACAGGGCCGCACTTTTTTGCGATTTTAAATAGCGAGTTTGATTGGGTGTTAGTTGTCCGATGTCGGTCTTATTTAATGATTCAAGTACTTGCTGCTCTTTTTGTTGTTCAATATTTGAAAACAAAACAGAAAAAAGCGGAGTCCAATTTAAGTCGTCGTAGATGGTGCTTGGTTCGTCGATAACGAAAAGCGGGCTTGGCTTAACTAGTTGATCACCGCCGACTGCCAGGAAGGCCTCGGTGACGCAAATATCTTGGTAGGGCTTGTAGTTAAATTGGGATTCACTAAAAGTTCCAAGGATGATTTGTTCTGGCCTTTCTTTGATCAGTTTTGCAAACGCATCGTCCCCTGCTGGATTGGCTTTGTCGGGTTCAGAAAAGACCACATCAAATGCAACGGATCGCGCTCCTAAATCTAAAAGTCTTTTAGTTAGTTCGGCGATGACGTCTCGGTCCCAGGGCCATCTGCCAATCTCATTGACTGCAGCTTCATCAATGGCGACCAGGGCAACTTTGGCTTCGGACTTATAAGGGGGGCGTAAGCGGTACTTAATGTCCGTGATGCGCTGGTCCAAAATTTCGGTAGTTTCAAGCAGGGCTGAAGATTGCCGTAATGCCTGATGAGTCTCTTTGTAATTTAAAAAAACAAAGGTGAACCAGGCAAAGAGGATAGAAATTCCGACTCCGAGTAGAAGTCCCCATTTTTCATTTTTCATAGGTCTATTCCATCGGAATAAGGGCCTTAAATTATGAGGCCAGTCTTTATTTAGGCCTTCTTTGGTCGAGATTAGGGGGAAAAAATCCCGTTGACAGAGGCGCCCTGTAACAGTAATTTGCTTGAACCGAGTGTTCAGAAGTAGCTCAGTCGGTAGAGCAAGCGGCTGTTAACCGCTGGGTCGGGGGTTCGAGTCCCTCCTTCTGAGCCATTTTTATAAAAACCAAGCCTTCGAGCTTGGTTTTTTTATTTCTATTTTCGTGCATATTTTTATTGAAACTTTGAAGACCTGCACGGAAAATCTGCCTAGATGCGAAACTCTAAAAATGTACTTAAGTACCTATTTTGTTTGGTAATTCTAACTCAATTTGCCTGTGCCCCCAAAAATTCAGGGCCAGCTGCCGAGGGCCCGGCACCCACGGCACCCGATGAAAAGCCAGCACCCGGAGAGGGTGAACTTGCCCATGGAATTATCAACGGTAAAAGATGGGAATATCGCCAAGGTCGAGCCAAGAAGATCGTCGTTCGCGGTCGTAAGTATTTCGAGGTTCAGCTATGGAATCAATTCTATTCGAATCCCTGCGATGCCGCTCTAAGAGGGTCAGATCTTCAAGTGCGTATTCAATCGGAAAGCCTTCGAGGGGAATGGGTTCTAGGGCAAGATCCGTTTGTATTATTCCCCAAAATTGTAATGTCTGATTTCTCCAACAAGATGGAGCCGTCCAATAATATGATCGCAAGCAAAGGGGCCTTTCGCCTTAGTCGGGACCTCATCAATAATGAAGTTTACGGAAGCTTCTTTTCCGAATTTCCAGGTGATATCAACGGAGAAACTTGGGCCACCGGGGAATTCTCTGTGACTTTTTGTGATCCATAATGACACAAAAAGGCTCTGAATTTTGCCCAGATCCGTCCTATTTGATTTAATCCGTCTTGATATGAGGCATAGGGATTGAAGAGTGGACCTTGTCCCCCAAATGAGGGCGAGGTTTTATGCAGTTATTCAAGTTCTTACCTATTGTTGCTTTCTGGTCTACCATTGTTGTCGCTCATCAAGCGGGGGCGTCTGGTCCCTTGGTTTCTTCGGCCCATAAAATCGAGCGGCCTGGAATTTCTGAAAGTGAAATTGAATCCGCATTGAAGCCTAAAAGCTTTCGAGAGTGGAAAAACGAACGCATTCAAGCCAGTAAAAGCAGAGTGGACTCTTTAAAAAGTAAGGTGGAGTCTTTAAAGTCGGCAGCCAAAACCGAAGCCGGACTAGGTAAAGAGCTTCAGATTGATAAGTTGGTGTCCCAGTTAGATCAGGCGCAATTTTCATTGGATCTTGCCCAGGAACTTTCGGTTACAGACTACTTTGTCGGATATCTAACCAAAATGGATGATAGAAAGGCTGCAATTAGTTCGGTTGCAGGAAAATTAACCCCCGAAGAGGTGGCAGAGCTGATGAATGCCTACGCTAACTCGTTTTTTGGATCCCAGGGGGGCGCCGCCGCGGGCTCTGAAGCGAAAGTTGGAGACCTAACAAAATAGTAAAACGCAAAGCATCAAGAGTCTGAATCTAATAAATTGTTTTAAATCTGACCAACCTCTGTTTTATTTTGAACAGGGGTTTTTTATTTCAAAAAATTGACCCTATGGACCTTGACGAATTTAAAGCCGCCTCCATATTGTCTTGTGTTCTAAAAACCAAAATAAAAACGGAGGCTAAGATGGCTAAAAATGAAATCGGCGTACGCCCTCTTCACGACAGAATCCTAGTTCGCAGAATGGCAGAAGAAGATAAAACTGCTGGCGGACTATACATCCCAGACACTGCTAAAGAAAAACCACAAAAAGGCGAAATCATCGCAACTGGAAAAGGCCGCGTAACTGAAGACGGAAAAGTTCTTCCGTTAGAAGTAAAAGTTGGAGACAAAGTTTTGTTCTCTAAATACGCAGGCACAGAACTTAAGATCGAAGGTCATGAGTTCTTGATGATGCGCGAAGAAGACGTACTAGGAATTTTTAACTAATCATTAAGGGGTTAAAACCATGAGCAAAATTATTACTTTCTCTGAAGATGCACGCGCGCAAATCTTGAAGGGTGTTAACACTCTTGCGAACGCGGTAAAAGTAACTTTGGGACCTAAAGGTCGCAACGTTGTTATCGAAAAATCTTTCGGCGCTCCACTTGTTACTAAAGACGGTGTGACTGTTGCTAAAGAAATCGAACTTGAAAACAAGTTTGAAAACATGGGCGCTCAGATGGTTAAAGAAGTTGCTTCTAAAACCAACGATGAGGCTGGTGACGGAACAACAACTGCAACTGTACTAGCACAAGCAATCTACCGCGAAGGTGCAAAACTTGTTTCTGCGGGCCACAACCCAATGTCAATCAAGCGTGGTATCGATAAAGCTGTTGCAACTATCATCGACGAACTTAAATCAATGGCTAAGCCAGTGAAAGGTTCTAACGAAGTTGCTCAAGTTGGTGCTATCTCTGCAAACAACGATTCTGAAATCGGTAAAATGTTGGCAGACGCTATGGAGCGCGTGGGTCGTGAAGGTGTTATCACTATCGAAGAATCTAAAACTGCAAAAACTGAAGTGACTGTAGTTGAAGGTATGCAATTCGACCGTGGTTACTTGTCTCCATACTTCGTAACTAACGCTGAAAGAATGGAAGCTGTTCTTGAGAATGCTTACGTTCTTGTTTATGACAAGAAAATCTCTTCAATGAAAGATATGATCTCTATCCTTGAGGGCGTTGCTAAGCAAGGTCGTCAATTGTTGATCATCGCTGAAGATGTTGATGGTGAAGCACTTGCAACTTTGGTTGTGAACAAATTGCGTGGCACTTTGCACGTAGCTGCTGTTAAAGCTCCTGGTTTCGGTGATCGTCGTAAAGCAATGCTTGAAGACATCGCTATCTTGACTGGTGCAAATGTTATTTCTGAAGACCTTGGCATGAAGCTTGAGCAAGCAACTGTTGCTGATCTTGGTATTGCTAAGCGTGTTGTTGTTGATAAAGACAACACAACAATCATCGATGGCGCTGGCAAAAAGCAAGCTATCCAAGCTCGCGTTGCTCAAGTGAAGTCTCAAATCGAAGAAACTTCTTCTGACTATGACAAAGAGAAATTGAAAGAGCGTTTGGCTAAATTGGCTGGCGGCGTAGCTGTTATCCACGTTGGTGCTCCTTCTGAAGTTGAAATGAAAGAGAAAAAACACCGCGTAGAAGATGCTTTGAATGCAACTCGCGCAGCTGTTGAAGAAGGTATCGTAGCTGGTGGTGGTACTGCCTTGTTACGTGCGGCTCAAAAAGTAGATAAGACGAAGTACTCAGAAGAAGAAGTTTGGGGTGCAAACATCATCAAACGTGCTTGTGAAGAGCCTATCCGTCAAATCGCTGCGAACGCAGGTCTTGATGGCGCGATCGTTTTGGATCGTATCCTTCAGAACAAGTCTGTTTCTTTCGGTTTCAATGCTTACTCTGATGAATACACTGATCTTATCAAAGACGGCGTTATCGATCCGATGAAAGTTGTTCGTTGTGGTCTAGTGAATGCAGCTTCTGTTGCTTCATTGATGCTTACTACTGAAACAATGATCGCTGAAGCTCCGAAAAAAGAAGCTCCAGCTATGCCAGGTGGTCATGACCACGGTGGTATGGGTGGCATGGGCGGCATGATGTAATTCATCAGCCCTGCTGATCTAAATATTGAAGCCAGAGTCGTAAGACTCTGGCTTTTCTATTTCTAAAACAACCAGTTGTAACCAAGATTGAATGTGGTCAGGCGATGGCTTGTGCTGGTGGCGGGATAGGTGCGGCTCCCCGTTCCTGACATTTTTCCAGAGTAGCTTTCAAACAGAATCTCTGCTCGTAGGGTCGACTTAATCGACATCAGATAGTCGACATAAACTTGGAAGTTGATGATATCGGCCTTGGGCGACCCACTTGTTTTGCCTTCAGATAAAGACTTTGTCAGATAGTATTCAAAGTCTGCTCCAAAAATCATTGGAAGCTCGTTAGACAACGGAAACTGCCCCCCTAAATTTAGATGAAGGCCGCCGAAATTATTGCTTGTATAAGCTTCGGGAGTTGTATCATCGACATCAAATTTTGTTTGGGTAAAACCTCCACCCAAATTCCATTTAGGTCCGAAGAAGTCATCAGTCATAAGTAGGCTGGTCTTCACAGCAAGTCCGTACTGGCTAAGACTCATGTTTACATTTCGTGGACTTGAACCGCCAAGATTATTTGTGATTGAAAAGACAGATTGGCGAAGCTTGTAGTCCACAATCAAATCTCGAGTAATCCATAGCTCCCCTTTTAGGGCTATATTCGGAGAAAACGCACTAGATGCAGGAACTCCGCCGATGGTGTTTAGATTTGTATTGTGATTATAAAACGAGTTGCCAATAAAGAGGCCCAATCGACCAAATTGAGGTCTTGAAGTATCCAGCCATTCGCGGGGATTATTTCCAAATGCGACGTCTTGATCCGCTCGCTGACTTAAGCCCTCTACAAGTTTTCCGTCTTTATCTACCATCGGTGAAGGGTAAGACACAAAACCCTTTCCTAAAAGCTTTGCTCCTACTTGAATTACACCCGGCTCTTTTTCTAAGACGATGTTTCCAAAGCTTAGGGCTGAATCGACTTTGAATATTTTAATCTTTCCTAGAATTTCTTTTTCCGTGCTTACCGCAAATCTCAATTTTGGGTGTCTATTGACTTGAATGATGTGAATGGCCGTAATTTCATCATTCACCTTAATGCCTTCCGGAATTCCCATATTTAAAGTCACTGTTTGGCCTTTTCGGCTTAGCACAAGTCCTTGATATGGAATTCTACTTTTTAGCTTTTTGAAAGTGTTAATAAATAGGTCTTTAATTTCCGCTGTTTCAAAAGTCTGTGGATCTTTGAAGCTTTCTTCTAAAAATGGTTGTCCATCTTTAGCTAGATATAGCGTGACTTGGCCTACAACTCCCGAGGGACCCTTGGAAAGATTTGCAGTTATAAGAGCGTCAACTCCATGAGCTTGGGCTACTTTTTTTACTAGATCAGGATTGCCATCAAAGAGTCCACCACTCCAGGTTGCTTTAGCTAAAGAATCTGGGTTGAAGTCGACAAGGCCCCACTTAAGATCATTTTGTAGCTGATCCTTTAAGGCCGGATTCACCGCGTTTGCGTAGATTCCGTTTAAATTATCAGTTGCCGGAAGTAGTACGATTTTGTTGATCGTTAAACTACTGTCGACATCACCAACAAATTTGTTCGAAACATTTTGCTGGGCAAAGGTCGTGGAGAAAAATGAGAAAGTGATCGATAGTAAGACAAAGATGATTTGCTTCATAAATTTATTGTGCCGCGTAGTTTTTTTTTCGTCAAACGACCGTCAAGTAAACAGGGTAAAAGGCCGATCTCTTTTGCATGAAATTCTTGTTTGCAGTGGTTGTAGCGAAAATCTATTTTTCGACGTCGATAGCTTCGGCTCAATCGGCGCTTTACGGCATTGATTCTGGTCGTTATGAAGTAAGATCCTCGACCAAGGTCATAGACTCTGCCATGCAAAAAAATTCGAAGACTGTTGCTGCGAAAAAGGACAAACGACGAGCGCCTGCTTCAGAGGAATCCGGCAATCCAGTTGTCGAACTAACACTGAAGCCATCTTCGGGATCTGCGACGTCAACAGAACCGGATTCTGAAGTATCCAAGGCTGAACCAAAATTAGAAGCAAAAGTTGAAAAAATCGATTTAAAGAAGGAGCCTGCGATAGGCGAACAAATGGAGTCGATTTTTGATTCTCGTCTTAGTGATGTTCTAACATTTTATCAAAATCATATTCATCCTGATGATATACGGAATAATCAAATAGAGGCCGATCTGTTGCCTTCGTTGGTGCATCTGGATGCTCGATCGAACTATTCTTATAGAAGATATACGACTCAGTATGTGAGCTTGGGCCTCAAAGCTACTGCGTGGTTTACGCCTCGAATTGGCTTGATAGGCGCTTTTGCGACATCTCTTGCGGCAGATGTTGATTCTGGGAATGCTAATAAAGATAAAGTTAATGCTAAATTTGAAAATATGGATATGGGGTTTAGCTTTCGAAGTTTCGAAGGCCTTAGCCGTCGGGCTGACTCGACAGAATTTATGCTTAAGCTAATGAACTCTAAAACCACGATTCCTTCGGATGAGGTCGACAGAGCGTCGTTGGCAAGTTCAGGTTTGGGTCTTGGAGTGCGCACTCGATTCGTCGGAAGTGGCCAACACAAATGGGTATTAGGCGGTATGCTCTTTCCTCGAATAAGTCATTCAGAAACGGCAACTTCTGCTGCCGGAAGAAGCGGCCAAAAGGGTGAGTCCGTCAAAGTTGAATTTGAACTGGGTGGTGAATTTGAAAGTTCGCGCCGATCTCAGCTTATTTGGAATTTAGGCTATGGATTTGAACGAAATACTTTCACCGGACAGGCGATTAACTCGGATCCGATGACAGGAGTCAAACCCACCAATGTTGGAGTCAGCACCACGACGTTGTCGTTTGGACTAGGCTATCGTTGGGGTCGTTAGAATTTCCTCTTAAAAAAAAAGAACTCATCCTATACTAGTCTCATGAAATTGCGCTTTGTAGTAGCAGATGATGCGGCGTTTGTTCGCGAAATAGTCAAAAATTTATTAGAGAGCGACGGCCATCTTTGTGTGGGTGAGGCCTCTAATGGAGAAGAGGCGCTTCAGGTTGTAGCGGCTACACTGCCCGATTTATTGATTTCGGATTTAGTGATGCCAAGCAAATCAGGCTTGCATACTATTAAAGCCGTCCGTGAAACATATCCTGTTACAAAAATAATTGCTTGTTCAACTTTAGATGACCAGACGAATATCAACAGGGCTTACGCCGTTGGTTCAGATGCATATATCGTAAAGCCATTTCAGGCTCAGGATTTCCGTAGTACAATTAAGAAATTATTTTCTCAGGTTAAAGAGGTTACAAATGAGTGAATTTGTATTTGCAATGAAGTGTTTGCTTAGCACAATTGCGATTGTTGTGATGATGCAACTTAAAATCTCTGGGGTTTCAATGGAGGATCGCGCTTTCCATTGGTTTAGAAAATCCTCGGTTTCGCTTTATGTTCAATCTGTGGCTGCTGGTGGAGTGGCTGCCGTTAAGAACCTAGCTGGCTCTGTTAAAGATGGCATTGCTGGCACTACAGACAGCTTCAAAGAAGGCGCTGAAGAACAAGCAAGCCATTAATAATTTCAACACTTAATGATGATGAATTAGCGTACACCCGACATGGATTTGCTGTCGTTGGTGATATTCTTTGTCATGGTTGAAGTTGTAACTGGGGGATTGGTTTTAGCAAGCAGTCCCGCATCAGATTGATGAGAGCATTTTGTATCTTGGGCAAAACTTGTCGAGAAGAATACAGAGATTGCGATAAAAAGAATGAATTTCATAGTGTCCCCTTCATTGTAATACCTTTATAGTTAGCACTCTTTGTGCCAACATCAGGACTGTCTCAATGTAAGACTGATTGACCTCTGATCAGGTATTTAGAACATCAGTTTCTAAATATAAGACAGGGTAAGGGGGGATCACCCTGTCTTATCAATGACACTTGTTTAAAGAATCCACAGATTAATTAACACCCGTAGATCCAGCCGCCGAGCTTGAACCGCCTGTTGAATTTGTCTTCACGGCTTTGACAGGGTTTGTTGATGCAAACAATCCACCACCAGACCTGTGATTGCACTTCGGATTAGAAAATGCCGAGGCAGCAAAAAGAGTTACAGCTACTAGAGCAAAGAATTGTTTAAGGCGCATGGGGACCTCCTGTTTAGAGTTCATCTATTCAAAAGGAGATTATTGCGAAGCGCGTGCCAGAATGGATAGCGAAAAGACCGTTGAAATCGCCTCAGATAGAAACAAAAACGACCTCTTCGTTAAGAAGAAGCCGTTTTCTGATCTCAGGTGTAAAGAATCTGTACGAATTTAGCGAGTTCCTGAAGAGCCCGTATTGTTGCCACCGTTTTCCTTTTTATTCTGACTAGCAGAAGCTGGAATGGCTTTGGTGTTATCGAACAGGCGATTGTGCTTTAGATTTTTATAGCATGATTTGCCGGGATCTGGGCAGCCGTAGTTTGGTACCCCAGCACCATCGCCCACCATTGCTTCATTTGGGTCTTCACCGGGATTTGCAGAGCGATCTTGTGCAAAAGCAGAATATGAAGTCGCAAGCATCATCAATGAAATAATTAATTTAAAAATCTTCATTCATTCCGCCTTATAAATAGAGTTCCGCTGTTGCTGGAGCAATAATATCCAACAAGTTGTTAAATGTACTTGCAACCTGCATAGCGACTGAAGGACCTTCTTTACTTTCAACCTTATTGATTTCGCCCGATGGTTTATAGCTCACTTTGATCGCACCTAAACCTGGACGAGTTACAATGGCTGGTTTGCCGTAGCGTTCTTCATATTCAATTTGTACGACTTTTTTAGCTTGGTCAGTAATCGATGCGATGCGGCCGCGAGCATCATAAGTCATTGTAATCTTTTGGCCGTCGCTGTTCTGGGCGAACACAAGATTGCCTTTGGCATCGTATTTAAACTGCGAAAGTTTAGTAGCAACGGGTTTTCCTTTTTGGTCAAAAAAGATATTTTTTACCTGAGCTACCTTTTTTGTCGTATTGTCATAGATAAATTCCATGCGATTTACTGACGTTTCTTTAGCTTTTACCAGACCGTTTTCATAGTAATCGAAAGACACTTTTTCAGAGTTCTTGCGAATAGAAAGAGGGCGACCAAAAATTTCATGGTAGGTAATATCAGTTACCGAACCGTTAACGTCGGTCAGGACGCGCTGAAGGTAAAACTGACCATCAGGGCGTTGTTTGTGCCAGAATTCATAGCGGTTCTCAGCGATAGTCTCTTTTCCACAAACTTTTTTAACAGTAGACCAATAATGGTTTTTTGGATCTTGTGGGGCAAATTCATATTTATATGATTCGTTACACTTGTCTCGGTCTGTAAAAGAAACAACCCAGTCATTAGTGATATCGTACTTAATTGCAATGAAAGACTTATCTGGCCAAGTAGCTTTTGTCAGATTGTGAAGTTCATCATATTGATAAGAGTACTCTTTTAACCAGGCATTCTTAACATAAGACAAGTCATCGAGTCCTTCGAACTTATAGTCTGCTGCCAGTCCATTGGGTCCTGTGATCTGCTTAACTTTCTTATTTGGATAGTACTTAAATTGAAGTTTGCGACCGTTATTATCTTCAATCATGGCAAGCAAATCTTTTTCATACGAGAACTTTAAGAAGTTGTTGTTCTTATCGTACATATGAGTCATGCGCCCTTGAAGGTCGTACCGTTGCGCAGATCCATCAGGCAATACGCGGGTATAATAAGTCTTATTGAAGACGAAGTGTTCAACCTCGCGGCCATTTGCAAAGAATTTTGTACCTTCTTTGACTGGAATCTGAATGCCATATTTGGCGGCCATTTCAGAGCGAAGATTATCGTCTTCTAGCATTTGAGCGCCGATTGTTTTCAAATAGGCATCAGTGACACCCACCTTTTTTTCGGCTTTCATTTTTGCTGTGATTGTTGCAATAGTTTTGTCGACATCAGCGCGAGTTAAATCACGAGGGGCGAAGACAACTTCTAAGCCGCCTCCACATTCTTTAACTTTAAGATTCCCTTCAGCTGTGACTTCAGCAGAAGTTTCAAAATCAGAGCACCATCCAAACCCGAACATGCCATTAAACAATGAGCGGGAATTGTAAGTTCTGATGATCTTTAAATCATAGCCCGATCCTGGAACATCCATATCGATCCAAGAATTCGAGTAGTTGGCGTTTTTCATGTCCACTAACGCATAAGCATTAGCAGAGAAGAGCATTGCGGTAACAAGGGTTTTGAACATTCTGTAAACCTCTTCCTTGAAGTTTCAGTGGCATTACACCTTGATTGTAACTACTTTTTTAATCAGGATTCCACCTATTAATATCAAGACCAGCATAACGAACAAGAGAACAAGACCAAGGGTGGTCGAGAACATTGGCTTAATAAAGTTTGGATCTATAAGAAGAAATACAAAGCCTAGAATGAATGGGATACAGGTAATAATAATTCCCTGCATGACTCCTTGAGCAGTCATGGCCTCAATTTTTTTCTCGATCTTTTGCCGTTCGCGGACCGTCAAGACGATGGTCTGGAAGGTTTCGGCCAAGTTACCGCCGGTTTCCTTTAAAATATTGATCGAGGTCACAAACATTTGCACGTCAGGTCGGGGTATTCGCTCTCCAAGGTCATTGAGGGCGCTTTCAAAGCTATCACCAACTTGCATTTGGTAAAGGATTTGATTGAATTCGGCTTTTATTGGGTTGGGCATAATCTCGGTTACTCGGCGCATAGATTCTTGTGGGTTAGAGCCCGCCTTGATTCCGTTTGCCATTATAGTTAGGCCGTCAACCATTTGGTCGACAAATTGATTACATCTTTTTTCGTACATCGATTTGATCGCCAACAGCGGTAAAGACCATCCCGCAACGGTCACGGCGACTCCAAAGATAATTCCTAAAACTAAATTTGGCCAGAATAAGAAGAAAAAGACCGATCCTAAACCAAAACTTAATAGCAACATCATCTTGGTTAGCTTTGAGTCTTCAATTTCCGAACCCATCAGCTTCATATATTTAAGGATCTCATCTTTTTTACCTAAGCTTTTGTCACGAAGATAGTTGATGACTCTTTCTGCTGAATAAAGAGCTACAATAAAAGTACATATCCCCACTACAGGTATAAGAATCCAATCTTTAAAAAGAAATGACATGGCCTTCTCCTATCAACTTCCAGTCTTTTTGACTGCAGTGTTCGGCATTCCAGGCATCGTCGGCATTTTCGGCGCAGACGGTGCAGGCGCGGCATTTTGAGGTGTCGCAGAGGCCGGTTGTTGTTTAGGATCATTCGAAAAGATCTCACGTGGAATTACAACGCCTTTATCACTAAGCTTTTGGATAAAGCTTGGGATAGTGCCGGTTGCTTGGAAGACTCCTTGAATTTTTCTATTTTTGTCGTAGCCCGTTTCTTTGAATTTAAAAATTTCTGCAAGTGTCACGACATCACCTTGCATGCCTGCGACCTCAGTGATGCTCATTATCTTACGGCTTCCATCAGAAAGACGCGAAATTTGAACTATCAAGTGTACTGCTCCCGCAATCTGTTCACGTATGGCTCGTATAGGAAGATCCATTCCGGCCATCATACAAAGAGTTTCAAGACGGGCAATACACTCTCGGGGGGAGTTGGCGTGAGTCGTGGTCATAGATCCATCGTGACCCGTATTCATCGCCTGTAACATGTCTAAGGCAGCGCCGTCACGGCACTCACCGACAATAATTCTATCAGGACGCATACGAAGGGCGTTCTTGATGAGGTCGCGGATTGTAATTGAGTTTGATCCTTCCATTGTTGAAGGACGTGTCTCGAGGCGAACAACGTGATCCTGTTGAAGCTGTAGTTCGGCAGCGTCTTCCACCGTAATGATCCGCTCTGTCGCGGGAATAAACGACGACATCATATTTAGTAATGATGTTTTACCGGAACCTGTACCTCCCGAGATGACGACATTTAATCCATTTTCCGAGCAGATCCGTAAAAAATCGATCATGCTTTTAGTAATAGATCCAAATTCAATATACTTTTCGGGAGTGATTCCGCCTTTTTTAAATTTTCGTATCGTCAGGGCTGGGCCATCAATTGCTAGAGGCTCGATAACCGCATTCACCCGTGATCCGTCTTTAAGGCGGGCATCGACATAGGGGACGGATTCGTTAATTTGTCTTCCTAGCGGCGTCACGATACGCTCTATAATTCGTCGTAGGTGGTCATTTGAAGTAAATGTTGTTGTAGCAAGTTGGACCTTGCCGCTTTTTTCGATATAGATTTTTTTATAGCCATTGACCATGATTTCGGAAACGGCGCCGTCGGCCAAAAGATCTTCTAGCGGGCCCAGACCTAGTGCTTCTTCCAAGATTTCTTTAATGATTTTTGCGCGTTCATCCCTTGGCAAATCAGGAGCTTCCCGGTCTACAATCAAAGTAATTTCGCGTTTTGTTTTTTCCCGAATTTCTTGTTCTTTTGATTCGTCTTTTGCCCCATCGACTAAAAGTTTTTTAAGATCGACAGTGCGGATAAGTTCACTGTGCACGCGAAGCTTCATGACCGTGCGAGGATCGCCCTCTTTAGGAATGGGAGTAGATCCGTCTGCTGCAGGCTGTGGCGCAATGACGGGTTTTGGTCTTGCCAAAGACTTTAAGCGCTGAAGAGTGCCTCCGGTAAGCTTTCGTACACATTCATAGTAGCTTGCAGTGATAGGAGCTTTGGGGGCCGCTAAAACAAAGGGGGTGTACTTTTGCAAAGCCATCATTGAAGTTGGCTCATCTTGCGGAATCATTCCACAAACTGGAACCTGAAGCTGGCTGGCAATGACCTGCGGAGATAGTCCCGTTGGTGAAACTTTATTTATAACCAACTGAAACATATCTTTTGGAAATGTCTGCGAAAGAAGGTCATTGATCAGTCTTTGAGTTTGGGTAACTACCAATACTTCAGGGGACGTTACGATCATAATTGCTGTGGCATCTAATAATAAAGCTTGTTGTAAAGCCGTAATGTCATTGCCGCAGTCAGCGACGATGAATTTATAATTTCGGCTAAAGAACTCCACTGACTTCATCAAGCTATCAGGAGAAATATCGAATCGTTCTTCGGGGCCGCGAACGGCTCCAACATAGGAAAGACCGGATTGGTGTTGAGTGACTAATTGATTCAGAGGTGTGGAATTCAATGAACCTTGAAAACTTGCAATTTCTTTAAGAGTCTTCACTGGTTTAAGACCAGTAATTACGTTTTGATCACCAACAGACTTAGAGTCGCAATCAAGAAGCAAGACCTGTGTTCGAAGTTCTGTCATCAGGGCGCAGGCAAAATTGGCAGCAAAGATGGACTTACCAACGCCACCTTTTCCGCCAACAACAGCGATTAATGTACAATTAGGATTTAATGCCAATTCGCACCTCCCTCGTTACATATCGGAAGACGCGGCCGTAAATTCCACGGTCCTTATGTCTAGTCTCTAAGTCTGAACTTTTTCTTGATCTGTTCAGCACCAGCGCTAGCAGATGTTTTGATGATCGGAGTCACAAACACTACGAACTGGCTTTGGCTTCTAGAAAATTCTTTAGAAGCATAAAGACTGATAATAGGGTTTTCGGGCATTCCAGACGGTTTATTATAGTCTGTAAAAGACGCATTCTTAATAAGACCACCAATTGCTGCCGACTGACGATCGCGCACCGTGATCTTAGTCGTCACCGAGTTCTGCGCTACGATCGGTCCAGCTGAAGTCTGACCCGTCACCGAGCTGACTTTGAAGTCCATTTGCATACTTACAGAGCTTGATTTGTCGCTTAGGACAGTTGGAGTAACAACGGATTCGATACCAACATCTTGGAACGATGTACTTTGAGTCCCGTTAGCCCCTGCTATCATAAATGGGTGTTTACTAAGCTGACTGATTTGACCCTTTTGATTATTTTCGATGATAATGGAAGTTGATTCCAATACTCGGGCAAAACCATGGGACTTTGCCCAGTTTAATTTTGGAAGAAGGTTGTCCACCACTCCCGCAATTTCTGAAACGACACCACCAGCTCCTTCACCACCCGACGAAAATGCCAACTGTGAACCGTCAGCTTTAAGTGTCGGAGTAAATTGGAAGCGGAAGTTTTTCATATAAGTTTTGTTAAGCTCTACAAAGTGAGCCACGATTTGCACCATTTTTGGTGGAGCTGCAGCTGGCTTCTCTTTAAGCTTGATCATATTAATGACGCCATCATTTGCGGGCTTTCGTTTTTTGATAACGCCTTTTTCCTCGGCAGCATCCATCACGATGTCAGGCAAATAAGTTTTTGCGATGATTTCGGCATTCGCACGTTCTGCATCGTCATTAGCCCAGCCTGAAAGGACAAGCTTTTCGTTAATAGCACGAACTTCGATTTCTGGATTGTTGATATCGCGAGAAATAAACTCTGCGATTTTTTTCAGGGCTAAAGGGCTTAAGGTAACCAGCGATGAAGCTTGATCACCGAATTGTTGAACAACGTTATAGATACGCGCCAAATCTTTTGGCAAAAGAATCTGTCCATCGACAACAACTTTATTGTTTACAATTTTTATATTGATACCTTCGATATCGCCCAGCAAGGCTCGCATTTCGCGAACGACTTTATCTAGTTTGCTTTTTTTGATATCGATTCTAAATTCTGCAACAATTTTGCCGTTTCGTTTATCGTGAATAGTCATAGTAGCGAAGCCTTCGGCTTTGGGAACAAAGCGAAGAACATTAAGTTCTTTAGCAAAGGAAGCGCTGACAATACGACGGAAGTCACCTTTAAATTCGACATTGTCTGGCAAAGGCGGAAGTTTTTCGTCTTGTTCAATTCCTAAAGTTAGGTTGATGAAGCGACGATTGCGATAGATAGGTTCTTCGCCAGTTGTGAGGGAATCAATTTGAGGCTTATCTTCGGTCAATGAGACCTCGGCATTGTCGGCCTCTTGCGCATGCAAGAGTGACGGGTGCAAGGCTGTCGCCAATAGCATAAAAGCTAGCGCTTTATACATATAATTCCCCCTAAGAACACAAAACAGTTTCATCATAGAGTCCTGAATCCACTATTTTGATTTTGCCCCGGATTGGCTGGTCTATTCTGCATGGGCTGATTCGGTGGTGGTAACACCGGTCGGCTTGGCGCAAGAACAGGCGGCGCAATCGTTGGTGCAGACCCTGAATCCAAAGAAATTGCAGGTTTACCAGCAACGGACTCTGAAGAAGACGACGGCAACCGAGGCTGCTTCGTTCTGTCATTCGGATTTCGCAGAGTAAAATAAATATTACCCGGCGACGTCGCATTGATATAATGCAAATCCTGAGCATCTTTAGGACTGACCTCAACTGTAATAGTAGCGTACTTTGTGTCTCCAGTTAGAGCGATTTGTGTAAGATTTTTTCCAGTTGCATCAGCTTCGATTACACGGGGAATGTTGTTTACAACTGAGACACCGGTGGCTAATACTGGGACGTCTTGTAATAAAGTCGTGAGCTCTCTGCGGGCGTTCATACCCTTACCGATATCAAGAGCCACTAAGATATCTACCCGATCACCAGGGCGAATGAGCTTTGCCACTCCACGAACTTCGTCCACAGCAATGGTGATGGCGCGCATAGAAGGTGCCACTTGAAGTGCAATTCCTGTGTCAGGACCCGGTGTTAATAAGTTATTTTTAAAAACGACTTGGCCTTTTTTAATAGGAATTGCAGCAACGTTTCCAATAGCTTCTTCAGGCAGAGTAATAGCACCTGGCTGAATAAACTGTGAAGGCAGCTCTACGGTCTCTAACATTGTGTCGTAGATGTTTTGCATTTCCTGAATGTCTTCTTTGGCAACAACAACACGTTTAGTAGTCCCAAATTTTTTATCGTACTCGGCTTTTTTCTCTTGAGAATAAGAATAGAGAAGGAATGTAGCAAAGACTCCCGCTGCGATAGAGATCATCAGATTTCTTGTATCATTCGAACCCATAGTGTTGTCCTTTTACTGAGCTGTACATTCCTCGTTTAAACACATTCCATAAACTGTCTTAATCCAAACAGGATTGGCTCCTACTTGGTCATTTCGTCCACTTTCGTCTAAATCTTGAATTTTATTGACGTGTAGGGCGGAATTTTTACCCCCCTCCTCTTCGGCAACTCGACCTTTGGAGAAGGTAAAGAAGTCCACCATCCGGGTCGTGGCGTAAAATTCGTTCTTTTGCGAGACATCTTCAGCAATGCTTCCGTGGGCCCGAAAGGCAGTGTCCCTAAAGTGTAGGGTGTATTCACTAGAGTAAGGGGTAAAGTAAGTTAAGTTTGCGCGATTCCTGAAAGTTTCAAATGCATAGTTGCGGGCCGCAATCGAGTTTAAAATTCCGGTATGAATGACGCCAAAAAAGCCAAATGAAAAGTTCAAAAGCAGAACCACGATGACCAAGATGGGAATCATCTCGAGTGTTGCCATTCCTTTTTCATTCTTGATTCGCTGTGAATTTAGCATCCGTTGTCCTCCAGGGGGACGTAGTCTGTTGCCCCTTGGGTACCGTACTGTTTAAAGCGATCAGTCATAATGCCGATGGCCTCGTACCTGCGATTCACATATAGGTCCATGCATTCTTTTGCTGACGATTCGCGGGTAAGGATAGTTGTCAGACGAGTTGCAAATTCTGAGGCTTCGCCGGTCTCAGAAGTACTCCCTAGGAATGCAATTTTAAGATTCATAATTTTGGGTGTAAGCTCTACGCGAACACCCGTAAAAGCGACCCGGTCCGTATTAGATTGTCCATCCCGATAGGATTCGGAAAAATCTTTATCTGAGGCGCCACCTACGCGTACGTCGGGGTCTGAAGAGAGGGCGAACAATGAGCCATCACCGAAAAAGAGGCCCTTGAGTGCCTTTTGATTGATAATAGATTTATATTTATCTTGAGCAGCTTGAACCTGATCTTCGACGGTGGCGTTGCTGCTGATCATGGCTCGCGCAGATGTAAACGAGATATATTGAGTGATTTCGATCACTGAAAGAGTGTATGTGACCGCAAATAAAACGGCACTAATACCTGCTGCTAGCACCATCGAAAAAATGAATTCTCCGGTGATAAAGCCTTTGTTGCGATTTGTATGATTTGTAATTGGAAGTAAACGCATTGTTACTTCCTTGGATCGTAGGTTAGTAGGCGTGAAGTATTGTTAGGATGTTTTTTGCAAACTTTGGACGGAGCGCCCCATACTCCACATTCGGTCATACCTTGGATTTGTACCCATGGCCCACCCACCATTTTTGCTAAAAATTTTTCGTTGCGTAAAAATTCAGTGGCCGCCATAAATGCGCCCACGAAAATAACGGTCAGAAGAACGGCTTCGATTGCAAACTGACCTTTATTATTCAGCTGCTTCATTCGATCCCCCTTCCGATAATAGATTATTTTGCTTTCCAGTTTAAGCGTTCGCCTTTATCGCGAAAGCCGTCTCCGGTTGAAATTTGCTTTTCTACCCGTGCGCCTAAACGGGGCGCGCCTTGTTTAAAGGCGTTTGTGGGCGCAGACATAAATGTCTTCATTGTGATGGCAAACACGCAAACTAGTAGCAAGACGTATTCGACAGTCATAAATCACCCACTTCCTTAAAGTTTAAAAGCAGAGATCTTAATCGAAGAGCGCTTATTCAACGCTCATGATTTTACCTTTAAGGTCGCTGAGCTTGCCTTCCATTGTTGTCTTGATGTCTTTTCCGAAAAGCATCACAAGACCTACGATAACAACCAAAAGAAGGATATATTCAGTAGCACCTTGGCCAGATCTGTTTTTAAGTAGTTTCTTAGAGAAATTTTTGAAGTTTTTCATAGGTCGTCCCCCTTATTACACTTTTCTTATCGGCAATCCGGAC
Organism: Bdellovibrio sp. ZFWA1; assembly: GCF_056175665.1. Lineage (NCBI taxonomy): Bacteria > Pseudomonadati > Bdellovibrionota > Bdellovibrionia > Bdellovibrionales > Pseudobdellovibrionaceae > Bdellovibrio > Bdellovibrio sp. ZFWA1. The sequence continues at coordinate 1,225,144 of NZ_JBJKJH010000001.1, forward strand.
TGTCTCTTGAGGGGGCGTTTTTGTTTTTTTAGTTGATTTCTCGAAATGAGACAGCTGGTCTAAAGACAGGAATAAACCTCGGGTATTGACGAAAGTCTTGTCTCGCAGTATTTTGAGGGCGGGGGAGCTTTCATCATGCCAAAACAACTTGTCGTTCTTTACGTTTTCTGTGTCGTTGTCCTATTTGTGGTCAATGTCGTCGTATCTTAGCCTTGGGTAAGATCGATCTTGTAACTTAAAAGGCCCTTTGCAGGGCCTTTTTTATTTTTCTTAGTTTTTAAGGTGATAAATATCGGGATAGTTACGGCCCTTTTCTTCAGAATCCATTCCGTATCCAACCACATAGCGGTCGTCGATTGTTTTTCCAACGAATTCTGCGCGGATTGGCAGCTCTCGTCTTGCTGGTTTGTCTAATAAGGTAACAATCTTCAAAGAAGCAGGACCAGCTGCGAAAAGGCGGTTTCTTAGGAAGCTCAGCGTGCGTCCCGTATCGATAATTTCTTCTACGATGATGACGTGTTTATTGGCGATATTAATAGAGATATCTTTGATGATCTTGATCGTACCACCACGTTCGCTGGCAGCAACGTGGACAAAGTCCACTTGTTGTGGAAGATCGATTTCTCTCATAAGGTCGGCTGTTAAATGAACCGAACCACGCAAAGGACAAATAAAGATGATTTCTTTTCCTTCGTATTCTGCCTCTATCTGAGCAGCTAGTTTTTTAACTAGGTCTTTAATTTCGACCGCAGTTAAGTAGGGCATCATGTCGTCTTTAATTTGAGCCATGTTGAAATCCTTGAAGTTTAAAGTTCGATTGTTGTAATTCCTGCCGCCTGAGCCATCTTCAACAAGCGGAGCGCTTCTGGATGTTCGGGATCACGAATAAGAATATTCTCCCACTGTTCAGTAGCCTCAGCAACGTTGTTCGAGTTGTAATAAATAACTCCAAGCTTCAGTCGAGCTGGAATAAAGTGTGGGTATTCGCGAATAAGCGATTTTAGGTCTTTAATCGCCCGGTCTGGATGTCCTAGTTGCACATAGACCTCTGAAATTCGCATCGTGATTTCAGCCTTGCGTGTAGAAAGCTTTTGGGCTTTTAAAAGTTGCTCTAGAGCTTCATTGTAGCGACGATATTGATAATATAGATCCGCCAACTCTTCGTGTTTAGATGCAAGCTTTTCATCTAAATGAGGATCTTGCCGGCCAGTTTTTTTATCCAATTGGCTTTGAGCCTCAAGAAAAACCTGTTTTCCTTCGTCGTATTTTCCAAGGTCGTTCAGAATAATAGAAAGACCAACGCTGGCATCAGTATAGGTCGGATCGATCTCGAGAGCTCGTTTGAAGGTCTTGATTGCTTTATTAAACTGCCCTTTGTCATAGAAAATCGTTGCTAACATCTGAAAAACTTCAGGGTTGCGTGTTCCATTTAAAAGCATTTGGTTAAGAATAGGCTCGGATAATTTATAGTTTCCGTTAATAAAATAACCGCGTGCTTCGGCTAACATGTCATCATTGAGGGCTTTCATTAGCGAAGCTCCTTTTGAATTTTCTTTGCTTCATCACTGTCGCCGTATTTATTGATTAGCTCGTCTGAATACTTCTTTAAGCGAGCTGTATCATCAATTGATTTTGAGCAAAGAGCTAAACGATACAGAGCCTTTTTTTCAAAGCCCAGGCCGCCATAGGAAGAATATAAATTCTCGTAGCGTTTAAGGGCGCTATCAAACATTTCGCGCTTGAAGTAAAAGTCAGCAATGTACTCTTCTTTTTCCGCCTTCATGCGAATGACTTTTGTGCGTTTTTCTTTGGCTTCTTCAACATATGAGGAAGTTGGATATTTCTTTAATAGATCAGAAAATGCCAAAATACACTCGTCGGCTATGCTAAGATCGCGATCGATTGTTTCCGGTAATTGATTGAAAATACTGATGCCAATTCGGAATTGAACATAGTCAATTTGTGCATGAGTCGGATGTAGATCGCGAAAATTTTGATACGCAACTTGGGCTTCGGCAAAAGACTCTTGTTTGAAGTAAACATCGGCGACCGCAAGCTCGGCTTTGACTGCCCAGCTCGAGTAAGGAAATTTATTTCGAACTTCATTGTAGCGACGAATAGCTTCTTCGAAACGGTCGTTCTCTTCAAAGTGTTGAGCCGCGCTGAAGGCACCCTCAGGAGTTGAGGAGTCTCGTTCCGCTGAAGCGCAGCCTGATAAGATTGCAAAAGATGTAGTAATTAGAACAACTTGCAGTAGCTTTTTCATAGGCTTAGATTCTATTGGTCGAGCTAGACCAAAGTCAACTAAGGCTACCGGGAATGAGTAAAAACTTGCTCTTTTTTCACCCATCCAGCTGGGGTTCCTGGGTACTGAACTTTGATATATTCGTTCTGGGTTTCAAAAATGTGAACTTCAAGCCCCTCACTAAGCTTTAAAAGCTCTATACCGTTTTGGGGATCGGGGGTTACAAGGACTGGCACTTCTTCTTTAAGAATGGTTCCCCGAATCACTTTCGCATCCCATGCTTTTAAGCCGCTGATGAGTAAAAAGGACAACCCACAAGTTGAAAGGAAAATGGCAATCCAAGGCCATCTTGGTGGTTCAAGCTCTTGCGCTTCTTGTTCTTTTTTACGCTTGATGTAATTAAGCCAAAGCCATCCCGATGAAAACACAAGAAGGGCCAGAAATAGAAAAATGGAATTTACATCTACTTTTACTAAAAAAGACTGATGAAGTTCTTCAAGAAAGTCGGATTGATGCGGTATGGCCTTGGGGGGATGAGTAGAGTTTAGATAGGTAATCAGTTGCTGAGCTTTTTCATTTCTCGGATTTATTTCCAGTAAAGATCTTGCTAGACCAAAGGCGAGGCCGATTTCTTTCTTTTCGGCGGCGATAATAGCTAGATTTAGCTTGGCAGATTGGTTATCAGGTTGAATTTTCAAAGCTTCTTTTAGACTCTGCCGAGCGGCATCAAGGTCTTTTTTCTGTATGAATTCTAAAGATCTTTTGTAGTGATCTGCAAATGTCGCAGTGGATTCTGCAGCCCATAGCGAAGAGCAAAAGCAAAGTCCTAATAGAGATAAGACGAATAGCAAGAAGGAAGAGCGAAGTTGTTTTGTCATAGCAGCTTGATTGTACATCACGTGTCTTGTCATCGTCTACCTTCGCCAATACAATAGACAAGCTGACTATTTAAGATCCACAGAAAGGTCCAGTTATGTCTTTATTGGGAACTCAAATTAAAACTTCAAATAACATTGATTCAATGCTCAACCAACTTGTATCGGAAGTTGGAAAAACAAGTTCCGAACTAAATGGAATTCGCCCAGCAAAGGCGGACCTTAAAGATGCCTTCAAAGGACATCTTGACGAGATCGCAAAGTTTCGTGGACGCCCACTTCATTATGCATACATCGGTTCTGGTGCAGGCCGTGGTCCATTTGTAGAACTTATGGATGGATCTGTGAAGCTAGATCTAATTAACGGCATAGGAATTCACTTAATGGGGCACTCTCATCCTCGAGTTATGAAAGCGGCTGCTCGTGGCGCTTTGGCTGATATTGTGAACCAGGGGAATCTACAGCCGAACATGGAATATGTCGAGATGACCCAAAAGCTGGTGAAGTTGGCAGGCAAGAATTCACGCCTAAAGCACGCTTGGTTTGCCACTTGTGGAACTATGGCAAACGAGAACGCACTAAAAATTGCACGCCAAAAAAGATCGCCTGCAAAATATGTATTAGCCTTTAAAAATGCTTTTGCAGGTCGTTCAACTATGATGGCCGAATTGACTGATAATCCAGCCTATAAACAAGGTCTGCCAGAGTATAACGAGATTTTACGAGTGCCTTTTTATGAAAAGAGTGATGCTAATTCAATCCAAAATTCGTTGAACATAATGAAAGAGCACATCAGTAAAGTGGGCGCAGAAAATATTGCATGTTTTGCTTTCGAGCCTATGCTGGGAGAGGGCGGTTATCAGGCTGCGCCTCGGGAATTTTTTATTCCAATGTTAGATTTGTGTAAATCCAATGGTATTGCTGTTTGGGCCGACGAAGTTCAAACCTTTACTAGAACGGGCGAATTATTTGCTTTTGAAACTTTAAATATCGGCCAATATATCGATATCGTGACGATCGCTAAAACCGCTCAATTGGGTGCAACCCTTTACACTGAAGAGTATAATCCAAAACCAGGTTTGATTGCCGGTACTTTCTCGGGGGCGACAGCTTGTATGTCAGCGGGAATGGAAATTCTGGATATCTTGCAGGACGGATTTTTAGGACCTCAAGGCCGTATTATGCAGATTCACCGTCGATTTATCGATGGGTTTAACAAAATGAATCAGACGACATGTAAAGGATTGGTTTCAGATGCGGGCGGAATGGGACTTATGATTGCGTTCACGCCATTTGAAGGCAAGAAAGAACAGGTTGATGTCTTCCTTAAGAAGTTATTTGATAACGGAGTAATTGCATTTCCTTGCGGGAAAGGGCCAGTCCGTGCGCGGTTCTTGGTGCCTGCCATTATTTCTGATTCGGAAATTGATTTAGCCCTGCAAGTAATTGAAAAGACAATTTTAGAGGGTGTTTAATTGAATTTTATTGAAGCTTGCCGCAAGGCTATTTCCATCGAGAGTACTCCAGCAACGGGCTCTTTAGAGCTTGCGTTGTGGTTAAAGAGCTACTGTGAGGATAGAGGTCTTTGCGTCGAGCTTCAGAAAGAATTTTCAGGAGATCAAGAAGACGCCAACATCATTATTCGGCCTAGTTCCGAACGCGGAGAAAATGAGTTCCTGCTGCAGAATCATTTAGACACTCCTGCGCCGGGACCATTTCAGCTTTGGATTAAGAATGGTCAAAATCCATTTGATGCTACTATTGAAGATGGAAAAATTTATGGACTTGGTTCTGCAGAGGCAAAATTAGACCTTCTTTGTAAGATTGAAGCGCTTTCGCAATTTAAAGACATCACCGCTTATAAACTGCCTCCTGTTATAGTTGGAACATTCGGGGAAGAAACTGGAATGGTAGGAGCTTTAAAGCTGATTCGTAAAAATAAAATATCAGCCAAGAAGGCCCTCATTGGGGAGCCCTCAAATTTACGAGTTACCAACGCTGGCAAAGGTTTTGCCAGCGTTGAAATTAGAGTCCCTTTTTCTGAAGCCGAACTTTCGTATCGTGAAGCGCACAATCTGCGCGAAAGTACGTCGACGCAATCAAAGTTATTTACCGGAAGGGCCGCGCACTCCTCGGCGCCTCAATTGGGAGAGAGTGCCATTCGAAAAATGTTCGATCACATCATAATGTTGCCAGATTCGGTCAACATTATGGAGGCTGATGGTGGAACTAATTTTAACACAGTTCCAAGTCATGCATTTTTAGAGCTAGATATGGGGGAGCCCACGGCAAATTCAATCGCAAAAAAGCTAGCATTTATATATAAAGCCATTCGAAATTTAGAGTCAGACTTCATTCGCTATAAAGATGATAAATTTGATCCAGATATTGCAACACTAAATATCGGTCTGGTCCGCACCTTCGAGGACCATATCTTCATTGCTGGCAATTGTCGGATTCCGCCAATTGTCAGCCAGCAAGTGTATGAAGCTTGGATGCAAAATCTTAACGAGGCCTGTGAAAAAGTGGGCGCGGTTTTTAGAATCGTTGACTATAAAAAGCCTTATCGTACGGACGAGCAAAGCATGCTACTAAAAGCATGTCGTGACGAACTGCGCGCGATGAATCTTTCGGACGAGGTGGGGACGCACGCTTCAACGAATGAGGCCAGCATTTTTAGTCGTATCGGCATTGAGTGTGTCGGATTTGGTCCGGGTCTAAGGCAAGACAACACTCACACCCCGCTAGAGCACATTGCTTTAAAGGATCTTGAGCTGGCTGTCGAGTTTTATAAAAGAATTATTGGAAGGATTTGTTTATGAGTTTCATAATTAGGCCAGTGGCTACTGAAGATCTTTCTCAACTTGTTGATTTAGCCAAACAGTTTAATCTTTTAAATCTTCCGGGGGATCGAAAAGTTTTAACGGAAAAGATTGAAAGATCAGTTCAATCTTTTGCAGGCAAGCTTCCTAAAGCAAAGTCAGAGTATATTTTTGTCGTTGAAGATCTTGAGGAAAAGCTTATCGTCGGAAGCTCTTTGATTATGGCAAAACACGGCACAGAAGAGATTCCGCATAACTATTTTAAAATTTTAAAGAAGGACCACTTCTCTCAGGACTTGGGAATTGGTTTTATTCATCAAGTACTTCGCTTTCAAATAGATGTTGATGGCCCAACGGAAATTGGTGGACTGCTGGTGGATAAATCCTATCGACGTCGACCAGAAAAACTAGGCAAGCAAATCTCGTTGGTGCGGTTTGTGTATATGGGGGCCTTCCCTGAAAAATTTGAAGATCGCGTTTTATGCGAGCTAACGCCGCCATTAACCGAAGAAGGTCGTAGCGAATTTTGGGAGGCTTTGGGGCGACGGTTCACGGGACTACCCTATCAAGAGGCGGATCTTTTATCGCAAAGTAATAAAGAGTTTATTGAAAGCCTGTTTCCGACCGAAGATATTTATATGTCGTTGTTGGACTCTAAAGCGCGTTTGGTGTTGGGCCGAGTTGGAGAAGCGACTAAGCCCGCTCAGCATTTGTTAGAAAATATAGGATTTGAATATATTGAAGAGGTTGATCCTTTTGATGGTGGTCCTCACTATGGTTGTCCAACTAAAGAAGTTCTTCCTGTAAAGCACGGAAAGAAGTTACAGGTAGATGAGTTCTCGGATGCATCTTATAAGGATCACTATCTAGTCGGTACATTTAGTCCAACAGATTTTAAGGCTGTGCTTTCTCCAGTGGATATTCGAGATGGCAAAATATGTATTCCAGCAAAACAAAGAGCGATCTTAGAACTTGATAAGGGCGATTTCGTATTTGCTTCTCCATTTTATTATCAAAAAGAAATTGAAAAACGAGGTTAAAGATGAACTACGTAGGCGATTATATCAATGGTAAGTTTGTAAATATCACGAAGGGTGATGGAGAGTTCAAAAACTTTAGTCCGGCCGATCTAAAGGACCTCGTATTGACGGTACCCTATAAGTATGACCACGTCGAAATGGCTGTTGAGTCTGCAAAAAAAGCGTATCCGAAGTGGGGAGCGCTTCCGTTAGAAGAGCGCAAGGCCTATTTATGGAAATTGAAAGAAGTTTTTGACTCTCACGCAGATAAAATGGCTGAGGTGATCGCTCGCGACACTGGAAAGCCAATGTGGGAAGCTCTCACTGAAGCTAAAGCTCTTGGAGCGAAGATCGATATTACTCTTAATCATTCGTTAAAGCTTGTTGAAGAAGAGCGCATTTCAAATGCCTTGCCGCAAGTAGATGGAGTGATTCGCCATCGCTCACGGGGAGTGATGGCCGTAGTAGGTCCATTTAATTTTCCCGCACACTTGCCAAATGGGCATATTGTTCCAGCCTTGGTTGCTGGAAATACAGTTGTCTTCAAGCCGTCCGAACAGACTCCGGCCGTAGGTCAATATATGGCCGAGTTGATTCATCATGCCGGATTGCCAGAAGGAGTGTTCAACTTAGTTCAAGGTGATGGAGAAACCGGTCGTCGTCTGGTGGCTCATGAAGGCGTGGACGGAGTTTTATTCACGGGTTCCTATGAGGTGGGCTTAAAAATTAAACAAGAGACCTTAACGCACTACTGGAAAATCTTAGCATTAGAAATGGGTGGTAAGAACGCCACTGTGGTTTGGGAAGATGCCGATCTGGATAAGGCTGTTTATGAATCTTTGGTTGGTGGATTTATGACTGCCGGACAGCGCTGTTCATGTACAAGCAGAATTATCGTTCACCCGAAACTTGCTGATGAATTTACGAATAAATTTTATGAAGCGGCAAAGAAGTTAAGCATCGGTCACTGGTCGAAAAATCCATTTATGGGGCCGCTAATTAACGGCTCGGCAGTGGAAAAATATATTCGCTTCCAAGAAATTGCTAATCGGGAAAACTGCGAATCTTTAATGAGGGGTAAGTCGTTAGAACTAGAGCACAAAGGGCACTACGTAACTCCTTCCATCCACTTAGTGAAAAAGTTTGATCCAAATAGCGTCTATCAAAAATCGGAAATTTTTGGGCCCAATGTCGCAATTTATCAGTCAGGAAATTGGGAAGAAACAATGAATATTGTTAACTCTACGGGGTATGGCTTGGTTATGGCCTTGTTTACCAAAGATAAGGCCTTATATGAAGATGCTTTGTTTAAAGCCCGGGTTGGTTTGTTAAACTGGAATCGCACGACAAATGGTGCAAGCTCGCGCTTACCTTTTGGCGGAATGGGAAAATCTGGAAATGATCGAGCTTCTGCTCACTATGCGATTCAATATTGCACAGTTCCTGTGGGATCTTTGGAGGACCCGACGCCGTTGGATATTACCAAGGCTCTTCCTGGAATGAATCTAGATTGGAAATAAATGAAAAAGGCAGTCGTCATTTCGATCATATCAATTATTTTGGTTGCTTTAGGGTTGGCTGGTGCCACTGGTTATCTTTACTGGAACTTTAAAACAACCCGACCAGCAGATCAGGCTGTGGAAGTTGTTTATGAGGTCAACTCGGGCACTTCGTTTAACCAAGTTGCAAAAGACTTAGAAACTGCGGGCGTGGTTCGTAATGCTCAGTTCTTGTCTTGGTATGCACGACTAAACGGTCAGCGCTCTAAGATGAAAACTGGCGAATACTTGTTTAGAACAAATATGTATCCCGATGAGGTCCTCAGTGTATTGGTTTCGGGAAAAAGCATTCAAAGACCGATTACTATACCGGAAGGTTATAATCTTTTTGAAATTGCCGCATTGGTGGAAAAGGCAGGTCTGGGAACTGCTCAAGAATTTGCGGCGCTAGTAACTAATAAAGAATTTATCATGTCTGTGGTTGGCGAGCCCTTAGATTCTTTAGAAGGATATCTATATCCGGAAACATATATGTTGTCTCGTAAAGATAATATGCAAAAGTTAGTTACTTTGATGGTGAAGGCCACGTTAGAGGTTTTTGATCAGGTTAAAAATGCTGCTCCAATTGATCCGGTAGCACAAAATTTAACCCGTCATCAAGTTTTGACCTTTGCAAGTATCGTTGAAAAGGAAACTGGTGCAAAACAAGAGCGACCATTGATCGCTTCTGTTTTCCATAATCGTTTGCAAAAAGGAATGCGCTTGCAAACGGATCCTACTGTTATTTATGGCAAAGCTTTGATTAACGGAAAGCTTGAAATTAGCATAACAAAAGCCGATCTATTGAATCCAACTCCTTACAATACTTATACGATCTCTGGATTGCCTCCTGGTCCAATATCAAATCCTGGAAAAGAAGCCATAGCGGCGGTCTTGCGGCCCGCAGCCTCAAGCTATTTATTTTTTGTCAGTCAAAATGATGGCACTCATGTATTTACTGAAAATTATCAAGATCATGTAAAAGCCGTTCGACAGTTTCAACTGGATCCAAAGGCTCGAGAGGGCAAAAGTTGGAGAGATTTAAATAAGAGTTCTAATCAATAAAAGGGCCGTTTGGCCCTTTTTATTTGCTAATATTGGATTCGGATTGGGAAGAGTTAATGCGATCAAAAGATTTTGTATCAGGGTTGAACTTATAGATATTTAGCCGAGCTATCATTTGATCGTCAAAAGCAGGAGCGAAGATTTCCATTGTTCCATCGCCTTCCATATCACCAATAGCCAAATTAGTTGCATTTCCTTGATAAGTAAAATGAGCATCGCGCTTTTCATCAAGACGAATTTTTGCAAGCAATGAAGCTTGCCCATCCTCGATGTTTTCGAAAATCTCTAACGATAAGCCATCGGCACTTTCAATTTTTAGTACAGTGACCTTTGGCCCATTCGGACCTAAGGCTCCTTCGACTTTCGCAAGAATAGTTCTTTGTTCAGAGGAAACTAGAGCTTTTGCTTTTAAGCGTAGGCTAGGAACTACGGCCACAGTGGTGCAAGCCAGGGCAAGAAATATCAAAAAAATAATGGCGGTTCGTTGAGCATTCATATTGAAAGCCTGCCATAATTTGATAGCGTTGTCCTTATGAAAAAGCGAATCGTATCTAAATTTGGTGGAACATCGATGGGAGACGCCGAGTGCATGCGCAGAAGCGCTCGCGTCTCTATTAAACAAGAGTCTTCTGTGGTCGTTGTTTCTGCAACATCGGGGACGACAAATGATCTTATTGCCCTTGCTCAGACGGCCCAGCAAAGTACGTGGGACAAGTCAGAAGAGATCATCAATAAAATTAAATCCAAACATGATAAAATTGCAGCAGAATTGAAAATTTCAGCGACAAGTGCGCAAAAGTTGTATCGGCTATACGAAGAAATGGAGTCCATTGCTAAGGGCATTCATTTTTTGAAGGACTGCTCTTTAAAAGCTTTGGACACTATGCAGAGTTTGGGCGAAAGAATGTCCTCTTTGTTGTTTACAGAAGCCTTTAACGACGAGCTGGTAAAGGCAGGGCTTAATGTGAAGGCCGAGCTTTTTGATGCCCGAGATGTTCTAAGAACCGATGATAATTTTGGTAAAGCTCGGCCGATGACGGAATCGATCATTCTGCTTTGTTCTGCAAAGATGCAGTCTTGCATTCAGGGTGAAGTAATCTATGTGACCCAAGGCTTTATTGGCTGCACTGAAGATGGTTTTACGACGACGTTAGGGCGAGGCGGAAGTGACTACTCTGCAGCCATTTTTGCCGAAGGAATTAATGCTGATATTCTTGAAATTTGGACAGACGTTCCTGGCATAGCGACTACAGATCCGCGAATTTGTTCAGCCGCACGAGCCATTGATGAAATTTCTTTTAAAGAAGCTTCAGAGCTTGCAACGTTTGGAGCAAAGGTTCTGCATCCAGCAACCTTGTTGCCTGCGATTCGAAAAAATATTCCGGTCTTCGTGGGGTCGAGCTTCGAGTCGGGAGCCCGGGGAACCTGGGTCCGCAAAGAGGTGGATCAACATCCATTGATTCGTGCAATGGCAACTCGAAAGAAGCAGGTTCTTGTCACGATTTCAACTCCAGAAATGTTACATACTCATGGCTTCTTGTTTCAGATCTTTAAGGTCTTTAATGATCATAAAGTTTCGATCGATGCTATTACGACATCTGAAATTTCTGTGTCTGTGACTTTAGATGATTCGGCTCTTTTAAATCGTAAGTTAGTAGCTGACCTGTCACAGTTTGCAGATGTGCAAGTTGAAGAAAATCTTTGTCTGGTTTCATTGATTGGAAATAATATTAATCATACTCCAGGATTGGCAAAAAAGATTTTTGAGGCAATTCCCGACATTAATGTTCGGATGATTTGCTTAGGTGCTAGTAAACATAACTTTTGCTTTTTGGTTGCTGAAGATAAAGGTAACGAGGTTATTCAACGACTTCACAAGACATTTATCGAGGGCTGAAGAGGTTTTATGAGTTTCTCTAAGGAACATTTTTATCAATTGCTTGAGCAGCGACGCTCGATTCGAAAGTTTAAGAACCAGCCGGTTGATCGTCAGATAATCGAGCGAATTCTTGCCGCTGGAATGCAAGCACCATCGGGCAAGAATCGTCAAAATTGGCGATTTTTTGTTGTGACTGGAGCCAAGCGAGAGGCCTATCTAAAGCACTCACAAAAATCTTGGGAAGGCATTAAGGACATATTAAGCCAGCGATTGAAGCCGTCTCTTTATGAATTTACCCAGCGGTTCTTTTATACCTTAGGCGATGCACCTGTTCTGGTCTTTGCCTATAGCCATAACTCGGCGGATGAGCGCTACCATACTAGTATCGGTTCCGTATACATGGCCGTCGAGAATATTAACTTAGCTTGTGTCGCCGAGGGATTGGGATGCTGTACGATGGGGGCACCCTTGGAAATTAAAGAAGATGTGGATCGATTTTTAGGCGTGGATCAGCTACCCGAATACAAAAATGGCGAGTTAGAGCTGCTTTGCGGCTTGGTTATTGGCTGGCCCGATCATGAACCTCCGAAGGCTCCTCGACAGGTAGAGGGGCGAATTCACTGGTTAGAGTAGCCCTAGGGTGATAAAAACTCAGTTATTTAAATAATTTACACTGATTTGGGGTCCCATTCTTACAGTTTGAGGCTCGCATATATTTTCATGGCCGTTTTGCAAGGGTCTGTGATATAACGCTCGGCTTATGAATCCAGTTGAATCCTTGAAAGAGAACCCCTTCGTGCTTGCGCCGATGGCGGCAATCACCGATCACCCATTTAGAAAATTCATGCGCAGCCGTGGCGCGGGTGTGGTCGTTAGTGAGTTGATATCTGCAACTGGGATTGAGTATGGAAACTCTAAGACATTGAGAATGATGAGTTTTGATGAAACTCAACGACCGGTTGGCTTGCAAATCTTTGGAGAAGAGCCGGAAGTGATGGCAAAAGCCGCTAAGGCTGTCGAGGCGACAGGTGCTGATTTTGTAGATATCAATTTTGGCTGTCCGGTTCCCAAAGTCGTAAAAAAGGGCGCAGGCTCAGCAGCGCTGAAAGATCTGGTTCACTTAGGCAATGTGGTTCGCGCTTGTGTTCAGGCGGTAAAAATCCCAGTGACTATCAAAGTTCGCACGGGTTGGGACGCAAATTCCGTCAATGCCATTGAGACTGCCAAAGTGGCATTCAATGAGGGGGCGGCTTGGATGGCCATTCACGGTCGAACTCGGGCGCAAGGCTATTCAGGGGACGCCAATTGGGACTATATTGCTGAAGTTAAGGCTTCAGCAAAGCTTCCAATAATTGGAAATGGCGATATCTTGACACCACAACAGGCGATTTATCGGTTAAAGTCGTCAGGATGTGACGGTGTGATGATTGGTCGAGGATGTTTAAAAAATCCTTATATCTTTCAGGATGCTTTGGCACTATACCGTGGTGAACAATTGTCGCTCGAAAAAAGAGACTTTGGAACTCTGTTCATTGAACTATCAAAAGAGATCCAAGAGCATTGCGATGAGCACGTTGTGGGACTGCAACTCAGAAAGTTTGCAGCTTGGTTTTCGACTGGTTATCCTGGGGCCTCCCAATTCAGGAAAAATATTTTTGCCACCAAAGACACTCAGCAAGTTTTAGAACATGCCGTAGAGTTTTTCAACGGATTGGCAATCACACAACAAGAAGACACCTCTCACGAGCCTTTCTTGATGGGTGGACACGGCTAGCAACAAGGGGCCGTTTTTGTTTTAGGTTTTTTGAAGTTTGTATTTAGGTTTGAATTTATAGGAGAAGTTAATGATTCAAGATCCAAAGAAGATCAGAAATATCGCGATTATCGCGCACGTCGACCACGGTAAAACTACACTCGTGGATCATCTAATTAAACAAGCAGGTACCTTCCGTGACAACGAACACGTTGAAGAGCGCTTGATGGACTCTATGGATCTTGAAAAAGAGCGTGGAATCACTATCGCTGCGAAGAACGCTTCTTTTACTTACAAAGATATTAAAGTAAATATCGTAGATACACCGGGACACAGTGACTTCGGTGGTGAAGTTGAGCGTATCTTGAACATGGTTGATGGTTGTATCCTTCTTTGTGATGCTTCAGAAGGTCCACTTCCACAGACTCGTTTCGTTTTGAAAAAAGCTTTGGAAGGTAACAAAAAAGTTATCGTTTGTATCAACAAAATCGACCGTTCTGATGCTCGTATTCAAGAAGTTCATAACGAGATCTTCGATCTATTTATCGACCTTGATGCAACTGAAGAACAGTGTGATTTCCACACCGTTTATGCCATTGCCCGTGAAGGTATGGCGACTTTGGACCCAAATGTTCGCACTGAAAACCTTCAGTGTCTTTACGATGCTATCGTTGATCTAGTTCCACCACCAAAGATCGAAGAAAACCACCCATTCCAAATGATGGTTTCTAACATCTCTTATAACGACTACGTTGGCCGTTTGGCGATTGGTCGAGTAATGGGTGGTACTGTTAAAGTTGGTGACGAAGTTCTTGTTGTTCAAGAAAAGGGACAAAAGAAAGTGCGCGTAACAGCGTTGTTCCAATACAAAGTAAACTCGCAAGTTCCAGCCCAAGAAATTGGTGCGGGTGATATGGCGATCGTTGCGGGTATGGAAGATTTCACTATCGGTGACACTATTACTTCTGCTTTGGATCCTCGTCCACTTCCACGTATCACTGTTGAAGAACCGACAGTGGGTATGGTGTTCTCGGTGAACAACGGTCCATTTGCTGGTCTTGATGGTAAGAACGTAACTTCACGTAAGATCTTTGAACGTTTGGAAAGAGAACTTCTTTTCAACGTGGCGATTCGTGTAGAAAAAACCGACAGCACGGATTCTTTCAAAGTTATCGGCCGTGGTGAATTGCAATTGGGCGTCTTGATCGAACAAATGCGTCGTGAAGGTTTCGAACTTTGTGTTTCTAAGCCGACAGTTGTCTTCAAAGAAGTTGATGGCAAGAAGATGGAACCAATGGAGCATGCGGTTATTGATATCGAAGATGCTTATGTGGGTGCTGTGACCGAGAAGCTTGGTCGTCGTAAAGGTATCATGGTTAACATGAATACTAAGGGTTCGGGTCGTACACGTTTGGAATTCCGTATTCCTTCACGTGGTTTGATCGGTTACCGTTCTGATTTCTTGACGGACACTCGTGGTACAGGTTTGTTAAACACTCAATTTGATGGTTGGGATGAATACAAAGGTGAAATCGAAAGCCGTTTGAATGGTGCGATGATTTCTGACCGAAAAGGTGTTGCAACAGCTTACGCTATTTGGAACTTGCAAGAGCGTGGCGTGATGTTGATTCAACCAACTGAAGAAGTTTATGACGGTATGATCGTTGGCGAACACGCTAAGGAAAACGACCTTGAAGTGAACATCACTCGTGAGAAGAAGTTAACTAACGTTCGTGCCTCTGGTTCGGATGAAGCGATCCGTCTTGTCCCTGTGAAGAAGTTCACATTGGAAAGAGCCATGGAATGGATCAAAGACAGCGAATTGATCGAGGTGACTCCTAAGCACATCCGTCTTCGTTGCCGCGAATTGGATCCAAACAAACGCGCAAGAGCCGCGAAAGAAGCTAACTAGTCTGTTTCAAAATAAAAGGGCTGCTTATGTGCAGCCCTTTTTTTATTTCATCAGTGTTTGTGCAGTTTGCATTATCCAAGGTACGAATGCTGCTACCGAAGTGTAGGCGCCGATGCTTTTACAGAAGCGGTCTCCCCATGAAGTCACGCCGACTACAAATACTTTGCTGCCACTTTTTATGTAAGCGGGTCCACCTGAGTCTCCGCTGCAAGCCGATTTTCCGTTAACGACCGAGTAAGTAAACTGGCTTGAAGTTAGTTTTGGGTTGTCGATCTTTACGGTTACTTTATTCATTTCAACTGCGCTTTGTTGGTAAAGACCATCTGTTAATCCAAAGCCCACTAAGGTCACTGATTTTCCTTTTACTAGGTGAGAAGTTCCCGTTGGAATTGCAGCAGTTCTAGCCGATTCAGGCGCTTCACCATCTAAACGTAGCATTGCGATATCTTCCATGGGCTCTTCAGTTGCAGTTTGAACGGAGTTTACAACGTAGTCTTGGTGAACTTGCACTGATTTGATGCCGCGGAAAACAACTCGAGAGTCCTTAAGATCTTTAGCGACGGGAAGGCCGAATCCTACTTTGACCAAGGGGCGAAGTGTTTCGATATCTACGCCCAGCTCTTCAGCAAAGTCTGCAAAACAGTGAGCCGCAGTTAAAACAAGCTCTTTGGCAATCAAAGTTCCTGTACAAAAATTTAAAAAGCGTGTTCCTCCGCCCCGAGATGGAAGACTTACGTAAAGTGCAACCGTGGAAAGTCCAAGCACATCTGAAGATTTCACTGCGGAGCCATTAACTATGGCTTCGGTCGACTGATCTACGTTCTGTGCTAGATCTTGAGTCTCTAGTTTTTGTGGAGCACATGCCAATAAGCTGGCTGCAACCACTGTGACTAAAGCAATTTGTGTGAGTGTTTTTACTTTCCCCGATAACATATCCCCTCCTGGATCCCCTCGTTATTCAGTCCGCCTCGCGTCCTGTGAATATTGGATATAGTCCGGCGTGATCTATAAGATCAAATCGAATAAATCGTTTGATTCCATAAAAAAGTCTTATGGACAGGTTTGGGAGTGAAGGGAAGGGCTGGCCCAAAGACGGCTTCTTTGGGCTCAATTTCCCAATGATTGTAGATACTTGCTTAGAGGGGTAGGCTATATCTATGAACAGACAAATCGTCATCGAAGCTAAAGATCTGGTAAAAACCTATGGTGAAAAAATTGTCGTCGATCGATTGAATATCGAAATCGAAAGGGGCGAATGCTTTGGCCTGCTAGGCCCCAACGGTGCGGGCAAATCCTCGACGATGAAGATGATGTATTGCACATCGCTTGTCACAACCGGCGAGTTATATGTTCTCGGCCTCAATGTAAAAAAGAATTTTCGTGAAATTAAATCAAGAATTGGTGTCGTACCCCAAGATGACGGATTGGATCCCGATTTCACAGTGATCGAGAATCTTTTAGTGTTCGCAAGCTACTTTGGTATCACGCCAAAAGAAGCTGAAGTGCGAGCTCAGACATTGCTGCGTCTGATGAAGCTAGAGGACTACCAGGATCGATCGGTTGAGACTTTAAGTGGCGGTATGAAGCGAAGGTTGGCAATTGCTAGAGGACTTTTGAATAATCCTGAATTGTTATTTTTGGACGAGCCAACATCCGGCCTAGATCCGCAAGTGCGCATCTGGGTATGGGATTTCTTCAGGCAATTGAAGACAGAAAAAACGACTATTGTGATAACAACACACTACATGGAAGAAGCTGAAGTCATGTGTGATCGAGTTGCAATAATGGACCGAGGAGTTGTGTTAGCTATTGGTCGGCCCAAAGATCTTATTTCTGAGCACATCGGAAAAGAAATTGTTGAGTTTGAAACAAACCCAGTTGATTTAGGATATTTTTTAAATCGCCTTCGTGAAAATGGATATTCTTATCAGGTCATTAAAAATCGCGTGGCAGTTTTGGTGCGCGAAGGACAAGAGGGGCGGAAGGTCTTAGATCTTATTCCAACAGATAGTATCACGCTTAGAAGACCTACTTTGAACGATGTGTTTTTAAAACTGTCCGGTCACGAGTTAAGAGACGAGTAATATGGCATTAAAGAATAAATTCTTTGAAAAAAATGGAATTCAAGTTGGAGCTGTAAAAGTCTGGCAGCGAAATTTTCTTTACTTCAAAAAAACTTGGCTCGTTAGTTTGTTCTGGATTGTCTTAGAGCCGACAATTTATCTTGGTGCCATTGGATTTGGTCTTGGAGCCTTTGTTTCGAACATGGGGGGGATGAGTTACATTGAATTCTTCCTGCCTGCTTTGCTTTGCTCGACTGCGATGATGGTCGCATTTTTTGAAGGCACCTATGGTTCATACACAAAATTAACTCATCAAAAGACCTACTCGACAATTATGTTGTCTCAGGTGGGACCGGAAGAAATTGTCTTTGGTGAGCTGTTATGGTCCTCGTGCAAAAGTTTTTTTGGTGTGCTGGGTGTGGTTGTCGTAGCAAGTTTTATTGGATTGATTGACAGCTGGCGAATATTTTTAGCGATACCAATTTTATTTGTGGTCTCTTGGGTTTTCGCAAGCTTTGCAATGATTATGACCTCTGTTGCTAAAAACTATGATTCATTTGTCTATTCAACTTCAGGAATTATAGTTCCAATGAGTTTGCTTAGCGGAACTTATTTTCCCTTAGAACAACTTCCTTCTGGGCTAAAACTATTTGCGTGGGTGTTGCCACTTACACACGGGGTGCATGCCGTTAGGACAATACTTAGTGGTAGTTGGAATTGGATCATTATTATCAATGTAGCTTACTTAGTATTTTTAGTATTTCTTTTTACTCGGATTTCAATTCATAGAATTGGACGACGGCTTCTAAATTAAAGAAAGTCGTCTTCAAACTCGGACTGATTAGAATCGCTTTCACTTTCTGCTTTGGCTGGACTAGTAGGACTTTGATTTAAGTCCATCTTCGTAAACTGGTTGAAGAAGGTATCCACTCTAGCCATTGCAATGTCATATTCGCTAATGTCTATTCTTTGATATTGGTATAGATTCTCGATTAATTGAGTTAGTCGATTCTTAGCAAATTTGGTCAACTCTTTCTTTCGAAATGAAGCACTATATTTTATGGGATTTGGCAAAAGCATTACCAAAAAAGCCGATTCGGCCACATCAAGCTCTGAAGGCTTTTTCTTAAAGTAGAAAAGAGCTGCTGCCTTAATTCCATAAATACCATCGCCAAATTCGACAACGTTTAAATAACGCTCTAAAATTTCGTTTTTTGACAGACTTTGCTCGATCTTAAGTGTCAAGACTGCTTCAATAGCTTTTCGAGCTAAGGTCTTTTCCTGGGTCAAGAATAGGTTTTTTGCAAGCTGTTGACTGATCGTTGAGCCGCCCCGTTTATATTTTTTAGTTTTTAGGGTTTCTTTGGCATTCTTTTCGATCGATTCCCAATCGAACCCGTGGTGTTGATAGAAGGTCGAATCTTCTGCTAAAATTAATGTCTTTTGTACATATTTAGATATCTGATTCAATGGAACATATTGGGGCCCACCAGGGCAAAGCTCCACTTCATACATTTTGGTGGTAAAACAGCCTTTAATCTTTTCCTTACTGGGGATCTGCGATAGACCCCAAATACATAAAGTAATAAGAGCTGATAAGCTTAAGCTAAGACCAACAAAAAAGAACTTTATCATTTTTCTAGCAATCCATTCTTTTTCATCCAGCCAACACTATTTTTTATGGCCTCTTGGGCAGGGCGTGGCTTAAACCCGAGTTCTCTTTGCGCCTTGGATGAATCGAACCAGTGAAACATCGTAGCTGTATATGCATTTTCTCGACTTAAGGAAGCTTTTAAGCCTAGGCTTGAAAGCAGATCTCCGAAAATTCCAATAACATGCAAAACAAAATTAGGTATTTTTAAATTTGGCGCAGGAACTTCGGCTTCTTTTGCGATCATTGAAAAAAGATTTTTGATGGTTATGTTTTCACCAGCAAGAATGTATTTTTCTCCGTTTTTTCCTTTGGACCAAGCCGCCATAATTCCGTCGATGACATCCTCAACGGCAACCACGTTAACACCACCTGACGTGTAAAATTTAAATTTACCTTGAGCTACTTTAAGTTGTGTCTTTCGGCTGCCTTTTTTAGCATCGCCTTCTCCGTAGATAGTCGATGGATTCAGTATTACGGCGTCGATTTTATTTTCGAAGCACGCACCTAACACAATCTTCTCTGCAAGGTGTTTGGTTTCGAAGTATCCAAGATTCAAACTATGAATGGTATAAGGTGAATTTTCGTTTAATGGAACTTCATCAAAAGTCCCACCTATCGCGACCACTGAAGATAGATAAACAAGGCGTCTCACCTTTTGCGCATGAACCGCATCAACAACATTTTGAGTCCCTTGAACATTCACTTTGTCCATAAGAGGTCGATCGGATTTTTTGTAAGCGATGACTCCGGCAAGATGGAAAACAGTGTCGATTCCTTCAAAAGCAGAATGCAAGCTGGCGAGATCTGTGACATCACCATAGATATATTTGCATGGAACTTTGTCTAGTTCGCTAAGATCACTGTTCTTACGGACTAGGGCAAATACCTCGTGGCCATCTTGGACTAATCTTCTAGTTACCCATGCGCCTAAAAATCCATTTGCTCCGGTGACTAATACCTTTTTCATTTCTTTTCTTCCTTGATTCGTTTCAACAAAGATCTAACCAAACGAGTAACTGTCATTCCTACCATGGAACCGAAAAGACCTCCGCAGATCACATCTAGTGGAAAGTGGACTCCGTTGTAAACTCGGCTATACGCAATTAAGGCCGCTGTTGGATAAAGAATGACTTGAGAACCTGGTATAAAGGATGCCGTATATGTGGCTAGATTGAACATATTCGTAGCGTGATTTGAAACAAAACTATAGCCCCCATAGGGACTACGAACCTGAACTGAGATAGAGGGGGTGTCCCCAGGTCGAGCACGCTGAACAGTTTGTTTGAATAGCTGATTTCCCAAAAAATCGGATAGGCCAAGGCTTACCAAGAGACCTACAAAAATAAGCGAGCCCTTTTTCAAGCGAAATTTATAACAAAAAAGAAGAAAAAGAAGCAGTGGAACAATGACTTTAAACCAAGATGCTTTATGCAAGTCTGTAATTGCGGGCATGATTCTGTCAAAAAACGAGTTGCTAAGATCTCGATTAATAAAAAGAAGTAGTTTTTGATCTAGTTGGAGGATCCATTCAAGCATGAGAAAAATCTATAGCTTAATTTATGGAATGTCATGAGCAAAAAAAAGCCCCCAAGGATCGGGGGCTTTTTGGAGAAACGAACACGGGGATAGGGTTTATACGCACTCTTTTAACTTTTTGACGATTTCAAGAGCTTTTGTTTTATCGATCTTTTTAACTTCCATAATTGCCTGAACAAATGCCTCTTCCGAAGAGCCTTTTGTGCCAGATTCGATAAGTTGGTCATGACGATTCAAGATAGCGGTGTAAGAGTCTCTTTCCCGAACATCAAATTTGGTTAAAATGGACTCTGGAAGTGACTCTAGCTTCGTCAAAGCTTCAGTGACCATAGACAACTCGGAAGCCGAGAGTTCTTTTACAGATGTTCTTGCACCAGTAAGCGCAGAGTTTGCAATTAGTTTTGCAGAGGCATCTGCTGCTTGCTCAATGGATTTTGCCTGAGCGGCATCGACTTTTGCGATTTCTACAGACATTTTTTTAGCTGCGATTACAGTTGCCAAGTTATCCATGCGCTGGTGAGTTTTAGCGCCATCAGCAAGGGCCATTGAAAGCGTCGAGTTTTTGCTGGCAGGAAGTTGCAATTCATTAACAATTTTATTTTGAGCTTCTTTAAGAGCTTGGCCAGAAAGACCTTTTGCTCCTGCGGATTTGCCGAAGGCCGCTGTCTTTACCTTAGCGGAATATTCAATTAAAGATTCGCGAACGTTGACCTTACCAGAAGTCGCTGCCATTGCAGTTGTGCCTAGTGTAAACGATAGTGCCATTCCCAAAATAAACTTAGCTTTCATGTGTTCTCCCTTGTTCTTTCTTTTTACAGGGCCCCCTTTTTGTCATTTCTTAGAGGCTCTGTATTAATTAATTTGTATTTAAATCGTTCAAATTCTTATACTTCAAGTCATGTGCCATCAGCAGGTCTTAGTGAGATCCCGGAGTGAGACGACCCTGCATGCCTTGAAGCTTGTCGCCAACACGTCTGTTTAGGTCTTGTTGTGCCATATTGAGATTTTCAATTTGGCGGATTTTGCTCCAAGTAACAGCGTTTGCGATATTTCCGAACATCATCATTTCCATACCTAGGTTTCTAAGATTTTCAAGAGCGGCAAGTGCAATCTCTTTTTGAGACGGAGTAAGCTGAACAACTGCCTTTTCAGGTGCTTCGCCGATACCCATTAGATCTGCGAAGTTTGTTAGCTTAATTTGAATTGCACCTAACTGCTCTTCAAATTGCGAGTTTAGAACCGGCGAATCTACCTTGAAGACATCCCCATCTTCGACAACTTTGATTTTTTGAAGAAGACCGTTCATGCGTGCAAATTCATTTTCGATTTCACTTTGTACTTTAAGACGGTAACCCGTTGGCATCTTAGTAGCCCCTTTGATTTCAGAGACTTTGGTGAAAGGTTGAGTAAGGCGGTCCCACTCTAGTGTCGATGAGCGTGACAGTAGTGACAGCAACGGAAGCTCATCCGAATTCACTTCTTTACGCGCAAACTTAACTGCTTCTTCCATTTTAGGATCCAACAGGTCAGTGGAGAGAACCTGCTTATTAGCTTTTACCGTGTCTCTTAGAATTTCACCTAAGATCAATTGATTCATACGAATTTCTTGGAACATAGCGATCAATACACCATTTGATAGGGGACCGCGGTTCATGAAAGAGCTATCTGTACGATTTAGCTTTTCCATCATTTTAGAGATCATTTCCGAATAGCTATTCTCGTATTGTCTGAACTCAGTTTTAATTTGTTGCTCGGTGTTTTTATTCCACCATTTATCGAAAGAGTCCGCCTGAGCGATCACGCCATCGCGCATGCGGTTTTTAAGATAGTCAATGGGTCCAGCATAAGTTTTACCGTCGTTAGACTTATACGGAAGGCCATAGAATATCTCTACTGATTTGTTTGGCAAAATGCCGTCACAGTAATTCGAAAAATCATCATTGGCTGCACGCAAAGTCGGCGGAATGAATTGGGCAGCAAAGCCCATTCGGTGTTTAACAACTTTTTCACCTTTTTCCACATCAGGCCCACAGACCATTTGCGCCGTTAGGTAATCCGAAATTTTACCCGTGATAAAGATACCAGAAGATCGCGGGTAAGGAGTGCCTTTAAACATTTGCGCATTAGACGGAGAGTCTTCGTAGGTAGCTAAGAAGCCTCGGCCTGGCTGCATTAAGGGTTTAATATTTTTACCCAAAGCTCCATAGATGCTATTGAGCTCAATTACATAATCACGAGTTCTGTGCTGAGTCTGAACAGCAATCATGATTTGCTTGTTTAGTTCTTCAAGGCCTTTTGCAATAACTTTTAGGTCAGAATTTGCCAGCATATCACGGATGCCTTTGATGGTTTTAATCTCTTGCGGCCATAGACGTAATTGCTTTTGATATGCATCACTATTTAAGTTGGCGTCGATCTGCGATACAACCGATTGTATTGTTTCGAGCTGAGCACCTTGAACCATTTGTGGAAACGAGTGGTATAGGTCTTCCGACCCGGCTTTCATATTGGCCGCTTTCACTCCATAAAGTGGGTAAGTGCGATCCAACATTTTAACCGAGTCACCACCAGCACGATAGTCCCTTACGGCATTGATGAAGTGTGAGTAAACGTTGTAAGAGGTATTATACATCGAAGTTAGGTTGTTTAAATTTTCAGACCAAGACTGATGGGATTCATAGACTTCTGTCATATTGGTCATGCGCCAGTCGGAACCTTTTTGGCGCAACTCTTTCAAGGCTTCAAGCATACCTTTGCTGTCTTTTTTCCATTGCATTCTTTTTTGATCTGAAATTTCTTTTACTAAGGCGTCATTCACATCGTTGATGTCGGCCGCATCCACGATATTTTTCCATGCATAGATGATATGCCGAGAAATCAAAGTATCCAGAGCGACGAAGAAGGTGATTTGAAGTCCTTTTACAAGAAGAAGACGAACACCTTTTACTTGCATTGATCCTGGCATTAACCACATGGCAATATCAACACCAGTAAGTCGTAAAACCGCTTTGGTTGCAAGTGACTGAAGAACCCCTGCCAGTGCGGATGATGCTAACATTGAAACGATACCCGGTGCGAACTCCCAGATCTTTTTCTTAATAACAAGATGCTCGTAGGCTTTTTCACAAGGATCGTCAGCAACGCCGGCTTCTTTCATTGCTGGAGTGACCTTGCTGCCCAAAAGAACATTACCACAAGCACGTACGTTGGGATCTGATGCTACTGAAGAGATATAAGATTGAACAAAAGCGCCGACGGTCATTCCAAGATACGGGATGAAGTGATGAAACTTTGGATTTTTCATGTACATCATAAGAACGTTTGAGGTTACACCCTGAGAGTACATAAATGCCCAGAAGGACATAACACCCACTGGGGACATTGAGTGCTGAATGTGTTGTTGCATAGCCACTGGATTCTGAGAGTAGTTTGCGATGAGTTGTCCTGCGACGACTGCTCCCATGGCCATAAAAAAGACTGCTGATTCAGTTGGTAGGTTTTTATAAGAGTGTTCCCACGCCATTTTATTGGCCGTTTTCATCTTGGTCATTTGTTCAAGGACCATTTGGTTTACGGATTTGGGGGAAAATTTCTTAAGATTCTGAGCATCATCCATGGGAATTTCCATGGCCAATTTCTTCGTATTCTTATCTACGACATAGGCAATACGCTTTGCCTTATCTACGTTCATTTCGTAACCCATTGGTTCTAGAAAATCACGATATTGGCCAAGCTTGATTTGGTCTTGTTTTGAAAGTTGTTCCGCAGGAGTGGTTTCTGCAAAGGCTTGTAGTCCCGTCAGCTGGGTAATGATCAAGGCTTTCGTAAGATTTTTAAGCCATAGTCTCATTTTCATACACTCTCCTCGTAGTTCTTCCTACCAAGGAGTGAAGCAAGTCTGATGCCTATTAAATCGAACCTGTTTAATTTGACCTGTCTCATTCATAGAAACGGACAATTTGCGCTATTTATTGGAATGACTTAGACAAATAAAAAAGCTCGAGAGAGACTCTCGAGCTTTTTAAGTCTGTTTCGAAAAGAGAATACTACTTTTCGATTTTAACAGTTTTAATTGTGATCGGTTCTACGGGACGATCCATTGAACCAGTGCGAACTTTAGAGATGTCATAAACGATATCCATGCCTTCGATCACTTCGCCGAAAATTGTGTGACGGCCATCTAACCAAGGTGTCGCAGCAACCGTGATAAAGAATTGAGAACCGTTAGTGTTTGGTCCTGCATTCGCCATCGAAAGAATTCCAGGCTTAGAGTGCTTAAGGTCGTTAGATTCATCGTCGAAACGGTAGCCAGGTCCACCAGTTCCTTGTCCAAGTGGGCATCCACCTTGAATCATAAAATTAGGAATTACGCGGTGGAAAACTAAACCATCATAGAAAGGCTTTTTAACTTTTTGGCCCGTTTTAGGATCAGTCCATTCTTTAGTGCCTTCTGCAAGGCCGACGAAGTTTTCAACTGTCTTAGGAGCTTTTTCTGGGTGAAGCTTGATCTTGAAAGTTCCTTTGTTCGTATCAAAAACAGCAATCATTTCTTTTCCCTTCTTTGCATCTTTTGATTCTTTCGTTTTGTCTTTGGCGTCTGCATGGAAGCTGAAAGCAACTAAGAAAAACGCACATAAATAAATCCAGAGAATCTTTCGTAAATGAATTCTCTCAGGCATAAGCCCTCCTCAAATTCTGTATGTCCCTTTACTCTTATTGAGAGGTCCTGCGAGGGTCAAGTTTATTAAGCTCTTGTAAATTCCGATTGAAGATCTGGGTGAGCTCTTGAACGAGCTGATTTGGAGTTAAATGAAGCGCCTCGGCAACCTGTGGTAAGCACTCGTGATTTTCACCTATATTTGTGATGCTGTGGGCTGATGTGAGCTGTAACATTTGTTCGAATTGACGCATGCGTGAATAGTTCATCGCAAGAATACTTTTTTGAAGACCCAATGATGAAAAGAAATCCATGGTCGAAGTTCCAGAAAGAACCGGTTCTTCCATTAGAATCTTTGTTTGTAACGCCAGCTCAATATCGATGAAACCACCCGGAGAATATTTTAAGTCCCAGTTGTTAGCACCCGTTGCCACGACATTTTCGTAAAGGCCATTTTGAATTTTCCATAGCTCGTCTAAATGTTGCTTCCAGTTCGATTTAGATATCTTTCTATTTAAGCAAAGCTTTTGAAAGTTTTTTGATTTTAGCCAAGCTTGGCGTTCCCAAAGTGCCGCATCATTTAAAAGCCAGTCGGTGATATCTTTAACGGTCGAGATAAGTGGCCCCCCTTTTCCATTGGGGCGAAGACGCATGTCTGTTGCATAAAGTGAGCCCCCGGATTGGGCTTCGGTCAAACGGTTGATAAATCTTCGGGCTGCCTTCAGGTCGAGATCTGTTGGTTCATCTTCAGTGATAAATATAAAATCAAGGTCTGATCGAAGTCCTAACTCGCGGCCGCCCCATTTACCAAGTCGCTCGATCTGTAAGGTATTTGGAAAATCGATTTTCAATTTTTCATCTAAAAGCGAAGTGATTTCATCCGCAATGTCAGTGCATCTTTTTTGAAGCTTAGGAAGATCTTTTGTCCGAAGGTAATCTGATCCACTCAATAATTCATGCAGTAATTTTTTTTCCAGAAGGCCGGAAAGTAGCTCGCTCCAATCGGACTTATTAATTTCTTGTTTCCGGTAAATAAAGCTATCAAGTAATTCGGGTCTACGAACAAGAATTCCCGCCAAATAAGGCGAGTGTCCAAAAAGCCAGGAAATTTCATTATGAAGAGTCTCGTTGCGAAGTAAAAGTTCGAAGAAGCTGGTTTTGGCCTTCGTCTTTTTGATAAAATCTTTGAGTAGCGATACCGCTCGTTTTTTGTCTCCACGATTCGAGGTCAGGTTTTCCATAAATCTTTGAAGAAATTCATTTTTAAGAATCTCGTCTCGAGTTCGATTACGCGAGAACACCGGGGTTTCAAGAATTTCATTCCAGTCGGCCTGCATGGATTCGTCCTGGCTGACCGAAAGCTCTTCGGCGATTTCTTGGACTTTGAGGCTGCTGTGCTCTCCGAAATCACCTAAAATATCAGCAACGACTTCGGCGCATCGTTGGCATCGTGACGGAATTGTCGTAAAGAGCCCAGAGGCCCAAGCAGGTGTAAAATCATCTATTTGGAAGATATGGGTTTGTTCGTCATTGATGCTTTGAGTGTAATTTTCTAAGGCTCGTAAATCGGTATAAAGCTGGATTAAAAAATCAGCGTCGCTTTGAGGTATTAACTTGTTATCCGCAAGCGCCCGATAAGAGTTTGGGATTTGTCTGGTTCTTATTTCTTTAGCTCGTCCGCCATGAATAACTTGTAGGGCATGACAAAAAAGTTCGATATCGCGGATGCCCCCTGGATTCATCTTTAAATTAAATCCAGAATTATTTTTTAATGACCATGACCCTTGAATTTTAGAGCGCAATTTTTTTAGATCGTCCATTAAGGAAAAGTCCAAGTGCTTTCTCCATATGAACTTTTCCATAAAAGAATTTAGTCGCTCGATAGCACTGCTTGGTCCATTTATAGCACGGGCCCTTAATAGTGCCAGACGTTCCCAGGTTTCCCCGTAATTTCCGTAGTAGTCTTCAAATTGATCAAGACTAGGTATAAGTGGCCCATGGCGGCCTCCGGGGCGAAGATCGAAATCAATGCGATAACAAAATCCTGCAGAGTTATTTTCCGAAAGTAAATTTTGAAATTGTCGCAAAGCCGGGCGCCAATCGTCTTCAGAGTTTTCAACAGAGATCACCAAGATATCCACATCCGAAGAGACGTTCAGCTCGTAAGATCCAAGTTTTCCAAAAGCCAAAAGAATAAATTTTTCGGGATTGAAACAGAACTCAAAAGCTTTGTTTAATACCTTTTCCGAATGCAGGCTCCAGAGTTTGCAGACTTCAAGTGGAGTTTGTCCTAGAAGACTCTGTTCGGCAGCAAGAATCCAACCCTGATGCCGATACTTTCTGAGATCAAATTTTAAATTATCGATAGCTTGAGAACTCGGGGCTGCATTTTTTAGCCCAAGTATATTTCGATATCTATCAATCGTTTGATGCAGGTCTTTATTCAATGTTGATCGACCATTTAGGTTTGAAATAGTTGTGATTATCTTGAGTCACACGTCGCTCTTCAGTGCCTTCAACAGTAGATATATAAACTTGGTTTGATCCTGTTCGATCTGAAGTATACATCACAAAACGGCCGTCCGGAGAGAACGAAGGATCTTCATTGTTTGCGGGCCGACCGTTGGGTTTGCGCGCAGAAGTCAGCCGAATCATGCCGGTTCCATCTGCATTCATAACAAAGATGTCGAAGTTTCCACTATCTTGTGCGGCAAAAGCAATTTTACTTCCATCTGGGGACCATGCCGGAGAAGAGTTGAACGCCCCAGCAAAAGTAATGCGTTTGACATTGCTTCCATCGGAATTCATGACATAAATCATCGGGCGACCTGCTCGATCCGATGAAAAGGCAAGTTTACTTCCATCCGGAGAGATTGCAGGCTCAACGTTAATAGCACCCATGGGACCATTAGTAAGTTTATTTACAATGGCACCCTCAGTTGACATCTTATAAATATCCGGGGATTTTCCCTGAGAGATTGTTAAGTAGATATGCTTTCTATCCGGGTCAAAATTGGCCCCCGAGTTTATGCCTTGTCGATAAGAAGTCATCGTACGGCGGCCAGTGCCAAGCTCGTAAATAAATAAATCGGCATTTCTAAGTTTGGTAGCCTTTCGCATGACATAAGCTGTGTAGGCGATTTTTTTTGCATCAGGAGACCAAGCGGGGGAAAGGGCAATACTACGATGATTGGTGACTTGAATTAGATTGGCTCCATCCCAGTCCATAATATAGACCTCTTTGGCTTTGCCACCACCGCGGTCACTTGTCATGACCACTTTTGAAAGGTACATACCTTTTTTGCCAGTCAATGCCTCAAGGACATCATTAGCAAAAGTATGGGCAATTCTTCTGGCAGATCCAGAGGTGCCTTTATATTTTTTGCCCATCATTAATTGAGCTTTTCCAACGTGATAAACATAGGCCTCAAGAGATAATTCGTCACCAGCTAATGAAAAAGCACCCCGAATTAGAAACTCGGCTCCGATTGCGGACCAACTTTGGAAACGAAATCCTTTTGGATTTCCTGGAGCTGGCGTGAGTCCTGTCTTTGAGGTGTCTTCAAGGAATGCCTTTTGGGGAATAAATTGAAAATATGGGGCCACGTTTAGATCGTTGGTGACCACGCTAAATATTTCGGCGCCCACGGTTTGATAACGATTGCCGACAGGACTACCAATAAACTGAAGAGGCGGAAAAGCCACCAGACTCTTTTTTGTTTTTGCCTTTCCAAGATCGATTTTAATATCCGACTGGGCAGAGCTAAGTTGAGAGAAAAATAGACAAAGCAAAAGAGCCAGTGACGAGATAGTCTTCAGCATAATTCAACTCCTTTAATCAGGGAATCCGACAACAAATCCATTGACCTCTAAGATCGCAGTTAGCTTTTCTGGAGGTGCGGGAAACGGAATGGATTTGTCGATAGTTTCAAGTGCGTAGTCATCGTAAGTCGGGTTGCCACTTGATTTCACTAAAACTTTTTTAACCAACATTCCTCGAGAATCAATATACACTCGAACTTGGGCTTTGTAATCTTTTGTCGAGAGCCACTCGGGTAAAGTCCAGTGATTTTTAATGTGTTTGTCGAGGTCAGAAATGTAAGCATCATGTTGCAACTTCGACAGTCCAGTCAGTGCCGTTCCTGGACTTAGAATATTTCCTCGGATCAAAGGACTGGCATTTTTGGCAGAACCTGTTCCAGATGTTTTTTTTGCCTCTTGTTTGACTTCATTCTTGAGTTTTTCTAAGGCTTCCATCGCCTTGAGTTTAGCGATGGCCGAGCTTTGTTTTTGCTTAGTCGACTTCTCAATTTTTACCGAATCCGGATCCGCTTTTGGAGTCTTGGTTTTTTCAGCAATAGCTTTAGGCTCTGGCTTTTGCGGAAGAGGTTCTGGTTTAGTCGATTCTACCTGGGGCTCTGATTTAGGGGTTGGTTCGGGTTTGACTTCAGGGTTTGGAGCAGGATTGTCTAAGACTGTATTAGGATCTAATTTCTGAGGTAAACCCACAATATCAACTCGAACAGCCTGGGAAAAATCTATACTCGGCGGAGTAAAGAAAAAGGCTTTCACGGTAAACGCTGCAAGGATAAATACATGAACTCCGATAGAAACAGCGATGCCACGACTGATGGGTTCGTCGTGTACTAGAAGTTCTTGATATGAATCTTCGGGGCGCTGTTTGGTCATGAGTCTTTATTTTCCTGTCTTTGGCTCTGTAATAAGACCAATACTAAAGATTCCGGCAGCTCGAATTTCTGCCATGGCCTCAGCCACAAATCCATAATCAACTTTGCGATCCGCTTGAACATAGATCTGTTTGTTTTTTCTAGTTTCAAAAATCGCTTTTAACTTGGGTGCTAAATCCTGCATTGAAATTTTCTCTTTAGCGATTGTCATTTTTTGGTTGGGTTCAATCACCAAAACCATAGGCTCATCATTAAGTTCAACGCCCGAGCTGGAGGTTTTAGGTAAGTCGACCTGAATCCCTTGTTGCATCAATGGAGTCGTTACCATGAACATGATCAACAGAACCAACATAACGTCGACCAACGGAGTAACGTTGATCTCGCTAAGAGTCGCCCTGCTTTTATTTCCGCCATTTCCCATTCCCATGTTTAATTACCCTGGAAGAATGAGCGTTTTACGATGTTCAAGAAATCCGCGCTGAAATTATTAATAGAGATTTCTTCTTTGCGAATTTTTGCAATGAAGTGATTGTATAAAACCACCGCCGGAATAGCTGCGGCTAGACCAATAGCCGTTGCGACCAAGGCTTCTGAAATTCCAGGGGCTACAACTGCTAAGCTAGCTTGTCCCGTCATTCCGATTTTGTGGAAAGAGCTCATGATACCCCAAACAGTCCCAAAAAGGCCGATGAATGGCCCCGTAGAGCCTGTCGTTGCAAGCAGAGTCAGTCGAGACTCCAGAGCCGAGATTTCATTTTCTTGAGCTTTGCGCAAAACTCGCTCTAGATTGTCCAATCCAGAAAGGACAGGGCGATCGCCTTCGGTTTTTGCCAGTAGCGGTGATTCAGCAATTTTTTTCATCTCTAGATAAGTGGCCTTGAAGACTCGCGCCAAAGTTGATTCGCGATATTGATCGATATCTTCGTATAATGAATCCAACGAATTAGATTTCCAAAATTTTGCCAAGAAAAGATCATTTGCAACAGAGATCTTTTTAAATGTCTGATGTTTGCCCCAGGCTATTGCCCAGCAAAAAATACTAAGGCCAACTAGAATTAATAAAGTTCCCTGAACGACAGGACTTGCTTGAGCGATTGCATCGAAGGCATTTGTATTTACTGCCATGCTTGGTGTTGCCATAAGACCTCCACAGTGAAACAGCCTATACTTCTATCGAGTCTAGGGCAAGATTCACAGTGGCAGACCTATGGTTAAACCCAGACTTGAGTCCGTAGTTTCCCGAGTAATAATTATTTTTTCAAAAACTCGAGTGCTAAGTCTAAATTTTTAAATATGAAACCGTCGGGATTCATTTGTCGAGCGGCAGACATTTGTTCTGCATTGATCAACGGACCTAGGATAACTTTTTTGTTTCTGCGATGAACTTCGTTAACAACTTCCTGATTGATTGCTGGGCGGTCTAAAATTGTTAGCGGAGCAACCGCAACGTCCTCTTTCAGTTGAACAGCGGGTTCAAGATGTAGGGATTGAAATGTCATCAGGCGCATCAGTGCACCATGCCCCGTTCCGTAAAGCCATTCCGGGACCTGCTCTTTGGTTGCCGAAATGACGACATCTGCATCCGAGTTGATCAAAATCTTGTCGTTTATTAAAAGCGGCTTAAGGGCATCTCGAAGGACGACGTGAACTCCTTCGGCATTATCAAGAACATGAAGGATAAAGCGGTTGCTGGGGAAGGCTTTCAGTAGGTCCTCAAGTTTTAGCTGAGTGCCAAAAAAACTTTCAATTGTATTTAGATCGTAGTCGCTAAGGCGCGATCCTTTTAGAATCTGAGTCTGTGGGTGCTTTGTTTGTTCCTCTGCCAGATGTTGTAAAAAATCATGATCTTTCGAGCTATCCATTACGAACAGCTTAAAGTCTTTACTCACCCGAACCGGGATCATCAGTATGGCATCTGGAACCTGCTTGCTGACCTGAAGTGCTTGTTCTGTATTTTCAATCCAGACCCCCACCCACGGCGTTGGTTTGGAGGTGAAAGCATGTTCAAAAGGGGGATAGCTTTGGCCGAGGCCCCAAATACGAGCACCCATAAGGATACTTAAGCAAAATAATACACTTGCGATGCTAATTAACAACAATCTCATGCACAGAATAGATATCAGCTTAAATGTATGATTTCACCTTATTTTTTTTAAACTGCGGGTGTAAGATCTTACTTGATCTTAAATACGCCAAAAAAAGGCGTAATTCGCCTTGTTTTTCAACTGGTTTTCTTTTAGTTTGGCGAACAAATAGGCTTTTAAACTCATTAAAAGGTTCTTTCGAACGAGGCTTTTATGAATAAGATCAATCGAAAACTTGAATACGCATTGATGGCATTGCGGCATATGAGTCAAAAGATTCCCGGTGAATTGACGACAGCTAAAGAGGTGTCCGAAAGCTTTCAGACTCCTTTCGATGCGACTGCACGCGTGATGCAAGCAATGGCGGGACGGGGCCTTTTGAAAGTAGAGCACGGTGCTGCTGGCGGATATCAAATCACCAAAGATCTAAGCAAGATCACCTTGCATGATTTGGTAGAGATCATCGAAGGTCCCACGGCGCTTGTAAAGTGTCTTCATAAAGAAGAGCCTTGCGATATTCAGGGAACCTGCAACATCGTGTCGCCTATTACAAACTTAAATCGTCGTCTTACAGAATTTTATAAAAGTGTGACCCTGCGTGATCTGCTCGTAAACGAGCGCGCTCAAGTAAAAACTGCGGAGGCTGTCCATGGATAGCAATTATGAATATAAATATGGCTTCGCTACAGATATCGAAATGGATGCTGTAAAAAAAGGCCTCAACGAAGAAATCATTCGTCTTATCTCGGCAAAAAAGAATGAACCGGATTGGATGTTGGACTATCGCTTGAAAGCTTTTAAACACTGGCAAACGCTGACGGAGCCGACATGGGCCAAGGTGTCTTATTCGGCGATTGATTTTCAAGACATCTGCTATTATTCGGCTCCGAAAAAACAATCTGAGTCAGATAAGCCAAAATCTTTAGATGAATTGGATCCAGAACTAATTAAAACTTTCGAGCGACTTGGAATCCCGCTACAAGAGCAAAAACGCATCAGTGGTGTTGCAGTCGACATTGTTTTTGATTCGGTGTCTGTAGGAACAACCAATCAGGATGAACTTGAAAAAGCGGGCGTCATTTTCTGTTCGATTTCAGAAGCCGTTCATAAATATCCAGATTTAGTAAAAAAATATTTAGGCACGGTGGTGCCAATTACGGACAACTTCTATTCTGCATTGAATGCGGCCGTATTTACGGATGGTTCCTTTTGCTATATCCCGAAGGGAGTTCGCTGCCCGATTGATTTATCTACCTATTTCCGTATCAACGCCAAAGACACGGGGCAGTTCGAGCGCACACTTTTAGTTTGTGACGAAGGTGGATATGTCAACTACCTTGAGGGCTGTACGGCTCCTCAGCGTGATGAAAATCAACTTCATGCCGCTGTTGTCGAGTTGATTGCGTTGGATAATGCCGAGATTCGCTATTCAACAGTGCAAAACTGGTACACCGGAGACAAAGAAGGCAAAGGCGGCATTTACAACTTCGTTACAAAGCGAGGAAAGTGTGCCGGTAAGAATTCGAAAATATCATGGACTCAGGTAGAGTCAGGTTCCGCGATCACCTGGAAATATCCGTCAGTCATTTTGCAGGGTGATAATTCTGAAGGTGCATTTTACTCTGTAGCATTGACTCATGATTACATGCAGGCGGACACCGGCACCAAGATGATTCATATTGGAAAAAACACGAAGTCGACAATAATCTCGAAAGGGATTTCAACCGGTCATTCTTCAAATGCTTATCGTGGGCAAGTCAAAATTATGCCTTCTGCTGAGAACGCGCGTAATTATTCGCAATGCGATTCAATGCTGGTCGGAGACAAGTGTTCAGCTCACACTTATCCCTACATCGAAGTGAAGAATAAGTCTGCGACCTTAGAGCATGAAGCGACAACATCACGAATTAGCGAAGATCAAATTTTTTATTTACAATCCCGCGGCCTTGATATGGAAAAGTCTATCTCCATGTTGGTGAACGGATTCTGTAAAGAAGTTTTTAAGGAACTTCCTTTAGAGTTTTCGGTCGAAGCCGTTAAATTAATCGAAATGAAACTAGAAAATAGCGTTGGGTAAAAATATGTTAGAGATTAAAAATTTACATGCACGAGTTGAAGAAAAAGAAATCCTTAAAGGTTTAAACCTAACGGTCAAAGCCGGAGAAGTTCATGCGATTATGGGGCCTAACGGCTCCGGTAAGTCGACGTTATCAAAAGTGTTGGCTGGCCACCCCGCTTATGAAGTGACTCAGGGTGAAGTGAAATACGAAGTCAATTTTCAGATGCAAAATCTATTGGATTTAGATCCAGATGTTAGAGCTAAAGAGGGTGTCTTTTTAGCATTTCAATATCCGATCGAGGTCCCAGGGGTTAGTAACTTTAACTTTTTGCACACATCTTTCAACAGCATTCTTCAGCATCAGGGCTCTGAGCCGATGAGTGAGGGTGACTTCCGCGAATTTTTAGAACAAAAGATGAAGCTTGTGCAAATGAAGCCCGAGTATCTGGATCGAGCCGTTAATACTGGTTTTTCGGGTGGTGAAAAAAAGCGAAATGAAATTTTGCAAATGGCGGTATTATCCCCTCGCTTGGCTTTGCTTGATGAAACTGATTCTGGTCTAGATATCGATGCTCTTCGTATTGTTGCGGATGGGGTGAATAAAATTAAATCTAAGCACAATGCTATTGTATTGGTAACTCATTACCAAAGACTTCTTGATTATATTAAGCCCGATTATGTCCACGTGTTAGCGGGGGGCAAAATTATTGAATCTGGTGGTCCAGAGTTAGCCTTAAAACTTGAAGAGCGCGGTTACGACTGGCTATTGAAGTAACAAAGGATTAGGTATGAATTTGTTAAATCAATATGAAAAATTTAAGGAAATGGCACCAGCGGGGTTAGAGAGCCTACGTCTTGCTGGTATCGAGTTTCTTAAAGCGCATGGTCTTCCAAATAGAAAAGATGAAGACTGGAAATATACTTCAACAAAAGAAATTCAAGAATCTGAATTTACACCCGCGTTGTTAATACATGAAATTCCTAATCATGATCTTTTGATGAAGGTGCGTGGAAATTTAAGTTCCCAATTTACTAACATCGTATTTATTAACGGTAATTACAGTGACCTTTTGTCTGAATCTTTGCCTAGCGGCGTGCATCTTCAAGCCGTGCATTCAGCTAAGTCCGAATTCGCTGATGGTTTTGAGGCCCTTAATGCCGCCTATGCAGAAAAGCTTTGGTCGTTGACGGTCGATAAGAATAGCTCAATTGAACAACCGATCAATATTGTTCACTTTGTCGATAGCGCAAAAAAGATAATGACGCACTCTCGGTTGGTTGTTGAATTGGGTATGGGATCTTCATTGAAATTGATTGAATCCTTCAGTGGGGTCGGCTCTTATTTTTCAAACTCTAAGACAGATATTATTCTGGCAGAAAATTCGAACCTAAAGTTTGTGCATTTGCAGACGGAAAGTCTTGAAGCCTCTAATATTGCCCGAACTCATGTGGGCCTTAAAGCAGGGGCGCATTTAGATGCCTTAAGTTTTGCTTCCGGCGGGAAGTTGGCTCGTCATTCTTTGGTTATTGATCTATTAGGATCCGGGGCCACGGCTATTGTGAACGGGGCCACTGTCGCGCAAGGGTCGCAGCATATGGACCACAATACTTCAATTAATCATCATGTTGGCCATTGTGATACTTCTCAGTTGTACAAAGGGATCTTAGGTGGTGAGTCGCGTTCGGTCTTTAATGGTCGGGTTTATATTGCTAAAGATGCGCAAAAGGCGAATTCCGAGCAGTTGAATAACAATCTATTGTTAAGTAATAAAGCTGAAGCCGATTCAAAGCCAATGCTTGAGATCTATGCTGATGACGTTAAGGCAGGGCACGGATCTACGGTGGGCCAATTGAATAAAGATGAATTATTCTATCTTCAAAGCCGCTGTATTTCAAAAAACGACGCGGTGACCATGCTTTCCTACGGATTTATCTCGGAGCTTATTTTGCGCATTGACGATACGAACATTCAAAGCTGGCTTCAGTCGCGACTTCATTCGTCGTTTTCGACTTTGAAGTTGGAGGTGTAAGATGTCTTCTGTCGAGTCTTTAAAGCCCCTATTTAACCAAATACGAAATGACTTTCCTACTTTGAAAGTTAAGGTTCATGGCGGGAAAGACTTGGTTTATTTAGATAGTGCTGCGACAACTTTGAAGCCACAGGCGGTGATAGATCGTATTGCTGAATACTACGCAAACGAAACTTCAAATGTTCATCGTGGCGCCCATTATATTAGCGATTTGGCGACGACGAAGTTTGAATCAGCGAGGCAAAAGATACAAAAGTTCATTGGGGCGGCTAGTTCCGACGAGGTCATCTATGTCCGTGGCACCACTGAGGCGATCAACCTGGTTGCTTATTCGTGGTTAGAGCCTCGATTGTCTGTTGGCGATATAATACTTGTTTCGGAAATGGAACATCATGCGAACATCGTTCCGTGGCAAATAGTGGCGGCTCGTAAGGGCGCTGAAGTCCGACCCGTTAAAGTCACCGATAGTGGCGAACTTGATTTATCTGATCTGAAAATCAAACTGAGTCTTCCTAAAGTTAAGATGTTGGCTTTAACGGCTTGCTCGAACACTTTGGGAACCGTGAATGATGTCAAGCAAGCATGCCAATGGGCCAAGTCTGCTGGTGTTCAAGTCTTGATCGATGGGGCTCAGATTGTATCTCAATCTAAGGTGGATGTTTTTGATTGGGGATGTGATTTTTTCGTTTTCTCTTCCCATAAACTATTTGGCCCTACTGGATTTGGCGTTCTTTTCGGTCGAAAAGAACTGCTAGAGCAGATGGGACCATGGCAGGGCGGGGGCAGCATGATTTCTAAAGTCTCTTTTACCGGTACGACTTTTAACGATGTTCCTTTTCGGTTCGAGGCGGGCACTCCCCATATTGAAGGGGCTATCGGGACCGCAACTGCATTAGATTATTTTCAACGTTTAGACCTTCAGCAGGTACACACCTGGGAAATGGCGTTGCTGGATTACGCTACCACCGAAATTAAAAAAATTGATGGTATTAAGGTCATTGGCGAGGCAGCGAACAAAGGTGCCATTCTGTCGTTTATTCTTAAGGGAGCCCATCATTCAGATGTTGGCCAAATTATGGATCAAATGGGCGTGGCGGTGCGCGCCGGTCATCATTGCACACAACCATTGATGGAACGCTTTGGAATACCGGGGACGGTTCGAGCTTCTTTTAGTATTTATAATAATTTTGAAGATGTGCAAATTTTTATACAAGCCGTAAAGAAGGCACAAGGGATGTTAGTATGAGCACACAAGATACATTAATTCGAATTCAAGCCACCCCGAACCCAAATGCTTGGAAGTTTGTCCTGGATAAGCCGGTATTGAATGAGGGAAAAGCCACTTACGCTAGTATTCAAGAGGCGGATCAAAACCCGTTGGCAGCAGCCTTGTTTGCGGTCGAGGGAATTAAGCAAGTTCATTTCTTTCAGAATGTAATCACAATCACTCATACGTTTGATTCGGATGTCGAACAGCTTCATGAGGCGGTTTGTGCGGTTATCCAACGGGGTATGGCAGTTCACAATCCAAATCAGACCGTGGCCGATGAAAAGATCCTTCGTCGTAAAGAATTAAGCCCCGAGCTACAGCAGATCGAAGAGATTTTAGATCGCACGGTTCGCCCTGGTTTGCAGGGTGACGGTGGAGATATTGATGTTCTAAAGTATGAAGAGAATAAGCTGTATGTATTCTATCAAGGAGCTTGCGGAACTTGTCCAAGCTCTACGACAGGAACATTGATGGCGATTGAAGGAATTTT
Organism: Bdellovibrio sp. ZFWA1; assembly: GCF_056175665.1. Taxonomy (NCBI): domain Bacteria; kingdom Pseudomonadati; phylum Bdellovibrionota; class Bdellovibrionia; order Bdellovibrionales; family Pseudobdellovibrionaceae; genus Bdellovibrio; species Bdellovibrio sp. ZFWA1. Next base: position 1,262,783 of record NZ_JBJKJH010000001.1, read on the forward strand.
GAGAGACGAGTTCAATCCTCAAATTGAGGTTATTCCTTATAATTAGGGTTGATCATTCTTGAACAAGATAACATAGTTATTGTAATGAATTGTGAGGGTCTCTCGAAACGAGAGACCTTTTGCATTCAGTTGTAATGTTTATTTTGCTTCCGAAGTATTGATCAATACTTTGTTTGTTTGCTAAACTTGTTGTTGTAAAGGTGGTTCATATGCAAAAGAAAGACGTTAATCTTGGTAAGTACCTTAAGGACAAACGCGAAGCTGCGGGCCTTTCTCAGAAAGAAGTAGCAGATCGTCTTGGTTATACAACTCCTCAGTTCGTATCTAACTGGGAGCGTGGAGTGTCTCAGCCTCCATTGAAGACTCTTAAAAAAATCGGTGAAATGTATAAAGTATCTTCTGATGAGTTGTTCAATATCACATTGAATTATACGATTCAGGAAGTTACGACTGACTTGAAAAAGAAGTTTTACGGTCGTAAAGCTTCTAACATGTAGTGATTTAGAGCTTCTAAATAAAAAAGCCCGGTTTTTGCCGGGCTTTTTTATTTTCCTGTCGCGCGATAGACTTCTTTGCGCATCTGCACGCCTAGGGATTCCATGGTGTCCTCGGGGCGAGAGCTGATCGAGGCGCTGCCCCCCATGCCTGAGGTTTTTCCTTTTGCTTCCAGAGAGATATTTTGAAAGTCCTCTTTGCTGAAGTTTCTAACAGTTAGCTCTAAAATATGAAATCGTCCCATCGCTAACGAAGGCAGTTCTCCATCGATTTGTCCATCGACAACGACGACCTCGGGGGGAAGAATCCAATGATAATCCATAGATTCTGGTATTTCTTGCATTGCTTGAACGGCTCCGCGCAGGATGATTTCCGAACTAGCCGACTCAGGTACTTTGGGGGTTTCTAAGACAACACGAATGGGAGTCAGGTGCTTGCCAACACTGACTGGTCCCCATGAGTGGGAAATGCTGGCTGGCTGGCGAAGGGCCTGAGCATTCTTCTTAGATAGATGAATTACAGCCATACCGGTAGCTCCGATGGACATACCGCCGACCACAAAGACAATCCACTTTCTTAGCGAATAGTTTGGTTTGTTGGACATAGGTAGCCTCCTGAGGCTGCTTGTGTGTTACGAAGTTGGTAAGTTGCGGTCCCGCCAGAGTAAACGGCACTCTCGGTATAAGCTTTTACATTCACTACGTAGTATCCTGCTGATAAGCCGGATAAAGAGATTGTCTCTTTTGCTGTCGCAGAGCGAGTTGCCGAAGTCTTCAAAAGGCTAGAGTTGGATTTCGTCGAGGATGTTTCTTGATAAGTGTAATCGCGACTATAAATGTACAAGTCTAAGTCAACGCTATCGCTTGAGGTCTTTTCAAGTTCGATGGTGGTTGGTGAAGACGGGTTGTAATAGATCACATAAAAATCATTAGAACGTAATTGATTCGAGCGCCACTCGCTGCCGTAGTACGAATTCGTAGCGGTACTCATTGAGGCTGCGCAAGTGCTAGCGCTCTGTGAAAGAAGGGCACCGTATTCAGACGTTGAAGTTGGCTGCATTTCTTCATCATAAATTGCGCCGATATTAGTAGAGCGCGAAGCCCATAGGCCATCGGTCGTCATTTGGGACTTTAAGTTCGCAGCAAACAGGGCGAAGTTGGTCAGATAAGCCGTGCTATCATTGAAGGCTGTAAACGCTTTCCAGATACTTCCAAATGGAATATTGCCTCCGGATTTACTGGATTCGTAGCTAGTTAAAATTGATTTATAAAGAGTGCGGGCGACTCCGAGTTCGCGGAAGGTTCCCTCGCCAGCGTAATTTGGTTTGTCCTTAATCGTAGAGTTTGCGCCTAAGGAAAGATCCGCGTGCAACTTAAAGCGAACACCTACTCCGAAGCCGGAAACATCGCCAGCAGTCTCTTTGTAACCATAGGTATCTGTGTAATAGTCTTTGTCAGTATCACTAAAGTGATTCTTAATTGCTGATTGTAAAAAGTTGGCCCAGCCCTCACTCCACGCTAAGCGCGGATCAATCAAGAAGTCACCATTGTGAGAGCCCCCCGGAGAGTCGGATTTCGAGTAGCGGTCCTCCAGAAAATGACCGTATTCGTGCAAAATGACCGAGTCATCAAAGTGATCAGTATCAGAGGATTTCACATCTCCTTGAATGCCACCGCAAATATAAAGTTTAGATTGGCCAGGCTCATAAAATGAAATTGGCGATGTTGGATAGCCGTAATATGCATAGGGAGTGAAGCCGGCTTGCCAATAGACAGAGACTTTGTCGGCGCTGGCTCCTGCAGCCAAGATTCCTTTGTCTCTCATATATTTATTGGCTTTATAGATTTGATTTAAAATATTGAAGGCGCCCCCTTCAATAAGAGTGCTGACTGATTCGCTCCCTGAGGCGACAAGACTTAAACCCGAAATAGTCGAGCCAGCAACTGTGACGGTTTTTTCGACTCCGTAAGGTAAGTTTGAATTGATATCGGAAAGCACGCTGACTTTTAAGCAGTTATTCAGAGCGCGTGACCTAACGACCATCGTGTAAGTCGCAGGTTTGCTTGAAAGCTGATATGAAAAAGTACCATCCGTATTTGTAGAGCCAGCTTGGACAATAGTTCCAGAGCTGTCATAAACATTAAATTCGGCGCAGGGAATGGCATAAGTGTCGAGGGTGGAGATTAAAGCTCCATTGCTTCCTACGGAAGAGTCAAAGCGACGTCTTTGATATTGAGCTGTACCGGTAACCGTAATTGTTGTGTAGCCAGACTCGGGAACGATCGTCTTTGGAGTGTCATCGTAGCTTGGTTCGGCCTTGTATTGAACGGTTGTTGCTTTGCCACTAGTCTTGGTTGAAAAGCCCGCATCACCACAACCTGTCAGAAGGCCAGTGGCGATCAAAAGCAAAATAGGCGAATAGAAGAAAGTAAATTTCACCCTTAACTTATCGGAATTTTAGTTGGTGGCTGAATGCAAAGTGCTTGAAATTTCTAACAAAGTTTAAATAAATCTTCTCAGGTTGAGACGGTTTTCTAGGCGTTTGGACCGAGGTCTTGTATCAAGATAATAAGAAGCAGAAATGAAATATTGAAAATAAAAAAAGGCCCGTGGCTACTCTGAAACTAAACCTCTTTTTCACCAGGTGGGTGGCCATAGTAACGACTTTAGGCTTCCCAGTACGAGCTGGGCTTGCTCACCATCGTCAGGGACAGCCCCCGATCATGTGCTTGTAAGGCTTATTTTCGAAGAGACTTACGCCATCGAACCTTATGTTTTTATTCTAGCGAATTTGGTAGCTGACTTCAATCAAACAGGACTCTTAGTTTTTAAATATTTTCCGAAAAAGAGACTATGACACCTCAAAAACTAGATTTTATCTTTCCTTTTTTGGTTTTTTTCTATGGATTTTTAATGGTGCTTGTGCTTGAGCTTCCGTTTTTCGTACGGGTCGGCCAACAGCGCATGGCGCAGGCATATTCAGAGCTAGGTCGGCATAAACCGCTGGCTTGGATTTGCTTTTTTGTCGGTGGTCTGTGGAGTGTTCAGAATATTTGGTATTCGACGCTGTAGTCCGACGCCGTAGAGATTGACTCGATACTGGGCCATCGCTAGTTTGTTGAGCAATGAGCGACTCGGCCAACCAACCCCTAAAGCGAACCAGCAATATTGCGCAAGCGAGTGCCCCGGAAGATATTCTGCGGTCCGAGCCTACGGTATTGACCATCGAGCAATTGAATCTTCAGATAAAGCAAATTCTTGAAGGGCAAGTAGGATTGGTTTGGGTGCGTGGGGAGATCTCTAATTTTAAAGCGCACACTTCAGGTCATCATTATTTCAGCCTTAAAGATGCTAAATCGCAAATTTCAGCGGTGATGTTTCGCGGAAACAATTCACGACTTAAATTTAAAATTCATGATGGTTTAGAAGTATTGGCCAGAGGCCGCATTGCCGTCTATGAGCCTCGCGGCAATTATCAGATAGTGTGTGATATGATGGAGCCTGTCGGCGCAGGGGCGCTTCAAAAGGCTTTCGAGCAGTTAAAAGAAAAACTAAAAAAAGAAGGCTTGTTTGATCCTGCAAAAAAACGTGCGATTCCCACGTTGCCAAAGCATGTTGCTATCGTGACTTCGCCAACTGGTGCCGCGATACGGGATATTTTAAATATCTTGTCTCGTCGAGCGGCTTCAGTGCCCGTGACAATTGTGCCGACCTTAGTTCAAGGGGATGCGGCGGCTTTACAGATTGTAGAGGCTCTAAAGAAAGCGGCAATGATTCCCGACGTGGATGTTATTATTTGTGGTCGCGGCGGTGGTTCGATTGAAGATATGTGGTGTTTTAATGACGAGCGAGTGGCTCGGGCCATTGCAGCTTCACCAATTCCGGTCATTTCCGCGGTTGGCCACGAAATTGATTTTACGATTGCTGACTTTGTTGCGGATCTTCGGGCGCCAACTCCTTCTGCGGCCGCAGAACTTGTGGCTAGAAGTTCTATTGAATTAAGCCAAAAAATCCAGTCATTGAAGCGCATGTTAAATCTGGCAATGCAAAAGCAGATGAAGATGCTTTTGCAAAAAATTGACAGCCTTTCACGCCGCCTCGTAGATCCCAAACGCCGTTTAGAAGACTTAAGAATTAGAAATGATGATTTGCTAAATAGATTGGAAATGGCTATTCAGCGCAGGTTGGAAAATACTAAGAACAGGCTGGTTGTGCTTGAACATCGTTTGGTGCACCCGTCAGATTTGATCGCAGAAAATCGCAAAGAAGTTCAGCATCAGCTCAATAGCCTGACTCGAATGATGACCCGTCTTCTAGAGCGTAAAGAGGCCAAGCTGCAACGCTCTATGGGGATACTAGATTCTTTAAGCCCCTTGAAGGTCGTGGATCGGGGTTATTCCATTGTGACAAAAGAAAAAGAAGTTATTAAATCAGTTAATCAAATATCAATCGGAGATCGTATTTCAATTCGTCTTGCCGAGGGGCAGGCCGAAGCAACAATCGATCAAGTGAAAGGCTAGTGCATGGATTTTGAAAAAAAGCTCGGACGATTGGAAGAAATTGTACAAAAAATGGAAAAAGGCGATTTAGCACTTGATGAATCATTAAAGCTATTTGAAGAGGGTGTAAAGCTTTCTCGTGAATGCCATCAGCGCTTGAACGAAGCCGACGCTAAAGTGAAGCTTTTAGTTTCTGTTGATGAAAGTGGTAAAGTCGAAGCCAAAGACTTTGCAATGGACGACGAATAGTTATGGATCTATTTATCCACTGCGAGCAAGAAATTAAAAATAGAATTGATCTAATAGATCAATGGCTGAAAAATTCGCTTAAAGATCAGCAGCTGCCGCACGGAGAACCAATTCAGTATTTGTTAGAGTCTATGAAGTACTCCACAAATGGCGGGGGAAAAAGATTTAGGCCAGTTCTGGCATTGTTAGTTGGAGAAATGTTCAATGCTCCTGCGGAAAAGGTTCTTCCTTTTGCTTGTGCTGTTGAAATGGTTCATACTTACTCGTTAATTCACGATGATCTGCCCTGTATGGATAATGATGATTTCCGCAGAGGCCAACCAACTAATCACAAGGTCTACGGAGAGGCGTTTGCTTTATTGGCCGGAGACAGTCTTTTGACAGAGGCCTTTTCGGTAATAGCAGAAAATTATAAGGATAACGCTTTTTTAGCAATGACTTTAGTTCAGATGCTTTCAAAGGCCGCAGGCATTAAAGGCATGGTCGGTGGGCAAGCTTTGGACTTGCGCGGAGCTAAAAATATTTCTGAACAAGAGCTGCGTCTTCTTCACGAGTTGAAGACTGGGGCCCTTATACAGGTCGCGGCTGAAGGTGCCGCATTGATTGCTGGGGCTAAGCCAAGCGATATCGAACATATTCGAAAATTTGGTCTAAGTCTTGGGCTGGCTTTTCAGGTGGCCGATGATATTTTAGATCATCAAGACAAGGCCCAAGAGGGGCGTAGCTTTGTTCCTATGATGGGTATAGACCAAACCCGACAATTGCTAGATAAGATTAGCGATGAATGTCACCAAAGTTTAAATGCAGTTTCAAGATTTCCGATGCTTGAGTATCTAGTTGAATTCAATCAAAAGCGTGAAAAATGAGACTTGATATTTGGTTGGTGGAAAATAAATTTGCAGCATCGAGGTCTCAGGCGCAGGAGATGATTGACTCTGGCCAGGTAAATCTTGTGGATGGCGATACCAGTAAGGTTCTAAAGAAGCCGAGCTTCAAAGTAGATCCAACAATGAATATTCGGGTTCTGGAAGGGCCGGTCAGTCGCTATGTTTCACGAGGGGGGCTAAAGCTTGAAGGCGCCCTTAAGCACACGCAGATCGTAGTCGAAGGCAAACATTGTTTGGATATTGGAATTTCAACTGGAGGTTTTACCGATTGCTTGCTGAAGTCAGGAGCCGCCAGTGTTGTGGGTGTCGACGTCGGGCATGATCAAGTGCATCCCACATTAAAAAATGAAAATCGTTTAAAATTTTTAGAGGGTGTTAATGCGCGCGCGCTGGGAGATCATCCTGAATTCAAATCGTTGATTCCAAGCGATGGATTTGACTTAATTGTTATGGATGTCTCTTTTATTTCTATGACTTTAATTGCGCACCAATTTGTGAACTTACTTAAGCCCGGTGGAATTGTATTAAGTCTAGTAAAACCCCAGTTCGAAGTCGGTGCTCAAGGTCTAGGAAAGGGCGGAATCGTGAAAGATGTGTCGCTCTATTTGGAAGTAGAGAAGAAAATTAAGACCGAACTTCTAGGCTCTGGAATGATGGTGAAGGATTATTTTGATTCATCAATTCAGGGAAAGGATGGCAATCATGAATTCTTTATTTGGGCTGAAAAGCCGTAATTTTATTTTTATTTTATCGCTGGCTTTTTTGGTCGGTTGTCAGTCTTTTAATTTAAAAACTCGAGACGGCAAAGCGGGTTCACCTACTGACAGTTCGGGCGTGAGCGTTTCAAGTGATCATCGAACCGGTGGCGAAAGCCGCCCAGAGGGTTTGGGGACTTCAATGCCTTCAGAGGTTTTAGAGACCGAGCCAGTAGCTCCAACCGAAGCATTGCCAGATGTTTTGGTTGCGAAGACTCCAACCAAAACAATTCCTAAATTTGCATTTATTCTTGGACCAGGCGGCGCGAAGGCATTTGCTCATGTTGGCTTTCTGCAAGAGCTACAGAGCCGAAAGGTTCCTGTGCAAGTGATTTCGGGCATCGAGTGGGGCGCATTGGTTGCGGGCCTTTATGCTTATCGTGGCTCTGTCAACGATGTGCAATGGCAGCTCAGTAAGATTAAATCTGAAGACGTCATGAAAAGAAATTTTATCACTCGGCAATTAGAGCCAGGTTCGATGGATCAGTTGTCTTCGTTACTTTATGATGCTGTTGGGAACAGTCAAACGGATAAAACCCGCATTCCTTTTGCTTGTCCTTCGTATATGCTGGCTCGTTCTGAAGGTTTTGTTATGAGTCGTAGTTATTTGCGCGAAGCGATTTCGTATTGTATGCCTTTGCCGCCCTTATTGAGTCCTTATAAAGGCTACGTGGCGCATCCTATGGATATCGGTTTGATTGCTCAGTACCTAAGAAGTCGGGGGGCTAACTACGTGGTTTACGTTTCGGTTCTTGGGCCACAGGGTGGCAAGGGGGCAAATCTTGATACCTCGAGCACTATTTTATGGAACTTTGCGGATCAGAAGGCTTTGGCAAGATATGGGGTCGATGCCAGTTTGTCGATTCCGATAAATGAGTATAGTATAGTAGATATAGATCGCTCCAGAGAGATCATGATCAAAGGGGCTGATTTAAGTAAGACGGTGCTAAATAAGTTTTTAGCACCTTGGGGATTGTAAGGAATAAAGAGGTAGATTGTGAGAAAGCCAAGCGAAAGCATGACAGTGTTTGCAGATCGTCGTCGGAAACTAGCTGAATCTTTAAAAGGAGCCGCTTTGGTCGTGGCTTCTCATCCCGAGATGATTCGAAATCATGACGTCCACTTCCCTTATCGCCAAGATACAAATTTGTATTATCTTACTGGTTGGGAAGAACCAGAATCCATTTTAGTTTACCGTCCAGGTTGCAGTCCCGAGACAGTTATGTTTGTGCGCAAAAAAGATCGTGAGCGTGAAACTTGGGATGGTTTTAGATATGGCCCTGAAGGTTGCGAGCAAGAATTTAAAGTCGATAAAGCCTATTTGATCGATGATTTCAAGAGCATCGCTCCAAAGTTGTTGGCGGACGTAGATCGTCTTTATTATCGTTTATTTAAGAACGCTCATGTTGATCATCTTATGCAAGAGGTTCTAGAGACAAGTCGGCAGATGCGAGGGCGCACTGGCTATGGTCTTCTATCGATCCATGATTCAGATACTTTGATCGGAGAGTCGCGCTTAGTAAAGTCAGACTATGAATTAAATCACATGCGCGAGGCTTGCGAAATCACTGCTCAGGCTCATTTAGCGGCAATGCGATTCACTCGTCCTGGAGTTTCAGAGCGCCAGGTGCAGGCTGTTTTGGCTCATCATTTTTATTCAAAAGGCGCTGCCCGCGAAGGTTATAATTATATTGTGGCGTCCGGTAATGCAGCGACGACCTTGCACTACAACTTTAATGATCAAGTTTGCAAAGATGGCGACTTGTTATTAATAGATGCTGGTGCTGAGTTTAACTATTATACCGGTGATATCACGCGCACATATCCGGTGAATGGAAAATTCACTGACGAGCAAGCCCGTGTATATGAGGCCGTTTTGAAAGTTCAAAAGGCGATTATTGATTTTGTAAAACCGGGAATTGTTTTTAAAGACATGCATGATATGGCAACATCGATGTTAACTGATGCGATGTTGGAGTTGGGTTTGTTGAACGGTCGAAAAGAAGATGTTATTCAGGCACTTCAGCACAAGAAATATTATCCGCATGGAGTTGGTCACTGGTTAGGTATGGATGTGCATGATGCTGGCTTATACTATAAAAAAGGTGAGCCACGTCCGATCGAGGCAAACATGTGCTTTACGGTCGAGCCAGGACTTTATATCCCGGCAGATGACACTTCAGCGCCTTCGAAGTATCGCGGCATTGGGATTCGTATTGAAGACAATGTGCGGGTGACAGCTACAGGCTGCGAGAACATGACCAGTTCGGTTCCAAAAGAAATCAGTGAAATCGAAAAAGTAGTTGGACAGTAAAATTGAACAGTAAAAAAAGGGAGGCTGTAGCCTCCCTTTTTTATATGAAGCGATGACCAAGCCAACCTTTCAGGCTAGCTTGATTCTGAAGCTCTCTTTCAGTTCTATATATTTTATCATCCTGGCTTGCGGCACTGACAGCTAAAGCAATATGAGTTGCCGAAGTTAGAAGTTCAAAGTCCCCCATTGTATTCCCTGAACACAAGAAAGGTTTTTTGCCGTTGGTGGCATTTAAAAGAGCATCTACTTTTCCCTGGCGGTAGGTGATAATGCCTTCGGGCAAATCGGTGATGTTCTTGTCCAGGACTTTAGTCTGAATGCCAATCACGTTTTGATTGGGAATTCCATAGAAACTCAATGCTCCTGGTTCCACGGCCCATTTGATCGATGCAGTGACGACATAGATTTCGACACCTTTACGTTTTAACAATGAAATAAGCTTTTGTTGTTCTTCAAAGATAGGAAGTGGAGCTTGTTCGTCGACCGCTTTCTGAGCCCAATTGCGAACGGCATCAATATTCTGACCTTTATTAATTTGGGCAAGCCACAAATAAGCCGACCGAGGATCATTATTAATTTTTTTCATCTCTTCATAGTGCTGGAAGGGATCCTTAGGGAGCGGAACTAATTTATTTTCAATTTGATAATTGAAGAAAGTCTCGCCTAGGTCAATGTCCCAAAGAGTTCCGTCGGCATCAAACGCGGCCACTGGATTTGAATCGACCTTTAAAACATCGTCTACAGCTTGTTCTATCTTATGCCAGATATCAGGGGAATATTGTTTGTATTTCATGGGTCTATAGTATGAAATAGAGTCTTAATTGACAACCGATATGAGGCGGGAACTATGACGTCTTTTAGCCGCATTACTACGATTCACGACTTAGAAGAAATACTAGATTTTGAAGCGCGTATTTTAGAAAAACAAATCCCAGATGAAGCCGAAAGAATATTTGCTCAATGGAATTCAAGAACTCGAAAAGAGGCCTTAGAGCATCACTTGGGACTTGGTTGGAGCTTTCTTGTGCGGGACCAAGAGAAAAAATCTAAATGGTCCTCGGAGGGTGAATTGCTGGGCTATTTTATTGGCCAGCCATTACTCTTTTTTGAAGGACAAACTCAGAGTTTGTGGGTCGAGCATATTAGCGCTGAAAACGACGAAGTTTTCTTTTTTTTAGGGGATCTTGCTTATCGACTTTCTAGGGAAAAGCATTTTCAACGGGTCTATCTTCCTAACTCGGATCGCGCTCAGATGTTGTTCGCACCTTTTAAGATCACCTCATGGAAGCCAGATACATTATTTATTCGAACGACGAAGGGATAGTGATGAAAGCATTTTCATTTGCAACCAGACAAGAAAATATCAAAAAGCTTCCAGAACAAAAATTTGATTTGCTAATAATTGGCGGTGGAATCACAGGCGCAGGTGCCGCTCGGGATGCGGCAGCTCGAGGTTTAAAAGTTGCGCTTGTCGAAGCTTCTGATTTTGCAAGTGGCACTTCTTCAAGATCTTCGAAGCTTATTCACGGCGGTATTCGTTATCTAGAGAACCTTGAATTTGGTTTAGTTTTTGAAGCTTTAAACGAACGCACCAAATTATTTGAAATGGCTCCACATTTGGTTCATCCCTTGCGCTTCATGCTTCCGCTTTATGAAAATAGCAGAGTAGGTATGTTTAAAATGGGGCTGGGTATGTGGTTGTACGATGCTCTATCTTTATTTCAGGCCCCGGAAATGCACGAACGGCTAGATGACCAAGAAACTATAGAAAGAATGCCAGACATTCAAAAACAGGGTCTAGCTGGAAGTTTCGTGTATTCGGACGCCTACATGGATGATGATCGCTTGGTGCTTGAAACTTTGCGGGCAGCTAATGAGCTTGGCGCGGTCTGTGCGAACTATGTAAAAGCCACGGGCGCAAATATTTCTTCAAATGGGATGATTCATTCAGTACGTTGTAAAGATCTTGTCGGAGACTCAGAATTTGTGGTCCACGCACGACATGTTATTAGTTGTGTAGGGCCTTGGACAGATCAGCTGGGTGCCGAGTTAATTCAGAAGTGGAAAAATATTTTGCGGCCAACGAAAGGGATTCACCTTACATTGCCCAAAAATCGATTGCCGCTTACTTCGGCGGTTGTTATGGCGGCTGAAAAATCAAACCGTATTGTTTTTGGAATTCCTCGTCATGAGATGATTATTGTCGGGACCACAGATACGGACTTTACTGGGTCGCCCGAAAATGTAGAGGCAACCGCGGAGGATGTTAAATATCTTTTAAAGATTGTTGATGATTATTTTCCCGGCGCCAAACTGACTAAAGAAGACATTATAGCCAGTTATGCAGGGGTTCGGCCCTTAGTGAATGATGGTTCGGACTCTGAAGGAAAAACAAGTCGAGAACATGTTATCTTCTCTGATTCAGTTGGGGTGACATTTGTCGCTGGTGGTAAATATACAACTTATCGCTTGATGGCTGAACAAGTTGTGAACGAGGCATTAAAATTTTTTACTATCGAAGAGAAAGTAAAATTTAAAGAAGCTGATACGACTCTACCGCTGTCTCCTTTTACAAGTGTCGAAGCCTTTCAGCAAGCACAGGCAAGTGTGAGCCTGTTAGCAAAAGACTTTTCGTTATCCGAGAGTGTTGTGCAACGTTTGGTGGATCGTTATGGAATGGAAGCCGAATCTATCTTGGTCGAAAATCCTGAAGATTTTGGTTATTGGCAGCTTGAAGCTTGGCAGGCCATTCATCATACGATGTGTTTCCATTTAGTAGATTTCTATACTCGACGAGTTCCGTTGTTTTTGGCGACATCAGATCATGGCATTTCTCAGTTAGACGATGTTGCTAAAGTGTTTCAGAAGGAACTTGGCTGGAGTCAAAAACGCACAGACGACGAAAAGCAGTTGATTCGAAACTATATCGAAAAAGAACTGGCCTGGAAGAACCATCTGTAAAGGGTCTCGGGATTGAGCTGTGGGTACTTAAGAAAAAAGACATCCTGTCATGGGAGCTTCCCGCTCCCATACCCTGGGGTAAAGCCGGTCATCGTGACCGGCTTTTTGCGTTGTGTCTCTTGAAATAAAAAGGCCCATCTTGGCGAACCTTGTGATTTGATTTTTTTACTACGAAAAAAAAATTACAAAGGCCAAGAATGGACCTTCATCATTTGATCAACAGCTTATTAGGTCTGCAAGATTTAAATATTACCAACGCGGAGCTTTCAGAGGACTTTGTGTCTTGTCGGCTTTCGGCAGAGTTACCGTGGTCCCGCGCCTGCTGCGCGGACTGCGAGCATCCCTTATTGGAATTCCATCAATGGAGCTATCGAGACCTTAAAGTACCCCCTCTGGGGCTCTTTAAGGACGTCGTTATTCATTTACGATATCCACGAGGACTTTGTCCCGTATGCAATAAAATCCAACGCTCTAAGGTTTCAGGGATCCATTCAAAATTCAAAGGCCATAGCTGCAGCTTTGTCGAAACCGCGGGTCGACTCATGGAAGAAACCACCTGTGCTGCTGCGGCCCGGACCTTGAGTTCAGATCCAAAGACTTTATGGCAAATGGATCAGTGGCGTATGCGAGAAATGCAAAAGAATTTAGATGTAAACAGGTTTACAAAAGATCTTGATGTTTCTCGTATGAGTGCTGACGAGGTGCACTTTAAGACTGAAACTGAAACCAAAAGAGAGCACCCTTTTGCACCACGATGGACCGTAAAGTTCGTAACAAACTTAGTGTGTACGAAGGCTGCAAAGGTGATTGCTAACGCTGCTGGTAGGGATGCTATGGCCTTAGCAACGTGTTTAAAAACTCTATCAAGACCCCAGCGATTATCAGTGGAGTTTTTTTCAATAGACATGAACCCTGGCTACTTCCAAGCCGTGAGTAAACTCTGTCCCAATGCAGAGATTGCGATTGATCGATTCCACTTGGTTCAGAGCATGAACGAATACTTTGAAAAAGTCAGAAAAGAAGAGTTTCAAAAGGCAAAAAAGAACAAAAAAGAGTTCGAAGAAATCATGTTGTCACCATCGAGAAGGTTCATGTTTTTAGAGCGAGATGCTGTTTTATCTATCGAGGAGAATAATATGCTAGGAAAGTTAAAAGTGTTAAATACGAATATTTCAAACGCAATGATTATCGTTGAGTATTTCCATAAGGTTTTAGAAGAAAAAGGTGTCCACGGGTTTAGATCACGCTTGGCAAAATGGTATGGGTTGGTTCGAGATTCGAAGTTGCTGCCACTTCGGAAGTTTGCACTGCAAGTTCGCAAGTACCGGATCAATATCGAAGCCTATATACGATCAAATTTAACGACTGCAATCAGTGAAGGACTTAACAATAAAATCAGAGTTCTAAAGGCCATGGCCTACAGCTATCAGAATGAGGAATCGTTTATGCTAAAGATCCTTCAGAGGTGTGGATTTCTCAATTCGAGACACATGGATACCCGGCGTCTATTCAAATATAGCAGCCTGGCATGAAACCTACCCACAGAAGAAACCCGAGAGGCATCTGTAAATTAGCTCCCAAACTGGCACCTGTCTCAAAGTTAGACAGGCCAGATCTTCTATAGGCTTGCAGAAGTTGGTTCTGGATTTGAAGTAGCTCCTGATCGGATAGGAGTACCTATTTTATGTCCGCACGTCATGATTTGAAAACTCTTTTAGCTGGAGCTGCCCTTATCGCAGTGACAGTTATTTCCGGGTGCCAAAAAGCCGGCAAAGATGGTGGAGTAAATGCCTCACCGAATATGGGGCCGGCCTCTCCAAGCTCAAATGCCAATCTTCCCGGTGGCGTCGTTGAGTCCTCATTTTTTAAGTCTTATCAGTTTAATGACTGGTCTTGCTCGACCGGTAAAAAAGAATTTACGGATCGATCACAGTATTGCGCAGCTTTGAAGGACGACGTTGCCAACAACAACTGCGCAGCCGCTATGCGTGCGATGGCTTATAAGTTGGACTGCGATTCAGCGAATATGTCTCAGCCCACAGAATTTATAAATAAAAACTCGTCCAGCTGTCGGGTTTATGGGGAGGACACATCTCAAGGCCTAAAATTTTTGGGAAATGCCTCGGCTCAAAAAAGCTTCTTTTGGGATGGGCGTTCCGAAAAGATCTATCAACTTTTGGGTGGCCTAATTAAGCGTTTTGGTTTGTCCTATGTGACGATGAGGCCAATTTCCGAAGGCATGCTTTCGGTAATGACATTGAATCACAGGCTGGCCGAAGCGGGGATTGTAACGTCGGTCTCGACAGGCTTAGGTGGTCGTTTACAAATGAGTTTTGAAAATGAGTCGACACAGAAAAAGTTTGTTGGCGAGTGCGTTATGGATGAAAGTTTTGCGCCTACATTTTCAGCAAGTGATGTCGTTGTTTGCCAATGGAAGGATAGCTCGCCCAGGGCTCGGGGAAGAGTCGAATCACTTCGCATTCCTTGGAATCGCGCAAGTGGTCTAGAAAAGGAAATCACGAAAAGTCCTGACATCGGTGCGCTTAGAATTCGTCTTTCTCCCTCTGAAAAGTCGATCGACGACGAGATCACGATCGAAGCGAACGATATAGATTTACACAAAAGAATACTTGTTAAGGCACGATTGCGAGCCGGCGTGGATGTTCGACATCGAGATAGTGTTACCGGGGCCGACGTACAGATTAGCTGTGCGCCCGCGTCAAAAGACAACAAGTGAGTCTAAATATCTGCATTGACTCCCGTTTTTGAAGTTACTAGACTTTTCTGGATACAACCGGATAGGCAACTTTTAAAACGAGAGTCCAAATGGCTTTTTACGACAAAATTACAGATTATTTTTCTAACGATATTGCAATCGACTTGGGAACAGCAAACACCCTAGTTTATGTTAAAGGTAGAGGCATCATTCTAGATGAGCCCTCAGTTGTAGCTGTTCAAAAAAATTATCGCGGAATGCAAAACCGAGTCCTTGCAGTTGGTAAAGAAGCAAAGGAAATGCTTGGAAGAACTCCTGGTAGTATCGTTGCGATTCGTCCTATCAAGGATGGTGTTATCGCTGACTTTGAAGTCACGCAATCAATGCTAAAATATTTCATCGCTAAATCATTGGGCGAGAAAAAAAGTTTTATTCGTCCTCGTATCATTATCTGTGTTCCTTATGAAATCACTCAGGTTGAAAAGCGTGCTGTTAAAGAGGCGGCTCAATCTGCGGGAGCTCGTGAAGTTTATTTGATCGAGGAACCAATGGCTGCTGCGATCGGCGCTGGACTTCCTATCACAGAGCCATCTGGAAATATGGTAGTTGATATGGGTGGTGGTACTACCGGTGTTGCTGTTATTTCATTGGGTGGTATCGTTTACTGTAAATCAATCAAAGTTGCTGGAGATAAGTTTGACGAAGCCATTGTAAACTACGTTCGTCGTCAGTTTAATCTTTTGATCGGTGAAAGAACTGCTGAAAATATCAAAATTCAAATTGGAAACGCTTATCCATTTGAAGAAGAAAAAGTCATGGAAATTAAAGGCCGTGATTTGGTTGCAGGAGCCCCTAAGACTATTGAAATCACCAGTTCTCAGGTCAATGATGCTTTAATGGATCCTTTGTCTGAAGTTGTCGATGCCGTTCGAACAGCATTAGAAAAAACTCCACCAGAGTTAGCTTCAGATATTGTTGATAACGGAATTGTTCTTACCGGTGGTGGCGCTTTGTTGGCAAATTTGGATGTCTTGCTTCGTGAGCGAACAGGTCTTCCTGTTTCGATTGCAGAAGACCCACTTAGCTGCGTTGTTATGGGGTCGGGCAAAGTGTTAGATAATTTGGATCTTCTACGTCAGCTTTGCATTGACTAATTCTTAGGTGTTTATGACCGAAGCAGATATTAAATCTTTGGCGCTATTTTCTTATTTTGCATTTTTGGATGAAAATAGAGCCATGGAAGCTGCAAGCAAGGCTTTGGTATTGATCTCTGATAAGTTAAAAAAAGATAAACAACTAAAAACAGCGGTGGCCGTAGTCTGGGCGACCGAACGTGTATGGAACGAGAACCAGGGTCAGCTTCTGCGTGGCCATCCCTCTGTAAACAGTGATAAAAATTGGATCTTGCCCAAAGGTTTTGATTTGGGTCCATGGAAAGAGTTTCAAAAGAATGCAACCGAAGACGAGTTGCTAGTGATTATCTGGTCTAAAATTCTTGGTATAAATGACGAAGATATAGCGCAAGCTTTAGGAATTACAGAGGGAACTGTCCGTTATCGAATGGCCAGAGCTCTACGTAAGCTAGGCGCAATGACTCAACCAACAAGAAGATAGTGATGGAAAATAAACATCGAAATATTCCGTTAGCAAAAAACGGTCAGCGCGAAGTCTCGCACTTTGTGGGGCAAGAGTTATTGTTTGATTATCTAATCGATAAATTGGATCCCATTCGAAAAAAGGCCGTTTCGGACCACGTGAAGTTTTCACGGGAGGCTCAACTAGATCTGGAAAAAATGCAGCTAGGTTTGCAATATGTAGATCAGCTTGCCAGAACCAATGTTTCTAGCAGTGTCCTTGACGAGATATCTGAGCCGACTACTTACGTAACCGAGCTTTTCAAGAAAACTCGATTTGACAAATGGCCTACCGGTGTAAAGTGGGGACTTGAAGCTTTAGTTATTGTCGGTGTGATTGTTACAGTCTTAGTGGCAGTGCCCTGGGATAAAATGATGAACGCTCTTCCGGGGCGAGGTAGTGAAGACATAATTTTAGCCGAGGTTTCCCGCAATGGCGGTGATACGCAGGTTGGTGCAGTTGAAGAGCCTGGGCAGTTTCAAGATGAGGGTATCAAAACTTCTGCCCCACTTCAGGCAGCTCAAGAAGCACAAAAAGAGATCGATGCAAAAAAAGCTGAACAGTTAGCGGCAAAATCTACAACAAGTGGGACGCCGACGTCTCTTACTGGCTTGGATAAAAAAGCGGAAGATGCCGCGAAGAAGGCGCCAATTAATGCTGCGAACACTGCAGTTGCTGCAACTAGCGGAGCAGCCTTACCTAAGGGGATACCCGAGGCACAATCAGGTGGATTTTTATTTCGTGGGGACCTATCTGTTACCAACCTCGATGCTGGTGTGCCAAAGCTTACATCGAAAATTGAAGAGCTTGGTGGAAGAAAAGCTGGAGATGTTAGTTTGGGCTGGAGAAAAGGTCCTGCCTCGGCCTATTTTCACTTCACAATTCCCGCTGCGAAATACGCCGATCTGGCTCAATTCATGGCAAACTATGGCAAGCTTCGTCTTTCCAAGGAAAAGCATCCTCGCGTGATGCCGGATGGAATTATTCGTCTAATTATCACTGCGGAAGAAGCTAAAAAGTGAAAACCTTAAGAAAGCAACCCAAACGATCATTGCGAACAATTTTGATTCTTTGGTTTTTGTTGTTTTCTATTGTTCCTATTACTTTTATTGCGATCTATTCGGTTTCCAGATTCAAAAAAGCCATCGATAACGAGCTATCGCTGCGCTTGTCTGGGAATGGACGCGAGATAAGTACGTTTATTTTAGACTATAAAAGCGAAATGCAGACAAAGCGGGATCGCCAAAGTAAGGATCCTAGCTTTCTATATCATTTGGCCGATGATGATGGCGGCACTTTAAAGGGGATCTTAACAAATTCTTTGCGACAGGATTTCGGGCAGTCGATGACCGTATTTAATCGTGAAGGAAAAATGTTGGCCTCTGTATTTAAGGATGGCCGAAGCGAGATAAAGAGCTTCATTCCAGCAAAGGACGCTGTTTTTTTGGCAGCTCGATATATTGCGCATCTCAAAGATCATCAAGAAATTGGATTGGTAGAGGGCAATAAAGATAATGGATTGGATCTAATCTTAATTTCCAGAATTAATAGTAGTGGTGGAAAAGTAATTGGATATCTAGAGCAAACTACAAAGCTAGACAAAACTTTTTTAGAAAAGATGAAGTCGCGCTTGAAATTAGAAATGATGATTTTTTCTTCGACAGGTAAATTTGTCGGAGGCAGTCATCAGGACCTCTATTTATATAAAAACGATTTTTTTCGAGACTACTTCAAGCCGAATTCAACTTCCTTTTTTGACTTAAATTTGCGCTCGGTGCCCTATGGATTTTTGGTAATTCCAGTGCAGTGGGATACCAGCACCTTCTATTTCGCGGTAGGCGCTTCAAAAAGTGACGTCAAAGAAGTTTTGAAGAACGTCAATTTAGCTTTTTTCTCGGTGGTGGGTACAGTCATCGCGCTACTTATAATTACGGCGATCTTTATCACTAGTTTATTCTTAAAGCCTTTGTATGAGCTAGTGGACGGCTTGCAGTCGTTCGAGTCTCAGGAGCAAGCGGTTACTATTCCCGTAAAAAATGACACCGAAATTGGTCTTTTAACGGAATCCTTCAATGAAATGAGTAAGAAAATCTGGACTGCTCGAGCAGACCTCAGAAAGAAAATTGCCGAGTTAGAGCAAACCAATCGAGAGTTAAAAGAGACTCAAGCTAAACTTGTTCACTCTGCAAAAATGGTTTCTTTGGGTCAGCTTGTTGCCGGGGTGGCGCATGAATTGAACAATCCCATTGGGTTTATCTACTCAAATATCACCCATCTTGATGATTATTCAAAAAAGTTGATGGAATTGGTGGAAGTGGCCGAAACAAATCCTACTCTGATTAAGGCCAAAAAAGACGAGATCGAATTTGATTATATAAAATCAGATATGCCTAAACTGATTGCCTCTTGTCAGGACGGCGCTCGTCGCACAAAAGAAATCGTCTTGGGTTTAAGAAACTTCTCTCGTTTAGAGGCCGCAAAGCTGCAGGAAGTAGATCTTCATCAGTGTTTAGATACGACATTGAATCTTCTGCAGGGTGAAATTAAAAATCGTATAGAGGTTCACAGAAATTATGAACCAATTCCTACCGTTTATTGTTATGTCAGTCAGATCAATCAAGTGCTTATGAACATTCTTTCCAATGCATTGCAGGCGATGGAAGGGGGCGGGAATATCTGGATTTCGACGACTCCCCTAAAAGGCTATGCTGATAAAAAAGGCCGAGTGAAAATATCGATCCAAGATTCTGGAAAAGGAATGACTGCTGAAACATTGGAAAAGATATTTGACCCATTTTTTACTACAAAGGGCGTTGGGCAGGGAACTGGCTTAGGCTTAAGTATTTCATATGGTATTGTTCAAAATCACGGTGGAGAGATTCTGGTTCGCTCGGAGGTGGGTGTGGGCACAGAGTTTACAATTATTCTTCCTGAGCATCCGCCAACACAAGAATCCAAATAAAAAAGGCGGCCTAAGCCGCCTTTTCTTTTTTCAACTTACTCTTAGTAGTTGAATTTCAAGTAGATGCCGTTTTCAGCAAGAAGCTTTTGTGCACGCTTCATTAAGAAGATCTGTGCATTTGCATCTTGGTATTTAGATGCTTCAGGTCCGTGAACTGTAGGTTGATTCACCCATACGTTCTTGGTTGCTTGGTTGATCATCATATTGATATCGCCAACTAGGAACAAACCACCTGGAATAGTCACACCATTAACAGTTCTTGGTCCGTAAAGAGTGAAAGATGCATAACGCTTATCACCTTTAAAGAAAGACTGAGTGATTGAAATTGAAGGGAAGTTGTTACGAATGTTGTCCATTTGCAGAGCCATACCTGCAAGACGTTGACCTTGGCTAGACAAAGCATTTTTATCAACCATGGCAAAAATCTTATAGTTGCCATTTCCGCCACCAAGTTCAAATTGGTAAAGAGGACCCGTCACGATTCTTGGGAAGTTCGCACCATTTGGAAGTGTCGTAACTTGCTTCAAATCTGGAGACTTAAATAAGTCGATCGATGCAGAGAAGCCTACATTGAAGCGCCCTTTTTCGTCGTTAAAGAAAATGATAGAGCCATAACGATTGATTGGGAATTCACCCTCAATGTCTGCCTCTAGATTGTTCGAGAATGTTGTAACATATTCGAACTTAAGTTGATTGTTAGTGATTTTGATATTGTCGATCCACTCAGATTTCTCTGCGCTGCCGTCGCCGTTACCTTGTTTACAACCTGTAACCAAAACTACCGAAGCCAATACCATGGCTGATTTAAATAAAATTTGTTTCATGATGGTTTTCCTCCCTCATCAGATTGTTCTTATGATTCATCTGTATCAAGTCGAGATCTCGTTCCAATGCGAGAAAATGGCATCTTTCGAACATAGGTCTAGTTCGAGGTCCAGCATCATGCGCTACCTCAGTCCTGTTTCCTGGCCTTAAAGAGTGGAAGTTTTTTTTAAGTTCCAAGCATTTACGACCGAAAAAGAGACTGAATGAAGGCGCAGAGCGAATCAAAAGATAATTCCAATAAGCTTATTGCAACGGTTTTTTTAGGCCTTGCTGGCTTGGCATTGTTTTTTGGTCTTGAAGAGGAATCTTCGGTTTCGGTCAACCCAGCACGCATTCCACAATCTCAGCTTAAGCCTGAATATACCGAGAAAGCTCGGAAGCATTTAATGATGACTGCGGATGAAGTACGATTTCAGGAAATTCGCAATCGACAAGAGGTATTAGACTCTGCACCAGCGCTTTCAAAAACTGCAGAACAGAGGGCATTCAACCCTCATGAAGGGTTGGACCTTTCAAGCGAAGACTCTGCAAAAAAATTGGCTCAAGAGTTGGGGCGTTCTAATGATCAAAATGCCTATGCGCCGGAAACCCCAGATCAACTTATTCAAAATCAAATATTCAATCAGGATCAATTAGATCAATACTCCCAAGCATATAAAGCCGAGTACGCACGGCAGTTTGTTGAAAATGCGCGACGCGGTGGCTATGAAGTCGAACTGACAGAAGACTTTCGCGTGTTGTCTGTCAAAAAGATTCGTGATCCTGCTGGCAAAAGCATTTTCAACTATGAAAATGGTCGGGCTCCAGTCAGATAAAATCAATTATATACGATAGCATTTTATGCGCAGGGCTTGTCCTTGCTATTTTCCTTTATATCTAGATAGAATTTCGTCTATGGAGGCAGCTGTATGAAAATGCCAAATTTGAAAATTTCGTTAATTCTTGTGACTTCCTTAGTTTTAGGAGCCTGTGGCCCGAAGGCTTTTGTTAAAGGCCAATATGATGATGTAAATCGCGAAAATCTTCTTAATGACCAATGGTCCGAGACAGATATGCAAAACGCTGCGAAAGAACTTGTGGCTAGCTTGGTGGCTCATCCTGTAATTGCTAACGCAAAGACACCTCCAGTCTTAATGGTCACTAATCTTCAGAATAAGACGAGCGAGCATATTGAAACTCAAAGTATCATGGACATGATTCGAGTCGAGTTGATGCAAACAGGAAAAGTTGTCTTTATTGATAAAGAGGCTCGTCAGGATATCCAAGATGAGTACAACTATCAGAATTCTGGAGTCGTTTCAGAAGAAACTAAAAAAGGTCCCGGCGGACAAGTCGGTTCTGATTTTATTTTAAATGGTCGAATTGATTCTATCGTTCAAGAAGTTGGAAAAGATAAGACGGTTTATTATAAGATCACCTTGAATTTGACGAATGTAAAAACCAGTGTCATCACTTGGACAAATCATAAACAAATCAGAAAGACATTTAAGAAAAAAGCTGTTGGCTTATAGGGCTTAACTAAATGTTGTTATTTTCTAGGCCCGCCATTTTAGCGGGCTTCTTTTTATTCGGACTTGTTGGGTGCGCTTCTTATCAAAGTCGCATGGAAGGCGTGCGCGATTCTTTGAAGAGTGGACAGTATTCGATGGCGATTGATCGATTGTTGCCTTTAGCTGAAGAGCAAAATAAAGATCAGTTGGTTTATCTAATGGATCTAGGGACCGCCTATCAAATGGCGGGACGTTTTTCAGACTCTAATACGACATTATTAAGGGCGGATCGCTTGTCTGAGGAAGTAGATTATCAATCTGTATCCAAATTGACAGGTTCATTGTTGTTTGCTGAAGAGATGGTGCAGTATAAGGGTGATACCTTCGAAAAGTTTTTTATCAATGCCAATCTTGCGATGAACTTTTTAGCAATGGACCAAGTTGATGATGCCTTGGTGGAAGCTAGACGCATTAACGAAAAATATCGTAAGTATCGTGCCGAAGAAAAAAAGAATTTCGAGCAAAATCTTTTTGGTCTTTGGCTGTCCGGAGTAGCTTGGGAAGCGACCGGTAGTTATGATGATGCCTATATAGCTTACAAGAATGCCTATGATTTAGATCCTTATAATCGAGTTGTTCAAGAAGATCTGCTTCGTGCAGCTAAGTTATCCAGACGTGAAGTCGATTATCAAAAGCTAAAGAAGCAGCTTAATGGGGTTTCCGAGACTTCGGAGGCCTACGATCGAAAAAAAGCCGAGTTGATTATCTTAATTCAGCAAGGGTGGGGTCCATTAAAGTATCCGATGCCAGAAAGCCCCAGATTTCCAACACTCTATTCGGTGTTCAGTGAAACCATGGCAGTTAGGGCGACAGTCAAAGGTTTAAGCTCTAAAATCTCTGAGCGTGTTTACGATGTCGATAAGGCAGCGAAGTTAACTTTGCAAGAGGACTACAGTCTACTGGTTGCAAAAAGAATTGGTGGATTCGTCGCCAAAGAGGTAGCGGCGGATCAAATTCGTCAAAAAGATGAGCTTTTGGGATTTATAGCGGCAGTTGCGATGCATGCTTCGGATCGGGCAGATTTGCGTCAGTGGTCAACGTTACCATCGTCGATTCAAGTTGTTCGATTTTATCTTCCACCTGGTCAGTACGATCTAGACTTAGAAGGGCTGACAGCAAGTCAAAGTAGCTCGGGCGAAAATAAATCTTGGAGTGCCATTGAATTAAAGGCGGGACAAAAAAAATTTCTTGTCTGGAGAACTGTAAAATAAAAAAAGGGAGCCACAAGGCTCCCTTTTTTATTGCCATCACTTTCGGTGATTAGTTGTTCAAACCAACATTTGAAAGTGGCAAGTTTGGTGTCTCTTCATCTTGAGTCAAACCAGGAAGAACAGTTGCTTTTTCAGCAGCTACTTTCGCAGTTTGGTCAGTGTTGTAGCGAGTCGCAGCAGAAGCTACACGATTTTCAAGATTTTGCTTAACGTCGTCAGTAGAAGTTCTTTCTACGTTCGCAGCAGCAGCAGCTTGCTTAGTCATGTAATCCTGAGGGAACGCACCAAGTTTAGCAAGGTAAGCAGAAATGCTTCCGTTGCCATTTTGGATGATCTCGCGAAGTGTGAAAAGAGGAGCGTATTGAGACGCTTTCTTTTCAGATTCGAAGATGATCTGAGTCAAAGTAGCCGCAGTAATGTCGTTCTTTGACTTGTTATCGATTACCATGACGTCTTCGTTGCCGCGGATCATTTTAGCGATATCGTCTAAAGTGACATAGCAGCTCTGTTGAGTGTCATATAGCTTACGGTTCTGATAGCGCTTGATGATTTTGATTTTTGAATTTGGCTTCGCAGTCAGTGTTTCGTTTTGGTTGATCAAAGTGCCTCCCAATTTGAAATTTCCCCATTTATTACAAACGAATTGCCGCGTTATTGAGCGGGTTTTTCTGTAATGGGCGCAACCTATCCCTGCCGCCACAGGCTGTCAAGCATCCCAGGCCGTAAAAGAAATAACTCTATGCATCATTTTCACAGATTTAAGCCTTCGATTTCCCGGAAAAAAGGATTTTTTAAACAAATTCTGGACCGAGGTCTAAAGTTTTTCCCAGCCAACACCGATCTTAAAGTAAGTGACGGATATGAGTCTTTTCTCGGAAATGGGCGAAAATGAAGGAAAATCAAGAATTTAAATCAACAAGCCTTTTGCTGGTTTTAGGTCTTAGCGCCCTTTGTTTGGGGGTTGTGACAATTCCCTGGAACAATCATATTCAATCCAAATCCGCTGTTCTGGCGGTCCAAAAGGCAGAGGTCGCAGGATACCAAATAGCCCAGCTTTACCGCGAAGCGACAAAATCAAAAGTAGTTTTAGGTCAAAATGGCCGATCTCCGGCCAGTATAGGTACGAAATCGTTAGAGTTACGTGAAACTGGAACTGTAGGAAGGGACCCTTGGGGCGAGCCTTATCACTACCGTTTTTTAAGCAGCGAAGAGAATCAAGTGAAGGTTCTTGTTTGGTCTGCAGGTCCAAATCAAAAGGTAGACACTTTAGATCTTGATGATGAGGACAAAAAAATTGCCGGTCAGCCTGAATATCAGGGAGACGATATCGGAGTTGTTTTAACCGTGAGATAAAAAGGCTGAGTTGCCTATCGACGGAAGTCTGGTTTTGTTCGAATTCTTCAAGTGCTCATTATGAAATGCCGATCAGCCTAGTGACTAAGGAGATCCAATGAGATCGTTCACAAGGCGCATAGTGATCCTACCCATTGTAGCAGTAACCGCAAGCTGTTCAACTTTGTCAGTTCATCAAGCATCTGACGAAGCTCCCTATTACGACGCAGCATTTGATGATAAAAATCGAGCACCTGCATCGTTCAATCCTCCGTCGCCATCTTCTGATGGAACGACAACCTTGGATCCCTTCTTCATGCGCACTCAGGCAGATTATAATTTTTCTGTCGGAGAGGCTCACAGTCTTGAGGGTCAGTCACAAAAAGCAATCGAGCACTACAAGTTAGCTTTGGTTTACGACCAAAATGCTCCAACAATTCATTTGAAGCTTGCAACCGAGTATATGAAGTTGGGCGCAATTTCTGAAGCAATCTTACAAGCTGAAGAGTCTTTGAAAAAGAAGCCGGATTATGTAGACGCCCGCCTACTTCTGGGTGGTTTATACTCTTCAATGAAGTCTTACTCAAAAGCTTATGAACAGTACGCAGCCGTTTTAAAGCAAGATCCTGAAAATTTAGAAGCTCCGTTATATATCGGGGCTATCTATAGCGAGCAAGGTCAGTTCGACAAGGCTGTGAAGTACTTCGAGACTTTGGCGAAAAATTCTTCTTATACGACGCCTCATTTAGCTTGGTACTATATTGGCCGAGTACGCCAAGACCAGGCGAAAGGTAAATTTTCAAAACAAGCAGAGGTTGCATTTCAAAAGGCAATCTCGTTGAAGCCTGAGTTCGTGGATTCGATCTTAGCCTTGGGGGGTATGTACACGGCTGCGGATGAGCCTTCGAAAGCGTTATCCTCTTATAAAAAATATCAAAAAGAAAATGGTCCTCATCCTAGAGTCGCAGAAGTTTTAGCGCAGATTTATGTTGAATCTGAAGACTATGACAATGCTTACGAGCAACTCAGCATTTTGGACGATTCAGGTGATGGCGGTCTAAATGTGAAAATGAAGATGGCCCTGATTCTGATTGAACAGAAAAAGTTTCCTCAGGCCATTGCAAAACTTGAAAGTATTCTTTCCGAGGTTCCAGACTCTGACAAAGTAAGATTCTACCTTGCTGCAGTCTATGAGGAAAGTGGTCGTTTTGATTTAGCAATTCACAACTTCAAAAAAGTTATCCCAACATCTCAGTTCTACAGCGAGTCTGTTGTTCATGCCGCCTATTTATTGAAGAACTCACAAAAGACGAAAGAAGCCATTGAATTGGTTTCTACTGCAATCAAGTCTAAAAGAGACAACCCTCAATTGTATGCGATGTATGGTTCGTTGTTAGATGATGTCGGTAAGTTTGATGATGCCATCAAAGTACTTGATGAAGGACTACAGCTTTTCCCTGATCATGCTCAATTACGATTCTACTACGGAACTATGCATGACAAGATTGGCAAAAAAGATGTCGTTATTCGTGAAATGAAAAAAGTGATCGAAATCGATCCCGAACATGTTCAAGGCTTAAATTACTTGGCATTTACTTGGGCCGAGATGGGTATGCACTTGAAAGAGGCCGAAGGATTAGCTCGAAAAGCTCATCAGATTGATCCAAAAGATGGATATGTATTGGATACGTTAGGCTGGATCTTATACAAACAAGGTCGCTTTACAGAGGCAGTAAAAACTTTAGAGGCCGCTTTTTCGTTCCAAAGTGGTGTGAGTGTGATTGCTGAACATTTAGGGGATGCTTATATGAAGCAATCCTTAGTTGAAAAGGCAAAGTCGATGTACCGCCATGCCGAGTCTTTAGAAACTGACAAAGGAAAAATCGAAGAGTTAAGAAGTAAGATCTCTGCAATTGAAAAGCAGCAGATACAAAAAGAAGAACGTGTGCCAGCATCGATTACTGGAAAATAAAAAACAAGCGCCTTTCGGCGCTTTTTTTATTTTGATTTCTGATATTCTTGTAGGCACCAAAAATAAATTGGTAAAGCGGCTATAAGTCCAAGGCCCATCGGGAGTATGCCAATAACAAACATGACGGCTGCATAAAAATTGAAGATAAAAAGATTTTTAAAATCTTTAAAGCCTAATCGTAAAGCCTTGTCTGCTGCTACAAGGATGTGAAGCTTTTCATTTAAATAAAAGTGAACAGCTTGCAGTACGATTGAAAGGTAGATCAAAGTCAGCCAACCTAAAAAGAAAGATCCTAAAAAAACCAGTGATGGGGAGTTGGTTGGCGTGAAGGCCAGTGCTTGCGCTGTTCCGATCAGAATGATGGATGGAAAAATAAATATCACGAGCGGAGCGCTTTTCCATGAATCAAACCGGGCTAAAAATTTAGCAAAGCCTATAAGGCCTCGATCGACATTAGAGCTAGTCAGAATAAAGTGGTAAGCCGAAACAAATACTAAGCTAGCCAAAATTCCCCCAAAATGCGGGATGGCTAAAGAAGCCCAAAGCCCCCAAATTAAATAAAGAGCCACCGAAATGCTTTCACGGGGAGTATTCTTGAATTTAAGAAGCGACTTTTGAAAAATAGATTTAATTCGTAATCCGATTGCCATGGGGTTTCCTTGCGTAACTCTTTTTCCTTAATTATGCTTGTGGCATGAAAACATTTTTTAGCCAACTTGTCATTGTTGCAATTCTCGTTTCGTGCATTTCGTGCGCACATAAAGTTGCCGACATAAAAACCGAGCAGGCCATCAAATGGGACTCCAAAGCGGTTTTGATCAATAAACGAGATAAGAAACAACAAAACTTGAACATCACCCTGATTGGAATTCGTCGTGAACGGCTGAGGATGGAAATCACGGCCATGCTGGGGTATCAAGTTGGATCCATCGTCGCTGATAGAAACACATTCAAGGCTCTTATAGTTCCCCAAAAAATATTTTATGAAGGAACATCGTCAACAGAGGCGCTTTATAAGCTAGTTCAGATCCCATTAGAACCACTTCAAATCCTTCACGTAGCCTTTGACGAGCACTTAGGTGGCTCAGGATGGATATGTCAGCAAGGAGGCGATGGTTTGATAAGTCGTTGTGATCACCACGATTTAGGCCTTAATATCGCATGGAGCGAGCGTAAAGAGGGGCGTAAACTGGTTGTTATTACATCTTCGCAATTTGAAATGCGCTGGCTTTTAGAATCCCCAGAGTCGGCAGTGGATTTGAAGCCGACGGTCTTCGAGCTTACTAGCCCTGATGGGTTCAAAAACGTACAGCTGAATTAATTTAATTTTTAACCGTTTTGGAATGAGGCATAATCTAATAAGTGAGGGGAACCACCTCATGGAACCCCCTTCTTATCAAGGAGAGATCTATGACCTCAAAGTTCGACCTTTCTTCAATCATCCGCCAACATCAAAATGCCGGAGCGAAAACCTTGGCGCACTGGCACGGCACCTTCGATGATTATCTAGATCTCGTAAAGACGAATCCCAAAGTAACGCGAAACGCGTTTCAGCGGATGTACGATATGATCATCGAAGATGGTACCGAGCACTACATCGACTTCAAAAAGGAAGTTATTCGCTACAAATTTTTTGATGACTCAAGAAATAACGGCAAGGATGCCGTCTTCGGGTTGGATGTTCCTTTGATGAAGTTGGTGAACGTACTGAAGGCCGCCTCATTGGGCTACGGAACGGAAAAGCGAGTCATTCTTCTTCACGGTCCTGTTGGATCTGCAAAGTCTACGATTTGCAGAATGCTTAAAAAAGGCTTAGAGCGCTACTCTCGCGAAGATCAAGGAGCCGTCTATACTTTTGATTGGATCGATGAAAAAGGCGAGTTGGATGGCCTCCTTGGTAAAGACGTTAAAGTTTATTCCACTCCAATGAATGAAGAGCCCTTATTGCTGTTGCCTGACGAGGTTCGTGGACCTGTGATCGAGGCACTGAATAAGGGACAAGAAGGTAGTTATCGAATTTCCATCGACGGAGAGCTATCGCCTCCTTCAAGATTTATCTTCCGTCAGTTGATGGAACGATATGGTGGGGATCTTCGTAAGGTACTTTCACATGTTCGAGTTCGTCGGCTTTTCTTAAGCGAGGCTGATCGAGTAGGTATTGGAACTTTCCAACCTAAAGATGAAAAAAACCAAGACTCAACCGAATTAACGGGTGATATTAACTATCGTAAAATTGCCGAGTATGGATCGGATTCAGATCCCCGAGCATTTAACTTCGATGGTGAATTTAACGTGGCCAATCGGGGCATGATTGAATTTGTCGAGGTCCTGAAGCTTGACGTAGCTTTCCTGTACGATCTTCTTGGTGCCTCACAGGAACACCGAGTGAAGCCTAAAAAGTTTGCTCAGACTCATATTGACGAAGTCATTATTGGTCATACGAACGAGCCTGAATATCGTCGCTTACAAGACAACGAGTTCATGGAAGCCTTGCGCGACCGAACGGTGAAAATTGATATTCCTTACATCACTCGCCTGCGCGACGAGATCAATATTTACAAGAAGGACTATAATCCCCAAAGAGTGCGCGGCATAAGTATTGCCCCTCACACTGTTGAAATGGCAGCGATGTGGGCGATTCTAACTCGTTTGGAAAAACCTAAGAAAGCAAATTTGACTCGTCTTCAAAAGTTGAAGCTCTATAACGGAAAAACTTTACCGAATTATACCGAGGATAACGTTCGCGAACTTCGAAAAGAGACCATTCGCGAAGGACTCGAAGGTATTTCGCCTCGTTATATTCAGGATAAGCTTTCAAATGCCTTGGTGGCCGCACAACAGTCCAATAAAGGCTCTGTAAATCCTTTTATGATCTTTAAAGAATTGGAAAGTGGATTAAAGCACCACTCTTTAATTGCAAATGAAGATTTAAAGCAAGAATACCGAGAGCTGCTAACAGTGGTTCTTCAAGAGTATGAAGAGATCATTAAAGGCGAAGTTCAGAGGGCGATCAGCGCGGATGAAAGTGCAATGGCCCGTCTCTGTGCAAATTATATTGATAACGTGAAGGCGTACACCCAGAAAGAGCGCGTGCGCAATCCATTCACCGGAAATGACGAAGAGCCAGATGAAAGATTGATGCGTTCTATAGAAGAGAAAATCGAAATTCCTGATTCCCGGAAAGAGGATTTCCGTCGCGAGGTGATGAACTATATCGGTGCATTGGCGATCGAAGGCAAAAAGTTCAACTACAAGATGAATGAGCGCTTGCATAAAGCACTCGAGTTGAAACTATTTGAAGATCAAAAAGACAGTATCAAGCTAACGACGCTGGTCTCGAATGTCGCAGATAAGGACACTCAAGAGAAAATTGATATTGTTAAAACCCGTCTCATCAAGGACTTCGGGTATGACGAGATTTCTGCAACGGATGTTTTACATTATGTTGCCAGTATCTTCGCCCGCGGGGATGTAAAGAATAAATAATGGGCATTAAAGAAGACCAGAGACGATTTAAAGATATAGTTAAGGGCCGGGTGAAAGAGGACTTTAAAAAGTACGTCACCCAAGGGGAAATGATTGGGAAGCGCGAAGATGAATTTGTTAAGATTCCACTTCCATCAATTGATATTCCAACCTTTCGGTATGGGCCGAAATCCCAGGGCGGTGTTGGCCAAGGTTCCGGTCAACCCGGAGAAGGTGTGCCTGAACCCGGAGAGGGTGGAGGGCAAGCCGGCGAAGCTCCTGGCGAGCACAAATTAGAAGTTGAGCTTTCGATTGATGAACTGGCGGATATTTTAGCTGAAAAGCTAGAGCTACCAAAAATCGAACCTAAGGGTTCAAAGAATATCGAAAGTTTAAAATCAAAGTATACCGGTCTGGCTCCGGTGGGGCCAGAGGGGCTGCGGCACTTTAAGTCGTCCTATAAAAAAGCTTTAAAGCGTTATGTCTCTTCGGGTGTGTACGATCCGGAAAAGCCGGTGATTGTGCCGATTCGTTCGGATATGCGATACAAGTCTTTCAAGAAAGTTGAAAAGCCTGAAACCCAAGCCGTCGTTATCTATATGATGGACGTTTCGGGTTCCATGGGCGAAGAACAAAAAGAAATCGTTCGCCTAGAATCTTTTTGGATCAATACTTGGCTAAAAAAGCATTATAAAGGACTTGAAACCAGATTCATTATTCACGATGCCGCCGCAAAAGAGGTCGACGAAGATACATTTTTTAGGACTAGCGAATCTGGTGGGACACTAATCAGTTCCGCATATAAATTGTGTCAAGAGATCATCCAAAAAGACTATCCACCAGAGACATGGAATATTTATCCATTCCACTTTAGCGATGGTGACAACTGGAGCAACGAAGACACGAAGGTTTGTTTAAATATCATCAAAGAATTCTTTCTGCCTAATGTGAATGTCTTCAGCTATGGGCAGGTTGAAAGTAAATATGGCAGTGGTCAGTTCTTGAAAGATTTAGATAAAGAATTTGGTAAAGATGATCGACTGACTTTAAGTCAGATTGAAAACAAAGATAAGATATTGGATTCAATCAAGGACTTTCTAGGGAAAGGGAAATAGCATGGCAAATCTGACTCCCGAACTTGAAGCAGAAAGAAAAAAGATTTGCGCCTACGCCAAAGAGGCGGGTTTAGATTTTTTCGAAACTATCTTTGAGTTGATCACTTACGATCAAATAAATCAGTTTGCAGCGTATGGTGGATTTCCAGTGCGATATCCACATTGGAAGTTTGGTATGGAGTATGAGCACTTATCAAAATCCTACGAATACGGTCTTTCAAAAATTTACGAAATGGTTATCAATACAGATCCTTGTTATGCCTATTTAATGGAAGGCAATGCAATGATGGATCAAAAGCTGGTAATGGCGCACGTTTACGGTCACTGCGATTTTTTTAAGAATAATATTTGGTTTGGCAAAACCAACCGTAAGATGATGGATCAAATGGCGAATCATGCGACAAGAATTCGCCGTTATGTCGATCGATATGGCCAGGATACTGTGGAAGATTTCATTGATATTTGTTTGTCTTTAGAGAATCTAATCGATCGCTACAGTCCTTATGTGGAAAAATCGGTGCAAAAATCAGCGCCAGTTTCTAACGAACCCAACTTTTTGTTGCATGTCGAAAGAGACTATATGCGCAACTACATTAATCCTCCGGATGTTGTAGCGGAACAAAAAAAGAAGTTTGCAGAAATGACAGCTAAAAGGCAAAAATTTCCGGCAGAGTCCCAGAGGGATATTCTAAATTTTTTGATTCACAATGCGCCCTTGGAGGACTGGCAGCAGGATGTTTTATCAATTATTCGGGATGAGGCTTATTATTTTGCCCCACAAGGCATGACCAAAACGATGAACGAGGGCTGGGCCTCTTATTGGCACTCACATTTGATGACTAAAAAAATTCTTACAGATTCCGAGATTATTGATTTTGCCGATCACCACGCAGGTACAATGGCGATGGCGCCGAATGGCTATAATCCGTATAAAGTTGGCATAGAACTAATGAGGGACATCGAGGAACGTTGGAACAAAGGTAAATTTGGGCGCGAGTGGGAGCAGTGTGATGATGTTCGTGAAAAGAAGAACTGGGACCGCAATCTAGGCTTGGGGAGAGAGAAAATTTTCGAGGTGCGCAAGATTTATAATGATGTGACATTTATCGATGAATTTTTGACCGAAGATTTTTGCGTCCAGAATAAACTGTTTGTGTATAAGTTTAACAAAAAAACTCAGCGCTTTGAGGTGGACACTCGTGATTTTAAAGCGATTAAGTCTCAGTTGTTATTCCATATGACAAACTTTGGCCAGCCGATCATCAAGATCGAAGATGCGAATTTTGAAAACAGAGGAGAGCTTTTATTAACTCATACCCACGAGGGGATAGATATGCAGCCGGATTATCTTTCGGCGACATTAAGAAATCTTTTTAAAATCTGGGGGCGTCCGGTCAATCTGGCTACGATCATGGATAATGAGGCGCAGCTTTGCAGATTTGATGGAAAAGAGTACACTCTTCATAGGATTTCAGATTCTGCAGCGAACGCTACTGCAAGTGCAGCAGGTTCGCAGGAATAGTATCAAGAGAGTGTCATGAGTAATAATTCTAGGTTGGTGTATAGCACCGATCCGAAAGATCAGGTTCGATGTTCGAAGTGCAATCAGTTTAAGGCCGAGTGCATTTGTATTGAAGAGGAAGAAGTTGTTCTTGAAAAAGTATGCGCGGTTTTTCGAATCGAAAAGGCGGGCCGGGGCGGCAAGACGGTCACTGTTATTGACCAATTGCCTCGCAATACGAATTTTCTTCAAAAGCTTTCAAAAGATTTGAAGGCCAGATGCGGCTCTGGTGGAAGCTTCGAGTTAGGACCTAAGTCTGGTAAAGTTGAAGTTCAGGGTGATAAACGAGAACAAATTAAGAAGTACTTTGAGTCTCAGAAAATAAAATTTAAGGGCATGTAGTTCTGTTAAAAAAATTTGTTTATTAAGAGTTGAGTGCAAAAGCAGGACAGGACTTGTCAGTATCAAATATTCTGGGAACAATTGTTATAGATTTTCGAGGGGTCTTAGGGACGAAACATCTTCGAAATAA
Organism: Bdellovibrio sp. ZFWA1; assembly: GCF_056175665.1. Classification (NCBI taxonomy): domain Bacteria; kingdom Pseudomonadati; phylum Bdellovibrionota; class Bdellovibrionia; order Bdellovibrionales; family Pseudobdellovibrionaceae; genus Bdellovibrio; species Bdellovibrio sp. ZFWA1. The sequence continues at coordinate 1,295,759 of NZ_JBJKJH010000001.1, forward strand.
AAGGGGACATTGTGGCTGCAAAGAAAATTTTGATTGTGGATGATTACGAAGAAAGCTGCAAATTATTAGCTGAAATTTTGAGCTCTCAGTATGATTGCACATACACTTCAGACAGCACCACAGCTTATGGCATCGCCAAAGAAAAAAAACCTGATCTTATTTTGTTAGATTACAAAATGCCGGGCCTTTTGGGTGTCGATGTTTGCCAACAAATTCGTTCTGATGACTCAACAAAGACAACACCAATTATATTTGTTTCGGGTGCGGCAACGATCGACGAGCGTATTAAGGCGTTTGAGACGGGTGCTGATGACTTTATTTCTAAGCCTTTTCACGTCAAAGAACTTGTTCTTAGAATCAAGGCTCGTCTATCGGGTAAAGAACAAGAGCAAACTGCCGAAATCCGTGCCGGTAATCTTTTAATGAATCTTTTGTCGCGTCAGGCATTCGTCGACGGACAAGAGGTCAGCTTGACTCCTAAGCAATTCGATATTTTGAAGCTATTGGTTCAGAATAAGAATCATCTTGTAACTCGCGATAAGTGTCTGAGTGATATTTGGGGCGATACAGAAGTGACAGCTCGTAACGTCGATTCTCAGATCAACTATCTGAAGCGTAAGATCAGTAATTTCGAGGGACGGATTACGGCCGTTCCTAGTTTAGGATACAGATTGGAAATTACAGAATAAAAAAAGGGAGCTGCTGGCTCCCTTTTTTTATGTGCTTTGTTTTTTTCGCTTTCCCAGCTCTATGCAGGTCGCTTTGATCTTGTCGAATTCTTTACTCGATGTAATGGCTTTATTAGAGTTCGCTGTTTCCGAAGCCATTTGCTTCATCTGTTGAACACGCTCTTTTGAAGGCGGGTGGGTGCTCATAGCATCAGCCAATGATGACATGATTCGGTCTTGATTCGCTTTTGCTTTTTCTTCCATCAATAAAAGCTTTTCGTAAAACAGACCCACTTGGTCTTTATTGTAGCCCGCATTAAGCGCCGTACGAAATCCAATACGGTCAGCTTCCATTTCGTCTTCCCGGGAGTTAGCCATGAACGCATATTTTTGAATTAACAATCCGCCACCAGCTCCTGCAGCGGCGCCATAGGCTGTTGCTTTGGCCATGCATTCGTTGTCATTGGGTTTACATAGCATCTTTCCCAATCCATATCCAATGGCTCCACCTAAGAGGCCCCCACCAGCTGCATACATCCAAGACTTCTTTTCTTCGCGCTTAGCAACTTCCATTCGCTCGGCTGTATGTCGTGCCTTAATGTGTCCGATTTCATGCCCAATGACGCCTGCAAGTTCTGCTTCGGTATCGGCCATGGCGATCAAGGGTGCGGTTACAAAAACGGTTCCAGCAGGTAGTGCAAAAGCGTTCACGTAATCGACATCAACAACGGTGAAGCTGTAGTTATAGGGATTTCCTTCTAGCTTATTTGCAGCAGTGATTTTTTTACCTAGCTGAGCGATGTAGTTTTGCAAAGCTGGGTTTTGTAGCTTTGGGTAGTCTTTTGACATTTGCGGCAATACTTCCAGGGTCATCTTCTTTTCGTCTTCAACAGATAAAGACGTTGCCTGGCCGAAGTTATCACCTTCTCTTTGGCGATGCTGTTGAGGAGCTGCACAGGCAGCCATTAAAAAACCTAAAGAAGCTAAAAAACTTCGGCGCCCCATTGGGGTGCTTGTCCATTCTTTCAATACTTGGTCTAAATTATTTAATGCGTCCTTTTGATCCATAAATATCCCTTATTTGTGCGATCGTTGCTTTCTTTTCCAAAACTTCATGGCCTTGTTTGCCGCCATGCTAATGGCCGAATGATAATTTAGTTTTTTTGGAATTTCATCTATAGAAATCCAAGATGGACCAAGATTATAGTCGGCATCTTGTTGTCTAACAGGCGGATGCCATTCTTGATTTAAGATCCCAACAAAGAAATGTGTCTTACGACGATAAGTTTGTCCATCCCAGGGGTAAAGATATTCGCGGTAAAAATACGAGTCTTCAAAGATTTGGATTTTATAACCCGTCTCTTCCAAAGTTTCTCGAATGCCAGTTTCAATAGGTGACTCTGCGTGTTCAACTTTACCACCTGGCAAAAAGAAGTGACTAACTTTGCTTGTAGGATCGACACCAGTAAATCCTAAAAGTTTATCGTTATGAAATACAAATACCGCAGTGACCTCTCGCTCTTTGATCAAATCTGCTTTTTGGTTTCTAAGGTTTGAAAAAAAGCTTGTCATCATCTGTGTGGACTCTTCAGCTAAGACGCCAGATTTGACGTCGGGACGCCAGCTGTAGGCCTCCAATTCCAGCAAAGAAAGCTTAGATTGAATGGCCCCCATTTTTGGTTCGCTGCAGCCATAAACAATTCGGCCAATGCGACTTTGTAGAAGGGCGCTGGCGCACATCGAGCAAGGTTCAACATTCACGTAAAGAGTGCAATTTTCTAAACGCCAATTCTTAAGTTTTTTGCTGGCGCGATGGATGGCCAAGATTTCTGCATGAGCAATACAACTCTGCAATGACTCTTTTTGATTGAAAGCCGAGGCAACAAGTTTGTTATTTTGATCAACGATGAGGGCTCCGATAGGAACTTCATTCTGGTCCATGGCTTTTTGCGCGAAAGTTAGGACTTTTTTCATCCAATAATTATCTTGCTCTTGAGGAGTCATCGCAAAACCTGCCTTTTAAGGGTACTTTGGATTATCTTCGAAAAAACGCTCGAGCCAGCCTCTTTTTTTATCTAGCTCTAGCCATTTAATATGGGCCATGTAGGTGATCTGAGGGGTCTCGATATAAAACTTGAACGCGGGGTCTTGGCTTAAAAGATAGAAAGCAAAACTTTCTGCGAAGTCTTCACTGGAATTAACGGCGGAATAAGTCGTTACAAAGCTGCTATTGTATAGTTGATCGTAAAAGGCATTCATCTGCGCCAAGGGAATATGATCGTTATGGCCGCAGTTGTAAAAGCACAGCTGATTCCAAAGTGGAAATCGATTAAGATCTTTGGGTTGATCAAAAGACCAAGAAATTTTAGACCAATCTGCGTCGGCATCATTTGCAAAGTCCATCACATGACCCATCTCATGGGTAATAACATAACGAAGGACAACATGGGGACCAGTCAAGGTCATATTCAATGCGGGCGCCAAGGGATCCACTTGAAAAAGGGGCTTTTGAATTCCGAAAGCTTTTTGTTCCTTCCATGAAAACACAACCGAGGCGGGAACTTCTGATTCAAGCATTTCTTTTTTTATGCCCATGATCGGCCGTCTATTTTCAGTCATGCCTGCGTAAGCAATCGATTCAATATCTTGCTCGATATAGATGACGGCAAGAGCGCAAAAGGCTTTCTGAGTCTCGGGGTTTAAAAGATCGGTGATATCTGCGAGGGCTTTGACGTAGCGACTATTATTGGGCAAACACTTTCGAGGTTGCCATTGGTCAACCAGTGGATCTGTCAGGCAGGTCTTTTGTGAAAAGTCTGCTTTGCACTTGTTTAGGTCAAAAACCGCCACCGAAGAAACCTGTGACGCCGATAGAGTGCGGCGACCATTTACTAAAGGTTCGGCCATAATTGCCGGAAAAGTCTGAAAGTGCCCCCACTTCTTGGAATTTGGGGTTGCTAGATGAGACTTAGCTTGGGCTGCGGAAATAGTTAAAAAAACCAATATAAACAGGTAGTTAAAAATTTTCATGAGGTAACTTATTCATACCCGTGGCCCAGAGGCAATCAGTAAATGAATCAGAGCCGAGGCAGGACCATGAATAACTCGACGCATTAGGACCTCGAAACTTGCCCATATTCTAAGCTTTTGCTATATCCTCCCTCTATTCCACACAGAAGGGCAGGTGATTTTCCGTGGCATTGGTTAAAATTAAAGATGGCGAAAACTTCGAAGCAGCATTCAGAAAGTTCAAAAAGTCTTGCGAAAAAGCAGGTATTCTTTCTGACGTGAAGAAGCGTGAGCACTTTGAAAAGCCTTCTGTACGCCTTAAGAAGAAATCTATAGCAGCACGTAAACGTGCAGCTAAGAAAACTCGTAAGAGCTGGGGCGACTAATCCCTGATGGGACTTCAAAAGCGGGGCGCAAGTCCCGCTTTTTTTAATTTATCTTAGTTATTTATTCTTTGAAAACCTCAAGGAGGATTCTGTGGAAATTCGTGAAAAGTTAATGGCAGACTTAAAAGTTGCGATGGTTGCCAAGGACAGCTTGAAAGTAAACACGATTCGTTTTCTTCAAGCCGCTATTAAAAATAAAGAAATTGATGCAAGACCAAACCCAATCACAGCTGATGACGTGATGGCGGTGATTAAAAAGCTTGTGAAGCAAAGAAAAGAATCGATTGAGCAATATCAGGCGGCGGCTCGCCAAGATTTGGCTGATCAAGAAGCTGCAGAGTTGAAAGTTCTAGAAGCCTATTTGCCGGCTCAGTTAAGCCGCGAGCAAATCGAAGCTGTCGTAACTGATGTTATCGCAGCAGTGGGCGCGACTTCAATCAAAGATATGGGCGCTATTATGAAAGAAGTTGTGGCGCGCACTCAGGGAACAGCCGACAATAAAATTGTTAGCGAAGTTATTAAATCGAAGTTTGCTTAACTTGTTGGGTGGTGCATGAGATTCCCTCAAGAGTTTATCGAAAGAGTCCAACAAGCAAATAACTTGGTGGACTTGATCTCTCAGCACACACAATTGCGACCCGTCGGCAATGGCCTGATGGGTCGTTGTCCTTTTCCCGATCATCAAGAAAAGACGGCGTCATTTTCGGTTTCAGAAATTAAACAGGTTTATCACTGCTTCGGATGTAAAAAGCAGGGCAATATCTTTACCTTTTTGCAGCACTACAATGGAATGAGCTTTCCCGAGGCTATCGAATACCTGGCAGATCGCGCGGGTATGGCTTTGCCGGTAGAGGAAAATCCTCGTGAGGCTGCGGAATATGATCAGGCTAAAGAGAAAAAAAGATTGTTGGGTAAAGTAAACAACATTGCAGCTGTTTATTTTCACGAGCAATTAAAGAAAGTTTCATCAGAACATCCTGTTCGTAAATACATTCAAAAACGCGGTCTTACGGCCGAGGTCGTTGAAACTTTTGGTATTGGTTATGCTCTTCCCGATTGGGAGGGTTTGGAAAATCATCTTCAGCAAAAGAATGTTCCAATGAGTTTGGCCGAAGAAGCTCGTTTGGTTGTCGCTCGTAAAGGCAAGCCTGGCTACTTCGATATGTTCCGAGATCGTCTAATGTTCCCAATATTGAACGCCATGGGGGAACCCGTGGCATTTGGTGGACGAATTATCGATCAAGGTGAGCCAAAATATCTGAACTCGCCAGAGACGCCGGTATTTAAAAAAGGGCAAATTCTATACGGCCTTTATCAGACAGCAAAATACATTCGAACCGAGGATGTCGCCTTGATTGTCGAAGGCTATATGGATCTGGTCAGTCTTTACCAGTCGGGAATTCGCAATGTCGTGGCGACCATGGGTACGGCGTTGACTCCAGATCATGGAAAAATGTTAAAGCGTATGACTCGCAATGTGGTCGCTCTTTTTGACGGCGATAGTGCGGGTATGGAGGCGGCAGAGCGCAGTCTTCCAATTTTATTGGCTGCAGACCTGCATCCGAAGGGTTTGACTTTGCCTGATGGCTTAGATCCTGACGATTACGTCAAAAAATACGGAGCAGAAGCGTTAAAAGCCGAACTTGAGAAAGCCCCAGATCTTTTTGTGATGATACTAACTCGTTGGTTAGAAAACTATCGCGCAGAGCCATCGCAAAAAGTGCAATTGGCTGATCGTTTGAAGCCATTGTTTGGAGCTGTGCCGGATACGCGCTTGCGTGATATTTATGTAAATGAAGCCGCGACACGTCTTCAAGTTTCTGATTCGTGGCTGCGCGAGGCGACGGGTTTACCTTTAAAATCAAATACTTATCAAAAGACTGGAGCGAGACCAGTTTCAAACAATCAACATTCAAACTCTTCCTCGCGTGGGGGGATGGCCGGCGCTTCGGCGGGTGGTCGCAATCCTGCTTCACCTAATTCTGGCGCTGATGTGTCTACATCGAGTGCGTCTTCGGGGCTTAACGAGGGCGAAAAAATTTCGTTAAAAAGTGTGCCAAAGGCTGAATTGTTAATGGCGAATTTAGTACTCAAAAGTCGTGCCAACTTTGCTGCTTTTTTAGAGGAGAAAATGCTCGATTCTGTCTCTCATGTTGGGTTAAAAAAGATACTTGAAAAAGCAGCTGAAGTGTATGGACAAGACCTCGATAAGTTTGATAAATTGACCAGTCTGTTCGTCAACTATGTAGATCAGCCTGAGTTGCTTTTTATGGAAGAGAGCGCAGCCGGAGCTTCAGCTCCAGTTGAGTTTGACCAAGAGAAGGAAGATAAACTGCTTCATGATTGCTTTAAAAAAGTTCGAGATAACTTTTTAAAAGAACAAGCACGCAGTTTAGCTAACGGATTGAAGTCATCGGGTCTTTCACCAGAGAAGCTAGAGCAGATTATGCAGATTCAAAGAAATAGACACTCTTTGAAGAACAACGGAAATCAGTAATCCGTACACGATCCCGACTACAGTATCCCGCAAAAGGGGTGGAGTTTAGATGAAATCAGGTGGACCAAATAATGTTAACAAAGAAGAAGTAAAAGTTCTTACTTTGGCCGAGCAAGAATCTTTGATCAAAGAAGAGATTCAAAAATTCTTGAAGATGGCTAAAGACAAGGGCTCGTTGACTGTTGAAGAGATCAACGAAATGCTTCCTCCTGAGATTATTGCGCCAAGCGTACTTGATTCCTTCATGCAAGCGCTTGAAGTGAATGGCGTAGTGATTACGGATCTATCTGAGGCATCACGTGCTGAAGAGGGCGATGGCTCTTTCTTGGCCGATCCAGATGCTGATGATGAAGATGCCGACGAAGACGAAGTGGCGGAAAGCGAAGATGTTCGCGGTAACGACCCTGTTCGTCTTTATCTTCGCAAAATGGGTGGCGTTTCACTTTTAACTCGTGAGGGTGAAGTCGAAATTGCTCGTCGTATTGAAGAAGGGGAAAGAAAGATCGTTCGCGCGATCTTGATGTCGCCTTTGGGTACTTATGAAATTATTCAGTTGGGTAAACGTCTTGATGAAGGAAGAATCAAAGTTAAATCGATCTTCCGCGGTCTTGAAGACGAAGATACTCAGTATGATGAAAAAGAGTATATCGATAAAATTCATGAGTTGATCGGTAAAGTGACTGAATATCAAAAGACTGCGGCTTCATTATTCGAAATTCTTCGTAAAGAAGAGACAAGCAATCCTCGTCGTGATGATGCTTGGAAGAAGCTTCAGGTTTTCAACGATGAGTTGATGAAAAACTTTGAATCAGTAAACTTCAATCGTAAGACTATCAACCGAGTCGTTATCAAGTTCAAAAACTTGGTGAATCGTACCGGTACATTACGTCGTCGTATCAAAGAAGGTGTCGAGCGCACGTTCTCTAAAGACGTAACGACGATGGTTGAGCGCATGAAGCTTGTCGAAACGAACGAAAAAGAACTGACGAAAATGACTCGCGATACGGGCTTAAACTACAATAAGTTCCGTTCCTATGTGATCCAGGCTGAAGAAGCTGAACGTCGTTTGAAGCGTTTGGATTCTGAAACTGAAATGAATTTTAAATGGATTCAAGACACTTACACAGCGATTTGGAAGGGTGAGCGCGAAGCTGACGCTGCCAAGTCAGAGCTTGTGGAAGCAAACTTGCGTCTAGTTGTTTCTATTGCCAAAAAATACACAAACCGTGGTCTTCAATTCTTGGATCTGATCCAAGAAGGTAACATCGGTTTGATGAAAGCCGTTGATAAGTTCGAATACCGTCGTGGTTATAAGTTCTCAACTTACGCGACTTGGTGGATTCGTCAGGCGATCACTCGTGCGATTGCGGATCAGGCGCGTACAATTCGTATCCCTGTTCACATGATCGAAACGATCAACAAGCTTGTTCGTACTTCTCGTTACCTTGTTCAAGAGCTTGGCCGTGAGCCAATCCCTGAAGAGATCGCAGAGAAAATGGACATGCCTGTTGATAAAGTTCGCAAGGTTCTAAAGATTGCTAAAGAGCCAATTTCTTTGGAAACTCCAGTGGGTGAAGAAGAAGATTCGCACTTAGGAGACTTTATTGAAGATAAGAAGGTGATCAATCCAGCCGAGGCGATCATCAACTTGAACTTGGCAGAGCAAACTCGTCGTGTTCTTTCGACGCTGACTCCGCGTGAAGAGAAAGTTCTTCGTATGCGTTTTGGTATCGGTGAAGAATCGGACCACACTTTGGAAGAAGTGGGTCAGGACTTTAACGTGACTCGTGAGCGCATCCGTCAGATCGAGGCGAAGGCGTTGCGAAAGCTCCGTCATCCTTCAAGATCGAACAAATTGAAATCATTTGTTGATACTTAATCTTTAAAAAAGGTCACTCTGGTGACCTTTTTTTATTTCATTTTAAAAAACTTGAAAATGTTTTTAGCCATAGTTAAAAGGCTCTCAATCACTAAGGTGGGCCTATTCGTTAGTAAAGGAAAGGTATGAAAAATATGTTTTGGGGTGTTGTCATAATCCTTATTGGTGTGTTGGTGATTTTGAATTCGGTATTTGGAATCAACCTTCCTATCTTTAAAATCCTTTTTGGCCTTTTATTGGTTTACTGGGGTATTAAAGTTTTGTTCGGTGGTTTTTCATCTAGTTTCAATTTCGAGGCTGAAAAGCGCAGCACCGATCGAGAAGCTGTCTTTGCAAACTCTACTTTCAAGTATCCTCATGGCTCTTCGGATGGGGAGAAAGAGTACGTCACTGTATTTGGCTCTTCGGTTTTGGATTTATCGGGTTTGACTGAGGCTCCAGCGCAGCCGTTAGAGATGGTGGCGGTATTTGGGAAGTCTCAAGTGATTGTTAAGAAGGGGACTCCGCTTGTGATTGAATCACAGACGGTTTTTGGGGCTTCCCAGTTGCCTGAAAATAACAAGAGTGCATTTGGCGAGTTCACTTACCGCAGTCCATCCGTTAAAGAGGGCGTATCGCCCCTTGTATTAAAAACTCAGGTTGTGTTTGGTAATTTTGAAATCGTTGAAAAAGACTAAATATTCGATTTAATTTATAAAAACTGCGTCAAAATATAAAAAAGCGAGAGGCAAACTCTCGCTTTTTTATTTTGAATTTGCTACAGTTTTTCTGCCGAGACTTCTTCTGAAGTTTCGATCCCAATGTGGGGGGCTAGCTTAGTTGGTTAAAGCATCGGTCTCATAATCCGAGGATCGGGGGTTCAAGTCCCTCGCCCCCTACCATTTCAAACAGTCGAATAGTCAGTCGCAAAAAAACGTATAAAGAAAATTAGGCTCTTCTCATTTAACTGTTTATCACTCAGCGCAATTCAATAAAAACAAGCATTTAAGGTTTTCAGTCGATAGTTTACAAAGTTTTTAAACCCTCTGGCCCGCTTCTGGAGGGCCTTTGCGTTCCCGTTAGTAGCCTCCGTAAATCCATTTGTCCAACGATTTTCAAAGTATCCAATTAAAGGTTCCAGCCACTTTCTGAGGGTTCTTCCGAGAGTATTGGCAGCTGACTGGCTTGAGTTTTTTAAGTCATTAATAAAGCACTCAAGATTTCTTCTCCCTTGGCGTCGGTTCCGACAATTATAAAACTGCCGCAGGCGTTCTTTGTACCAATACAACTCCTCAAGATCGGGGTGCTTGTGGAGGAACTTATCGAGATCTCTTTTTTCTGTATAATTTAAGTCTTCGCGATTTCTCAGGATTAGGCGACGTTGTTTTAGCTCCAACTTATTGCCGTTAATTTGTTTTCTCAACTTCATCATTGCAGGATTTAGAAGCCGGAGAGCATGAAATTTATCGGCTACAATTTTAGCGTTTGGGAAGAGTCTTCGCACAATGCTTAAATATCCGTTCGACAAATCTATCACTACCACTTTGACATTGTCTCGGCCTGGATAGTGTTCAACAGCTTCGAAAATTGATTTCGCATCTTTACCTTTGCACATCTCAAACAACCGACGCTTCTTTAGATCACAGAACACCGTTGCAAACTCTGCATAACCATTTCTACGAGTGAAAAAGTGTTCGTCGATGCCCAATATTTCCGGCCACTTCATTCCGTCGCGATCTTTGAGTTTCGCAGCCAGAGCCTCATAATGGACCTTATAGATAAATCCACTGGAGCAAGAGTGATGCGTTCGCACTAATTCTAGATTCACGTAGTTTTTGCAGTCTTTGGCTACGGCATTGCGAAAATGTCCCGTACTTCTTCGGCGTGGCCAAATACCTTTTACTGCCTCTGTAAAGGGCTTGCGGCAGTTCTTGCAATAGTACCGATGCTTTTCAATACGCAGCCATAATGGCCTTTCTCTAATTGGCGCATCGCGGACGACGCTGAATGCTTTTCCAGCTAAAGTATTCGATGGTGTAGCGCATTTGGGACAAACTTCGCAGGAAGCTCTTATTTTTTTAACCTCCCAAAGATATCCGTTGCGAAAACCTCTTGAAGACAAAAATTTTAGTTCCTCAGATAGCATTTGATCGGCTAAGTTGAAGTCCGTGGGCATGGTCTAGGCTCCTGAAAAAGATGTGTTGTGGTAAACAAATCTTATGAAGAAACCTATTCCGTGCCTATTCTTTTTGACTCAATGCTTTATACAGTGAAGTGTGAAGACCCGAAAATTAACAATAACAGAGACTTAGAGAATAGAATCCTGTTGTTTAGGTCTGCCCGTATATCATGTAAAATCACGCGAAATAACGGCATTTGATGGTGTTTTGTCGCTATCGCTGTATTTGGTGAGTTGGATAACTACAGTGGCTAACGACGTTGATAACTTAACTATTTCTTATCAAGCTTCTTTATCATTTCAAATAGGCCAAGCTGAGGTTCTTGTTGCTGAATAGTAGCCTGGAGTTGGGGGAATTGTTCTTGTTTTGGCAAGTTACCCTGTTCTTCAGCTTGTTTTTGCCAATACTCCATTAAACTGTTTAGCTTTTCAGCTGGAGTTTCGCCAACTGAGTCAGCACGAAAAACAGATTCTTTAAAGAATCTGAACATCCCGTCAGTACCTCCAAATAATGAGTAGGCATTGATCCCCATGGCTTCGAGTTCTTCCATTACAATTGGCTTTTCTTTTACTGAAAATAGATATTTGGATAAAAAGATTTCATTATCGCGTTCTTCGCTAAGAGAAATGTGCTTTTCGATGTCTTCGACGTTTGTGAAAAAGTAGGTACCTTGCTGATATATTTGGCGATGGTTTCCCTTTGCTTTGGCCTGAAGCAAGGATACGTGATCGTGTTCAGTATCGTAATTGTGGAACTGTCTGTATTTTACCCATTTCTCGTGGTCAAAAATATAGATCGCAACTTTGCTGGAAGTCGGCTTTGTGTCTTCTATAGAAGAGAATGCATAATAAGCAGCCTTATAAGGAGAATAAGTCCAATCAAGTAATGGAGTGGGAAGCCCATGATGTTGGGCGTAGGCAAGAAATGCACCGTTCACCAATGGATTTGACACATCGATATCTCTTCCTTCGAGAGTGCCTATCGCGTCGGCCAAATATGGAATCAACTTTTCAAAGTAATCTATGAAGGAGATTTTCTTCAGATTGTAGCGATGAAATGAGGTTTTTAAGCTCCATTCAGAATTCGCTTGCCCTCTGCAGAGTCTGGAACCTTTTTTATTTTCAATGTGATCTAAAATCTTCTCGCGAAACTCGCGCCAATTTGTATCAATAATCTCCATCTGGATTCTTCCTGACGCATAGAGGTGTTACATAGTTACTTTTGCCGTTATCGTTGCAATTGAGCTAAAGCATCTTGGATGAGTTTGCCTCGCTCGCGGTCAATCTTTTCATTCATTCTATCTATGGCTACTAAGCCATCTGCAACATCTTGGGACGTAATTTTTCCTTCTTGAATTAGGTCTACAACAAGTTCTTCAAATGAAAGAACGCGGTCGCCTCCAAGGGTTCTCAAACCAACAGACCTCATGGTGCGCTCCTGAGTGGCAATCCTTACCTTATTCTTCCAGGCAAGGGCAAGTAGGTCTTTGTCCGTTTTTGATGTGGCCATACCCTTTTCTTCCGGTTTTAGAGAAGCTTCCCTGGCAGAAATGAGCTTATGACTTCTCTCCATTTCTTCATCGGTAAGTTTTCTTAGGCGTCCGCTCTGTGAAGTTGAAAGGGCAATAGCTTGTTCAACTATTGGCCTCGTAAATTTTTGGACTTTTCTATTATTTCGATCCAACCAGTTTTGCATTTCATCAATTACCGATTGATCGACTTCAATTTCTCCAAATGAATAGATGTTAGAGAACATCACTGATGGTTTAAACAAAACCATCAGAACTACAACATTTGTATCGCAAATTACAAGCTGAACTTGACTATTGTTGGGAGGGCTCATTGTAGTCCTGATTCTCATCGATTTCCTGCTCAGAAATCCATGAGCGGACAAGTTCATCTGCGTCTCCTGAATCTATGCTAAGGATTTCAGCTAGTTTTCTAGGTGAGAGACGACCGCATGTAGAGGCGTCCTTTAGTTCAATAAAAGGCTTAAAAATATCCTTATTTTTGAGAATCTCTTCACTGAAGAAAGTAACCAGGGAGTCAAAGTTTTCAGTATCAAAATTTTTAAAGTAAATATCACCAACAGATCTATTTAGTTCAGTAAAATTTGACTGTAATTTCATTAAGCGAAGGAATTCATGACTGTTGGCTGTGATAAATCCATTATCTTTCAAGCTAAGGGCAAGACCTATTGGGCACCAGTCAAACTCACGGCGTAATTCTAAAAACTTTTCTCGAGTAACATACCAATTAAATTTCCCAGTATTAGTGAATGCGGACAAAGCATTTTTCTTTTGCTCAAGAAACGCCCTTGGATATACCAGCTCTTGCGCAACTTTGTTACAAAGCTTTTCTTCATCATCGGTTGTTGTTGAGTGGCCTAAAACAACGTGGGCAAGCTCATGGCAAAGATCGAAGGTAACCTCGTCTATGGTTCTATTAGTGTCGACAAAGATAATAACTCGTTCACCTTTTTGGGCTGTGAAAGCTACTTCTCTTTTTGTTGATGAGTTTGGAAATGACAGGCCAATTTTGTGAAATGGCATGAAGAATACGCCAATATTGTGTTTTTTCAACTCCATCAAGATGTCCCCGAGCTTAACGGGTTCAGTTTCTGACAGGGATAAAAGATTTTTGCGTATATATGTAGCAATGGGCAACGTGTCTTGGTTGCTGGCGATTGATAGGAATGAACCAGTAAGAACATAAGATGAGCCATCAATTTTAAAAAATGTATCGGCGATCTCCTGGCTTCGTTTTCTAATTTCTTCTTCGGAGGCTGTGCCGCCAACCTTTCTAAATACAATACTGGTTTCAGGAACACCAAGAAGGTTATCAATTTCCTGATCGTTTAAATTAAGTGCGTTCGCAATATCTAAAAGACGCGAGTCTTCGGGATTGCCGCGACCATTGAGCCAGGTGGATACCGATGCTCTTGTAACCCCTATGGAGGTCGCAAACTCCTCAATAGTGGAGAAGTGTTGGTTTATCTTTTCTCTTAAGAAGGCTGTGTTCATAAGCATCCTTGGATATATCCATTATATCGGAATGTAAATATAAAAGTTAAGCTAAACTTTACATTTGCAATATAAATGCCTATATTGACCTAGAAATGTAAAGAATACATTCCTACTTAAAGTTTACATTTGCGTCAAAAATTCTCATTGTGAGTCAAATAATGGTACTTGGCCTCCGTAGGCCGGCCCCCGAGTCTCATTAGCCATTTATTGGAATGTTAAGACCGACCTTAATCGAGTCTAGGTCCTTGATTGCTATCCAGTTACGAGTTTATTTGAAGACAATCCAACTAAACAACTTAATGACGAGTTATGCCTAGGTGAAACTGATGGAGATTGCAGAAGAAAATCGTCAAACAGAAATCGCAAAGTTTAGAAATGGTGAGCCAATCGAGCTCTTAGCGAAGTAATTTAGTTATTTGTAGTTGGTTAAGAAAGAAGGCCTGAAATTATTAACGAATTTCGACTTCCGTACTCCCTACCATTTTCATACTGTCCGAAACAGCAAGTACTTTTTATGGCTAGCTTTGGCGGTTGGCTTTCGAATTAGAGACTAGTGGTTTTGGTCCGCTCTCTTTAATTTCGCTTTATTCTTTCTTGCTTTCATTTGAACTTGCCACTCGGTCCAAGTAGGAAGGTTGTATTCTGGGAAACCATCTTTTGATACCGACAATTTTATTTTGGTGTTAAATGCGGGATCATATTGGATTTCCTGGGCAGTCACTTGCGCCCTAGTTAAAAAATTTTGAAGTATGCTGTCAAGGTCGGTGCGAGTTAATGGTTTGCTGAAGTCATTAAATGTACCGCAAAGTTCTTGTGTTTCTGTAGAGGCTGCCAAACTTGGGTTTCGAGCAATAATCTTCATCAACATCCAATTGTAGTAAGTTCTTTCCTCAAGGATCTGCCGTAAAGGGATGTAGGCTTGGAGTTCTTTGAAGCTTTGTTTCTTAAGCGAGTCCAGACTCTTTCCAGCCAAAAGACGTTTTTGATCTTCGGTGTTCTTTCCAAGTATTAAATAATTCATTAGCTCGCTACTTGCTGGAAAATTTAGCGCGAAATTTGAGGTAGCATTCAACACCTCAACACTGGTCGATGTTTCAGTTCGCTCCATCCAATCGTCATGCTTCTTTTCTTCAACAGTAGCTTCCTCAAACTTCTTTTGAAGTTCGGCCAAACCACCCAAGCACAACGCCTTAGATGACTTCTCAATCTCGGCCTCCCATTTTCGTAACGCCTGTAAAGTTAACTCTTCCGGTTCTTTTATATTTTCTGATTCGGTGTTGCCTAAAGATTCTAAATCATTGTCTTTTTTGTCCAAGTTTAATGACTGCGAATTGAGACTGTTGTCGATTGACTTTGGTTTTTCGAGACTATCTATATCAGAAGATTTTTCGTTGGAGCTAACCTGTTTAGAGTTTAAATCAATTGCAACTAAAGCCGTAACTGCAAGCAAGATAGCTATTATGACTGATATCTTGTGGGATTTTTTCATTCTACTAAACCCTTTTTTTCAAGGTTGCGCTTCATCTGCTTTCTTGGTCAATATTTTATTGGTATTAGGACCTCTTATCAACTGCAGTCCATGGTATTAAACTTGCTTGGAATTCTTAATTAGCTGTAGAAATCAGTAAACTTTGAAGGATTTATTTTTAGATTTTGCTTTAGATCGAATGCATTAGTTTTGATGCTTTTAAGGGCTGAGCGGGCACTCTGATAATATTCATGGTTGAAAAAAAGTTCGACAGTAAGGTAATCGGAGATTAGGCAATATTCCTTCAAAATCGACCAATAAGTAGGAGCTTTTATGAACAAATGGACCAAACTATCTAAATCGTTAATTATATATTGTTGTGCACTTTCTAGCATTCTTAGCCTGAGTTCTGTGGCTAATGCCTTTTCGTTTTTTTCTTCTGATGATCGGACGACGAAGTGTAAAGCAGGTTTCGTCTATGTCCTGGATACAAGAACAATGCGCCAGACGCGGGCCTATTATGGCCCTAATGATATTAAGCCATCTTTATGTGTGTCTGAAGCACCTGAACAGGGTGTTGCGACTCAGTCTGGGGCTGAAAAATATTGTAATTCTAAAAATGCCAGATTGTGTAGCGGAGAGGCACTGTATGAGGTCCAGCAAAATAGTTCAGCCTTCAGAAAAGTAAACATTCCAGAGTGGACCGACTTCTACGATGGCTACGAAGGGGAGGGTATGCTTTCTGACGGAAGTTGGAAGCTTCGCCACGAATACTCTGCGCCTTTTAGATGTTGCCAGTAATACGCAGTGAAAATAACGCAAACTTTAGTATAGATTTTCAGCGCCTTGGTGCTCAAGTCGTCGGGGGCCGATGTCAAATCGATCTGAAACTATCTTAGTCAGATCGATTCAGATGACCGTGGCCCTTTTATTTTTCTATAAGTAACCAAATTGTGTGCTAGTGTGTTTATAAGTTCAGCTAGCTTTTAGAGTCTTTGTTCATTCTGTTCATATTCTCCGAGATAGCGCTCAGGCCTATAGGAGGTTTTTATGAGTACGAAGTTATACGTTGGCAATTTGCCATATTCCGCAACGGACCAATCTTTAGCAAATGCATTTTCAGAGTTTGGTACTGTGAACTCTGCAATGGTTATCATGGATCGTGATACCGGACGCAGCAAAGGCTTTGCTTTTGTTGAAATGTCGACAAATGACGAAGCAATGAAATCTATCAGTCATCTAGATGGTGCTCAGATGGATGGTCGCGCGATTAAAGTGTCAGAAGCAAAACCTCAGGCTCCACGTACTGGTGGCGGCGGATTTAATTCACGCCGTTACTAGATCTAAAGTTTGTTGTTACTTTGTAAGTGCTTTTAAGCCGGCCCCCTTGGGGGTCGGTTTTTATTTTTCTTTGATTGGAGTTTAATGACTGCACAAATTGTTTCATTTAATTGCGTTTTAAAAAATCGGACGGGTCAGTTAATTAGCACCACTTATAACAAGGATGTTTTAACTAGTATTAATGACGACCGGGCGATGCTATTGGGCCTTGCCAAAGCTTTGCAAGGACTCACAAAGGGTGAAAAAAGAATTGTGAACCTAAAAGCTGAAGAGGCTTACGGATTTTATGACCCCAAAAAGATTGTCTATTATCCTAGAAAGAAATTACTGAAAGATATTACGGTAGGACAAACCGTGACCATCTTTGGAAAAAATGGAATGGCAAAAGTTTATGTCGTGAATTCACTTTACGCTGATATGGTTTGTCTTGATGGAAACCATCCGCTTGCCGGTCAGGACCTCATTTTTGAAATCGAAACTTTAGAGGCACGAGATGCTACGCCGGAAGAAGTCGACGCAGCTAAAAATGATTTGTCTGTTCAATTATTGCACTAATTAACCTTGAATCATGGTCTTGAAGCCACCAAAGGCCATTTTTGATACATCAAAAGGCATTGAAAAATTCTCTGCACCAGGCATCTGACTAAACTCCTTGTGGACCTTAGCGTTGACCTGTTTGCGGTGTGCCTTTGACTTGAATACTATAAAAGCAAAGATCACAGTTTCATTTTTCTTAGTTTGGGCCATTTTAAGGAAGCTTGTTCCGTAAGCTGGATTTATATCGTCAGCTAGGCATTCGAAATATGCCAATGCACCGTGCTTCATCCAGGTGTCACGCCCCATCTTGGCCATTTTCTTATAGGCCTTTACCTTTGTTTTTGGGATTGGAATTACAAACCCGTCTACATAAGTTCCCATATATTCTCCTGTTTAATTTATTTACTGCCACTATGAATTGATTATCGTTTCGATACAAGAATTTGCAAGCTGATTCAGCTCGCTCATTTGTTGCAATTACTTCATCTTGCAGTCAGAAATTGATTCAAATTGCTAAAGACTCTATTTAGATTAACTAAACTTTGTTCATAGTCATTTTCTAAAGATGCTAGTCTTTAACTATGAATGATAAAAACTTTTCGGCTTTGTCCGAGGCAAGTGCGATTATCGAATTCGACGCTAAAGGCATCGTTAAAAATATTAGCGAGAAATTTCAGCAAATGGTCGGATATTCAGCTTCCGAGATCATTGGTCGACATCATTCTATTTTAGTGCTCCCTGCTGAACACTCATCTATAGAGTATTACCGATTTTGGGAAAATTTAAGATCCGGATTGTCTCAGTCTGGAGAGTATCGGCGCCTGCGTAAGAATCAAAATGAAATTTGGCTACAATCTGTCTACACGCCGATTTTCGATCAAGAAGGAAATGTAACAGAGGTGATTCTGATCTCTCAGGACATAACTGAAAAGAAGACACTTTCCCTGAGTATAGAGCAACAGATGATGGCTATAAATCGGTCTAACAATGTGATCGAGTTTGATCCAAACGGTTTCATTATGTGGGCCAACGACAATTTTCTGAAGCTTATGGGATACAACTTGGATGAAATTGTAGGGAAGCACCATTCTTTATTTGTCGATGCTACCGAAAAAGACTCCGGCTATTATAAGGCCTTTTGGCAAAGACTCTCGTCCGGAGAATTTTTAGCTGGTGAATTTAAACGAGTAGCGAAAGATGGTCATTCGGTTTGGATTCAAGGATCTTATAATCCAGTCTTTAATAGGGTGGGTAAAGTCTATAAAGTAACTAAGTTTGCATTAGATCTTTCAGAACTAAAAAAGTACGAACAGTCGCTGAAAGAGAGCTTAAAAAAAGCTGAAGCAGCCACGCGAGCCAAATCAATGTTCTTAGCAAATATGAGCCATGAAATTCGTACACCCATGAACTCTATTTTGGGATTAACTGAAACTCTGTTAGATGATCAAAGTCTGGTTGGAGAGCATCGGAAGCACGTAGAGGTTATCAATAGATCGAATAAGCATTTACTCAGCATCGTTAACGAGATTTTAGATTTTTCCAAGATCGAGCATGGCGATGTGAAGATTGCGAAGAGTCTATTTGATTTGCGGCATCTGGTTCAAGAGGTGGTCGAGCTTCACGAGTTTCGCGCAAAAGCAAAAGGCATTTCGGTTAGTTGGTCAATTGATTCCGATGTAAAAACAGCAGTTCATTCTGATCAAAAGCGACTGCGCCAGATTTTAACGAATTTATTAAGTAATGCTTTAAAGTTTACGGATTCTGGATCTATTTCGGTCGTAGTCAAGGATTTGCCTCCTAAGCATTTAAGTTTTTTGGTCTCCGACTCAGGAATTGGAATTCCCAACGACAAACTGCCGCTAGTTTTTAATGCCTTTTATCAGGTCGAAGAGGATTCAACACGAGCATTTGGGGGTACGGGGTTGGGCTTATCGATAGTTAAAAATCTTGTGCACTTATTGGGCGGAGAGGTGACTGTTCGAAGTCAACTCGGGAAGGGCTCGACATTTGAATTTAGCATTTTGAACGAGATGCAGGCTAGTGTCGATCGTATCTTCTTGAATGGGGAAGATCTTATCGAGGAAATTCAAAACTATAGATTCGATAATTTTACATCTGATCGGCCTTTAGATTTGATGATTGCGGATGATTCAGAAGACAATCGAAACTTGCTAAAGGTGTATTTTTCCAAGGCGCCATTCAATATTACCTTTGCAGCCAACGGCCAAGAGGCCATTGATATCTGTCAGGAAAAGAAATTCGATCTTATTCTTATGGATATTCAGATGCCGGTTGTTGACGGCATGGATGCTGCCGAAACTATTCGTAAGGGGTCTGGAGTTAATAAAGACACAATTATTTTTGCAACAACAGCCAGTGCATACTTAGATCACTTCGAGCGCTGCAAAAATATCGGCTTTGATTGCTATATTTCAAAGCCGATTAAAAAAGATCTTCTGTTGGGGGCTGCGATTAAGGTCCTGTCCACACATCATCTGCTGCAGTTAAGACCTCCGGCAATGGCCTCTTAGTGAAGGCGATATTGTTCGGCGACTAAAGATTTAAGATTTTCCACGTATCCTAAATATTCGGCAAGATCTAGACGATCTTCTTTTCGCACAAAGGCTTTTGGGGAGTTGTACTGAGTCAGTTCAATGACATCTGCATGTGAAGAAATTGCCGAAAAATTTGCTTCTTCGAGAGTTTCCACTAAAAGATCTAGATCATGTCCGTCTTCATCGCTTGGGTATTCAAGATTCTTCATCTCACAAAGTGCTTTCAGCAATTTTTCAGTTGCTTGGGCCAGATTGTAAGCAACGATATCATGCTGATTTTCGTCGTGAAGGTGCTGTTTAGCTAGGTTTAGATCGTCTTGAGCCTTAATTATCAGCGACTTCACATGAGCGGACATGATTACTCCTCTTGTTGGTTTCTCATATGATCAGCTAGATTCAGTAATGAATGCAAGAGTTCTGTGCGAATTGGTTCTTGAATTTTACAATCATCGAAAGCCTGCACCATACAGATCATCCATTGATCTCGTTCTGACTTTCCGATTTTGAAGGGGAAATGACGGGCTCGCAATCTGGGATGTCCGTATTTTTCGATAAATAAGTTGGGGCCGCCAAGCCACCCTGACATAAACATAAATAATTTATCTTCAGAAATTGATATATCCTGGGGGTGCATTTGGCGAATCCCTTGTGCCTCGGGAAGTTCACACATGATTTCATAGAAGCGTTTTATCAATTGTTTTAAGACGACTTCTCCGCCCAAAATTTCGTAAGCTGTTTTTTCCATACAGCTGATTTATATTTGAATGTCTTTAATGTCCAGAAAAACTGCCTAGATAGTGCGTGGTCGTCTATATTAGCCTAAAGGTAGGACGCGAATAGCTTTAATGTTAGTAATCGGGCCGGATTTTTCTACAGTGCCCTGAACCTCGATCAAAGAACGGCCATAGATATTCATTCTATACTGCTGATAGACATCCGGAGTAATCACAATATTCATAAACCCGTATTCATCCTCTAAGGTGATAAAACACATCCCCTTGGCTGTTGGTGGACGTTGAGTGATACCAATCAATCCAGCAACTCGAATTTTATTTTTATTTGAATAAGATTTAAGATCATCACTATGCGCGTAGGGAATATATTTGAGATTGCGATAGTCTGCATTCTTCGCATTCAAATAAGTGCGCAAAATCGACATTGGATGATCCGTTATTGAAAAACCCATTCGATCATACTCACGTCTTAAGCGATCCCAGTTCGATTCAAATGGGATTATGTCGGATTCGTTTTTAGACTCATCTTCATTTTCTGCATCAAGATCCTCTGAGGTTTTCTTAAATTGCTCTTTGGGAAGGCCCCATAGGAAACTTCCTTGGTCTAAGCTAAGACTTTCGATATGCCAAATAAGATGACGCACATTATTTTCAAAACACTGAAAAGCCCCGGAGGCTGCAAGTTTGATAAGAACACCACGAGGAAATTCTGTACGACGAATAAAGTCAGCTAAGTCTTTATAAATTCCATTCGTAGTGCGCTCGGATTCAATAAACTTTAATATTTCAGAGGGAATACCGGCTACAGATCTAAATCCGATTCGCACCGGTAATAGCTTTGATTCACTATCCTGCTGTAAAGTGCCAATAAGTTGGTAGTCATAGTTGGATTCATTAATATCGATAGGTAAAAATCGAACCTGGTTTTGCTGGGCCTCTAAAATTAAAGTACGGGGGGCATAGAAGCCCATAGGCTGACTATTTAATAGGGCGCAGACAAAGACATCGGGGTGATGACATTTTAAGTAGCAGCTAGCATAAGTTAATAAAGCAAAGCTTGCCGCATGACTTTCTGGGAAACCATAACTAGCAAAGCCCTCTAATGTTTTATAAATTTGCTGAGCGTATTCTTCGCGAATGCCTCGAGCCAGCATTCCCGAAAGAATTCGATCGTAAATTCCATCCATTGTTGCTTTTTTTCTCCAGGCCGAAGACATGATTCTTCGCAATTCGTCGGATTCCCCAGGAGAGAACCCCGCAGCCACAATTGCAATTTTCATAACTTGCTCTTGGAAAATGGGAACTCCATAGGTTTTGTGCAGTATCGGAACCAAGTCGGGGTGGGCATAAGTGACTTTTTCAAGTCCTTGTCGTCGTCTTAAGTAGGGATGAACCATTCCCCCTTGCAGAGGGCCTGGGCGTATCAATGCCACTTCAATAACAAGATCGTAAAATGAACGAGGCTTCATGCGGGGTAGATTATTCATCTGTGCCCGTGATTCAATTTGAAATACTCCAACAGTCTCGGCCCGTCCAATCATATCGTAAGTTGCCTTGTCATTCGAGGGGATCGAAGCCAAATTGAAATTAATTTTTTTATGCTCTCGCAAAAGATCGAAACAGCGGCGTAAGCAAGTAAGCATTCCCAAAGAAAGAATATCGATTTTCATCAGCTTAAGGCTGTTGACGTCATCTTTGTTCCATTGAATGACATAGCGACCGTTCATGGTGGCTTTTTCTACGGGGACCATTTCATTCAGTGGATTGTGAGTGATGATGAAGCCGCCAGTATGAATTCCTAGGTGTCGAGGGCATCCATGAAGCTCATGGGCCATTTGCAAAAGCAACTTCCAAGTTCCTTCGGCAATACCAAATTTAGTATGTATTTGCGGATCCTCGAAAAGACGTCGCATTCCATCTCGGCCCATGAATTTAATAATTTGATTTACTTTATCCAAAGGGACGCCAAATACTTTGGCAGTTTCTCTTAAAGCCATGCGTGACCGATAGCGAATCACCGTGCATACCATGGCGGCATGTTGTTCATTGTATTTTTCATATATATGCTGAATCACTTCCTCGCGTCGGGAGTGCTCAAAATCAATATCAATATCCGGAGGTTCGCCCCGCTCTTTTGACAGAAATCTTTCAAAGAGCAGATCAACTTCGATTGGGTCCACAGAGGTCAGCCCTAGACAAAAGCAAACGACCGAGTTAGCCGCAGAGCCTCGGCCTTGAAATAAAATATTTTTTTCACGGGCAAATTGGCATATTTCATATAAGGTTAAGAAATAGTCTTCGTATTGAAGTTCAGAAATAAGATTTAACTCATGCTCTATCGTATTACGGACTTTTGAAGGAGTTTCCTTGGGATATCTCCATGCAAGTCCTTGCTCGCAGAGTTCGCGTAGACGATCGGTCGGAGTTTGGTTCTCTGCTAATAAGGCCCGCGGATAGCGATAGCGTATCTCATCCAGACTGAAATGAATCTTGTTTGCGATATCAACAGACTTTTCCACAAGATCGGGGCGATCAGCCCACAAGTTGCAAATTTCATCGAAGCTTTTAAAAGATCTTTCCGCATTTTGAATCAATCTGTCTTTTGCCTGATTTAAAGTTAGATGTTGGTGAATACAGGTCATGACATCAAAAAGAGGCTTCTTGCCAGCAGAGTGCATAAAAGGCCGCTGCGTTGCCACCAACTGTGCTTGATATTTCTTTTCAAGATCAAATGCATATCGATTGAGTTCTCGGGACTCCCAGGTGAGGTCGCGCCAAATAGGAATATATAGTCGCTCTTTAAAAATATTTTGAAGATCTACAAAACGATCCTCATCGAAAGGAAGAATAGGAAGAGCCAAAAGATCTTCGCTATGTTTTTCGATCTGTCTTAGTGATAGCCTTGAAAATCCTTTTGCCGCCTGCCGCTTTCCAAGAGTTATCAAAAGACAAAGATTTTGATAACCATTCTTATTCATGGGAATTAACGTAATGTGAGTGCCGTCGGTTAAAGTCAGTTCGCTACCGATAAGATACTTAAAATTTTCTTTAGCATTTAACTCGGCTTCAAATGAAGAGGGAGTCTTGTATCTTTGAAATCCCCTGGCGACCCCATAAAGGCCATTAAGGTCACAAATTCCTACACCTAAATATCCTAAACGTATCGCTTCGGTAACAATTTCTTCGGGTTGGGATGTTCCCTGAAGGAACGAAAAATAGGAGCGACCCAAAAGCTCGACAAAGCCCTTAGGTCGCTTTTCTTTTTCAAGAATTTGTGCTGAATGTTTAGCAGGAAGCTTTGTTTTAATCGAAGTACCCATGCAAGTAATATTGTGTCGTCATGCGATCCTGGAAAACCCACATCATTTGGCCATCATTTGAGAGCGCAAAGTAGTAATCGCGATTTTTGATTTCTTTATCCGTTAGCTCCCACCAATGAGACTCGATGCGTTCGATGGGGAGCTTCGAGATAAATCTTAAGTTTTGAATTTCATAATTAGATAAGACTTTTGGATCACTCATTAATAAGCTGGGGCGAGGGCTTCGCGCGAGTTCTTTGGCATAAGTTCTTTGAACCTGAAGAGCTTGATCTTTTTCGGTCAGCTTATCCTGAGAAATAAATTTTTCAGGTTTGTCAGTAATAAGCTTAAAGCTGTCTTCGGGAAAATGGCTGGCTTGCATTTGTAAAAACCCCATAGGGCAGTGGTTTTCTTTTGCAAAACTAATAAGGCGTCGCCAGCGATCTTCTGTCGTATCACGCGGTTCAAAGAAATCAAGCTGTTGAATTTTTTCAATCACATCAATAAGTTTAATCTCCATTTCGCGAATGGGATTTTCTAAAGAGACCTTTTCCAGCTTGTTTTTTAAAAGATCTTGAAAAAGCTGGCGATCTCTGGTGGGTGAGACAGGTTCTACTGCTAGCTGATGTTGGTGGTCTGAATATTCGCAGTGCAAAATCAACTCGATTCGCCGGGCGAAACGCCCCAATCCTTGTAGGCGCAAAAACAGAGGAGTTAAGTTCTGCTCAAGTTGATTCATTAACAGCTCTACTTGGCTGACGGGATATTCAAAGTAGGCATAAGAGGTCAGGGGATCTCGGGGGATAAAGGGTGAGATCACCTGAGCCTCTTTGCCATGAAGACGATTCCATATTGAAACCCCTATTTGTCCCCAGCGCTCACGAAATGAGCTCAGACTAAATTTAGAGGCTTCTTCTAAGGTAAACATACCCAGGCTTTGAAAGAACTGGATGGTGTTATCAATTTGCTTTTTTCTTGGCCAAATTTGGAGCCCCTCCAGACTCCGAATGGAGTCCAGAGGGAGGGGGGATAAAGAAAGTGCGTCTTGGCCAGGAACGGAAATACAACCACTATTCCAGTCGCAAAGCGCCTGTGCAGAAGTGGGGGAGTCTGCAATGGCGCCACTTGCTTTACGTAGTCCGCCGTAAGATTGTACAAGCTGTTCTGCAATCTCTAGTGCCTTGCCAAATAATTTAAGCTCTCCACCCAGTAAATGAGCAGAGCCTGAGATCTCTATGAAAATATAAGACGGAAATCGAAACTGAACTTGAGGGCTAAGGCAGACAAAAGCCTCAGCGCAAGAGTTTTCGATTTGTGTGTGCAAGTTGAGGCAAAGCACTCTCATGGATCAAACTCCCTGGAAATGAAAAAGGTGTTGGGCGATGTAAGGCTCTTTTGATAGTTACGAAATCCCTTTTGAAGTTCATAACCAAACTGAACAAAGGATTGATAAATTTCTCGTTACAGTGAGCGACAAAAACCAAAGAGACCCTGTGTAATCGGCAAAGCTTTTTAAGTTTTTGAATTTGATGATTTTTAAGATGAAGCTTTTCAAGCTCGCAGCCAATCACCTCGAAAAGTGAACTTGAGATCAATTCTTGTAAAATCCAAACTAGTTTTTCATGAGATTCTGGCTTTTCTACGACTAACAATTTTTCTAGATTGATTTGGCGATGTTGTAGGTGTGCGGGCAACAAGGTGCTATCGCCATTAATCCAAGCGGTCCAGGCTCCTTTTTGGTGGGCCTTAGCCATCGAGGATATCCACAAAGAGGTGGGGCCCGTCCCTGGTGCCCCTTGAAATAACGAGATATCGCCCTTGGGGAGGCCTCTCCATAATAAGAAATCATCAACCATTGCGATGCCGGTAGGGCTGCCTGCGGGAGGGGCGACGTGTTCTGGCTTTATAAAGTGTCCATGAAGCTCAGTAGGGATTTTTTCTTTCACTATGGGGTCCATATTTCAACCTCTTACTTACATATTAATTACACTGTAAATAATATGTAAATCAAGCCCTCAATGAAGAATCTGGACCACTCCTTAAAGTACCTATTTATTCCTGTATTATTAATAGCTTATAAGTTTCAATCTTTAGTCATGTTGCCGGCCCCTTTTGATTTTATGGAAATTTAACTGAAAACTCATCTAGCCTCTATTGAATAAGCCTCATAATTCAGTCAGACTTTAAGGACCCAAGAAAAAAGGAGTTTCTTATGAAGTATATGATCGCAACTATTTTGATGGCTTTTGGAATGAATGCTTACGCAGCAGACGGCAGCAGCGGATGTGGATTGGGTTGGGAAGTCCTACCTAAAAACTCGTTAGTGTCTTCGTACTCTCGTACAATCACGAACGCAGTAACATCTAGCACACTTGGCATGACGTCAGGAACTTCTGGATGTGCAAAGCACTCGATCGTAGAAAATAGCAAAAAAGATATTCACTACGCAGAGTCTAATTTCCATGAGCTAATGATGGAAATGAGCCAAGGTCAGGGCGAACACTTGAAAGGTTTTGCTTTAGCTATGGGTTGCACTGGTTCTGAAGTTGGAGCTTTCTCTAAAGCAACTCAGTCAAACTATGGCGAGATCTTCAACAATTCAAAAGTTCAACCTGCAGATCTAGTGCGTAACACTCGCAGCACAATGGAAACTGCTAAAATTTGCTCTAACAATCAAATTTAATTCGGATTAGTATGAGTGCTTATGGCACTCCTACTTTTTACGTTTATGATGGGCTGGGGAGGCTTTGCGTACTCTCAGCCCATTTTTAATTTTGAAGACCCTCAACAGCAGCAACAGCTTCAGCAGTTAGCTTATGATGAGATTTGGTTGAACCAACTTCAATATGAGCCCACTCTGACGGGGGGCTGGCAGAGTGACGCTGCCGAAGCTGCATTTTTTCTAGCTCGCGATGGTCGAGTGAATCCTGAATCAGAGTTGCGTGCAAACTTAGAAGTCTTTCTGAAAGATCCCGAGTTGCCATGGGGATATGCTCGGCAGCCAATAGTTTGCGCATTTCCGACTCGCAAGAAGTTCTTAGAACAAAATTTAAAGATTAAATTTAAGAACGTGCCCTGTCCAGATTATGAAAAATGGAAACAGAGTTTCGTAGGGTCGAAGTTGGTACTAATATTTAGCGACGCATTTCCCAATAATCCAGCATCGATGTTTGGTCATACCTTTTTGTTGTTTTCAAAGCACGAGCCTTTTGATTCAGCAGAAGGTTTGATGGATTATGCTGTGAATTTTTCAGCCGATACCTCTCCAGAAGATGAAAAATCAATTTGGTATTCTATCAAGGGGCTTCTTGGGGGCTATTCTGCTCGTTATCAGATCAGTCCTTTTTATGTGATGGCAAACCAGTATTCCGGCTGGGACAGCAGGGACTTGTGGTATATGCCACTGAACTTTACCGAGGCCGAAGTTGAGCGGGTGGTCGAGCATATTTGGGAAAGCTATACGACAACTTCTTTTGGATACTACTTTTTTACGAAGAATTGTTCTTATCGAATCTTAACGGCGCTGGACTATGGACGGCCAGGCATGCAGCTACATCAAAAGTTCAACTTTCGGTGGCCAACCTACTATGTAACCCCGATCAGTACATATAAAGAGGTGACTGATCATTTAGGAGATTCTGATAACGAGTATTATACACCCTCTATTCGTAAAAGATTTATAAATAGATTAAAGAGTTTGGATCAGTCCAAGCTTTATAGATATCAACAAATTATTCGCCATCCAGAGCAAGTGCAGGATGAAGTTGATGTCGAGGTTGTAGATACTGTTTTGGCATTTTATGACTATAAAAAGAAGACTGCATCCGCCGATTATTTACCTGAAGAAATTATTCAAAGATTCAGGCAGGTTGCATTAAAACGGGCTTCGATGGGAGCTACCTCAAAAGCGATTCCGTATAAAAAAAAGGAATTCAGTCCGAACTTGAGTCATAAAAATATCGTTGGTCAGATTCACGTCGATTCACAGTATTCCGGTATGTTATTAGGTATTCGCCCGGGATATCATGATCTGTTAAGCCCAGATGATGGGTATATTCCTTGGAGCCATCTAGAGTTTTTTAATTTGCTGATGCAGGTGCAACCAAAGAAGACTCGTGTCTTGGATCTTACAGCAGTGAACTTAACCTCGTTCTTTCCCATCGAAAGTTTTGAATGGAAACCTAGCTGGAGAGCCGAAGGTGGATGGAACCTCGAAAAGAAATATTACCTTAAAGCAGGTGTGGGGTTGTCTTGGGAGTGGATGGATCAATCGCTGTTGACTTATGTGTTTGTAAATCCCGAACTGATCGAAGAGCAAAAATTTTCTGTGGCATCCAGTCGATATGTAACCTCGTTAGAGGCAGGATTGATAAAAAAATGGGGTCGAGCCAAAGCCTGGATTTCGATGCTGAACTATCTACGTGAGCCCGAATGGAAAATTCGAACCGATGCCACTGAAGTTCAGCTGCAGGCAAGTCTTTACCTAAGAAAAAATCAAGAATTGCGTTTTTCGGTGGTGAATGAATTGTCGATGAATTCTGATTTGTATATCTACAGTGAAAAACGCTATCGTTTAGGGGCGAGCTATTGGTTCAGCTTTTAAAGTTGATTGAAATTGTCTTTGATTCTGCAGAACAAGCCTTGTTACGATGAGGCCTATGAAGAAAAATATATCTAATATAGCACCAGTGGCCCCTAAAAAACCTTTTAAAATTTCGAAGCATGGCGATACTCGAATTGATGACTATTTCTGGCTAAGGGAAAAAGAAAATCCTTTGACCATGAAATATCTAAAAGAAGAGAACGCATATTTCGAACAGCATATGAAGCCGTTGGGAAAATTAAAAGATCGACTTTTTAAAGAGATGAAGTCTCGAATTAAAGAAGACGATGCCTCGGTTCCAGCTCCTTATGGAGAATGGCTGTACTATCGTCGTTTTAAAAAAGGCAAACAATACGCCATAGAACTTCGCAAGCCAAAGAATGGTAATGGAAAAGAGCAAACTCTTTTAGATGGAAATATTGTAGCTAAGGGAAAAAAGTATTCTCATGTTACAAATGACAGCGTTAGTCCCAATCAAAATATTTATGCTTACGCTGCGGACTTCGATGGCTCGGAACGCTATACGATTTATTTTAAAGATTTAACAACAGGGAAAATGCTTAAAGATCAGCTGAAAAACAGCAACGGGTCTTATGCGTTTGCCAACGACAACAGCACGATTTTCTACACAGTCCTAGATGAGAATCTCAGACCATACCGTGTGTTTAAGCATATTTTGGGGACAGACTCCAAAAAAGATATTTTGGTTTTTGAAGAAAAAGACTCGAAGCATTTCGTGGGAATTGGAAAATCAGCTTCCAGTAATTTCATCTTCATAGGAAGTCATGGGAAAGTGACTTCGGAAATTTGGTACATTGATGCGCACAATCCAAGCATACCGGCAAAGTGCTTTCAGCCTCGCATCGAGGGTGTCGAGTACGATGTTGACCATAACGGCGATAACTTTTGGATTACAACCAATCATAAGGCGCTTAATTTTAAGGTAGCTAGATGCGCTTTAACAGATACGTCGATTAAAAAATGGAGTGACTTCATTAAGCACAATCCAAAGGTGATGATTGACTCGGTTCATTTCTTTAAGCGATATATGGTGATCAGTCAGCGCGAGAATGGACTACAGCAAATCCGTATTTATGATCTCCAGACTAATAGAAGCCACATAATTAAATTCGCAGATGCGGCTTATACTGTTTCAGTTCACCCTGATAATTACGAATACGAGACTCATGTCCTAAGAATCAGCTATGCCTCGCCAATAGTTCCGGCTAGCGTTATTGACTATGATATGAATACTCGTAAATCGAAAACATTAAAAACAGTTTTCGTCAAAGGTCACAATCCTAAAAAATATATTTGTGAAAGAGTTTGGGTGAAGGGGCATGATGGAGTAAAAATTCCCTTGGTGCTGACCTACAAAAAGGGGATTAAAAAGAATTTTAAAAATCCTACCTATTTGTACGGATATGGCTCTTACGGAGCAACAATTCCAGATTCCTTTCCTAGCTATCGCGATATGTATCGATTGATCGATCGTGGTTTTGTCTACGCTCTTGCTCATATTCGAGGTGGCGGTGAAATGGGTAGAAAATGGTATGAAGATGGAAAGTTTCTTAAGAAAATGAATACATTTAAAGACTTTATTTCTTGCGCCGATTTTTTGAAGAAAGCTGGTTACAGTGCGCCAGATAAATTGGCAATTGCTGGTGGTAGTGCTGGCGGCATGTTGATGGGGGCTTGCATGAATATGCGCCCAGATCTGTTTGATGTCGTGGTAGCCCATGTTCCTTTTGTGGATGTTGTTAATACGATGTTGGATAAAGATCTTCCGTTGACTCAAATGGAGTACAAAGAGTGGGGAAATCCTGACGATAAAAAGTACTATCGCTATATGAAGTCGTACTCGCCTTATGACAATGTTAAGAAAACGGACTATCCGCATATGTTTGTGACTTGTGGATTGAATGACCCTCGAGTGACTTACTGGGAGCCCGCAAAGTGGGTCGCTAAGTTGCGCGAATATAAAACTGACAATAATACACTTATTTTCAAAACTAATATGGGTGCAGGCCACTTCGGAGCCTCGGGTCGCTTCGATCATTTAGGTGAAAATGCAGAGGAATATGCATTTATCCTTTCGAAGTTCGGTTTGGCTTAAGGGTAAAATAGTTTCCAATAAAACAAATGAGGACCCCTGCAATGATAGCGGGGGTCCAGTGAAAATCCTCGAACATTGCAGATAAAGTTAAAGCTATCACGGGCGAGATGATACTGGTGTAGGCCGCTTTTTCGGCTCCGATTCTTGAGGATAGGGTCAGATAAGCTCCAAAAGCGATGACAGTACCGAACACGGCTAAATATAGAAGTGACCAGATAAATTCAAAATTCCAATTAACTTGAAATGAATTTCCAGTTGTTGTTCCCCAAATAAAAGTAAACATTGTTCCATATAACATTGCCCATGTATTGCCGGCTATGACGGGAATCTTCATTTGTTGAACTCGGAAAGCGCCCCAATTTCCTGCCGAGGCAGAAAGTGTCGCCAGAACCGAGGTGAGAATTCCAAGTATGGTGTATGTGCTAAATTGAAAGCGCTCTAACTCGTGATGGAAAATCATTGTGATTCCAATTGTGCCTAAGCCAATTCCAAAGAGCGTAATTTTACTAGACCTCTTTTTATAAAGAAAGGTCATCCAGGCCAGATTAAAGTAAATCAAGCTAGTAAAGGCTAGGGCCACTAAGCCCGAACTCACTTTTGTTTCGGCAATGTAGGTCAGCATATAATTGATCGAGAACATAAATATGCCTTGAATCGCAAAATAGAGGTGAGCCTTTTTCGAGAATTTTAAATGGGTTTTTGTTGCTAAGCTCCACGCAAGCATTAACATCCAAGAAATCAGGAAACGAAAAAACACTGATGTGATCGGACTGGCAGACTTTAATTGAAAGGTGATAACCAACCAAGTAGAGCCCCAGATACTGGTGCAAACAAGGTACAGAAACAGATTCGAGCCAAAAAATGCTGTCATGAAATTAGTATCGATCCGAATGCTTTAGCTGGCAATGTCTAAGCCGCCTTTTTGAAAACAGGTAGTTGGACGATAATAGCTGTGTAAGAGTCCAAAACCGACTTTATTTGGATTTGGCCAGAATGCTTTTGTACAAGGTCCGCAACAAGAGCCAAGCCTAAGCCCGAGCCAAGAGTTCCTGATTTCGTAGTAAAAAATGGATCTAGAACTTTGCTCAAGTTTTCGGGGGGTATGCCCGGCCCATTATCTCGAACAGTTATGGTAAAGAAGTCTCCAACTTGATCTAAATCTACATCTAATCGGGGAAGATATTCTGATTGTGACTTTTCGGCCTTTTCATTCAAAAAGAAAACAGCATTTTCAATCAACGAATTTAAAATCACTTTAAAGTCCGACGGTGAGATTAGAGCTAACTGCTCGCTTAGATTTGTATGGATATAGAAGCGAACTTTATTGTTGGGATTTAACTGTGCTGCCCCTTCAAAAAATTTCACTATGCGGGTGGCTTCCTCTTTAATATCTGTTTCATTGCTTGTTGTTAGCTCAGACTTCGTTGATTCCGAGTACAGCCCATTCATTTTCTTTATAAGCTTATCGATGCGATCACCATTGTTTTTAATTATTGAAATTGCCGTGTTCACATCATTTTCCTGATCTGAAGTTGAAAATTGAATATTTCTATCATCCATATTTTGCTCGATGATTATCAACGAATTGGTGATCAGATTTAGTGGGTTTCTAAGTTCGTGAGCCAGTGCTTTTGCAAGCTCATTTAGTGATAGAACTTTCTGTTGTGCCAAAATTTGCTGTTGAGCTTTAGTCAATTGATCCAGGGATTCTTCGAGTGCCTGATTTTTTAAATTTAATTCCTCTGTTCGCTCTTTGACCTGATCTTCAAGATTTGCATTTAGTTTCGAAAGCTTCTTTTGAGATTGAATCGCCAGGCTTCGGTTTTCATTTAGTTTTTCTAAAAGGATATCTATTTCATCACCCATTTTTACTTTATTGGGGATGACGTATTCGGATTCTTCTTTGCGATTCTCTTTCTTTTTAATAGCAAGAATCAATGAATGGAGATGGCGAGTCACAGTATTCTCAAAGATATAAAACAAGAGCAGCGTTACAAGTGAGGCCTTCAGTGCCTGCAAAATTAAGGTTTTTACGGCTTTGCCGATATACTTTGCATTTAACGAATCTAAATCAAGTTGGATTTCCATGGTGCCAACTTTTCGATCATGCTTATTAAGTTCAATAATATAAATTCGACTTTCTTCTGGATTGCGCTGGCCTATTGAAGAAACTGTGCCTTTTTGATCAAAGATATGGACATAGGATACACCCTCAAGTTGCGATAAACCTTTGAGTTGGGCCTGGAGCATGGTTTCGTCAAGGCTCCAGGCGCTGTTAGCGATGCTATCTGCCCAAGATTTTTTGATGACATCAATTTGATTAAATATTTTCTTTCGGTCCTCTGCGTATTCGGTCCCAATCGTCACAATAGTGAAGAACATCGTGGCTATTGCTGTCGTCAGCCACGTATAAAGCAGTAGTCGTTTTGAAAGTGAACTTGGAACCATCGAATTCATATAATTTGTTCTCTAGATAATTTTATATGAATTGGAAGAAAGCTGGCTTTAAACGCCGGTAATTCTTTAAAATTTACTGTCTCAGAATGAGAAAAGTGGGGATTGCGCCCCACTTTTTATTTAAAACTTGTTCGACAAATTGAGTATTAAGATAGATTACTCTTCATCCTCGTAATCTTCGTCCTCGTCCTCTTCATCGTCGTCGTCATCGTCATCTTCTTCATCATCCTCATCGTCGGATTCCTCGTCAGCTTCGATGCGAATTAGCCAGCCCTCTTCGTAAGGGTCTTCCATGATGATCGATGGTTCATCAACGACATTGGAATTTACTTCGATAACTGTGCCCGAAACAGGAGAATAGATATCTAGTGGTCCATCATCTGTTTCAATAGTACCGATAACTACGTCCGAGTCCACAGCTTCATGTTCAGCTGGAAGCTCGACCGAGCTGATTTCTTCGAAGTCAGCTAGGCCATCTTCGTTGATTCCAATAGTTACGATTCCATCTTCTTCTTGGACCCAAAGGTAGCCCATGAAATTGCGTACATTGCTCATGCTATCTCCTTTTTAACCAACATTAGCAATCGTAGTACAAGTGGAACTCGTACGGCGTTGGTCGTTGTTGCACGGGACGAATTTCTTTATCAATTTTCCATTGAATCCAGGTTTCGATAAGATCATCGCTAAAGACGTCGCCTTTCTTTAAAAAGCTACAGTTGTTTTTAAGATTGATCAATGATTCTTCCAATGTCCCTGGAACTGACGGAATTCCAGCCGCTTCTTGAGGCGAAAGTCCGTAGATATCCTTATCAAGTGGATCGCCTGGATGAATCTTATTCACAATTCCGTCGATTCCGGCCATTAAAATTGCAGCTTCAGCTAGGTAGATATTAGCAGTTGGATCTGGAGTGCGGAATTCAATACGTTTTGCTTTCGGATTTGGGCCGCTGTTTGGAATACGCATTGCTGCAGATCTATTCTTAAAGCTGTAAGCTAATTTGGTTGGGGCCTCAAAGCCGGGGACAAGGCGCTTATACGAATTGGTCGTTGGGTTGATGATTCCGCAAAGTGCTGGAGCATGTTTCAACACGCCACCGATGAAGTGCAAAGCCATTTCGGAAAGTCCTGCGTATTTGTTTCCGGCAAATAAGTTTTTGCCATCTTTCCAAAGTGACATATGGATGTGCATTCCTGAACCGTTATCGCCAAAAATTGGTTTTGGCATAAATGTCGCAGTCTTGCCGTATCTTAAAGCAACGTTTTTAACGATGTATTTGAACCACATCATCTTGTCGCCCATATTAACTGCATCATCAAATCGGAAGTTGATTTCACATTGTCCTGCAGAGGCAACTTCGTGGTGATGTCTTTCAACGACCATTCCAACTTTTTCTAGCTCTAGGCAGATTTCAGATCTTAGATCTTGCAAGGTATCCGTGGGCAATGCCGGGAAGTAACCTTCCTTGTGGCGAACTTTATAGCCAAGATTTTGGCCACCTTCATCGCGGCCGGTGTTCCAAGCAGCTTCAGCAGAATCAACAGAGTAGAATCCCGAGTGATTTTTTTGATCATAACGAACGTCATCAAAGATGAAGAATTCAGCCTCAGGTCCAAAATAAGCTGTGTCAGCAATTCCTGTTGATTGCATGTAAGCTAAAGCTTTTTTTACGATTTGACGAGGGTCCCTTTCGTAAGCTTCTAGACTCTCGGGCATGCATACATCACAAATCAACGATAGCGTCGGAACTTCCATGAATGGATCCATTTGCGCCGTTGCAGGATCTGGCTTGATAATCATGTCAGACTCTTCGATGCCTCTCCAGCCTCTGATGGAGCTTCCGTCAAAGCCAAAGCCTTGTTCGAAAGTTTCTTCAGTCAACTGATGAAGGGGAACCGTTAGGTGTTGCCAAGTTCCAATAAGATCACAGAATTTCAAATCAACCATCTTTGCGCCTTTTTCAGCAGCAAACTTTAATGCATCCTTAGCAGTCATGGAGCCTCCATTAATTTCTTATTTCAATTTAAATTGCAGATTCATCTTTTTCGCCCGTACGAATTCGTAAGGCGCCTTCAACAGGTATAATAAAAATTTTGCCGTCGCCAATTTTCCCTGAATAGGCGGCTTTGCGAATCGCCTCGACTGCAGAGTCCACCAAGCTGTCGTTAATCACTGTTTCGATTTTTATTTTTGGTAAAAAATCGACAACATATTCCGCTCCTTTGTAAACTTCCGAACGTCCTTTTTGTCGTCCAAATCCGCGAACTTCAGTCACGGTCAGGCCTTCGATGCCCACTTCCGAGAGGGCATCAACGACATCGTCAAGCTTAAAAGGTTTGATTATGGCTTCCAATTTTTTCATATCTACCGAAGTTCTTAAAATCATAGCGGAATTGAAATTTTAGTCAAAGACGCAGAATTAACGCAGATTGATAATCTTGTTTTACCTTGTGGTTTTTGATACACACCCAGCTTCTTCGAAGCACGCACCATTTAGTCTTGTATTTCTGAGGGGGGATCATGACAACGACGCGTTTCTTCTTTATTGGTTCTATGATGAAGGGGATGGTTCACTATTCCAGAATAGAGTCATTCGTCGAGAGCATTCAAAATGCTTCAGTAAAAGCAACGGCTTATCGTTTAAAGGTTGGCTTTCCAGTTGTGGTCCGAGAGGGGCAAGACCTCGTTTCTGGGCATCTGGTAGAGCTTCGAACGACGGATCTGTTGATTCATTTGCTGGATGAGTTTCACGGTGTAAATTCGCAACAGCCTGACAAAAGCTTGCACTTCCGAGAGGAAGTTTCGATTTTGACAGAGGATGGCCAAACAACCTCGGCTTGGGTGTATTTTGCGAACCCTAAAAAGATTCCGAGCAATGCCGTTGTCGTAGATGGTGGGGATTGGTTGGGTTCGATGAAAGAGAAGCCTGTTTTAACATCGATCTTGACCGAAAAGCAGACCACCTATATTCAACGCCTTGGTAAGGCGACGGGGCGTGAAATCGTGCCGATCGATTTGCCTTTGTATCGAGAACTTATGAATTTGGAACTAATTGTGGATAAAGGGCGCCGCCTGGCTTTGTCTAAGTTAGGCCAAGAGGTGTATAGATATCTTGGATAATCAGCAACCGATGTTTAGAATTGTATTGATCGAACCTGAAATTCCCCAAAACACGGGGAATATCGGACGTACATGTGTAGGTACGAATTGCGAACTTCATCTAGTTGGTAAATTGGGTTTTGAAATCAATGATACCAATCTTAAGCGGGCGGGCCTTGATTATTGGGTACATCTAAAATGGCATCAGCATAAAACTTTTGAGGACTGGTGGTCTTTGGTTGAAGATCCTTCTCGGGTGTGGATGTTTACTACAAAAACAAAGCGTACTTATTTTGACCCCCAATACCGCCAGGGCGATTGGTTGGTTTTTGGGAAAGAAACAAAGGGCTTGGATCCTGCCTTGCTTGCCAAGTATCCCGATCAAACCGTTACAATTCCTCAGTTTGGACCCGTTCGCTCTCTTAATTTGGCAACAGCGGTTGCGATCGGTGCATACGAAGGAATTCGGCAGGTTGGAGTTCCTAAACACGACTAAAGTCAGAATTGCTTTGATTTAGGCTTAAAAATCATAAATTCCGAAGCATTTCGCTATAATGACGCAGGACTATGTGCGCCCTTTCTTGCCCGGGCTACATATAAGGTCTATCCTCTTAGGGCTATGTTTGAACAAGTTTTAGCTAAAATATTTGGGACGAAGCACGAACGGGAAATGAAGAAAATTCAGCCGATCGTGAATAAGATTAACTCTTTAGAGCCAGAGATGCAGAAGCTCACCGATGATGAGCTTAAAGCTCGGTCTCTGCAATTCAAAGAAAGATTGAAGAACGGTGAAACGACCGACGATATCTTGCCAGAGGCATTTGCGGTCTGTCGTGAGGCTTCTCGACGGGTGTTGGGCATGCGTCACTATGACGTTCAGCTAATCGGTGGAATTGTACTTCATCGCGGGCAAATCGCCGAGATGAGAACCGGTGAAGGTAAAACCTTAGTTGCAACTTTGCCAGTGTATTTGAATGCTTTGACGGGTAAAGGTGCTCACGTTGTGACGGTCAACGACTACCTTGTAAAACGTGATGCCGAGCAAATGGGTCGATTGTATAGTTGGCTGGGTCTTTCAACAGGAATTATTGTTCACGGGTTAAATGATCAGCAACGCAAAGAAATGTACAATTGCGATATAACTTATTGCACGAACAACGAACTAGGGTTCGATTACCTTCGTGACAATATGAAGTTTGACATCAACGATTATGTGCAAAGACCTCACCACTTTGCCATCGTGGATGAGTGCGACTCGATTTTGATCGATGAAGCTCGTACTCCGTTAATTATTTCGGGACCGGCAGAAGCCTCTACGGATAAGTATTATGCGGTTAATTCCATAGTTCCTCATTTGAAAAAAGATGAGCACTTCACGATGGAAGAAAAATCGAAAACTGCATCTTTGACGGATGCTGGAAACGCAAAGGTTGAACAGCTGCTGGGAATTGATAACCTTTATGATCCTCAAAATATCGAGATTCTTCACCACGTCTATCAAGCTTTAAAGGCTCATCATTTATATCGTCGTGATGTTGATTACATGGTTAGCAATGGCGAAATTATGATCGTTGACGAGTTCACGGGGCGTTTGATGCCTGGTCGTCGTTGGTCTGATGGTTTGCACCAAGCTATTGAGGCTAAAGAGGGTGTTGAAGTTAAATCTGAAAACCAAACTTTAGCGACCATTACGTTCCAAAACTATTTCCGTATGTATGATAAATTGGCCGGCATGACGGGTACAGCGGACACTGAAGCTGTAGAGTTTAATAAAATCTATAAACTTGAAGTGAATGTCATCCCAACGAATAAGCCTATCAAGCGTGCGGACCAAGATGATGTTGTCTACAAAACTGAAGTTGCCAAATATAAGGCAATTACAGCAGACATTAAAGAGCGTCATTCTAAGGGGCAGCCGATTCTTGTTGGTACAAACTCGATTGAAAAATCAGAGGCGTTAAGCAACTGGTTGAAAAAAGAGGGTGTAAAACATGAAGTTCTGAATGCGAAACACCACGAGCGCGAAGCGGAAATCATTGCGCAAGCAGGTCGTAAAGGTGCCGTTACAATTGCGACGAACATGGCCGGGCGTGGAACCGATATCATGTTGGGCGGTAACGCCGAAATGCTAGCCAAAAAAGTTTGTGGCAGCGAGGAAGCCCCAGAATACGTCGAGACATTGGCAAAGCTTAAGACTCAGTGTGAGTCAGAGCGAGCTGAGGTTCGAGAAGCGGGTGGCTTGTACATTATTGGTACCGAGCGAAACGATTCACGTCGGGTAGACAATCAATTGCGTGGTCGTGCTGGTCGTCAGGGTGATCCGGGTGAATCCAGATTCTATCTTTCTTTAGAAGATAACCTAATGCGTATCTTTAACGGTGATCGAATTCAGAAGATCATGGAAATGTTAAACATCCCAGAGGATGAACCGATCACAGCGAAAATGGTTACTAATGCTATCGAAGGCGCTCAGCGCAAAGTTGAAGGGCATCACTTTGATATTCGTAAAAATCTAATGGAATACGATACTGTGATGAATCAGCAGCGTAATGCTATCTATGGTATGCGTAAAAAAGTTCTTATTGGTGAAGACATCGAAAGAACTTCATTGGATTGGTTGGGTGAGGTTGTTTCGGATATCCTAGATGGCAATATGCCTGAAGACAGTAGACCTGAATCTTGGAATCTTGAGGCGATGAATAATTCTTTAGCTCAGACATTCGGCTTTAAGATTGATTTCGAGACCCTGCCAAAAAATCAAGAGGCGATTACAGAGGCTGTTAAAGCTGGCGTGAAGCACGTTTATGACAATCAGAAACAATCAATGGGACCTTTCTTTGAGCAGCTTCAAAAGATGGTTCTTTTGCAGTCGATTGATCATCACTGGAAGAATCACCTTTATGTTATTGATAAGTTAAAAGAGGGCATCGGTTTGCGTGGATACGCTCAAAAAGATCCTTTGATTGAGTACAAAAAAGAAGCTTTCAAGGCTTTTGAATCTTTGAACTCTAGAATTAAAGCTGATGCGATCGAGAAAATCATGCGTATCCAGCTGGTTTCGGAACAATCTCAGGAAGATGCACTTGAAAGCCTGATGCCTGAAGAGACGGATCTTAGTGAATTGAATTACTCAGCTCCAAGTGATTCTGATATCGGTGCGGATTTTTCAACTTCTGAATCTGGTTCTGCCAGTGATGCGGCTCCGGTAAAAAGAAAAATGACTTTTTCTAGTGGGCCCGTAGAGGATGCAAAGATGAACCGTGCAGATCGTAGACGCATGGAGAAGGGTAAGAGATAATTTGAGCTCTTGTCCTCTCTGCCAACATCAAGTAGAGATCAGTGACCGGCACTTTGGGGCGTTGTATACATGCCCCTCATGTGCCGGCATTTTTTTTGTTAGTTGGGATGGAACCCCGGAAATAGCTAGTCACGAATCCGAAAATTTGTTTGAAAATGTTCCTAATGAGGAAGCACCCCTGACAAATGATTTTATGTCCCAGTCTTTTGAGTCGTCACAACCGCTGGACGATGCACCAATAGATAATGCCTTTGCTTCGATTGAAGAGCCAAATGAATCTGCTCCGGTTGAAAATTATGATTTCAACTCTCCTGTGGGTGCCGTGACATTTGAGTCTTCAGTAAACGATTCTTCCGATTTAAGTGATATCGCCGATTTCGGAAATAGCCCGCAGGTCGGGGGCGGGATTAGTTATACTTTGACTATTTCTGCCATTGATTCCGCGAAAGTCTATTCATTGGTGGAAGAAGCGGTTACGGACACTCGCTTTGGGTGGGAAGCAAAAGAATTAATGGCAAAAATAAACGGCGGAGTTTTAGAGATTTCTAATCTTCCGCTAGTTAAAGCTTATGTATTGATTGATCGCCTTCAATCTTTACCTGTTAAGTTTTCATGGAGACAAGATGTTCTATAAAGCTTTTATCCCTGTCTTGCTAGTTGGTTTGCTTGCATTTGCCAACGAAGATGCAAAAAAAGAAGAGGCACCGGCTAAAGAAGGTGAAAAGAAGGAAGAGGCCAAAACCGAGAAGAAGGAAGATGGTTGGCAGGAAGTATCGGCCAGGGTGCAGGCTTTAAAGGCCAAAGTCGAAACTCATGAAAAAAATATTCAAGCCCTGGTCCAAGAAAAAGCAACTTCGCATAGCGAAGCTAGGCTATCAGAAATAGTAAAGCAGCTTGTTTTAGAGCACAAATCTTATATGGAAGCTTCAAAAGAGTACGACCGTGAGCGGGCTTTCCTTATGTATCGATTTCCGGAAAAAGGTGTCAAAGGTGATCGTAAGTATGAACGCCTAGAGGTGAAAAGCCTTGAGGAAATGGAAAGTCAAATGTCCTTGGAAGGCCGCGTGCGAGGCGTTCTAACTAAAGTTCGTAAGCAGTACCCTGTTAAAGAAGAGTCGGTGAAAGAGGGCGAAACTGGGGCTACAAAGACTAAAAAAAGAAAAGGCACCCATGAGGATGCCGATGCTGAAGAAGACCAGTTATCTTCCCCAATAATTTATTCGAAATAAAATTAATCGACGCCTTTAAATGCCGGGACGTAGCGCACGCGATCTTCGCTGCGAACAGAGCTTTCATAGGTCGTGAACTCTCGCCGAGCAGCTTGAAGAACTGATTCTTCTTTGGCTAGCTGCTCTTGAATGGCCTTTTCACTTTCTTCATTTCTTTTATCTATGGCAAATGCTGACTTTTCTTCAGGAGGCTGCCAAGTGTCGCCGATATACACGGCAGAGCCTTCAAAAAATTGCACCTCTTTTTGGTGCTTGATTTGATTATCATAAAATACGTAAGTCCATCTGTCTTTGCCGTGGAAGCGCTCGGTGCGATTCGGAGATCCCATGATCTCTAAGACATCATCTTTATCCATACCTGATTTAACTTGGTTGAACTGCTTCACCATTGATGTCTGGCAGCCGACCAGCGCAAAGCTTGACGTCAATAAGATGCTCATTAAAAGCCTAAGCATATAGACTCCTCTTCCCCAAGGTCCTTGCTAAATTATCGGCGTCTTCTGGTTAAATAAAAAGACCGAAGTCATTCGTTCTCAAAATAGAACAACTTCGGTCAGGAATCTAATTCGTGATGATTCAAATTAATACGTCAGCCAGGATTAATCAGCGGGATACATTTCTAAAAGTTTTCTTTTTAGAATCTTTCCGCTATCGCCCTTCGGAAGTTCGCCGACGATTTGTATGTATTTAGGGATTTTAAATTTTGCTAAATTGACCAGGCAGTGGTTGTGGATTTTTTCGATGTCTATTTCTGAAGAGTCCACAACAACAAAGGCTTTGCCGACTTCACCCCATTTTGAATCGGGAACACCAACGACAGCAGCTTCCTTAATTCCGGCCAATTTTCTAAGAACTTGTTCAATCTCTGGAGGATAGACATTTTCGCCTCCCGATTTGTACATATCTTTTTTACGACCCACGACATAAAAGTAGCCCTCAGAATCCTTTCGGACTAGGTCGCCGGTGTAAAGCCATCCATCGATAATAGTTTTTGAGGTAGCTTCGGGATTATTCCAATATCCTTGCATACAGCTAGGGCCGCGTAAAATCAGTTCGCCAATCTCATCGACTTTAACTTCTTGATGGTTGTCGTCGACAATTTTTGTTTCGATGTAGAAATTAGGAAAGCCGATGGATCCAATTTTGCGGATGGCATCTTGTTCGTTCAACGAAAATACATTGGGTCCAAACTCTGTTAGGCCGTAGCCCTGGCGAATTGGAATTCCTTTTTGGTGCCAAGCTTCTATTAGCGGCAGCGGCATGGGCTCTCCGCCAACGATAGCGTATCGAATGTGCGATAAATCTTTCGATTTAAAAGAGGGACTTCGATACATCATATCCATGGTTGTCGGTACGCCGAATAAGATGGTGGCTTTTTCGGTTTCACAAAGGTCTAAAATTTGTTCCGCATCGAATTTTTTGATGAAGATGACCTGTGCTCCGCGATGCAAGAAAGGAGTGGTTAGGACATTCCATCCTCCGGTGTGGAAGAATGGAAGGAAGATAACTGTCTTATCATTTTGGCTGATGTTTAACCGAAGAGTGGTGTTTAAGCTGTTCCAGAAGAGCATTTTGTGAGTAAGAACTGCTCCTTTGGGTGCACCTGTCGTCCCGGAAGTATAGATAATCATGCAAGGGGAATCAAAGTCTGCATCGATCTCTTTAAATGAAAGCTCCGTAGCTTCTTTTATGTAGGAAGCGAAAGAGTTAGGTCCAGACAACAAGAGGGTTTGTTGTGGGCGAATTTTTGGTTCCAGTTGTTCGATGATTCCGGAGTATTCACTTTGATGCACAATAAGGCGGGGCTCGCAATCTTGAATGATGTGAGCCGCTTCCCGCTGGGTAAGTCTGAAGTTGATTGGAACCAAAATGGCGCCAAGACGAACAGTTGCAAAGAACAAAAGAATATACTCAAGTTCGTTTGTAGCCATGACCGCCACGCGATCACCTCTGCGGACATTGTAACGAGAGGCAAGAATGTCGGCGCCGGAGTTGGCCGCTTTAAGAAGTTGACTATAGGTATAGGTATCTCCCGAATCGCCATCCTTAATCGCGACGTTATCTGGAGAATAAATTGTCCATTTTTTTAGCCAATCTAATTCTATTTGTTCCATGTCAGAGTCCTTAAGCTAAGAGTCAAATCCCCATTCGAAAGCGATCGTCGCCATACTCATGCCACCACCAGAGCCCAGCATTAAGCAAAGGTCTCCTTTTTTTAATTTATGTTGAGCGGCAGCATCGGCGATACACATACCAATCGAGGCAGATCCTGTGTATCCGAAGCGGTCCATCACATAATGAGCGCGGTCGCGAGGTAGTTCAAGTTTATCCATTGTTTCATAGATGCTTTGTACGTTGAACTGAGTGATAAAGAAATGTCTAACGTCTTGTGGTTGCTTGCCGATGCGATCTAGAACTACGTGGGTGAGGCGGGGCCACTGAATTCCGTTTGTTTCGGGGGGAATTCGTTTTGGAAATGCTAAAAGATGCTCTTTGTTTTCGATCACGCTGTGAGTGATTGATTGTGCGCTTCCGCCGGCATAGATACCCATGTAGTCATGATATTGGCCATCGGTGTAGAGCTCGGATGTCATCATGCCGAAGTCGTTTTTGGATGGCTGAATAATAACTGCACTGGCGCCATCGGCAAACAAAGATGCAATTTTGTAGTCATCCATATTCAACCATTTCGACATTGCATATGCGCCGACAACCAAGATGTTTTGATATTTAGAGTCAGCGGCAATGTATTTTGCGGCAATATCGCAGCCGACAACAAAGCCAGCGCAGGCTGTGTTGATATCGAAAGTCCCTGCCTTGGTTGCTCCCATTCGATATTGAAGCACTGATGCTGTAGATGGTGAAAGGTAGTCCGGAGTGTCGGTAGAAACAATAATAAGATCTAAGTCTTTTGCTGTAATTCCAGCTTGC
The DNA here is from genome assembly GCF_056175665.1 of Bdellovibrio sp. ZFWA1. Classification (NCBI taxonomy): domain Bacteria; kingdom Pseudomonadati; phylum Bdellovibrionota; class Bdellovibrionia; order Bdellovibrionales; family Pseudobdellovibrionaceae; genus Bdellovibrio; species Bdellovibrio sp. ZFWA1. Next base: position 1,339,047 of record NZ_JBJKJH010000001.1, read on the forward strand.
TTCATCGCTTGTTCGGCAGCAGGAATTATAAGGTCGGATGTTCTTTGCTCTGGGTTCATCCAGCGGCGCTCTTTGATATTTCGCTGTTCGCGCAAAAATGTGTCTAAATCTTTATTGTAGAGCTCATTGAAATAAGAATTTGGGACGACTCGCTCGGGAGCATACATACCAGTTCCAACAATAGTTGCTTTACGTAAATTTGAATTCATTAGTTGTCCTTCTTTTCAATATTTAAAGACTAGAATTTGAAGATCTAGCGTTGGAAAAGTTATTTTGGCAAGTAAAGAAATATAGTGTATTTACTCTATATATAGAGCGAAAATTCCATTATTTATGTTATATAAAGCTGTTTTCTTTTGACGGCACTAAATTGCAGTGGGATACCCGAGCCATGAGCAATATTAAATATACATTTACAAACAAGTCAGTGGTCGTAACCGGTGGTGCATCTGGTATCGGCTTGGAATTAACGAAATCATTTTTAGAAGCAGGCGCGCATGTTGTGGTGTGGGACTACTCGGAAGCAGCTTTGGAAAATCTAAAAAAAGATTTTGCAAATCACTCTTCAAATCTTCAGGTCACTCAAATTGACGTTGGCAATCGTGACAGCGTTGCTAAGGCGGCGGCGGCCTTAACTAAACCGGTTGATGTTGTTATCAATAACGCAGGCATTACTCGCGACAAAAGCTTTGTTAAAATGACTCCAGAAGATTGGGATGCAGTTATCAATACCAATCTGACGGGCTTATTTAATGTGACAAAAACTTTATTAGATAAGTTTAATCCAAATTCAAATCACAAAAGAATTATCAACATATCAAGCGTAGTAGGTTTGTATGGAAATTTTGGTCAAACAAATTACGCAGCAGCTAAGGCGGGCGTTATTGGAATGACTAAAACCTGGGGTAAAGAGTTGGGTCGTAAAGGATTTACAGTCAATGCTGTTGCTCCTGGATTTATTCTAACGGCTATGACAAAAGCGATGCCAAATGAAGTGCTTGAGCAGATGGCATCAAAAGTTCCAGTCACTCGGCTGGGCGAGGTTCAGGATATTGCAAATGCTTGTATGTTCCTGGCTTCAGAAAATGCGTCCTACATCAACGGGACTGTCATCAGTGTAGATGGTGGAATTGTTCTTTAATTAGTTTCTTAGGGGAGAAATGATATGAAGGCGTTGGTAATTTTATTTTCTTTGGTTTTAGGCCTTGGCTCTTTGAGCGCGGCAGTAGCGGCTCCTGTTGGATCTGCGGACCTCAATACCGGAATCAAATACGATCCATCAATGCCATCCTATCAAGGATTTATTTCAATTGCTTCGGGGCGCGAACTATATGTTGAATTTGTGAAAGCTCAACCAAAGCAGCCTACACTAGTGCTTCTGAATGGTCTGACTTATTCGACCCGTCAATGGGATGAATTTGTAAAGCCTTTGCTTAAGCAAGGTGTTGGGATCCTTCGTTACGATATGTATGGGCACGGTCAGACGCTTTTAAGATATGCACCAGTTCTTGAAAAAGTGCCCTTTCAGAATCAGGTCGAAGACCTAAAGCAGTTGCTGACGACGATGAAGCTTAAAGGCCCTTTTAATTTAGTAGGGCTTTCATATGGTGGCGGTATCGGTATTGCATTTGCTAATCAATATCCGGAAGATGTTAATAAGCTGATTTTAATTGCTCCTTATACTCGCGCTCTTGAAGGACAAGATGTTTGGATTAAATCGCAAATCTGGGCAACACGCCAAATTTTTCCTTTTGTAAAATACTCGGATGAAGATTTGTATGATTATTATCTTCACCAGATTGTGTATGCGACATATCCTCAGGCTGAACCTGTTGTTTTGGAAAATCCTTTCAAGCTAGAGGCGACATTCAGATTGGTTCAGGGAATTCGTCAATATCGTCCTGTTGATGAAGCTTCGAAGCTTCCCGCAGGAAAAGTTCACTTAGTTGTGTCCATTCAAGACCAATATATCCAGCCTGCTGTTTTAGAAGAGTTTTGGTCTCAGGTGTCGCCAGCTGCTAAAATGAGTCGTCTATTTGTTTACGGAGCCGAACATAAATTGCCTGAGGCGGTTCCAAACTTTACTGCCTCTTGGGTTTATCAAATCGCTACTGGCAATCCCGCGTTGTCGGGTGGCGCTGATTTTGAAGGCTTTCCTTATAAAAATGAAGTTCGCGCGAAAGATGGAAGCACAGTAAAAATTGGTTTCTAATTTTGAATTTAAACACGGAGGTTTCAATGGCTTCATTTCAAGTAACAGATGGGACTGAGTTTGTGATGAACTACGAGGTAATTCCAAACGTAGTTCCTTCAACAACATTATTTATTCATGGTAATTTAGCCTCAAATCGTTGGTGGTATCCAACTGAAGAGGCGTTTAAGAAAAGTGGTAAAGGCAAAGCTTGGAATGGGTCGATGATCCTAGCGGATTTCCGTGGTGCCGGAAAGTCCTCGGCTCCAAAAAGTGAATCTGAAGTTAACATGCATACCTTTGCCAATGATTATATTTCGCTAGTTCGTTCACTTGGGTTGGGGAAAATTCATCTTGTTGGGCATTCTACAGGCGGGTTGATTGCGGCGCTGATGATGGCGAAGGCTCCCGAACTTTTCGAGAACGCTTTGTTGTTGGATCCAGTGGGGGCGACAGGGGTTAAATTTGATAATTCGATGATTCAAGCTTTCGAGGCGATGAAGAATGATAAAAATTTAACGGCAACTGTTATTGGCTCGACGATACATAATAATGACGTCAATTCTGATTTTTTTAGAACAATTGTTGTAGAAGATGCTTTCTCTGCTGTGGGCACAGTCGGACATTGGGTTTTAAAGGCTTTAGATGGTTTTGATGCTCGAGCCGAGATTTCTAAAGTTCAAAATAAAGTTGTGGTTTGTCATGGGCAGTTCGATCAGCTTTTGCCAATGGCCGACTCTAAGGCGTTGGCTGATCTTATGCCCAATTCGACTTTTAAAATTGTCGAAGGACATGGTCACTGCATGAATGCAGAATCCCCGTCGGATTTTGCATCACTTCTGCTGAATTCTCTTTATAAGGTCTAGGTCCTAGCACATCGCAATAGGCATAGGGGCTGTAAAATGTTGCAGCTCCTATTTTTTTACGCTACTAATCAAAGGTACTAATTTTAAAATTTAGAACTTAAAACAGCCCGTCGCGGGAGTGTCTATCTATGTCTGAAATGAACGAAAAATTCAATCGTGGTGGTCTTTATGCCTTTTCTTTTTCTATGGCATTTGTGACTGCATTCTTCCTCTATATCGTTGTGATCAATCGCGGAGTAGACCTCGGCGAAAATGTTGTTGATCCCAACGCCCCAGCAGCTGCGACCGATCAAGCTCCAGCGTTCGATATTAAAACGATCGCAGAGCCTTGGGTTCCTAACGAACAGGTCGTTGCTCATGGTAAAAAATTGTTCGCAACCAACTGCGCGATGTGTCACGGAGCTGAGGGTAAGGGCGACGGAGCTGCTGGAGCTGGTTTGAATCCTAAGCCTCGTAATATTGTTGAGGGTAAGTGGACTCAAGGGGAAGGTATGACTTCTCACTTTAATGTTCTAACTAACGGTATTAAGGGATCTTCAATGGCTGCTTACGGTCATTTAGCAGCAGCTGATCGTTGGGCTCTGGTTCAATTTATCGAGTCTATTACCCAGAACAAGTCGAAAGAAGACGCAGCTAAAGTTGCTGAGTTCGCTAAGACTGCGAAGTAATTTTTATGAAACTGAAATTTGCGAAACAGACATTGTTGTCGGGTTTGGTGGGAGCAGGAATGCTTCTGTCCGCGACTTTTACAATGTCATTTGCAAATTCGGGTAATCATGAAGGTTATGATGGAAAGCCTCAGGCCGGTGCCGCGACAGAAATGCCGGCAGAGCTTCAAGGTGTTGGCATTGACGAAAAGCTAGGTGCCAAGCTGGATTTGAGTCTTCAGTTTAAAAATGAAGATGGTCAGGTAGTTACATTAGGTGACTATTTGAAAGATGGAAAGCCGGTTGTCATTTCCCCGGTTTACTATCAGTGTCCAGGGCTTTGCAATTTCCACATGAATGGTTTTGTGGATGCTTTAAAGTTAATGGACAAAGATTGGACAATTGGCGGCAAATATAAATATTTGGCGATCAGTTTTGACTCTAAAGAGACGCCCGATCTAGCCGCTGCCAAAAAGACGACCTATATGAAGGTTTATGGTCGTCCAGAGGCCGCTAATGGTTGGCATTTTTTAACTGGCGATGAGGCTAATGTTCAGGCCCTTACTAAGGCACTGGGCTTTAAATTTAAATGGGATGAAAAGATGCAAGAGTGGGCTCATGCATCTGCAGCGATAGTGATCTCACCGAAGGGTGAGATTTCACGTTATCTGCCGGGAATCATGTTCGAGCCCAAAGATATCAAGTTGGCTTTAAACGAAGCTGCCGAGGGAAAGATCGGAACTTTTGTTGATAGCCTGGTTTTGTATTGTTTTAAGTATGATCCAAGTCAGAGCAAGTACACGCTGTACGCCTATAATCTTGTGAAAATGGGTGGAGCGTTAATGGTTTTGATCTTGGCAATTTGGTTACTGCCTGTTTGGTTCCGCTCTAGGAAGGACCAGGAATAAACGGCGAGGAGTTAATGCAAATGTGGATGAACATCGCGAAGGCCGAGTCCTTCATGCCGACACAAGGAACTGAGATTGCGAAGCAGGTCGACAATCTTTATGGTTTCTTGCTAGTCACAAGCTTAATCGCCTGCATTATCCTTATTGGTGGAATGGTGTACTTTGCTTTTAAGTACAAGCGTAAAACTGATAGCGATAAGACAGCCTACATCACTCACAGCACGGCCCTAGAGTTTCTATGGTCATTCATTCCGCTTGTGATTTTCTTGGCTGTATTTGGTTGGGGTTGGTATATTTACCACCAAATGCGCGCAATGCCTAAAGATGCGTTGGAGATCCACGTATTCGGTAAGCAATGGGCGTGGGAAGCTGAATATAAAAACGGCTTCAAAGTGGTTAATGATATTGTTGTCCCAGTTAATAAGGATGTAAAAATCATCCTGACTTCAAACGACGTTATCCACTCATTCTACATTCCTAGCTTCCGTATCAAACAAGATGCTGTACCAGGTCGTTATACTGCGGTTTGGTTTAAGGCCGACAAGCTTGGAGACTTCCATTTGTTCTGTACTGAGTTTTGCGGAACCGCGCACTCGGGCATGATTGGTAAAGTGAAAGTCGTCTCTCAAGAAGAATTCGATAAGTTCCTAGAGCAGGGCTCTGAAGAAGCGGCGTTACCATTGGCTCAACGTGGAGAGAAGTTATTTGCTGTGAAGGCATGTTCTTCTTGTCACTCAGTTGCTGATGCGTCCGTAAAAGTAGGTCCGTCTCTTTATAAGCGCTTTGGAACTGAAGAAGAAATGAATGACGGTCAAAAAGTCGCGATGGATGAAAACTACATCCGTGAATCTATTTTGAATCCATCAGCAAAAGTAGTTAAGGGCTTCCAAGCGGGTGTTATGCCAGCTTTCCAAGGTCAACTAAGCGAGTCTGAGTTGAATGCTCTTATCGAATACATCAAAGAGCTGAAGTAAGGAGAAAACAATGGCACACGCATCTCATTCAGCAGACGAAAATTATATTAATTGCGAAAAGGGATTGATGTCTTGGTTCACATCGTTGGACCACAAGCGCATCGGTATCCTTTACATGGTTACAGTGTTCTTCTTCTTCCTTTTGGGCGGAATCATGGCCTTGTTGCTTCGTTTAGAGCTTTTTGCTCCGAACGTTACTGCGGGAGTCGGTCAGGTTCTTTCAAATGGAGATAAGTACAACCAAGTCCTAACGTACCACGGAGCTATCATGGTCTTCATGGTTATCGTTCCGGGTATTCCAGCGATTTTGGGTAACTTCTTTTTGCCACTTCAAATTGGCGCAAAAGACGTTGCTTTTCCAAGATTGAACTTGGCTTCTTGGTACTTCTTTATGGCCGGAGCAATTTTGGCGTTGTCGACTTTGATCACGACTAAGATTGATACTGGATGGACATTTTATACTCCATATTCGATCAAAACTGGTACTGCCGTTGCAACAATGGTTTTGGCCGTTTTCATCATGGGTATGTCTTCAATCCTAACGGGTTTGAACTTCATCGTCACAGTACACAAGCTTAGATGCCCAGGTATGTCGATGTTCCGAATTCCATTGTTTGTTTGGTCTTTGTACTCGACTGCAATTATTCAGGTTCTTGCAACTCCAGTTCTAGCAATTACTTTGCTTTTATTGGCAGCTGAAAGATTCTTGGGGGTAGGGGTTTTCGATCCTAAACTTGGTGGGGACCCAGTATTGTTCCAGCACTTCTTCTGGTTCTATTCTCACCCTGCGGTTTACATCATGATTCTTCCAGCGATGGGTGTGATCTCTGAATTGATCTCTGCGTTCTCTAGAAAAGTGATCTTTGGCTACACAGCGATTGCTTATTCTTCATTGGGTATCGCAGCGGTTTCATTCTTTGTTTGGGGTCACCATATGTTCGTATCTGGTCAGTCTGAGTTCGCGGGTATCGTGTTCTCTTTCTTGACGATGCTGGTGGGTGTTCCTACTGCGATCAAGATGTTCAACTGGTTGGCGACGCTTTATAAGGCTTCGATCTCTTTTGAATCTCCGATGTTGTACGCATTGGGCTTCTTGTTCTTGTTCGCGATCGGTGGTGTGACTGGTATTATGCTTGCGGTTCTTCCAGTGAACGTGCACTTCCACGACACTTATTTCGTTGTTGCTCACTTCCACTATGTGATGGTGGGTGGAACGTTGATGGCACTATCTGGTGGTTTGTACTACTGGTTGCCAAAAATGTTTGGAAAGATGTTCAACGAAGGTATGGCTCGTATGTCTTTCGTATTTGTTTTCATCGGTTTCAACGTGACATTCTTCCCTCAATTTATTTTGGGAGCGATGGGTATGCCACGTCGTTATTTCGACTACATCCCTGCTTACGAAACATTAAACAAAATTTCGACTGTTGGTTCTTGGTTGATCGCGATTGGTTTCACAATCACTTTGATCACTATCATCCGCTCTTTAACAAGCGGTGAAAAAGCACCAGCAAATCCTTGGGGCGCAAAAACTTTGGAGTGGTCTGTTCAGTCTCCTCCAACTCACCATAACTTCGACGTTGAACCAGTCGTCACTGCGGGGCCATATGAGTACAAATAGTAACGCATCACACGCTCACCATTTTAAAAACGCTGAACACCAGTATCTTTCTGCCAAAGAAGGCATCTGGTTGTTCATGGTTACAGAAATTCTGATGTTCGGTGGATTGTTCGTAGCCTATGCTTTGTATCACGCAAAGTACCCAGAGATGTTTGCCGAAGGCGCAGCTTCTTTGAACTGGAAGATGGGTTTCTTCAACACGCTTGTGTTGATCACTTCGTCTTTAACGATGGCTTTGGGGATTCACTATCTTCAAAAGAACCAACCTAAAAAAGCAGCTGTTCAGTTGGCAATCACGATCGCTTGCGGCGCCATTTTCATGGTTGTGAAGTACTTCGAGTATTCTCATAAATTCCATTTGGGATTGTTGCCAGGAAAGTTTTTGGATGTCGCTGCAGTTGGTGCTCAACATGCAAACCTTGGTTTGTATTATGGTTTCTACTACTGCATGACGGGTCTTCACGGTATCCACGTTTTGACAGGTATGGGTTTGATCACTTGGTTGTTGATCAGAACTATTCGTGGCGATTTTAACGATCAGTACTACACTCCTGTAGAGGGTGTGGGTCTGTTCTGGCACATCGTTGACTTGGTTTGGATCTTCTTGTTCCCACTTCTTTATTTAGTAGGCTAAGGCAGAGGAATTTATGGCATCAAATAATCACGATACTCATCATATCACTCCATTTAGCACGTACATGAAAGTAGCGGGTGCTTTGTTCATCCTTACTTTCCTGACGATTGGCGCTCACTCTATTCGCGAGCAATTAGGGGTTTTGGCTCCTTTTATCGCGTTTGGTATCGCGGCAATTAAAGCAGCATTGGTTATGTTGTGGTTCATGCATTTAAAGTACGATACTTGGATCAACCGAATTGCATTTGCATCAAGCTTTTTCTTTTTGCTTTTGCTTTTCGCAATTTGCGCGATGGATATTGGAACTCGCGCACTTGAAACGTCGACATTGTAGTTCCAGTGTTAAAAACGTTTTTTGACCTTACAAAATTTGGCATAGTCGTCTTCGTTCTGCTTGCAGGAGTTGCCGGCTATGCAACAGGTTTCCAAGTTGAAAGTGCTTTCTCTTGGAAACATGCAATCGAAGCCCTTTTAGGGCTTTATTTTTTAAGTTCGGGTTCGTTGGCTTTGAATCAGGTTCAAGAATGGAAGTTGGATCAAAAGATGCCTCGAACTGCTAAGCGGCCGATTGCGGCTGGAAAGATCAAGCCTGCGGCTGCAGGAATTCTTGCTGTTTCATTTCTTTTTGCAGGCCTTCAGCTTTTATTTAAGACCTCTGAAGCAGCAGGCTGGGTAGGTTTGGTTTCGGCATTCTTATACAATGGTGTTTATACAATGTATTGGAAGCCCAAATGGGTTTATGCCGCAGTTCCCGGAGCTATTCCTGGGGCTTTGCCGGTAACTATTGGTTATGCAGCCAACAATCCTGATATCTTTAATTCCGAGTCTATTTATCTTTTTTTGATTATGTTCTTGTGGCAGATGCCGCATTTTTGGACTTTGGCAATCAAGTATAAGGAAGACTATGCAGCTGGTGGAGTACCTACATTACCTGCGGCGATGGGAGTTCATAAGACTCTTTACCAAATTGGCCTTTATACTTTTGTTTATGTTGGTGTTGCGCTGGCATCACCTTGGTTTGTTCATACGAGTTGGGTTTATCTTCTTTTTGTTGTGCCCTTTGGCTTCAAAGTCATGCAAGAGTTTTGGCGATTCTATCGCTCTGAAGGAACTGAAAGATGGTTTGCCTTTTTTATGTGGACCAACTTTAGTATGTTGGTTTTTCTTGTTGTTCCAGTCATTGATAAATGGAATTTCTTATTTATTCGTTCGAATTAAAAAAGACCTCTCTGCTGTGCCGAGAGGTCTTTTGCTATTTATTTTTGAATTCATCAGGTGTGTCGACTTGATTGAATGGATGGGCCTTTTGAAACGCTTCCATTCGAAGGCAATTTTCGTTGATGCGATTAAGTGTTGGATAAGGTTTGATGTCGACCTTAAAGCGTAAACAAGTGAAAAGTTGAGGCACAATAAAGGTATCTGCGATACTCACCTGGTCGCCAATCGCAAAAGTCCCGGCAGTCTCACGCACTATAGATTCCAGCGCTTTTAAGGCTGGGGTGAGCCAATGCTGAACCCATTTATCTTTTTGGTCTTGGTTGTAATTAAACTCAGACTCTAGGTATTGGAGGACTCTTAGGTTTCCAAGAGGATGCATTGAGGTATTGATATGGTCGCAGATCTGTTTGGCCTTTGCTTTAAGATAGGCATCTTTTGGTAGCAAGGATCGTTCTGGAAAAACATCATCTAGATATTCGATAATTGCTCGAGATTCCGAGATCATTTTACCATTGTGGGAAAGACTTGGCACTCCACCACCTGGATTGATTTTACGGTAGGAATCTTTATTTTGTTCGCCACCATCTTTTAGCAAATGAACAGGAAAGTAGCTGTAGTCGAGCATTTTAAGATTCAACGCTATTCGGACTCGATAGGAAGTAGAACTTCTAAAATAGTTGTAAAGTATCAGCTCATTCATATACTGAATACTGTCATCACAGTTGGAGTAAAGGCAATGCCAAACCGGCTTCTCTTTTCAGTGCGCTATTTTTCGAAGGTCTTTAAGAAGTATCTTAAGGTCAGTTTTAGTCTGATTATCTTTTTAACGATTTTAAGGTTTAATGTTTTTTTTCTTAGCGTCAGTGCATGGCTGAAGGATTCTTCTTTTGCGGAAGTCTTTTTGGCGTTTTTTACAGGGCTTCGTTTTGACATTTTAGTTTATGGATTTTTACTGATTCCGGCCCTTATTTTTTGGTGGTTGATCACATTAAGCATTCAGTGGAAGCCGTGGGCGGTGGCTTTAACTCACTGGTGGTTCCGCTTAACGTGGCTTGCAGTTTGCCTTTTACAAGTTGTTGATTTTATGCAGTTTCATACAAACGGAGTGCGAATTCGTGCTGTCGAGTTTGAGTCCTTGTTTGGTGGATGGCTTTCGCAAATTTGGCCCCAAGTTTCGTTGATTCCGTTTTTAGTGTTCACAGCAGTGGCTGCGATCATTTGGACCTTGGGAGCTTGGGTTTTACGACAGGTCGAACTTGGAGATTGGAAAGACGAGTATTCTCCGATTCGGGGGGGCGCGAAGGAAATTCTTTGGAGGCTGATTTGGCCTTTATTTGTTGTTGGGTTGATGGCCCGCGGCACTCTTGAGGAGCATCACCTTCGTTATGAGCACAGTCTTATTTCAAATGACACGCGCCTTAACGAAATGGCGCTTAATCCCATGTGGACTTTGGACAAATAAGTTAGATTTAAAAAATCCGCAACTATCTGAACGGAGGAATTTATGAAATGTATTTTGATTTTAACTGCAGCATTAGTTGGCTTCGCGATTCCAGCGATGGCCTTGGATTTTGGAATTGAGGTAGGGGTGAGATCTCAATCAGCAGATGTAGACTCTCCATCATCATCGAAGTCACAGATGGGTTTTCAGTTTGGTGCGACGACGGCAATTCCAGTTTCGGAAAATATCTATTTCCGTACAGGGATGCTGTACACGCAGCGTCCATTGGTAGTTGAAAATGGCTCTAACGAATATAAGTACTCTTTAAACTATGTGGATATTCCAGTTCAGGTTCTATACAAAGTGGAAGAGTATGCTGGGGTATTTGCAGGTGTAGCTGTTGCGATGAACATGGATAAAAACTGTTCGGGTGTAGCTGGCTGTCGCGTAAATGATGTTAAGACTCCGCTAGTGCCGTTAACATTTGGTGCGACTTTTAAATTTGCGCCGCAGTTTGGTGGTTCTATCCAATTTGAAACAGCCAGTGGCGAAGCTGCTCAAGGGCTTGAAAATTTCCGAGCAATTGGTGCCAATTTAATTGTTTTCTTTGAGTAGGTAATAAAATGAAGTTAGGGTCGTTAAAGTCTTCTCGGTCTTTGGACGGGGAGCTTTGTGTTATTAGTAAAGATTTGAAGAAAGCTGTTAAGGCCACTCATCTAGCATCGAATGTTCGCGAGGCATTAGAGAAGTGGGCCGATATAAAGGCCGAACTCGAGGCTCTTTCTAGCGAGCTAAATGCTGGTCGTTGCGTTGAAGCCTTTGATGTTATAGAGGATCAATTTCATTCCGCTTTACCACGGACTTGGTTATTTGCAGACGGATCTGCTTTTATTTATCATGTGAAGTTGGTGCGCATGGCTCGTAAAGCACCACTCCCTGAAACTTTATTTACAGTGCCGCTAATATACCAAGGTGAGTGCGGTCAATTCTTGGCTCCGACCCAAAATATTCCTCAACGCGACTTTTCGCATGGGACGGATTTTGAGGGCGAAGTTGGGGTCGTTACCGATTTTGTTCCGATGGGTGTGACACCAGAAGAAGCTTTGAAGCACATTAAATTGATAGTCCTTATTAACGACGTCTCTTTGCGTGGACTTATTCCCGATGAACTAGCGTCTGGTTTTGGATTCTTCCAAAGCAAGCCGGCTTCTGCTTTGGCACCCTTTGCGGTGACACCGGACGAGCTGGCAGATGCTTGGAAAGAAGGGCGAGTGCATCTTGATTTAGATGTAAAATACAATGGCGAGTTTTTTGGTAAGGCAAATGCTGGAGCAATGCATTTTCATTTTGGCCAGTTGATCGCTCATGCCGCTAAAACTAGAAACTTAGCTGCAGGTACAATCATTGGATCTGGTACGGTATCGAATGAAGATCACAGCCGAGGTTCAAGCTGCTTAGCTGAAAAACGGATGATCGAACAAATTGAAAAGGGTGAGATAAAAACACCGTTCATGAAAATTGGTGATACAGTCGAAATTCAGATGTTTAATCAAAATGGTCAATCGGTCTTCGGACGTATCTTCCAAAAAGTAGAAAAGGCACAATGAGTTCGCATATTATAACTAAAGATAATTTTTATCCTCAGGCTAAAGATTTAAGAAAAGTTTTCGAAACAAATTTTAAAGATCCCAAGCAAACTCATAACCAAAGATTTGTCTGGGACTATTGGCATGTGCCAGATCAATACACTTTATTGCGTACACCGGCTTACTATTATTTCCCCCAGAAAATGTACGAAGCTTTCCATAAATATTTAGTTCAATGGGGAAGAGAAAATCTTGGGTGTCATGATATTTCTGCTCCATGGATGTCTATGTATATCGACGGCTGTAAGCAAGAATTTCACTCCGACGTGCCTCATGGACCTTGGGCGTATGTTTTTTCATTAACTCCTTGGAAAGGGCGTCCATGGACTGGTGGCGAGACGATGATTATGCGTCCGCAGGTTTTGGACTATTGGAACAATTTTGTCGATGAAGAAGATCGAGAAGTAAATAGCTTCATCGAAAAAGTACCGTCGCCATTTAATCGATTGACTGTTTTCGACCCACGCTTTCCTCATGGAGTGACCGAAGTTAAAGGTACAAAAGATCCGATGGATTCGCGTTTAGTGATTCATGGCTGGTTTGTTGAGCCTCGTCCCTACGTGGTTGGTCCATTGTCGACAACAAAGGTTCAAGGGACGATTGATGCCGTTTTGGGTGAACTCATGGCATTGATGCCAAAGATTGGCGACTTCCATGGTACCATGAGTTTTCGTTTGGATGTCGATGCGTCAGGTAAGGTAAAATCTTTTAAAATGTTGACGAATACTGTTCGCGGTTTGAATAGTCACGAGGAAGAGTCGAAAATATTAATTTCTGTAATAAAAAAATTATTTGTTGCGCCTCTTTATGGAAAAGCCAAGGGCCCATCGCGTATTACCGTGCCACTTATTTTTAAATAGGACATCAGATGACTCTAACTCAGTTAAGCTACATCGTTGCTTTAGATCGTCATAAAAACTTTGTTCAGGCGGCAGAGGCTTGTCACGTGACTCAGCCTACGTTGTCACAACAGATTCAAAAGCTTGAAGATGAACTGGGCGTGCAGCTTTTTGATCGCAGTCAGCAACCCATAAAGCTTACGCCCATCGGAGAGCATATCATTGCTCAGGCTAGAATTATTCTTCGTGAGTCTGAAAGAATTCAGGATATTGTGGCTGAAGATAAAGGTGTCGTCGCTGGCGAGGTGCGTGTTGGAATTATCCCTACATTGGCTCCTTACCTTTTGCCTTATTTTGCGGGCGACCTTTTGAAAAAATACGAAAGCTTGATTTTGAAGATTGAAGAGAAGACTACAGCACAGATTGTTGCTGATCTTGAGGACGGTCTTCTTGATGTCGGTATCCTTTCGACTCCGCTTGCTGATGCAAATGTCAAAAGATCTGTTTTATTTAATGAGCCATTTTTAATTTACGCGAGTAAGTCACATCCGCTTTTATCGAAGAAGAAAGTTGATGAAAAAGAGTTATCTATTTCGGATGCATTATTGCTAAATGAGGGGCATTGTTTACGAGAGCAAGCCTTGACATTGTGTCGAGCAAAAAAAGACAGAGGCTCTTTAGATTCTCGTTTGCAGTTCGAATCGGGGAGCTTAGAGACTCTACTCGGGGTTGTAGAACAAGGCGGAGGATTCACTTTTGTTCCTTACTTGGCTAAGAATCATGTGAAACACAATGATCAACTTCGTGAGTTTGCAGCTCCCGTGCCAACCCGCGAGATTAGTTTGGTTTACAGTCCTCACTATAAACGCGAGAGCATTAAGAAGGCTTTGATAGAGGCGATTCAAATGGGGATTCCTCAGGAAATTCAAAAGCTTAAAAAAGATGCCTTTAGTAGCATCAATATTAAAATAAAAACTCATAGTTAATCTCTATATGTCCATTTAAAAAGGCGATTTCTCTTTTTCGGGGCTGTTGGGCAAACTGATTCCATTGTAAGTAAGCAAAATGGGAGGTTTACATGGCAACGCAGAATCAGATTTCACAAAAGCTCTTTAAAGTTTTAGCGTCTGAGTATTTCTTAAACTTGAAGACTCAAAATTTTCATTGGAATGTCGAGGGACCTCTTTTTTACTCTCTTCATAAGCTTTTTGAAGAACACTATAATTTCTTAAGTCCAAAGATTGATGAAATTGCAGAGCGTATTCGAGCTCTGGGCGATAAGGCGCCCGGTTCATTTCGAGAGTTTGCAAAGCTTTCGTCTATTGAAGAAGTACCAGAGGGTACCATCAGTGCCAGTCAGATGATCGAGATATTGTTTAAAGATCATCAGCAAATGGTTGGATTTTTAAAAGACGTTTTCGAGGAAGCCAACTCTGCTGCAGATAGCTCTACAGCAGGTGTTTTAGATCAACTAATTTCTTTTCATGAAAAAGCGGCATGGATGATTAAAGCTCATCGAGGCTAAACGATATCGTAAACGAACTGAATCTCGATCTTAATGTCGGGATTCAGGCTTCTTTTTACTGGACATTCCCAAGCAATTTTCTCGAGCCGAGTTCTCCACTCGGTACTTAGTGATTGAGGTAAATGCATTTCTATTGGTAGGCCAGCAATCTTGCGCGGCTCACTTTGCATTTGTTTGATCACATTTCCATAGCTGCCGTTAAGGTCGATATTGTTTTTTTCTGCTTCGATCGCCATGACGGTTGTCATGCAGCTGATGAGGGCACTGGCTACTAAATCCGTCGGTGAAAAGGTTTCTCCGCGGCCATTATTGTCTTTGGGCGCATCAGTAGATATTAAAGAACCTGATGGGATGTGGGTAAGATCACAATGTTTTTGTCCGGTGTATTTAACTTCAATTTTGATCATGTCACTGATCTTGATAGACCACTTCGATATTGTCTAGGTGATTCTTTATTGTCGGAAAGATGCGACGAATGTTTTCCATGTCGTTGTTCTTTGCCGCGACTTCTAGCTCTGCGGCCATTTTGCTTAGGTCAGCAAAACCGTAGGAAGCTGAAGAACCCTTAATTTTATGAGCCAATTGCGAAATAGCTAAAGAGTCATTGGCTTGAACTTGAACATCTAAAGATAAAAGATCTTTTTTTCTATTTTCTAAAAATTGAGGAATGAGATCCTTAAGTTCGGAATCAATCGTAATTTGGACCTTACTCATTTGCTGTCCCTTTCCATAGAACTTACGAAAGCTTTCACTGTTTATTTTAGCACTGAATTTTTAATCGTGACATCGAGTCTAATAAAATTTTGAATCAAAAATGATTTTTCCATTCCAATTTTAAGGCTGATGTTTCAAATTGACACGATAAATTTGTAAACTAAATTTAAACGAGCTTTGTTTATGATCTAAAGATTATTAAATCGGGAAGTGATTGGCAATGTCTTCCCGATTTACAAGGTCGGTGGTCTAGTAAGAGATTACAAGTTCGCGAACTTTTTGAAGCGCCTCTTCTGATGAGCTAACTACATTCCACAATGACGAATATTCGCTGCGAATCAACCCTGATTTAAGAGTCGATTTAATAAAGGCATCAAGTTGGTCATAGAAGCCAACGACGTTTAGTACAACCACGGGCTTTTGATGATATCCGATTTGTCCCCACGTAACGACTTCGAAAAGTTCTTCTAGGGTGCCAAATCCCCCCGGAAGAGCGATAAAGGCATCAGCCAGCGCGGCCATAGCGGCTTTGCGCTCATGCATATCGTTGACTACTCGAAGATCAGTCAACCCGCCGTGGGCCTGCTCTTTGTCCACAAGCTTCTGGGGAATGATCCCCGTAACTGTTCCACCATTTGCAAGAACAGAATCCGCGATAATGCCCATCAGGCCAATGCGACCTCCGCCATATACAAGTTCAATGTTATTTTTTGCTAGAAGAGCTCCAAGCTCTTTTGCGACAAAAGCAAACTCAGGATGATTTCCTGAGTTCGCTCCACAATAGACACATATTTTTTTAATCTTAGACATGGCGGTTTAGTTGAATTCACAGATCAAGGAATTATCAACAGGTCGTCCAGATTCAGAAAGGCTTCCGGTGATGATTTCTTCGCTAGTGTTCACTGTTAAAGAAAGAGTTCCCGTCTTCGAAGTGAAGAATAGATAATCTCCTGATTTTTGAACAGTGATCATTGATACAGACGAAGAGTTGTTGCTTAACACTGTCAGCTTGTACGCAACCTGTACCTTTGAAATCGTTGCCGTGAACTTACTAGATTGGCATGTAAGAACAGGCTCTTCTGGAAGTTGCAAGTTCATATTCTTAGATCCGCCACCAGAGTCGCCGACTCCAGCAAAAGCAATCGAGCAAGCAAAAGATAAAGTTGTAAATGTTGATAAAAATAGCTTCTTCATTAGTCTAGTCTCTTTCCAGTTTGCATTTTATCTATAACCATAAATGTGAACGCCCGAATCGAACCCTTCGAGGATTCTTGATTGCTGAGTTCAACCTTCTTCCTAAAGGCTTCTTCGTCAATTTTGAGCCATTCATTATAAGCTGTTTCGTTCAAACCCTCTGCATATAGAGCAATATGATTTTCTCCAGCTTCGTCCGTGACTCCAGGATTAAAGAAAGTTTCGGTTAATCTAATACCTGCAGTTTTTAGGACATCGGAAGTCAAATTAGCTTGTACACTGCCAATGGTGTAAACCCCATTTGCAATTTCATTCAGTACACCAGCAGACTTCATTTTTTCTACTGTTTGAATTCCGTAACTTCCAAATAAATCCCGTACCTCGTCACGAGTTACTTTTCCGGCTCCCGCCATAAAGAACAACTCGGTCCAAGCACGATCAGATTGAATCTCCTTAGCAATGGGCGCAGAGTATTCAATTTCGCCACCAGTTGGTTTTGGATTCTGCTTTTTCAAGTAATCCGAAATAACCTTTGGAGCTTTCTCTACGACTTCAGTATCGTTTTCTGTTTCAAGGAGATAACGATAAATCTTGTAAAGGGTGATGTATCCCGGCTTATTTTCCTTCGCCAAAATACGACCCAGAGTTTTTTCGTGAACTCCCGTTTTACGAGAAATCAACTTCATCCCTTTCTTGGGATCTTTAAACTTCGTTAAATTGGTCTCTAAATCGAAGATCACTTGATCCAATAGGTTTCGATTTTCTTCCAACTTACGAAGGAGGCGCTCTTCCGTGGTCTTAATAATGTCAGTTTGCATAGGCACCCCTTTTATAAGAAGGCTCACTTCTAACACCACGCGTCCAAAATGACAATTGAGGTGGATTGTGTGACCTAAATACATGATTTTTCTATGTAATTATTTCACAAAATTTGAGTGTTGCGGGCTCTTTGGAGGGGCCAAAGACCCGCAAGAAGGGGAGGGCACTCAAAGCCTCGACAATCCAGGTTCGAGGTTCGGCTTGTTTAAACCGATCGAATTGGAATGCCAAGAGAGTTCTCATGTATCTACGGAAATAGGGCGACAGCTTATTTGTCGGCTAGGACAAAACTATTGGAAGCGCTCGATATATTGACAACGCTGGCAGAGGTCTTCGATAAGCTTTCGATTTCTAAAACCATTAATCATAGCGATAGCACGTGGGCTGGCTAATATTTCTTCGAGGGTTTGATTGTTTGCATTACCTAAAGGAATGGCGGCTTCTTTATCAAGACAACATGGCACGACAGTGCCGTCGGCAAGAATCCCAAAATGTGAGTCGAGCCCATAGCAAGTGCCTTTAGTGCCTAAGATTGGAAGGTCTAAGGCTGGCCAAGTGAATTCAGTATCAAAATGCATGTAAAGTCGGTTGATGATCTTGAGGCTTTTGTTTTCTCGAACATCGACAGTTGTGGGAGCTTGCCAGTTAAAATGTGCCTCAATTTTTCTTAAAAGATTTAAATTCTTTTCGTTCTTACCATTGGGGGCATCCAGATTCCAAAGGCGATAATTGATGTATAAATCAGGCCTTTTTTCGAATGCAGATTCGGTAAATTTAAAAATCTTTTCTAAATAAAGGCTGGGGTCTTTATCGGGGAAATTATCCGGAAAGCTATGAAGCGAAAAGTTTACTTGCCGGAACGCAGGGTTCAACAAAAGTTCGGCCTGTTTTTCCCTAAGTAGAAGTCCGTTAGTGACTAGAAAAATTTTTACGTCCGCCCGCTCGCACAAGTGCACCATCTCTTCAAGCTGGGGGTGAACCAGAGGATCTCCCATAAGATGAAAACAAACTTGCTCTGTCAAGGGGGCCGCCTGCTCAATGATTTTCGCAAACAGATCTAAATCCATTATTTTTTTTGACCGAATCACTTCGGGACAGAAGCTACACTGCAAGTTGCAGACATTGCTGATCTCAATATTAATTTTATGGAAGCGTTTCTTCATGTTTATTAGCCCGTCTGACTCGTCTCAGGCGCAATATGCCTAGCCTTCAGGCTAACATCAACCCTTTTTAAGAGAACCACCCAGAACCAGACTTGAGCCGACACCGAGTCCTAATAATAATTAAGGATAGTTAGGAATTTTATGAAAAAACTCAATCAATTCGTACTTTTTGCTGGTCTCTTGTTGGTCTCTTGCACTCATACTTCATCCAAAGGTACCCAAGGTCGTTCCCTTGCTGAATTGGACAAGCTAGAGCCAGTGCAGCTTGTGCCTTTAAAGCCTCGAACGCCAGCAGCAGACTTAGATTGGTGGGCCGCTACTGAAGAGCAAGTTCGAACCGTAAAATGCCGAATCGAGCTGCCAAAAACATCGACGGCGATTCGAGGATACTATTCAAATTTTAAAAACGTCGAAGACGATGGCGGCGTCTATATTGTTAAGGGTGCGCGTTTCACGAAAGAGCTTCCGGCCTTGGTGCTGGCTTTTGCTAAACTTGTGACGCCAATAGATAGCACGACGAAGCCCGAGCTTCAGGCATCTGGTGATTTGCCGAAACAGTTTACGATTCCCAAATCATGTGAAAAAGTTTTGTGTGCTGCGGAAGCCGTATTTGGCAAAGAGGTTGGACCTCAGATGGTATTTCTAATGGAGCGCTTTGATGTAAATACATCGCCGTATTCAAATTCAAATGCATCCTTGATGAGATCAGATGAAATTCAAGATGTAATTCGAACTTTCGAATTGGTGCACCCAGATCAAGTGCCATTTGGAAGTAATAAAAAACTGACTAAGTTCAAAAGAGGTTACACTTTAGCATCCTATGATGGGGACGGAGAAGTTTTAGCTAATGCTTCAATTCAACTATTTGATGGTTGGAGTGAACAGTCGTCTTTGATGAGGCAGTACACATTGTATCATGAGTTTGCTCATAATCATTCCGATAATGTTTTTTCCAGTTATGATGAATCAAAAACCTGGCTTGGCCTTGGCAATTGGGAGAAAATGAGCGAGTCAGAATTTAGATCATTGCGAACGAGTAGCATGAAGGGACATAGCTACGTTTCAAAGTACGGAGAAGTGAACCCTTGGGAGGACTTTGCTGAAAGCCTATCGGCCTATAGGTTCAATCCTCGTTTGCTGACTAGCACATCTTTAAGTAAGTATAATTTCATCAAAGAGATGGTCCATGATGGAATTTCATATGAGTCAATAGAGTCCTGCAAAAAGCCGTTACAGCTAACTAAGTTACAAAGTCAGATTGATCAAAATCAAATTACATTCGAATCCAACGAGCGAAACGAAGTGGCAACTAAGTGTCGTCAAAGTTTCTATCAATCGGTATTAGGAAATTATCCAGTAGGATCTTATCGACAATGCGTTGATTTTCAAGCTTCCTTGATTTTGGAACGAAAGAAGAATACGCGCTACCAGGATCTTATTAGCCAAGGGATTTTGGACCGAAATTTGGGGACCAGTCGTTTGCAATTCAAGAAGTTAAGAGCTGAAATTTCTGCCGATCTGTCCAAAGATGCTGCTGATTGGATTATAAAGTCCATCAGTATTTATGGCTCTGATTTTAAGGCAGATATGTCGACCGAAGAATATTGCTCAGTTTGGCAGAAGCTTGCAAATTTTGTCTACCCATTGCAAGAAAATGGAAAATTCATTGAATCGGATTGGCAAAAATATTCAGCTATGTCGAACAATGAATACAGAGCTCGAGGTGGCGCCGCTTTAGGGATTTGCCTTGATTTAACCAGCGGCTATCGCCCTAAAGCCCAATCTACGGCGCGCTCAATTAAAGATTGGTTCCGACGAGCGACTTTGCAAAGCCCGAAAGATGTTTTCGCAGAAAGAGGGATCACTCGAGAGACTTTAATTCAATATATCAACAACCGCGTCAGATAAGATGCCTAGTTAAAAATGCCAATTTTCAACTTCTAAGAATTCGGTAAAGTTGTGCCCCGAAATGTTATAGTTCTTTAAACCTTTGGGATACACGGAATTGTTCGCCCTATAGTAAAGCGGAATAGAAGGCAGTTCATCCGTGTATATTCTTAGTACCTCACGCATCAACTGAATACGCTTCTTCCGATCGAATTCCTGACTCGCAAGTTCCAGTTTTTGATCGACGGTCTTATTTATCCATCCAGCTCTATTGTGTCCGGTCCAGGAGTTTTCTTTGGTCGGTATAAATTTAGAGCTTAAGGAATTCTGGTCGACAAAGCTAGGTGGGTTGACCCATGTTAAAAATGCCAAATCAAAATTTCGCTTCTTCAGAATTTCACCGAAGTAAACTCTGGCTGGGTAGTTTTTTATAAGTACTTCAATGCCAATTCTCTTCCATTGCTCTTTTAGATACAGCGCGATCATTTCATTCAGTTTGTTGTCTGCCACTCCACTTAAAGTTAATGAAAGTCGCTGACCATTTTTTGATCTAATCCCATCACTCTGCCTAAGCCATCCGGCGCTCTCTAAGTTTTTTTTCGCTTGGGAAAGACTATATTGATATATCTGAATATGTTTTATGTCATCTGTGTACCACTCGTCAAAGGGGGTGGAAAAGTGAAATGCCGGAGGTTGATAGCCGTCAAAAAAGGATTGGCTGATCATCTTTCGATCCACGCTTAACATTAAGGCTTTTCGTACGTTGGCCTCTTTAAGTTTCGGATTGTCGAAATTAATTTCTAGGTGAGAGTACATAGATCCTGGGACTATCGCTACTTCAAAAGGCAGGTTGTCCTTTTTGATTTTTTGCTGCAGCAATCGAGCCTGATCGAAGCTTAGGCCCGAGCTTGAAGCTAGATCAATATTGCCGCTTATTAGATTGGACTCCATGGCTGACGAGTTTAAAATAAATTTGAAGACAATTTTTTTGAAATAGGCTTTTTTGAATCCAAATTCAGGATTTTTTTTCAATTTGACGTGGCTTCCAAATTTTATTTCTTCGATTAGATACGGCCCATTATAAAGTGCAGGATTGCTAGCTTGGGTCACATAAGCCGAATGTCGTTCGTACATTTGTGGCTGTCCCTTGTATTTCGTGTAAATCGGCATCTCCATTTTTGCCGATATTGGTCTTGGTAAATTCAGATAAAAGTTGAAGTACGCCTGCTTAAATAGGATTGAACATTTTTTTGGATTTTTTTGGTCAATATTGATGGCAGTGATATTTTGAAAATCATCTTTATTTGAAATAGGTACCAGCGCATCGTTACCGATCTCCCATGCCGCGGCCAAGTCAGCACAGGTTAACGCCGATCCATCCCCCCAGCGGGCTTCTGGTAAGAATTCGATCTCGACAGAGAGAATTTTTTTGCCGTCTTGTTGAATAAATTTTGCCTGTCCATTTTCTATGCTGGGTATACTCTTGATTAGAACGGGGCGTGGCACTCCTTTCATATCTAGCTTGATAATCGGACGAAGAACGGCATCTTGAACCATCACTCCAGTCATCATCGTATTAAGTAAAGGATTTATGGTTTCGAATTCAGCGTTGAGGCCTATAGTAATTTCTTCTTTAGGTTTGACGACAGAGGCAAGACCAAACCTGGGTTGAAAGAAAGATGCGCTGATAATTAGAATAAATAAGTATTGCATGTCTATACCTGTTTCTTAATGTTGCGAAAGGTAAGGTTGATTCTAGCGGCAGTAATTTTTTTTGATTTACTTATCGAGTGATCCCAAAAGTGTTGAGTTTCATTTTCCATCAAGAGTAGGCTTCCATGGGGAAGTTGAATCTTAAGTTTGCAGTCCTTATTTTTCTTATGTCGCAATTGAAAATCACGTTCCGCGCCGAAACTAATCGAGGCAATCGTTGGATTTTCTCCGAGTTCTTTTTCGTCATCCGAATGCCAGCCCATACTATCTTGGCCGTCTCGATAAAAGTTAGCCAAGACGCAGTTGAACGCATGATTCGTTAGTTTCTCGATGTCTTTTTTTATTTCAAGCAGTAGCGGGTTCCAGGGGCGCGGAATTTGGGTCACACCAGAGTACTTATATTGACAGTGGTTATCGCCATACCAAGCAGTCAATCTTGGTTGAAATACTTTTTTTCCAAATATGATGATTTCTTCGTGCTTCCACTGAAGTTCTTGCTGAAGGGAACGGAAGTAATTGTCGGCCAGATTAGTTTCAAAGAAATGGGGCCATAAAATGACTTTTCCGTCACAGGGGAGTATATTTTTCATTGCTTTAACAATGCCAGATCAACAAGTCCTGGGCAATAAGGACCCTCTAACAAGAATTAAGAGTATTTGGCTATCTGGATTCTCAAAAAACTTCCATTTACCGTCACGACAACTTCAAATTTTTGACCCAAACTGCTATCGAGGGTATAGAGGCGTTATGGTAGCGATCACTTTGAATAAACAGTCTTTCTGGGCCTCAAGAAAAGATTGGGGTACTTATGCCCTTTCTTTGTGTTTTCACATGGTTTTGCTAATTGGGTTCGCTCAGCTTCAGTCCCTGGAATCGGCTCCTTTAACTGCTTCTGAAGAGTTTCAACTGGTGGACATCGAAGGGCATCGCCTTGGTGATGGCTTAGCAGCTAAAGCACAAGCAGTGCCGGTTCCTCTAACTTCCGCTTCAAGCCAAGATGCTATTGGTTCAGAACAAAGTGCTCCGGTAGCGCAGGCAGTTTCTTCTGGCGGCACCCAAAGTATCCAGTCTGGAACAGGGCAATTCGGAGTTGAAAATGGGCGTAAGGCGGATTTAGAAGAGCGTTATGCTATCGAGCTTCGACAGCTAATCGAAAAAAATAAAACCTATCCTTTGATTGCCAAAAAATTGGGTCACCAAGGCCGAGTACTGGTTCGTTTTGTATTGAATGCAAGTGGCGAGGTTCAAAAGTCTGAGATTATCAGTGGTGCCTCATCAGAAGTCTTGAACAAAGCGGCCTTGGATTTGATTGTCAAAATTAGCGGTTTGAAACCTTTTCCGGAAGAACTTTCTAAGTCGACATGGGAATTTGAAATTCCCATCGAATACAAAATGTAGGAGATCCTATGAATCGTCAGGTGGTTGCATTTGTCGTAACGGCAAGTTTTTTATTAGCCTCGTGCTCTGATTTTCTAAATAAAAAAAATGGTGTAGAAAATACGACTCCTGTGTCAAATCCCTCTAAGCCTGGTTCGGCATTGCCTCCTGATTTGCAAAAGCCAAATGAAGGTGCTTTTACAGAGGCAAAGATGTTGGTCAATGTTGGCTTGAATGTTCAGTTTCCTGCAGTTCAACAGCTCAATGCCAATGCGCGTTTGATGGGAACTAAGATTCGTCGCTATTGTGAAGCATTGAAAATTAATAGCAATGTTGATGCCGTTGCAGGTGCAGCCAAAGATCAATTTAAAGAGACCATGCTGGCCTTCCACTTTGTGGACGCGGCTAACTCAGGCCCGCTATCGGACCGAGGACGTTGGATTGTTGATAATATTTATTCTTGGCCCTATGTAGACTACTGTGGAGTCGATCGCTCGGTGGTTGCGTTGGCTAATACAGGTCGTGCGGATACCAGAGTCATTCATACAAGTAAGGGCTTGGCAGCGATAGAGTACTTGCTATTTGAGACGACATTGAAGTCTCGATGCAATCTTAGAGCCTATCCTGAAGTTAAAGATTGGAATCTAAAATCAGCAGAGCAAAAGCAAATTGATCGTTGTGAGGAGGCCGCAGTGTTGGCAGCAGACCTAACAAAAATGACGACTCAGCTTGAAAGCGATTGGGATCCCAAGAATGGAAATTATGTAAGTAAGTTGGTCGATGGCTCTGTTTATTCGTCGATCAAAGAATCAACAAATGCATTGATGGACTCGATGTTCATAGGTATCGAAAAAGTAAAAGACACTCGATTGGGTAAGCCATTAGGACGTCATAAAGAATGCTTAAATGATTCAAAGAAATGCCCTGAGTTGGTTGAACACGCTTTCTCGGGGCTAAGTTTGGATGCCGTTGAAGCTCAACTTAAGGGATTCGAGGCAGTGTGGAGTGGCGATTTTGATTCAGTGAGTGGTTTTGGCTTCGATGAGTTCGTTCGCGAGCAGGGCCACGCAGGTGTCGCTGAGCAAATGCGAAGTCATATTCAAGATTCATTGCGTTCAGTGCGAACCTTGAAGGGATCTTCAAGCCTTGCTCAGCAAATTAATGAAATGGATGCTGCTGCATGTTCGGCGACAACTAAAACTGCTCGCCAGGTGGAAGTTTGTGCTCTTCATGCAGACGTTCGGGAAATTGCGAATTTAGTAAAAATCGAAATCTTCAGTATTTTATCGTTAAGAGCCCCTTCGTTTGGTCAGGGTGACAACGATTAGTTTGGTTGAATATGAAAAATAGTTTTAATTTTCAAAAATGTTTGGTTGCGACATCGGTAATGACCTTTGTCGCAATTTCTGCTTTTGGCGAAGAAGATGTTACTTACTTAAATGAAATCAGGGTCATCGGAGGGCAAGAGGATGTAGCTAGTCCTTTAGCGCCGAACCGTATCACTAAAGAAAAGATTGAAAAGAATCAATTCACTGATGTTACCCGTGCCCTAAAACAAACAAGTGGAGTCTATGTCAGGGAAGAAGAAGGACAAGGACTACGACCCAATATTGGTCTTCGTGGTACTAATCCGGACCGTTCGAAAAAAGTAGTACTGATGGAGGACGGTGTTCTTATTGGGCCAGCTCCATACTCGGCCCCCGCGGCATACTATACTCCTTCGATGAATCATGTTGAAGGATTAGAAGTGTACAAAGGATTTCAATCGGTTCCCTTTGGGCCTAATTCTATTGGCGGCGCTGTTAATTATCTTAGTAAGTCCATCCAAGATAAAAAAGTAGATCTGACAGGTACCTTCGGAAGTTTTGGTCTTCTAAATTTAAAGGGGCAACTTTCGGCTGAAGATATTTCTTTGGGTTTGAGTCGCTGGCAATCGAATGGATTTAAGAAGATAGACGGTGGCGGAAACTCTGGTTTTAAGAAAAATGATGTGCATATTGTCGCATTAAAACCTCTTGGAAACTCAGAAAAAGTAAATCAACTAAAGGTTCGATTAGGATACTCGGATGAAGATTCAAATGAAACTTATTTGGGTTTAACAAAAAGTGATTTCGAAGATTCTCCATTTCGCAGATATAAGTCATCGGCCTTGGATAATATGAAGTGGAAGCATTATAAGGTTCAACTCGAGCATCAGTTGCAGTTGAACAATCAGTCAGTTCTTAAAACATCAATATACCGACACGATTTTAGTAGGATCTGGTACAGGATCGATCGTTTTCAAGATAATACAAAGAAAATTGGAGACATTTTAAAAGACCCTACTGGAGCTAACGCCAACTTCTACGATATTCTCCGGGGCCAACAAGATTCTTCTGTCGTAGGTGCAGGAAATGGTAATTTGGTTCAAGCGCGAAATGATAGAAAGTACTACTCTCAGGGTATTCAGACAAATTATTCAAGCTATCTTGATGCCTCTGGAGTTACCCACGAACTCGAAATGAGTTTTCGATTACACCAGGATCAAATCACCAGAGATCATACCTATGACACTTGGGCGATGAGTGTAGCGGATGGCTTGACCTTACAGACCGCGAACAATGTCGATTTAAGAAATTCAGATTTTGCTAATGCAAAGACGATCGGAATTCAAGATACGGTTCGTTTGGGGGCGTGGTCGGCAATTTTTGCGGCTCGCGGCGAAGTGGTGGACTTCAAAAATACGAACCGACTTACAGGGGAATCCAAAAGTCGAAATGATAGCGTGCTCGTGCCGGGAATAGGTCTTCAGTATCAGTTTAACGACGGTCTTACTTCGCGGGTAAGTGTTAATAAGGCCGTAACTGTCGCAGGATTGGATTCTACAGGCAAAGAGAAGCGTGAAGAGGCGACCAATTACGAGTTGGGAGCAAGGTTCTATTCAGCGGATATGCAAGTGAATGGAGACATTACCTTCTTTTTTAATGACTACCAGAATTTAACGGGTACTTGCACCGCTTCTAATGGATGTGCATCAAACCAATTAGATCAGCAAATTAATGGTGGGAAGGCCGAAATTAAAGGCTTAGAGGTTTCGGTTGCAAAGGGGTTTCAATATGAAAAATATTGGCTGCCTGTTTTTTTGAATGTAACACTGATTGAAGCAGAATTTAAAAATGCTTTTAGTTCGTCAAGTGGCGAGTGGGGTAACGGAAGTGTGGTCAGTGGTGATCCTCTACCCTATGTTCCCGAAGTTCAATATACAATGGGTTTTGGCCTTCATAAGGGATCTTTCGAGCAAGAGTTAACGGTCATTTACCAGGGCGCTATGTATGATCAAAGCGTTCAGTCTGGTCGGCAAAAGACAGAGGCCTATGGCATCTTCGACTGGTCCGGTAAGTACAAACAAAGTAAAGATCTGTATTATTTTGCTAAGTTAGAAAATATTCTGGATAGAAAATATGCGACCTCTATTAAGCCGTTTGGGTATCGACCGGGCAAGCCGCAGAGTCTTTCTATAGGCATGAATTGGACTTATTAGTGATTGAGCTTAAGAAGTCTTTAGATATATTGTGGGATCGTTTTCTGGTTCCGGTGGATGACCCTGGATCTCGGCTTTTCTATCTAAATATTTTGATGACTTTATTTTTGATGATTGGTTTTTACTATCTACGAGGGGCGCGTAGTCTATATCAAATTTGCACCTGTATTAAGAGAGATGTTCTAAATAAGAAGTACTGGTGGAATCGTTCTACCAAACAAGATTATAAAATCTATTTTTTGAATTCGATTCTTAAGGTTCTAGTATTTATTCCTTTTCTTGATATCAGTTATAAGATTGCGACGGGGCTGGCCAGACATTTGGTCGAACTCAATGGGGGCGAATTTCTAGCTCTTCCGTCCAGTTTTTATTCTTTAGGTTTGTTCACGGTTTTTGCTTTTGTATTTGATGATTTCGCTAGGTTCTTTGTACATTGGGTTTCGCATAGGTTTGAATTCCTTTGGCGATTACACTCGGTACACCATTCGGCTAAAGTATTAACCCCTATTACCCTGTTTAGATCCCATCCTGTGGAGTCGGCATTTAGTACTTTAAGAAATGCTTTTACCATGGGTGTAAGTACGGGATTATTTATCTTTATATTTCAAAGCCCCATGTCGGTTTTCACTCTGCTAGGTATAAATATTTTTGGATTTGTCTTTAATCTTTTGGGAAGTAACTTACGGCATTCTCAGATTCCGTTGGAATTTGGAGTGCTCGAGAAAGTTTTTATCAGTCCAAGGATGCACCAGATACATCATTCCGTTCGACGTGAACATTGGGATAAAAATTTGGGCGTCTCGCTTTCGATTTGGGACCAGTTGTTTGGAACGGTGATTTATTCAAAAGATATTCAAGGTATAAAGTTAAGATTTGGGATTAAATAAAAAAGAAGGTCGGTGATTGCCGACCTTCTTTATTTTAACTATAGGTATCCAACTTCTTTAAACAGCTGGCGGGCTGCAGGGACTTGTTCGCCAATTTCACTCCAGTTATTCGGAGAGATGGTGAATTTTCCCCAGTCTTTAATCATTGTTGCAGGGATTAGATATTTGATAGCCGAGAATTCAAAATGACCTGTTGTAATGTCCAAGTTGATTTGGTCATCTAACACTGTTTCCATGAATCGTGTCGCTAAAGCTTGATTATTCGAAGTTTTAACAAGACCGATTCCAGTACCATTTGTGTGGACTCCGCCATTTTGTTGATCAGCAAAGAAGATCTTCACTGGAAGATTTGGATTCTTTTCCAATAGCTGCGCCAAGTAGTAGTGGTTAGAAATACCAACATCACAGATGCCGCTAGCAATTTGTTCTAGAAGAGCCGTATCACCTTTGATTGGGTCTACAGCTAGGTTCTGAACCCATCCATCCACGATCGTTTTTGTTTTTTCATAGCCGTTACGAACGATCAAATCTGCAACTAGGGCTTCGTTGTATCCATGGTTAGAAGTACGAAGGCAAAGACGTCCCGCCCACTTAGCGTCCGCTAGATTTTCATAGGTAGAAAGCTCTGCCGGATTTACTGTATTCGGATTGTAAACAATTGTACGAGTGCGGAAAGAAGTCGGTGCCCATAGATTCGACGGATGTCTCATTGTTGGGATGACTTTGTTATCAATATAGTCCGAAGAATAAGGTTGCAACCAGCCTTGTTGCGCAAGTTCAGAAAGGTAGACAAGATCCTTTGTCATAACTAGATCTGCAGGGGTTGTTGCGCCTTCAGAGTTTAGTTGGGCTAGAATTTGCGAATAAGGTTTTTCGATGATCTCGACAAGAACGCCAGTCTCTTTGAAGAACTTATCTGCAGCCGGTTGTAGGCGTGCCGTCGGGCGGTCTGTGTAAAGAACGATTTTTTCTGCGGCATTTGCAGAAGTTAAAAATGCTGAAGTCACTAAAGCAAGGCCAAGGGCCTTTTTAAATAGTTGCATGGGGTATCCTCCATTTGTTTATTCCTGGCGAGATATACCCGAGGCCTATCGGATTTGTAAAAAACTGCCTCTTTTAATGGCTCAATTGAAAAGGAGTTGGCGGCTACTTGAAACCTAGATGACAATTGGCGGGGAGGGGGCTCATTTTTCTATCTTTAAAAGCTATATTGTGCAGATAGCAGGCCCTGGTCATTGGCTTTTGAAGACACAGCTATGGCTCGCCTTACTCCAATTGAAAGATCAAAATTCTTGATCAACTGAAGTGCCCAGATATTGCCTTGAAGGTAAACGGAATCCTTGAATTCTGATTGAATCTGATTTGATGTATTGAAGGCTTCTAATACAAAGAGCCATTTTCTATCAGAGAGGTATGAAGCAATTATCCGGCCTTGTATTCTAGATCCCTCGAAGGACCTACGAGTTGATCCGTGAGTTAATAGGCCCCCCAAGAGACAGGTAGAGCTTTTTAATAAAACCATGCAAAGCAATTTGCCTTTATTGATGGAAACGAAACCTGGTGCATACAATTCAGCAATTGATAAAGTTGTTTCAAGCAATCCAGTTTTAAAGAAGGCTTGTTTTAACGGGACGATTTAGTTTGCAGTCAATGCTGAAAAAGCCTACTTTTGCCAGTATTCTTTCATCAGTTCTGTCATCCATTCAGGTTGTTTAACTTGACCGCGAGGACCAAACTCTTTGACCCATGGCTTGATGTCGATGACGGGAGTTTGGTCGATGGCATCTAAGCCACGTAAATAAATTTTTAGACCTTCAATCTTAATGATTTCACAAATGGTAGTTCCGATTTGATTCGGTCGATTTTTTCCTCTTTGTGCGAAAATTCCAATTTTTGGCCAATCCGTATTATTGCGAGGATGCCTAGACGTGGTTTCAATATTTTCAGGAAGTACCTGATTCATATAAAATAAGATCTCTACGTGAGAGAATGTTTCAAGGCCCGCTAAGGACTCGCTTGAGTACTGATTCTTGTCGAGCTCAATATAAGAAATCTCTGAATCCCAATTATCATCAATGGGTTTTTTTCGTGACGAACTGATTGTGCCGATTGAGTTAATGTTTATGCTATACATATTTATTTTATATACGAAAAAATCAGATTAGGAAATGGCGGAGAGGGTGGGATTCGAACCCACGTTAGGCTTTTGACCTAAACACGCTTTCCAAGCGTGCGCCTTCAGCCACTCGGCCACCTCTCCCTTGGATTCACTATTTGAGCAGAATTTTTTAGCATAAGCCATGGGCAAAGGTCTAGAAGTCTATGTGGAGGCGATGCGAAATTGGTCGGTCCTTAATGGCAAATGCTAATATTTAAGCAGACGAGGTGGGGATTGAGACCTTTATTTGCTAAGTTGGCAGCATGTGCTGGCATTATTTTATTGAGTGGCTGTACTTCTTTTTTCAATAAACGAGATATTGCTAGTCAAGAATCAGATTCGAACTATCGATCTTTGAAAATGCTAGCAAGTTCCGGAATCGCACTTTCCACTTCAATAAGTATTTTTTCTGAAACTCAAATAAAAGAAGTAGGAGATTGTCGTCGAGTCGAGCCAATCGATTGGGATTTTCAGGTTCAAAGAATTGCACGGATTCTTGAGCAGAATCCACAATTAGCTTCGAAGTTTCATTTTTTAAGAATTGAGCGCGGCGGACTAGAGCCTTCAGTTTCTGTTGTAGGACCGGCAGACTCTCGGGTGCTTCTACTGAAGTATTCCAAGCGTAGGTCCATCAGGGTTATCGATATTGGCGATGAGGTCCCTTGTCCTGATCAGCTCAGTCAATTGATTGGTCAGAACCTGGTGTCAGTTCAGTTTGATTGGCCAACGGATAATAAAATATTTGAAGTTTTAAATTCAGCAATGGCTCGCTCGGAAGTCGATTCGCACGGACAGGATTCCCTGCTGTGGTTGGCCGAACGTGGTTATGTTGTAAATTTATTGGGCCCACAGGGGGAAGCGTTGGATAAGGCTCCCGAAAGTCGTTGGGCAGAAATTTTCCCAGCAACTGTAAAATCTTTATCAAGTCTAGAGGGCGTGCTTGCTCGGATTAAACAGCATTCAGAGCAATCTAAAAACGTGGGGGTCTTTGTTGTGAAGGCTCTAAGTCAAGATAAGGCGGGCATCGAAGTGACTGCCACCTCTGAGTATAGCGCAGATATTAATCAAAAGTTTGAACTAACGGCTCCTTTTATCGCTTCGGGCTTTGGGGGGTTGAGCGAGCTTGAGCAGTGCTTGCAGAAAAAACAAAAAGAGAATCCTATGTGGCGAGGATTCTCGGTGAAAAGAAACAGCTATTTGTATCCCGGCCTACGCTGTCAGTAGTGGACTTAGTTGCAGACAAGTGAGGTCATTGAAATCAAGTTATTCATGTCGAGTGATTGATTCGTATTTGCGACAACGAATTTTCCTGATCCTAAATTGGCGAACTCTGCTAGGTATTTTGTAAAATCTCCGGCATTACTTCCAACAATGTTCGAGTCATAATAGAAAACGCTATTTAGCACGATGTGGTCTGCGCTTATTGCCAAAATAGCTTTAGCGTCGGCAGTCAGTTCGGATACGCGACTATAATCAGAGGGCTGGCCATCTGAAATTAAGACGACCGAATACTTAAAAGCGTCCCCGTTGTTTGCTGTCTTATCATAGCTGATCATTTGCTTAGACAAACTTAATGCGCTTTTATAGGGAGTGCCTCCTTCATCTGTTGAGTCTAAGAATTGACCCAAGGCATCTTCGATGTCCTGGCTTGATTTCGTAAAGGCTGGTCGATCATTGTGATAAACTAAAGAGCGAGCTGATTCTACCGAGAACGTAATAAATCCAAATGCAAATTTGCTATTGTATTTGTACTTATTGAGAATCGAACGCAAAGCTTGTTCGCGCCACTTTTTTGTTGGATCTGTATTCTTATTCGAGCCTGACTGATCAATTACAAATAGAATTCGCATCTCTTCAGCTGCTGATTGAGTTGTGACATTTGTGCAAGATTTCGAAGCCGCCGTCGTTTCTTGCTCTGCGACTGCGTAGGCGTATTTATTAGGTGCACAGTTTTGAAAACCGATCAATAGAGTAGAAACCGCTAGAATTGTCGCAATTTGAGAAAGTTTAAGTTTCATTCCCTGTCCCCCATCGCAAAGTCAGAATTGCGACCTTGCGTGATAGTAGTTAAAGCAAGGCGCATGCTAGGACAGAGATGAATATTTTCGATTTGGGCTGTGTATGGCCGCATAGGAAACAGTCAATTTCAAATCTGGAAACACCTAAATGATTGATCTTATAGTCGGAATTCTTTTAAGTGTCTAAGATATGAATGGAGTTAGAAAGCTAACTCCATGTTCCTGAAAATATCTTGAGCAAATAGAACAGTATTTAGTCGTCTGCAAGACCGGGGTTTTGCACTTCTAGCTCGTTCAGTGTCGATTTTAAAGAATATAAAATCATCAATCCTGGAGCTGCCGCTACAATCGAAAAGATGAAAAAGCTTGGCCAGCCAATAGACAATATTAAAACTCCCGAAAGAGGGCCCACCCAGACTCTACCAATAGAAGCGAAGGCTGAAAGAAGCGCGTATTGAGTCGCCGTAAATTTTTGATTGCATAGGGCCATTAGAAAAGCCACAAAGGCCGCGGTTCCCATTCCGCCAGTTATGTTTTCGGCGGCGATAACCCCCAACAGAGAAAGATCAATTTGTGTGGCCTCTTTTAGCGAGATGAAAAACCAATCAAAGGCAGGAAGGTCGATGTGACCTAATGTACCTTTACCCGCAATCGCGAGCCAAAAGAATCCCAAGTTAGAAGCCAGTTGAAGTAGTCCAAAAATGAATAGCGATCGGAAGAGCCCAATGCGTACCATGATCGCGCCGCCCAAAAGAGTCCCTCCGATGGTCAACCAGATTCCAATGACTTTATTGACGACTCCCACTTCGGCCTGAGTGTACTCCATCGCTTTTATTAAAAACGGAGTGGTCAATGAGCCGGCAAATGCGTCTCCAAGTTTGTAAAGAATAATGAAAAGTAGAAACATAACGGCCCCTTTTTGGGAAAAGTAGCTTCCCAAAGAGGCATTGAAGGTTTCGTATTTAGATTTTTTGGCAATCCAATAAGCAAAAGGAATGGTAATACACAATCCGTACATTAACGAAATCATGTCAGCCCATTTAGAAAAGAGTTCGTGCTCTTTATTCAAAAATAACGACATGATGCTTTCAGAGACAAAGGGGCCCGTGTGTTTGGTAACCTGATATCCTAATATGACCGAGGCGACGATGGCGATAAAACCCAAGACATCTTTTTTTGCATCTGTTTTTGGGGCTTCGGTTTTAAGTTTTGGCAGGATTAACAAAGATAGGAATGCGGCCGCACCCATAATCATTGCCATCACTGAATAAGTTTTGGGCCATCCCCAGTTAAACCCATTGGGATCTGCCCAAATAAGTGCAACCCCGCCCGAGACAATCATTGCGAGTCGATAGCCAAGCACCGATAGCGAAGCTCCTAGTCCACGCTCTTCGCTAGTTAACAAGTCCGTGCGATACGCATCAATGGCGATATCCTGAGTGGCAGACATGAATGCGACAAATACTGCCAATAACGAGAAATATTCGGTGGCCTGAGCTGGAGAGGCTTTAGATAAAAGAAATAAAAGTAGGCCCAACAGTAATTGGGTGGTGAAGATCCAACCGCGACGACGCCCCAAAAATGGCAACTCAAATCTATCTACTAAAGGAGCCCAGACAAATTTAAAGGTATAAGGAAGGCCCACTAGTGATAAAAAGCCGATTGTAGCAATATCGACACCTTCAACCGTGAGCCAGGCCTGCATAGCTTGCCCAGTAAGAGCCAGAGGAAGCCCTGAAGCAAAACCCAAGAATAGAATTCCTAAAAGGCGAAGCGAGTGAACATGTGATTTTGCCAAGATGGCCTCCGATAACAGGCACTTAAGGTGCGTTCATTTTCTTTCTCATTTGCCATAACAAATGACTGATGAAGGGGCGTCGAGTCTCTCCGGTCGCAACCATCAACAGCTTTGTTATTTTAAGGTCATCGGCGTCAGTGTAAAGAAGAATTAAAAGCTCGTTGATAAAATTTGTATTCAAAGTCACGTAGTTATCGGTTCCAACGCCCAGTTGCACATTCTTTTTTTCCCACCAGCTAAAAGGATGGTCTTTATAATCTTCAAATTTTCCTGTCAGTTTATTATTCGATGAAGGAAGGGAAACCAGTGTGACACCTTTTTGAATCATGCGGTTGAGCACGTCGTGTTGGTAGTGCTCTACTTCACGAGCAGTGTGGAATTTGGCCTTGATGAATAAGGTTTCCTCGGCTGCAGATAGCGGTGTTCCCGATAAAATCTTTTCCAAAATGTGTTTGTTGCGTCCCCAATCCAGCTCTGAGGTTTCGCGAAATAAGGGATCTTTGGCGGTAATAGGCTGGCCTGCCCGATTTTTTGTGATCACTTCTTGGTAAAGGCGATGAAAGTATTTGTTGGGATTAATGCCCAAAGATATTCCATGTTCAAGGGTGTCGATATGCCAGATATTCATAGCATTATCAACCGCTTGAATTCCCTTCTTTAAGGTGTACCAGGTCTCACCATGGTGCGAGCGAATTTTGAAGCCGCGATATTGCAATTTTCGAAAGCCTTCTTGCATTTCGTTAAAGTGCTCTTTTCGATAAAGCTCGCGCTCGTCTCCGACGGTGTCGACGTCGGTCATGTGTGGAATAAGTTGTGGATATTTATCTAGCATCTGAACCAATTCGTTAACCTGATCCATAAAATGCTCTTTGCGAGTTTTAAATTTTTCAGAATCAAAATGGTTGGCCTCCTTTCGAAAAGAAGGCGAGAGGACAAAATTAAACTCTGGATGTTCTTTTTGAAAAAGTTTAAACCCTTCGAATAGGCCCATTACGACATCTTCTGGGGTTACGTCTTCAACTCCTGGAATTTGCTCGGAAGCACTAGAGGTGGATCTACTTAGGGAAAATTTTAGACGGATAAAGCCCACGTTGTATTTTTCATATTGCTCTTTGGCCATATTATAGGCGGCATCAATGTGGGCCTGCTTCGATATAAATATCAGCTTAGGGAGGTACAAGATTTTTAAATAAGTCATAAAGCCTTCCCCTTCGTGAAGGCGAATGAGCTTGTTGACGTCTTCGATAGAATTAATGGGAAGGGCATCCTGACCATATACTTCGATGATCTTTTGTTCATAAATACTTTTATCAGGTCCCTCTAAAAGTTTTTTTAAACGAGGATAAATGAACTCGGCAGTGATGGCTCCGGTCAGGTGAATATGTTCTTCCCGATACTTTACGGGGAAGCTTTTAAAAAATTGAAACAGACAATCTGTGATTGGGTGGTGTAAAAGTGTCTGTATTTTGATCTTATTAGTTAGGAATTGATCTAACAAGTAGCGGAACTCCACTACCAGTTTGTGAGCCTCGGGATCTTTATCGTGCAAGTCAGAGCTTAGTAGCAAGTCCAAAGAGTCTACCAGGGAAATGCCGTTTGTTTCGCTGATGATATTTGTAAATGCTCGGACTAAATTTTTTTGGGTACTCATGGTGTGAAGTCTCCGCGCTAAGATTGAATCTAGATATGAATATACATGACTTTGTGTGGTCCGATATCTTTGATATCAAAAACTGGGCCCCAGAACTGGAAACCTAATTTTTCATAGAAGCCGAAAGCTTTTTCCCGGGCATTACACCAAACGAAATTACACTGTTCCAGATCTTTTAGGGTCCTTAAAGATTGACGTAAAAGAGTGCCGCCGCAACCGGTTCCTTGGGTTTCAGGCAGGGTTGCCATTCCGCGAAGTCGGTAAGGCCGATTTGCCTGGGGGCTGATGGTGTGACCTTCGGGAATAAAAGTGGCGACCGAAACTAGACGTCCATCGATAAAAGCTCCGAAGTGATAAGTCGCCGTATCTTCATCGCCAGGGTTGACGCATTCGTGTTTTTGCAAAAATGGTTTCAGAACTTTTTGTCGAAGCTCTAATGTTTCTATTGCGGTGATTTTTTTGACTTCAATTTTATTTTGCTTGCTACTCATCCGGTAAACCTGAGGTATTGTCCCCATGCTAGAGGCATTTCCTCAGTGTTAAAGCTAAACTCGCTTTTTGGCAACCAGGTAGGAGAAATCGGCTCTTTCAATAACGGCATATTTGCTGTTTGTGGAGTGCGATTTGCTTTTCTTTGGTTGCAAGGTCGGCAAGCGGATACAACGTTGGTCCAAGATTTTTTGCCGTTTAAAGAAGCGGGAATAACATGATCTAAGGTGAGTTGATTAGAGCTAAATTTGTCCCCGCAGTATTGGCAGGTGTAGTTGTCGCGAATATAGATATTCTCGCGACAGAATCGTATGGGTCCGTGAAGTCGAGGTCTCACGTACCGCCTAAGCCGAAGAACGCTGGGAAGTTGAAAACTACTCCGAACGCTTCTTGCAAAAGTCGAATGATATTCTAAAATATCGACTTTGCCTTGGAAGAACAACACGATAGCCCTCTGCCAACTGATGATGCGGACTGGCTCGTAACCCGCATTCAGGAGCAGGGATCTGACTGACGAGGTAACCGACATACAAGACCCTCCCTAAGGTGCCTCCTATTGAGATTATACGATTTGCGTAAAATTGCGGCAAGGGGTCGAATTAAAAAATGAGACATTATTTCAAGTTTATGCTAACAACTGGACCTAAAGGAATCTATAGGGACCTAAGGAGGCTCCATTATGAAACGTGTATTTGCTTTTAATTATGTATTAACTGGACCAGATGGAGCTGTAATAGATAAATCTGAAAATGGTCAGCCCTTAGCTTTTTTAGAAGGTGTAGGACATATTCTTCCTAAACTTGAAGAGCAGATTCTGGATATGAAAGAAGGCGATAAAAAGACCGTGAAGTTATCAGCGGCGGACGCTTACGGATTGCCGGAAGCAAAAATGATGATGGATGTGCCTCGCGAAGAATTGACTCACTTGGAAGGTCTTCAAGTTGGAAGTTATTTGCAATTGCAACTTCAGCACGATGTAAAAGTAGTTCGCGTAGCTAAGATGACGGACTCTCATGTGACTTTGGATGGAAATCATCCTTTGGCTGGACAAGATTTAGTTTTCGATATCGAGCTTGCGCTAGTGCGTGAAGCAACGGCAGACGAAATGGCTCATGGGCATGCTCATGGCTTGCACGGACACGCTCACCACTAGTTAGGTTATTTGGTAAGGAGTCGACATGCCATCATTTGATGTTGTTTCAGAGATCAATCTTCAAGAAGTTGACAATGCTGTGAACCAGGCGAAGAAAGAAGTTGAAGGACGTTATGATTTCAAGGGAAGTCAGAGCGAAATTCAGTGGGACAAAAAAGAAATGACGGTTTTGGGTGAAGATGATTACAAGATGGATACAATGATCAGCATCTTGCAAACAAAACTTCATCGCCGAGGAATTGATATTAAGTGTCTGGACCTAGGTAAGCGCGAACCTGCGGGTGGGCGCTTGCTGCGGCAGAAAATTACATTGAAGCAAGGCATCGATAAGGACCTTTCAAAAGAAATCATTAAGACTATTAAGGAAACGAAACTAAAGGTCCAGCCCAGTGTGGTAGATGACAAAGTTCGCGTAACCTCTAAGAGTATTGATGAGTTACAAGAGACAATGGCTTTGTTGCGAGGCACGACCTTCGCTTTGCCGCTGCAGTTCAATAATATGCGCAGCTAAAATTCGCTTGCACCGGCTTTTGCCTGTGCTAGCCTAAATCAAGAATTTAGTTCCCGGGATACGCGTGTTCGAGTTTTTTTGTTCGATGGCTACCACGGGTCTTTAAGCCCACATAGGAGGACATTGTGGCAAAAAAACTTTACGTAGGGAATCTTCCTTACTCAGTAGACGATGAGGCATTACAATCAACATTTTCATCAATCGGCGAAGTGCTTTCTGCACGCGTTGTGATGGATCGTGAAAGCGGTCGCTCTAAAGGTTTCGGTTTCGTTGAAATGAACGACGCTGATGCTGATATGGCAATCGAAAAATTGAACGGTTCAGACCTAAATGGTCGTGCGATGAACGTATCTGAGGCGCGTCCTCAGGCTCCTCGTGAAGGTGGCGGCGGTTTCCGCGGTCCACGTCGCGAAGGTGGTGGTTTCGGTGGTGGCGGTCGCGGTCCACGTCGTGAAGGCGGTGGCGGTGGCGGTTTTAATCGCGGTCCACGTAACTAAAAAAATGGGAGCTTCGGCTCCCTTTTTTTTTGCTTTTTTTAGTGTCACAACGGCGCTTTTTTATTGGCGCGGTAATTGCTTTTCCTTTGAAGGTTGGACTTTTTAAGGGGGAAGTAATGAACAAGTATATTTTTGGAGCCATCGTGACACTTATGATGTCGTGTATGGCCTATGGTGATCCAGCAGAAAGAATATCTGCAACGATTCAACGCAACGATCAAAGTGGACAATCTTTACGACTGCAGTTGAGCAAGAACATCGAACGTGTCGAGGCTTATGACGCTGAATACACGGTCCAAGTTCCGTATGAAACGACCGAGACGTATTACGTCGATGTTCCTTATCAGACGACAGAGTCATATGTCGAAAATGTGCCTTATGAGGTGACAGTTCCATATCAAGATTATGAAGAATACTGGGACCAAGAGTACCGCTGTAAAGATGTGACTCGATACCGAGAGGAATGTCGAAGCGAAAATCTTTGCGAGCCCGTCCCGGGAGCTTGTCGTGAAGTCACAGAGTGCGGAACAAATGCTCATGGGCAACCTATTTGCAAAACAAGAAAAGTCTGTGATCGAGAAGAGCGCCGCTGTCGTGATGTTCGTCAGTGTCGTCAAGTGCCTTATTCCGATCGAGAGTGTGGTTTCGAGCAAGTTCGAAAAACAAGAACTGTGACTCGTTATCGTACGGAAACTCGCTACCGTCAGGAAACACGCACACGCACTGTCACTCGTTATCGTCAAGAGCAGCGAACTCGAACGGTGACAAAGTATCGCTCTGAAAACAGATGCTGTGTAACTAAGTATAGAAACGTCTTCGATCATCAGTGGGTTCAGAATATTGTTTTGGTATACCCTGCAATGGCTCAGTTAATGGATAATGAAATGGAGACCGTTGGTCTTACCTTGACCGGTGATGAGTCATCGCCTGATGTGCAAGTGACATTTAAAAATTCAGTTTTCAATTATTCTGTCGTAAAAAAATCGATTCAGGGCAATGAGCTTGTAGTAGAAATTGAAGCCAAAGAGCCACTAAGTGCAGCTCAAGTTGGTGAGAACTCGGTGCAAAGTCTAAAAATGAAGTTCTCGGGATCGACTGCTTTTATTAGTTTTACTGATGAAGTCGTTCATTCACGCATTCAAACAGAGTATTCGTTGTTGGTTGCTAAGGATGGAGTTCCAGTTTTCGAAAAGCAGTTTGTGAAGACAAATAATTTGATCGAATTAAATGTGGGCATATTAGATCGACTTGCAAAGTACGACATCACCTTGGCGGTCCACCGAACAGGAGAAGTGATCGTGGAAAAAGTTGTGGATTTCGTTAAAAGCACTAAATATGAAAAAATCGAGCTGACTCAGGCCGATATACAATTGCTGAAAGATAAATCTATGGTCGGTCTTTTAGATTTGAATGGTTTTGGTTCCGAGGCAATTTTGAGTTTTGAGGATAAGACTTTGGATGTTGATGAAGTTCAGACGATATACAAAGCAGTTATCTGGAGAAAGTCTAATGGAAATATCGAGTGGCTTGGCGAAAGAAATATCGAACGCAGGATGATTCCAGGTGATAAGATCAAGCAGCTCTCACTCAGGGACGCGGGCCTTTCCGAAAAAACTTTAAAAGAAGTCGTGCGTCCGGGCACTTCGATTTACGTGGATTTAGTGGTTAAAAGACAGAGCGCAAAGTATCTGGGTGCCGAAAAGGTGCAGTTGATAGTGAGTCGAACTTTTGTAAGATAAGCTGAAACTAAATAAGGAAATAAAAAAGCCCCAATTTAAATTGGGGCTTTTTTGTTAGTCTCTAAAATCCGAGATACCGTAGACTGTACCGTTAAAGAAAACGTAACCATCAGGTCTTTTTTCACGCTTATCTTCGTGAAGCCAGTGCATAACTCCCATACGTTGACGGCCCCAAACGAATTGTCCACCGACGCCGAACTTGTCTCCGATCTTAACGGGTACGCGGTCTCCCATATCGGAATTGTAAACAACTTGAATAACTTCACCATTAGAAAGCCGAGCTTCCCATTTTTGGTGCTTCAATCCATTTCGATCGTCCGGAAGAAGTTTAGTTACAACTAAGTTGCCAGCCTCAATGTAAAATTGAGCTTTTTGAGAGCGAACCGCGCGCACAAGGTCTGAATCATCAGTAATTTGTCCTGGGCGAGGTTGTTGTTGTTGATAAGAGAACGCGAATTGAGCAGAGAATACAAACGAGAACGCAAGAACGGTTCTTAAAAATTTATGCATCTTTCCCCCCGGTTTGGTGCATATGTGTTAGTAGTCCACCATGCCGGGGGAAATAGCCAGAACTATTTTAAATCTTTTCACAATTCTGACGTTTTTTCAGATTGTGACTGTTTTTTCCGGAGGTAATTTTCCATCAGGTGTTCCAACGACCAATCTTTTAATTGGTGCATGATGGGTAAAAGACTGCGGCCCACGTCGGTCAAATGATACTCCACCCGAGGAGGCACTTCGGGATATTGATGTCGAATAACCACGCCATCCTCTGCCAGTTGTTTTAGTTGTTGAATTAGGATCTTTTCGCTAATTCCTGGGAGTTGTCGCTTCAACTCGCCGAAACGAAGGTTCTGTTCGTTTAAAATCCAAATAATTTGAAGCTTCCATTTGCCTCCGAATACATCCAGGGCTACCGAGACCGGACAGCTTTCGATATGGCAGGGCTTAGAATCTGACATGGGAGTGTCTCCTTTTGAGATCGTTCTTCAAAACTTACTATCAGGTAAGTACATACATAATAGTCGGTACTTATATTTTAGCATGTTATGTGCGATAAAGATAGTGCTTTAACGAGTTCAAAGAATAAAAGGAGATAAAATGAACCCAAATGAAATTAAATCAGCTTTAGAGTGGAGATATGCAACGAAGAAGATGGATCCGACCAAGAAGATTAGCGCGGCAGACTGGCAGCTGTTAAAAGATGCTTTGCGACTGGCGCTCTCATCGTATGGTCTGCAGCCTTGGAAGTTTATTGTCGTACAAAATCCCGAACTTCGAAAAAAACTTAGAGAAGTAAGCTGGGGTCAGTCTCAAATAGAAGATGCGTCTCATTTGGTAGTTTTTACGACGAAAAAAGTCATGGATGCTAAACACATTAAAGCCCATATCGACCAAACGGCGCAGGCGCGAGGTTTATCTCCAGAAGCGCTTGAGGGCTATCATCAATTTATGCTTCAAAAAATCACTCAAGAGAAGCCTCAAGAGACTCACTTAGGTTGGAATCAGCGTCAGGCTTATATTGCAATGGGATTTTTATTGCAGACGGCAGCATTATTAAAGATTGATGCCGTGCCGATGGAAGGACTTGATCCAGAAAAGTATGATGAAATTTTAGGCCTAAAAGGAACGGATTATACCACTGTTGCCGCCGTTCCATTGGGATATCGTCACGCAGAGGATTCGTATCAACAAATGGCAAAGGCGCGCTTTGACGAAAAAAATATTTTTGATATTCGAGACTAATTGATTGGCCTTCCTTCGGGGGGCCAGTTATATAAATTATGTGGCGAACAATATTGAATTAACAGATCAGCAAGCGCAGGCTCTCGAGATTTTACGCTCGGGGGAAAACGTTTTTTTGACGGGCGGAGCTGGCAGTGGGAAGTCATTTTTGATTCGCCATTTTATGCGAGAGTTGGATCCTAAAACGATGCCTATTCTTGCAAGTACGGGGGCGGCGGCAGTTCTATTAGGCGGCCGTACCTTTCATAGTTTTTTTGGTCTTGGAATTATGGATGGTGGTCCTGATGCCACCTACGAGCGCGCATCAAAAGACAGTCGATTGATGGCCCGTCTTCGTAAAGTAGAGGGTGTGATCATCGACGAGGTTTCGATGATTTCGGGTGCCGCCTTAATGATTGCAGAGGCCTTGGCGCAAAAAGCGCGGGACTCGAGACTTCCTTGGGGTGGAATGCGAATTATCGTGGTTGGTGATTTCGCACAACTTCCTCCGGTTGCTAAAACCCCCCAAGATCGGGATTGGTGTTTTTCAAATTCAGTTTGGAATAATTCGGGATTTCAGAGTGTCTTGATGACTCACAACAAGCGGGTCGACGATGTTCATTTCTTAGATGTATTGTCTGATATCCGACATGGACTGGTCAGCGAGCGCGTTCGTGATTTTTTAAACGATCGCATTCAGGTCCATGATCAAGATCATCCTGGAACTCGTTTGTTTGGCCGGAAAGATATTTCCGAAGCTTTCAATCGAAAAAAACTTGATGAAATTAATGAAGAAGAAGTCGAAATAGATTCAATTTATTTTGGTGATGAAAAGCATATGCAGGCCTTAATGAAGTCTGCGCCGGTTCCACCTAAACTATGTTTGAAAATTGGCTGCCGTGTGATGTTTTTGCAAAATGATCCCCAAAAGCGTTGGGTTAACGGGACTCGGGGATATGTGACCGATATCTTGACTGATAAAATTGTTGTCAAAAAAGACAATGGACGCGAAGTTCAAGTTGAAAAGAGCAGTTTTGCTTACCAAGATGCGGATGGAAATGTATTGGCCTCTGTCATTCAATTCCCCCTTGCGTTGGCTTATGCCACAACGATCCATAAAAGCCAGGGTGCAACATTGGAAGACCTGTGGTGTGACATCAGTCGACTTTGGGAGCCTGGGCATGCCTATGTGGCTTTGAGTCGATTAAAATCTGCTGACGGCTTGCATCTTATCGGTTGGCATCCACGTTCTGTTATAGTGGATCCTCGGGTTTTAGATTTTTACAAGCGCATCGCAGCCGAAAACCTGATTACTTGAATAAATACTCGGGCAGGGGTACCTTCAGGCTTCGGAGGTAAGTATGTCCTTGATCACAGAAAATAATCCTGTGGGATTAGATGGCGTGGAATTTATAGAGTATTCGGGACCTGATGCTCATTATTTTGAAAATCTATTTAAAAAATTGGGCTTTTCTGAAATTGCATCAATGCATGGAAAGAATATTCGTTTATTTCGCCAAGGTGATATTAATTTTGTATTGAATTGTGAACCTCAGACCTTTGCGACTCAATTTGCTCAATCACATGGTCCTTGTATCAGTGCAACGGGCTTCCGAGTTGAAGACGCGAATAAGGCTTTTGAAATTGCGATTTCCCGAGGAGCAAAAGCTTATGATGGTAATGATCATCAAAAAGGAGCGGCTCCATTTCCAGCAGTTTATGGAATTGGCGATTCTTTGATCTATTTTATCGATAAGAAGAATGCCCAGAAACTTTATACTGAAATTTTCCATGTGCCTGCAGATAAACCAACGCCAAAAGGTTTTGGATTGTTTGGAGTGGATCACTTCACTAACAACGTGCCTCGCGGTGAAATGCAAAAATGGTGCGATTTCTACACGAAAGTATTCAACTTCCGTGAAGCTCGTTACTTCGATATTAAGGGTCGCATGACCGGATTGTATTCAAAAGTAATGCGCAGTCCCTGCGGTAAGTTTTCAGTTCCTATCAATGAACCAGCAGATGGCAAGTCTCAGATTCAAGAGTATCTTGATGAATATAAAGGCTCTGGCATCCAGCATTTGGCTTTGATCACCGAGGACATTGTGCAGACGTTGGAAACTATGAAGGCATCAAATGTCGAGTTTTTGACAGCACCTCCTCATTCTTACTACCAAGCACTGAAAGATCGCGTACCAAATGTTTCTGAAGACGTAGATCGTTTAGAAAAAAATGCCATTCTTGTTGATGGTGATTTTGGTGGCTACTTACTGCAAATTTTTACTAAAAATGTCATTGGTCCTATTTTCTATGAATTGATTCAACGTAAAGGTCACGATGGATTCGGAGAAGGAAATTTCCAAGCCTTGTTTGATGCTATCGAGCGCGATCAGATGGAACGCGGATACTTGAGTAAGGGGTAAAAGGTGTTTCAATATTCACAGGGCAAGCACAATACGCAGGGGCATAAGGCCATTCCAG
This sequence comes from Bdellovibrio sp. ZFWA1, assembly GCF_056175665.1. NCBI lineage: Bacteria > Pseudomonadati > Bdellovibrionota > Bdellovibrionia > Bdellovibrionales > Pseudobdellovibrionaceae > Bdellovibrio > Bdellovibrio sp. ZFWA1. The sequence goes on from NZ_JBJKJH010000001.1 coordinate 1,383,051, forward strand.
AGGGCTGTTACGAAGAAGAGCAGGGGCGCAAAGGTTTTTTTGGCCCGGTATCGCATCTTATAAAGCCCGAGCCTTCGACGCGCTGGACGGAAATTGACGGCCCTTTGCGGCCTCATCTTTATGACGTTGTTGAGCTGAAAAAGAACTATGGCCAATGGGAGCGCATGTTCTACAATTCAGACGTGGCAATTTATAATTTGTGGCTTAAGCCACAAGTGGCCACCGAGCTATCTAGTGTGCGTAATGCCGATGGTGAAACACTTTACTTTGTTCATAAAGGCAATGGCGTTGTCCTGACCGAGTATGGAATGCTGAAATTTACTCCTGGTTCGTACATCAATTTACCTAAATGTCTGCACCATACTTTTGTTGTCACTGAGGAAACGAATCTATTGGTTATTGAATCGAAAGCTAGTAGTTATCGGGAACCCGAGCGCGGTATGGTGGGTAGAAATGCTTTCTATGATACCGAAGCTTTTGGAAGACCAAATTTAGAAGAGCAAGCTAAGTTCATTAAAGACAACAAAATCAATGTGACTGAAATTGTCGTACGCCGTGAAGAGACCACTACCAAGTTTAAGTACGAGGCCAATGTTTATGATGTTGTTGGTTGGAAAGGTGATTATTGGCCGTTCACATTGCACATTAAAGACTTGATGCCAATGCTGAGCGCTCGTGTTCACTTGCCTCCGTCAGCGCATACAACGTTTGCTGCTAACGGCTTTGTAGTGTGCACGTTCTTGCCGCGTCCTTTGGAAAGTGATGCCGATGCACTGAAAGTGCCGTTCTATCATCAAAATATCGATTATGATGAAATTTTATTTTATCACGACGGGAACTTCTTTAGCCGTGATAATCTTCATGCTGGCATGATCACTTTGCATCCAGCGGGGTTTCCTCACGGGCCTCATCCTAAAGCCGTAAAGAATGTGAATACTAAAACTCATACTGATGAAGTTGCGGTTATGATTGATACTTGGAAGCCGTTAAAAATTGACGAGCGTATGGGTTCAATTGAAGTGAAAGAATATTGGGCTTCATGGAAATCAAAATAGGACAAAAACTAGATTCGGATCAGGCAATGCGTTTAGCAATTGCCGAAGCATATAAAGGGGCCACGCGAGTGAGCCCTAATCCTTTAGTGGGATGTGTGGTTCTAGATTCGAATGGCGGGTTTTTATCCAAAGGGCATCATGAATTTTATGGTGGTCCCCATGCTGAAGTGAATGCTTTAAAAGGACTTTCTCTAGAACAACTTCAGTCCGCTCATATTTTCGTCACGCTTGAGCCTTGTGCGCATGAGGGTAAGACACCTTCTTGTGCAAAAGCGATTGCGAAATTGCCAGTTTCTAAAGTGACTTTCGGGTTGGTGGATCCCAACCCGTTGGTTGCCGGTCAGGGTGCTCAAATTATAAAAGATGCGGGTATCCAGGCCGAGCTTTTTACTTCCCAAGATGCTTCTTTATTGGAAGAGTTGGAAAATGTATGTGAAGCCTTTCTTTGGAATTTTCGCCATAAGCGGCCTTTTGTTGCCGTTAAGGTGGCGACCAGTTTGGACGGACAAATCGGCCTTAAAAATGGTGAAAGTAAGTGGATTACCGGCCCAGAGTCCCGAGAGTATGTTCATTATCTACGGGCTTGTTATGATGCTGTCTTAGTTGGTAAAGGTACTATTCAGGCTGATGACCCATCTTTGAATGTTCGTCATCCATCAATTGAAAAGCAGAATCAAGTTGTGGTTCTTGATACGGATGGCGAGCTATTGTCAAAATTTTCTAGTTTGCAAATTACGAAGGTTCACGCTTCCGAAAGAATTTTCTGGTGTGTTGCTGAACAGGCTCGAGCTCGAGTCGAGTCAATGCTGGCTAATTTGGAACTTAGACCGCAGGTAGTTTTTATCAAGACAACATTGCTTGGTGGCTTGGATTTAGATGATCTTTTGCTGAAGCTTTATCAGTTTGGGTTGCGTTCTCTTTTTATTGAGGGAGGCGCACAAACGGCTTCTCAATTTGTAGCTGAAGATAAGGTGAATCGTGTTTATATATTTCAGGCTCCTATTTTAATTGGGGCTGGGGGCGGTCTTTCGTGGACCAAATCAGTTCAAATTCCGTCAATGCAAGAGCGCATTCGTTTGCGAAGTGTTAAGACCTCGACCTTTGGGCCCGATCTGATGTGGTCTGGTCGCTTAAAATAATGAAATAATTTCATCAAAGGGCCATAACAAGAAGCATTAATAGCTTTCGGTCTATGGCTCTGTGGTACACTAGGTCTGCAATCATGAATGATTGCGGAGGTTTTTTCACTTATATGGGTGATGGTAGTAGTAGCGCAGAAGTGCATTCAAAAAGTTCAATAGTTCAGTCCTTAATCAAAGAGTGGTCCTTGTTTTGGGCCTCGATCACAGAAGACTTCGATAATGATAAAGACCTAGAGTTGCCGGAAGGCAAACTGCAGGCCCTTTCGTTACAGCAGATTCGTGAAATGATGAAGGCGTTAAGTCAAGATCGTAAAGCTCTGAATCAAGAGCTAGAGCATATTAAAGAGCAATTAGATGAAGCCAGCAGTAAGCTTGAAACTGTAAAGTTGATTAACGGCGATGTTGAATCAAATATGAATCACATCGATCAACTTCACGATATTGGGCAGCGTCTATCCGAGGCTTTGCAAAAAATTGACGAGCGTATTCGAGAGGCACGCAGTCGAGAGCAAGATCTTTTGGAAGATGAGAAAATTGTAGATTAGTTTTAAAATAAAAAAAAGAGGGCCTTAGCCCTCTTTTTTTAGCTGTAGTATATCAACCCAGCTCCGTGAATAGTCTTTATCTTTTCTTTTAGATTTGGGATCTTCTTTTTCAAGTTATACAAATGAGTGTCTAGAGTATTTTTAGAAACAGCAGATTTTCCCCAAAGATTGATTTCAATTTGCTCGCGCTCTATTTGTTTATTTTTATTTTCCGTTAGAAGACTAAGTAATTTAAATTCAGTGGCCGTAAGATCAATTTTCTCACCGTTGACTATGGCACAGCGAAGGTCTGAATTTAAAATAAGCTCGGGTTGAGAGTTGATTTTAAGTACTTTATTTACTTTTTCGAGTAATTGGGTGGCGCTAAAAGGTTTTTCTAAAAGAGCCATCACACGAAGATCAAGGGCTTCGATTGCCATTTCTTTTGAAGCAAATCCAGACATCAAAATAGTCGGAGTTTCCTTCGAGGAATTTTCTTTTAGAGTTCGAATCAGTTCGCAACCATTTCCATCAACAAGATGATAGTCGACGACAAGGGCATCAAAAGTTTTTTTGCATAAAATTTGGCAAGCATCTTTGAGGCTGCTAGCAGTTGTGACATTGCCTTTACTGGCCAAGATCATCTGAATCGATTCAAGAAATTCAACATCATCGTCAACAACTAGAAATTGCAGATTATTCATTTTCAAACTCCGTACGAATAATCATACATAATATCAATTTGTTTACAAATCTATTTATGTTTCTGTAACTCTTTCCACTCACGTAGTTTGCGAATGCTCTGTTGTAAGACTGTTTCTAAAATTACGAGTTCTTTTCGGGTGGGAGCATTAGATAAAAGCATTCTTCGCATTACTGTGAAAACGTTGATTCTGCGCTTACTTAAATCAAATCCCATTTCTGTTAGCCAGGTTTTTAGAGTCTCTTCAGGAAACACATCTGCTCGACCTAAGTCGGTGATTCGGCCTTTTTGTTGCCCATCAAGCTGAGTGCGTTTTCCGCCCCAAGATCGACGCAGGTCGTACATAGCAATTAGGGCTGCCTGAGCTAGGTTGAGGCTCCAATTGTCTCCAAATGTGGGAATGCAAGCGCAGTAGTGGGCAAGTTCGGTGTCTTCATTTGAAAGCCCCCAATCTTCGGGGCCAAAAATTAAATGAACGTAAACCGGAGATTCACTGCTTACTTGAAACTGAGGCGCCTCGTCGCGAATAAAATCATACACCTCGCGAAGGTCTCGCACGGTACGTCCTTTTCCATCGCGGGCTGTGAATGCGACTCGTATGGACTCGGGCTCGTTTTTATAAAATTCTTCCCAGCTGGAATAGACAATTCGATTTTGTAAGCCGTTTTGCCCCGTGGCTGCCGTTTGTTGTGCTTCGTAGGTGATCTCACACTGAGGCGCAATCAAGATCAATTGATCGATACCCATGTTGCTCATAGCGCGCGAGACGGCACCAATGTTGCGCTCGTACAAGCTGCGAACTAAAACTACTCTAATGGAAAATGGTCGTTTCATAAAATTCCGGCTAAATTCAAACCATCTTGGATTGTAGGTCGAATCTGCTCGGAATTTCGGCCTAACTCTTCAAGATGGGCTAATACCTTTGAAGTAAGGGTCGAGTTCTTATCACGATTAATTAATAATTCAAACATTTCTAGAAACAACAGCCATTCAGCAGGGAACTCCGATGTCGCCTGTGAAAAAACAACCTGAAGTCTGTCGCTTAAAGCATTTCCTGACAAATTCGCTTCGCGAGTTGAACGCACATTTTGATATAAATCAAAAAGTCTTTTTTGAGTTTCTGAGTAAACAGGGGCTGGTACCTTTTTTGCCACGAAGTCGTCAGTTTCTCCAAAGGCAGGGCGATCTGCTGGCCCACCGAAGACTGTAGGGATTGAAGTTCCTAAAGCAAGGTCGTAAGTTCCCCACGAAGGATCGAACAGTATAGTGTCGTTCAAGGTCGCTTTGGCATTTTTCAAACTTAGAATTAGTTGTACTCCGTTGAGTTCATACCAAGTCAAAATCTGGCCGGTAATTATAATGCCTGATTGGAATTTCAGCTCGATTGAGGCCTCGGGTATCCATCCTCGAGACTTTACATCTGAAGTGCTTAGCTTATGTAAGCAAGTGCCATCTGAAAGTTTCCCTACAGGAGTTCCAAAGCCGTTAAGATGGTGTTGAGTTCCTTGATGAGGGATCTCTTTGTCATTAAAGCTTAACTGACATGGTCCTGAAAACTTAAGATAGGACGCATTGCCGGCAGAGTCCGTCAGGATCTCGGTGGCAATGCCAGAGATTTGAATGCCCGAATCAAGTTGAACGGTATTGACGCTTTTTGCTTTAATGATTTTGTGTACCGACTCAACTCCGCCTTTACGAAAAGCCATGTTGGCCGCCATTTCGTCAAGAACCTTGTGCAGAGTTTTGAAATCCGGGGCTACAAATAGTTGAGGTTGTGGCTCGGTAATGTCGTAGCCTTGCTTGATGCAATCAACTGTCAGTGGAATCTTTTTTACTTTGTCGGAGAGGCACCACTTCGATTCGCCGACACTTGATAGAAGTCCGGCGCCAAAAATTTTAGGATTTTTGATGTCTCCAATTAATCCGTACTCGGCGGTCCACCAATTCATTCTAGAAAGTTCGGTGGCTTCTGAAATATCAGAGATACTTTTGGAAACTTTATTTAAGTGCTCTTCTGCTTGTTTAATCTGCTCAGGGGTTGAAACTGGATTTTCTTTAATGTCGCTTAAATCACGAATGGCTTCATAAAGATCAAGATCATCTTTTGAGATAATCGCTTTTCTAGCAACTTGCGAATATTTTTTAAGGTATTCTGCGAACTCCGGATGAATTAATATGGGTGCGTGTCCTGCTGCCTCGTGAACGATATCAGGTGCCGGTGTGTACATTAAATGATCGACGGTTCTCATATCGCTTGCGATAGGTAAAACACTGAGAGCCTGAAGCTCCATGAATGCTGCTGGAGGAATAAATCCAGAGACAGGGAGGGCTCGCCATCCGAAGCCTTCTAGCTTTTCACTGACCTCGGAAATCTTTGGAATCCGTTCAACATCAATGCCTGTTTTTTCAAGTCCATCTAAATAACATTCATGGGCATGCTTACCTAAGAATGCGCGGAGCTGACGTAGGATGTATCTCCAGCAAGCTTGATCAATTGGCGTGTATTTGTCGTAATTTTGCTCGACAACGTACTTTCTTAAGTGGGGAGGCAATGCGTGAGCCATGATTATCTCCTAAAGCTGTGGATCTTGTTGGCTAAGATAGTTTTGAACATAATCGGCCACTGCTTTATCCAAAGGCCACTTCGAGGGACTCATTCCAGCCTTAGCCCATTTTTCAGTTTTTGCTAACGTGAAATATTGATATTGGCCGCGAATATTTTCTGGCATTTCAAGCCAGTTGATTTTGATATCTTTGTTCATTGCCTTAAAGACCGCAGAAGCAAGATCTAGCCAAGTATGGGCTTTACCGAAGCCCATATTATAAATTCCATTAGTCGGTTTTTTATTCATGAGTTCTAGAATCCAACCAGAGACTTCTTTGACATAAACGAAATCGCGTTTTTGTTCTCCGTCCTTGTAGTCGGGATGGTAGGACTTGAATAGGCCCAAGCTGCCAGTATCTTTGATTTGATGGAAGGCTTTGTAAGCAACACTCGACATCGAACCTTTATGGTATTCATTCGGACCAAATACATTGAAAAACTTCAAGCCGTACCAATGAGGTGGAGTCGAGGCGGCTTTAAGCGAGTAACGATCCGAAAGAACTTTTGATTCGCCGTAAAGATTCAGGGGTTTTAAAAGTTCCGGAGAGGTTTCGTCATCAAAACCTAAAGTTCCATCGCCGTACGTGGCTGCACTCGAGGCATAAATCAAACCTTTCTTGTGAGTCGCACACCAATCAAAAAGACGATTTGAATACTCGGTGTTGTTTTCATCAAGGAAGGCTTTATTGGTTTCAGTTGTCGAAGAGCAGGCGCCCATATGAATAATCCATTGGACAGACTTTTGAGCTTCTGGTGTTGCTAGAAAATTCCAAATTTGGTTTTTATCTAAAAAGCGTGAGTATTGCCTTTTGCTAAGAAGATTTCTTTCATTCAAACCAATAGAGTCGACGCAGATAATATCTTTGTAACCAGCTTGATTCAGCTCCCAAACTATAACACTTCCGATGAATCCGTTGGCTCCAGTGACGACGATCATTTTTGGCTCCTTTTGTGTACAGGTAAATCTTTCAAAAAAATCAACTTTTCTCAATGATTTTAAAGGCGCTGACTGAGTGCTGAATGAACTTATTTCCAAGGCATTGCGCCATCTTGACGCAATTTGGCATTGAATATAGCTTTCGCTGGATTAGCGCGAAATAAATGGGAGTAGGTATGCGAGTTCTTTTTATCGCAATGGCGGGGATTTTATTTTCATTGGGGGCATACTCCCAGTCGACCCTAATTTGGAAAATTACAAAGCCTTCTTGGGAAAAACAAGACGAGATCGAGTGGCAAGAGTTTGTCGGTCGTATTGGTTTGGCTGTTGAAAATAGACAATGTGCCAAAACTTCAGATTGCTTGAAGACGAATGCGAATCCTTATCGGGGATCGGATCCTGCGTCGCTTTCGATATTTTCTGATTGTGCTGACTTGCCTTACATTTTGCGCGCTTACTTTGCTTGGAAAAAAGGTCTTCCATTTTCAATTGTTCAGATTGTAAAGCCTCATGCGGAAAATGGATTTTTCACCAAAGATGTTCGGTACAATAAATTTGGCAACAAAGTCGATACTCGATTGGATTTCACGACAAAGAAAGCTCGTCTAAGCTCTTCTTTGCAATATCCCAACGTTTTAGAAATCTTAACTGAAACAATACCTCAGAGTGTCTCTTCTGGAACTCTGCGTATTTCTGGAAGCTTCGAGGACGACACACTGTTTGCAGATTTTTATCCTGTAAAATTAGACAGGGAAGGTATTGCTCCAGGGACTGTCATCTATGATCCCAATGGGCATGTTGCTGTTGTTTACAAGATTACCAAAGATGGTCGGGTATTTTACATCGATGCTCATCCGGATAATTCTTTAACGATGGGAATCTTCAATCCAAAATTTGTTCGAAGTCATCCTGGACAAGGTGCGGGATTTAAAAAATTTCGTCCTCTGTATTTAGAGGGAGCTCAGAAGAACGAGCAGGGAGCTTGGGTTGGCGGATTCGTGCGTGGAGTAAAGAATAATCAGCTTCATGATTACTCTTTAGAGCAGTTCTACGGCAACACCAATGTGAATCTTTCCGACTGGAAGCAGGGTTCTTTTTTATTGGCGGGAAGAAAATTAAGCTTTTATGAGTACTTGCGAAATAAAGTTTCCGAGGGGCCCTTGGTTATAAATCCTATCGTAGATATGAAGACGATGGTTCGAGATTTATGCGTTTCGGTTCAAGATCGCGCAATTGCAGTTCAGGAATCTATTAAGTCAAAGCTGCATCTTAAAGCGCATCCGGTGAAGTTGCCTGAAAATATCTATGGTACTTCTGGAGAGTGGGAGACCTACTCAACGCCGTCTCGTGACGCGCGTTTGAAGGTTTCATTTGTAGACCTGTTGGCAGAAACTAGGGCGATGCTGGCGAAACATGTTCAACAAGACCCAACTGTGCAGTATTCGGGGACTCGGTTGGCGCAAGATCTTTTGGATACTTACCTACAAGAGGCTGAAAGTTGTGTTGTTCAATATCAAAACTCGAATGCGGAAATCATCACATTGAATCTGGAAGATGTTCGCCGTCGCCTTTATAGCTTGAGCTTTGATCCCTATCATTGTCCCGAACTGCGATGGGGAGCTTCAGACTATATTGAACTTCAGTCTTGCCGGGACGACGCAAATAAACGGGAATGGTATCGAAGACAGCGTTGGCTTCGTTATCAATCCGAACGCAAATACGATGCAAAAATGGATTATTCGTTAGAGCAACTAGTTGGACCACTACCGTCTGCAGGAGTTGCGGCTCCCGAAGATGTTGATATTGTGAAATTTTTAATTAATTGGACAAATAACTGAATTCGGATTACCAATTAATTAGGTGTTTATGCCAAGCTTTAACGAACTATTTCCAACTCGCAATCTTCATATGCGGCTTCTTTTTGGGGCATACCTTTTGCGTAAGCGCACAGAGCTTGGATTTACAAAAACTGCGGTGGCTTTAAATTGTCTTATGACTGTTAAAAAATACAGTCAGTTGGAGGCTGGAGCTACGGCTTTTAGCGAAGAGCAATTTAATAAGTTGGTCGAAACCTTGGACTTAGAAGCTGATGATTTGATTGAGTTGAGTCAGATTTCAAAAGTGCGAGTCATTAACGAAGTTGCCGAAGCCTTATGCGAGAACTTTCCGTCATGACCAAACGAAAAGAACGCGAATTTTACGAACAGCAGCTGAAAAAACTAGTCGCTAAGACAGGGTTGCCGCTTCGTCGTTTGCCAGAGGTTTTAGATAAAAGCTCTGAGCAAATTTTAGGTTGGTGGAGTGATCGTCTTCACCTACCTGTTAAGCAAGAGCATTTTAACCGTCTGCAAGGAATCCTTGGGATGGATGGGGAGTCGCTATTACTAGAGCGCTATGATGTTGATTTAGCTCGTAAAAGAATTTTCGAAGACGTTTGCGTGTTGCCCGAGCGTTATTCGGTTAATCAAAATTCATTTTTGAGAACATCTTATCACATCATTAAATATCTAATTTTGACTCGCGGGCAAAAGTTCGCGGACGATATCTTATATAAGCTGAATGTGTCTCCGTTGATCTATCAGGATCTAAATACGCGAGTAAATTTAAATTTCTTTGTTGATCTTTTAGATGCTGTAGCCAAGGCAGGATTAAGTCGAGAGGAAATGGACAGTCTTTCTAGTGTTATGTTTTTGACGATGCATGAAACCAGAATTGGGCAAATCGTCGGAGCGGCCGAAGATGTTCCGGATGTGTATTCATTGCTTTCGAAGAATTTTGAGTTCTTTGATACGAATTTTGATTATTCAAGTCAGTTCGTCGGCAAAAAATATCATTTAAAAACTGTTCTGCCACTTTCAAGGCATAAGGATATTGCAGAACAGAACGAAAGTATTATGCGCTTAATGCGCTATCGTCAAATTTTGCTGGCTTGGTTTCCTTATCTTGTTGGCATGAATCCGTTGTTTCCGGCCACGCAGTTTAATATTAAAGGCGGTAAACTGGTGGCCGAGTATGAATTTAATTTGGATTTAAATCCTAAGCTGCTCGATTTCAATGAGTTGACCCCGGTGTTTTCAGGGAACTGACCCCCCCGGAGCGTAGCGACGCTGCTTTTTATTTCAGCAAATTTTCTTTTTCAATAGTTTTTCCCGCAGGAAGTTTTCTTTGCAATTTTTCCCGGAAGTTTGGGCCTTGCAAATGGATCTTCTGACTTGGGTTCAACAGGCGATCTACGATGGCTTCGGCAATTACTGGATCTTCAAAAAGTTTCAGCCAACCCTTAGGCTCAACCTGAGAGGTCACGATCACCGATCCCTTGCGATGACGGTCTTCTAAAATATCAACCAGAACAGTAGCTTCCTCGTGCGTATAGTTTCGAAGTCCAAAGTCATCAAAGACCAGAACCTTTGATTGAGTGAGCTTGCGAACATAGTTGAGATATTTGCCACTGGTTCTAGCTGCAAGAACTTCTTCAAACATAAAGTTCATAGGTAGAAACACCGCCGAGATATTTTCTTGGCACAGCTTGCGGCCAATTGCCATTGAAAGATGAGTTTTGCCTTGACCTGTTTTTCCTACGATCAAAAGATTTTCCAGTGCGTGGAAAAAGGAAAGTCCTGCCAACTCACGCAGCTTTGGTTTCGTTATGCCGCGATCTGCGGACATATCCCAGTCTTCTAAGTCAACCTGGCTGCGGAATTTTGCTCGCGCCAAGAGCGCTTGTGCGGATCTGTTCTTGCGATTGCAAACTTCGTCCTCGAGTATAAGGCGCAAAAATTCTAGATGCGATAATCCTTTGCCACTTGCCTCAAGGGCGCGTTGTTCAAAGGCTGCGTGTACACCGAATAGCCGCAGCTGATGTGCAACTTGCCTGACTTGTTCATTCATAAAATATTCCTTTCGTTAGTGTTGGTGATGTAAGTGAATTGTTTCGGCATCTCGTTTGGGAACTGTTGATAATCTTCGGTGGCCATTTTGTTGGTATTGTTCTGCGACGGACTTGATGTAGGCATATTGAGTTCTATTAAATTTCATTCCCATTTGGGCGGCATACTCCAGAGACTCTTTTGATACTTTCTTGCTTTGCTGAAGACGTAAAATTCCTTGAACTCTTCTAAGCAAGTGCAGAGGGCGATCGCCAGAGATAAGCTGTTCTACAAGTTTTGTAGTTTCCGGACCAACCTTAGCCGCCTCTGCCAATGCGTGCTTCACTTCAAATCTTGCGACCGCGAGCTTCTGTTCTGGGTAGTGACTTTCCACGGTTGAATAAAGATCATGTCCAGTCAGCTTCGCGTGTACTGCGATAGATTCAAGATTAGTGTTGAAAATCTCGATCATCTTATTTTTGAGGCGAACTTTCACGGAGTGACCAATGTATTCATGAGGAACGGAATAAAACCGTTTATTCACTTGCACATGGCAGTCAGCATGAACCTTTGCCTCCTTCCAATTTGAGACTTCAAAGGACTCCAAAGCACACGGAAGAAGGAGCGGCAATTCAGTTGCAAAGCGCTCTCTACGAGTGACGCCGTAGTCTTTCATTACTGTTGTATTCAAGTGATCACAGTATTTGCGAAACTCAGAATTAAGTTCTACCAAAGAGTAAAAAGTTTTATCTCTGAACTCTTGGAAAAACTGACGCTGAACAACGCCGTTTGCGGCTTCATTCTTAGCCTTGTCACGTGGGCTATAGGGCCTTGCTGGAATAACTGCGAACCCCCAGTGGTTTGAGAATTCAACGAAACCAGGGTTCACTTCTGGATCATAAATATGAGCCGTTTTGACTCCAGGTTTTAAATTATCAATTGTTACATACGGCGTGACGCCACCGAAGTAACGAAAACAATTTTCCATTGCGCGAATTAAATTGGGTTGTTTCTGGTCTTCGACGAACTCGCCAAATGTTAAGCTGCTAAAAGCCAGTACGCCGCAAAGAAGCTGTGTCTTAGTTTTCACGCCAGTCTTTCGATCTGTGATGTACAAGCCGTCGGTGAAATCGAAAAAAGTCTTCTCCGCAGGCTTGTGGTGAAGAACCATTGTGACTTTTTTGTTTTCTGGAAACTGCGAACGATAGTAACGCCAGAACTTCAAATAACTGACTTCGTTAGCATCAGTGTTTTCCCGATGAAGAATGTTGAATTGTACGCCTCGTCCCACTTGAAATCGGACGTTGTCCCAATTGATTTTCTGAGCCCACGCTGGAGACTCTGATGTCGCTAGTGACGACTCAGACTCTTCTAATATTTTTTTCACTGTGTTGCGTGCGATCTTCAATGTTCGCGCGATGGCCTTCTTGCCTTTGCCTTGCTTTTTTAGTTCTAGAACTTGATTGCGAATTTCCACACTGGTCCTCATTTTGGCCATGCCCACCCCCAGAGGAGGGCTGCCACAGGTAATATCCAATGTCGTTAACGCTCATGGTCTGATCCCTCAGATCAAATATAGAGGGGTCAATTCAGTGAAATTGAGGGGGTCAACTCCCTGAAATCAGGGGGGTCAGCTCGTTGAAAACGAGGGGGTCAACTCGCATGAAATCGGGCACCTAAGCCGCTTTCTCGTTTGGAATTGGTGTAGCCTTGTATTCTTTAAGAGTTCTTTCTGCGAACTGAAAAAGACTATACGGGCTGGCAAATTTATCTGGAAATACTTCGAAAGCACTTTGAATGAGTTCCCGATGGGAATCAAAAAGCATCTTTGCGTGTTCAAGATTAAACTGACTCATTAAAATAAGCTTGTGAGGGCATTGCACGGCCGGGTGAATGAACTGCCCGGTATCTTCTAGTTTACCGACTGAGTGAAGCCATCGTGAAGCGTTGTATTTTTCGTTCGTACATCCGACAAAATTATCGTATCCAAATCTAAGTAAGTTCATAGTAACTAGAAAATATCCCAAGTCAGAAAGATTGAGCCCAGAATTCTTCTTAGAGTAGTCAGGATTTACAAACCAGGCATTGCAATCAACAAGTTGAGGATGTTTAGTGAAAAAGCTTTGAAATTGATGCTGGCTTTTCTCATCTAAAGTTGGGATTAGATTCATCAGTGGAGTTTCTAAGCGATGCTGCTGAGCCCTATGGTAATAAGTGGTCCGAATAGCAAAAATCAATTTCGGTTCGTGAAGTCGAGTCGTATCATAAATGAGGTAGTGGGTGCCTATCATGTCATGTTTATCCATAACGACGTAGTTTTCATCCGTACGTAGGAAGTTCTTTTGTTTTTCGAATAGGATATCGCCTAGCATTTTTTGGGCAGTCGGATTGTCTAATTGTTCTTTGGTATAGTCTAAAATTGCTAGTCTAAAGTTTTGCATTAGGTTTCCTTTGGCGAAGCCGATAATATTTCTAATTGTTTCTTTTCTTTCGGCAGGACATGATGGAACTAAACAATTTTAAGTGACTAAATTAAGTCTAGTTTTATATTCCAGTGGGGTTAGCATGGGCACAGCCGAGACATACAGCGAACTATTTAATAGAAATTGGCCAATAATTCCTAAGTCCGTGCAGGGGCAGATTAGTCAAATGAAGATCGCCGTTGCAGGTTGTGGATCGACGGGTGGGGCCTTTATTGAGGGTGCTACACGCCTAGGGATTACATATTATCACCTGGCTGACAATGGCAGCTACGAGCTTTCCAATCTTAATCGGCAGATGGTGACCCAAGATGAAATTGGTCTTAATAAGGCTATCGCTAACTCAAAAAAAATTCTTAAGATTAATGAACATGCCACGACAAAGTGCTGGGACCAGGGTTTGACTCCGGAAAATATAGATGCCTTTTTAGACGGCGTGGATTTTCTATTTGATGCTGTTGATGTGACAACTCCCTCGGGCATCCAAATGAAACTACTTTTGCATGAAAAAGCCGCACAGAAGAAAATCCCGACAGGATCTGCTTTGGACTTAGCCTACACCCAGTGGCTAAAAAGTTATAACTATCACTTGGGTGAGCAGGCGTTGCACGGCCGTTTGGCCGAAGCCAGAAAGATAAACAATCCTTTAAAATCATTGATCGTGGGATTTGCATCCATTGAAGAGATGCCTTTGGAAATCAGCGATGAAATTATCCGTCTCATGAAGAACCCAAATGAGAGCGCTTGTCAGTTGGCGTGCGCTTGCTTTCTTCTTGCTGGTATGGTGACTCCTTACTTGATTTCTTTTGTGAAAACGAACAGACTTCCACCATTGACTGCTATCGATCTGATTGGTTTTTTTGAAACTTCAGAAGAGAAGGCAGAGCGCAAAAGAAAAACTTCTGAAAGTCATGCTGCTTTAAGGCAGCTACTTTTGGAGCTAAACTAGTTTCGGGGATTATGAATTCTCAAAAATATCTATTTTTACATTATGGACCAGGCGGTAATGCGGGATTAGAACGTTTATGGCTGAACGACTGGAGTGAGGTAGAGTTTTGGGATCGTCCCGGACTTCCCGAGGAACAATTAAGTTTAGAAAATGTGGCTCGTTCTGTTTTTGACAAGTGGAATTCAGGTCAATATGAGGGAGTTATTGCTCATAGCTTTGGGTTTAATTTGTATCTGCTAATGCAGTCTAAATTTCCAATCAAACCACGCAAGCTTATAGTGCTTGCGCCTGTTTTGGATGTTTCGATGGGCTTTGCAAGCTTTGCTCGAAAGATGGAAATGGATAAGCCGGCACAAGTTTTAGAAAAATCCATGAAAGGCCGTCGCTACGGGGCGCCTTTGGATACCGAAGAACAAATGATGTTTTGGGGTTTAATCCAGACTATTCTGGGTGACCCGAATTATTTCAAATTATATTGGGCGCAAGATTCTAATCTACAAAAATTTTTAGATTTAGCTGCTCAGATCAAACCATTGCATTTTCCTTCCTGGCAAAAGCTGATCAATGAATCATTGAGCGTTGATTGGTTAAGTATTTTAACTAATTCCCAATGGAAGGCTTCTATTAATCAACTTATTCTTGGGGCGAAAGATCCTTATTTCCTTACAGCGTCTGAACAAAAGAATTTTTGGGAGCAGTGGGGCTTCGAGGTAGAAGTTATTACTGAAGTGGCTCATTACCCTCATTTAGAAGCCTCTTTGGCCTGTAAAAAATACCTATAAAAGTGGGTTGGTAAATCCTTATTTTCCTTGGGTAACCGAGGAGATTTGTGTCTAGTTGATTTACAGCTTGGAAATTCCTTCTTGATATGGCGACAAAATTTGGCTCTTTTGAAAATGGTCAGGGTTTGGCTGGGCATAACGCTTGCTTTTATTCCTTCATGTACTTGGAGGCCGGGTGGCGCGTTACTTACGATTGTCTTTTTTATCATTGACTATTCTGACGTTGGGTTTGTCCCTTCAGTATTGGCGTCGTTCTCAGGTCGTACGTAAGTCTTCCGAGGTAAAGGCGATTGAAGTCTATTGGACTGAAACCGGTATTGCCATTGATAAAGCCTCAGATCTAATTAACGACCGCAGCTGTGTATCGTCCGAGCGCTACTTCCTTTCATGTATAAATGGCCTTTTGAATGCCGCCGAAAAACATAATTTAGATCTGCAAACAAATGGTCAGTTGATCGCTTTACATGATTTGGGTTTGGCATCAGAAAAGGCACTACTCGAAAAATGGAAAAACTGGTTTAGGTCTCATCGCGCCGAAGCGGCAAGCTTTCCTTACGCTAAAATTCTTCAGAATTTGGTTAATAAAAAGAGTGAACTTAAAGAGCTGACAACGGGTTTAGCTATTAATGGTTTTATCTCTGTGTTCCGCGACCCGCATACTTACATTATGCCTTTAAGTTATTATAATGAAGTTGTGTCTCAGACTGACAGTAAGAGTTCGGCTCTGGGGATTGTGTTGGCTAAAGACGAGCGAAACTATTTTGTTCGCAAGGTGCTAGAAAAGAGTCCTGCAGAAAGCGCTGGATTACGTAAGGGCGACATTATTTTAAAAGTGAATGAGCGCAAAGTAGAACATTTAACTTTGGCGCAGGTATCAGACTTACTTAAGGGAAAAGTTGGGGACGAAATTGTAGTCTCTGTTCAGCGGCAAGAGCAAAAAGTCGAACTTGAGTTGGTACGTACAATTTCCCGCATTCCCACGGTCACCCATCGTATGGTTGAAGGCTTGCGGCCCGTAGGTTTGATCACAATCAATAAATTTGCGACGGGGACCTGCCAAAAGGTTCAGAGTTCTTTGGAGGATTTGTTAGAGCAACGAATTAAAGGTCTTCTTTTGGACCTTAGGGATAATCCAGGTGGACAAATGGAAGAGGCGGCCTGTGTTGCGGGGCTTTTTCTTGGTAAAGATAAAAAAATCTTCGAGTTAAGATACTTGGATCCTGCAAAAGAGGTGGAGTCTTATAATAGTCCGGTTGATCAGGTTTATGATGGTCCAGTGGCAGTTTTGGTGAACTCTGGTTCTGCCAGCGCGGCGGAAATTGTAGCTGGAGCACTTCGTGATTGGGGACGTGCTGTGATGGTCGGAGAAAGAACCTTCGGTAAAGGTTCTTTCCAAGAAGGCGAAGTTTGGTCTGAAAATGAAAGCCTAGCTTTATTCCAAACCAAAGGATTTTATTATCTTCCTTCGGGGAAGTCGCCTCAGCTGTTTGGTATTGAGCCTGATGTAAAAGTGTCTTTCCGTAAGAGCGTTGTATCCCGAGAGTTGGATCAGTACTGGAGTCCACTGACGGCGCCTCCGCGAAAACCTTGGGTGGGCGATATGATTGCTAATCATTCTTCTGATTGCTTGGGAATGGAAGAACTGACGTCAAATGACTTGGAAATTGATACCGCGAAAGAATCTTTGTTTTGCTCGGCTTCGGTGGCTGGAGGGCAGTTATGATCACTACAGAAATTTTTAAAAATAAATTTATACCGTCCAAGAAAAAGTCAGACAAGCTGATGATCGTTCTTCATGGGCGTGGTGATAGCATTCGTCCGTTCCGGAACTTTAACAAAGAACTTGAAATGCCCGAGATGAACTATCTTTTACTTGAAGCGCCCAGAAAATTTTTAGATGGTTATTCCTGGTATGGTGAGCCTCCTTATCAAGCTCAGGGTGTCTTACGTATTCGAGAGAAATTGTTCACGTTGCTTCAAGAGCTAGAAATGCAAGGTTGGAAATCTGAAAATATTTTCCTTTTTGGCTTTTCTCAGGGATGTTTAGTCAGTGCTGATTTGGCGATGTCGTTTCCCAAAAAGTTAGGTGGAGTTGTTGGTATCAGTGGATACTTCCACTTTTTTCCGCGTTGGAAGAAAGATTTGACTCGAGATTCGTTGAAGACTCCTTGGTTGTTTACTCATGGAACAAAAGATGATGTTTTGCCAATTGAAGATACTAAGTTTGGTGTCGAACAATTGGAAGAAGCTGGTTTTGAGGTCAAATGGGTCGAGATGGAAAAAGAGCATGTTTTAGAAGATGGAGAGTACCCCATCATTCGATCTTGGATTCGCGAGAATCTTAAAGGTCTTCAGTAGGACAGGTAAGCGTCTCGGAGTGAGACGCTTTTTTTATATATAACATTAATTTTCAGACAAAATCAGTAGGCTGATCTTCATCAGTTTTTGATGATTCCGAAAAGTAGCATGACTTGGAGGATTTATGTCAAAAGAGCTATTTGTTTGGGATCAGAACCGATTTTCTGTTCACGTTGATGATATGGATAAAGAGCATCAGGTGCTTATTGGCTACATGAATAAGTTGTATCAACTTCACAATGATAAGGCGTCAACAGCCCACCTTCAAAAGGCTATCGATGACATGGTCAAGTTTACCCTGAAGCATTTTGCGGACGAAGAGGCGTATTTTTCAAAGATTCCTTATCCTCAGGCTGAAGTGCATAAAAAAATCCATAAAGACCTTGTCGAGCGACTTACCGGGCATATTGATGCATTTAAAAAGAAAGGTCATTTAGACGAGGAGTTCTTTGCCTTCTTAAAAACTTGGCTTGCTGCCCATATCTGCGGCATTGATCGCAAGTATGGTGAGATTGGATCGAAAAAAACTGCCTAGGTCCAGCAAACAGATATAACTCTTGCATATGTGAATGCATTTACATATAATTTACATATGCAAGAGACTCGCAAGATTATTCACGTCGATATGGATTGTTTCTATGCCGCCGTGGAATGTAAATACCGCCCAGAACTTAAGGGAAAGCCGCTTGGAATTGGCGGCCCGCCGGATTCACGGAGTGTTTTGTGCACTGCAAGTTATGAGGCTCGAAAGTTTGGAGTCCGGGCTGCAATGCCTTCCTCGTTGGCAGTAAAGCTTTGTCCTCAGCTTATTTTGGTGCCACCTAATTTTTATCTCTATAAAAAAGAAAGTGCTGCTGTTCGTAAGATTTTTGAGCGCTTTACTTCTATTATCGAGCCGCTCTCTTTGGATGAAGCTTATCTTGATGTTACAGGATGTCGCGATTTTGGTGGCAGCGCCACTTTGATTGCACAAGAAATTCGCCGACAGATTTATTCGGAGTTGCATTTAACGGCGTCAGCTGGTGTTGCTTCCAACAAATTTTTGGCAAAAGTTGCTAGTGATTGGAATAAACCCAATGGTCAATTTGTTGTGACCCCAGATATGTCTTTTCAATTTGCCTCTCAATTAAAGGTTGGAAAAATTTTTGGTGTTGGGAAAGTGACCGAAGAGAAAATGAATTCTTTAGGTTTATTTACTTGTGCTGATGTTCAGCAGTGGGATCTTCTGAAGCTGCGCCGTCATTTTGGTTCTAGAGCCCAAGAGTTGTATGATTTCTCTAGGGGGGTGGATTATCGCCCGGTTATTACTGATTGGGAGAGAAGGTCATTAAGTGTTGAAGAGACTTTTGATAAGGACTTGGATAGTCTGGCAGCCGTAAAGAAAGTTCTGCCGGATCTTTACCAAGAATGGTTGCGTCGGATATCGAAGGAAGACGAGAGCATAAATATTCGTGGTGCAGTTGTTAAGTTGAAATTTCATGATTTCAAGACAACCACTCATGAGATGTCATTTCGGGGGACTCCAACTCTGGATGTTTTCGAGAATCTGCTTGAAAAGGCTTTTCTTCGACGGTCCGAGGCTGTGCGGTTGGTGGGAATTGGTGTTCGCTTGGGGTCTGACTCTGAGTCGGGTAAAGATGTTAACCAGTTGTCTCTGTTGGACCTAGCAAAAGCTTTGTAGGTTTTTGACTGCTTTCTGCTTTTTTACTAGATAAGTTGGCCCTAAGAAAAATAAATTATTGGCATTTCCTGCAAATTATATTTAAATTTACTGGTCTTTTCGATTGTGGGCTAGTGGCGCAGCTGGGAGCGCGCTTGCATGGCATGCAAGAGGTCGTCGGTTCGATCCCGATCTGGTCCACCAACCCAATAGATAGGCGAACTCTTGGACGAAAAAAATCCATGGGTTTGCGAAGAAAGAAATGAATGGCCATCGGTACTAAACCCCGATGGCTTTTTCGTTTTAACCTGATGATCAATCAAATTTTTAGACTCACCCAAATGATAAAAAAGTTTTATCCCTGAATCCGTTAATACCATTTGCTGAAAAAGAGCATTCAAAAGTTTCTTTTGAAGGTGAGGCTTTGTCTTTTTTAAGGAGCTTTTGATGGCCTTAACATTGGCTTCAATGTACTTTTTAGAGCCATCAAGTTGATGAGCATTTTCATCAGCTATTACTTCTGCACTTAGTTCACGTTCAAGATTTTTCTTTTTATCGGCTAACAATTGAAGTTTTTCTTGGATAAGTTCAGATCCAGCAGAACCAGAGGCCATATTGGTAACTAACTTAAAAATAGATTCAATTTCTTTTTCAGTTTTTTCAATAGCTTTTTTAATGGTCTCGATTTTGTATTTTGTCGCCTTTTTATCAACACCTAAACTTTGTTCAATGTTTTTTTCAATTTGTTCTAAATACCCCGGCTCACTTAAAACTATATCCAAATGTTTTAAAATAGCGGTTTCAATTTCATCAGCAGAAAATCGTTTTACAGGGCAATTAATTTTTTCGCCAACAACTTGTCGGTGCCCATAATAACGATGAACTTGGCTTTTGCCATGTGCTGATTGTCCAATAAGTGCCATACCACAATGGCCACACTTCACAATTCCAGAAACAAGAAATATTCTTTTCTCCCCACCATCAAAGCGTTTTCTTTCTTTCAAGTGGGCCTCTGCCATTCGCTTTTGAACTCTCGCAAATAACTTTTCATCAATAATGGCATCCCAAGCCGCAGGAACAATTTGGTATTGTTGCCACGCTTTTAAATACTCTTGTTGCTCATTTTTATTTCCAATATTGACTTCACGTTTTCCAATATAAGCATAATTTTTTAAAATATTTTGAATGGCATTTAATGTCCATCGGCCATCTTTAATGTGGCGATATTTTCGGCTGCCCCAATCTTTTCTCTTTTCACATTCCTTAGTGAGTTGATCTGCTATAGCGTTTTGACTTTGGCCTTCGTCGTACAATTTAAAAATCTTTTTGACCAATTCAGCTTCAGATTCATTAACAATTCTTTTGCCGGGATTGGATGGATCACGATCATATCCAAGCAAAGGACTACCGCCATTAACTAGACCGCGCATTGCTCGCGAATGGAAGTTCATTGAGATTCTTTCAGATGTTTGCTTTCGTTCAAATTGAGCAAGATTGACCATATTAAAAACCATCATCTCGCCAATTGGTGTACTTGTATCAAATTGCTCTTTGATTGAAAGAAAATTAGCTTTGTACTTACCAAGCTCCTTATATAAATCGCAAAAGTCTGCTATGTTTCTTGAAAGTCTTGATAAATCAGTCACAAGAATTAAATTTATTTTACCAAGTTTTAAATCTCGAATCATTCGTTGATAAGCAGGGCGATTTGTACTGCCTGCTGAGTAGCCGTCATCAATATAAGTTTCAACAACCTTACCCCAGCCTTTTTCTTGGTGTTTTTTCATGTCGATAAAAACATTTATTCGATGTTGCTGGCTTTCAATAGATCCATCAGCAACCTGAGCTTGCTCTTCGGTACTAACACGAACATAGATTCCAATTTTATGCTGCATTTTTAAAATCCTCCATCTCATTTTTCGTAGGACGGCCACGTTTATGTGATGAAATTAAAATACTTGATAATAAATTTTGTACTTCTTCTTTTTTATCTTGAAAGTCATATTCATTTAAATAGACGGGAATAAGTTCAACTTTGATCTCTTTTTTTAATTTCAAATGGTCAATGGCGTTTTTTACTTTTGCCATTGCTAAACTCCATTTTTGAAAAATTTTATTTAGGCCCATAGCCTTTAAACTCCTCAATAAAATCCAATGCCTTTTTCTTTTGTTGGTCATCAACATATCTTAAAAGACGAATAGTCAAAGCACTTGGCTTACGAAAATCCGTTTCAATGTTCATCATGGTTCGATAGCCTGACAAACAAAGAAATTCTGCAAATTCTTCACGGCTCATTTCAAGTTTTTCTCTGATTCGTTTTACTTCCTTACCATTCACTTCATTAACCCCAAAAAATTCCAGTTGGATCGGCATCTATTTCTTTAATCAATGTATCAATATTAGTGGTTGCTTTTACATTTTTATATAAATGCCATTTACTATTTCTATCACAACAATAGAGAGTCCATTTTAAATCATCATTTTCAAATCTTAACTGAGCTACTGGCATGTGAGTAAATTGTGATGGGTCATTCCATACAGGTCTAATTTCCAGCAAAGTGACATTGTTACCTCTAAATTCAAAATCAAGTCTGACTTTGTCACGAATATGAGGTGGCACTCTGTCGTTGCAAAATTGGATTAGTTTTTTAGAAACAGCGGCTTTTGTTAGTTCAGGTAATGGCATAAAGTTCTCCAAGAGCTATGTCATCAATGATGACATAGCTTGATTGTTACGTCAAGGCCTGCTTATTTTTGCGTTTTGTCGATTCTTCTAGTCCCAATTGCTTTTGAAGTAAGGCTTTGAAATCCATGGGAACTTTGCCAGACTCTTTTGCTTGTCTTAAAACGCTTTCTAACATGGCCACTTCATCAAAGAACTCAGCTCGAATTTCTTTAATTTGAGCATCATCTAATTCATTTTGAAACCGCAGAATTATCCAATTGGCCATTTGTGTTTGATTAACTCGGCCACCATTAAAACCATCATTTACTTTATCTGTTACTGCTTTTAGTGCATTTAATGCTTCTTTCGATGCTGTTATTCTTTGTATTTTTTCTGATTCATTTGTTTTGTTTTCGTCTTTATTACTTACTTCTTCATTCTCATTACCTAATTTATTATTCATATTATTTACTCCTAGATCCCGCCGCCACCGATGTTTAGTACCTAGCTACTGACCCCTTCCTCTCAACATCGTTGGGGGGGAGGGGTCAGTAGCGACCAAAGGGACGTTAAGAACGAGGCGGCGGCGGGAACCTCTTGATTTGTATAAATTTATTTCAATAGTTTATCATCAAGTTTAATTTTAAGAAGTGTTCCTGTTGGAGCCGCCAAAAGGAACACTTCTTGACTCAATTATTTTGAACAACATCAATAAGAGATTTAACATTCGATAAATCGCGAATGGGTGCTTCAAATGGATTCTTTAACCAATCATCAATTGAAATAAAACCAATTTTAGAATTCAGCGAATGGTCTGCAATAAATTTCATAGATCGTTTTATTGATTGTTCAATCGTCAGCGACTCAACAATAAAAATGATCAAATTAAAATCGTTAGAGTCACTATAAGATTTAATGGCCTTGTTGTACCGCCAACTACTTTTGAGTGTTCTTTCATATTCTAAGGCCACAACCAAATTATTTTTTTTGCATTCAATTTTTAAAACAGCATCAGGATATTTTATTCCACCTTCCATGTTATGCAGTTTAAATGAATTTGATTTCTGTATTTTAAGTTCTGCTTCAGTTAACCATCTTTGACAAATTTTATTTCGTTCAAGGACAATTAATCCTTTGGCCACTGTTTCATCGTGTTTGATAAATTGCGGTTGAGTGAAGTGGACTCCCTTCCACTTCATCTCATGTACTAATTGATTGCCATAATGACCTAACACAAAACAGTCTTTAATTTCTTCAAATGGATGTGGTCTTAAAACTTTTGCTTTCACTAAAAGTCTAAGCTGTTTTCTTTTCCAGCGAGCAGTACCACTACA
This sequence comes from Bdellovibrio sp. ZFWA1, assembly GCF_056175665.1. Classification (NCBI taxonomy): domain Bacteria; kingdom Pseudomonadati; phylum Bdellovibrionota; class Bdellovibrionia; order Bdellovibrionales; family Pseudobdellovibrionaceae; genus Bdellovibrio; species Bdellovibrio sp. ZFWA1. The sequence continues at coordinate 1,406,112 of NZ_JBJKJH010000001.1, forward strand.
AAAAAATTCGTTCCAAGTTGATCTCGTTAAGACTCCAACTTTTGTAATGTATCTGATGGCCTGAAATACCGTCGGTGATATCGTTCGGCCATTAGGATATTTCATTATGGAGCCTCCCAGCGAGTAGGCTCAGTGATCACATATTCAAAATGTCCTTCGATGTAACGATTGCCAGTGACTTTACTTTCAACCCAAATTGCTTCAACTTTTGGTTGCTGAAGCGATGGTGCATTTTGTGTACGTGTGTTTTTTCGCTCGATTTCTTTTCCTTTTAAATAGGAAAGCTCTTTATCTCGTTCATTATTTTCATGAATAGATGCCGCCGTTAATCCACCGGCCATGGCCCCAAGACCAGCACCGATAATGACGTTTCGTGTTCGAAATTCTCCATTTTTTCCGGGGTCAATAATACCACCTAAAGCAGCACCAGCACCGGCACCAACAGCAGAACCAAGTCCCACAGATTTACCCATGGTCGAGCAACCTGTTTGGAAAACCATTAAGATACAAATCAAGTGAATTGAGACAACTTTTAAAATTTTATTTTTACTCATAATACTCCCTTAAAGATTTAGGCAGCGTTATCAAGTGAATTTATCTTTTGGTCTGATTCTTCATTTTTCAAATTATCTTTTTCAATCAAGAGTGACATCATTGTTTTTTTAATTCTTGGAATTTCAAAAGGCTCAAGATCATCAGTTTTGCTAAATTTTATTCTGAATGTTTTTGCACCTCGTTCATGAGGCACAATCATGATAGCTTCACCAACGCCAAGCTCTTTTTTAAAGACGTTTGGATGAACAGTGAATTCTTCGAAATCGCGAACTGACATTTCTCCGCTTTTATTTGTACCTAATAAGTTTTTAGTTTGCCGTTCGGTAAATTTAGTTGAGGTCAGTGTTCCGATGACTTTAGAAAAATATTCGGCCGAAGTTGGATCATTCCCACGCATGATGACTTTCATGTTAGCATTGGTTAAAATCGTATTTGATACTGAATCACCAAGGGCCGTAATATCTCCCAAGGCCTGATGAGCAAAAACAACACCAACATTGGCTGATCTGGATTTGTTTAATATCGAAATAAATCCTTCATAAAGATATTCTGAAAAATCATCTAAAAAAACACTGAAAAATTTCTTCTCACTACCTTTTGATAAACGATGGCGATTAGCAATAGCTGACTGCAAAGACTGTAAAACAAGTTTACCTGTGGCCTTACCTAAAAATGGCGACAGCAGAACTGGCAATTGAAAGTACACAATTTGATTTTCTTTCAAGGCCTGATCAATTGTGATGGCTTCATCTTCTGGGTTAAATAATTTTGCGTTTTCACCAAATGAAAAATGCCCAATGGCCGTGAGTAGTCCACTTGTTCTTTCTTCTCGATCTTTAGGAGTCATTGAGCAAAATGCCATATACCAACGAATAATTGCAGGGTCAGAAACTTTTTTAATCATTTCCTCCATAACTTTGGGTCTTGATATGACCTGATGTAATCTTTGAAAAGTCGGAATAGTATTTGAGGCCTCAAAGATTCTCATGACCTGATTCATCACTTCATATTGAAGGCTTCGATAATACGGATTTTCAAATTCAAACGCATTAAAAACTCTTTCGGTGATTTCTTCAGCACTTCCACCAATGAGCGGATTGAACTGAAAAGACTCTTCTCTTCGGCTTAAGCTAAAAAGACGAAAATCTTTTTCACGTTTTGCAAGCTTTGTATAACTCCATAGCTTATCTATAAGTGAGTTATCGGCCTTACCATCAATAATCAAAAGACCTTTGCCTGAGTGAATATCTTGAATCGCCCAAGGTAGAATCACACTTTCAGTTTTACCTGCATTAGTTGTACCAATAACTTGAGTGTGCACAATTCTTTGTCGTGGTTTAATCCAGACATCATCACCAGAATCAGTTGAACCACAAAAAACAGAATCTTCAGTTTTTTCTAATATTGATTTTTCAAAACTTTTTTTATCGCTGTTCTTTTTAATTTTTAGATACAACCAAGTCATTAATGGAATTATCAAAGTAAAACCAATTACAGCAACGATCCAAAAATGTTTTGGTGTTTGTACCCAGATCAACAATTTTTCAAATAACTTGAATAGAAAAACTAAGCCTAATCCACCAATTATAAAATACTCAGTATTTGAATTTTGCTTATCGCCCATAAGTTGCTCCCGCATCTTTAAACGTAAAAGCTTGGTTTAATACTGCGTATGAATCTTTGCCAGAATCTAATTCAATCCATTTACGTTCTTTTTGTAAATCTTCACCCATAGCATTCGCTCGATCAGTGGCCGTTTGAGCAATGGCATTCTTTAAACCATTTTCATGACCTCCTTGATTTGCCCCAAATGCTCCTGTGTTCATAGAACCTGTTGCATAAGCACCAACAAATCTGGTGAGCGTCTGCCCCAAAGCATTTTTAAGTCCTTCAGAATGAACATTTCCACTAACTCCAACTTGCCCATCGGTACTTACGCCAATTGCTGAAATCGGTCTTTCGCGGCCATCGGGCATGATGATTGATCGCCAATTAATAGCTGCTCTTTCATTTTCTGTATCAAAAGAAGCATCTCCTAAAATTTTTGATCCGCTTGGTATGGCCGTTGAATTTTCATTCATCACATCATCAGACACAACTCCAACAACAGGCATGGGCTGATTCGTAATTGTCACCTTACTTGTGAGTCGGATCTTAAACTTAGTTCCTGCTGACAATTGAGTTCTTGAATCCGCACCAACTCGACTGAGTATCATTGACGAACTTCTGTCTTGGTTAGCTTTACCTCCACCAAGATTTTTATTCGGTGAATCTTGTCGATATAAATAATCAAGTGATCCGTGAACCTGATTTACATTTACTTGTGATTCTTGAAGTTGTTTGATCGTCTCTTGAGTTGGATCATTTTCATTAGTTTTAGTTTGTGTAAGACTACCTTTATCAGCTTTTTCGTGAAAAACATCTTGAGGAGTTTCTGAGGATGGTATGACTAAAATACCAATCACTAAGGCCATAATAAATGATATGGCCCAGATTTGAACTCGCTTCCAATTGACTTCGCGTTTAGACGTAAATGGTTTTGCTTCTTTAAGGAAGTATTTTTTAAAATCCAAATAAACCTCCACTTTTACAACTTCCATGACGTCACCTTTGAAAAATCAATAAATGAAACTTTTTTTCGGCGCAGCTCAAGTTTAATTCGCGAACCACTTCTTAAATCAGTTGCTTTTAGTTGAAGAACTCCTGAAATACTTTTTGATTCTGAAAGATCAAGAGCACTCATAAATAAATTATTTATGGGCACAGTCTCATTATTTTGAGTGATCCATATCCAATCTGGTTTAAAAGCTATTTTTTGTTTTGAAATCACATCAAATTCAATTAAATAAAAACCGTCTTTAGTTTTTCCAATTCTTTTTGCCACTAAATTCAGACCATCATTTGTTAAAATTTTTCTAACATTCATCCATGAAATTGGTTTAATATCTTTTGCAGCCGTCACGGTCCTTTCTTTTGGTACATCAAGATAAACAACATAGTCCGATAGACTTTCAGGGCCAGAAACTAATTCAACATTAAAACGTCGCCAATCTGTATAAATATACAAATTAGTTTTCGCCTTACTTGATAGCGGTTTAATTGTGATGGCCTGATCAAGATATTCAACTTTAAATGAATCTTGATCGCCAACGACTACGCTATTAGGTCTATCTGGTACTTGAATAATTGTCGCAATACCAACACTTGTTTTTACAGTCACAATTTGATCTGGCATGACTGAAACTCGTCTTACTTTTTGATTAGCAAAAAGTGGATTCGCCGCAAACAAGGTCGCAAGAATTATCATGAGTTTTGTTTTCATAATTCTCCAAAGGGTTTAGAGGAGAATCAAGCAGGCTCGCAAATTGATTTTTACTTATTCTTCACGTTCTTTTGAAATATAAAGGCCCCAAGGATTTTCAATTGTCCTTTGGCCATTTTCAAAAGTCAGCTCAAGTTTTAAATTACCAGCGGCCTTTAGGCCTTGAATCGTTGTGACTCGATCACCACTGATAAGTGCAGTCTGTCTTTTAAGATCAATTTCAATTTTATCAGCATAAACTTTTTGAGAAACAACTTTATCAACTGAGAACTTCGCCACATTCATGACAGCATTTTGAAATGCTTTGAGAGCCAAGGGAGAAATAAAAACTTCAGAATCTTTTAATTTCTTTGTCACATTTGATGGCTCCCATTGATAACGTCTTTCAATGTACTGTTTAATTGCTTCTTTGATCTGCTCATCAGCTTTAGGCATTTTAGTTTTTTCAATGATTTTTGCATTCGTATCCATCGTAAGAATAATTGGATCTTTGTTAATTAAAACTAAAACTGCAATCAAGCAAATGATTGAAGTTGCAAATGACATCATCGAAAAATATTTAAGCAATTGGTTAGTGTGCATCAGGCTTCCAAACATTTTTGGAAATACTGCTTTTTTAAGAGTCATTGTTTTTATTTCTAACATTAAAGTTCCTTTTTAGTAATGATACATTTTTCGTTTTTGTTCTTGTTTCTCGCGATAAGAATTTACTTTTGATTGAACAAAGTTTGATCCAGTGCTGATCGCATTTCGTGAAGTTGCGGCAATTGTTGCAGCCCTTGCTGGAGCTGCCGCCATCGCAGCAACACTTGCAGCCCCTAGTGAAGACGACATTCCTTGAAGACCTCCTCCGACGAGAGATTTAACCATCATTGGAGTCATAAGCATCGCGAGTGCAATAATAAAATTCATCACAATTAAAACAATATAGCTTCCTTCAGTTTTATAAGCATCACCAAAAGAAAGTGCCGCTAGCATGGCCCCTAAAATGGCCCACACAATTTTCCAGCACGCGACTTCGATCATGCCCTTAAATAAATTTTTTGTGACTTGCTGAGTACCTTCAAAAAGATTGAACAGCAAAAGTATCGGAGCAGAGATCATAAAAAAAATCCAAAAAAAGTGATACATGGCAATTGTTAAATATCTGGCAATGTATAAGACCAAATAACTTAAAAATGAAAGTGTCGCGATAATCAAATCATTAAATTGCAAAATCATACTCGATACTGAAACCGAGTAGCCTTCTGATTTTTCTTGGGCCATTCTGATAAGTGTATCAAGAGTGTTGAGCTTATCAATTTTCTCAACGATTCCATCTGCAATAAAAAGAATGGCCTTACTAATATCAGGAAATGCCGCCAGTAAAATGGTAGCAATGATCGCTCTCTTGATAATATCTAAAAACTCAGGGCTACCAGTAGGAGATCTAAACCAAGCGACAACAACCGCCAATGAAAAAAACACTGGCAGTAGAAGATAATACATATTCACAAATTCTTGATGAAGATCACGAGCTAGCGTTCCTAGTAATTCAAACTGTGGCATGAGCTATCTCCCGGTTGTGTCAAGCGGTGTCAGTTTTGTTTCTTTTGGAAGATTTCCAAGTGCATTTGAAATACCTTCGTATTGAGCTTTAAACTGAGTGGCCTGAAGTTTTTCTTTTCTATTTGATAAGGCCATATTTTGCCCCATCATTTTTAACATCATCGAATTAGTTCTTAAAACTTGAGTTGTTACCCCGATCAAGATTGCAATTGATTCGGCCGTTAGTTTCCCTGCACCTTGTGGACTTACTTTTTGAGCATGATCAATAATTCTTTTGGTTTCATTATCAACACTATCAGCGTACTGAAATAAAGTTCCATTCATGGCAATACTTTCAGAAACAGATTTATCTTGAGCTTCTTGTAAACGATATTCACTTGTTTGCGGTATGGCCCCATATAAATCTTCAATAGCTCTTTGAACTTGATCAACAGTATCCAGACTTCCATAAAGGCCCGGATTAAATTTAGGGTTGATAATTCTAATCACAGCTAATCCATCACGAATACCACGATTGATGTCTCTCATTAGCGTCAACGTATCTTGTCCAGTACTCACAATTCTTTGCAGCTCATACAGTTGTTTGATGGCTTGGGCCAAAATTTGTACAAGTACCGCCACGTCTCCACCAAAGATGTCAGCTTTTGCAGGTTGTGGAAGGGCTAAAGCGAAACAAAGAGTGATCGCAATAATTCTCTTTTTTAAACTCATGCGGCCTCCGCTTGAATTTTTCCTTGATTTATCCCATTCGGATATTGAATTGAGGCTTTTGTTATAGCATCGACCAGTGACAGATCTTGATCTTTTAATTCTTGAATATAACGATTATCATTTGCATCAGATGTCGATAACCAATATTCAAACGGGCTTGGATAAATGCGAATGACCTGACGATGATCTCCTTCAATCATAAAGCCCTCAGCAAATTCTCCTTTTCTTTGTTCAAGCGAGTAAATGAGGTTTAATTCTTGATCATTAAGTTTTAAAGCATTTCTCAAAATTTCAGAATCACCACGTTGAAGTAGAATAAACTTTGTGGCCGTGTTGTTCATGATCGCTGGCCCAATGGGGCTTTCAACAATTTCCTCGACCCCTTGGGTGATAAATGTAATTCCTGATCCTGTTTTACGAAGAGTTCGAGCACAATATTCCATAAAACCAGCGGCCGCATTTGATTTTAATAATTGCCAAGCCTCATCTAAAATAATTCGTTTCTTATTAATTTTATCTTGTTCAACTTGGCTTAAAATAAAATCAGTCAAAATCAAGATCATTACACTTTGAAGATCGGGATAATTTGAAAGCCCTTTTAAATCAAAAGTACATATAGGAGCGTCTGATCTTAATGAGCCAGCACCATCTAGTAATTTTCCGTAAGGTCTATTTCCAGTCCACATGAAAAGAATTTTAGAAATATCAACCATTGATGATTCTTTGCTTTTAGAAAGTTTATCTAAAAGATCAGACATCACAGGTACAGAATGAGTTTTTCGTTTTTCTGTATAAAGTTCAATAATGGCCTTTTCTAATAAGACTCGATCAAGTTTTGATAGTTTTGCTCTTTCATCTTCAGCAATCATACTTTCAATTACGGCTAAAAGTGATTTTAGTTTTTGATTACTAGGTTCAAGTGATGGATCAGGAATATCAAATGGGTTAATTTGATATTGATCTGATAAATCCATTTCTAAATATTGACCTTCTAAACTTTCGGTCAATTTTTTATATGAACCACCAATATCAATAATAAAGACGCGAAGGCCTCGTGCTAGCTCTTGAGCTAAAATACAGTTGTTCAAAAAACTTTTTCCAGCTCCAGAAGAACCAGTCACAAGTGCATTGTAGTTTGTGAGCTTTGAATCAAATGGATTAAAACTGACTAGACCATTTAAACGATTTCTAAAAAGAACAACCGGATCATCATCACCAAGTCGCGGCCCATAGATAGGAAGAAAATCCACAAGATTATTGGTTTTAAATTTTTTAGCTCGCTCAAGTTTTACCGGAGCAGCAATCATACTGCCTTTAAATATCTTCCATGCTCCAACACTTTCTTCTAGGCCTTCAGCTCCTTGCAATGATCTAAATCGTGATAAAACTTCGCGAACACGTCGGTTTAAAATCTTTTGACCGTCATGAGTTGCTGGAGCTTTTAACGTAATAGTCATTTGAGCTGCATAGATACGCTGGCCAGTACTTAATAACTCACGAATAAGTTCTTCTGTTGAATTTAGCTTTGTTTCACTTTCAAGATCAGAGGCTTTATTACCAGAAGTAACCGCTAATGAATGGGCCATTTTTCTTTTTTGTTGAAGTTTTGCCATTTCATCAGATTGTGTGGGCACTTCAAAAGATAAAGTCAGATCATAGTGAAATGGCATTCGCAAGAACTGAGAAAGCTGACCTGCAAATGTAACTTCAGGCAAAGTCTTCAGAGTGATCACTCGGTGATGAAAGCCATCAAGAGTGAATTGATCAAAACCTAAAATTAAATCACCAAATACTAATTGCTCTCGTGGTGATTGAACCGCCAGCCATTCCATATGGTCGAGTGTTTCAGGTTCAAGATTATCTTCGCTTGGTGCTTTAATCAGTGGAGCAGGTTCAAAAGTTGATCTTTTGGGATTAAGCATTTTGTAAACCTGATTTTGCATTTCTTGAACTTCTAAAAGTCTACCTGTAAGTCCAATAGATGCTAATGATGAAATTAAAGTATCAATGTTTTGAAATAGTACTTCTAAGGTTTCATCATAATTTTTAAATGCTTCGCTAGAAAAGGCCTCTTGCTTTTTTAGAAAGTTCATTTTTTTAGACGAAACACTTTTAGTTCGCAAATACACAGTCAATTCAGGCTTGTAAAGTTCTGCTGATTCAACGGCCGCATCAAGTTTTTCTTCTCGATACCGAGCAATTTTATCAATCAAAGGATGAATGTTTTCAGATTTCTGGCTTTTATGTTTATGAAGCACTTCAGAATAATCTGAACAAACAGACAAACAAAATTGAACTGATGTATTTTCTGAAATTGAATTTACAACTCCACGAAGTCGAATGGCTAGTTGATTGACCGAGTTGTCATCAAAGCATTCAATATCAAGTAGTGATAATTTAATACCACTGACCAATGAGCCATCATTTAAAATAATATGTGCCCTTGGTTCATTTGAAAAATCCCAATAAGAAAGCTCTTCTGATAATGATGAATCATTTACTTTTTTATGAAACATTTTAAACCTTGTCTTTAAATTTTCGATACTGACGATCTATTCCACCGGCCGCATAATAGGCAGGCCGAATTAAGAATTCGCCAAGATGTTGAATGTAATTATCGGGACGCCCTTTTTTAGCAAAGTAGAGAAACAACGCTAATGTTAGCGTTGTTCCCCAAACCAATGTGTATCTGAAAGAGGTTCCACCAAAAATCAAATTCGTCATCGCGAGATTGAAAAAAATTAAAAGTAAATCTGGTAGTTCATAACCAAAGAGCTTACTTTTCATTTCAAGTGCTCGCGGCACTTTAGTTGTAATTAGACCTTCTTCATTACTCATGGTTACCTCACTGTTTGAGCGATAAAATCCACAATCCCTTGGGCACCAAAGCCAATTATGCAACCTAAGATCGCATAGGCGATATGCTGTTTAGCATTTGGATTCCCTGTAAAAAATGAAATCCCAGCGATGGCGATGCCGATAACTGACAGCAGTGGAAGAATCACACCTGTGAGTTTAGATTTAATTCCCATCAAACTTGATTCAAGCCCTGCATGAGCTAGCTCTGGCATTATTAGGGCAACAGCAACTAGCACCGCACTTGTTAGTAACACTTGATTTCTATTCATTAAGCACTCCTTTTGAAAAATAATTTTTTTCATCAAGAGGTCTCGCAATTCGTTTATATTAAGCAGCTTCTAAATTAGAATCTGGTACTGGTTGGCCATAGGGCGTGGCCGATTCTTCAGGGAAAATGCTCATAAAGATTTTTTTATCAAATAGATCGAAATTGAGTTCGATCACACTTTTTGCAGAATCTGTAACAGCATTACCAACAATATTCCAAAAATATTTATTCTTTAAATCTCGTGATTTGTTCGCTTCACGAGTCATGATAAAATATTTACTGGCATCGTCTCTATTGGGGATAAGAAAATACTTATCGTCTAATAAAGTCCATAGCCTTAAAGTGTAAATTCCTTGGCCTTCTTTTAAATAGGCCATGCCGACAGTATTCTTTTTATTGTTTTTTTGATCATTCTTTTGAATGAAAAGTTGAAACCGATAAAATTTTGTTGTTTTCATGTTTTGTAATTGTGCTTCTAAAATTTCTTTCGCTAATTTCATAATTTTGTTCTCCTAATAAATTTTGGTAAAAGTGTTTTTCTTTATTTTGTTTCATCAGCTCATCAAGTGTGATCCAATTTGTTTGATGACCATTTTTCACCTGATAAACCGTACGGGTTTTAAGTTTAATCAACAGCTTTTTAAAAAAGCCGTGATCTTTCATTAAGCCGCACATTTTTTCTTCTCTTGAACTACATCAGTGAGTGAATCCCAATTGCATTCTGAGCAATAGGCATCACCACTGGAAATTTTTAGAATTGCTCCACAACGATGACATTTTTGTTTGTATCCAAATTTTGGATACAAAATATTTACATCATCATCATCAGAAGCCAGTTCGCATTCATCTAATCTCAGCGGATGAAATCGTTTTTTCAGAACATCTTCTTTAGGCCTTAGGTGACCATCCATAAAAAACCTCCTTTCGTTTTTTGTTTCACGAAAGGAGATAAGAGCAAGAACGTGCCAAAGTTTTTATAACCTGGATTTAAAATCCAAAATTGCGATTAAGTTTATGAATTAATTTATGATTTTGTGATTTTTATAAAATTATAGAACGGAGTGAGGGTTCTATCACTAGTGAGAGACAGTTATAAGAAATGAGAGACACAAGCGAGAGACTTTTATTTTATGATATTAGTATTCTTAAGTGGTGCTAAGGAGTAAGTATTTAAAGTTGCCGATTATCATCACGACTTTTGTCTAACTAGTTATGTCAACTATGTGCTAATTTGATTCAATTTATGTATCGGCTACTTTTCTCAGGTATTTATTATAATAAGATAAATTTTTTTTTGTTTGCGGAACTAAAGTATTTTTTTTTTTTCCGAAAATACTCCTGATGATTGTTAAATTATTTTCAACTGCTAAGGGAGACATTTTGATATGAACACAGCTAAAAAATTAGAATTAACTAATGGAACCAGTAATGAAGAACTTCAGGCATTTGTAAACGCAGTTGATAAAGTTCAGGCAGTAATCGAGTTTAATCTTGATGGAACGGTAATTACAGCAAATGAAAACTTTTTAAAGACCCTTGGATATTCACTTGATGAAATAAAAGGAAAACATCACAGAATGTTTTGTGAAGATAAATATACTTCATCTCCAGAATACCGAGCATTTTGGGAAAAATTAGGTCGTGGAGAATTCGTTGCTGCTGAATACAAGCGAATTGGAAAAGGCGGTAAGGAAGTTTGGATCAATGCTTCTTACAATCCTGTATTTGATCCTTCTGGTAAGGTCTACAAAGTGGTAAAGTTTGCTACTGATGTTACCGCAATAAAATTAAAAAATGTAGAATTTGAAGGCAAACTAACTGCAATTAGTAAAGCTCAAGCAGTAATCGAGTTTAATCTTGATGGAACGGTAATTACAGCAAATGAAAACTTTTTAAAGACCCTTGGATATTCACTTGATGAAATAAAAGGAAAACATCACAGAATGTTTTGTGAAGATAAATATACTTCATCTCCAGAATACCGAGCATTTTGGGAAAAATTAGGTCGTGGAGAATTCGATGCTGCTAGATACAAGCGAATTGGAAAAGGTGGTAAAGAAGTTTGGATTCAAGCGAACTATAATCCTATCTTTGATATGAATGGAAAACATTTCAAAGTTGTTAAATTTGCGACTGATATTTCTGCTCAGGTAGCACTAGAAGAGGAAGTAACAAAGATAGCAGTTGGATTTTCTGCAAAAGCAAAAGAAATTTCATCTCAGGCAACGACAGTTGCTTCAGGAGCTCAGTCGTTAGGAGCAACAACAGAAGAGATGAACGCATCAGTTGAAGAACTGAGTGCTTCAATTGATTCAATTGCCCAGAATGGAAAGTCTGCTGATTCTATTGCCAAATCAACTCAAGTTGAAGCAGATCAAGGTTCACAGGCGATCGCAAAGTCAATCGAGGCAATGGACTTAATCAATAAGTCTTCTGAGGAAATTGCAGAGATCGTGAAAGTTATCAGTGAAATTGCTAGTCAAACAAATTTATTGGCCTTCAATGCTGCAATTGAGGCTGCAAGAGCCGGTGAGCATGGACTTGGATTTTCAGTGGTTGCCGATGAGGTTAGAAAATTAGCAGAAAGATCATCGCAAGCTACTAAAGATATATCTAAGTTAATTAACGAATCAGTGAAGCGAGTTTCTCAAGGTGGTGAAATTTCTAAAGAAGCTGCGAATTCATTTAAGAAAATTGTTGAAGGGGTTAGTAAAACAACTCAAGCTATATCTGAAATATCAGTGGCAGCTCAAGAGCAACAAACCGCAAGTAAAGATGTTGCGCAAGCTATTCAGCAAGTTGCAGATGCTACAGAAAAATCAGCAACAGCATCTGATGCAATTGCTCAAGCTACGACTGAACTAGCAAACGGTGCTGAACAGCTTAAATTGGCGGTTCAAAAGTTTGCAAATTAATAGGTGTCTTCATGAGTGTGATTCTCAATGAAAAGTGCCTAAGTGATTTTATTAAACTCATACATGAGTTGACTGGAATTTCTATCGCTTCAAATAGAAACTCAATGGTTGAAGGTCGCTTGAGAAAAAGACTGGTAACTTTAGGTCTTACAAGCTATGAGAGTTATCTCAAGCTTGTTCGAGAGGATAAGTCGGAACAGGTAAATTTTATTGACTTAGTGACGACAAATGAAACCTATTTCTATCGCACTCCAAGAGTTTGGGATTTTATAGAAAATAAGTTTTTACCCGATTGGTTATTGGCCCATCCAAAGGCTGTCTTTACTGCTTGGTCCGCTGCTTCATCCTCAGGTGAAGAGGCTCATACCTTGGGCATTATTTGTCAGGCCTTTAAAGAAAAGAATCCAACTTTTTTGTATCAAATTACTGGAACAGATATTTCAAAAGAAATGGTAGGCCTATGTCAGCAAGGCCATTATTCGGGAAGGTCTATAGAATCGCTAAAGAAGACCCGCCCCGAACTATTTGACAAGTATATGACAAAGGCAATTGGAGAGAGTTTTCAAGTCATTCCAGAAATAAAAAGCCGTTTGAAGTTTCAACAGCACAATTTATTTCAAACATTTCAACATCACGAAAGATTTGACTTGGTTTTGATTCGCAATGTTCTGATTTATTTTAAAGCTCCAGACCAGGAAAAAGTTATTTCACAGATTGGTCCTAAAATGGCAGAAGATGGAGTGATGATTATTGGCGAATCAGAGTCACTTACCCATATCAATACCAGTTTTAAGTCTATTGAGCCGCTTATCTACAAACAGAATCCCGCAGCTAGCGGTTTGAAAGCGAGTTAGCGGTGCAGAAAGTTTTAGATGTGCATATAGGACAATTAAGGATCGCAAAAAATGGAGAACTCTTGAAGGCCATTTTAGGATCTTGTGTCGGAATTGGAATCATTTGGAAAGATAAAGGTGTTTGTGGATTAGCACATTGCCTCTTGCCTGAAAGTCCTGCTCCTACATTTGAAATTGGAGCTAGATTTGTTGATCAAGCTATTCGCTCGCTTATTGCAATGATGAAAATTCGGCCAGAAGATCTCGATGCAGTCAAAGTAGTCATTGTCGGAGGTGGAAACATGACAAGCCCAGAAGTTGCGGATAGTTCAGATTTAGTTGGTGCTAATAACTTCAGGGTCGCCTTGAATGAAGCAAAAAAGCATCATTTAAAAGTAGTGTTCTCAGATGGTGGTGGTCAAGAGGGGCGAAAAATTTTTATAGATAGCTCTGATTATTCTTTTCGAGTTGAAAAAATACCAAGAATTATCGAAGCGGCATAAGAGGTGAATATGGAAAATATTGAAGAAATTAAACACGATAAGAAAGAAGACAAAGCAATATTTGGATCATTTTACCTTATGGATAGCGAATTTGCTCTTTCAGTCTCCTATGTCCAAGAAGTGGTTAATGCTCCAGCATTTTACACTTCAATACCGCTTTCCCCAAGTTATCTTAAAGGACTTTTTAATTTAAGAGGTACAGTAGTGCCTGTCATTGACTTGAGAGAATTGCTCGATATTAAAAATGGACAATCAAGTGATGTGCAAAAAATTGCGATTATTGAATTACATGGAACATGTGTAGGTTTATTATTTGATAAAACAGGCGAAGTATTTAAAAATAATGACGATGAAAGAAGCGACTTTGACACAGTCAGTTCCGCAAGTGTTGTATCGGGAGTCTTTAAAAAAGATTCAGGTAAAAGAATTGTTCAAATATTAGATGTAACAAAGCTTTTCAAGCTTCAAAATATTCCAAAGGACTCAAGCCAAAATCGATTAGGTAGAGAGTCTCTTGGGAAAAAAAGAGGCAATCGAAAACAGTGTATTTCGTTTGTAGTTGGCCCAGCTAAATGCTCTCTACCTATATCTGATATACAAGAAATAATTAAAGTCGAAAAAGTTAGTGAATCCGCACTTGGATTTGGTGACTGTATAGGAACAATTGATTTGAGGGGTGTAACAGTTCCGGTTGTAGATTTTCCAGCATTACTTAAATATCGGGATATTGACCGATCTGAAGATGCTACAAAGGGGGATCGTAGAATAGTAGTCATGCGGCTCGAGAAGGAACTTTTTGGCCTATTAGTTGACTCTATTGATAGTATCGTTACATTTTTTCCTGATGAGTTGATTGCTTTCCCTGTAATTGAACAAAAAAGAGCAGATATGTTCTTGGGTTGTATTACTGGGCATGGACATGTTGATATATTATTGTTGGATCATCAAAAGATACTAACAAACAGTGAAATTAACGAAATCACAAGAGGGCATAGTAAGCTATATCAGGCTGAAGGGCATGGTAAAGATAAGTCTAAGTCTAAAGGTGGATCTCGTCGAACTTACATCACATTCAAAATTGATGGTACATATGCTGTTGCCATTAGTGAAATAAAAGAAATAATAGATTATCCTCAAAATCTTTTGCAGCCACCAGGTTTAAAAAAACATGTTAAAGGAGTTTTAAATCTAAGGGGCGAATTAGTGACTATTGTTGATGCGAGATCTATGTATCTTACTAGCTCTAAAGTCTCTAAATCAGATTCACAAAAAGTTTTGGTTTTTAAAAGAAATCAACTTCATTTTGGGCTTATAGTTGATTCAGTCGAATCAATTATCACTTTCGCGGAGAACGATAAAGTTAAACTACCATCTATGCTTTATAGTCAAGGTGAAGGTAGTATGTCTGGCGACATATCGGAAGCAGTTGAAGTGCTTGATAACAATGGCCAAAAGAAGAATTTGTTAATTCTGTCTGTGGAGTCTTTAGCCGAAAGGGCAACTAAGTCCATGGCTGCTTAGGGAGCTGTGAACCTATTTTTTTTGCGACCCGAAGTAGAGGCTTACAAAAACACTTGGTTGTAATGATATAGAGTCTCTTAAATTTGAGAGACTCTATCATAGAAGTGGAGCCAATTTGACCACAACGTCTAAGTAAAATTTTCACGAAGTTCTTTTTTGAAATTAATATAAAGTCAAATAACCTACCGAAAAAATTAAGTTTACCGCTTTGCTTGTCAATTAAGCGTCAATGGAATAAATAAGCCCTGTTGTTTTGGCACAACACTCGCATTTGAGGAGGACATAACTTTTTTGATTTTAAGGCGGAAGAATGTATTTGAGGGGAATTTTATTTTTATTCGTTTTTATAATTGAATCACAGATTCAAGCTCCTTTATACGCTCAAACTTCTGGCCCAAGTTATGTTAAAGCCATTTATTCTATTCCACTGTCACTTGATCCCATAAAAATGAATGATACAGCTTCATTGGCCGTAGGAAATTTACTGTATGATGGACTCTTGAAATTTTTACCGACATTAAAAATTGAAGGTGCTCTGGCCGAATCATGGTCAACTTCTAAAGATGGCAAGACTTTAACTTTTAAATTGCGAAAAAATATTTTCTTTCATGATGGTTCTGAAATAACTGCTACAGATGTTGAAGCCTCACTTCAAAGGGCCTTATCGAAAGAAAGCACTGTTAGAAAATTCTATGACTCAATTAAAGCGATTCGGGTTGTTGATTCAAAAACAATCGTCATTGAATTAAATTTTCCATTTCCACCATTTTTGTCGGTGCTTGCTGGGGCAACCGCGAAAGTGTTACCAAAATCAAAAATAAGTGATCCACATTTTTTTGATAATCCTACTGGTTCAGGACCATTTGTTCTAACCAAGTTTGATCGAGCTAATAAAGAAATTCATCTTAAAGCATTTGATCGCTATTATTCTGGTGCTCCAAAAATTGCTTCTATGATTTTAAAGGAAGCAACCGAAGAAGATTCAATTAAACTTTCTAAATCTGGATTAATGCACGATCTGGCTTCATGGCCTTTAACGGAAGAAAATAATATTTTTAAATCAGGTCAGAAAATTTCAAGTCCTGTAGCCTCAACGTGGATCATTGGCTTAAACACATTGAAAAAACCATTTAATGATTTAAAAGTTCGCCAACTTTTTAAAAATCGAATTCCAGCTGAAGATTTTAGAAAAACTTTTTATCCAGATTCAACAAAGGCCAATGGTTATGTGCCCCATGGTTTAACTGGATCAAATATTAAGGTCGAAATAAATACTCTCGGATTTACACCACCAAAAGATAAAATCGTCGTAGTTATCCCACAAGAGTTAGCACGTGCTTCTGAAATGAAAGCCCTACTTGAAAAGTCGATGAAAGAAAAGGGATGGAATGTTGAATTTCAACTTATGGAATGGAATAAGCTGATGGAGGGCTACGATAAGAAAGCCCATCAAGCATTTCTAGTTTCAATGAATATGGATTACCCTGATGCAGACTTTTTGCTAAAAAACTTTGAATCTGATAATCCAGATAATTTTAGTGGTCTTAAAAATATGAAAATTGATCAGCTCTTAAAAAAATCACGGGCCACTCAAGATCGAAAACTTCGAGAAGAATATTACAAAGAAGCTTTAAAACTTGTTGAATCGTCAGCAGTGACAGTCAGTCTATTTCACCCACGAGCAAACTACTGGGTTTCTAAATGTGTTCATGGGTTTGAACCTAATATCTTATCTGATGTTTATATTGATTATACAAAGGTAACACTAGATGCCGACTGTGCTGCTAAGCAGGTGGTTAAATAATGAAAACCGTATCGCTGTTTAGACATATCAATGCTTCATTGAATCCCTATCGCTGGGCGATTTCATTTGTTGTGGCCATTTTAATTTCAGGAATGTTTGCTGCATTATCACTAGGGAATCGACTTAGTTCAGATGAAAAAATGGCAAAGGCACTATCGCCATATCTTGCGACTTTAGTTGAATCATCAGATCGTCCAGAAATGCTTCGAATTCTTCAATCTGTTGCAACTTCTATTCAGAGTGATGTTCTTTTAACGGTCGATGATGTTGTGCTTGCGACCAATCGCTCTATGAATGAGTTAGATCGTCCTGCTCAACTGCCAAGTATTTATCTTAATTTTTTCGGCCATGGAATTTCAAAATCACTTATTTTGACTTCTATTGATGTTAAAAAATCTGAAGAGTCATCTTCTATTGCCAAACTTTATATATTGTCTCCATTGATACCATCTTTATTAAGTTCTGCTGGAATATTTATTTTTACTTTTATTTTGAGTATTTTAATTTCATTATATTCTTCACTACAAATAAAGAAAGCTATCAAAAAAGCCTTAAAGCCACTTGAGCAATTGCACTCTGAGATTAAAGGCATGGCTCAAATATCTAATGATACAGAATCTGATCCAATTCATATTCGAGAACTCGAAGAAATTAGAACAACGGTTCAATCAACTAAAATTGCTCTTGAAAATGCTCAAGATCAATTAGCTGAAACAAAAGCTAAAAAATTATCGGCCGATGCTTATAAAAGACTTATTCATGATCTTCATAACCCTGTAGCGGCTTTAAGGCAAAGAGCACGATTAGCTCACGATGAAACTGTCGATGAAGAAACTCGAATTGATGCCTCTGCGAGTATTCCAAGAATTGCAGATCAAATTTTAAGTCAAGTCACTTCGGCCAAGAAAAATCTTGAAGAAGAGCCAGTTGCTCTTCGGGATTTAAATATTATTGACTGTGTGAATGATGGTGTAAAACAAGTGACTGCTATTAATTCATCTAAGAATATATTTACTCAGATTGATTTCAAAAATTTATCAGTTCCCCATGATCCAATTCTGCTTAAAAGAGCAATTGTAAATCTAATTGAAAATGGAATGGAAGCTGCAAAATCTCAAGTGCGGGTTTCAATTTTAAAAACTGAAGACAATGCCATTATTAAAATTTGTGATGATGGCTCTGGTATGGATGAAGCATCTATTCCTTTATACCTGCAAGGCCGTGGCACTTCAGGAAAGGCCAATCGTCAGGCTTTTGGTTTATCTTCAACTAATCATATTGTTCGTTCTCACGGTGGAAAACTTATTTATAAAAAAAGTGATCTTGGCGGTTCTAGCTTTGAAATTCGCTTGGGGGTTCTATGACATTAAAACCAAAAATTTTAATCTGTGACGATGACTCTGAAATGTTACAAACATTGCATTTAAGTTTGAGGTCGTCATTTGATATTCAAACATCTAATAGCGTTGTTAAAGCAAAGGCTTTAGTGAAAGAATCACAGTTTGATGCCGCAGTTATTGATTTAAACTTTGAAGGCCAAGAGCATGACGGCATTCATTTATTAGATTATATGAACAAATTTTCTCCGGGCACATTTTTAATCGTTTTAAGTGGAGACACGAGCACAAAACGAATTATTGAAGCCACACGCCGAAGATTGTTTGAATTTATCGTTAAAGATGAAAATTATTTTGAATCATTACTTAGAAATCTTCAAAAAGCAACTCAGTTAAGTCTCGTTAATAAAGAACAGGCTCAAATAAAATACTTAACTCAATCGCAATCAGTTAAAGATGTACTCCATAAAGTTGATACAATTGTGAGAAGTAATACAGAAGCACCAATTCTTATTTTAGGTGAAACTGGAACAGGTAAAGAATTTTTAGCTCAACATATAGCTCTTAATTTAAAAAAGAAGGCAGTAACTGCCAATATGGGATGTATTCCAAAAGAAATGGCCGAAAGTATCTTGTTTGGTCATGAGCGTGGCGCTTTTACTGGTGCTGTCGCAAATCAAACTGGACTCATTGAAACGGCTCATAATGGAATATTTTTCTTAGACGAAATTGGTGAAAGTTCAGCTTCTGTTCAAACTAAATTACTTCGCGTGATTCAAGAAAAAGAAATTCAACCACTAGGTTCAAATAAAACGAAAAAGATTAATGTGCGATTTATAGCAGCGACTCATCGTGATTTAAATAAACTTGTGACCGAAGGTGAATTTCGTTTAGATTTACTTCAACGACTCAATACTTTTGTTTTAAAACTTCCAGCTCTTCGTGAAAGACCAGAAGATATTTTGTTTTATGCAAATTTATTTATTGAAGAACTTTCTCAAAATGGGGAACGATTTCATTTAACAACAGATGGTGAAAATGAATTATTGGCCTATCGCTGGCCCGGTAATATCAGAGAGCTTAGAAATGTGATCGAGCGAATCATCGTTTTATCAGATCGTTTAACAATTGATAAAAAAGCAGTGATCGAGGCCATTGAATGTGGCCGATCACCGCAAGAAAACCAAGTTTCGCGAGCAGAAATTGTTGAATCAAATGCCCGTAAAGAAGAAGTCATTAAAACTTTAAATGAGTTCAACGGAAACAAAAGAAAAGCTGCCGTTAGCCTTGGGGTAAGTGAAGCGACACTGTATCGCTGGCTTAAAGAATTCAACTTAACTGCAAAACTAAGTGCCCAAGCATTTAGAGAAAAAGCTGAGGCCTTAATATGATTCAATTAACAAGAATAGCTTCTGATAAAAATAATGCAGCTAAAATATTTATTATTCCTGGGGGGCCAGGGTTGAGTTCTTTGACTCTTCGGGGGCTTGATCTTTTAAAATCTGAATTTGAATTGGCCTACTTAGATTTTCAAGGAACAAATGAATCAAAATATGTTGGTAAAAAAACTTATGATGAAATTTCATCGGCAATTTCTGATGTGATTAAAAATGAATCTGGTACTAAATTTGTTCTTGGTCATTCATTTGGTGGTTTTTTTGCGGCAGATGCTTTTTTAAATGATTCAGCATTAGGAGTCCTTTGCCTATCAACTCCATTTCTAAAATCAACACTCATGTCTGCTGGTAAATCTTATTCTGATAATTCAACACCAGAACTAATAGATACAGAAAAAAACTGGGAAAACAAAAGAGATAATTTAAGTTTTGCTAAATGGCTTTCTAGCTATGGGCCTTTATATTTTGTAAATCAAAATGGTAAAAAGATTTTGTTAGATGATAAAGTTTCGGCTCAATTCTTTTTAGATAATCGTGGTGATGCTCTCTTGCAAGATGCAAAACTTGCAAATTTAAAGTCGCAAAGAGGATTAAAACTTTTTGTCTGTGGCTCTAATGATAAATTACTTTCGCCTTCATTTTTAAAAGAAGATGCTTTGTGTGGTGGGTTTGATTTTGTTGAAATGAATGGAGCAAGTCACTTTGTGTCAATAGATCAACCTGAAAAATTAAGTCAGATCATTATTGAAAAAATAAACTTTTACCTAAAGGGGGAAATATGAAAAATATTTTAAGAACTCTTGCTATTGCACTAGCTATCGGAGCTACTTTTCAAGTCGTGATTTCGTATGCGGCCGAGATTGAAAGAATTTCTGCTGAAGAAGAAGAGGCAAAGTTATCACGATTGATGGAGCTTCGTCGTGATGTTATTCGTTCTGGTGATCAGCACCCAATGGAACTTTTAAATCTTCAAGATGAATTTCCACAAATTAAAAACACTGAAGATTATAAGCATGAAGTTGTTCGTCATACTTTGCGATATTTACAAAGTATTGGTGCTGAAAAGACTTTGAATAAAGAAATTCAAAAACCAGAGTTTAAAGTTTTTAGCCTTAAGAGCGAACCCGGCATTTAATGAAAAAAGATAACGGCAAATATTTTGGGTCAATCATGATGTTTGGCTTTGGTGCCATAGCTTTTTATCGCTGGCACCAAACTCAGTTGGTATTTTTCTTGTTATTAGTGCTTCGTGATTTTGTTGCAGCTTACTTTTTTCTTAAAAGAAAACCAAGTTCGATACAAGCAGATAAAGTGCAATCAGTGATGGCCTATGTTTCATCAGCTATGCCGTTACTGTATTTTTCACCAAGTGAAGACGTAAAGTTGTTCTTTTTGGTATCAAATTTACTATCAATTGTGGGCTTTCTTCTTGTGGCCCTTGCCACTATAGAATTAGGTCATTCAATTGGAATTTCACCGGCCAATCGTGGTCATGTTTCTTCTGGAATTTATCGCTTGATGAAACACCCAATGTACTGGGGTTATGTGATTTCAGAGATTGGAATGGTGTTTTTGAATCCCTTGAATGCAGTTCTATTGTTAATCTCGTCGAGTTTGTATTTTCTTAGAGCTAGGTTTGAAGAAAAAGCTCTTAATTCAAATAAATAGTATAATTTATTAAGTCTAGTTTTCTTGATAAACAGTATAATATTTGAGATTATCACAGATAATATATTCCGAAAGAAGACATTATGTTAGAAAAATTAATTGCAGTAATTCGTAAACCCTGCGTAAGACGCGTTATTGACGAAGGGCTCGGGCATGTGCCAGTGGCGTCGGCGGTGTTTTTCCGTCGGCCACCATATGCAGTGCCATGCTAAGATAGGTCCGCGGATCAAGATCATTCTTTTTGCACGTCTCAATAATTGAAAACAAGGTCGCAGCTGTTTCTCCACCAGCATGATTTCCAGAACCATAATAGTTTTTTCTTCCAACGACAGCATGTCGAATTGTGCGTTCGGCTTCGTTGTTGGAAAGTGGAATGCGGATGTCCCCTAAAAACAATGTAAAACCATCCCACCGTTTGGTGAGGTACTCAATGGCTTTGCGCTTCTGACTTCCTGGCCGGGACTTCGGAAACTCTTCCAGAAGTTTTCGATTTAAATCATTTACAACAACGAGACTTTTGGTCCTTCGAATATTTGCGAGTTCCTCGAAAGACTTAGCCTCGCGCTCGATCTCAAACAATTTATCGATGTCATCTAAGATGGGTTTCACCGATGGATCGTGGTCTTCGATTTTTATAAATTCTCTGCGGCCATGGGCCCAACAGAAAGCTTGTGGGATTGCCGCCTCTTGAAGAACATTGTAACCGCTATAACCATCAGTCACCACTGGACCGTTGTATCCATCCAAAAATTCTTTTACAACTTGCCCTGACCTGGTGGGTTTGAATAAGTAATGACTACCATAGCGGTTGCTCACAACCCACATATAGCCGTCCTTTTCATCTTTGTTTTGGATTTTCCAAGGCGTCTCATCCAGGTGAAGTGCTAAATCAGTAACTTTAAGTTCCTTAAGAATTTCTGCCTGAATGGATTCCAAACTTGCTGCCACAAGTCCGGCCATTCTGGATAAAGTACTGTTCTTGATTCCCTTAAGTCCCAAAGACTCCATTTCTCGAATTTGTCTTTCAAGTGGCATGTGGCTGATATATTTATCCGCCACAACACTGACGACAAAATCTGTGGAGTAATTCATTCCCGGCAATAGACCCGAAGGGCCATTGGCCGTGATAATAACTTCTTTATCAGGATCGGGATTGAATTTTGGATCAAGCTTGTATTTGAACTTTTTGTGGATTTCTTTGAAGTAAGAGCGTTCGATGATTTCTATGCGGAAGGATTCATCATAAAGGCCCGTATTTTTCCACATTGATGGCTGCGGATTTTCAATACCACGAAGCTTTGCTTCTTCATCAAGTTCGCGATCAGCAAAATGATGTTCAACTTCTTGAGTTGGAAGACCAGACCACTTGTTTTTTGTTTGATCCTCGCGTGAAACTTCAGCAGGAAATGCGGCCTGGCTAAATAACAAAGCCTCGGTCTGACTCTTATCGCGCGGGCGGTCTGTTGCCTCAGCTCTTTTTTCTGCGGATTTGCCAAAAATACTTCGGCGAAGAAGTTTAACGCGCTCATCGAGATTAAACTTGGATTGTGCGCTCAGCGCCTGCTCCTCCTGAAGTTTTGCTACCAAAGCCTTTTGTTGATCGATGAACTCGAGTGCTTGTGTCAAAAGCGCCTGCAAAATGCGGGGATCTTTTTCGCTTTCAATAATTCGTCGAGTTCGCTCATCCATCAGACAAGATTCTGAATGGCCCCTTTGGGAAGATCAACTGACTCCCTTTGCGTCAGTGCATTTTGTGGTATTGATGCTGATAGCGACCGATCCACAATCGGAGTTCTGATCATACTGCCATGAAAAATCATCTTTAATTCTGCAAGACTGACTTCGGAACGGCCAAGTAAATCTGCTAAAGACATGAAGTTGCCCTTTTCCATACGCTTTGAAATCTGTACCAATCCAGTACCATCATAAAACAGAGCTTTGATTCGTTTGCGGTTTTTTCCGAAAAATATATACACATGCCCCTGATCCATGATGGCTTGCATTTGGTGAACACAAAGCGAGTGCAACTTTTCAAACCCACACCGCATATCTATACTTTCTCGATAGATGAATGCGCGAAGTCCCTTGCGATCTAGAAACATGAGACCCCCCGCTGAAGTTCAAGAATGGTTTTGGCCGCAATGGCTTCGGGAATTTCCAAAATATATCCTTCAGGTGTTCTAACCGTCACAGTTAGACCACTATTAGACTTCTGATTGTTAGATGGTCCAACTGTGACGGTTGGACTGGGTCTAACTGTGAGGGCATGGAAATCTGGTTTGATTTTCTTTTTGGGCCGAATTCGCCAGGACATAATGGTCGCATAGGGGATGTCGATTTGCCGAGCTGTTTTCTTCACCGGTACGTCTAGTTCAAACAATTCTTGGATTCTCGTTTTTATAGATTTCGGCCAGGGTTTCCTGACTGAACTTACTTCAGCATGATATTGGCGGGTGAGTTCTTGAATTTCTTCGATAAGTTGTTTTGCACGCTGTGTATTCATGGAACTCAGCATGCCGGACGACGAAAAACTTTCCTAGACGCGTTTTATGCAGTGGTTACAGTAATTCTAGGGAAATCACTCTCAAAAAATCAGAAAAGTGCGTGTATCTGCTTTTTGTTTTCTCTTCTTTTTTTCGTTCCAACTCTTGTTTCGACAACTAGTTTAACTTTGCCATCATTTGTGTTATTTGCTTTGTCCTGCATTGGATGTGTACTTGCCATTTCGGGACTTGTATTGTTGTTTAAAAGTGAAGACATTGGAAAATAGATATCAGATTCTTTTCCCGAAAAATGAATTGTCAAAAAATAATAAAAGTCTATTCAACCTTAATGTAAGCATAATCAATTTTTGCAATGTTGTATTGTTTGACAATTGTTGGCATTACAAGTTTTGAATCATCAAAAAATGCAACATTAAATCCTTTGCCGACAGAACTTTTATAAACGACCCCGTCGTAACCAAAATGCTTAATCATCTCACTCAGATACTGGCTTGCTAAGTATTCTAGTTCAATTTCTTTTGGAAGAATTGGTTTAGATAGTTGTTCTCCAAGTTTAATTAAAAAGCTCATTTCATTTAAGATTTGAATAATTTGATCTTCATCACCAATTTCAAATGGTGAAATTGTTTCGCGTGGATTTCTCAAATCTAAAAGTATAAGTTCTTTTACCGATGAAAATTCGGCCACTGAAACTTTGTCTCCAACGCTTGGACGGACTTCTGCAATTGCCGTATCGACATCAGATGCGGTGTAAAGATATGAAATGCCAACAGGATTAGCTCTTCCACCTTTTGCCTTATTAATGGGAGGACGGCCCATTTCTGCTGGAAGAAATATATTATTTGAATTGCATATACGTGCCCTATAAAAATTGGTGAGTGAGCTTTTTAAAATTAAAAATTCTAGTAGTCCTTGAAGTTCTCTTTCTTCAATTATCTTAATTTTGGGAAAAAACCTATTAGTATGTTTTAGTTCGTTTTGGAAATCATCCCATAATTTTAGGCGTTCGGATTGAGATTGTTTTGAAGTGTAGCGCTTCTTAGGAAGATTCAGCTCGGGAAAAATAGCATCTAATATTTTTGTTGCTGTTTCGTCAGAAACATTTTTTAAATGTGACCAATCTCGTTTTAGATAAAATGCTAATGACGATGCATTGTCATCAGTCGATTCGTTGTAGGCATCTAGAATTGGTGCAACGATATCAGAAATATGGATTGGTTCAATTGCCTTTATGTTTACAGAATTACAAAATTGGCAATTGTTTATTACTAAGCCCTCTCGTCGGATATGCTCAGCTAAAAAATAATCACCAAAGCAGTTTTCGCAAATCATAATTAGTTATTAAGAAATATTGTTAATAATTCTAAGTGGTGTTTCATTGATAATTTTTTAACATACCCTAAGCCTGGAAAGTGACCATCAGCGTGAAGTTTTTCAAATTCTTTTAATGCTGATGTTTTTTTTATCAAAGAGCCAGTTGAATTCATTTCTTCGACTAGTTTATCTAATGCTTCAATAAATTTACCAGCGGGATCAACAGGGGAATCTACACGATCAGAAACAAAATGCTTAATGTTCATTACCTGATCTTCTCTTAAATATGTTGTGTGAATTGCAATTGCATAGGCCGGTCCACCTGATTCGGAATAATCATCTCCAACTGCCAAGAAGTCTCCAAAACCAGTAACTCCTTCATCTTGAAAAGTTAAGTGAAGTTCAGAAAAAATCTCATCCTCTGGATAATCAGCATTTTTAAGTTTTTTAAAACCATCGCGAACAAGTACTGTTGAAGATGAGGTATTCTTTAAATTTCTTTGATAAAGCTTTCCACAAAAACCATCAATATATACATTTGTTTCAATTTTTATGTTCTTCTTATTCATTTCAGAAGCAAGTACTAGCGCATCTGGATAGCCATAGTGGATTAACGCAATTTTTTTGTCATTATGTTGAGTTAAAAAATTGATAATATCTGTTAGCTCACTATTTCCGTCGATAATATAGCCAATTTGCAAGTGACCGTAGCTTGTTAATTCTTGGTCTAAAATATCTATTAAAGGCAAATTATTATTTTTAAAATCTCCATGTTTAGGATTTAGAATAAAAATTAAAGGTAGATTTGCTTTTTTTATTTCTGTAATACATTTTTTTAAGCCAGATGGATCTTTTTTTACAGGTTCAAGTATTGGAATTACTTTCGTTCCCAATTGAGGTGCCATTTCTCTCAGTGTTATTAGTTCGTATTGTTTTCCTCTAAAATAAGGGTAGTACATTTTCTTATCTCCTTATAGGTAAACAACGGCATCTAATAATGCAGATAAATTTTTGGTTTCTGATTGAGTAAATTTTGCCTTTAATGAAAGTGATTTAAAGTAATCAGGAACATCCGTGACAAAATCTTTTAATTGGACACTGTTTCCGCGTTTTTTCAGCTCCTCAATTGCAAAGTCGTGTGCGATATCAGGAGGAATTTGAATAAACCATTTTTTGCATTCTCTATAAGATAACGAATTTGGTACTTCTGGTTTTGCTCCATAAAAAGATGTGATTATATTTTCATACTCACTTTTTCTTAATGAATCAAAAAGAGTTGCGCACGAAATATTTTGTTTACCAGATTTAGCTTCACGAATAACACTAATACTATTTCTCTTCGTAAGTTCCATTAATCCAACACATTTTGGAACAACATCTTGAATTTTTTTAGATTGGCCAGGAAAGGTTATGACATGAACCATGTCAAAAACGTCCAAATATGCTGATATTTGTTTTTGTAAGCGGTCTAAAGTATCTAACTCACTTTTTATTTCATAAACATTGGATGTGCCATTTAAAACTACAGTATCTGCTTTGCATTTACCTATTCGAAATTCTTGAAGCATAAAGGCTGTGTTTAAAGAATGTTTTCCTAATAAAATATTTTTAGCAATTGCATTTTTGTATATATATTCGTTACGGTAATTTTTAAGCAAATATTTATATGCAAAATCAAAAAGATCTCTGTAAGTTCCTCCTTGAAAAGGGGAGTCAGATTGAGAAAAATGATATTGAAACTCAGATAAGAAAGTTTTAGCAGATTTTGTGTCGTGCAAAAAAGAACGAATAGTAGATTCGCTAAAGAATCTAGCCACTAATGCATCTGCCTTTATTTCCACACTTTTAATACCCATATTTGCAATATTACTACGATTTTTCATAGAAGTTAAATGATTATTCTCAGTGCAGCGGCGGGCTTATGACAAAACGTACGTGCCGAGAGGAGCTTATTCTGAAAAAGATAAATTTACCTAGATTCCAATAACATCGCTTTCGGCCATCTTGATGCTTTTGAGTCCATTATCAACTCGTACTGAGCTTTATGAATCTGTTTAAGTATCTTTGGTAGATTACCGCTAGCAACTGCTGCAAATGTCATTACAACTGCAATTTTGATTAAGCTGTTCATCCTAATTCCTCCAATTATTTTTTCTTAGTTTTATCTGCTTTAATAATTCTTCTCACCACATATGGCCGCCATGTTTTGCCAGTTCGACTTGGAATTTTTTGGTCATTTAGTTCAATCGCAATGGCGTTGCCAGACATTCCAGATTGGTGAAGTTTTAAAATTTTTCTGACAATGATTTGCTCTTTTGGATCAACTAAAAGTTGGCCATCAAGGTAAGCGTATCCGTAAGGAGTGGAGCCGCCGCGCTTAGTATGTAGTCGATCTATGTGGCGAGCATTTCCATTGAGCGGATTTCTAAGTGACATTCCATTTTTAACAAGTGTTTCACGCACTGTCGTTTTAGGAATTCCTGTTACTGTTTCTATATCTCGAATAGAGAGGCCTTTTTTATAAAGTGGAGCACATTTTTCAAAAATTCGCTCTTGTGTTCGCGGAGAAAGTTCAATAAAATCATGATGATGGTGGGGTTCGCTTGTCGATTGATTAGGTCCACCAAATTCCTAGAATTCAAATTGAATGTTTGCCAGGCGATTCGTTTAGTTTTTGTTTTTCAGATGCCTGGCCAAGAAGAACACCGGCCGCAATATATACTAAGTTTTTTATTATGTACTGTCCCTCCATATTGGGGATAAGTGGAGCTTTTAAAAACGTTGCATCTGATAGAAAGATCAATGGTAAAAACGTCAGAGGCATTTGTAAAAACAAAAGGATGACAGCATATTTCATGGTGCGCGAAAATAGAAACAAGACTCCAATGGAAACCTCCATCCAAGCAAGTAGGATAAATAGAGGGTGGGCCCAGTTAGGGTGATCGGTTACTTTGTGTACTAGTGAGTAGGCGAGCCCTTCCGCGGGGCTGAGTCCAATGTGCTGTCCGGGCTCGTTCGTCACAGATGGCGGGATAATTTAAGTCAAAAAAGTGTGCGGATTTTGAGCTAAGTAGCTGAAATCTCGAAGGTAGCCCTAGTTCTCAAAGGAGAACAAACCATGATACAAAGGGGTCACAATGAGCGAAGCAAAGAAAAAGCGGACAAGAAGATCAGCAGAGAAAATGGCGGAGTTGGTGTTAGAGGCCGAACGCCTGGGCGCAAGCGCCGT
Organism: Bdellovibrio sp. ZFWA1; assembly: GCF_056175665.1. NCBI lineage: Bacteria > Pseudomonadati > Bdellovibrionota > Bdellovibrionia > Bdellovibrionales > Pseudobdellovibrionaceae > Bdellovibrio > Bdellovibrio sp. ZFWA1. Next base: position 1,434,400 of record NZ_JBJKJH010000001.1, read on the forward strand.
TTGTCGCCGAGAAAACATTGCGCCAGCGCAACTCTCGCGTTGGAAGCAGAAGTTCCTTCAAAGCGGGATTGCGGGTCTAAAAGATATCAAGCGCGGTCCAAAGCAAAAAGAAGATCCAGCGATGGCAGAACTCAAAGCCGAAAAAGAAGTGCTGGCTCAAGCCTTACTCGAAACTTCAATAGAACTCGCTGCAATGAAAAAAAAGAGTCGCTTGGTTTAGAGGGGCCACTATATGGCCGTCATTTGACCAAGGATCAACGAGAGGCCCTCCGGGCCTTCGTGGATGAGCATATTAAGCATCACTCAGTAAAGAAGATTTGTGATGCGCTTGAGGTGCATCCTCGGTCGTATTATCGATGGAAGGAAAATGGCTTAAAGGAGAATCACGGTGGCGGTGGCGGCCAAAACAAGATCACACCGAAAGAAGAAAAGGCCGTGGTAAGGCTCGCCAAGAAAAATCCCGACTGGCACTGCCGACGTATTGCTTACCACTTAGAGAAAAACGCCAAGGCTTTCATTGGTAAAACCAAAGTCGCCGAGATTATGAAGGCCCACGGCCTGAATCATCCGTTTGAACAAAAGCCGCCCAAGCTCATCGTCCCACCAGAGGACATGCTGTTGCATGAACCTTGGCGAAGTAATCTAATCTGGGGGATGGATTGGACGTGGGTCAATGTGAACGGCAAGTTTATGTTTTTACTCGTGCTGCTTGACTGGCACTCAAGAAAAATCCTGTCTTGGGGCCTTTATCACAAAATCACTCAACACGAAGTGGTAACAGTTGTCACTGAAGCCGTTGCCAAAGAGCGCATTGATTTTTTGCCGCATGGGGCACTTCGTCCAATCGTCGTTGCCGATCATGGCAGTGCTAATACGGCGGCTTATACCAAGAACAACATCGAGATCCAGGGGTTGAAGCTATGGCTCAGTGGCATCGGTAGACCCACAGGCAATGCTCGCACAGAGCGAGTCATCGGCACGTTAAAGAGAGAAGAAATTTATCTTCAAGAACAGTACGAGAATGAAGAGGTGGCTCACAAGTTGATCGGGGCAAAGATCTATGACTACAACTTCCACCGGCCCAATCAAGGCAACGGTGGCTTTGCCCCGAACTCCGTTCATCACCAAGGCCGCTACGAACTAATGAAGCGAAGAGAAAGGGCTAGACAGAAAGCCCAAGAACTGAGAAGAAAACACTGGGAACAGGATCAGTCACCTTCAAACACAGTGTTGACTTAAACTTCAGCCCACTCTGTGCGGGGGTTGCTCGGACAGGACACCAATCAATTTGAGTACTCCAAACCAAACAAACACAATGCTGAATGCGATTTTTAAGAGCTGAATGGGGTTTAGCTTGCTAATGGAATTAACATAAATGCGATCGACTGATAAAATGATTTGCTTCATTCCTGAACTTTTAGCGACTTTAAAGGGAAGGTGTCATTTCGAATCTACTTCAGATGTTCTTCTGTAAACTTATTGAAAATATACCACTATTGTATGAGGCGAGTTTTAATAACGAAATTCCAAAGCTCAAGAATATTTCACTTTCAATAATCGATTTGTTTACTTCTTTTTTCTTTTATTTGATTTGTAGATGGCCTCTTCGCGTTCAATCATTTCAGCAAAGCTGAGTTCTTTTTCCGCAGGAGCCTGAGCAATAAACTCATAGTCTTCTTTGCGAACCTGAATCACCTCAATTTTCTTATTCAAAAGATTTTGAATTTCTTCAAGCTGCTTTTTTTCTTCACTAGAACAGAATGAAACAGCAAGTCCTTTGTTGAATCCACGCCCAGTTCGGCCGATACGGTGAACGTAATTTTCTGGTTTTTCAGGGATGTCATAGTTGATAACGTGAGTAACATCAGGGATATCAATCCCACGGGCGTTGATGTCGGTTGCAATTAGAATATTAACATCGCCGTTTCTAAATTGAGTCATTACTTCTTCGCGGTTGGCTTGGTCTTTTTCTCCGTGAATGGTCAGAGTTTTGATGCCGAAACCGTCCATTGCTTTAGCAACGCGTTCAGCTCGAACTCGAGTTCGAACGAACACGATGAATTTACCTTCGGCGTTTTGCTTAAGATACTCTTGTAAGAAAAAACGCTTGTCTTCCATTTCAACAAACATAACCGAGTGATTAACGTTTTTAGAGACAGGATCTTCTGGAGAAATTTGAATTCTGATGGCATTGCTACGGACTTGAGAAAAAGCCAGCTTTTTGATTTTTGGATTGATCGTAGCCGAGAAAAATAGAGTCTGATGTCTCCGACTTAACTTGCGCTTAACTGATTCGATATCTTCAATAAAACCAAGATCAAGCATATGGTCAGCTTCATCCAAAACCAAGTGTTCGATTTTTGAAATATCAACGAAGCCCTGGCTAATCAGGTCAAACATCCGACCTGGTGTTGAAATCAGAATATCAATGCCCTCTTCAAGCTTGTCGATCTGTGGATCTTGATCGACACCTCCAATAAGGGCGAAAGTTTTAACTTTGGTATGCTTTGAGAGTTTACGAAAGACGTCTCCAATTTGCTGAGCAAGTTCGCGAGTTGGAACAAGGATCAAACAGCGAATGCCGTAGCTGCGCTTGCTTGATTTGTCTTTATGGATGATGTCGATCAGTGGAATAGCAAAAGCGGCCGTTTTCCCAGTCCCTGTTTGGGCAATGGCCAAGACGTCCTCGCCCCGAAGAATTGATGGGATGGCTTTGTACTGAATGTCTGTGGTGCGGAAAAAGCCATTGTCATGAAGGTTTCTAAGAAGATCTTCAGAAAGATAGAATTTTTCAAACTTCATGGGGCCTCACTTTAAATCAAGAGGCTGTTAGTTAGCACGCCTTTAAAGTGAATCCAATGTTTTAGTCAAATGATGAAAAAAGACTCAATATTTGCGAAGAAGCCCTGTCACGATTCCTCGAAGCTCTACTTGTTCGGGTGAATACCACATAGATTCCATCTCGGAATTTGAGGGGCGCAATTCAATCCACTGAGAGGATTTATCGTATCCAGGCCGATTCCCTGTATAGATTCGTTTGACTGTGGCCTCATTGTCCACGGTGGCTACGATGATGTCCCCGTTCTTAGCTGATTTTTGAGAGTGAATAAGGATGATGTCGCCATTTAAAATGCCATCCTCGATCATTGAATTCCCTTGGACTTTGAGGGCAAAGGAATTGCGAGGCTCTTTGATCATATGCTTAGGGGCTTCAACGAACTCATCATGTGAGAGAGCTTCGATGGGGCGACCAGCGGCAACTTTACCAAGTAAAGGAATGGATAGGATCTCCTCGCGGGCCTGGAGGAGCTGAGCGTTTGGAGACCCTACCGTCGAGACTGATTTGGATTGAAGCTCAGTTTGGACTGCTGATGACGAATGTAGCACTGTGAGGGCCCGCTTTTGATGAGCCTCCATTGCGATATAACCCTTCGTCATTAGCTGCTTCAAATAATTCTGAATAGAATTAAACGAAGCGAATCCAAAATGATCTTTAATTTCTTGATATGACGGAGAAATACCAAAACTCAAAATATAAGATTCGATATAGTCTAAGACTTTCTTTTCTTTTTCAGTGAGTGGGGGGAGGGGCTTTTTCTTCGTCATAAGTTACATATGAACTTACAGTGTAAATAATATGTAAGTCAATAGGAAAAATAAAAACCTATCGCAGTTTTTATGCTGCGATAGGTCTACCTCTCTGCGGGAAGCCGACGAGTGAGACTATTACTCTACATTCGAGGTAGGGCAGGCTTCCTGGCCGTTAATGCAAGCCGCAGGGAGGGGCTTCGCTATGGTCCCTTTTTCAGAACTAATGCTTCGCGATTGTTGAATCGTGATTGGCGTCTGCGCCAGATTTGAAGCATTGCTCACGGGAGCCATCGAGCAATTCTGGTAGAACAGGATCACTATCGGATTAATCACCAGCATTGCTACAAAGCTAAAACCACCACGTTGAATCATTGGACCTCCCTTTAACTTTCTGGATAAAGGTTTTATCGGTCGAATCGTTCAGGACCTTAGTCAGAATCCTCATTTTCTCAAAATAATGCGCATTTTTATCGCTGTACCCCTTGAGATGAAACACGAGGTCTTCCATAATGAGATAAATACGCGAAAGGTATTCGGTGAAAGCTTTTTTCTTTAAACAAATTTTAACAGGTTTAGTTGCGATCTTCCTGTTTGGACTTTTAAGTCCCGCTGTCGCCGAAACCAAAGAGTCTGTTGAAAATGCTTCTTCTGCAGGCCATAGTGTCCTCAATCTGGCGAAGCTTTGTAGCGACGATTTATCAAAGTATCCTGGTAAGTTTGATAAAAAGATTTTAGCAGAGGCCTGTGCTCGGGTTGAAAGATCTAAGACCTGTGCAAGCGTCGAAGGTCGTCCTATTTATCATTATAGCCGACAAGGGCAAGATCCAAAGGCAAAAAAAATCTTGGTTTTTTCGTTGATTCACGGAGACGAAACCCACGCGGGCACGGTAGGGCGATATTGGATGCAGCGATTAGAAAGTATCTCACCTCGCAATTCTTGGAGAGTGGTTCCAGTTTTGAATCCTGATGGTGTTCTTCTTAGAACCAGAACAAATGCGAATAAAATTGATCTTAATCGTAACTTCCCAACGGCGGACTGGGAGCAGCTTGCTGTTAAGTATTGGACCGAGCAAATGAAGTCGAATCCAAGGCGCTATCCGGGAAAAATTGCGGGTAGCGAGCCTGAAGTTCAATGCGCCTTGGAACACATCGATAATTATAAGCCTGATTTTATTGTGAGTGTGCACACGCCATTAAAAGTTTTAGATTACGATGGTCCAAAGATTTCAAAGCCACCAAAATTTGATTATCTTCCTTGGAAAACTTTGGGGCATATGCCGGGAAGCTTAGGACGTTATATGTGGTTCGAGCGCCAAACGCCTGTCTTAACGATGGAGTTGAAGGAAGATTTACCAGTTAGTTTTGCTCCCTTCGAGCAGTTGCAAGATATTATCGGTCTTTTAGTGCAAATGGACGAACGCCCCGATAAGGCCGAGCAATCTCGGCAAGAACAAAAAAAAATTCAAGGATTCACGGCAAGTAACAAACCCGAAAGTGAAAATCAAAAATAAAAAAAGGGACCGGTGAGGGTCCCTTTTTTTGGTATCATGTTGTCAGTGAACGATCTTGATGCTTTGGGACTGCATAAAGTCTTCGATTTCTTTTTCGCGTTCTTTTTGGCTAACCATTGAATCATGAACATTGGCTAAGTGAGCACTCAGTTTCTCTCGGGCAATTTTTATAGCACTAAAAATGTCAGTAGAGACACCTTCGGCTTCAAGAGTTGTCCCGTTTTCAGTCAGGCTCATTGATATTCGAAAAAGCTTTCTTAGGCTGGCCTTGTCATGAGCGACGCCCTCTGACTCGAACTGATTCGCTAGCTTAGTGGGATCTTTTGCGATAACAGCAAAGACGGTGTTGCTACTGATGTAGGGTTCAAACTCAGACAGTTGTTGGTAAATATAAGATGTAACCTCTGGATTATCCTCTAAAAGTTCAAGTTGCGAGTTCAGGTTGTTTGACATGCCATACCTCCTCGTTTGTTACTTATATTCTAACAATGAGTTTAAATTCTGTCTGGTCAAGAAGTGGCCTAATAAAAAAATGATTTTAAAAAGCATTAGGTTTGATTTAGAATCCCGCTTCTGGACTTTTAGCGGACGAGGAGATTTCACATAAATGTCTCATTTTAAGATGCCTGGTGATTGGCAAAAAATTCTTATGGATGAACTAGAAAAATCTTATATGCGAGATCTCTTTGTTTTTATTGAGGCAGAGCGAAAAAATAAAAAAATCTATCCGACGGCAGCGGATTGTTTTGCGGCATTACAGATGACACCACTGAAGGACGTCAAGGTTGTGATTCTAGGTCAAGATCCTTATCACCAACAAGGGCAAGCCCATGGCCTTTCATTTTCGGTCAGGTCTGGAGTTAAGTTTCCACCATCGCTTAGAAATATTTTGAAAGAGCTGAATGATGACGTGGGTGTTGAGACTCCTCAAAGTGGTGATCTTTCTGCTTGGGCGCGTAAGGGTGTACTTCTGCTAAATAGTGTTTTGACTGTCGAAGACTCGAAGGCTGGGGCTCATCAGGGGCGAGGTTGGGAAAAGTTCACAGACCGTATTATTGCCGAGATCAATGCGCAAAGACAAAATGTAGTGTTTATCTTGTGGGGCGCCTATGCGATTAAAAAGGGAGCTTTGATTGATCGCAAAAGGCACTTGGTGCTTGAGGGGGTTCACCCCTCTCCTTTGTCGGCTCACCGAGGTTTTTTTGGTACAAAACCATTTTCTAAGGCGAATGCTTACCTTGCTGCTAATGGACAAGCGGTGATCGATTGGAATCTGGCATAATCTTTTGAAATTGGCTCGTTCCTATGAGAGCCTTTATAGGCAATTCTCAAGGAGTGCTTATGAAGTCTTTTGGTTTTATTTTTATTGCGATTGTCTCATTTCCATTTTCAGTACAAGCCACTTCGGGTGAAGAGGTTCAAGAAAAAACGAAAGCCGCAGTCGAAGCTGCCGCGTCTTACACCGCCGATCAAAAAGCCGAAGCTGAAAAATCTATGGAAGAATCTTTGTCGGCGATGTCAAAAAAAATAACTGAATTGAAAGATCAAGCTAAGGATCTAACTGGCGAAGCTAAACAAAAGATCAACGCGCAAATTTCATCTATGGAAAAAGAGCAAGCAAGTCTTAAGAAGGACTTTGCTAAATTGAAAAAATCTTCAGGCAATGCTTGGACTCAAATGAAAATTGGATTTGGCAAAGCAATGGATAATTTAAGCGAAGGTTATAACAAGGCTAAATCTGAGTTCAAGAAGGATTCTAAATAATGGAAGACCAATTACAGCTTTCATTTGACTCTAAGCTTCCATCTGCTAAGACTTTCGGAAAAGATACCCTACTGATATACGACAGCTATTTTTTACGAACTAAATTTAAAAAGTGGGTCGACTCTTTTCCATCATCTTATGCAGTCAAAGGTGGAGAGTCTTTAAAAAGCGTTAAGGCCTTTCCAGCTCATATTCAAAAAATTGTAGATTTGACGTCAGGCCTTTCTTCAAGAAATTTAACGATTGTGGTTTTAGGTGGCGGCAGTGTTGGCGATTTTGGTGGATTTGTTGCTTCTATTTTAAAACGCGGAGTCCGCTTGGTACACATTCCTAGCACATGGCTAGCTGCTTTGGATTCGGCCCACGGGGGCAAAACGGCTTTAAATGTCGGCGGATATAAAAATCAAATCGGTACGTTTTATCCTGCTCATCAGATTTTTATGGTGAAGGAAGTTCTGTTTAACCAGCCTTTGCAGCGCGCACATGAGTCCTATTCCGAGCTAATTAAAATCGGGTTATTACAAGGTGGAGACCTTTGGTCGGCAGTAAGTCAACTTGGCGCACCAAGTGCCGAAGGTATATGGTCGGTGTTGGGTCAAGCCATTGAAGCCAAATACCGGGTCGTCGCAGAAGATCCGGAAGAGCAATCGGGGTTTCGTCATATTTTAAACCTAGGCCATACTGTTGGGCATATCTTCGAGAGCGTTCATGGGTTGCCCCATGGTATCGCAGTAAACTTAGGGTTGAGATTTTCTTTAAACTGGAGTCTACATAAAAAATATTTAGATTCAAAAGTCTATTCCGATATTTTTTCTACTCCTACGATGGAGTGGCTGCTGGACCCAGTTGCGGAAGGTTTGTTAAATCAAAAATTCTTTCCTCGTTACGAAAAAGCTCTTCATCAAGACAAGAAAAAGGTGAGTTCTAAAGAAGTGCGCTTTATTTATCTGTCCAACGTTGGTTCTCCTTTGATCGAGCGAGTAACGGTTGGGCAGATTTTGAAAGAGCTAAGTAGGCAGGCTCACTCATGAGTTCGCCATTTTATTTCGAAGGTTCGATTGAAGCTTCGAAGTCTTTAATGAATCGCGCTTTGATTTGCGGCTCATTTTTTCCTAAATTGGTGCTTCAGGGGGATTCGGGATGTGATGATGTTGTGCATATGCGCGATGCCTTGAGTTCGCTTAAAAATGGCACCCCTATTTGGTGCGGTGAAGGTGGTACCACATTTCGTTTTCTGGCCTTAAGAGCCTCGAGGTGTTCTGGAAAATTTTTAATCAAAGCCGATCAAAAGCTATTAAAGCGTCCACAAACTCAACTGGTGGGGATTCTGAATCAGTTGGGTATTGAGGCCTCGCTAGAATCCGATGGACTATCGCTGCAAGGCCAAGGTTGGCAACCAAATGCACCAGTCCAAATAGATATGGCGGTTTCCTCTCAGTTTGCGTCAGCTTTGGTTTTATCGTCATGGGATTTAGAATTTGATCTGGAATTTAAACTGACAGGATCGGTTGTATCAGAAGACTACTTTGAAATGACTCTTAAGCTTGTTCAAGATTTGGGTATGAACGTGCGCAGAATTTCAAGTCGCCACTATCTGATTCCTGCTGGTCAAAAGATCCTTCGGCAGAGTTATAGCATAGAGCCCGATGTGAGTTCTATTTTTGCAGTTGCGGCTATGGCGGCACTTGCAGGAAGAGCCATTATTAAAAATTTTCCTTCCAAGAGTATTCAGCCTGATTTTGTTTTTATGAAGCTTTTGTCTGCAATGGGCATTAAACATAGTCTTCAAGGTTCGGAACTTCACATAGATAAGACAGATTCATTAAACGCTGTTGATTTTGATTTAAAAAATAGTCCGGATTTGTTTCCAGTCCTGGCGGTTCTTTGTAGTTTTGCTAAAGGAAAGTCTCGGTTGTTTGGGGCTCCACATTTAGCGGCGAAAGAATCAAATAGAATAGATCTGGTAGCCAGCTTATTTAATATATCTGGAATTACTTTTCAGATCCGTCAAGATGGGATGGACATAGTCGGTAGCGGACAGACGTTCTTGGCGCCCTTAAATAAAGAATTTGATCCAGCGGCAGATCATCGAATGGTGATGGCGGCGGCATTGTTGAACACGCGAGGTGCTGGAGTTCGAATTAAAAATACAAATTGTGTGAATAAAAGCTTTCCGGCATTTTTGCATATAGCTAAGGATTATTTATGAAGACTTGTGTTATTGGCCATCGCGGTGTCGGAAAAACTACCTTGGCTAATCGTTTGAAATCATATTTCAGTGGAATATCAGGATTTGACTATATCGATTTAGACGAGGCTGTTGAACGCAGAGCTGGGAAGAAAATATTTGAAATTTTTATTGATCACGGCGAAAAGTATTTCCGAGAACTAGAGCAACAGGTTTTTGCCGAGGCCCTGCAATCATTAGATCAAAACTTATGGATTATTTTAGGAGCCGGTTTTGATGTCGATAAGATACCATCCGATGTTCAAGTGTTGTGGGTGCGTCGGGAGACGGATAGTGATGGGCGAATTTTTCTAGACAGACCTCGCTTAGATGATTCTGTGAAGCCTTTAGAGGAGTATTTAAAGCGGTACGCCGATCGTGAAGTAAGATATCGTAAAAAAGCGACGTGGACCTATCTAATGCCAGAAGGTGATTTGAGCTATAAAAAAAGGGCTTTTTCGGTAGAGAAAGAGCTCTTCGCTGATTCATTTGAACGATCCGAGGCTGTGTTAACCCTACTTCCGGATATGTTTATTGGAAGTAAGTGGGATAAAGTTGTAAAGAAATTGAAGGGGCGATACAAGGCCTTCGAACTTCGCGATGATTTGCTAACCAAAGATGAGATGAGTTTAGCTCTTGCAAGTTTGTCCGATGAAAAGTTTATTTATTCTTATCGAAAAAATTCGACGCAGATTTTAGATAGCTACTTTGAGGCAGATTTTTATGATTGGGCTCTAGAAATGGGAGCCCCGTCAGAGGATTTTTTGGGAAAGAAATTATCATCTAGAATTCTTTCTTTGCACGAAGTTAACAATCCAATGATATTTGAGCAGTATGCCGACAAAGCGACCTATTTCAAGTGGTCCCCAATGGTAAATGATTGGCCAAGTCTTAAGTTTGCGCACCTTTGGCAGAGACAAGATCCCATTCACAGAAGCTTTTTACCAAGATCGTTAGACGGACGTTGGAAGTGGTACCGCCTTTATCAGTACCGAAAGATGTTATTGAATTTTGTAAAAGAAATGGATGGCTCTGCAAAGGATCAACCTTCATTATTCGAATTTATGATGCTTCCTGATGCTTTTGAGTCTTTCGCGGCTGTGCTTGGAGATCCCGTCCATCATAGTTGGACTCCGATCGAACATTCTGATTACTTTTTTAAAAAATCCATGCCGGTTTTTGCAATTCGCGTGAAGGATTCAGAGTTGGTCGAGGCGCAAGATGTCTTGGTCGAACTCGGAATGACTCATGCCGCAGTGACCTCTCCGTTAAAAAATTCAATGGCGGTTTGGGCACATGCAAATTTAAAAGCCGTTAATACCTTGTTTATAAAAGAAAGAATAATTCGGGCCACGAGCACAGATGCTACTGGCTTAAGAACTCACTTGGAAGGTATCGAAGCTTTGGGTGATATTGCCACAAGCGTAGTTGTATGGGGCGGTGGTGGCACTTTGGACAGTGTTGAAGCAGTCGCTCCCAAGGCAGTTCACTATTCGTCACGGACGGGGCGGGCTCGGGATTCGTTTGCAGAGATTGAGTCCCCCAAAATAGTGATCTGGGCGGCTCCACGTCTATCGGAAACCAAAATGCCGCCCAGTGATTGGCATCCATCCATCGTTTATGATTTAAATTATAAAGAAGACTCTTTAGGGCGTGAGTATGCGCAATTGGTGCGCGCTAAATATGAATCAGGCGAAACTATGTTCAGATCCCAGGCTCAGGCACAAAGAATTTTCTGGGACCAGTGTGAGGAAGAGATATGAGTGCGAATATTTTTGGAAATAGATTTCAGTTGATTACATTTGGCGAAAGTCATGGTGTTGGCTTGGGGGCGGTGATCGACGGATGTCCTGCAGGCCTGCCATTTGATTTTGCGTATTTACAAAAACAGATGGATCGCCGCAGGCCCGGTGTACGCTCAGAATCTGGTCAACAAGTAGTTTCTGCCAGGTCTGAGTCAGATCAGGTAGAAGTCTTAAGCGGAGTCTTTGAGGGGGTGACATTGGGCACTCCGATAGCGATGTTGGTTAGAAATAGTGATCAGCGGTCGAACGATTATGAAGCGATTAAAAGTTCACCACGGGCGGGACACGCTGACGATGTTTGGAAGCAGAAATTTGGTCATTCTGATCATCGGGGCGGAGGCCGTTCGTCAGGACGTGAAACTTTAAGCCGAGTGATGGGGGGAGCTGTTGCTGCGATGCTGTTGAAGCAGCTGTTTCCGAAAATGAAAGTTTGTGGTTATACAAGTCAGGTTGGTTCAATCACTTTGAGTGATGAAGACCGGGCCGGGTTGGGGCGGGTTGATGTGGATCAATTTGAAGCACGTTTCCCATCTAAGAGACACTTGGAAGTGCGTGAGCTTTTGAAACAGACTCAGGCTAGCGGTGATTCGTTGGGAGGATGTGCAGAAGTTTGGGTTCAGGGTCTACCCGCTGGATTGGGTCAGCCCGTATTTAATAAGTTAAAGTCTGATTTAGCAATGGCTCTTATGAGCGTGGGGGCTGTTAACGGCGTTGAATTTGGAGAAGGCTTTGCTAGTGCTCAGATTCCAGGAGTACAGTTTCATAAAGGATCACAGCAGGTCTACGGAGGAATCCGCGGTGGGATTTCGACGGGAGAAGATCTATTGCTACGAGTCTCATTTAAGCCCACAAGTTCATTATTAGACGTGGCAAAGCAGGGACGTCATGACCCCTTTATTGTGACCCGGGCTGTTCCTGTGTTAGAAGCAATGGTGAATTTAGTTTTAGCAGATCATGTTCTTTGGAAGCGAACGGATCAGGTTTAGGAGAATTAAAATGAAAAAAGTTTCTGATATTTTTACGCCTGAATGGTGGGATGAAGTTCCAGGTTTTGATTTCGAGGATATCACCTATCACCGAGCCAAGGATCAGGGAACTGTGCGAATTGCGTTCAACAGGCCTGATTGTCGAAATTCATTTCGACCACAAACTGTTGATGAATTGTATACAGCATTAGAGCATGCGCGAGTCACTCCAGATGTGGGTGTTGTTTTGATAACTGGAAATGGGCCATCGCCAAAGGATGGTGGCTGGGCATTTTGTGCTGGCGGAGATCAGCGTATTCGTGGAAAAGACGGCTATCAGTACGCTGACGGTTCAACAGAAAATGATAAGTTTGCTAGGGCCCGGTTGGGACGTCTTCATATTTTAGAAGTTCAGCGCTTGATTCGCTTTATGCCTAAGATAGTCGTGGCAGTTGTACCTGGATGGGCTGTTGGTGGTGGTCATTCTTTGCATGTGGTCTGTGATTTGACTTTAGCTTCGAAAGAACATGCCATCTTTAAACAAACTGATCCGGATGTTGCAAGTTTTGATAGCGGTTATGGTTCGGCTTATTTAGCGCGTATGGTGGGGCAAAAGCGAGCTCGGGAAATCTTTTTCTTAGGTCGAAATTATTCCGCGCAAGAGGCCTTCGAGATGGGTATGTGCAATGCGGTTATACCACATCAAGATCTAGAGCGTGTGGCGCTTGAGTGGGCGAAAGAGATGAACTCTAAGTCGCCAACAGCAATGCGTATGCTTAAGTTTGGATTTAATTTGCTTGATGATGGTTTGGTTGGTCAGCAGTTATTTGCAGGTGAAGCAACTAGATTGGCTTATGGAACTGAAGAAGCGACTGAAGGACGTAACTCGTTCTTAGAAAAGCGTCCTAAAGATTTCACAAAGTTTCCTTGGCATTATTAAAAATGAGAGCCGCCCATGGGGCGGCTTTTTTTTATTCTACTTTTAGGATGCGAATTTTTTTATTGTTTCCATTGGGTAGCGGCCAATTTATTTCTTGATTGACCGAAAGGCCAATCAGAGCAGCTCCGATCGGCGCCAGAACAGAAATTTTATTGCTAGCAAGGTCAGCATCTTCTGGAAATACCAGCTGGCATTGAATGATCTGGCCGGAAGATGCGTCCTGATATTGAACTTTTGAATTCATTTGTACCACGTCTGATGGCACTTCAGAATCTGCTGTTACCACCGCTCGGTCCAGTTCTTCGGCAAGCAGTTCTGCTTGGGGATGATTATTGCGAAAGATAAGTAGGGAAATACGTTCATAATCTGATTTTGATAAAATAATAGATGGAGTGCTCATAAAGAGTTTCCTTTTTAATTGGTTTATTTAAAACCAATAGATAAGTATTTGTTGAAATAAAAAAGTCACATAGAGGATGTGACTGGGGAAGACCTTAGATTAAATGACGTGCTCTAAGGTCTACGAGAAAATGAATTTATTCTCCGGCTGTTGTCTGCCGCAGAAAGAGATCATAGTTAAAAAAGATCTAACATTTGAAAATCGCATGTCTCTATCTTACCTTACCCTTATAGATATAAGCAATGCCACCAGTTAAAGATTTATACTCGACTGTTTCAAAACGACCCGTCTGCTTCATCATAGCGACAAATTCCTCTTTGCAGGGGAAGGCTGCAGAGGATTTTTGGAGGTATTCATAGGCCTCTTTTTGCCCAGTTACCCATCCGCCAATAGTTGGAAGCACTTTGTTTGAATAGAAATTATAAAGTGAGCCAAATACAGGAAGATCAACTTGACCAAACTCGAGGACCATAACGTATCCACCGGGTTTGACAACCCGTGCAAGTTCGGAGAGGCCTTTTACCGGATCGCCAACATTGCGAATCCCAAAAGAGATGCTGGAGATATCAAAGCTCGCGTCTTGAAAATTCAACTGGGTTACATCCGCCTGAGCAAATTCGATTTCAAGTCCTTTAGACTGAGCTTTTCCTGGGGCTGGAATCAACATTTCAGCACAAAAATCTGTGCCTACAACTTTTCCTGAAGTGCCGACGACTTGTTTGAATTCAATTGCAAGGTCTCCGGTCCCAGTAGCGCAATCTAAAACATTGTGGCCTGATTTAGCGCCGGACCACTTTACAAGTTTTTTTCTCCATAAGTGATGGATGCCTACTGATAAGACCGAGTTGGCCTTGTCATAGTTAGCAGCGACTTTAGAAAACATCGATCGAATAGTTTCTGGATTTGGAGAGTGCTTCATCATTACTTGACCTTTTGAAGTGGACGATCCACGGCAGTTAAGATTTTTTCAAGGCGTGACATCATTGAAGAGAAATCGTCAAAAGTTAATGCTTGCATTCCATCCGATAAGGCTTCTGCAGGTCGGGGATGGACTTCGACAATAACTCCGTCGGCGCCTGCAGCTGCCGCAGCCCAAGCTAGCTGAGGAACTAAGGCGCGAATACCTACTGCGTGAGACGGATCTACAATCACGGGAAGATTTGAATGCTGTTTGGCGTAGACCACAGCGTTCAGATCTAAGGTGTTGCGTGTTGCCGTTTCAAAAGTTCTAATGCCTCGCTCGCAAAGAATAACGTTCGGATTTCCACCATTGGTTACATATTCAGAGGCTTTGATCCACTCTTCAATGAGGGCGGCAAAACCGCGCTTTAGCATAACGGGCTTTTTTTGTTTGCCTAGCTCTTTAAGTAATTCGTAGTTGTGCATGTTGCGGGAACCAACCTGAAAACAGTCCACGAAGTCATAAACTTCTTCGATCTGTCTTGCGTCCACAACTTCAGACACCAATCCCATTTGAGTTTCTTTAAGAACATCTTTGATGAATTCAAAAGATGAGGAGCCGAGGCCTTGAAAGGCTTTGGCAGAGGTTCGAGCTTTCCAAATTCCTCCGCGTAAAAGACAGGCGCCCTGACTTTTAACGTGGCTTGCGGTTTCAAGAAATTGCTCTTTGCTTTCGATGGAGCATGGACCTGCAATGACGGTAAATGCTGGCCCGCCAACTTCGTAGCCGCATATATTGACAGTTTGGGTTGATTGCTTTGTTTGCATGCTTTGCGTTTCCATAATACGTATATCTACAAATTGCCCAAGTACTAGTCTAACATCATTGAGGAAGAACTCTTAACTTTTACACTCGAAAACCGGGGTCTTTTGTGAAGCGGCAGAATAGCATAACGCCAGATGACATTACAAACTTTTTGGCAGAGGGCGCTTTATGGCGAAATAATCAGCGTATCCATCTGTTTTGGGGTGGTTTTAAAAGTTCAGTTGATTTAAATAATGAAGAAATTTCAATTACTTATGCCAATTTTTTTGAATGCAAGCCCGAGGCAGCTCGTGTTTATAGTAAGCACATCGAACTTTCTCAGTCTGAGTTTACCTCGATTTTGACATCTTTTGTAGAAAAGCAACGCAGCCTCGGAGTGTTTTGCGAACTCACAGAGGTTCCTTGGGAAGAGGCTTCGTTTGAAAGTTTTCAACAGAGTTTTCAAACGATACAAACGGCGATCGAAAAGGGAACAATTACGAAGGCTGTGCCTATTGTCTTTGAAAAATCTAAACAAGTTTTTAATTCTGCCTTGAAGGCACAGGCGCTGATATGCGCCACACAGGCTCCGGAAAATTTGCATGTCTATGGCGAGTGGAACCAATCGGCGGGTTCGCTTGGAGTGAGCCCGGAAATTTTGTTCAGAATGAAGCAAAATGAATTAGAAACGATGGCACTCGCTGGGACTTTACCCAAAGCAAATTTACCTGCGAATGGGGCGGGAGCCGAGTTGCTTTTGCACGACAATAAAGAACGCCATGAGCATCAACTGGTGATAGAGGATATTGCGCAAGTTTTAAATAATTTTGGCAAGGTGGAAGTGCAAGAGACGACAGTTTTAGAGCTGCCTCACTTGTATCATCTTTATACTCCGATCAAGGTCTTACTTAATAAGCAATATGCTGTCGATCGTTTTGTGCAGGCCTTGCATCCAACGCCAGCTTTGGGCGTGGCGCCTCGATCGGTGGGGGCGAACTGGATGTTGCAAATGCCAGAGCAAAAAGAAAGAGGTTGTTTTGGTGCTCCTTTTGTCGTGGGGCGGTTGGATGAGGCTGTCGCAATCGTTGCAATTCGTCAGATTCAATGGGATGAATGGGGCATACGGATTGGTTCCGGCTGTGGGGTCGTTATGGGCAGCCAGTTGGACAGGGAATGGAAAGAACTTGTCCAAAAAAGATCGAGCGTTAAAAAATTATTGGGATTTATGAAATGACAAATATCGAGCTAGCTCAAAGTATTATTCAGCAATTGGTGGATATTGGAGTAAAAGAATTTATTTTATGCGCTGGAGCTCGTAACAGCCCATTCGTTCAGGTCATGGATGCCAATCGTCACATAAAACTTTGGAATTTTTTCGAAGAGCGTTCTGCGGGTTTTTTTGCCTTAGGCCGAATCGCTGTGACTAGAACTCCAGTGGCGGTGATCACTACTTCGGGAACAGCGGTTGCCGAGTTGTTACCGGCTGCTGTTGAAGGGACTTACTCCTCTTTGCCGTTGATTATGATTACGGCTGATCGCCCGAAACGCTTCCGAGGCACAGGGGCTCCACAAACGATAGATCAGGTCGGAATATTTTCTTATTACAACGAAGTTTCGATCGATCTTGATAAAGAAAATAATCACGTCTCGTTTAACAATCTTTCTTGGAAAAAGCCGATACAAGTTAACGTGTGCTTTGAGGAACCATTGATTGATGGTCCAATTGGTCAGATTCATATCCCAGAAAAAACTCAATGGAAGAAGATGCCAGAGCAAGTTCCAATGAATGCTTTGGATGATATTGAGTCGTTTATTTCAACTCACCGGCCTGTTGTTTTGCTGGGGTACATCCCAGATCGAGCACAGAAGACGGTTGTCGAATTTTTGAAAAGATATAAGTTTCCAGTCTATGCCGAAGGGATCTCGGGCCTTCGAGGGCATCCGGAATTGTCGGATAATATTTTATTGTCCGGAGAAAAGTCGGTGTCGGCACTTATCGAGAGAGGTATTTGTGATTCTATTTTGCGATTGGGTGGTATACCTACGGCGCGAATTTGGAGAGACCTCGAAGAGAAGCACAAAGATCTTCCTGTTTTGACGGTGTCTTATAATCACTATACGGGACTTTCCAGAGAATCCACTCACTTTGTTTGTATGGATGCTTTGTCGCAAGTTGAAATTCAGTGCCAGCATAAAATCGATTGGCAGAAAATTCAGTTTGATAAAGTTAAGTCAAAAGCGATTCATGATCTTTATCAGAAGTATCCACAGGCAGAGCCCTCTCTGGTTCATCAGTTGTCTAAGAAGCTAAAAGGACAAAGTGTATACTTGGGAAATAGTTTGCCTATTCGGCAATGGGACCTTTGCGCAGATTTCGAGGCTAAGCCATTAAGAGTGGTTGGAAATCGTGGGGCGAATGGTATCGATGGACAAATTTCTTCGTTTTTGGGGTGGTCGCATTCTCATTCTGAAAATTGGGCTATCATCGGAGACCTGACTGCCATGTATGATTTGTCGGCTTTATGGATCGAGAGACAGATGGAGGAATCTTGTAAACTGAGAATTGTTGTCATCAACAACAAAGGTGGACAAATTTTCAACAGAATGTTTCAAAAAGAAATCTATTTAAATCGCCATGATATTTCTTTTACAGATTGGGCGAAAATGTGGTCATGGGACTACCAAGAGTGGCGTCAAATTCCAGATAAATTTGAAGTTTCCAATAAACAAGTAATTGAATTAGTACCCGATTCTGACCAGACTGAGTTATTCTGGAAAGACTTGGGGGAGATTTGGAAAGACTAAACGTATTTTTATTGCATGGATTTTTGGGGCGTCCCGCAGATTGGGGTGAAGTCCGAAAGTACATTTCTAAAATCGACAATGTCAGTTTCCATGCTGTTGATTACATGTCGAATCCATTGCTTAGTTCGGTTAATTCTTTTAATGAGTGGGCCAAAAATTTCAATCAGTACGCTGGCTCAATTTCTGGTCGCCGCTTGTTGGTGGGCTATTCTCTTGGGGGGCGTTTGGCATTGCATGCACTTCGAGAGCACTCAGAGCTATGGGATCAATCTATTTTAATTTCTACCAATCCTGGATTTGATGATAGCAGTGCCGGAGAGATTGTCGGTTTTAAAGATCGCGAACAACGATGGATCAAGGATACCGAGTGGGCAAATTTATTTAAAAGTGCTCCTTGGGAGTCTTTGATTCGTTCGTGGAATGCTCAACCTGTTTTTAATGAAAGCCAAGCCGAGCCTGTACGGCTCGAGAAAGATTACGAGCGCCACTTATTAGAATTAGCCTTAACAACTTGGTCATTGGCCTCACAGGAAAACATGCGTAGTGTCTTGCAAGAGCTGGCTGCGAAGATTGTCTGGATGACTGGAGCTTTAGATCAGAAGTTTCTAGGCCAAGCAGAAGCGCTTAGGGAGTCTGGATATAAATTATCCTATGTTAATGTCGATGGGGCCTCTCATCGGGTATTATTTGACCAGCCAGCATTTATCGCTGCCGAAATTCAATCATGGATTCAAAAGTTCACTTGAAGCTGCGTATACCCAGCCAGCAGCGGGTAGGGTCGCAGTGAAGAAAGATTCGTAATAACATTTATTTTCATCAGGACTGAGTATTGGGTGCCGCACGGAAGCAGCGATTCCGGCAATCAGCCAACCTTTCGGCCCACTTATCAACAAAGGACCGCCTGAGTCCCCGAAGCAGATTCCATTTTTCTCGGTTTGATCAAAGAGAATTTCATTGGTTTGGGTGATGTCTTTGACTGTTAAATATGAACCTTCTAGTTTTCCACGTACGTTTTTATTTGTAAGGCCGTAGCCTAAGATAAGAACTCTTTCAGAGGGTCTGGGGAGGCGAGCAAGTAAAGGCAATGCTTTCCAGTTTTTGGGGAATTCTTTGTCCAATAAAAGCACGGCCAGATCCAATTGGGAGTGCTTTTTCCATTTTTGAATTTTTCGAGCAAAGTAATTCCCTTTTTGGGGTTCAAGTCCCAAAGCAGCTGTGTAGTGCTCTTTAGGGTCTTTGAGGCAGTGAGCTGCCGTCATAAGAATGCGAGGCTGAACAAATACGGCCGTGCATATATCGTTCGAGTTCTTATTAAACAGCAGCGCCAAAGAATTCTGAGGCCCTGCTTTTAATGCTTCTGAATCTGGGCTTAGAATCGCACTTTCAAATAAATCAGCAGCGGATGAGGGCTCTTTAAATCTAGAAGGGTCTTGCGTGGGGGCACAAGAACCAATCAAGAGCGAGAGTAAAACAAGGGATGATGCTTGCCGTTTCATTTTACAAATTGCGATCAACCAATGATCTTTGAAGAAGTTGAATTTTTTGATAGATCCAAGATTTGTACGCAAAAAGACTGGTTGCGGCCGCAAACTGTGAGCAGTCATTCAGGGGGTCTTTTACCCCGCGAGATACCACGCCCCATACAAAGTTAGTTCCATTAAATTCTGTAAAGATGGGGCCACCAGAGTCCCCGTGGCAAGCTCCTGAACCATGTTTCTGAGAAATCAAAACTTCAGTCTGAGAAAACTCTAAATCTTCGATGAAGATTGAGGTCTTGCGAAGTGTTCCTGCTCCGCTAAGATCTTGACCATTGCTTACGCCAAAGCCAGCAACTACGCTTGGTTTTTGCTTCGAGGTTTTTGCAGTGAAAATTAATTTAGCCGCAATGTAACCTTTTGGGGTGCCACCGGAAAACTGAATAAGAGCTAGATCACCAACGTCTTTCTCGTTGTGTTGATTGGTTTCCCAGTATTTTGAAATCTCGATTTTCGAGGCCGGTTTCATTTCTGAATTTAAGTTTAACTCGCGATCAAAGATAATCATCATTTTGGAATGATCTACTCCGATGCAATGAGCAGCCGTTAAGATGATATCTTCGGCAATAAGAGTTCCAGAGCATAATTCGCCCGATGATAAGTCAAAGACACCTACAACGGATTTTGCGATAGGATCTTGAGCACCTACGATACTGCCGTTGATGATGGCATCTTGGGATTGACTATTGATTTTTAAATCAAGATTTTGCCATTTATTAGAACCCTGACAGGCTTGAAGAAGTAAGCTGAGTCCGACAATTCCTAAAATGGATAGTTTTGACTTTAACCCCACGGATATCCCTTCAAATTCCAACCAAAGTATTGGCTTTGGTTGGCAGAGTTAAATCAATTTTTGGGGGATAAAACAACTAGAAGACAATTTTCGTCATCTAGAAAGTAAAAGAGTTATGAGTGTCAAATCGCTTTACAGGCCTCGGTGGCATTGATCAATGCAGATCGAGTTCCGGGCTCGTTGGCGGCATGTCCAGCATCGGCCACTATTGTAAATTTTGCCTCGGGCCAAGCCTTGTGGAGATCCCAGGCCGAGCGGGCGGGGCAGACGACATCGTAGCGTCCTTGAATTATCCAGCATGGTAGATGACGAATTTTTTCGATGTTTTCAAGAATCCAATTGTCGGAGTCATAAAAAGCATTGTTTATGAAGTAATGGCATTCGATTCTTGCAAACGAAAGGGCATAATCAGGATCGTCAAATTCATCTACGGCTTTAGGGTCTAAATAGAGTCTTGAAGTCGCGGCTTCCCACTTACTCCAGGCTTTGGCGGCCTCGAGCCGTGTATTGTAGTCTGAATGTGTTAGGCGAGTATAGTAAGCAGCGACCAGGTCTGCTCGCTCATTTGCGGGAATTGGCTTAAGATATTCTTCCCAAATGTCAGGAAATATATTGGAGGCTCCTTCTTGATAGTACCATTTGATTTCTGATGGTCGGCATAAGAAAATGCCCCGAAGAATTAAAGCCTTCACTTTTTCGCTATGCTTGATTGCGTAAGTCAAAGCGAGTGTCGAGCCCCAGCTGCCTCCGAAAACGATCCATTTTTCAATGTTTAACATTTTTCGAAGTGTCTCGATATCAGCGACTAAATCCCAAGTGGTGTTTTCACGAAGCTCCGCGCAAGGAGTCGATTGGCCAGCGCCTCTTTGATCGAAAAGGATGATGCGATAGAACTTAGGATCAAAGAAACGTCGATGGTCCGGAGAGACTCCTCCTCCAGGGCCGCCGTGAACAAATACGACGGGGACGCCGGCAGGATTGCCGCATTCTTCCCAGTAAAGAGTATGAATGTCCGAGACTTTGAGCATGCCTGTTTTGTTGGGCTCGATGGGGGGATAGAAATCAAAAGATTGAGTTGTGGTCATGATATCCTTTACGCGTAAAACAGATGTTTGAATCTTTGTTTATCTTTTAAAAAGCTGTGATCGAAGGCCGTCTGATTGCATTTTTTGAAGTCTGATTCTGTAAAAGAGTGCACATCAGCCAGAACTTGGTAGTCGTCGCTGAGGGTGGTCCCGAAGATACCTGGATCATCTGAATTGATGGTGACCAAAACTCCATGTTCTTGAAGCTTGCGAATCGGGTGAGACATATGTGTCACCGCAGCTTGAGTAAGCCAATTTGAAATGGGGCAAACCTCTAAAGGAATTTTTTTGTCTTTGATGAAGTTTAAGACACTCGGTTCGTTGATGATTTGAATACCGTGTCCTATACGCTCGGCTCCAAGAATTTCGACCGAGTCTTCAACCCATTTTGCAGTTCCCGGAGATTCGCCGCTGTGGACGGTTATGTGAAGGCCGGCCAATTTTGCCCGATTAAAAACTTTTTCAAAAGTTCTTGGCTCGCAGGCATCTTCATTGTCGGCCAAATCTATTCCAATGAAGCTGTCTTTGTGTTCAATTGCAAAAGAAGTGATTTCTGATGCGATATCGGGGCTTTTTATTCTTTGTAAAATACAAATAAGCCCTACACTGAGCTCGAATTTTGAGCGAGCCATCTGTAGACCTTTGAGGAAAGCCAAATGGATTTTCTCGGCGGTCAGATTGCTGTGGCCGTCCAAAATAAAGGTGGGGGCGTAGCGCAGTTCTAGAAGGCGAATGCCGTCATTATAGGCATCTTCGCAGGCCTCGAAGGCGACTCGAGTAAGAATTTCCTCAGAGGCGAGGACTTTTTGGGCTCGTAAGAACTTTTTTAGTACCGTTTCAAGATCTTTCATGGGCTCAGAGATCAAAAACATTTCTCGGCGGGCCTTAGAATCCGACGGAAGTTCGATTCCCAGCGAGGGGGCTAGTTCAACAAGGGTGCTCCAACGCACCGAGCAGTCCAGGTGTCGGTGTAGTTCGACCTTAAACATATTGCGAAGTTCATGAGGAAATAGCTTTTGCATTTGATGTTCCTTCGTTGCGGCGTTAAGAATATTCCTATGAACAATCCAATTCAAATGAAAACCAAATTAGCTGGCAATCCTCAATCAATTGAACCTCAATTCCCGATCGACGTGAAAGTCGAAAATAAAGGGGTTTTTAAAGCCGCCGATCCTCGAGCCATTCGAGCCTTAATCTCGTTGATGGATATGAATGCCGTTCTAGGGGGCGCTGCCTGCCATTATGGTGGTCCTGCAGCTTTGGCTGAATTGAATTCGGCATTGTATGCCTTGGTTTATACCGAGGCTCACAAGAAAAACCAAAACTGGCACGAACTTTACAATTTAGTGAATGACGCTGGTCACTGTGAAAACGGTCTTTATGCTCTAAAGGCAACATATGGATTTGCAGGTTTAAGTTTAAACAGTCTTAAAAAATTTCGATCTATTGAAAGTGGACTGACCGGGCATGGCGAAGTTCATTGCTTTCCAGAAGGCGTTCAAATTTCAAATGGTCCATTAGGATCTGCTGTCCCACAATCACAAGGTTTGGCGATGGGGGATAAACTTGCTGGTTCTTCGCGAGTTACAGTCACTGTTGTTTCTGATGGTGCGGCTATGGAAGGTGAAGCCAAAGAGGCTTTCACTGCCATTCCAGGTATGGCTAAAGCCGGAAAACTTGCCCCGTATGTTTTGATTATCACCGATAACAATACAAAACTTTCGGGTCGTATTGATAAAGACGCCTTCTCTATGGAGCCGACATTTAAAGCTTTTGAGACATTGGGATGGAAGGTTATTTCATTGGCAGAAGGTAACGATTTGCAAAAATGTACTGAAGCCATTGCGACGGCGATTGAGTGGGCTCGACAGAATCCAAATCAACCTGTTGCCATTCATGCTAAAACAATCAAAGGTATTGGCACCAAGAAAACGGCTGAGTCTGCGTCGGGAGGTCATGGCTTTCCACTAAAAAGCCCGACCGAGCTTTCGGCTTTCCTATCCGAAATCTATGCTGGCGAAAAGTATCCCGAAGTATTTGATCAATGGATTCAGGAGTTGTTGAAAACCGAGGCGGATATCAAAGCTTTAGGTCTTAAAGATTCGGGTGAAAAAATTCAAAAGGGCGTCGCTGCAGCGATGATTAAAGCTCGTAAAGAGGGTCTGCCAATCGTTAGTGTGACCTCGGATTTGCCGGGCTCAACGGGAGTCGCCGACTTCCGTAAAGAGTTTCCAGAAGCGTCTTTGGATGTTGGCGTTGCAGAGTCAAACATGATTTCGGCTGCGGCCGGAATGTCAAAGGTTGGCTTTATTCCTGTTGTTGATACCTTCGCGCAGTTTGGTGTTACAAAAGGGGCTTTGCCATTTATAATGGCCTCTTTGTCAGAAGCGCCAGTCATTGCCATTTTTTCGCATACCGGATTTCAAGATGCGGCAGATGGAGCGTCTCACCAAGCTTTAAGTTACATCGCAATGACAGCCTCTATTCCACATGTAAATTTGGTTTGTCTATCTTGTTCAGAGGAAGCCGAGGCGCTGGTATATCAAGCTTTCAAGGATTTTGCTGAGGCTCGTAGACAAGGAAAGACTCCAGCATCAACAATATTCTTTTTGGGACGAGAGAATTTCCCAAAGAGTTTTGCGCCAAATTTAAGTTATAAATTGGGACATTCAGTTGTTCTTTCGGATAATAGGTCTGAATTGAAGGCTTCGAAAGCTGTGACTTTATTGACCGCGGGCTCGCTGGTTCCTCAGATTTTAGAAGCGCAAAAGATATTAGCAGAAAAGGGAGTCGGGTCTGTTTGTGTTCACACTCATTCTGTTAATCAAATAGATACGGATTTTATTGCAAACATCATTAAAAATACAAATTCTGCTTTTGTTACTGTCGAGGATCATCAAGTCGTAGGTGGCTTTGGTCAAATGTTAGCGCATGAATTGATGACAAAGGGTTTTCATTTTACTGGTAAGACTTTGGGAGTTAAATCTGATTTCGGTCAGAGTGCATACACAGCATTAGAGCTTTATAAAAAACACGGACTGGATTCCCAGTCCGTCGTTAAAGCGGCCTTAGAAGTTTTAAAATAAAAAAAGCCACCCTCTGGGTGGCTTTTTTCTTAGGCAGCTGCTTGGTGATCGGAAACATGTCCAATTTCAGACATCTGCTCGGCGCTAAAGGCTGATACAACATCAACTAAAATCACGACATTTTTGTCAACCTTGCCCATGCCTCGTACGAAAGACATCGTCTTTTCATTTCCTAGCATTGGAGGGGGTTCAATTTGTGCTTCTGCGAAGTCCATTACTTCTTTGACCGCATCGACAATCATGCCCACTTGGCCGATTTCGGTATCAATAACAATAATACAAGTGTCACGAGTGATATCGTGTGCGTCCATTCCAAATTTGATTCGAAGATTTACAACTGGAATAATTTTACCGCGAAGATTCATCACACCCTTAACATATTCAGGTGTGCGTGGAACTGGAGTTACTTCTCCGTATTGGTTGATCTCACGAACTGTCTCGATGGCCACGCCATATTGTTCGTTCATTAATTGAAAAGTAAGGTACTGTCCCGGTTTTGCTTTATGCATATCGCTCATAAACTATGCCTTTCTGAAATGTCTGCACCTTTACCTCATCGAGAAAAAAAGCCAGGGACTTAAGGAAAATACGGCAAGTTATTCAAGATTTTAATCTTCAGGACCTAAGTTGAATAAGAACTTGTGTATTCGTCTTAAAATGAGACCTCGGACTTTAAGATGGTTTAATGTACGTCTGGACTTAGAGACCGCTAATATATTCAAAGGAGTGCCGATAACGTTTCTGATAAATGATCAAGATTTTCTTGAAAAAGGATTTGATAAGATGAGCGATAATGCATTTTTTGCCGAGTTACAGACGGAGTTTTTGAATGAAGCGGCTTTCCTGCTAGAGTCATATGAAGAAAGTATGCTCGGTTTGGAGAACGGTGATGATCCGCATTCATATTTGACGCAAATTTTTCGCGTTGCTCACTCCGTTAAGGGTGGAGCTGCGGCGGTGGGATTAGCTGATCTATCAAAATTCGGTCACGTTGTTGAAGATCTATTAGATCTTCTGCGTAGCAATCCCCAGCATGTTAATTCAAATATTATTTCTCTTTTACTTCAATCTGGCGATGAACTAAAGAATCGCATCGCATCCCTACAAAAAGGGGAAGATGGTCCTTGGGATACCTCTGCTTTGGTGGCTCAATTGGTGGCTTTTTCGGAGAGTTTGTCGGGCAAGCCCTCTAAGCATCATAACGAGCCGATTCGCGAAGTAGAGGCGGTAGCTGCAGCTAGTTTGCCACCGCCGCCAGCTCCGGATGATTTCTTTTCTAATATCGATGCGGCGGCTGCTCAAGTAGCCGATGAGGCTGTTTCGGTAATTAAAGCTTCTCCAGAGGCAATGGCCCTGGGGCAAATTGATTCAGCTCCGTTGCCAGTGAAAGTGGGTGACCATAATGTCACAACTCCTTCTGAAGGCGATGATGTGATGAATCTTGAATTGATGGAAGAGTTGCTATCTCAATTGCCTCCCGAGGAGGCGGCTGAATTTAGACGTCAAAACAATCTACCTCCGGCTGGCGAAACCCAAGCCCCTGTATCGGCACCGATTTCAGTTGAGGACGATGCGATGTTGTCTTTGGGGTCTGCCCCTGTCGAAGAATTATTGTCAGCGCCTGCACTAAAATTGGTTCCAGAGTTGGAAGAGACAAAAGTTGATGAATCAGTTTTTCAAGCATCAGGTGCGCAGCCTGCCGCTGTTGTAAGCCCTGTTGTTGAGTCTGTAAAACCGACTCCCGCAGCTGTAGCGACACCAGCTCCTGAGAAGCCAAAAGTTGTTCCGGCTTCTTCAGGTGGAGGCGGATCGTCTCCGGCGAAGGGCCCAACTGTCGCGAAAAAAGAAACAAGTACAATCAAAGTAGATACGGGTCGTGTAGACTCTGTTTTGGATGCAGTTGGAGAGCTGGTCGTTCTTAAGAACCAATTGGTTCACGACGAAACTGTGCGCAACAGTGGAAATCTTCGCCTAGAGGCTATTGTTGATCAGTTAGATAAGTCTGTCCGCGAACTTTACGAGAAAACGTTGAGCATTCGCATGACGCCTTTAAAATCTTTGTTTATCAAAATTCAGCGTATTGTTCGCGACGTTTCTTTAAGTCTAGATAAACCTGTTGATCTGCAATTAATGGGTGAGGAAACGGAAGTTGAACGTACGGTTTTTGAACTTCTTAATGACCCATTGGTTCACTTAGTGCGAAATGCGATGGATCACGGTGTTGAAAAACGTGAGACCCGTAAAGAGCGCGGCAAGCCAGAGACTGCAAAAGTCACAGTTTCTGCAAAGCAATCAGGTGGAAATGTTATCATCGATATCGTTGATGATGGTGGTGGTATCAATCGCGAAAAAGTTTTAGCAAAAGCCATCGAAAGAGGACTAGTTCCGTCGAATGTCGATCCGGCAAGTATTCCTGATGAAACGGTCTTCCAGTACATCTTTATGCCTGGATTTTCAACTGCCGAAAAGATCAGTGATTTGTCTGGCCGGGGAGTTGGTTTAGATGTTGTTAAATCAAATCTTGATCGAATCAATGGTAAGATGAACATCATGTCTAAGCTTGGGGTTGGCACCACTTTCCGTATGACAATTCCGCTAAGTACAGCCATTACAGACGGTATCGTCGTCGCGATGGATGGAACTCGCTATATTTTACCTATCCACTCTATTCGTGAAATTGTTCGAGTGACTCCGAAAGATTACACTGAAATTTCTGGCTCTGGTAAGGTTGCAAATGTCCGAGGAGCCTTGCTGCCAGTAATTAATATTGAACGAGTTCTGGGTGAATTGAAGACAGCAGCTGAAGCCGCTGACCCGTCAGTTCAACAAAAGCGTTCAGACACTTTGGCGGCTCGTCGTGAAGAAACAATGTTGGTGATTCTTGAGTCTATGACTGGACAGATGGCGATGCCAGTAGACGACGTTTTAGGTCAAGCCCAAGTTGTTGTGAAACCAATTTCTGCAGGGGCGACAATCCCTGAAGTTGCGGGGGCTGCGATTCTGGGTGATGGACGAACAGTTTTGATTCTTGATCCTGGAGCTATCGTAGCGGGTATCGCTAAAGGAGTTGCAGCATGAGCGCAGCGCCCAAGTTGAAACCTGAGGCAAAACTGCCGGGGATTATGGAGTACGAAGATGTCGAACTTACAAAGTCGGTCTTCGAAAATTTTGCCAAGCTAATGTATGATCTAGCGGGTGTTGATTTGCCGTATTCTCCAAAAAATCAGGCATTGGTTAAAAATAGAATCGTCAAAGTTTTAAGACGTCATGGTTTTCAAGATTACGAACAGTACTGGGCGGCTTTGCAGTCAAAACGTTCGGATATGATTAACGAATTCATATCTGCATTGACTACGAATATGACGTCGTTTTATCGCGAAGCCAATCATTTCGAATTCTACGAAAAGGCCTTGCCAGAGTTCTTTAAAAAAGAATCAGAAGTTCGAGTATGGTGTGCGGCTGCAAGTACCGGCCAAGAACCATATACCATCGCGATATCCAGCCGAGAAGCCGTCACGGAGCTGCAAGCTCAGCGTGTACGTATTTTAGCGACGGACATCGATAATCAGGTTCTGAAGAAGGGCTCGATCGGCGTTTATGAAGACCGTGAAATGCAGGGGCTTGCTCCGTCATTGCGACAAAAGTATTTTGATAAAGCGCGAAAAGAAGGAACCGATTACTATCGAGCTCAAGATTCTATTCATAAGATGATTCGCTTTGCTAACTTCAATCTTGTGAATGGTGATTATAAGTTCAATAACAAATTCCATATCATTTTTTGTCGAAACGTCCTTATTTACTTCGACGAGCCGACAACAAAAAAAGTGATCGAGAGTTTAGCCTCTTGCTTGGTGCCCGGAGGGTATTTGATCTTAGGTCATTCAGAGTCAGGCAATGTTAAAAGCACTCAACTGAAGCCTCTTTCAAGAGCTGTTTATCAAAAAATTTAGGAAGAGTTATGTCTAAAATCAGAGTATTAATTGTGGATGATTCTGCGGTGATTAGAAAACTTCTGGAAAAGATTTTCTCTGCGGCTCCGGATATCGAGGTTGTGGGAACGGCAACGGATCCTTATATCGCTCGTGATAAATTGGTCCAGCTGAAACCCGATGTGATGACATTAGATGTGGAAATGCCTCGAATGGATGGGATCAGCTTTCTTGAAAAGGTGATGCAGCATTTTCCAACCAGAACTATTATTTTTTCGTCGTTGGCTAAGACTGGATCTGAAACTTATTTCCGAGCCATGGAGGCAGGGGCAATTGAAATTTTAGAAAAGCCGTCGATCGATGTCAGTACAGGATTGGAATCACTTTCCAAGACTATTCTTGAAAGCGTGCGCGGGGTTGCGAAGGCTCGAATTCAACCAGTGACGGCTCCTAAGCTATCAAGTGCTAATATCGCAAAACCTAAAAGTACGTCGCTGGCTAGAACAACTCACCAAGTTGTCGCTGTTGCTTCGTCGACCGGCGGAACCGAGGCTTTAAAGGTCTTTTTAGCGGGCATGCCTGCAGATATTCCAGGAACGCTGATTGTGCAGCATATGCCGCCAGGGTTTACGAAATCTTTTGCCGAGAATTTAAATAAGATGTTTCCATTTGAAGTCAAAGAAGCGCAAGAAGGAGATCAAGTTGTGCCAGGTCGGGTGCTGCTGGCTCCTGGAAACTTTCACATGGAGCTGACTCGTTCAGGTGCTTACTACTACGTAAAGTTGCATCAAGAGGCGCCAATGCACAGCGTGCGTCCAGCGGCTGATTATTTGATGAAGTCAGTGGCGAAGTATGTAGGTAAAAATGCTCTTGGTGTTGTACTTACTGGAATGGGTAAAGACGGCGCTGATGGTTTGCTCGAGATGAAAAAAGCGGGTGCGTATACTATTGCTCAAAATGAGGAAACTTGTGTGGTGTACGGTATGCCTCAGGCAGCGGTAAACATAGGGGCGGCTGATAAAGTTCTTCCACTAGATAAAATTGCCGGAGAAATTTTAAATGTCGTTTCCGAAAGGAATGCGGCTTAAAAAAAAAGATGCCGAAAGGCATCTTTTTTTTATTCAAGACCAAAAATCTTTAGTTGCTCCTGCCAAAAATGCACTTCGTTTGGTGTTAGCGAAAAGTCCATTTGGCCTAACTTCAATGCCAAGGGGAATGCGTCGTGGCTTAAGAAGGCAACTTTGCGTCTTTCGCCGCGTTTTTGATAAGTCTCAATTTTTTTAAGCCCGTTGATAAGCTGTAAAGCGCGGAACATAGCCGCCATCTCGAGCTTAAACATTCCCAGCTCTTCTCGCATAAAAAAGTTGAGGCCTTGATCTATCTCAAGACTATCGAAGTTTAGTTCTTCCTCGCTTAACTGTGCTTTCATAAATGCTAACATAAAGCCCGAGAAAGACTCGATCGGATCGTGAACGTTTATGCCAACTTCAAAAAAGCGATTAAGATAAGAGTCAAAGATGTGATGCTTATCTGGGTTTTCATAGATCAAATGAAGGCCCGCCAGTACTTCGTGAAGGACCCCAAGATCAAAGAGTTCTTGAAAAGTGAGGCGTGGTTCAGGCAGACGCAAGATTTTAAGCCACTCTTCCCGACGACGAGGTAAGACGGACTTCCTAAGTTCCGGAGCGGTTTCAATGATCGCGGCTCGCAATTCGGGTTCAAGACGAAATGCCAACTTGTGTGAAAGGCGAACTGCACGAAGAATACGAATTGGGTCTTCGATGAAGCGAGTTTTCGGATCACCAATCATTCGTAAAGTTTCAGACTCTATGTCTTTGATTCCGCTCACGTAGTCGATCAGGCGATGTTTGCCTGGATCATAAAAAAGGCCATTGATTGTGAAATCTCGGCGTTTGGCGTCTTCTTCGGCGGTCCCAAAGAAGTTATCGCCTTCGACTGTGTTATCTTCAGCATTGATTTCATCATTGGAGGCCGTTCGGCGGAATGTGGCGACTTCGAATTGAGTGTCGCCGCGCTTTACAAGAACGAGGCGGAAGCGTTTTCCGATGATATAAGCATTGGGAATCTTCTTTTTGACCTGCTGCGGCGAAGCGTTGGTGGCAATATCGAAGTCTTTTGGGTGGATGCCTGCCAGCAAATCGCGGACACAACCCCCTACCAAATAGGCCTCAAAGCCCTCATCTTGGAGGGTTCTTACAATTCGAAGGGCATAAGGATCAATCCAATCCTCGTGGAGCTGTGGTTTCATAGAAATCTATTTAAACCATAAGACTGGAAATTGGCAACGGAAGTATCCTCTGTTAAGGTGCGACCATGGCATTTTTGGATAATTTCAACTTTCAGCTTTATGGTCCAGAACAGGGTCGCAAGTGGGTTTTTGTACACGGATTGATGGGGTACGGGAATAACTGGCGAAAAATCGTTTCTGGCCTCGAGTCCACCGAGCGTTGTTTGACATTTGATCAACGTGGTCACGGACGTTCGATGAAGCCAAGTTCGGGATATGCGCCTGAGGATTACGCTAATGACCTCAAGGCCATCCTAGACGAACTGGGCTGGAAGAAGATTATCCTTATCGGGCATTCAATGGGCGGACGAAATGTGCTGAATTTCGCGAGCCGATTTCCTGAGTACGTGTCCCAATTAGTGATTGAGGACATTGGTGCCGAGGGGAAACCTCCGGCGCATGAGTATTACGAGTATTTATTGGGTATGGTTCCAACCCCATTTGGAAGCCGTGCTGAAGCTCGTGAATATTTTATGGGCGAGTTTGTGAATAAGGCACAGACTCGAGAGCCAGTGATGGTCTTGGCTCAGTACTTCTACTCGAATATGGAAGAGAAAGAAGACGGAAGCGTGAACTGGAGATTTTCCAAGGACGCAATGATAGAATCAGTCAAAGCAGGGCGCAATAGAGATCGTTGGGATGAAGTGGAGTCCTTATCGATGCCGACACTGCTGATTCGCGGAGAGAACTCTCAGGAACTTTCGCGCGAGAACTACCACAAAATGCTCGACTTGAACGAAGTCATTAGAGGCGTCGAAATTCCCCAAGCTGGCCATTGGGTGCATTCCGATCAACCTCAGGCTTTCTTAGATGCCATCAAGTCATTCGTCGGGGGATTCTAACGGCAGGTATCTTTGCCGTGAATCTTACCTTAAATTGTTAATTAGTTAATTTGGCCAGCAGAAGTAATGGAGTATTACATTGAAATTTACAGAATTGAATCTACATCCTGAATTGCATTCAGCAATTGAAAAGATCGGATATCAGGATTGCACACCGATTCAAGAACAAGCCGCTCAACCAATTTTAGATGGACGAGATGTTGCGGGTCTTGCACAGACAGGAACAGGGAAGACAGCTTCTTTCTTGATTCCGTTGATGGAAAGAATTCTTCGCGCGCGCCCAGTTCAGGGTGAAGTCAACGAAGAGACAAAAGCTTTGATTGAAAAAAGAGCTTTTGCTGATTGGAAGTCGAACAACTTTATTTTGATCCTTGTTCCTACGCGTGAGCTGGCGGAACAGGTTCAAGAGAACATTCAAAAGCTTTCAGAGTTTTCAGGTTTGAAGGGTTTTGCTATTTACGGCGGAACTGGTTACGACAAACAAAAAGAAGCCTTGTCTTCGGGTTTGGACTTTATCGTGGCTACTCCTGGGCGCTTGATCGATTTGTACAAAGAACACTTGGTGGATCTTAAGCAAGTTCGAGCGATTGTGTTTGATGAAGCAGATCGTATGTTCGATATGGGCTTCAAAGATGATATGAAATTTATTCTTCAAAGAAGTCCCGAGAAAAGACAGTTCTTGGTCTTTAGTGCGACTTTGAACTTTGAGGTTCTAACGACGGCTTACCAGTATGGTGCCGAGCCTGTTGAGATCAATATCAGCCGCGATCAGACAAAAGCGGACAACGTGAAAGATCAGATTTTCCATGTCGGTGGGGATGAAAAACCTCAACATCTTTTATCTTTGCTGAAATTACATGCGCCGAAGCAGGCGATTATTTTTTCGAACTTTAAAATGAACGTAGAAAGAATCGCGAAGTTTTTGACAGACAACGGCTTCCCAGCGATGGCGATATCTAGTTTGTTGACTCAAGATCAACGCAACAAAGTGATTGAGTCTTTTAAAGCTGAAAACCAGATGAATATCTTGGTCGCAACGGATGTTGCGGCTCGTGGGTTGGACATCAAAGGCGTCGACATGGTTATCAACTATGAAATGCCTCAAGATGCTGAATCCTATGTTCATCGTATCGGTCGTACTGGCCGTGCAGGCGCAGAAGGAAAGGCCTTCTCGCTAGTTGGTGATAAGGATGTTGAGTCGTTATCTCGTGTTGAAGACTATGTGAAAACAAAACTTGAAATTGGTTTCTTGGAAAATGATCAATTGGTCACAGAGTTTAAACCATTCCCTCGTGAAGATCGTTATGGTGGAGATCGTAAGTTCGACAAAGGACCTCGCCAAGAAGGTCGTGGTGGCGGTGGCCGTCGCGAAGGTGGTCGTGATGATCGTCGTGGACCTCGCCGAGATGGTGGTAGAGACGATCGTCGCCATTCACGCGGTGGTGAAAGATCTGAAGGGCGTCCGCAACAAGAGCGTCGTCCAGGACAAGGTCCTTCCGCTGGTCGACCAGAGCATAAGAGACATGATTCAAGACCTCATGGATCTCAAGCTCAAGGATCGAAGCCTCAACATAAACATGCGCAACGACCTCAACAAGGTCACAAGGGTCCGCATAAGGGCAAACACGTTAAGCATGCACATCATGCTCACGTCAAAAAGCAACAGAGCCTGGGACAAAAGATCACTGGATTCTTTAAAAAGCTTTTCGGGAGTTAGTTTAATAAATAAAAAAGGGACCTAAAGGTCCCTTTTTTATTTTGGGCCGACAAGAGAGACCTCATCCAGTCTTCTTCATACTTTTAAGACTCAGGTTTGTTGAACGAGCACTGTGTGGTGTTTTGCCGTAAGATTTTTTACCCTCGCGCTTAAAGGGTGATAGTGAATGGGTGTGAGGATTTGGATCATCCCAGTTGGTGGCAAAGTTGTGGGGCTGAGTTCTTGCTGGCTTGCTCATAACGTTTTCTCCTTGAGGTGAGGCAAATTGAAGCTCACTCAGCATTCTTATCGGAGAATTTCTGGACCATTGTAGGGGCCATCTCAAAATAAGACAAAAAAAGAGGAGCTATAAACTAGCTCCTCTTCGTTATGGGCTTATTTTTAGCTGGCGGCTTTGTAGTCCTTGTCTTCGCCATAGATTTCTTCATTTAGGTGGTGAACAACCTCGGCCATATTTTTAGCCTGTGAATTAATTTCTTCTGCGGTGGACGCAATTTCCTCTGAAGAGGCAGCGTTTGATTGGACGCTTTGATCAAGTTGGTTCATAGCCTTGCTGATCTGCTGAATTCCAGCAGCTTGTTCTTCAGATGCGGCTGCAATTTCGTTATTCAAATCAGAGACCTTCTTAACCGAATGAACAATAGTCTTTAGAACTTCGCCAGATTTATCTGCTTTGTCTGTTCCGCGCTCAATTTTATGTACAGATTCCTTGATTAGATCCGTGATGTCTTTGGCAGCGACAGCAGATCTTTGAGCTAATGAACGAACTGCTTCAGCAACTACGGCAAAGCCTTTTCCGTGTTCTCCCGCTCTAGCTGCTTCTACCGAAGCATTTAATGCGAGAAGATTTGTTTGGAATGCAATGTCGTCAATCACGTTGATAATCTCTTCAATCTTCTTAGAAGATTCTGAGATGTCTTTCATGCTGATAATCAATTCATTAATTTCTTGCTCTCCCTTGACAGCCGCTTCGGAAGAACTTGTCGATAGGGCCGCCGCGGATTTTGCGTTTTCAGAGTTCATTTTTACCATTGATGTCATCTCTTCAAGGGAGGCGACAGTTTCTTCTAAAGAGGCTGCTGATGCACTAGAGGCCTCCGAAAGATTGACTCCTGCCGAGGTCAGTTGGTGAATGGCATTTGTGACTTGACCGTTCGATGAGGCTAGCTGCGCTGAAAGATCGCTGATAACTTTTGAAATGTAAGTCGCGACGAAGAAAACGGCTGCTAGTAAGATGACCAAACCTGCAAATGAAATGAAGACTTGTGAGTAAAGCATTTTTGTTGCAGCCGCAAAAACTGATTTTGTCGGTGTCTTAATTACCATCGCCCATGGCAAGCCCGACTCAGCCATTGTAATTGGATAAGACACAAATAAATACTCCTGGCCAGTTTTGGGATCTTTACCAGAGATTTCAACGATCTCGCCTTTTGCAATAGCAGCTTTGATTTTATCATTTTCAAATTCGAACTCTGCAGGTTTTGTGATTAATTCAGGGTTTTCATGAGTCACCCAGTTTCCAGAGTTTGAAACAATATAGGCCTGAGAATCAGAATAGGGTTTAACTTTAGAAACTTTATCTTGAAGTTCCTTAAGGCCAATATCAACACCCGCAACAGCTAAGGCTTTTCCATCTTTGATTACGGGAACTGTTAACGATGTCATTAATGTTGGGACACCTGCGATATCGTAAAGATAGGGCTCAACGACGGTTTCTTTTTGTCTGGCTAGTGGTACCAGATAGTAGTCGCCACTACCTTGTTTGTCATAATCTAATAGTGGAGATACATAGGCGGTGCCTTTGTCGTAAGACCAATAAGGAACAAAGCGGCCTGATTTGTCGTGGCCGGGTTTGCCAACGTACTCGGCGTCTTTCCCATCCCATGCATTTGGTTCCCAGCCAACCCAGGTGCCGATAAGATGTTTGTTCTCGACTAGAAGGTGTTTCAGTTCTTGAGTAGTCAGTTCACGATTCGTTGCTCCAGCTTACTTCATTTTGATGGATAAATTTCCTGATTTGAACATATAAAAACTCCGAAAAGAAGTGTAAAGGAGTACATTTTCTTTTCGGAGTCTCTCTTTATTACTTGAGTCTAAATAATTTCAAAATTTAAACAAAGCGAACGTTAAATCTCTTCAAAATTAATACAAAATCAGAAGCCAGAGGCGTCTCCAATATTTCCGCGACCATCATCCTCATTAAAAGGGATAATATCTTTCGAGCTACTTGGGGATGACTTTGCCGTTAATGCAACAGTTTGAGGGGCAGGCTTCGACTCTACGATTTTTTTATTCTGAGATGGCTTCTTGTCTTCTGGCTTGGCAGCAACTGGCTTAAATGAATCGAATTTTTTCTTTTCAGATTTTTGCACAGCTACCGGAGTGGGGCCAGTCATAACAGTTGTCCCCGAAATCTGAGCGCTTAGATTTTCAACTTGAGTTTGCATCTGAAGGGCCTGCGAAGATATCTCTTCTGCAGTCGATGCAATTTCTTCTGAAGATGCGGCATTAGACTGCGAGCTTTGATCTAGCTGATTCATAGCCTTCGAAATTTGTTGAATGCCCGTTGTTTGCTCTGAAGAGGCAGCGGCTATTTCGTTTGCTAGATCAGAAACTTTCTTAACAGCTACAACGATGTCTGACATCACAGCTCCACCCTTGGAGGCAACAACCGTTCCATGCTCAATCTTTTCAACAGACTCTTTGATCAGTGAAGCGATGTCTTTTGCGGCAGTTGCCGATCTTTGTGCTAATGTTCGAACAGCATCGGCTACCACGGCAAAGCCTTTTCCGTGCTCGCCGGCGCGTGCCGCTTCGACAGACGCATTTAGGGCTAATAGATTTGTCTGAAAAGCGATGTCGTCGATGACGTGAATGATCTCGGCAATTTTCTTTGAGGAATCAGAGATGTCTTGCATCGAATTGACCAACACCTTAATTTCGACTTCTCCTCGCGTAGCTGTCTCGATAGAATTGACCGAGAGTGCAGCTGCTTGTTTGGCGTTGTCCGAGTTCATCTGTACCATCGAAGTCATCTCCTCTAGCGAAGCGACGGTTTCCTCCAGGGACGCGGCGGCGTTGGTGGAACTTTGCGAAAGATTCATTCCTGCGGCTGTTAATTGTTCAATAGCAGCACTGACCTGAGACCCTGAGTGGTTAATATTTGTTACGATTGATGAAACAGAGCTTGAAGTTCTGTACGCAATCCAGAGAAGCACACCGAAGGTAGTGAAAATTGCGATCAATGAAGAGAGCAATAATAAGTTTTTTACTTCGGCCTTTAGCTTGGCTTGAGCCGCTAGATTCAATTGGGCTGTTTCTTTGTATTTATCCAAAACTCCTTCGGCTCCTTTTCTAAAGGCGATAGCAGCTTTCTGCCAAGGGCCTCCAGCGATCAGTTTTAAAGCCTGTTCGCGAGTTAATGGTGTATTTTCTTTCAGCAAAGCCATAGATTCTTTTGAGTATTTAATGAAATCGGCGTAGTTGTCTTTAGCTGGAGACCAAGCAGCAAGCTCGTCGGGGGTTGAAGGAGTGGATTCGTACTTTTTCACCGCCTCTTCAAAGGCGTTGATATTTGTCTCAG
This sequence comes from Bdellovibrio sp. ZFWA1, assembly GCF_056175665.1. NCBI lineage: Bacteria > Pseudomonadati > Bdellovibrionota > Bdellovibrionia > Bdellovibrionales > Pseudobdellovibrionaceae > Bdellovibrio > Bdellovibrio sp. ZFWA1. Next base: position 1,470,991 of record NZ_JBJKJH010000001.1, read on the forward strand.
TTTTCTTAAGATAGTCTTCTCGAAGCTTGTCATTGTCGAAAGTTCCGTACGAGGCCCAAAGAAAATATCCTACTGAAGCACGAGCGTGAAGTGCGTCGCTTAAGCTTATAATTGAAGGTTGTTCGTCGGCGTAAGATTCGTTAAGCATATTGCTTAGTTTGTCCGTGCCAGAGATTGCGACGAATCCGATAAAAATGAAGGCAACTAGCGGAATGAACGCAGCAAAAACTAATTTTCCTCTAAGGCCCACAAACCAAGACTTAATATTGCTCATAATAGAATCCTTATATTTTTTCTTAAGTACTTTATAAGTACTTTATAAGTATCGACTTATTGAATGAAAAGTTTAGGTCTAGTAATCATTATGCGGCTTAGATGTCTGGCTTTTAATGGGCTTAAGTCCAGTCTCAAATTAATACTCATCTTTGGATCTAATAAATACGATTTAGAGTTAAAACAAAAAAGAGCTTACTATGTCTTCTTGTTTGTAATTTGGTCGATTTTTTTATCTTTATCATTCCAAATCTGATTGAACCAATCCTGCAACTCCAGCCGAAGGTCTTTGTTTTTTTCTAAGGATCCGTCTTTAAAGGCTGTTGGAATTTGTAAAGTCCGAGCTTCGATATGAACATCACGAAGTTTTCCACACATGAATTGCCAAAAACTTTTTGGGCCGCCAACATAAAAAATTGTCGAGTCGATTAGACAATCAATTTGAGGACCGAGAACATCTAAAACTGCCGACGTCCCGCCAGATTTGGGTGGCAGTAAAAAACGGAAGACTGAATTTTTGGCAGCATGCTTTTCAGGTGTGAAGCGAGTGCCTTCCAGAAAAATAAGAACACTGACATTTTTACCTAGCATCCGACCACAGGCCCGTTTTGCTTCTAATAAATCACGATTGCGCCGTTCTCCGCCAACAGCTTTTGAGGCGCCAGAGTTTCTTTTCATAAAGGGGAAGTCTAGGGCCATCCATGCCTGTCCCAATAGTGGGACCCATCTGAGGCTATCTTTGATAAAAAATCTAAGAAAAGGCGTCTTATTGTTGAAGGCATACTGCAATATAAGAATATCCACCCAAGAGCTATGATTAGAAATTATTAAATATGATTTCTGTTCCGAAAGATCCTTTGGAACCGAGACGTGAACTCGAGTGGGCAGTATCCAATCGATGTAAAGGTTGTTGGTTTTGATCCAAAGGGCGGCAAGCTTTAATAAAGAATTATAGTTGAGCTTTCTTAAAGTTTTTGTAGGAGTTATAAACTTTAAAAAATAAAATATAAAAAAAACAGATGACCAAAAAACTGTATTTAACGCAAAAAAGAATATCGAAATAATACCGTAAACGAATGTCATGGCGTCGCTTTATCCCATCGCTTCCAAGTTTGAGTTCGGCCAAGTAAAGAAAATCCTAAAAATCCACGAACTTTAAGGTCGTTGCCTTGGTTTGAAAGTTCAATTTTTGATGAATATATCTTTCCGTTATTTGGATCTAGTATTTCTCCGGAATCCCATTTCGCATCTGAATCTGACTTCTTTAGACTCCACATAATGCGCATACCAAGGACGGGCTTGTTTTTAAATTCGCCAGAACATCGCTCACATAAGGGATTTGCCGGTTTGTCGGGGCTTGGGTAAATATAAACGATTTTCCCGGACAGGGTTTCGCCTTCGCTATAGATCTGAACGATGGCTTTTTCTTTGTTAGTCTCGTCGTCGATAGTTTTCCAATAACCGACAGGTGTTGATTGGCCCATGGCCATGGACATAATTAAGATTAAACTTGATAACATTAGAGGCCCCTTCGGGCCTCTGTCTATTTAAGGCCCAATGCCTTCTTAGTTTCTTTTGTTCCCAACGTCTTTGCAAGAGACGTAGCGTCTTCACCGGCTTTATTTTTCTTTTGTTTTTCTTTGGGATGCTTTTTTAGGATTAATTTTATTAGTTTGACGTCATTGATTTGCGTTGCGCACATCAACAAAGTATTTCCTTCGCCGCCGCAAGAGATATCCAGTTTTGAACCCGCTTTTATCAGTTCGTCTGCAATTTCAAGTTGTTCGTTGCTGACTGCCATTGCTAGTGCCGTGTCACCGATTTCGTTTTTGATTTCTAAATTCGCTTTATTTTTTATTAAAAATTTGACTGTATCCATGTGCCCCATCACGGCAGCCTGCATCAGTGCAGTTAAGCCCTGATCGCCTTGAGTGTCAATTTTAACAGATTTTGATTTCAGTAAATTATCTAGCGCAGCGGTGTCTCCGACTTCGGCTTTGTTTAAAAATTCAGATTCGGGGCTGACTTTAGAATCTTTAATTTCACCAGCAAAGCATAGCAAGGACATGCTTAATATAATCAAAGCAGAAGATAGAGCTTTCATAAAGTCCTCATTTCTAAATTTTAACAGGCGTTAGCTCTGCTTGAAGTCCTGATTTTGAATCAAAGGGCAAAAAGTCTACCGGAGTATATTTTACTTTTGCGGCCCCGCCGTGCTTGTTAATGATTTTTCCAACTTCGGTGCGGATGTAATTTCTGGCGGGTCCCCAGTCCGCTTTACCTTCCGTTTTCATAAGAACAGCAAAAAGGACGTCTCCTTGTTCGGTGGCGATAAGACCGGTCAATCCAATCGCAGGATCAACGGATCCTGTCTTAGCAACCACTGTATTTGGCAATCCCGCGTATCGTCCGCCAAGAGTAGATCGAGCATCACTAGCAGATACTGCCATGACGTCATCGATATCTAAGCCACTTTTTTGTAAAGTTTTACGCATATTCAAAAGAATCTGAATCATCGTATTGCAAGTTGCTTTGTTGTACCATTTGCCATTGATAGAGGCTGGATGTTGTGTATCCATATCAGAATATTCTGAATCGCCCGAGCCGTTGATGAACGATATATCTGATGCGTCTGCCTTTAACGCCGTCGCCGCAAATTTTTCGAAGGCGGTATTGCCGCCCAAGCGACGGAAAATCATTTCGGCAACATAGTTGTTCGAGTAGATATTCATCTCTTTTAGGATTCTATAAAGCGGTGCAGATTGAATAAAGAATGTTTTTGAGTCAGCAACTTTATTTGAGTAAAAGTCACTCTTCTTTAAGAAGCTGACTTTTCGCGCGCGCACTTCTGCCTTTGGGACCATTGTCACGCTAAGTTCTTTAGCCTGTTTGCTTACAGTTTGGTAGGCACTTGGATTGAATCCATTGGCTACAAATGCATCATTTAAAATAGCAGTGACGGCTTCATTAGTTGGGTCAAAGCTTCTTGCCGCAGCCATTCCTTTTTCTCGAACACGCCAGAAAATTTCTAAGTTTTCGTCGTAGCTTAAGGTTTCAATTTTTTTGATGCCTAATTTTTGAAGTTCAGAACCTAGGAAGTAAACCATTTCTTTGTTAAAGAAAGGATCACGACTTCCTTCTAAATGAACATCGTAGGCATCATTAGATGCTTTTTTGATATGAACGCGAGTTTTGTATCGGTATTGGGGGCCTAGGACGCTAAGAGCCCAGAAGCTGGTAACGACTTTTGATGTGCTTGCAAGTTCAAACTCTTTGTCCGTATTAGAGCCGACAACTTTACTAGAATTTGGGCTTAGATAGCACATAGCATTGACAGAGGTCTTTGCGTTAGCGGTCCCCGCCGTGAGTCCTAATGCGATCGTCATAGCACCAAGCTTTATTTTGCGAACAGTACGGAATAACGTCATAATTGCTCCCAGTCGCCCTTTCGGCGTCTTTCACGGGATTTACAATAACTATGCCATTATGAGACATGCGAAGTTGAAGTTCAGAGGGGCTAGAACTGTCTATGCTCTACTCGCGAGGCCGTAAATTGTCAGTACTTAATTGCTGAACCCATTCAGCAAAGCCATGAACCCAAAGCGAGTCGTCGTTCACGCAAGGGGCAAGATAGAAGTTATGGCCACCGTGTTCTTCGAAGGTTTCTTTGACTCCGATAGCAAGTTCTTCCAGGGTTTCAATGCAATCTGTAACGAAAGCAGGGGAAATCATACCTAAATTTTTAATTCCCGATTCTGCTAATTTTTGAACTGTTTTATCTGTGTAGGGTTTAATCCACTCTGCTTTGCCAAGTCGACTTTGAAAAGTGACTGTATAGTTTGAATCAGAGAGTTTCATTTTTGCCGCAAGTTTTTTTGCAGTCGCAAAACATTGAGCCCTGTAGCATCGTCGAGTGCAAGAGCTTTGACGAGTGCAACAATCTAGGTTTAATGAACATGCTTTGTCTTTTTTAATTTGGCTTTCTGGAAGTCCATGGAACGAAAAGACCCAGTGATCTACGGCTGCGAAGTCTTTTGAGGCCTTTTCTAAGCTTTCGACAGCCAAGCGAGCCTGAGCATCGACAAAGAAGTCCGCATCGTAAAAATCAGGAGCAAACGAAATCTTTGTTTTGATCCCTAATTTTGCGACTGCTTTTTGTGTGTCTTCGATTGCAGAGCCGGTCGTGGCCTGGGCAAATTGTGGGTATAAAGGAATGACAATAATATGGTCGACGCCTCGGTTGTGCAGTTTTTGTAAGCCAGCTTCAATATTGGGATTAGAGTAACTCATTCCAAATTCGACTATAAATTGGGACCCCAATTTCTGTTGAAGTTTTTGTTGGAAGCGCTTTGTGTAAACCAACAAAGGAGAGCCCTCGGATGTCCAAACCTTTTTATAGTTTTCTGCTGAAAATGCGGCTCTTTTCGGAACGATGATCCCATGGACCAATAGCCAACGAATAAGATAGGGAATTGAAATGATGTTTTTGTCCATCAAAAAGGTCTTCAGGTATCTTCGCACATCCGAAACTTCATATGAGTCGGGAGTTCCGATATTTGTGACAAGTATTCCTGTAGTCATTTAGAAGCCCCATTAAAGCGTTTAATTAAATCCGTGGCAATTTCGTTAGAACGATCAATTATTTTACTTATCCCAATTCCACCTAAATAGTTACCATGAAGGTAAACTCCTTGAGGTATGACAAGGTTTTCAAGAATTTGTTCAAGTTCGATCGTATAATGAGGCAGGGCTTTCTTCCAATAAAATACCTTTGAGTAAATGGGTGCTTCCGAAGTGCCAAAAATCTTACTTCTCTCGGCCCTAGCAAGACTGTTTATTTCCCCTTCGTCAAGGTTGACCACTTTGCCTTCTGTAGCGCCCCCCATGATGTAGGTCTCGTTGTGGTATTTATCACGTCCTGGAAAAATGAAAGAGTTTAAAAGTACACCTAGGGTCGAAATTCCAAAGCCTCGGGGAATCAAGCACCCAAATCCTTGATATTCATGGCCTGGATGCTTAAAAAAATGGGTTGAGCTAACGATGCTATTCATCGGAATCGAGCTTAACTGCATTGCCAATTTGGGATGAGTTGTTTCTAAGACGGCGCCCGCTTCACTAGCTGATGTTGCAATGATAACTTGATTGGTCTGCAAATCCTTGAGAACCCCATCTGGGATTGTTTGATTAAAATGAAAATGCACATTGTGTTCAAGACAGGCTTTATAAATAGCTTCAATAATGTCCTGCATGCCATTGGGCCCCGAGACAATACCCAAGTATTTCTTTTTGTTCTTTTTAAAAACAGGGCCTAAAATTAACGATGCTGAAAGTTGATCGAGATCTCCGGCGTAGATTCCCTGCATAGCCGGCCCCAGGATATATGTAGTGGCTTTCTGTCCTAGGACCCGATTTCCCCAGGCTTGCAGGGTTTCTCGCGGTAAAGGCCGGAAAGCTTTTTTGCCGCCGCCCAAAACCCGTAAAAAAACTCTGATTGCAAAGGCCAGGCTTTCAATAAAATCAAGGGGCCAGCGGGTCGGAGTCTCGTTAAATAAGAAACGGCGACGCGCGAATTTTTGAGGATGCACCAACGGGCATTTGCAAGCATTTAGAAATTCGATAGTCGCTTGATTTACCAATATGGAATTCGCCGCACTTTCAGCGATTCCATATTCATTTTTATAAGTTGAAATAAAGCCGCCAGGCCGATTTGTCTTATCGTAAACATGCACAGCGAAATTATTTTCAGCAAGAATCTTTGCAACAGAGAGGCCGGAAATTCCGGCCCCTATCACATGTATAACAGGCTTCATATTGATTGAGAGAAAATCTTAGTTTGAGGTTGTTTGACCTTAAGTCTTTCATCAAAAAATACACAAGCATTTCTTAAAAAGGGCCGGCCCTGTTCGGTAAGAACTAAGCTTTGCTTCTCGATCCGTACTAATCCATCTTCGATCATAGGCTTTAAAAACTCTTGGGCCTGCAACTGTTGTGCTTCGGAGACAAAGTTAACAGTGTACTGGGTCATAAGCTGTAATATTTGATTTCGTCGAACTAAATCTTCATCATTATGAATGTGGCCTCTTAAAGTAGGAAGTTGTCCTTTTTCAAGTGCGGCTTCATAAAGAGGAAGTACTTTTTCATTTTGATGAAAGCTAAGTGGAGTCTCGGAAATAGAGCTCACACCAAGGCCCAACAGAATATCTGACTTTTGATCAGTATATCCCATGAAGTTGCGATGAAGTTGTTTCTTGTCCTGAGCTAAAGCCAAATTATCAGTTTTAAGTGCAAAGTGATCCATGCCGACTTCAACATACCCGGCATCGATTAGCATCTTGCGAGCCAACTCATACAGAGCGCGTTTTTCTTCAGCCTTCGGAAGATCTTCGTCTTTGAACAGTCTTTGAGCTGGTTTGATCCATGGGACCAAAGCGAAGCTATAGAGAGCAATACGATCCGGGCGAAGTTCAATCGTGCGTTCTGTCGTGTGTTTGAAGGTCTCTAAGGTTTGCTTTGCTAAGCCATAGATCAAATCAAAGTTAACAGACGTATATCCCATATCTCGGGCGTCTTTAGTTAGCTGTGCGGTGATTTCAAAGGGCTGAATTCTATTTACCAGACGTTGTACCTCGGGGTGAAAATCTTGGACTCCCATCGAGACACGGTTGAAACCTAATTTTCTAAGAGCTAAAAGTTGTTCTTTCGAGGTTCTACGAGGATCTACTTCGATAGAAGCCTCAAAATCGTCAACTTTAGAAATTGGATTTAGAATAGGCGATAGTAAATGAGTCAAACTTTCAGCCGATAGAAATGTTGGAGTACCACCACCAAGGTGGATGTGTTTCAAAGGCTTCGACATAAATTCGGGAACTAGAGTTCGATAAAGTTCCCATTCTTTCAAAAGACTGGTTACGTAAGGAACCTCTTTAGAGTGACTTTTGGTGATGATGTTGTTGCATCCACAAAAGGTGCAAAGCGACTCACAGAACGGAATATGTAAATAAAGAGACCACGAAGAATCAGACTTCGCTAAAGTCTCTTTAAGATGTTTAATCCAAAGTTCTTGGCTAGGAGTTTCGCTCCAATAAGGAACCGTTGGATATGAGGTGTAGCGGGGGGCTGGAACATCGTAGCGAGCCAGTAATTCCGTCATAGATTTCATTTAGAGAACTCCTTACGGATAGTTTCGATAAATAATTTGACGTTTCTTTCTGGTGTTTTTGGTAAAACACCGTGACCTAAGCCCGAAACCCAACCGGCTCGTTGTTCGATGCTCATGTCTTTAAATGTCAGCATGTACTGTTCAAGAGCCTTTTTGAAATCCTCGGTCTCCATGTGAAGTAGAGACTGGTCGAAGTTTCCTTGGACAAAGCCTGACTTCTTTAATTTAAAGCAATCCGCAAGATTCCAGCGATGATCAAAACCCATTCCCGCCCAAGGTAGTTCTAGGAATGCACTGTCGAAAAATGAAGCCTGAGTTCCTTTTGAGTAATATCCCAATTTTCCCGGATATAAATTTGATAAACGCGATAGAACTGGTTGTATGTATTGCTTAAATACAGCCGGAGACACTTCACCAGCAGCGGTGTCGAAGATCATGACAACTTCTGCTCCGCCTTCAAATTGAAGTTGGATGTTTTTAATTAGTAGAGCTTCCATCTTTTCTAAAAAATGTGCAAACATTGGAAGATGTTTCTTAGATTGAATCAAGGAACCGGCATGGCTTCCTTCTACTGCGTAGACAAATAGTGTCCAAGGTCCGCCAACAAAGCCGATTAAGGATTTATTTTTAGGAAGCTGTTCGCGGGTTGCGATGACAGCTTTCTTTTGGAATTGCATGAAATCCACAGCTTTTTCCACTGAGCCAAGTTTAGATAAAGTGTCTGGTGTCAGTTGAAAGCCCAACTTCGGACCATGATCTGTATATTCCAAACCCATTCCTAGTGCTTCTAGAGGATAAAGGATATCGCTAAATAAAATGGCCACATCAAAATCGAAATCCATGATCGGGCCCATGGCTACTTCCGCTGCTAACTCGGGCTGTTTGCACATTTGATCAAAACTGTATTTCGAGCGCAATCCTTGATAGTGGGAATGATAACGGCCCGCTTGGCGCATAAACCAGATGGGAGGTGTGTTTTGGGGAATTCGTTTGATCGCATTTTGAAAAAGTGAGTTCATAAAGTTCTTTCTATATCTGGTTTAAAAAATAAATTTAAATTGTACCGTCATCCTGACTCTGGGCCGTCGTGGACCACTGGTAGCCAACTCCGCGCACGGATCGAATGTATTTGTCTCCATCATCGCTGAGCATCTGTCTTAGGCGCACGATGATATTATCGATGGTGCGATGACTAGGCATTTTGTCGACGCCCCAAACTTCATTGATGATTTCATCTCGGCTAAGAGTGCGCGGCGCTTTGTCTATCAAAAGCTGCAGAATTTTCATGTCAGTTAACGGGGGGTATTCGATTTTTCCATTCTTCATTTTAACTGACATATCGCTAAAGTTCAGTGTGCACTCATCAAGAATCACTTCACGGTGGGGAACGTGAAGGTCTAGAACGTGCTTCACCCTAATTAGAAGTTCTTTTAAGTGAAATGGCTTAGGAATATATTCTTCAGCGCCGATTTCAAAACCTTGAAGGCGGCTTTCAGCATCAGCCTGAGCCGTTAGAAAAAGAAAAAGTATTGATGATTCGGCCTTCATTTTTTTAGCAAGATCAAATCCGTTTCCGTCAGGAAGGCCTACGTCTAGAATGGCTAGTTCGAGGTCTTTGTTCTTTAGGAAATAGCTCCAGGCCTCTTCAAAATTTCTTCCCCAAAATACGGTGTAGTCCTTCGAGAGGCGGTCTCGAAGTGTTTCCCCTAAACTAAGATCATCTTCAACTAAAAGAATTTTTCTCATAGGGTGTGACCTTTTAAATGAAGAGTCGTCTGAAAACCTGAGTGTGCTTCAGAGGCAAATTTAATTTTGCCGCCCATTTTATTTATTAATTGATAGCTCAGGGTTAATCCCAGGCCATTGCTGTGCTGGCTTTGCGAATTTAATATTTCTTTGCCAAGTTTTTGCGATTCACCCTTAAAGCCCAAGCCGTTATCGGCGATCTTAATTTCTAGTTCAGTTTGATTTAACCGGTTAGTGCTGATTGTGACCTTGTCTGCCTTTCCGTGCAGGATAGAGTTGTGCAGGATATTTCTAAGGACACTAGAGAACGCACGGCGGTCAACATCCAGCATAGCATCCGTCGAAAGCTCTAAATTTAAATCACTAAATTCGCTGCGTAGACTTTGAATGATCTGACTTAGTTTTACTTGTTCAATAAACAAGCGAGTATCTTCAACATTGGCCAGCAGTAACGAGTTCTCTAATTGCAGGTCCAGTCGAGAGATATCCTGTAAGAGTCTTTTTAAAACGGGATTCTTCGAGCTTTCAAATTCTTCTTCTAAGACTTCTGCTTGAAGTCGAAGACGTGTGATTGATGTTTTAATATCATGACTGAAGGTCGAGAAGAATAGCTTTAGTCTTTCGTGCCGACTGCGGTCTCTCCATGCGTAGATAACTAAATAAATACTGCCGATCAGGACAACTGTCAGCAAAATGGAACCTTCCCATGCAAACATGCGATGCTCTGGGTTTAAAGGCTTTGCCATTTTCAAAAACCAGATCCACCACCACGTGACCATCGAGGACGTAAAAAGCCCCCAGATCACTGCTAGCATTAACTGAATGTCCCACTTTCGTTTGTTAGCCACGAGCCGCCTCGATAATTTTTTGAGCGGCCTCTTCTAAAATGGCATCAGTATGGGCCATTGATACGAATCCTACTTCATAGGCATTCGGAGCCAAGTAAACCCCTTTATCTAAGGCCTTCAAGAAAAGACCTTTAAACTTAGTGCCTTGATCGGCAGGAATTTGCTCGATCGTTCGTATCGTGCCGTTAAGGTTGCCATGAATCCAAAACAGGGATGCGTATTGTTCTACTTTTAATGGAATATCGTATTTAGCGAAACCTTCGCGCAAAAGATTTACAAATCGAGCTGTTTTTTGCTCGAGTTTGTTCCAGCCATCTTCACGTTGCATTTTTTTAAGTGTCGTCAATCCTGCGACCATGCCGATGGGATTTCCACTTAAAGTTCCCGCCTGATAGACTGGCCCCAGAGGCGCGACCATATCCATCAAATCTTTACGTCCGCCATAGCAACCAACAGGGAAGCCGCCGCCCATAATTTTTCCATAAGTGACTAGGTCGGGCTTAATACCTGTCTTTTCAGCCATCCCGCCAAGACCTACTCGGAATCCCGAGATTACTTCGTCAAAGATCAATAGGGCTCCATGCTTTTTACAGATATCAGAAAGAAATTTTAGAAATTCAACTCTTTGAACTAACAAACCGTAGTTTGCCGGCAAGGGTTCGACGATAACAGCCGCAATCTCATGTCCTTCGCGTTCGAACACGGCTTGCACTAAAGATTCGTCATTCAAAGGCACCGTCAATGTATGAGATGCTGTCTCCGCAGGGACACCTGCGCTTGATGAAGCTGCTTCCCCAGCAAGACCAGAGCCCGCTTTAACAAGTAAAGAGTCCACGTGTCCGTGGTAACATCCTTCGAATTTTAAAATCTTTTTACGTCCTGTCGCGGCTCGTGCAACTCGCAAGGCGCTCATCACCGCTTCGGTGCCTGAAGAAACAAAACGAACTTTTTCTGCTGCAGGAATGTTTTGCGTAATCCATTCAGCAAGTTCTAAAGAGTAAACTTCTGCCGCACCAAATGTCCACGCAGTGTCGACCATTTTATGAACCTGCTCTTTGACCTCGGAATCTAAATGCCCCAGAATCAATGGTCCAAAGCTAAGGCAAAAGTCGATATATTTTTTACCTTCGACATCAGTCAGGTATGCACCTTGACCATGAGTAAAGAAGATGGGAGATCGATCCATGCCTTTAAAGGAACGAACCGGAGAATGAACGCCGCCAGGGGCTACTTTTTTTGCTCTTTCAAATAGGGCTTCAGAAGTTAGATTTGACATGAATTCCTCCAGCTTTCTTCATTTAAGAAGACTTGATGATGTTTTACAGAGTCAATACCTCGATTGGCCATAAATGCCTGAATAATCTTGGCGGTATTGCCCGGACCAGAAGCATGATGGGCTTTCAGGATTTCGGGGTGCTCTGTTACTGCAGCTAAAAATAGGCTTCCGCTGCTCCAGTAAAAAGATTTAATATTTTTAAAGTTAAAGGCCACAGAGTTGCGAATCAGACGATATGTCTTAACGATCTGGAAGTTGCTTTGATAGCCATCCAGGTGAGTTAGCTTGATCCACTCAAGTTTTTGATTTTTGGCTTTCGCTAAAATATCCATGTCGGCGTCTTCGGTTTCTCCGAGGCTTTCGGAAGATCCATGCACCCAGTAACCTTTTTGCGCAAGCTTTTCCCAGGTTTTCAATCCTGCGGTCCATAATAGAGTGTGTTTTGGCAGAGCCGAGGAAACGGCATCCGCTTTAGCGATAAAGAGAGCCTTATTTTCAGGAATGGTATAATCAATATTTTCGTGATCGAAGTAGCTATTGTGTTCGCGGTCTGACCACATCTCTTCAGGTTTAAAGCGTGGGGTTTCTTGATTGATTAAAGTATTTTCATCAAGAATCACGCCTTTGCTGGTGAGGCCTTTTAGAACTTTTATGATTCCGTAGTCTTTCTTTAAAAATGAAATACCAATTTTTTGATGGCAGCCTCCGCCATGAGCTGAAAGCTCATCGCGTTCTGCCTGAGCCATTTCAAAAGTAGCCGGGTCATGAATAAGCTTAAGTACTTCGGCAAGATCTTTTCGATCTTTGCGGATCTCAATAGCCAAGGCTCCTTGAGCGGCCGCATTTGGGTTTACTGATAGGGGTAGAACCATCCAGTCAAGGTCTTGAAGGTAAGTTTTGAGTGTTTGCTGTACGTCACTAAACTCGGATTGAGGCGCAGACAAAAGACGATCCAGTGCGGCCTTGGCTAAAATCAACGCCGATACCTCTTGATCCTCCAAAAGTTTGCGAATGCGTGTTGGAATATTTCCGCGCACAGACAGAAACTCAACATTTGAAAGTGCAAACGGCAGATGAGTTTTAAAAAAAGGAGTTAAGTTGTGCGAGCGTCGAGGAGAGGAGCTAAAGACCTTGATGCTTTTAGACGACTTAATTTTATCAAAATCTGATTTTTTAATAAGTAAAAGATCGCGTTGGTCAGCACGGGGGAGCGTTGCCGCAATAAATGTTTCGGCTTTTCCTTCCGTAGGAAGGTCTTTCCAAGAGTGCACTACCATATCGGTGTCACCATTTATCAGCTCGCCAAAAAAATCTTCTGTGAAGACACCTTTTTCGGGAATTTTCCACAAAGGATCATGAAGGTTGATGTCACCTAAAGACTCTTTAAATCGATATTCGACCTGAAGAGTTGGAATTTTTTTTTGAAGAGCTTCACCGACTGTGTAGGCTTGAAGTCGAGCTAAATCACTTTTTCTGGCGGATATTTTTAAGCGCATATATCGTCCCACCCGTGAGGGCGGAGCTCGATGCGATTAACAAAGGCCAATGAACGCTCACGAATGATTTCCTGTATTTCTTTTACTTTGTTTTCAAGTTCAAGTTTGTGATGTTCAAGGGTGCTGAAGAATTCTTTTAGGGGGATCACTTGAATTTGCGAGCCAACTTCTTTGGAAAGAAGCATTTCCAAATTATTCAGTTCTCCTCGAAGATCATAAACTGTTCTGACCTTGTGCTTCGAATTTAGTATTTTGGCAACTAGGAATTCATCACTGATCGGCGCAGCAATAATAATGGTCTCGTTAAGCTCTTGGTGGCACTTCAAAGAATGAACTTGCAAGTGGGGTATCTTTTCCTTCAAAGGCCACGCCTTTTCAGGTGAACGAGCAAAAACTGATAATTCTTTTTTGTGCGAAAGCCATGGGATAATTTCTGAAGCCAAATGACCAGATCCCAAAAGGCTGATACTGTCACTTTCTTTGGAAAACCGTCGTAAAAGACTTCCGTAGGAGTGTGAGCCAATCCCGACCAAGTGTTCAGTGCGGATTCTTTTTACCTCGGAGAATACAAACTGAAGCCATTTTTGGTTTTCGAAGAAACGAGTGTCGCCTGCGCTTTTTCGTGCTTCTACAAATAGACGAAATTGGCCTAGAACTTCAGTTTCTCCGATGATGGGCGACTGGAGTCCGCAAAGAACTTCAATCAGGAAGTGGTAGGCGTCTTCACCTTGTAAAACCAAATCGTTATCGAGCAATGCGTGCTCGCATAGTTCTTGCTCGTCGCAGATCAGAACTTGTCTTAAGCAAGTTTTCCAAACTGCGCCATGCTCGAACGCTTTATGATTTGATTTTCGGTTGACCAGAAGTATATCTTCCATGTGATCTTTTGTAGCGCAATTTACCAGTTGAATTGTCATTACATTGTCATCTTCAGACCAAAAGAGTTTACAAAATAAGAGAGTGGTAAAATGGATTTAATATATCGCCCCCGACGGAACAGAAAAACTCAATCAATTCGAGACCTTGTGGCGGAAACGCACCTGCGGTCTGAACAGATGATTTTGCCTCTTTTTTTGGCAGAGGGAAGCAATGTTCATCTTGAGATTAAGACAATGCCTGGCGTCTATCGGAACTCTTTAGAACATATGTTAAGTGAAATTGAAAAGGCTCTCGAATTAGGTGTTTCAAGTTTTGCACTTTTTCCAGCGATCAGCGACTCATTGAAGAACTCTACTGGTGATGAAGCTCTGAATAAGTTGGGATTGCTTCCGTTGGCAGTAAAAGAAATCAAAAAAAGATTTCCCGACACAACCGTGATCACCGACGTTGCCTTAGATCCGTACTCTTCAGATGGTCATGATGGAGTTGTGAGGGGCGGAAAGATTCTTAACGATGAAACGGTTCGCATTCTTGCCAAAATGGCTGTAGTTCAAGCAGAGGCTGGTGCGGATATGGTGGCTCCTTCAGATATGATGGACGGCCGAGTTGGTGCTCTTCGGTATGCATTAGATGAGGCTGGATTTACGGATACGGGAATTTTAGCGTATTCAGCGAAGTATGCTTCTAGTTTTTATGGTCCGTTCAGAGACGCTTTGGATTCAGCTCCAAAGTTTGGTGATAAGAAAACTTATCAAATGGATTTCAGAAATGTGAAGGAAGCTATTCGTGAAGTTCATTTGGATATCGACGAAGGCGCGGATATGGTTATGGTCAAGCCTGCCTTGTCTTATCTTGACGTCATAAAGACGGTGAAAGAAGTTTCGGATGTTCCTGTGGCTGCCTATAATGTCAGCGGAGAGTATGCGATGATTAAAGCAGCCGCGAAGGCAGGAATGATCGACGAAACCAAAGCCATGGTAGAGATGTTGTACTCGATCCGTCGTGCTGGAGCCGATGTGATTCTGACTTACTTTGCGACACAAATGGCAGAGTGGTTGCGCCAGAACTAGATTGTTATTTGGAAATTTCGCATCGAGTTCGGACAATAGTCCAGGTAAGGAACTGCGCAAGTATTTAGAATCCCGCAGTTGGTGGCTTATTTCGATGCTTATTTGATTCTTGGCCTTTTATTGAGCCCCTTCCTTTGCATATACTATAGAGCAGGGAAGGGAGTATCCCAATGCGTAAGCTATTTCTTGTTATTTCTCTGATTGCAGCAGCTGACTCCTCGGCACGAGGCATGGGTTCACGCTATGCCAACTTAGGAAAAGGTGGTGCCACTTCAAGCCAAGGATTTGGTGTTGTTGTGGATAAAAATTTAGATGGTTTGGATGCGGATCCTCAGCGGGCATCGTTGATGTTGTTTGCGAAGGAACTGCCGATGGCCCATGGCCGTGGCGAGGCTCTGAGTGGCTTAGCAAAAACCTGTGCGAAGGCTGAGTTCCGCGAGCTCTGTGAGAAAATTGATATCGAGCCAAATCCCAAGCGGACTGCTTCTGCTAAAAAGACAAAGCTTCACTTGGCTCTTAACGAGGCCAGCCTTCCCGAGTTGAATAAGCTGTCACTGCAAGAAGTCACCAGTGTTTTCGGTCGAGTCAAACCTGAAAAAGCGGTTCCTTTTGTCGAGGCTTTGGCGCAAAAGAAGGATTGTCAGTCGACGGCAGTTTATACGGCCGCGGGGGCGCACTTAGAAGATAAATTTCCAGATCCAAAGTATGTTGATTTGACATTTGCGATGTACGAAAAATCGATGAACTGTGGAAAAGATGAACCAGCAATCAGAGCGGCTTACCGTTTGGGTTTGTTACGAATCTGGAAGGGGCAGTGCTCAGAGGCCGTAAAGAGCCTTAAATCTGTAACTCCAGACAAGAGTTGGTCATCACTTCACTCGCGGGCCGAGTACTGGGCCTCTGTATGCAGTTCAAAAGATCGCTTACCTGCTGCTGTAGCCAAAGAGCAAGTGTATGAAAAATTCGCGCAGTATCCATTAAGTTTTCACTCGATTGTTTTTTCTATTCAGCAAGAAGATGAATTGTTTAAGGTTGTGAAAAGCAATTCTGACCCGAATATCATGTTCAGAAGCGCCAAGGATCAGGGAAATTTGAATCTTCGCATTGCGGCTGTCGAAGCCGCGCTTCGAGAGGGTAAATTTGAATATGCTAGATATTGGATGGAGTTCACTGATCCAGATAAAACTGCGGGACTAGAGTCAGAGTTCCGCCTGTACACAGGCTTGTTATATCATAAGACGTTGCTTTCTCTTCATAAGTTCAAAGTCTTTAGTCAGCTTTTTTCGGAGGATGTAAAGTACAAGTCCATCGCAACCCTGAAGGTCATGTATCCGCTTTGGAAATTCGATATCGTGGATAGTGCAACTAAGACGACGGATCCACTATTGGTGTTGTCATTGATTCGCCAAGAATCCGCATTTCAGGAAAATGCTCAAAGTCGAGTGGGGGCCCGCGGCTTGATGCAGATCATGCCAAAGACAGCGAAGGCGTTGCACGGGAAAAAATTGAAGCCAAATGAACTGTATGATCCCGAATTGAACGTTCGTTTGGGAACCAAATATGTAGATAAACTTTTGCAAAAGTATGATGGTAACGTTTACAAAGTTTTAGCTGCCTACAATGCTGGGGGGCTAAGAGTCGATGAGTGGGCAAAGCGCTACCCAACAAACAACGACATTCTTTTTATGGATATGATTCCCTATAAAGAGACTCGAGAATACGTGGCCTCGATTTTAAGAAATTATTATTGGTATTCACGGTTGTATCCAGATCTTTCTAAAAAACAAGTGGTCTTCTGGAACCAACCTTCGGTCTTGCCGAATTAAGAACATCAATTTGCAAATCAAATAAAAAAGGCTCTATTTCAGAGCCTTTTTCCATTCGTCTTCTTTAAAGCCAACAAGGGCGATCGATTTGTTTTTCAATTTGCCAATAGCAAAGGGTCGTTTTATCAGCTTCCCGTTCTGGGCCAGCAGCTTAAGCGCCTCTGCTTGGCTCAAATCAGGAAGCTTTTCGGATAGCTTCATTTCTTTGTAAATAAGCCCCGACGTATTAAACATATTCTTGATGCTTCCCCCGCGTTCTTCGAGGGCTGCCAGCATCTCTTTAAGTTCTGCCATCGTTGGAGGTTCATCGACTATGGGAAGGGCGTTAAAGGCCACCTCTTGACTGTTTAAAAACTTCAAAGCCTTTACGCAAGTGCTGCATTTTGAATACTCGTACACCTTTAACATTGAAAGCTCCGATTAAGCGTTGGTTTTAGCTAGCCATCCACAAAGTTTATAAAGAACACGGGCACCTACGTTGCCATCCCACTCGGCTTCTTCTTCTGAAAGTCCACCAGTGGATACCTCGTTAAGGTCAAAAGCCACGATTTGTCTGCCAGACTTGTGTATTTCATTAAATAGGTAGAAAACCTGATCGACGCTGAGTCCGCCCGGTACAGGAGTTCCCGTGTGAGGGCAGAAGGCCGGGTCCAAGCCGTCGATATCAAACGAGATATAAACTTTTTGTGGAAGCTCTTTAAGAATATCTTCAGTGACCTGTGCCCAGGATTCACCACCAAGTAGACGCCGTTTAAGTTCGATATCAAAGAAGGTCTTGATATCTCCATGGTTTTTACTGAACTCGTACTCTTCTTCGCAGAAATCACGAATGCCGATTTGGACCAACTTCATTGGTTTTTTGGAGTCGGTCATAACGTTATACATGATAGAGGCATGGGATTGTTTGAAGCCTTGGTAGGCCTTGCGAAGATCGGCATGGGCGTCGATATGAAGGACGCCGACTTCTCCGTTATGGGCCTCGCTAACGGCACGGATGGCGCCCAATGGTGTCGAGTGGTCGCCACCGACGAGCCCTAATAGTTTTCCCTTTTTTAGAACTTCCTTACATTGGTTATAAACCCAATCCGTCATCTCGTCGCAGGCTTTATTAACTTCGGAGGCAATGTGATTCATGCGAGCTTCGTCCTCACTGAGATTTGTTCGCATTTCGATAAGCTCTTGGGCCATTTCTTTAAACTTGTCGTTTTTTGCTTGAAGCTCTTTATTGATGGGGTGCATAAAAACCCCATCTTCATAAAACTTACCAGTTTCGAAATCAAAAAGGTCAATCTGTTCGCTAGCTTGGCGAATGATTGCGGGGCCGTGAGAAGCTCCCATTCCGTATGATGTTGTGACTTCCCAAGGGACCGGGACCAGGACAATGCGAGACTCTTCCTCGGTCATGGGAATGCCAAAAATTCCGAATTCAGATGAAATGGTAGTGGTTGGATCGAACTTGCTCACGGGGTTCTCCTTGGTAAGGTTCTATGTATAGAGATTTGATATAAAAAGGACAAAAACATCTTGTCAAATTAAACGCCGCATCAATGGATGTATCGCTTGATTATTTTCTGCGCTTAGCTAATTTCGGGTCTGCTTTTGGGGTAGAAGCTCTACCCCAACATTTTACTTTGGAGGAAATGGTTTCATGAAAACAATCAAACAACTTATCGTTGTTGCGTTGTCATCGGCTTTAGTGGTTCCAGCATTGGCTGCTAAACCCAACGAGAACGCTCCCAAAGGCGGCAACTTCGTCATTAACTTAGGTGGCGAGCCTCCGACAATTCACCCGATCACTGCGACTGATACTTATGCGTCTGCGGTGCAGTCTTATGTTTGCGAAGGCTTATTGACTCGCGATCCAGAGACGTACGAATTCAAGCCACGTTTGGCTGAAAAGTGGGAGATCTCAAAGGACAACAAAACTTTCACATTTACATTGCGTAAAGATGCCGTTTTCCATGACGGTACTCCTGTAACTGCGGAAGACGTTAAGTTTTCATTTGATGCTATTTTCATCGATGCCTACGAAGCAGCTCACATGCGTCCTTACTACGAAGGATTGGCTAAAGTTGAAATCGTAAACCCAACAACTGTTAAGTTCACGGCAAAAGATTCTTACTTTAAGAACTTTGATTCAGCGGCTGGCTTGACTGTTATTCCAAAGCACATCTACAGCGATCTTGCGAAGTCTAAAAAGATGAACCGCGAGCTAGTATGTTCTGGTCCTTACAAAGTGACTAAGTTTGAACGCGCTCAGATGATTCAACTTAAAAAATTCGATAAGTGGTGGGGAAACACTGCACCTGAATATAAAGGCGCATATAACTTCGACACTATCACTATGCGTTTCTTCAAAGAAGAAAACGTAACTCTTGAAAGAGCAAAAAAAGGTGAGCTTGATTTCATTGATCTTCGTATCGAAGCTTTCATGAAAAAGACCAACGAAGCTCCTTGGGGTAAGTCTATCTTCAAGCACAAAGTTGAAAACAGTGCGCCGAAGTCATATGGCTTTGTAGGCTGGAACTTCAACAACCCTATGTTCCAAGATAAGAATGTTCGTATTGCGTTGGCTCACTTGATGAACCGCGAAGAGATGAACAAAAAGTTCCGTTATGGAATGTCGGATCTTGCAAACGGTGCGATCTACATCAAGTCTGAGTATGCGCCGGCTGTGAAGCCATTTAAATTTGATCCTAAAGCAGCTGGGACTTTGTTGACGAAGTCTGGTTGGACGGATTCAGACAAAGATGGTTTGTTGGATAAAGTTATCGGCGGCAAGAAGACGCCTTTCAAATTCACTTTGATCCACGCCAACAAAGATAACGAAAAATACTGGACTATGTACAAAGAAGATTTGCGCAAGGCTGGTATCGACATGGAAATCAAATTCCTTGAATGGAACTCGTTCTTGAAGCTTCTTGATGAAGGCAAGTTTGATGCTGTGAACTTAGGATGGGGCGGCGGCTCTGTTGATCCAGATCCTAAGCAAATCTGGCACTCGTCAAGTGCAGTGGCTGGTGGTTCAAACTTTATTTCTTACAAAAACCCAGAAGTTGATAAATTGATCGATCAAGCTCGTCTAGAGCCAAATCGTGCTAAGCGTGTTCAATTGTTGAAGAACGTTTATCAAAAAATCGCTGAAGATGCTCCGTATGCTTTCATGTTCAATGATAAGTATACGTTCTACGCAACTTCTGCAAAAGTTGGAATGCCTGCTGAAACTTTCAAGTTTGATGTAGGTTCTGATTTCTGGTGGTTGAAACCTTAATTGTTTCTAAAAGAAGCGGAGTACTGACGTGTTAGTTTACCTGATTCGCCGCATTTTACTGATGATCCCGACTTTTTTCGGGATCACTTTAATGACATTTGTATTAATCAACTTAGCTCCTGGATCTCCTGTTGAACAGAAGATCCAGGCAATTCGCTTTGGGTCGCAAATGGGAGGCGGCAGCAGTGGATCTTCTGGAGTGAACTCTCGAGGGGATTCTGGTGTAAACGAAGAGGTCATTGAGGCCTTGAAGCGTCAGTACGGCTTCGATAAGCCACTTCATGAACGTTATCTAATCTGGTTGAAAAATCTTTCTAGATTGGATTTTGGTGAGAGCTTCACCTATGAAGAGCCGGTTATCGATGTCATCAAATCGAAAATGCCAGTGTCTATGACATTTGGATTTACTTCGATTATTTTGGTCTATCTTGTATGTATTCCGTTGGGGATTCGCAAGGCAATCGGTGCTGGGGGAAGCTTTGACCGAATTTCAGGTCTGATTTTGAATTTCACCTATGCAATTCCGCCCTTGGTTCTGGGTATTTTCCTGATCGTGGTCTTCGCTGGAAAGCTAGATATGTTCCCCATCGGGGGTTTTCAGTCTGACGACTATGATTCTTTAACTACGATGGGTAAGTTTTGGGATCGCGTGCATCACATGATTTTACCGATGGTTTGTTACATGATCGGAAGTTTCACGTCGCTAACAATATTGATGAGAAATTCTTTACTAGATGTAGTTAAGTCTGATTATGTACGAACGGCTCGAGCAAAAGGTTTAGCTGAAAAAATTGTCATCTACAAACATGCTTTAAGAAATGCCCTTATCCCGATCGCAACAGGTTTGGGTGGTTTTTTTGGTGCTTTCTTGGCGGGATCTCTGATCATCGAAACAATGTTTAACTTAGATGGTATTGGTTTGCTTGGATACCAGGCGGTTATGGCTCGTGATTACAACGTAATTATGGGATTAACCTTTATCTCTTCTTTAGTTTTGATGTTTGGACGCATGTTCAGCGACATTATCTATGTTCTTATTGACCCAAGGATTGATTTCAAATGATCGATATTTTTGAAAAATACTTTATTACGAATGAACTTACGCTTAAACGTTATCGTCGTTTCAAGCGCGACAAAACGGCCGTTTTGTCGGCTTGGGGTCTGGCATTGTTGTTCGTTCTTAGCTTTACGGCTGAATTCTGGGCAAACAGCAAGCCTCACTTGATGTACTACGGCGGGAAGCTTTATGCCCCGTTGTTTATTGATTACCATCCGTCAGAGTTCGGTCGCGAAGATATTTTTGTGATGGACTATCGCGCTTTAGAACTTAAAGAGGGCGATTGGGAAATGTGGCCGATGGTTCAGTGGGACCCTTACGAGTCTAATAAATATGTGGATACTTATCCATCGCCTCCAACGAAGGTAAATATTTTTGGAACTGATGATCGTGGACGGGATGTGTTTGCGCGTCTGTTGTACGGACTACGCTATACTCTTTTATTTTCGGTCGGCGCTTGGTTGTTAACCTATATGATCGGTGTCGTGGTTGGTTCATTGATGGGTTACCTTGGTGGATGGACGGACTTGGTTGGTCAGCGTGTGGTTGAAATCATCGAGAGCACTCCGGTGACGTTCGTATTGATCACTGTTTTGGCGATCTTTACACCTAGCTTGCCTTTATTGATCTGTTTCTTTGCGTTGTTTGGTTGGATGGGGATCTCGGGCTATATGCGTGCTCAGTTCTTCAGTTTAAGAAAGCGTGAGTTCGTTGAGGCTGCAAAAGCCGTAGGTGCTTCTCACGGAAGAATTATTTTTAAACATATTCTGCCAAACGGTATTACTCCGATCATCACGTTCTCTCCGTTCGAGATCGCAGGCGGTATTTATACATTGTCGATGTTGGATTACCTAGGTCTTGGATTGCGTCCACCGACTCCGTCTTGGGGTGAATTATTAGCTCAAGCTCAGAAGTGGTTTACTATTGCTGAGTGGTTGGTGTGGGCGCCAGGGTTGGCCCTGGTGATCACTCTGACGATCTTGATTAATATCGGTATCGCAGTTCGTGATGCCTTCGATGCAAAAGCTTAATTGAATAAAAAAAAGCACTCTGAAAAGAGTGCTTTTTTGTTTGTCAGCCTTACTTTTGCCAATATACAGATAGCAAGATTGTCATAAGCAAGTGCTTGATTGTGACCTTCAGCCTGCTAGGATTTTCCTATCTTATTTGAAGGAGACTCTATGCAGGCTAAAGCTTACGCCAGTCATGGCCCCAAAGATCAATTAATTCCATTTACATTTGAAAGACGTGCATTGCGCGATAATGACGTCGCCATCGATATCGATTACTGCGGAGTTTGCCATTCGGATATTCATACCGTTCGCGGCGATTGGGGGCCAGCTTTGTGGCCCGTCGTTCCCGGGCACGAAATCGTAGGTCGAGTCACGGCGGTTGGAAAAGCCGTAACAAAGTTCAAGCCCGGTCAAGTTGTGGGGGTCGGCTGCATGGTGGACGCGTGCCTGACTTGTCCTAGTTGTCATCAAGGATTCGAGCAATATTGTGAGTCCGGCTTTGTTGGCACTTACAACTCGGAAGGTTCTGACGGAGCCGTTACACAAGGAGGCTACTCGAATCATATCGTCGTGCGGGAAGAGTTTGTATTGAGGGTATCAGAGAATCTGGATCTTAAAGCTGTGGCTCCGCTTTTGTGCGCAGGGATTACGACGTACTCTCCGTTACGTCATTGGAATGTTGGACCCGGTAAAAAAGTAGGTGTCGTAGGCTTAGGTGGTCTTGGGCACATGGCTGTGAAATTAGCTCGAGCCTTCGGAGCCGAAGTCACTGTCTTCACAACATCTGACAGTAAAAAACAAGATGCTCTTCGTTTGGGGGCTCATCATGTCGTGGTTTCTAAAGATGCTGCGCAAATGAAGTCTCAGGTCGGGAAGTTGGACTTCATTTTGGATACCGTTTTCGCAACTCATGACGTGAATGCTTACTTGCAATGCCTTCGCCTCAATGGAGCTATGGTGTTAGTCGGAGTTCCAGAGACGCCGCACCAAGTGCATGCCTTTTCGTTGATTCCAAATCGTAGAACACTGGCGGGATCATTGATCGGTGGGATTAAAGAAACCCAAGAGATGTTGGATTTCTGTGCGAAACACAATATCACTTCCGATATCGAATTGATTCCAATTCAAAAAATCAACGAAGCCTATGAACGAGTTCTTAAGGCCGATGTTAAGTATCGATTTGTTATAGATATGAAGTCTTTAGGGTAAATTTTGCTGTTCAACAAAAATGAACCCTGCGTCTTAACAATTTCATAACAACACTTTTTTTAAAAATTGAATATACCTGACTCTGTCAAAGGAGTCGGTATGTTCAAAAAAATTTACCTTGCTGCTTTAGTTGTTTTTTCAATAGCGCTGTTGCCGGCTTGCTCTAGTAAAAAAGCTCCTTTAGGGAGTTTGAAAAATCCTGTTAAAATCTTCTTTGTTCCCTCTGTAGATGCCAAAATGTTGGCAGACACTTCACGATTGCTTAAAAAATATTTAGAAGAGAACACGCCTTACCGTTATCAAATTTCAGTACCTCAATCATTTATTGCGGTCGTAGAGGCTTTTGGGACTCGTCGTGCTGATATCGCAGCGATCAATACTTACGGTTATGTTTTGGCTCATAACAAATACCAAGCAGAGGCTCGGCTGACGGTGATTCGTCATGGAAGTAGTACGTATCGGTCTCAGTTTGTTGTTAGAAGTGATAGTGATATTAAGTCGATATCGGACCTAAAGAATCGAAAAATTGCTTTTGTGGACCCGGCATCGATGAGTGGCTATTTGCTTCCTTTAAGTTTATTGAAGGAAAAAGATATTAAATTCAAGGACAGTGTCTTTGCGATGAAGCACGATAATGCAGTTGCCATGGTTTATAACAAACAAGTGGATGCCGCCGCTGGATTTTATTCTCCTCCCAGCGATCTGGGGGACGGTAAAAAACAAATCGAAGACGCCCGCCGTCTGGTATTAACTCAGTATCCAGATGTCGTAGAAAAGGTAAAGATATTAGATCTTACCGGCGAAATTCCCAATGATCCCATCATCTTCCGCAAGGATATTCCCCCTGAAATGAAAGCGACAATCGAAGCAGCGCTTTTAAAATTTATAGCAACATCCGAGGGGAAAGAAGCCTTTTCAAAAATGTACGGGGCGACAGGCTTGGTCCCTTCAACTGATGCAGACTATTTAAAAGTGCGAAACATGCTAGTGGAACTTGGTATCGACGTTCAAAAAATATTAAGGAAATAGTTATGCGCACTCAAATTGAAGTTAAACCGCTGCTTTCGGTGCGGGATCTGGTCAAAACCTATCCCAACGGCACGAAGGCCTTAAAGGGTATTAACTTAGATGTTTATCCTGGAGAGTTTTTAGTTATCATTGGTCTTTCTGGTTCTGGAAAGTCGACTTTACTTCGATGTATTAACAGATTGCACGATCCGACCTCGGGGCAGATTTATTTCAAGGGTGAAGAGATTGGTCACGTTAAAGATCAGGAAGTTCGCAAGATTCGTTCTAAGATAGGAATGATTTTTCAGCACTTCAATCTAATTCCTCGTCATTCTGTTTTAGAAAATGTACTGATGGGGACTTTAGGTAGAATGTCGACCTTCAAGTCTATCTTCAAAATGTTCAGTAAAGAAGATATAAGCCGTGCCGAGAAGGCCTTGGAGTTGGTCGGTATCGGTGCCAAAGCGCATATGCGAGCTGATAATTTGTCAGGTGGGCAGCAGCAAAGGGTTGCGATTGCTCGCACATTGATGCAATCCCCAGAGTTATTGTTAGCTGATGAGCCCGTCGCTTCATTGGACCCTGCGACCTGCCATGTTGTTATGGATCACTTAAAAAAGATCAATCAGGAACTTGGAATCACCGTTATTGCGAACCTGCACTTCCTTTCATTGGTTCGTCAGTATGCGACTCGAGTCATCGCCTTAAAAGGCGGAGAGATTGTTTATCAAGGGAGCCCAGAGGCGATCGATGATAAATGGTTCGAGAAGATATATGGCGAAGGTGCCAAAGAAGTTCACATTAACTGAGGTTTTAATTATGAATTCAAATATTATACGTCGAAGTGTTTTTGATGGCTTCGGATTTGCTTTTTTAGCGCTAGTTGTATTGGCTGTGGTGTTTTCCCCGGATGAAGAGCAGCTATTGAATCTGAAAATGAATTTTCAGATTTTTCTGGCTAGCTTTGGAGTTGGAGCCATTTTCAGCTATGTTTTAAACCACTTTGGAATCCGCACATTAGGGGAACTGCTTTTTGAAGCTCCTGATAAGAAAATTCATCAGCTGGCTAGCCCTTGGTATGCTAAATTTTGGTGTTGGCAGTTGATGGTTCTTTTTGCGGTGACTTTTTTGGTGGCTCTGGAAAAGACGCAATTTTCATTTGTGGATCTTTTTGATGAGTACGGCTTTCAAGGTGCAGTCCGATTGTTTCAAGGAGTCTTCCAACCTAATTGGGAAATATTGCCTGAAGCCGTATTAAACATCATTGAAACCATCTTTATGGCTTTTCTCGCTACGGTCTTGGCGATTCCTTTTGCGTTTATTCTAAGTTTTTTAGCCGCGAAGAATATTATGACGGGCAGGGTAGGCTTTGGCATTTATGTGGGTCTTCGCACATTGCTGAACGTGACTCGATCGGTAGAGGCTCTTATCTGGGCAATCATTTTTTCTGTTTGGGTGGGCATTGGTCCCTTTGCAGGGATGTTGGCTTTGATGATTCATTCGATTGCTTCATTGACGAAGCAGTATTCTGAAATGGTTGAATCTGTTCAAGAGGGACCGATCGAAGGCATTATGTCCACAGGAGCTAATCGGCTGCAGACAATCTGGTTTGCTGTCGTGCCTCAGGTAATATTGCCGTATATCTCTTTCACCGTTTATCGATGGGACATTAACGTCCGCATGGCCACAATCATTGGATTGGTTGGTGGTGGCGGCATTGGAACGATGCTGATTCAATATCAGGGACAGGCGATGTGGCCAGAGGTCGGTTGTATAATCTTTGTTATTGCGGTGGTTGTTTGGTTATTAGATGCGGCTTCCGCCTATATCCGTGAAGCGTTGAAATAAAAAAAGGATCGGGGGACCGATCCTTTTTTATTTATCTAATTAGTCTAATGCCTCTTCAAGGTAAGTGTAACCTGAAAGACCTTCTTCGTAGTGACGAACCAAAAGTCGAGCTTCTTGTTTGGTGATAGTTCCTTTTTGGATGCTCTCTTCAGTTGCTTGGCGAACATTGTCCACCATGGCAGCTCGGTCGTACTGAACATAAGAAAGAACTTCGGTCACTGTGTCGCCTGGAACATAGTGATCAATCGTGTAGCCGGCATCATTCAATGATACGTGAACCGCATCGGTATCGCCGAACAAGTTGTGAAGGTCGCCCAGGATTTCTTGATAAGCTCCGGTCATGAAGACACCGATATAGTACTGCTCACCTTCATTGAACTGGTGAATGGCAATTGTCTTTTTAGGCATGCCAGTTTCTGTATCGATGAATTTTTCAATTTTACCGTCAGAGTCACAAGTTAAGTCAGCCAAGGTTGCAGAGCGAGTTGGCTGCTCGGCAAGACGATGAATCGGCATCACCGGGAACAATTGGCCAACGGCCCAAGAATCTGGAAGCGACTGGAACAACGAGAAATTGCAATAGTAAGTATCGCAAAGATCTTGTTTGAGGGCTGCTGCGATGTCTTCGTAGTCGGTATTGGCTTCAGCAAATTTAACCATCTTAGTGGCAATTGCGAAGTACATAGCTTCACACCAAGCGCGTTGCTCTAAAGTCAAAACACCGTATGTGAATAGGTTCAGAGTCTCTTGCTTGGCCTGATTTAAATCGTTGAAAGACTCATTGATGTTTTCTGCATTCATCTTTTCATAGATGTATTGCATCTCTTGCATGATCGAGTGATCTTCTTTTCCAACAGGGCGAGGTGGCTCTGAACGGTGCAGATCATTTACACCCATGACGTTGAAGATCAAAACAGAGTGGTGCGCTACTAAAGAGCGTCCCGACTCGGTTACGATATTTGGATGAGGGATGTTGTTTTCATCACAAAGTGTTTGCAAGACTGAAACGATATCGTTGGCATATTCTTGCTCGGAGTAGTTAATAGAGCTATCTGAAGAACCTGAGCCGTCGTAATCAACGCCAAGGCCACCACCGACGTCGATGTATTTTAAGCCTGCACCCATTTTATGTAATTCAACGTAAAAGCGAGCAGCTTCTTTTAGTGATGATTTGATCGAGTTGATAGATGGTACTTGAGAGCCGATATGGTAGTGAAGAAGCTCTAGGCAGTCGAGCATGCCCTCTTTGCGAAGGAGATCGACCCCTTCCACAATTTCCATAGAGGTAAGACCAAATTTAGAGCGTGCCCCGGAAGAGTCGACCCATTTGCCTCCGCCCTGATTGTTCAGTTTTGCGCGGAACCCAATTTTAGGCCGAGTGCCAAATTTCTTTGCGCAATTGATGATCATTGGAAGTTCGTCTTTACGATCAACAACAATAATCGTCTGGCGGCCTAATTTTTGAGATAACAGGGCAGTCTCAATGTATTCTTGGTCTTTGAAGCCGTTACAGATAATCAAAGCATTTTCATTTTTTGCTAAAGCTAGAACAACCAAAAGTTCTGGCTTCGATCCACATTCTAGCCCAAGGCGTAGATCTTTGCCGTAGCGAACTAATTCTTCTACTAGATGACGTTGTTGGTTTACTTTGATTGGGTAAACGCCCGAATAGTGGCCTTTGTAGTTGTGATCCTGACATGCTTTTTGAAAGCAGTTTGCCAAAAGTTCTACGCGAGATTTAATGATTTCTGGAAAGCGGATCATGATTGGGATGCGAATACCTCGGTCTAATAGATCCTGAGTAAGCTCATACAAATCGACAGCAGGTCCGTTGGCTCCCATGGGAGTGACCGAAATGTTTCCATTTTGGTTAACGCGGTAATAGCCATTACCCCAGTTGTTAATGCCGTAACCTTCTGCGCTCTGTTCAGGAGTCCATGCGGACAACTTCGTCGACATCTCCGTTTTTTCCTTTATGAACCTTGGGATATTTATCGCCAAGGACAAGGGGATTCATCATCCCGGTTAAATAAAAAAGGGTCCTTTGTAAGGACCCTTTTTGTAAGGCAAGTTGGGGGTTCGCGCAATTTAAAATCCCCACTTATGAAAACTTTTAGACCTTTGCGATCAAATTCAGGATTTTGCCAGCTTTGTAAATCACTTTGTCAGGGTTTTTACCCCCTAAAGCGTTCTGTACGCCAGCAATTTTCAGGGCTTCGGCAAGGGCTTCAGCTTCGCTAGCATCGAGTGCAAGCTCTACTGTGCCTCTCATTTTGCCATTTACCTGAACTCCGATGGTCGCCGTGTTGTCTTTGGCCAAGTTTGGATCGGCTTTTGGCCAAGTGGCTAAAGAGGCCAGGCCTTCTCCGCCCAGTTGGGCCCAAAGTTCTTCTGCCATATGTGGAGCAAATGGCATTAAAAGTTGAGCTAAGGGCTTCAAGACCAACGAAGAGCGGCAGTCCATTTTGTAAAGCTCGTTCACTAAAATCATCATCGCCGAAACAGCTGTGTTAAAGCTCATATTTTCGATATCTTGAGACACCTTTAAAATAGTTTTGTGCATTAACTTTTCGATTTCAGGAGGCAAAGCTTCGTTTGTGTAAACCTTTTTTCCCTCGTCATTGACGGCAAGGCGCCAGACGCGATCCAAGAAGCGCTTAACTCCATCGATGCCTGATTCGGACCAAGCTTTATCTTTATCCAAAGGCCCCATGAAGCAAACAAAAGTTCTTAGGGCATCTGCTCCGTGAGACGACAAGATGCTATCCGCGGGAATCACATTGCCGCGCGATTTGGACATCTTTTCACCATCTGGCCCCAAGACCATTCCCTGGTGTGCCAATTTTTTAAAGGGCTCGCTATGTGAAACGAGTCCACAATCAAAAAGCACCTTTTGCCAGAAGCGGGCGTATAGCAGGTGACCGACCGTATGCTCCGGGCCACCGACATAAAGATCGACCGGCATCCAATATTGTTGAGCTTCCGGACTAAACGGAGCGCTGTCATTATGAGGATCGGTATAACGCAAGAAATACCATGACGAGCCCGCGGCTCCGGGCATGGTATCGGTTTCTCGGAAACCGATTTCACCGTCAGCACCAATGCCTGCATGACCCGCGTAGCGGACCCAGTCAGTATTTCGAGCCAAGGGAGCTTCGCCTTTGTCGGAAGGTTCATATTCAGCGACATCAGGAAGAAGAACCGGCAATTCATTTGCTGGAATTGCTTTAATACCAGCTTTAGGGAAGTGAACGACTGGAAACGGTTCACCCCAATAGCGCTGACGGCTGAAGAGCCAATCACGTAGCTTGTATTGGATTTCTTTTTCGCCAATTTTTTTAGACGTTAAGTGCTCAATCATTTTAGAAATCGCCGCGGTTTTAGTTAAACCGTTTAAGAAATCAGAATTGACCAGAGTTCCTTCGCCTTCGAAGGGAAGTTCATCGCCCCCATCCAAAACTCTTTTAATTGGAAGGTCGAATTTTTTCGCAAATTCGAAATCGCGGGCATCGTGACCTGGTACCGCCATAATTGCGCCAGTTCCATAATCCATCAAAACATAGTCTGCGATCCATAATGGAATTTTATCACCGGTGATCGGGTGAATCGCATAGGCTCCAGTGAAGGCGCCAGTTTTTTCAGTGCTGGCTTTGCGATCTACTTCAGATTTTGTTGAAGTTTTCTTAATGTATTCATCGACTTTGGCTTTTTGATCCGCTGAAGTGATCTTTGCAACCAAGGGATGCTCTGGTGCCATGACCATAAACGTGACACCGAACAATGTGTCAGGGCGTGTAGTGAAAACCTCGAAAGTATCACCGTGGCTATCGACTTTAAAATTAATGCGAGCGCCTTCAGATTTACCGATCCAGTTGCGTTGTCCTTCTTTGGTTCTTTCGGGCCAATCGACGTGATCTAAATCATTGAGAAGTCGTTCTGCATAATCGGTGATTTTTAGCATCCACTGTTTCATGGGGACGCGAATGACCGGATGGCCTCCACGCTCAGATTTGCCATCGATGACTTCATCGTTAGCTAAGACAGTTTTCAAAGCAGGGCACCAGTTGACTGGTACTTCTTTTTGGTAAGCCAATCCACGTTCGTAAAGTTTTGTGAAAATGAAC
Source organism: Bdellovibrio sp. ZFWA1 (assembly GCF_056175665.1). NCBI lineage: Bacteria > Pseudomonadati > Bdellovibrionota > Bdellovibrionia > Bdellovibrionales > Pseudobdellovibrionaceae > Bdellovibrio > Bdellovibrio sp. ZFWA1. The sequence goes on from NZ_JBJKJH010000001.1 coordinate 1,501,094, forward strand.
TGAGTCCATTTGTAGTATTTAGGCTCGCAAGTTGAAATTTCGCGGTTCCAGTCAAAGCTGAATCCGAAGCACTTCAAAGTGTTGCGATAAGAAGCAATGGCTTTTTCAGTTGTTTTTGCCGGATGGATTCCAGTTTGAATTGCAAATTGCTCGGCAGGAAGTCCGAAGGCATCGTAGCCCATGGGATGAAGAACATTAAAGCCGTTGGCTCTTTTGTATCTAGAGATAATATCCGACGGGGTGTAGGAGGCCATGTGGCCGACGTGAAGACCAGAGCCCGAAGGATAAGGGAACATATCTAGGGCGTAGTATTTAGGTTTTGACTTGTCTATTTCTGCACGGAAGGCTTGTTTTTGTTCCCAAGTCTTCTGCCATTTAGATTCTACTTCAGTAAAATTGTAACTCATAGGTCGTCCTTGTTGATCCTAAAATAGATATCGAAGAATGATGTTTTTTACAATCTTTATGCATCTTGACCGGTTTTTGAAAAGCTCTATGGATTCAGGGGCTTGGCCGGGGTCTAGCTGGCTGGCCTAGAGTCTTGAAACGGGCTAGACAGATGAAGGGATTTTAAGGCCTAGACTCTCAAATTTTCCCGAATTTATGCCGAAAAGTTAAACTGAAACTATGAGCTATGAACCTTTAAACAGCAAACCTAAGAGCCGCCGAATTCTGGTGGTCGACCACGAGTTGACCAGCCTGGATGGTTTATTAGAGCCTTTGCGTTGGGAAGGTTTCGATGCTCGCGGAGTCACATCGTCAGAGCTTGCTTTGCATCTTGCTAGCACGTGGAAGCCCCATGTGGTTTTAATGGAGTGGATGCCTTCGGTAGACCCTTCAGGATTCCTAAAAAAATTAAAAGCTCTGGCGCCGCACGCCTCGGTTCTTTTTGTCTCTGCAAACTCCAGTACAGAAAGTATTATTAGCGGTCTTGATGCGGGCGCAGATGATTATATTGTGAAGCCCTTTGTGCCTCTTGAATTACTAGCACGAATTAGAACTCATTTAAGAATTCGTGACCTTCACGAGCAATTGGCAGTGGCTAATGAAAAACTTTTAGAGCTTGTTGATACCGATGATCTTACGGGACTCTTTAATATGCGCTCGTTATACCAGCGACTCGAGCTTGAAATGGATCGGGCTCGTCGCTTTGGTCGCCACGTTGCGGTCGTCATGATGGATATGGATTATTTTAAATCCGTCAACGATGGTCATGACCATTTATTCGGCAGTTTTGTTCTTTCCGAAGTTGGAAAAATTATTAAATCTAACGTTCGTAATATTGATATTCCAGCGCGATACGGTGGGGATGAATTCTTGATCGTTTTGACCGAGACCTCTCATGAGGGTGTGCATTTTTTCTGTGAGCGGCTGCGCGAAGCTATTTCAAAAACAACTTTTATTAATGGAAAAGACTCTATCCAGTTAACGGTTTCGTTGGGTTTTGCTTTGACCGAGTTGGGCGAGCCCATCACGCCGCGGGAGTTGGTTCGTAGGGCCGATCACGCGCTGTATGATTCGAAGCGCGGGGGAAGAAATAAGGTCTCATTTTATCAACCCGAGCAACCAAGCAAAGTTGTACCGATCAGTACGCCTCAAACCAAGCCCAAGAAAGTGGCTGGTTGATCAATTCGCTTTCATTTATAAATTGACTCTGAGCCTGGGGTTTAAGACAACCTTGGTATGGAATCAATTCGCAACCGAAACAAAGCTGCTTGGATCTCACTTTTCGCCAGTGGCGCGATCTTTTTACTTAAATTTCTAGCTTATTATATTACTAATTCGGCTGCGGTTATGTCTGATGCCACCGAATCAGTCATTAATGTGCTTGCCGCAATTATTGCACTTTTCGTTATTCGATTTGCCTCGCAGCCCGCAGATAACGAACATCCCTATGGGCATGGCAAGGCCGAGTATTTCTCTTCGGTATTTGAAGGTGGGATGATCTTCTTTGCTGCACTGGTGATCATAGCCCAGTCTATCCAAGCGATTTGGCAGGGACAGTCACTGACTCGAATCGACGTGGGGCTTTACATTGTTGGTTTTGCGACGGTATTAAATTTAATTTTAGGTCTTTATTTAAAAAAGGTGGGCACGCGGGAAAACTCGGAGGCCTTACAAGCCAGTGGAGCCCATGTGCTATCGGATGTATGGACAACCGCAGGCGTTATGATCGGTCTTGTGTTGGTCGCTTTGACTGGTATTCAGTGGCTAGACGCTGTGGTGGCAATGTTGGTTGCCGTGAACTTGGCTTTTTCGGGGTTTGGAATTGTTCGCAATTCTATTGGGGGGCTTATTGACGAGACGGACCCTAAGGTATTAGCGGATCTTTCGGAATCTTTTAATAAAATGAAGCGTCCTGGGGTTATTGATATTCATAAACTACGAGTTATTCGAGCGGGCTCTTTTCATCACGTGGATGCTCATATCGTGGTGCCTCAATATTGGGATGTTGCGACCGTTCATGATCAGAATGAAAAATTTGAGTCTGCAGTCGTGAAGGATTATCGTTTTGACGGAGAGATCGCATTTCACGTGGATCCATGTAAAAAGTCCTATTGTGATATTTGTGATGTTTTTGATTGCCCAATACGTCTGTCTGAGTTTAAAAAGCGCAAGGAATTTACAGTTGAAACTCTGATCGCAGATCCACCGGACACATATGGAAAATAATCAAAAAGTAAGACGACAAATAAACATCACTAAAGATTTGCCTCGGCAGAATGCTTATACTTTGGCCCTCAATGGCGAGTATTCGCATGTTGCCTTCGATGAACAGCGCGCTCCTGCCAATAAAGGGCTGTGGCGATCTTCTGTGTTTAAGGTTGATCAAAATGTGCCGATGGATCTTGAGGTAGGGACCGGAGCGGGTCACCATTTTGCTTGGTACACTCAGAAAAATCCCAGTCGTTGTTTGGTGGGAATTGAATTAAAGTACAAGCCATTAATTCAAACGATTCGTCGTGCGGTGACAGCTGGAGCTAAAAACGCTGCGGTTTGCCGCTTTCATGCATTCAACCTGGACGAGTTGTTTCAGCCCCAAGAGCTGAATAATGTTTTTATTCATTTTCCGGATCCTTGGACAAGCCCGAAAAAGCCGAAGAATCGCTTTGTATGCAAAGAAAATTTGGATTTACTTTGGGAACTACAAAAGCCTGGATCGATCATTGAATTTAAAACTGATTCTCGGGTTTATTTTGATTGGTCTTTGGAAGAGATCGCGGCCTCGAAGTACACTGTTCTTGGTCAAAGTTTTGATCTTCATAAATCAGAGTTCAACGCTGAAAACTTTCAAACTGGTTTTGAGAAGATTTTTATGAAGCAGAATATTCAGATTAACTTTATCCGGCTTTTGAAGCCTTTAGAATAGACTTACTTACCAGTAAGTGGTTGTTACTGAAATAGACTCTTGGACTAAGCATTGGCAGCTGATGCGAAGTTTGGGGTCTATTTTCATTTTAAGCTTCAAGAACTGCTCCGTTGAGTTTTCTTCCGAAAGACCTTTTGGGTTGTCGAGGACTTCCATTTTACACTTGCCGCAGATACCATCCCCATTGCAAGAGGACGCTACGGGTACATTGTGTTCTAGCAAAGAGCTCATCAAGTTGCTGCCTACAGGGACCTCAATTTGTTTATTTAATTTTGGCACTGTGATCGTCGGCATAAATGCTCCGCAGAATATCGTTTAAATTGTCCTGACGACCGGGGTCAGACCCATAGAAAAAGTGAAAAACGAAACACTTGCTGTTAGTCTGTTCCCGATTAAATCAGGGGTCATAATTATGGTAGATCAAAATCAAACAGTGGAAAATGTTATTATTATCGGTTCTGGGCCTGCAGGCCTAACTTCGGCTGTTTATACAGCTCGTGCGAATTTGAATCCTTTGATGATCGAAGGCGAAGAGGCCGGTGGTCAGCTAATGATCACTACAGAGGTCGAAAATTACCCAGGCTTCGAACATGGTGTAACTGGCCCGGATCTTATTGCAGTGATGCGCAAGCAGGCACAAAGATTCGGAACTCGCTTTATCACTCGCAACGTCAGCAAAGTTGATTTCAGTGCTCGTCCATTTAAGGTTTGGATTGGCGATAAACTTCATTTAGCAAAAACAGTTATTATATCTACGGGAGCAAGCGCGCAGTATCTAGGTTTGCCTTCGGAAAAAATCTATATGGGCAAAGGTGTTTCTGCCTGTGCTACCTGCGATGGTGCATTTTTCCGCAATCAGGAAGTGGCTGTTGTTGGGGGCGGAGACACAGCCATGGAAGAAGCTCAGTTCTTAACTCGTTTCGCTACAAAAGTTTATGTTATTCACCGTCGTGATTCTTTCCGGGCCTCTAAGATCATGGCTGACCGAACTTTGAATAATCCAAAAATTGAAGTGATTTGGAATTCGGCAGTAGATGAAGTGATCGGCGATGGCAGGGGGATGACTGGACTTAGACTTAAGTCGACAGTGGACAACGCCACTCGTGATTTGAGTGTTACTGGTCTTTTCGTGGCTATTGGACATAAGCCCAATACTTCTATTTTTAAAGGCATTTTAGACATGAACGAGACAGGCTATTTGCTAACAAAGCCGGGCTCAACATATACTAATATTGCAGGAGTATTTGCCGCAGGAGACGTTCAAGATCCTTATTACCGTCAGGCGATCACAGCAGCTGGTTCCGGATGTATGGCTGCTATCGATGCGGAACGATGGATGGAAGCGAACGAATCCCACTAAGGTTTTTACGGATAATGTCGAAAAGACTCCTGCGCTTATAGAAATTAATAAGTGTCCAGGGGTCTTTTTTTTTAAGGGATGTTATGCGGGATAAGAAAATCAACACTAAGGATTTAGTTCATAAAATCGAAAAAATGACTAAGGCAAGAATAGCATCTCAGGATGTTGTCTCCTTGGATGATTTTCGTGAAGCCAAAAAGAAGTTGGATCCGCAAGTTATTCTAGTTATCGAAGATGACGAAACCATGAGACTGGCTTTAAAGCGTATTCTTGATAGTGAGGGTTATCTTGTTAAATTGGCAGCAGATGCGACCGAGCTGTCTCAGGTTCTAGATGACGAGCCTGTTGATTTAATCCTGCTTGATGTTGGATTGCCTTGGGTTAATGGATTCGAGTTGGCGCAACTTTTAAAAGAACATAAAGACCTAAAAAAGATTCCTTTGGTTTTTGTCTCTGGAAAAGCCTCCGATGAAGATATGAAGCGTGCATTTGAAATCGGAGCCGATGACTATATTAAAAAGCCATTTGATATTGAAAAGCTTAAGAAAACAGTCAGTACACTTTTGAAGCTTAATGAATAGTAAGAAGGTGTTACTTTATAGATTTTAAATACTTCTCTTGTATTGATTTGAACTCTTTTGATTTTCGATATTTTTTAAGTTGGCTCCAGGTCTGTTCGCAAAAATCTGGATATTTTTGATAGAACTGCTTAGAGAAAACAAGATAGTTTTTAATTGTCATTATCGGCGTTTCATTTTTTTTAATGTTGCTAATTTTTTCGTGTTTAATAAGAGAGTCTGCAAGAATATCTAAGGACATGATTGCTTGTATTCGTCCCATTTGCAGTTGCTTGAGCTGTCTCAATATGTCGGGATTTTCTTCTATAATTTTTAGTCCTTTATGTTCACCAATCGAATTGAATTCTTTTATCGGAGAGTAGACCTCTACATTAGGCATTAATTTTTTTCCATCCCAAATGACTGGGAAGTCTGAGTTATAGTATATGTTTAAGTTAGAGGTGCTAAAACTTTTGGATGTGTCTATATCGCCATTCTTTTTCAGGGGAACTTGGTGGAAGTGTGTTATGCGGCCATCGGCAGATACTGTCTGGATGTCTAATGAAACTGTGCAGTCGTACTGACCGGTTGACATTGAGTCGGTCATTCTAGAGTAAGGTAGTCTTTCAAATTGAACTTCGGTTTTTAACTTCGTTTTAAATAGAGTTTCAATATTTTCGACTGTCATTCCTGGATTGGGTTTGCTTAAATTCGGTCCGTCGCCAATGACGAAAGGTGGAATATGAGCGGAGGGGACGATACACTTGATAACAGACGGCTTTTTGCTTTGAGCGATTGAAGAGAATGCCAACAGAATGAAAACACTAAAAATTTTTTTCATTTATTGAAGATACCAAAATATATAAATAATTTATATTAATTTAAAGAAAGGGAATTGATTACTGTGAATTTAAAATGATCAGGTTGTAAAAACCCTTCACTCTATCTACAAACTCGACCGTTTCAGAGCCTCGAGCTTTTCCATACTTAAGATTCTTGGCAATATCTGGATTTTCCAGCAAAGGAAGAACTTGTTTTAGATCCATCCAGGAATAAGGATTCAGTCCTTTTTCAGAGGCAAGACTTTGAGCATCTTCCAGGTGCGCCCATCCAATATTGTAGGCCGCCAGGGCCAAAGCCAATCTGTCTTTAGATTCTAGATGACGTGGCATTTTATTAATTAGCATGCGTAAATATTTTGTTCCGCCCCAAATGCTTTGTTCCGCATCACTTCGGTCTTCGACCCCAAGATGAAGAGCCGTCTCTTCAGTTAATTGCATGATGCCACGAACTCCAGTGAAGCTTCGGGCTTCTGGATTCCAATGGGACTCTTGATAAGCAACAGCGGCTGCGAGCTGCCAAGGTACTTTATGTTCTTCTCCGGCATCGATGAAATGTTCTTTATAAAGAGGCAGAGTCTCTTGGATACTCTTTACGAAGTTTCGAACGTCCCTTTGATCGACCTCTGAAAGCAAGGCCAAGTATCTGTTTCGAATTTCAGAGATTTGGTCTTTTCTAGAGGCTTTCCTAAACCAGATATGACTTAATTGTGCCAAATCCTTGCTGTTTGGATTAAACTGCCAGTGAAGATGGAAGTTGCCAGTAAGGTGAGTGATTTTTTCGAGCTTGGAAAAATATCTGATATTAAAATCGACGGATTTGTCTTCGCCGATCAAGCAATCAAACTTGCCCAAGTTAATTCCGCGCATTTGCTGCCGAATGGATTCACTATCTATATATATAAAGTTTGTCTCTGGAGCTAAATGTTGGAATCGCAATTTGTTATCTTCCGTCAGGTCTTTGTTCGAACCCACGACTCTTAAACCTTTGAGGTCCTTAAGATTTTGCACTTTTAAGGCCTTATGACAAACCAGGGAAAGATGGGTTTCTTCGTAAGCGGGACCAGGGATCAAATTGTAATCCAAGTCGTTATTGGATTGACGAAGGCGAGCTGCGATCAAGTCTCCTTCGCCTCGGTTCAATGCCTCGAGTGCAGCAATTTCGTTGGGATAAACCTTGAACCTGGGTTTCAAACCATAGGTGTTCGCAAAGGAAAGCACTAAATCGTGATCAATACCAAACTTGTCTCCGGTGTTATTTGTCGAATAAACCAGAGGTTGGTTTACGGTGAGGACTGTGAACTCTTTTTGGCCTTTTAGGTTTTCCAAGGTTTGAGACTCATTCCAGTAAAGGGAATCGCAACCATTAGTGGAAAGAGCTACCACGACGGCACCCACTAATATGATAAATTTTCTGAATATGTTCACTTTGTTGCGATTCATTAGTGAAGGCTGTACTCGAGCCTTCAAGTGTTGCGCAAGCTTTAAGCAAAGAAAACTAGTGATAAATCTTCATGTTTTTTGCGAAAATGACATATATTGCTTATGGCCAGAAAATTATTCAATAATCGTGCGATCTTAATGTATCGCCTCAAACAGAGGCTCTTTCGCATATTTTGCGCTCTGTAGCTAAAATGGGGCGTGTCGGCACAGTCATTTTTACCTAGAAACTAGGACTTGGGCGTTTTAAAAAATAAGGAACAGATTGAAAGAGGGGTCATTCATGTCTGAGTTTTCTTATGCTCCCGCACGTGGTTGGGTTGAAGTTGTAGTGGGTTCGATGTTTAGCGGTAAGACGGAAGAGCTTATCCGCCGTATTCGGCGAGCAGATTTGGCTCGGCAGCAGGTGCAGGTTTTTAAGCCTATTATTGACGACCGTTACCATGCCACTGAAGTCACCTCTCACAATATGAATTCATTTCCATCTATTCCTATCGAAAAGGCCGAGGATATTTGGAACCATTTAGGCAATGAAACAAAAGTGGTTGGAGTCGATGAAGGACAATTTTTTGATCAGAACTTGGTTCAAGTTGTTCAAGATTTAGCGGATCGAGGTTTGCGAGTGATTATTGCCGGTCTTGATACGGACTGGCAGGGGCGACCTTTCGAGCCAATGCCGACTTTGATGGCCATTGCCGAGAGTGTAACCAAACAACATGCCGTATGTGTTATTTGTGGATCTCCTGCGAGTCGTACTCAAAAAACTGGAGGTGCTCAGGGAGCGACGGTTGAGGTCGGAACTCATGATGCTTATGAGGCCCGCTGCCGAATGCATTTTAAGCCCGAAATTGATCAGCCCACTTTAGACTTCAAAGGACGCTTTTAGTCTCTTTCACTTTTTTACATTAGGTGTCTTTGCCAAGTTATAAAAGCCCTGACTGACAATTTTTATGTCTTCGGGGCTTTTTTATTTTGTCCTAATTGTTTTGTCCGATGTGTTTTCAAGCTCTTCTAATAACTGTAAGGTCCTTCCACTTTAGTGTTTTAGTTTTTATTTCCGAAAGTTCAGGGGGGACTTATGCGTATTTCTGTAATTGGAACAGGATATGTGGGATTGGTGACGGGAACTTGCTTCGCTGAAAAAGGGAACCAGGTCATCTGTGCTGATATTGATTCAAAAAGAATTGAAACCCTAAACCAGGGAAAGGCGCCTTTCTACGAGCCCGGCCTGGAAGAGCTTATAATTAAGAATGCTCAAAAAAATCGTCTTGGTTTTACGTCGGATATTCAAGGTGCTGTCGAAAACTCTGATATGCTTATGATAGCAGTGGGGACTCCTTCTGATTTCGATGGCTCTACGGATTTGCGTTATGTCCTGCAAGTGGCCGACTCTATTGCTCGTTTTATGAATTCAGATAAAGTTGTAGTGGTTAAGTCCACTGTGCCAGTCGGAACCTGTGAAAAAGTAGAACTTGTTATTAAAACTGTATTACAGCAGCGTGGCGCTGATTTTAAATTCACGGTTGTTTCAAATCCAGAATTTTTACGAGAGGGTGCCGCCGTCGACGACTGTCTTTATCCGTCTCGAGTGATTGTGGGGGTTCGTGATGATGATTCCAAGCAAGTTCTGTTGAATTTATATCGTCCATTTGTTGAAGAAACTTCTCAGATCCTCTTCATGGATCTGCAGTCTTCTGAAATGACTAAGTATGCCTCTAATGCGATGCTCGCTACGCGTATTTCTTTTATGAATGAAATATCCCGAGTTTGCGAAATTGCTGGTGCAAACATTGACCTTGTTAAAAAAGGAATGGGACTCGATCCTCGAATTGGGTCTCAATTTTTGAATGCGGGTATCGGCTATGGTGGCTCTTGTTTCCCTAAAGACGTTAAGGCACTTATCAAGACGGCGGATGACTTAGGGGTGGATCTTAGTATTTTAAAAAGTGTTGAAGGAGCCAACGAAGATCAGCAGTCCCACTTTGTGAAGCGTATTTTAAGTTACTTCCAAGGCGATATTACCGGCAAAACGATAGCGGTTTGGGGATTGGCTTTTAAGCCAGGAACCGATGATCTTCGCGAGGCCCCAGCTTTAAATTTGATTGAAAAACTATTGTACTATGGGGCTCGCATTCAAGCTGCGGATCCTATTGCATTAGAGGGGGCTCGAAAGCTTTTAGGCTTTGAAAAAAGAGTTCTTCTTTTCGAAAATTTCTATGAAGCGCTTAAAGGCGCCGACGCTTTAGTCATCGTGACCGAGTGGCCTGAATTCAAAGGAGCTGATTTTAGTGCGGTAAAGGCAGTGCTCAAGCGTCCCGTTATTTTTGATGGTCGCAATATCTTTCAAACTGAAGAAATGGTTCGTCTTGGATTTGATTATACAAGCGTTGGTAAAGTGGCGGGCTTGGGATTTACAGACTTGTTAAATAATACCGAGAGTGACTTGGTATTAGGTTCTTCATCGGGGTCTGCTCAGTGGGCGAACTAGGCGTGAAGACAACAATCAATGAACAGATTTTTTCCCGGGGCATGCCTTTGCCAGGTTATGCTCGGGTCACGGTCTATAACTCTTATGAGCATGCGAGCAATGTTGTTTTTGACGCGAAAGCAGCCTGGTTGGAATCTTTGGTTCAGAAATCTGGATTAATCAAAAATGGCCTTTTGAGCTACGAAGATATATTTCGATTACAGTCGATCATTAAAAAACGATGGTCCCGAAAATTTTGGAACTTAACAGATTCAGAGTCTATGTATTCCGAGTACGTTCAGTATTTTGATCAGCCACAGAGCTTTAGGCAGAATATTGAAGTTTTGTTGGTTCTTGCTGCAGCCGCTTTATTTAAGAATTATACAAAAATTGACTTTCGAATTGTGCACCTAAAAAAATCGTCTGGCATGCGTCGGGCGGGTTTAGCGATTAAGCTACACCATAACCACAAAAGCGAAATTTTCTTTTTTGACGCTACATTGGGAGATCCTTCTTTACAGATGAAGTCCCTAGATACTCTTGTATCCTTGGGGTGGAGTCTCTGCGAACAGCCGTGCTATATTTCAAAGTCACAAAGTGTTTGGCAAAATCAAGAAAAGTGCTTTTCTATTTTCGGTGAAAAAGGCCAAGAAATTTTGTTCCAAGTGGCAGGGCGTACTCCGACTGAAAAAAGATTCGATAAAGAAGATGAACAAGTTAAAGTGGCGTCTGCAGATCAAATGATTCCAGTTGAGATTTGTTATCATCCTTTTTGGCGACCTCTGGGGCACACGACTTTGCGGGTGGGGAAAAGCCTTTTTGAATTGAGTGCGCATGGATGGCGTGCCCACACGCAGGGATCGAATACAGCTCGTGCTTTTTTATTTAACAATCCTTTCTTTAAGAAGCAGTTAGCGCTGTTCGCAAATCAAGGAATGCCACCAATGTCACTTGGAGTGACGTTCAAGATTGAAAAAGCAAAGGTCGATCGTTTACTGATAATTTTAGAAAATTTGACTGCCGCACAGGGACGACAAGCTGAAAAATTCAGCCTGATTTCCAATAATTGCAATCAAGGCATTGTGCGTGTTTTGACTCAAGCAGGAATTTCGGGATTCGACTTTAAGGGCTATCAGGAATTTAGCACGGTCTTAACTTTTAGATCGCTCCTGTTGAATTGCCCTCATCCCATAGAAGGTGTTCGCTTTTACCCATTGCCTAATACGGAATTTGATGAGGCGACGGCTCGCCGATGGATTCCCACGCTTTTGTATCGCCAAAATAGCAGTGGTCAAGAGTTGCGTCGGGCTTTGCCAGTGTTTCCAAAGGATTTTATCTATATTAACTACCGTCGAATTTTAGACTACTTTCGGGGGCGTGATGTTCAAAAAATTTAGATATTTAAGTTTAATTTTCAGCTCCTTTGTCATCTTGCCAATCCCGGCTGTACAGGCTGATATGTTGCCCGTGTACAAATTCGTAATGAGCGAGAACTCGATAATTGCCTCTAAATGCACCGACGAGGATCAAGAGCGAGTATCCAGCAAAATGGCCCTTTTGGCAGAAAACGAAGGCCATGGAAAAACGCAAATTACCTTACGTATTAAGGCTTGTACTCATAAATATGGACTGAAAAAATTTAAGTTTTCGTTCGTATTGCCAGAGCTCATCTTCAATACACAGTGGCTGTTGGCCATTCCAGTGGGACAAGGCAAATCCAGTGGCAGTGTCTATGTCCAGCGTTTGGCTGACAACGGCGAGGCGGCGGTTTTTAGCCTCAATCCTGACTCTTTTGGAAGCAAAGCCGAAGGAGTTCAATCTATTAAAATATCGATTCCGAACACAGCTAGTGCCAGTGAAAGTCTTTTGACTCTGACTCAAGGTGTGCCGATGTGGAATGCTTTACAAATCACCTATAAGGGTGGTTTCTTGATGCCCACAGTTGTGCTAAATGGAAGCCTACAATTGGTTGAGTTTGAAGAGGTTTCAGAGTGAAGTTCTTCAGTGCTTTAGCACTTCTTTTTTCAATAGGTCTAGACTCAGCACTGGCATCAAATGTCAGTGCTGAGGTGCTTTTGAAGCAGGCCTATACAAACAATCCTAGCTTGAAATCACAGCAGCAGTCATTAGAGGCTGCTTTATCCAATGTCGGATACGAACGTTCAAGTTTTTTTCCTGAACTCTATGTTTTTGCGGATCGTTCTAAGTCTCGTAAAGAGGGATATCTAAATTCGGATGTAACGACAGATAGTTCGGGTTTTAAAATTCAGTGGAATCTTTTTAATGGTTTTGCGGATTGGAATACCTATCAGTCAGCTAAGTTTTCTGCAGGAGCGGTAGAAATTGAGCTGCAAAAAACAAAGGTTCAGACTCGATCAGATCTACACCGCGCACTAGTTGACTATTTAGTAAGCCAAAAGGCACTTGAAACCTGGAATAAACTATTAAAACTTCAAAAAGATCAGCTGCTGGTTGTTCAGTTGAAATATCGAAATGGATTAGATGCATTGTGGACTGTTGAAGTGACTAAGGCCAATCTAGAAGTCACCGAGGCCACTCTTAATGCCGAGAGGGCAAAAAATATTTTAGCTAAAGAAAAATTAGAAAGTTTAATTGGCGCGAAGGTTCAGGAAAATTCGCTGCAGTCTGAACTCTTAGAACTGCTGCTAAAAAATCCTCTGCAAATTTCTGAAGAAAATACTGTTTCTATTGAGCAAAAGATTCTAGCGCGAAAGCTTGAAGCTTCAAAGTTGACAGCGGCGGCGGCGCGATCTGGATTTTTACCAGTGGTGAACCTAAGCTATCAAAATGGCGAGTCACGGCCGGATAATACAGGAAAGACGACGGAACAATCAATTGGTGTGACTTTCACGTGGTCGTTATTCAGTGGCTTTGGCACCTATTTTTTAAATGCTAAAGCGGGGGCCGAGGCTCGAGCCTTAGAGTATAAACTAGAAAGTTTGAAGTCTTCAGTTGAAAGCAACCTGAAACAGTATCAGCTTGGTTGGGACGTTAAGCGGTCTCAATTAAAAGCTAAGGAAGCTGAGTTAAAGGCTTCTCGTTTATGGTCTGATACGATTGAAAAGCAGTACCGCCTTGGGACTCGGGATTTTTCTGCTTGGGATCAAGCGCAAAGTAAGCAAATTTCATTAGAGCGAGAATATCTGACAGCACTTGCCAATGCGTGCTATTCGAAAATTGAAATTGAACAGTTTCTTGGAATGACAGAGGCCTTATGAAGAATTGGAAATTGATTGTAGTCGTTGTCCTAGCGATAGCCGTGGGGCTGGGATTTTTGTACAAGGCTCAATTTACTAGTAAAGATATCTATGAGTCTGTCCAGCCGACGATGTCTAATTTTGTCTTAAAAGTAAAGTCGAGTGGTATGGTCACTCCGAAAAATAAGGTAGTCATTCCTTCACCTATTTCTGGGCGCATCGACCAAGTTTTGGTCGAAGAAGGCGCAAAGGTTAAAAAGGGCCAAGTCCTTGCTATTATGAGTTCCGCCGATCGCGTGGCGTTGATGGATTCCTTGCATGCGGAGGTCACCGAGGAAGAAAAAGCACAGGTGCTTTCTATGTACCGACCGATTCAGGTGTTGGCTCCTGCTTCAGGAACTATTGTTAAGCGTTCAATCGATAAAGGGCAGTCGGTCAGCCCTCAAAATACGTTGTTCGAAATTTCGGATGTTTTGATTGTTCTTTCAAAAGTAGATGAAACTGATATTGCTAAAGTAAAACTTGGTCAAGAAGTAGAGGTTGTCGTCGATGCTTATCCCGGCGAACAATTTCCGGGGGTGGTTGATCGGATTGGTCAGCAAAGCACTGTAACCAACAATGTAACAACTTACGAAGTATTTATCCATTTGTCGGGACAGCTACCGGACTCTATTAAGTCCGGTATGTCTGCATCGGTCGCTTATATTGTAATGAAGAAAGATAATATTCTGACATTGCCATCTTGGTTGACAGAGGGGCGAAGAAATACAAGCTTTCAAGTGCAAATAAAAAATGGCAGCCAAAAACTCATCAGCAAAGAGATCCAAATCGGTGAATCTAATGGAGAGCTTGTAGAGGTATTATCTGGATTAGAATTGAACGAGGTCGTGTATTATAAACCCCTTTCCTACGAGCAAGATCAAAAAGAGGCTCCATTTAGTGTAATGGGGCGTAAGAAGAAGTAATGCAACCATTAATAAAAGTCCGTGGATTAACAAAAAAATATGTCACAGAAGTGGGCGATGGAGAGCGACTTGAAGTTGCGGCTCTTGCTGGCATCGATTTGGATATTCACCAGGGCGAGTTCGTGGCTATCATGGGGCCAAGTGGTTCGGGTAAGTCCACCCTGATGCAGATATTGGGATTGCTAGATCGATCAACTTCTGGCGAGTTTCTTTTAAATGGATTTGAAGTATCTAAATTGTCCGATGATGAGTTGGCGTCACTTCGCTCACGCATGATCGGATTTGTTTTTCAGTTTTTTAATTTATTAGCACGATCTACCTGTATCGAAAACGTGGGTTTGCCAATTGTCTATTCGGGTGGATCGGATCCGCAGTCCCGTGCGATCGAACTTTTAAATAAGGTCGATCTTTCCCACAGGCTTACTCATCGTCCACATCAGCTCTCTGGAGGCCAACAACAGCGTGTTGCGATTGCGCGCGCTTTAGCAAATTCCCCTAGGATCATTTTTGCGGACGAACCTACCGGTAATATTTCGACTCAGCAAACTGAAGAAGTATTAAATCTTTTAGATGATCTAAATCAACAAGGAGTCACCATCGTATTGGTCACTCATGAACCAGAGGTGGCTCGGCGGGCGCGCCGCCTAATTACAGTTCGAGACGGTAAAATCACACAGGATGAAGTTTTACAAAGTCCAGTTGTGCGATGCTCTGATCCAATGGATGTTCCGGTTGTGCAGGCAGAGTCACGTTTTCAGTGGAAGCGAATCAAAGAAAATCTAAGGATGGCCTGGAGTTCGTTAACTTTAAATATGCTGAGAACTTCCTTAGCAACCTTGGGAGTGATGATTGGTATCGCTTCTTTTGTGGCAATGGTCGCTATTGGTGAAGGTGCTAAAAAAGCTGTCGGTGATATGATTTCCTCGTTGGGTACAAATATTTTTAATATTCGTGTTGTAAACCCTAAAGGTGCAATTGGAGGTGATTCTTTCCGACGTTTTGACTTACATGACCTTGAGTCTCTTCAGCAATTCGCTAAATCAGTTTCAGCAATTAAAGCTGTTGATGGCCAGGTGTATGGTGATGCGACAGTCAGTTTTGAAAACAAAAGTTTTTCGGTAGAAATAGTCGGAGCCACAGCCTCGATTGAAGAAATGCAAAATTTTAAACCTGTTGTTGGGCGTTTTTTCACCGAAGAAGAAGATCGATTGCAGGCACGAGTGGCTCTTATTGGTCAAACTGTGGCAAAGAATTTATATGGGAATAGAAATCCTGTAGGGTCTTTAATTAAGATTAATAAAATGGATTACGAAATAATTGGTTTATTACCTAGGAAGGGTAGTTCTGCGTATCGTGATCGTGATGAACTCCTTATCGTGCCTTTACGAACAGGTCTGAATCGAGTTCTTGGCAAAAAAACATTTAGTGTAATGACCGTGGCTGCGGTCTCTTCGGAGGCTATGTCGGTTGTTGAAAGCTCTGTGGATAACTTCATGATGCAGCTTAGGCAGGTTCGCGATCCCGAATCAAAAAATTACGACATTAGAAATATGAACGACATTCAAGAGCTTTATAGTCAGTCGACAGGAATTATTTCGTCAATGCTTAAGGCTATTTCGATAGTTTCATTACTTGTTGGTGGCATCGGGATTATGAACGTTATGTTTGTATCTGTTAAAGAGCGCACCCGAGAAGTTGGATTAAGGAAAGCCATCGGAGCCCGCCGCTTCGATATACTCTCGCAGTTTCTTGTTGAATCGACGTTGATTGGTCTGTTTGGTGGATTGGTCGGAACTTTGCTTGGTTGGGTTATTTCTATTTTGGCTTCAGAGCTGTTAGATTGGGCGACATTATTTTCGATGACCTCGGTAATTATTGCCTTCATTTTTTCATTCGCTGTAGGTCTGATTTTTGGATTGTGGCCAGCTAAACAAGCTGCGGATCTTTCACCGATTGAAGCCCTTCGATACGAATAAAAAAAAGACAGCTTTATTGGCTGTCTTTTTTTATTAATTGCGGCTTTTGAGTTCTGATAAAACTATCGTGATATGCAACCAAAGGTTGTTCTGGCGTTTCTCTGCAGTAAACTCCGATTTTTACGTAAGGTCCTTTATCGTCATTGTAGCCAATGGGGCCTTTGTAGGAGACGATACGTTGTCCATTGCGCCAGATATTTACATAGCCGCTTGAGGAGTAGTCCCAGCGAACCTCAAGTTGAAAGAGGTTCCATTCATTTCTTTTGAACAGTTTGTCAGAATAAAGAATAACCTCTGGGCCCGGGACGCCATTTTGAATTTTTGTCGTGCTACTTCGCGAGGTGATCACAAGTTCTCCGTGCCCCCGCAGGCGAATAGCTATCGGCGGATTGCGATCGCCATCGCCGGGGTCCTTCTGGTCATGCCATTGTGCAAATAGGCAAGAGTTAGATTCAGCAATTGGAAAGTCATCCGGAACGAAGAAAGCCACCTGATACCATGTTGTTTCGAACATCGGAGCATGCCACGGATCTCTGAGTTCAGATCTCCAACCATCGGAAACGTGTTCACCTTTTCTAAGCTCAAACCGAGCGGCTCGTCCGCCTTCAAAAACAATTTTGTCTTGAAGTTCAAAAGAGTGTTCTTGGGTGATGCGTTTTATATCCCAGTTTTTAAGGTCGGCTTCGGATTCAAAATTATCGACATGGGTATCTTTTGGTCCCTTAGGAGCAAAGTAAAAAGCAATTCCTGTAAGGACTGCCAATGAGGCAAAAAGCCAAATTGTTTTATTTTTCATTTACAGCCTCCATTAAAATACGAGTGGTGTTTTTAGATCCGTTGATATTGACGTCAAAATGGATACGTTTGCGGTTTAGTTCATGGCTTATTAATTCGGATAACTTCTCGGGGTTTAGATCATTGGCATAGAACACGCTAAGCTGCCCTTTTTTTTGCAGCTCTACAGCCCGAAGATTTTGCTCGATATTGGCCATATACGGATAGACGAGAGCAGGAGTCTTTGTATTAAGAATATTCATAACGGTATTATATCCCGCCATACTTATAGAGAGGCTGCATTTTAAAAGCTCTTCTTCAAAATTACTTAAAAAACCGACTGATACTAAATTGGAATGTCTTTGACTTAAATCTGATACTTTATTTTTAAGTTCAGAAGGGGCGTACGGACCAGTGGCTATTTTAAAAATAAAGTCTGGAAATTTTGGCAGACACTCCAAGACGGCCATTACCATATCTGCGCCTACAATGCCTCCACCCATGCTTACTAGTATAGACTTTTCACGCTGGGGATGAGTCTCTTCTTTTGCTGATTCTGTGACGAAGCCGGTGTAACGGATTTTATTTTCAAATAGTCCTGCTGATTTGAATGTCTCATCTAGTTTTATAATCTGTGCATCGGAATGGACCAAGACTAGATCGTAATATTCTTGAATAAGAGCGGCAATCTTTTGCTCTCGTTGTTCGGAGTCCTGCTTTTCAACCAAGATATCACGAACCGACGTTGCAGCGATCAAGTGGGGATTAATCTGCTTAGCCGCAGAAATTAGCTGCAAGACTTCATTCTTAAATTTGTTACGTCCAAATGGAAAGAGTTCTGTAACAATCACGTCAAATTTTTCAGAGTCTAGAATCTTGTGAATACTGCTTCGACGTGCAGCAAAAATATCAGGTAAGGACATTATCTGGTTGGGGTCAAAAAGGCTCGAATCCTCTTCGCGCATAAGTAAAGGGTTAATAAAATGATGATGGAAATTTTTATGACGTACAGTCTTTCCAACGTCTGGGCCGCCTTGAATAAAGTGAACCTCAAAATCCGTCACTAAGCTTTCACAAATCGCCAAAGACCGGGTCAAATGACCTATTCCTAGCAGGTGTTGACAATAGAAAAGAAGCTTCGGCATCTTCATCGATAAGGCTCCAGTAAGCTTTCACAATTTTTGATTAGAACCTGGCTGTTAAAGACTGACGCTACCTTTTTTCTTGCGGCAACTCCGATTCTGCGAGCAATCTCAGGTTCATCAAGAAGACGTTCTAAAGCCAGAGTTAAAAGCATCGGATCTTTTTCAGGAATAAGAATGCCATCACTTCCATTTTCAATTAATTCAGGAATGCCTGAAACAGCGGTTGCGACCACAGGAAGTTCCATGGCCATGGCTTCGGCTACTGTGTTAGGAATTCCGTCTCGGTCGCCAGAGGCTGTCAGTTTGGATCCGCAAATAAAGATACCGCCTTTATTCATACGCTCAATGATCTGGGGATGGGTTGCAGTATAGTGAAAATGAATTTGATCCGTAAGATGTAATTTATCTCGCAGGGCTATAAGTTCTTTTTTTAATTCTCCGGCGCCGTAAATATCGTAAGTGAATGGAACGTCTTTTTTCTTTAGATTCGACAGGGCTTCGAAGATCACATCGTATCCCTTTTTTTCTACCAAACGACCAACGCTTAGGAAGTTAGATAGCTCTGCTTTTGAGTATGTAAGAGGCTGGGATGGCTTGAAGGATTCTAAATTTATTCCATGATACACTTTGTGGATCTTTTCGGCTTTGATTCCAGGTAGACTCTTCATGAAGTCGTAGTTATAGCTTGTACACGTCATTATCAGCTCAGAATTGTTAATTCGCTCAATTAATGATTGTTGAGGGATTGTGTAGATATCTTTAGCGTGCGCAGAAATGGAGTATTTCAATCCTGAAATTCTTGAGGCGTAAAATGCCAATTCGGTCGGCGTATGCGCAAAGTGGGAATGTAGGTGATGAATAGAAGAGTCTTTGTGTCCTAGTTTTTTCTTCGAGACGATCCAAGCGGCCTGAAAGAAACGTTTGATCGGACTGTCATCCCATTGTTTAAGGCTGCGGAGAGATGCAAGAGCGAAGTAGAAAAGATAGCGAGTTGGGTAGCTCAAGAATGTTTTTATATTCTCTTGGGCGACAGTTTTGAATTCGGTCCACATATATTCAGGAATATAGGTCACGGGAGCCTTTATTAAAGCAACAATGGGCTGGCGCTCGGGTTCACGGGCTTTCCGCATCGATATAATTTCAATTTTAAAACCTTGCTGCTCAAGTAAATAGATTTCTTGAGCGATAAAGGTTTCGCTGACCCGAGGATATCCTTTTAAGATGAAGGCAATGGCAGTTTGTCTCATAGTATTCCCTTCTGAAAAAGTTGTTTAAAATTTTTCAGACCGTCTGCTTTGAAGCTATTTTGGCTTAGATCTTTAGATTCTAGAGTTGCCAGAATCGTTGCCCATATAGACTCAGGGGTTGTTAATTCCGGATGCATAAACTGGCAAAGATTTTTTTCTTTAAAGACTTCTGCGCGAATTAGCTGCTCTTTCCGAGGCTTGACTCTTGGAAGAATCAAGGGCTTCTTCCCCATAGCCGCAAGTTCTATCATTGTGTTATAACCACCCATCGAGACAACAAGATCGCTTTTTTCGAACACTGAAAAAGTATCGGGATTGAAAAGATCCACTTTTAGATTTGGCAAGTTGTCTTCAAGTTTTTTTAATCTTTCATATCGATTCACGTCCGCAAACGGCCCTGTTAGAATGTAGTGATTAAAAGGTAAACTTTTTTTACTCTCTAGCATCGAGTGCCATGTATCTAGTATCTCACTGCCATCGCCGCCACCGCCTAGGGTCAGCGTTACAACTGGCAAGTTGGGATCAGCAAAGTTAAATGAAAAGTCTGTTTTATTAATGTTATCTTGTGGATGTACATAGCCCGTGTACACGATTTTCGATGCGAGATCGGAATCGAGATCATACTCTTTTGCAAAGTCATAGACTTGTTGGTTTCCATAAATAATCAAATGATCGAAGTAGCGCTTTAATGATTCGGTGGTGTCGCGCTTATCCCACTCATCTAAAACGACGGATTTTTCATCTAGAATATCTCGGAAGCCACAAACAATTTTGCAGTTCTTGCGATTTTGTCTAAGGAACTCTAACGAGGGAAGTAGTTCTCTTTTTACTCCCAAAGGTTCTTTATCAATAATTAAAACGTCGGGTTGAAACGAGCGGACCGCGCTTAATATAAGGGAAGAGCGTAAATTCACAAAGCTGTCGATAGGAACATTCAGGGCGCGCGGAACGTATTGGCCATTGGGTTGCTTTGTGAATCCAGGAAGATTTAGATATTCAATTCCATTTGAGCTTGAATACGAACTTGCTTTTGGCGATGCGCAAATAATTAAAATAGATTTGTCGGGGCCTGCAATTTCATTTGCAAGCTTTTGGGTTCGGCGAATATGGCCCAGTCCGAATGTATCATGCGAGTAAAAGATTATTCTTTTAGGAGAGATTTCGTTCATGGTTGAGTCTCGATTGGAGCAATATCGTTGTATTTTACTACTTTAAATTGACGCTTATTAATTTCGGCAAGTAACAGGTCTAGGACTAAAAAATCGTTATCCTCCATGTGCTTATGGTGAAGCATGACTCCGCAGATATCTTTTTCAGACCACGTCTGTTCAATAGCACTTATTATTTTTAAGGGGTCTGTGATTTTGCCCTTTTTTGAAGTGTGAACATCGATATCAATATTCAGATCAATAATCGAATCGACATTTGCAAGCTTACCTGGATCACGGGAAAGAACTTTAAAGCCAGCGCCAGAAAGAAGCTTGATAAATTGTCCTTCGATGCGATTCCAAGGAGGAGTAAAAGCCGGGTAGAATTGTTCTGGAAATAGGGACTTTGTGATTGCATATGCTTTTTTTAAGTCGTAAGTGACACCTTCAACAGTTCGTTCTGCTCCAAACTCAGCCTTTTTTCCAGAGCTTTGATGGTCTAAGTGCGAGTACCCATGGGTATGAACTTCAAGGATATCTTTATCGCTAGAGAAATGATTGGCTTTGTAAGTGTCTTGGCAATAAAGCGGTATGGCCGCAGCACAAAGTGGTAGCTGATGCTTTCGAAAAATACTAAGCATTTTATCGAACTGTTGGGGCATCCAGCCTAAGTCGTCATTTCTAAAGAAGATGGTCTTTTGGCGAGTCATTATTGAATTCCTTCGATATATTTCTTTTTCCAGTGTTTGGTGACATTGCCCAGATTATTTCTTAAAAGAAATCCACCTAATCCACTAAATCGTATCTGGTTATTCTGTTCAAAGGCACGAGTGTAAGCGCCAATCAATTCCGGTCGCGACAGAAATCCACTCCACTGAGAACGTTGACCTCGATTTGTATTGATTTCTAGGATTCGCATGAAGCCATTATTAAATACCAAAATATCTAAGCCCCAGGCTTGATTGTTTAAAAAATCTTTCGGTAAGATATCCAAGAAGTCTTGAACGTAGTCCTGCGCTAAATAGAAGTGGCGTTCATTTTTAATTTCGTTACTGGCCCAACGCGAGTACGAAGCACCTCGAAGTACTTGGCCCTCATAGGTATGAATCCTAATTTCTTGAAGCATTTTTGATTTTTCAAATTCCTGGTATCCTGCCAGAGTGGCAATATTCTCCTGCAGAATGAATTCTTCTCCGCTAGCTAACGTATTTAGCAACGGAGAAATCCAATGGCCGGCCTGAGCGATCGCCGTCATTAGATTTGGGTTTCGCTGATAGAGTTCATTCACGATTTGTTCATTCTTGAATATATAAAGGCCGACTTCGCCACCGCTATTGATGACAGTGCTTGGTTTTAATATAGCCCCTTTCGGGAAGCTATTTTTAAGTGCTGACTCAATGTTTTCGCGGGTCGTATTCTCTAGATCCAGCTGATGTTTGTGGCACCACTCGGCGAGTCCCATAGTGTAAGGATGAAATTGAGAAATATCGTCTGGAGCATAGGCAGCTAGCTTTTTATAAAAATAGAGCTTGTCAGCCAGCAGCTGAGTTTCTTGATCGGCTTTGATAATGCCATATTCATAAACAGCTTTTAGCCAGGCATTTCTGACCGGGCGGCATGGAATCTTTATCATTGCTGCGCCTCCGCTGATATTCGTACTAGGTTTTCATAATCAGTTGAATTTTGTTTGTGCTCTTCGTGTGTAGCGATATGAGGATTTTTGTCTTTTTCGAAATATAAAACTAAAGTAGCTAGCTCTAATTCATCAATCTTGTGAGTCGAAAATAAAACAATCTTTTCTTTGGATAATTCAATGATTGAATTCATAACCATTTTTGAAGAAATCGGATCAAGCCCTGACGTTGGTTCATCGAAGACAAAAGCTTGTGAAGTTTTTGTACGCAAGAATGCGCGGGCAAGGCTTAGTCTCTTGCTCTGGCCGCCTGATAGTTGCACTCCACCTTCGCCAATTTGGGTATCGAGACCATCAGGAAACTCTTTAACAAAGGTATCTGCATTAACTGCTCTTAGGGATGACCAGAGTTCTACTTCGCTTGCGACGACTCCGCCCATCACTAAGTTTTCTTTAATACTTGCGGATAGAAAAAAGGAATCCTGCGATATGACACAAATGCAGGTTCTTAGCTGTTTTGAGGAAAACTGGTCTGCGGGAATTTCATTTATTAAAATTTCCCCAGAGCTTGGCTGGTTTAAGTGATTTAAAATCTTGATAAAGCTGCTTTTACCAACACCAGATGTTCCGACTAGGGCGATAAGTTGGCTTTTTGGAAAGCTAAACGAAATATTTGAAAAAAGCGGTTTTGAATTTTTATAGCCAAAGCTAATTTCTTGAAGGCTAAGCAAATCTAAACCTTCTATGTCCATGGAGCCACGACTTGACTCTTCTTGATTTAATAGAGCCTCTTCTTCAACTTCAATAAGACGATCAAGGCTAGCATTGGCCTTGCCCCACCTCGAGATCAAGTTTGTAATTTCTCCGATCGGCCGATTCAGAGCTTCTAGGTAGCTAACAAAAGCAAAAAGCATTCCGACTGATAGCTCGCCTTTTAAAATTGCAAAGCCTCCAAAAATAAGAACGACTGTTCGTAGTAGGTTGCGTGAAATTGAAAATCCTGCATTTAAAAGCGAGGCAAAGATTTTGGTTTTTGAGAATTCAAAATTAATCTCTTTTTGACGAGAATCTAATCTGCTGAGGGCTTCGTGCTCTGCGGTTAAAGATTTTAATAGAGAACTTGAATTGAGAGTTTGCAGAGCCTCTTGATCGTACGCATTAGATTTCGATCTTAATCTTTTTTCAAAAAACTTAATTTTATTCGAAATTAACGAAATACTTCCATAAAGCAAAGGAAGTAGTACTAGTACAATCAGCGCAAATTGCGCATTCACGTAGAACATTGCACAGATTGCAAATAGGAGTGTCGGGGCTGCACGGAAGAGGACCGCAAAAGTGCTAGTGACGAATAACTCTAAGTTTTGAGTGTCGCCAGAGAGGCGACCTAAGAGATCCGCCTTGCGTTTGCTTTCAATCCAGTTGAACTGTCCATTCAGAATGATTTTTATAAGCTTACTTTTTTTGCTACTAACTAAGCGAGTGATATTTGCTGCGCAGATTTGTTCGTCGATAAATTCAAGCAGTGTAATGAATCCGCCGATGCTGATACTTGCCAGGCCAAGAACAATCAGTAGTTGATCACGACGCCAGTTCGAGCCTGCAAAATCAATGGCATTTTTTAAGTCGCCAGCAAGGACACTGTCTAAGGCGAATTTAATAGGCAAAGGAAATGCTATTAGTAAGATGGCTTGAATTAGATAAATCATTGCAAGCAGGCTTAACGAGCCCGACATATTAGAAAGTTCAGATTTCAAAAAACGATATTGCGATTGCATATTTGTGAGCACTATACTGGGTGCAAAATGCATTGTCAGACAGGCTGTTGTTAATAGAAAAATTTGCAGGAAAATCTATATGTTAGAGTTATTTTTTGTCCGCCATTGTTCGACCGAATGGAACGAGCAAGGGCGGTATCAGGGGCATAGCGATTTGCCGTTATCACCTTTGGGTGAA
Organism: Bdellovibrio sp. ZFWA1; assembly: GCF_056175665.1. NCBI lineage: Bacteria > Pseudomonadati > Bdellovibrionota > Bdellovibrionia > Bdellovibrionales > Pseudobdellovibrionaceae > Bdellovibrio > Bdellovibrio sp. ZFWA1. The sequence continues at coordinate 1,525,186 of NZ_JBJKJH010000001.1, forward strand.
GGCGAAGCTAAACGCCTTCGGATTCCTGCAGAGTGGGCAAATTCCTTAGTCATTTCAAGCTCTTTAAAGAGAGCCTCTCAGACAGCGATTTTAGCGTTAGGCAAAGCGCCGCTGCTGAGTACAGCCCTCGTCGAGCAGAATTTTGGAAGCTGGGAGGGGCTCGAAATCGAGGCTATGAAGAATCGACAAGAATTCTGTCCTCCGCACTACGGCTGGCCGGGGTGGGAATGGGCGCCTCCGCAGGGTGAATCTTATAAAGAAGTGGCAGACCGCCTTCATGTTTGGGCTGAAGATCTAAGTCAACAGGGGGTGACTCGTGCCTGCGTTTTTACCCATAAGGGCGTGTTGTTAGTGCTTTTAGCTTTAGCCTACAACTGGGATTTGCATTCAAAAAGGCCCTTCAAGATTAAGCCTCACTGTGGTTTTCACTTAAATTGGAGTCAAAAGAAGGGCTTTGAAGTTGTAGATATTAATATTGCTCTTTTTCCAGGGTAAGGGCCGTCATTCCACCTTCTACCCAGTAGATATTGTTATATCCAGCTGTGATTAAATTTGGAATAAGCTGTTTTGATAAAGATCCATCTTGGCAAAGGACGACAATTCCAAAGTCGTTGGGAACTTGTCTTTCTTTTATTTGTACCAAGGCCTCCGAGAGCGATGATTGAATCATCCATGTAGAAAGATGAATTTTTTCGAGGGGGCCATACCAAGATTTTAAATCTACATCCAATGTAACAAATAAACAGGGAATGCGCCCACGTATTAAGTTGTCTAGTTGAAAGTAGCCAATAGTATTTTCCATTAAGTACTCTTCTTTCCATGTTCGGGAATTTTTTCGAAGATGTTTAAGACAATAAAAAATGCCATCGCTGCCATCAGTCCACCAGTGACGAATGGCGATGTCTGATGAACTTGTCCATATAGAAATCCGCCAATGGCCGGGCCAATAATACGCCCCAAGGAGGCCATGCTTTGTGTTACTCCTAAGGCCGCACCTTGTTCGTTTGACGGCGATAGTAAAGAAATACTGCCAAGGGTCGCTGGATTGGTTAGACCATTTCCTAATGAAAGAAGTGTCATAGTTACCGCCATCCAACCAATATTAGGCGCGAAGGCAATTCCTGCAATTCCTAACGAAAGACAAATTAAACCTAAGCGCAAGACTTTGCGTTCCCCCCATTTAGGAATAAGTCGGCGAACAAGGAAGCCTTGGGTGAAGACAATGATGACTCCGATATAAGCAAATCCAAAGCTGACTTGTTTAACGTCCCATTGAAATTTGTCTCCCATGAATAAAATCAAAGTAGCTTCCATTGCGGACATTGACAAAGAAGCTAAGCCAAAAACCGTGATTAATGAGCCAATAGTGGGTTGCTTGAAGAACTGAGCGATCAACTGCAGGCGTTTTTTAGAAGTAGAGTTCCGATTTTTTTCAGTTAAGGATTCTTTTAAAAACTTCAATCCAAATAAAAATGTACAAAAGCAAATGGCTGCGACCCAAATGGCCGCAAATGACGTGTTGAAGTGTTTTGCGGCGGAAATAGTTTGTCCCCAGGCTGCAAGTCCTCCGCCCAAAGCCGGGCCGACGACAAAGCCTAAGCCAAATGCTACCCCGATTAAAGCCATACCCTTTGATCTTTCGTTGGGTGGAGTAATGTCAGAGATATAGGCAGATGCCGTTGAGATACTCGCTCCAAAAAATCCACCTAGTAGGCGGGCTACAAAAAGCCACTCTAGCGTGCGAGCCCATGCGAAAACTAAATAAGAAAGTCCTTCAGCTAAAAGGCAAAATAGCAAAATCGGTCTGCGACCATAACGATCACTCAGCTTTCCCCAGAAGGGAGCGAATAAGAATTGCATCAAAGAAAAAGTTGATAAGAGCAAACCAGTTTGTAACGGCGTTGCTCCAAAATCACGACTTAAGATGGGTATGATGGGAATGATCACGCCAAATCCGACCAAGTAGATAAAGACGGTAAAGAATATAACGGCCAGTTGAGCTTTTTTATTCGAGATTGAGTTTGTTTCCATAAGTTGCTTTCAGTTATTATTAGGAAGTCATGAAAATAGCAAATAATCTTCTTTTTCCGCTCTGTTTATTTGGTCTGATTCAATGCGTGGTTATGCCAGCTTTGGCCGTCGATAATTATAAGACATTTCGACGAGATGTCTGGGAGTTTGAAGCTGCCACACAGTTTTACAAAACAGAGGCTAATTTTACTTCTGCTGGCGGGAGTTATTCTAAGCTAAATAGTGGAAACTACTTCCAGCAGATCGATCTTACCATAGGCTCTCGCTTTGTCTCTGACCGCGATTTTGCTTTATTTGGGTACTTCAATACTGGCATTTCCGAGTCGAGCTCTAATGGAACGGTCAGAAACAACTCGGCGCCGGCCAGTGCCTTGGCTGGTATGGAGTACCTGGTTTATTCCGAAAGTTTTCAGGTCGTGCCTGAGTTTGCAGCGGTATTTCCCTTTGAGACTTATAAAAATTCTGGAGATAGCGTCATGAATAACGAGGGCGTCATTGAGCTGCGCCCCGCAGTTACTGTTCAATCCGATTTTTCAGGTAGTTATCTTTGGTTTGTGAAGGCGGGATTTTCGTACCGAGATCAGGGACGCTCATATCTTCTGCCTTGGCACGTGGGCGGAGAAATGAAGCTTCCGTCGTCCCGGCTGGGGGCTCGAGTTTATGGATTTCAGAGTATTACTGACGATAAAGACACATCGACGAAGTCGGCTCGATTGGCGGCTTCTGACAATGTAAACGGCGGGTCTTTGCATTGGTATGCGGTGAACCCATCTGTCATATCGGCGGAAGCGTATTATCGATTTCGTATCACAGACGGCTGGGTTGGTCAGGTTCACGGCGGTTTAGATGTTACCGGCACAAATTATTCTTCAGGGTTTTATGTCGGAGCTTTTGTCCGCTACGCTTTTGATGTTTCAAGTTGGTATCGAGACACGCCGACTGAATACCAGGAAACTAAAGTGAATCGACCTGAAGGTCAAAGCCAGATGTATCGGGAAAGTATCAAGAAGCCAGAGCCTCAGTTTAAAGAAGATACGAACGATGGTGTGGATCAAAAAATATTTAGGATAAAGCCAGTCACGCCAAATCCATCAAGCGGTGAGCTTCAACAAGAGTTGCAAGATGCCGAAATGAAGGTGAAATTGCGTTCGAATAAAAAGAGTAAGCGCAAAAAATAAAATAAGCCGGTTTAACGCCGGCTTATTTTATTTTTAGTTTCTCTTTTACAAATTCCATTTCGACATCTTCAATTTGAAATATTTTATTTTTTGATGTGTCGCCTCGATAAAGGTGAATCTTTTTCTTTGCAACTCCTAGCAGGTCCGACAGGAATTCAATAATTGCTTCATTGGCCCGGCCCTCTATTGGTGGGGCGGTGATTTTAATTTTAACGGCCCCATTAAAGGGGCCGATAACTTCATTTTTTGAAGACTTCGGCTGAGCAACTATTGAAACGCGCACGCCCGAAGCGAATTTTTCGATCATGGATTAGTCAATAGAGAGCGGAGAAATCACCGAACTTCTTGAGTGGGCAGAAGTTGACTGAGCTCCGGCTTCATTTACGATATTATGATTTGGTAAATGGCTATTTGGCAGATATTTTTCGCCCTGCTCAAGAAGGGTCAAATGAGCCTGCGCCATCGCCTTTAAATTCGCTTCAAACTGCATGCGAACTCGTTTAAGGTCATTGACCTCTTGATACATTTTCTTCATTGAGTCTCTTGAGTCACGAGTGATGATCTCCGCTTTTTGCTGAGCATCGGTGATAATAAGCTTCGCTTCGCGCTCTGCATCTGCGCGAAGGCGATCTGCCATTTGCGTTGCAGTAGCAATTGTACTTTTGAGTACAGAATCACGCTCTTTGTACTCAAGTAGCGAAAGATCTTTTTCACGAAGCGCTTCACGCAAAGAATTTCTTTCGTGAGTCAAGGCTTCCATGGCTTGGGCGACCTGCTGTAAGAAGTCCATGACCTCATCGGCATCTAAGCCCATCATTTTTTTATTAAAGCTTTTGTGTGCAATATCGATAGGAGTTAATTTCATTCGTTCCTCCATGAACAAAGTCATCGTCTATAGAATACCTGTCCATGGAGGATTTCCGCAACCCTATTTGTTTTCCCGGGCCATTTCTTTGTTTCTGAGGGCCGCTTTTTCGAAGCTAATACGCAAAGCTCGCTCAATTTCGAGTTCACGCATAGACTGAAGTCCAGCTGCGGTCACTCCTTTTTTCGAGGTCACCTTCGCTTGAAGCTCGGTGATGCTTTCTTTTGCTTGGGATGCTAAGGCCGCAGCACCCATGAATGTATCGACGGTCATGCGATGAGCTTGCTCGCGCAAAAAGCCATGCTCTTCAAGCCAATCTTGAAAGTAAGTCATTAGTTCAAAAACAAAACCTGTCCCTGACGAGCACGCAACCATTAGTGCTTCAAACTGATCTTCATCATCATTTGCAATCACAGTTCCAAGAGGCTTGAACATAGCTTCCGTAATCTCTTCCAGTCCCTCGTCGATCTCTGATGTATAGTATCCAATCACACCTTGTCCGATTAAAGACGGAGTGTTGGGCATAACTCGTATGATTCGGCATTGAGGAAGCAGATTTTCTAGTGCATCCATGCGAATTCCAGCAGCAATTGAAATCACTATCTGTCCTTGATGAAAGCTTTGCGATATCGGTTCAATTGCTTGAGCCAAATCTTGAGGTTTCATAGCTAAGATAACAATATCTGAATTTTCGACAAGGTCTTCATTGCTTTCAGCAGATGTGACGCCGAAGTTCTCGCGAATTTTAAGTAGTTTTCCTGGAGTCCTATTCGAGACTTTAAGATTTTGAAGCGGAATCATTCCACCTTCGATCATCCCCTTAAGGATGGCCTGAGTCATGTTTCCGGCTCCGATGAAGCCAATACGTTGTGTTTTTAGAAGATGTGCCATTCTATTGAATTTAATCTCTTGGGGGTCTTTCGCCAAATAAAATTGTGCCGATTCTGACAATTGTGGCTCCTTCCGCAATGGCAATCTTCCAGTCACCACTTGTTCCCATAGACAACTGGTCCATAGGGTGGCGGTTAAGATCGCAGTTATTTTTTAAATCTTCTTGCAATAATTTAAGCTCCCGGAACCACGGACGACTTTCTTCCGGAGCCTCCGCTAAGGGTGGCATCGTCATTAGGCCCCGAATACTGAGGCCAGGGATTTCTTGAAGTGCAGGCCATTGCTTCTGGAGTTCTTCAGCCGTCAAGCCCTCTTTGCTGTGCTCTTTGGCGATATTTACCTGAAGAAGGACTTCTTGAATAAGCTGCTTTTCGAAGCTCTTTTTGCCAATCATCTGAGCTAACTCTAAAGAGTCTACCGAGTGAATTAACTGAAACTTTCCGATGATAGAGTTCACCTTCTTTTTCTGAAGATGTCCAATCAAGTGCCAACGAATTTGCTGACCGCAATCGCTCAAGGCCCGTTGTTTTTCAAGAACCTCTTGAACATAGTTTTCCCCGAAATCTAATTGCCCTTGGGAATAAAGTTCTAATATTTTTGAAATGGGTTGTAGCTTCGAGACAGCAAGAATGGTGACCTTTTGGGGGACATCCTGGATGGCGGACTTAAGTTGAGCGAGAGTCACCGTTGCTGCCATAGATTTATTCTAGGGCTTAAGACCCGCTTGTTGGAAGAGATTTTTCACGACGCTGACGGGCAGTCCAACAACATTGTCGTAAGACCCTTCAATTTTATCGATAAAATTTTTCGCGCCACTTTGAATTCCATAAGATCCGGCCTTATCCATAGGATCGCCGGTGGCAACATAGTCTTCAATTTGTTGGGTAGAGAGTTCTTTAAAGTGAATCCAAGTTGTCTCGATATGAGAATATTCTTCTTTGGTTCGAGAATTAATCAGTACGATCGCGGTGATAACTTCATGAGGGCAGCCGGACAGTCTTTTTAAGGTCGCAACCGCATGCCCTGGGGTTTCAGGCTTTCCTAGGGTCTGGTTGTCTAAGACGACCTCGGTGTCAGCAGCAAGGATATAGCAGGTCTGTTGAGCTAGCTTTTGGTCCTGTTCGACTAAAGTTAAAGTTCCCATGGCCTTACGTCTAGCAATGTCCAAAATCTGCTGTCGAACATTCAGGTTTTTGTCAGGAGTTTCCGATACTTTAGATGCAAGAACCACGAATTCAAAACCGGCTTCCGCTAGCAGGCTTCGACGACGTGGTGATTCCGATGCCAAGATAATTGTGCTCATGGAATCAACTTAGCAGCAAAGAGGATATAATGGGAAGTGCAGAGTTCATGTTGATCATAGGATTGGTGCTTGGGGGCCTTGCGACCTTCATGTTCATCTCTACTATTTTCAATTCAAAGAACGAAAAAGCCCAGTTATCCTGGGCAAGCAATGATGAGCCGGCACTTTCTAAAAATCCTATTATTAATTTCTCTCGTCCATTGGTGCATCAGTTTACACTTCAGCATGCTTTGAGAGTTCGTAATGAGGGATATCGCAAGAAGGTACGTAAGTTAATCATGACTTCGGGTCTCTCCAGAGAGTTGAATGAGGACGAGTTTATCGGACTTCAGATTCTTTGGGGCGTGATGTTCCCTGTATTTTTGGCGATCTTAAATTTTTCGTTAGAGTTAGGATTTTCTTGGCCTGTAATTTTAGGACTGGGATTAATTGGATTTTATCTTCCTCAAATTCACGCCAAAGGTGAAAAGAAAAAACGTGAGCTAAGTGTTCGAGCGGATCTTCCGTTTTTTATTGATCTATTGGCATTGTCAGTGGAAGCCGGATTGGATTTCTTCTCGGCTATTCAAAAGATTGTGGATAAAGCCCGAGGTTCAGAATCGGTATTGGCCGATGAGTTGGGCACTGTCTTGAAAGATATCAAAATTGGTGCCTCTAAGCAGCAAGCACTGCGTGATTTTGCCGAACGATTGGATATGAACGAAATCACCTCATTTGTGGCAGTCTTAATTGACGCGGAAGCGACGGGTGCTCCGATTTCTCAGGTGCTAAAGGATCAGTCGGTGCAAATGAGGCTTGAGCGCTTTGTGCGTGCTGAAAAAGCCGGAGCTCGCGCCTCACAAACCGTTTTAATTCCTATGATGTTATTTATCCTGCCTGCGGTTTTTATAATGGTTTTTGGGCCGATTGCAGTTTCCTTCTTTTATGGGGGAGGCAAGTAATGGCACAGCTAATTAATAAATCAAAGGGCTCTGAAATTATAAGACAGCTTGAAATCGCTGAGTCTTTTTTTGCACGAGGCAAGGGTTTGCTTGGAAGAAGCCATTTATCCGAAGGGCAAGGGCTACTTATAAAGCCCTGTAACAATATTCATACGTTTTTTATGAAGTTTGCGATTGATTGCGTTTTTGTAGATAAAGAATTTAAGGTTCAAAAGGTCGTGGCTAATATAAAGCCTTGGCGAATGGTGGGGCCTTTTTGGAAAGCCCACTCGGTAATTGAACTTCCTTCTGGATTTGCAGCTAAGAAAAACATCGAAGTAGGAGATCAACTGTATGTGGGGAATTAGGATTCTTACGGGCCCCCAAGCAGGCCAAACGCTTCCGTTAAAACCTGGACGAAATGTTCTGGGGCGGGCTCCTCATTGTGATATCAAAATATTAAGCGCTGGAGTTTCTAAAGAGCACAGCGAAATCACGGTGTTCCCTGACCGTGTGACGGTCACGGACTTGAAATCTAGTAATGGTACTTATATTAATGGGATCAAAGTTCAAACAGGTCAAATTAGACTGGGTGACAAGGTATCAGCCCACGATGTGATCTTTGACCTTATTGCCGTTTCCCAGCAGAGCGAGTCCGTTCGAGCGCCAGCTCCAGCAGCACCGCGTCCGCAACCGGTGGCTCCTCCAATGGGTTATGGAATGCCGCACGCGACACCGCCACCTGCTGCTTTTACTCCTCCGCCGGCTGCCTTCACTCCGCCCCAAAACTTTTTTGAGCAACTTCATGCAAAGTTCAACGAATACATGGAACGTGTAGCTTTGCCGGCCATATATAAGGTGGCCGAGTGGTTAGATCTAAAATATATTCTTCTGTCTTTTGTGATTATATTTATATTTATGACGACATTGTTGTCGATGATTCCCATGGTGACGATTACGAAGGAAAGCATTATGGCCGAATCCATGAGACGTGCAAAGTCCCTGGCGCGTAGTGTGGCGACTTTAAATCAAGGTGCTTTATTGCAAGGGAATATCACGGGTCTTTCTACTTATACGGTCGAGGCAGAAGAGGGTGTAACTCAAGTTTTAATTATTGATCAAAGGGACGGTAGCATCTTAGCTCCTGCTTCAAGAGCCGGAGTTACGGCGGATTTGCCGTTTGTTCATGTAGCACGTCAAGAGAGCCGAGCGATGACAGCTCAGATTGATTCCACCACCATCGGAGCTAGCTTTCCTATTGGAGCGTTTGATCCTAATACTGGCGAACAATCGGTAAAAGCTCACGCCGTAGTTTTATATGATATTTCCGCGTTGGATTTTGATACGGGTCGTGCACTAAGTCTATTTTTACAAACGTTGGTAATATCCAGTGTCTTGGGTATGATTTTATTTTATTTCCTTTACGCATTGATCGAACATCCGTTTAAAGCTCTGAATGCAGAGCTGGATACAGCCTTGCGTGAAAAGCGAGATACCACAACTGTAAAATTTATGTTTGCTCCTCTTCAGGCTTTGATTAGCAATGTGAACTCATTACTCAATCGCTATATCTCTGGCGATTCTAGTAATGGTGGAGCTATGATCAATCGTGATGGTGAGGCTGAAAATCTGGTGAATATGATCGGATTTCCAGCGATGTGCCTAAGCGCTGATGGACGAATCATGGCTGCCAACGGGGGATTTCTTCAGGTTGCAAGAACCGAGTCGTTAGCTGGAATGCAATTGGCACAGATTCCTGATTCCGCTCTTCAGCAAAATATTCAATTTTTGATTCAGAAGTCTCAGGAAAACTTGCGAATGATTCATACGGATCATTTAGAGTTCAGTGGGCATATGTGTACGCTGAGTTGTCAGGCGATGGCATCAAACGGGCAAACTGTTGATTACTATATCTTTACAGTGGCTCCGAATGAAGGGAGCGGTGGCTAATGGTGGCGGCTCCAGTGCAAGGTCAAGTTTTATTAAAGCTTTCAATTCAGTCGGGCCCACATGCCGGAATGAATTTAGATCTTTCTAAAGAGGTTATCGCTATTGGGCGAGGCCCCGAAAATGACGTTGTCTTGGCGGGTGATGCGAAAGTGTCGCGCCAACATGGAGAGTTCCGTTATCGCGACGGCGGCTGGCATGTTGTTAATCTTAGTCAAAAAAATTATCTTTTAGTTAATGGCGAAAAATTAAATACGGCAGAACTTGAACCTGGCACAAAAGTGCAATTTGGGGATTCAATAATCATAGTTGAATTCTCTGCGCCCAAGTCTGCCGATCCCGATCCCGTTATCCAGTTTCAGCCTCCGGTGGCACCAGTGGTATCGAATCCTATTCCACAGGCTTCGGCGCCACTAAGTTTTCCAGCGATGACCCCTCCTCAGGCTCCGTCGTCGCAAGCACAATCCGTGAGTATTTTAAATAACTCATTAGCGCGGCCGCAAGCTCCTACGCCGCCACCGACGATGTATCAAACATCTGGGAATTACGGAGGGCCTATCGGTTATTCAGGTGGGCCAGTAAATACGGGAATGCCTGCCTCAAGTTCTGGTGGCATGGATGATGGCAAAAAACGTTTTTATATTATTTTGGCCGTAGTAGCCGTACTGGCTTGGTTCTTTCTTTCAGACTCTGGCAAGAAGGTAAAGAAAGATCCAAATGCAATTCGAAGTGCAGATCAAATTAAGATGGATATTCAGACAACTGAGCGTTCAATAGTTCAATTAAAAGAAGAAGAAGAAAAACGGCGTTCGATTCAGTATAAAAAGGCCCAGGAAAATTTAGTCCGTGGATTCCGTGACTTTCAACAGGGGCAGTACTCTCGAGCTCGGGATAGCTTCCAGGTCGTTCTAAATCTGGATCCTGAAAATGAGTTAGCACAGCGGTACGTCCAGTTGGCTCAAATAAAATTTGATCAGCAGGTCAAGGAGCTGATGCTGCAAGGGGCTCGCAATAAAGAAAAATTAAATTGGCGATTGTGTATGGATTCATTTTCGAAGGTTATGACGATGTTGCAAGGTCGTAAAGATAATCCAACCTATGCTGAGGCTCAGAAGTATTTCGAAGCCTGCCGACTTGAGGCAGAAGGGAAGTACTAATGGCGCGGATTATCGTTAAACTTCGTGGAAAACAAGTGTCGGATATCCCTTTGGATGATTCTCGTGAGTATGTGGTCGGACGAAAAGAAGACTGCGATATTGTCCTTCAGCCCGAAAAAGGAATTTCTCGAGAGCATTTTAAGCTACTTTCCCAAAATGGTGTTTGGTTCGTAGAACTTGTAAGTCGCTATGGTGAAGTCATTTTGGCTGGAGAAAAAGTTTCCGAGCGTGAGCAGTTGGACCACGGAGTTCACTTCTCGGTGGCTCCCTATGAGTTTGAATTTTCAATGGCAAGTTCGTCGCCTCAGGAATTGGCCTCAGATGTTGGAGCCGAAAATCAGGAAATTTCTGGTGATGAAAAAACTTTTGTTGGTGTCGCACCTAGCGTTCCTTATGTGAAAATTTTAGATAATTACGGTGAGGCAAAAGAACTTTTCCGACTTGAGGGGGGTGACTCTTGGATCGCAGGTCGAGAAAATACGGCAGCCATAGTCATTCGTGATCAGCGTGTCAGTCGAAGACAGTTCGAAATAAGAAAGATTAACGGCCAATTTTTTATAACAGATCTTGGAAGTGTTAATGGCACTTTGGTTAATGGTAAAGCGATCGGTGACGAATTGACGCCGATTCGTAGCGGTGATGCCATTTCAGTCCTAGATAACAATCTAGTCTTCGAACTTCATGATCCAAATTTTAAGCAGCGAATGGAGTTGGTGGTGGCTCCAGCGCCAGCCGCCGTTAATTTTAGTAACTCCCAGGATTTATTGCCTTCAAATATTCAAGATATCGGAGGCGATTCTCAAGTGCCTCAGGCGTGGGGTGGGTATTCCCAGGCGCCCGCTCCATATGAAATGCATGCTCCGATGCCAATGCCTCATCAAACGATGCCGCAGATGCCTTATCCAGGGGCGAGCGGTACAGTTGCAAACGGGAAATTTGATTTTGAGAAGAACAGGCCCAAATTAATTATCGCTGCGGTTCTAGTTCTTCTTTTGGCCTGGTTTTTTACTGATTCGGATAAAAAGGATGGGGATAAGGCTGGTGCGGCAAAAGAAGCTGCAAATAAGGCGAATGATCCTTTGGCGAAATTAAAGCCTGAAGAGCAAATGTTGATAAAACAAACTTATCAACTAGCGAAGAATTATTATATGACGGGCAAATATGAGTTAGCCCAGTCTGAAATTAATAAAATTTATCAAAAGGTTCCTGACTACGAGGATGTTCGAACGATCGAACGTTTAGCGCGGGAAGCGATTGCTATTCAAGAGCAAAAGCGAAGACAAGACGAGTTGGAAAAGGTACGTCGAGAAAATGAAAAAGCGATTCAAAAGCAAGCTGATGAGTGTACAAAGAAATTGAATCCAGATGTTAGTGTCGAGGAAATCGAAGACTGTTTGTCTCCAGTGATTGCCTTAGAACCCAGTCATCCAAGGATTCTTGAACTAAAAAACAAGGCTGCCGCATTTACCGAAGCTCGAGAGATTAAAGCAGCGCAAGATGCTGCTTATAATGAGAATGTTGGTAAGTTGGTGGCAATCTATCAGCGGGCCGAGAAAGTTGCTGAATCTGGAAATAACCTGGAAGCCATCGCTTCTTATGAAAGGGTCTTGGCGCAGAATCTTCCGGATCCGCGCGGTCTAAAGAAAAAATCCAAAGCGGCGATCGCGGCGATTAATTCTAAGATGAGCACTCAAACTGATAAATACATGAATGAGGCTGAAAAGCTTTACAATGCCCAAAATCTTAAGGGTGCAATTTTGTCCCTAAGAAGGGCCTTAAAAGTAGATCCTCGCAATACTCAGCTTCAAGATAAAATTGATATCTACATGAGTGAACTGCGGAAGCAAATGATGGTCCTTTATCAAGAAGGAATTTTGGAAGAGTCCTTCGGTAACGTTGACGGCAGTGAGACAAAACCTGGTGCCAAAGACCGTTGGAAAAAAATTTTAGAACTCGATGTGACAGACGGGGAATACTATAAAAAGGCTTATATTAAGCTAAAGAAATATGGAGCCTTGTGATGATTTTAAAAGAAAGATCGTACTCGACCAAATTATTTAGACCAACACCAAAGGTGTGGATTTCAGATGAACAAAATTTGATTGTCATTGCCTCTAGCTGGGGCGATTCCGATCATGCCCAGCTAGTCATTGATGAAGTTTCTAAGTATGTGCTAGCTGCTATGTCTGATGTCGAAGTGACGTCGCCATTCGAGTTTCTTCCTTCTTTTTCGGCAGAGGTCAATTATTTACGGATTGGTTTTCATATCGCTAACGAAGTGGTGTTTCGCACATTGAATAAATCCGAGTTCACTGCAGGAGTAGAGGCTGTTGCCATCCTAAAAAGAGGCGACGTATTGGCGTGGGCCCAAGTGGGACATCCTTCTGTTTATCTTTCCAAGTTGCAGGGAACTGAGCCGATTGGTATAGAGCGCTCGATGGGGGCAAATTTACCGGGGAGACTGATTGGGTTGGATTCATCATGTTATATTCAATCGGGTTCGATTAAAATTGAAGAAAATGATCAAATTGTGTTGCTGGCGGGAAGAACTACTAGTCCAGATTTCTATGCTCAGTCCTCGGCAAATCTTTCACTTGAAGGTCTTACAAAGGCGGTGATTAAAACTAACGGAGATGATCCATTTTGGCTAGGAATCATTGATCCCCAGTTAGCTTAGAAGTTTAGTCTTCGATAATTGTAGATTCTATGGATTGATCTAATTTGTCCAATTCGATGTTTAGGTCGACCCGATATTTTTTCATTTGCTCTAAATTAAGAGCTAAATCCGACCGGTGCGGTTTTAAAGAATTTTGAGGGTTGGTGTCTAAAATACTTGCCATTGCAATATTGGCTCTTGCGACTGTCTTGTTGATTCGGCCGTACCAGTAATTTCGAATAAAGTTAAGTTTTTGGCGATCTGGATTTAGTCTTAAATCATCAGCACGCACCCAGCTTATTAGTTCGATGAATTCTCGATCAGTACAAGTTTTCAGATCTTTAGTTTCTAAATCTTTTTTTGTAAGTAAGCGGAAGCAGTGATCGGGAACTACATTTTTCGGAAGTTCTTGATTCAGCAAATCTGAGGCCGCTGTAATCCACATTGAATTTTCATTGCGCATCCCTAGACGTAAAAGAGTCTGCCAGTCTTTATTTTGAATGACTGCAAAAGCCAACCAGTTTGCTACTTCTAGATCTTGAGTATCTGCATAAAGACTCTGCAGATCTTTTTGTAGCAAAGAAGTTTGATCGTTGCGCATCCAGCGCTGAAAAGGAATTTTATATTTTAAAGCCATTTTTGGATATCTGGTATTCCACGCTTTTGCCGAAATGCCATTCAGCCTTTTAAATGTATCAGAATTTTCCAAATAGAAATTTTCATTCACGGTAAGGGGACTTGTTTCGAAGCGATCAACCAGCGTGTTATATTGTTTTGGTGGATAATCATTAATTAGAAAATTGAATCCTCTGATGACGCCATAGCGAATTCGTTCCTCGTATCTCCAGGTGGACCAGGCGCTTTCTAAAAGGATAGGGCGTTCGTTAGGGAAATTGAGGGACTTTCCGTCAAAGACGGGTTTTAATGAGAACGTTTCGAACGGTGATTGAATAGGTAGGCGTTTTCTTTCACCAATCCAATCCAGCAGAGTTGTTCCGATGTCAGCCAAAGAAATATTTTTATCAAACTTCCAAGCAATGCCCAGATCGCGAGTCTTGCCAGCCGGTTTAACAAATAGGGTGACCTGTAGATTCTCTGAATGAAGATTCAGTGGGGATATCTCTGTTTCACGAGTGGCTTCTGTTTGTCCATTCAAGCCTGCTAATATTACGTGAGTATTGTCCCATTGATTATGCTTCTTGAGCTCGGTAATTAAGCGTTGAAGTTGAAAGTTGAATTCTTCTAGTTGGCTCTCGTAAGAAAAATTACGTAGCTCTCCGGTTTCGTCTGAGGTTAGGGTGTTTGTAAAAATAAGATCTGGGGCGTATATTGTTACGAAAAAGGGGCGGCCTTTGTTTTCATTTATCCATTTTACACTTAGATCAACGCTTGCCTTAAAAGGGCGAAAGAGTTTTTTAACTGTGGGATGAACGAGATCGTCAAAGACCTCAAAACCCTGGTTGAGACCTGTTTTCCGAAGAACGGGGGCGCCTCCAGAAAAAAAAGCAGTGCGATATCCCCTCTCGAGGTATTTTTCGGGTATGGTTTCGATTTCTGGACGAAGGTATGAACCATTATTCTGGGCACCGTGATCGTAAGGGTAGATTCCTGTAAAGATTGTTGCAATCGTTGGTACGGCCATTGGCGACGGGCTGTAGGCGTGAGTGAAGCGAACGGACTCGTTGCAAAGTGTTGCTAGGCCTTGCTGTTTTTCGTTTTCAAGCATTGTACTGCACGGAGCATCTGAAAAAGACAGATCATCTGTCAAAATGAGCAGTACCGAAGGCTGGGCACTTTTTGTGCAACCTAGTAAGCTAAATGACAATAAGATGATAAGTAATGTGAAGACTTTCATTCGCCTGCCTTGACCTAAAACAACTCTGTAGTGATAATGGACGAACTCAGTTCTTTCGTCAAAAGACATTATATTGGGAGGGCTTAATGCTCACAGAAAAAATTTTTGCAGTAGCACATTTAGCGGATCAAGTAGTTTTATGGTTGTTGTTGTTACTAAGTATCTTGAGCATTGGAATGATTTTAGAGCGTTGGTTTGCTTTAAAAAAGATAACAACTGAGTCAAATCGTGTTCGTGCCCGCATTAAGATGGCGTTGCAAAGCAACAGTGTAGAAGATGTTGAAGATATTGCGAAAGATCCAGGCTCTATCGAGGGGCGTGCAGCTTCTTATGCACTGAAGCACATGAAGGATAATGGAACGAAGGGGCTTGAAGAAATTTTTAACGCTTTCGTTTTGACTGAAAAACCTGAACTTGAAAAATCTTTGGGTTTCTTGGCAACAATCGGTTCGAATGCGCCTTATGTGGGATTGTTAGGAACAGTTCTTGGTATTATGAAAGCCTTTAATGATTTGGCAACGACGCCAGAGGCGGGGCAACAAACAGTTATGGCTGGTATTTCGATGGCACTTGTTGCAACAGCTGCAGGTCTTTTTGTCGCAATCCCAGCGGTCATTTTCTATAACTACTATAGCAAACAAGTGAAGGGTGTTTTCACCAGCTTAGAGAGCGTTAAAGAGCTGTGCCTCGCTTACGCCAAAAAGAAGGGCGGATAAGCCATGGGAATGAAGTTCGACAGCGATGAGGCCATATCCGAAATCAACGTCGTTCCTTTGGTTGATATTATTTTGGTGGTTTTGATTATCTTTATGGTGACGGCCCCAATGTTTATGAAGCCAACGATCAACGTTAATTTACCTAAGGCCGCCAGCGGTGATAAGACCAGTCCGAG
This sequence comes from Bdellovibrio sp. ZFWA1, assembly GCF_056175665.1. Taxonomy (NCBI): domain Bacteria; kingdom Pseudomonadati; phylum Bdellovibrionota; class Bdellovibrionia; order Bdellovibrionales; family Pseudobdellovibrionaceae; genus Bdellovibrio; species Bdellovibrio sp. ZFWA1. The sequence continues at coordinate 1,540,881 of NZ_JBJKJH010000001.1, forward strand.
TAAGTTAAACATTGCATTGACTGCAGATGGTAAAATTAATCTTAATGGATCTTTTGTTGCAGAAGCTGATGTACAAGCAAAAGCTACAGAGGAAGTGACAAAAAATCCTGAAGTGCAGGCGATCATTTCAGCGGATAAAGATGTGCCACATGGTAAGGTGGTAGGTCTGTTGGATATCGTCAAGAGTGCCGGCGTTAAGAAATTCGCCATTTCAATTGATAAGAAATAAAAAAAAAGACCCACAAGTTGTGGGTCTTTTTTTGTTCTTAATTTCCACCACCATCATTATTGTTCGGAGAAGATGTGTCGTATCTTTCCCAGGCGCAGCTGTTTGATAAGAAAAGAAATCTATTATTTTTACACTCAAATGTGACAGCACCTACGTAGCGATAGCCGTTTCCATCTTCGTAGTGGCGATCGTAATAGCGTGAGCCGGAATTTGGATTTGGCGATGGCGTATGAATGTAAGCAATCTCAGATCGACAGCTGAGGCTGATTGTTCCAGAATACACAATAGCTTGGTTATTGGTAAGCGGCTGCAAATATTGGTCGCGTATAATTCCATACGAAGACCATGTTCCAACCTCATCATAACTTGGTGAGATCGCCCATTTACCTCGAGAATTATGAAAAAGCTCGTTCATGCTTCCGTTCAAACCATCTACTTTTTTAAGCAGATAGTAAGTGCCGGCGGCGCAACCACCAGCAATTTCTCGAATAGTTAAAGACACTCTTAATGACGTCACTTTCAATCCCTTGGCGTCAGTTACAACGACGTGATAGCGGGCCTGTTTTGACCAACGATCTGCTCGGTCAGCGTAGTAGTAGTTTGTACCTAATCCCATTTGGATCGGTTGTTCGTCGCGGTACCATTGATATTTATAGGGTGTTGTTCCGCCATAGACCTTGATGCCAAAGCTAAAGTCCTCGCCTTCATTCACCGTTTGTGAGGCGGGGGCTTTCACTATTCGAAAGCTTAAGTCTTTCGGATCATACTCGGGTTCCGAGCCACTCGAGCCTCCGCTTCCGGTGCTTGGACCAAATCCTCCAGCAGAACCTCCACCCGAGCTGCCACCACCGGGGCCAAATCCACCGGATGAGCCGCCACCCCCCGTTAGGCTTGATGACGGCGGGGGAGTGAGTCCCGAAGAACTACCACTGCTTGAACCGCTGGTTCCTGAATTGTTGCTGCCGGTTTTGATGCCGTTGTTTGAATTGCCGCCAGTGTTTGTCGAGTTGGAACCTTGAGAGCAAGAGGCATCGGTGCTGCTTCCTGATGACGAGTCGCAGGCCAACTTAGGAGGCGCACAGTTTTGAAAACTGAAAATCGTCACGGTGCCAAAGATAAAGGCCAGCACCTGTGCTTTTTTTAGTTTCATTGGTTCCCCCTCGTTCAGAAAAGTAGCCGACGCAAACAAAGGCCCCTTACCTTTGATCGCCCTATATATATCGGCCAGTTTGCCTGGACCTTGAGCTTGCTTTGGTGAATCGCCGAATTTTATCAGGATGAGATGCTTGGTTTGCCTCAATTTGAGACAGTTTAGCCGCTGGGGAAATAATTATTGTTAAGTTCGACGTTTCATTTCCGACAAGAATCTTATGTCGAAGTGGTTTCATCGCGAGCATCATCAGCTTGCCTTTACATTTTTTATTGTTTTGCTACTTGGAGGGATGACACTTCAATCTTTTGATTTTTCAGAGTCTGTTGATATGTCAAAAGCGGGTGTGATTTCTAGTGATCGAAGCCCTGCCAGTGTTCCAAGTGTGTCATCAGATGCGATCGTTAAGTCGATGGGGGGCAAATCCGACTTCCAAGTAGATTTAAATTGTGGGGATAGCAAGTTAGAGCGAGCCCAATTAAGGTCGGATTATCTGCAGCTCCATGGAAAAGCCTGCCTTCAGTTCAATCCTGGGCAAGAGGTAGAGTTGGTCAATGAAGCGAACGGGTTTACCGCGTCGGTCTTCTTTTACGCTTCGCAGAAGTATCAGACAGACCTTATTCCGTTAAAGCCGGGCCTGAACAAAATTGTTGTAAAAGCGCCTCTAAAAAACGGAAAGATATATGAGTATTCTTTCGAAGTTGAAGCGATAAATCCCCAATAGTTAAATCAAAACATATTCTTAACGCAGATTACTAGAGTAGGATCATTTAAATTGATCTGAGATAGTCCGTCCATTAAAGTCCCGCAAGTGATGATCGAGGAACTTACTCATAACATGGAACTTAAGAAGCGCTCAGATATTCATTACGCACGTAAGATCTGGCACATGTCGGGCGTGTTCGTAATATTCTTGGCCTATTCCAATTTGTCGGATCAGGCAGCTTTATTGGCCGCGACCGTTGCCTGGCTGATGTTTGTTCCTATGGATATTTTGCGTCAAAAAAACGCAGCCCTTAATGATCTTTTAGTTCATGCTTTTAAGCCAATCATGCGTCGAAACGAACTTCATAAGTTGGCTGGAACGACTTATCTGCTAACAGGTGTTTTGTTGCTGGTTGCTTTGTTCCCGCGGTCGATTGTTTCTATTTCTTTGTTGTTTCTAGCCTTTGCGGATCCAATCGCAAGTTATGTCGGAATAAAATGGGGTAAAGATAAAATCTTCGGACACAAGTCTATTCAAGGTTTTATGGCTGCTTACTTTGTCTGTGCAGTGGCTTGTTTTATCTTCTTAATTTCCCACTCAATGTTGATGGATCATATCATTGTCGTCAGCTTATTGGCAGGTTTGGTCGGAGCTTTGGCTGAATTAGTGCCAGTTGGAAAACTTGATGATAACTTAACTTTGCCTCTATTAAGTGCCGCAGGGTTGCTGGTTATTTTTTATTTCTTTGGATTTTTTGCTATTGTCGGATAATGTTCCCGTCCATGGGAATACAAAATTCAAACACAAATCATGAACATGGTGAGCCCAACGAAAAGTTGGCTATGTATATCTATATTTTGCCGAACCTAATGACGACGGCAAATTTATTCTTTGGTTTCTTTGCAATTATTCATGCGATCAAATCAGATTTTTTAATGGCTTCTTACGCTATTGTGGCTGCTGCCATATTTGATCTTTTAGATGGTCGTTTAGCACGCCTAACTCGTTCGACCTCTAAATTTGGAGCCGAGTACGATTCTTTGTGTGATTTGGTAAGCTTTGGGGTTGCTCCAGCGATTATGCTTTATCAATGGGCCCTTCATCCATTTGGTCGCCTTGGATGGATCGCTTGTTTTTTGTTTGCAGCATGTGGAGCTTTACGTTTAGCTCGTTTTAACGTTCAACAAGGTGTGGTTGAAAAAGCTTATTTCCAGGGTTTGCCGATTCCAATGGCGGCGGGGATTGTGTCGTCTTCTATTTTGGCTTTTAATGATCTTCAAATGGAAAGTGCTGGCAACGTAGGCTTATTGGCGATGACGATCTTGCTGGCTTTCGTGATGGTTTCGACTTTTAGATACCGTAGCTTTAAAGATCTGGATCTTAAAGAGCGTCTTCCGTTCCGTTATTTAATATTAGGAGTTCTAGCATTGGTTGTGGTTGCTTGGTGGCCCGAGGTGATGCTTTTCGTGTTGTTCATGACTTACGCCACACTTGGTGCGGTTTTTGGGGTCTTCCGTTTAGGCAAAAATGTGCGTAAGCTAAGACCAAATGTTTATGCTCCGGCACAAGTTGACGAGCATGACTTGGTGGAAGAAATCGACGAAGAAGTGGACGCAAATAAAAATGGCAACAAAAAGTCTTAAAATTGGTGTGGTCGGCGCAACCGGTATGGTTGGGCAAACATTCATGAATATTCTTGAAGAGCGCAACTTTCCTATCCAGGAGTTGCGCCCTTTTGCTTCCGAGAACTCGTTAGGAAAAAATATCGAATTGCGAGGTCAGAAGTGGCCTCTTCAGGTTTTGAAAAAAGGCTGTTTTGATGGTCTTGATTTAGTGTTTTTTTCTTCGGGGGACGATATTTCTGCCGAGTGGGCCCCGGAGGCTGAAAAAGCCGGTGCCTTTGCGGTTGATAACTCTGCAGCTTTTCGCATGGACCCATCTCGGTCTCTGATTGTTCCCGAAGTGAATATGCATCTAGTGCCTAAAGGTGCTAAGCCGCAAATTATTGCAAACCCTAATTGCTCTACCATTCAGTTGGTCGTTGCCCTAAAGCCGTTGGCTGATCAGTTCGGCCTTGAAGAGGTTCGGGTTGCAAGTTATCAGGCGGTTTCAGGTGCAGGGCAGGCTGGTCATGACGAGCTTATAGAGCAAACAAAAAACTTCTCTAGCCCGAATTTGACTCCAAAAGCTTTTGCACATCCAATTTTATTCAATGCAATTCCGCAGATTGGTTCTTTTAACGATGATGGTTTTTGTTCGGAAGAAGTAAAAATCATGAAAGAGACAAAGAAGATATTGGGTCTTTCTGATTTGAAGGTTTCTGCATTTACTGTGCGTATTCCCGCATTGAATGCTCACTCGGAAGCTGTATGGGTTACCTTGAAAAAAGAAGTCTCAAAAGAGCAGTTCCTTTCGGCGATGCAAGGTTTTGATGGCTTGGTGGTTCTTGATGATCCTAAGCAATCGCAATATCCAACGGCTCGGCAAGTTTCTGGAAAAGATCCTGTTTATGTGGGACGTATCCATCGGGATCCCGAGAATACCAAAATGTGGCTGATGTGGGTTGTTTCAGACAACGTGCGCAAAGGCGCCGCTTTAAACGGAATTCAGATTGCTGAGCGAATTTTTGACATTCATCCTTAAGCATGATCTCATTTTTATGTGAGAAGATTATTGCAGGGATGCATCCTATTAAATATTTTGTTTGCTGCACAGATTTCATATGCGGCATTGGTTCTTAATGGTGTTACCGGAGTTTCAAATGCCTCTAGTGATTATAAGATCATATATGGAGGTAAAGCCGGTAACTGTTCAGGGACTAGTGTCTGTAATACCTGCACCGGAGCTCTTCAGCCTTGCAACGAAAAGAGCATCGGTACTAATGTTATCGTCACGTTTACTCTTTATACTAGCAGCTCAGATGTAGTCTCTACAGCTCAATATGTAGTTGTAACAAATAGTAGTAATACGGTCGTAAAGTCGACTGCAATCAGTGGATTGGCCGTTAATTCTAACTTTTCGTTCACCATGACTTGGGGCGAGCTTTGCACGGCATTGGGAACTTCGGGTTGTGCTGCCTCGGGCTCTGGAAGCTTTACAATTGGTCTATCGAATGATGGAACGACATTGCTTGAGGCCGCGAAGGTGGCAATTTCTGTGCGCCTGAGTGTGGCCGGAGCGACTTCTGTTGTTACGGATAACTGCAGCGCTGCGGTGACGCCTTCGACAGGTGAGGGTATCTGCTATGTCAGCCTAGAGCCCGGTGATGAAAAGGCTTATATCGGTGAAGATTTGGGAATTCCATCTGATTACCCGGCAATTAATGGTGTAACAGGTGACGAATTTACAGCTTTGCGCTTTTATTATGCTTCCGATGCGACAAATAGCACCGCTCAGGATGCGACCACTTTAGGAAATGTCACTTTGGACTCTCCGTACGTTCGAATTTCACTCACAAATGTGGGTGGGGGTGAATACACTTTGGATGACGAGCGTATTATGGGACTTGAAAATGAAGTTCGTCAGTGTGTTGTATTTGCGAATGAGACGGTTGCTGGTAATGTGATCTATTTTGCCAAAAGTTCTGGTACGGGTTGGACGGCGAATTCTCCTTTTTGTGTAACGCCTTCTAAAGTTGTTGGTTTGCTTGATGATAAAAACTGTTTTATTGCGACAGCAGCTTTTGGAAGCTCGATGGCTAAAGAAGTTCAAGTCTTAAGAAGTTTCCGTGATCAGTTCTTAAAGACAAATGCTCCTGGAAGATGGTTCGTTGAAACCTATTATCAGTTGAGTCCTCCGGTAGCGAATTGGATCGCCCAGCACGAGTTCGCAAGGACTGCAGCAAGAACTCTATTGTGGCCATTAGTTTTCATGGCGCATTTATTGGTGAACTATGGTTGGTTGATGACCTTCATCGGAATGGTAGTATTTTCTTTGGCAATCGTTGGCTTGTCGCGAAGTTTTAAAAAAGGTCTGGTGGCAGATGAGTTTTAAATTTGGCTATCGTGCTCTCTTCGCTTCTGTCGTTTTGATTTATTCTGTAGCTAATGCAAACGAGCCCGCCGTCGTTCCAGCACAAAACAATTCTGAATTGGATTGGGAAGCGCCTCCACAAGAGGCTCCTTATATTTCGGATGAAGAAGCTGCTGATCAAATAGAGGCCGAGATTTCAGCGGGACCTACCGAAAAAGTGGCAGAGCCAAATTTGCCTCCGGCCCCGGCACCTATTCCGTCACCCGCTAAGGAAATAGTTAGCGAGCCTGTGATTTCGAAAAAGCCACCGGTCGAGCAAGCCTCTTCGAGTGGGACGAGCTCTAAAACTTATAAATCCCACCCTCTTTCGAAAAAAGGTCTGATTCGTATCGAAAAAGATGGTTCTTATATTTATAAAACTCAAACAGGTACGAAGAATCAGTCTTTTTCATTTAAGATTGCTTCGGTGGATCCTATGCAAATCGAAACAGCAGACGGTCAGTCAAGTTTCGAAACCATGTATGGTTCGGGCTCGGTCACCGGTCTTATGTTTGATTACGAATGGCAGCCATTTACGACTTATGGAAAGCTGGGCGTGCAAGCGGGGTTTGGATTAACGTATTCTCAGGGAAATGGTCGATTTTTAAATGACGGTTCCGAGGCAAAGGAAAAATACACGCTATTTACAATCCCTTTAAACTTGGGTGGCATTTACCGCTTTGAATATATGCAGAAGCAGTGGGTTGCTCCGTACGTGGCTGGTGGAGTCAGTTACGTTGGTTTGATTGAAACTCGCGATGATAACAAATCGCCTAAGATGGTGGGGACGCCAGCGGCTTACGGCGCAGGTGGTGTGATGGTTAATATCACGGCCTTTGATCGGCAGATGTCATTTGATTTGTATTCCGAATACGGAGTGGCGGCGATGTGGTTTGTTTTTGAGTTCAGACGTATGCAGTCTTTGTCAGAGGATTTGGACGTCTCTGGCAATGTAATTAATGGTGGTATTTCGGTCGACTTCTAAAGAAAAAGGCTCCTTACGGAGCCTTTTTTTATTGGCATTCTGCTTTGTCGCTGAATGTTTTCCCTAAATCTTTTCCGCCAAAAGATGCAGTTACTTCTTTGCTATTTAAAGTTCCTTTGCGAACTATTTTCGAAGCTTTATCAGCCAAATCTAGGCAGGCCTTTTCATCAGCGGCTTCTTTCTTTTCTGATGTTTGAACTTTTCCCATGTAAGGCTTATAGGCTTCAGCTTCTTTACCAGGGCAAGCGCCACGTTTAATTTTCAACTCGCACTCGCCTGCAGAGGCAAGGGTCGAGAAACCTAAAATGGACGAGATCAAAAGAATGGTTAATTGTTTCATGCTGTCTCCTTAAAATTGAGTTCCTTTCGTTTCGGTATTTATAAAATACTCTTAATACGCCTAATGTTGTGCTATTCATTAACAATCATTTAGAAAGGCTTGAGTATGCCTAAAATACGCTTTCATGTGGCTTACGATGGGACTGATTTTTGTGGGTGGCAAAGACAAAACCATGGGGATGTGCCTTCCGTTGCCCAGACCTTAGAGAACGCCCTGACGAAGGTCTTGGACGAGGACATTACTCTTTATGCTTCGGGTAGAACCGATGCTGGGGTTCATGCTTTAAACCAAGTCTGTCATTTTTCCACGACGAAAGAGTTTAAAAAAGGTTGGGATTTGTGTTGGGCCTTAAATGCCCAATTGCCAAAGTCGGTCGTGGTTAAAAAGGCCTGGTATGCTCCTGAACAGTTTCATGCCACTTTGTCAGCAACTCATAAGACTTATCGCTATTGGGTCTTGAACCGCCACCGACCAAGCCCACACTTGGCCAGGAATGCCCATTGGATTCGGCAGCCAATCAGCATTGATTTTCTTAACCAATGTTCTGAAATAATTAAGGGATATCATGACTTTAAGTCGTTTCAGTCGGTGGGCACGCCTGTTTTAACGACGGATCGAGAAATTTTCGAGGCTAAATGGAGTTATCGCCGGCCTGATTTACTGCAATTCGAGATAACGGGGAGTGGATTTTTAAAGCAAATGGTCCGAAACATCGTCGGTACCCAATTGATGCTTGAAAGAAAAGGACAAACCCCTGAAAAGATGAGGGAAATTCTGGAACTGAAGGATCGGACCAAGGCAGGACCCCCGGCTCCGGCCGAGGGTTTGTATCTATTTAAGGTCTATTATCCTCCAGAACTTGACAAAGGGTGCCTAGAAATTTAAAACAAGCCTTCCCGCAAAAAAGGTTAGAGCCCGTTGTTAAACTCAAATCAATTTTGCCGAAGGCTAGGACGGTAAACCGAACCTTCAAAATAATGGAGAATCAATATGACAACTTTTCATGCGAAAGCAGAAGACGTTGAAAGAAAATGGTTGATCGTAGATGCCGCTGGCCAAAAAGTTGGTCGCGTAGCTACGCACGTTGCGAATATCCTTCGCGGCAAACACAAAGCCATTTATACACCTAACGTTGATACTGGTGACTTTGTTATCGTTATCAACACTGATAAAATGGAACTTTCTGGTTCTAAGTGGACTTCTAAAAAGTATTACAGACACAGCCGTTTCTTCGGTTCATTGAAGGAAAAGTCTGCTGCTGAAAAACTTCAAGAAGATTCTACTTTTATCATCCACGAAGCTGTACGCGGAATGCTTCCTACAAATAAGCAATCTCGTCACATCATCACAAAGATGAAAACTTATGCTGGCGCTGAGCACCCACACACTGCTCAAAAGCCTGTTGTTTTCAATCTACCTAAGAAGGGTTAAGGAGTAAGACATGGCTGCTGAAAAATTCTTTTATGCAACAGGAAGAAGAAAAACATCTTCTGCACGTGTATTCCTAAAGCCTGGTAAAGGTAACATCACTATCAATGGCAAGAAGGCAGACGACTATCTTCGTCGTATGCAATCTCGCATGGTTATCTTGCAACCGTTTGATACTATCGCTCAGAACGCTAAGTTCGACGTTAAGATCACTGTTGTAGGTGGTGGTGAATCTGGACAAGCTGGTGCTATCCGTTTGGGTATCGCTCGCGCTTTGACTGCGTTGAATCCTGAGTTCCGTCCTGCTTTGAAAAAAGCTGGATTCTTGACTCGTGATCCAAGAATGGTTGAGCGTAAGAAATACGGCTTGGCTGGTGCTCGTCGTAGATTCCAATACTCTAAGCGTTAATTTGCTTGGTCACTGGAACATGTTTCCGGTGGTGGAACGAAAAAGGAAGTTGCTTCGGCAGCTTCCTTTTTTTTGCTCAAAGTGAATTAAATGAGGCCTCATATTATTTCACGGAAAAAGCCAGGCCATAGTCTAGCCCAAGATTTGATTTTAGTAATAAATATTAAGCAACTTCACAGCTGTCCCATTGATACCTAAGCTTATGAGTGTTCAGGAGGAACACGTTATGAAAAAAGTTGGGGTTGTTTTATCCCTTGTTTTAGCATTTGCTGGATCAACAGCTTTTGCGGGTAAAGTTGAAGAAGTACAAGCTGCAGTGAAAACTTCATGCTCAAAGGATATTGATCAAGGTGACGCACTTAAAAAAGTTAAGGATCTTTTCTTAACTTGTGTTCCTGGATCAAAGGTAGACGTGGATGGTTGTTCTGTTCCATGTTTAAAACAAAACTCTGGTGCCGTTGTCGGTGGTTAATAGGGAGAATCGGAATATGAAAAAATCACTTAAAAAATTAGTTATCGCTGCCTCACTTGTACCTGCAATTTCAATGGGCGCAACTTTAGAAGAAAGAATTGCAGAGCTTGAAGCTTCTCAGTCTTTGAATACTTTTAAATTCAGCGGAACTTTGATTACTCGCTTTGATGGGATCACGGTGGATGATAAAGCCGTTGGGGGTTCAAAAATTCAAGATTTGAACTACTTTAGAATGGTAGCTCAATTGAATATGTCAGCGGATGTTGCTGAAAATATGCAATTCTACGGGCGTCTTACAACTTCAAAATTGATGAATGCTTGGAGTCGTCAAGGTACAGCTTCAACGATTGGGGCAGATATGAATGCTGCTGACAATTATACTTCGTCTGCAGTCGTATTGGAAAAAGCATACGTTGATTGGAAAATTTCAGAATCGACTTATCTTTCAGTAGGCCGTTTGCCAACTGTTGATGGTCAGCCATTTAACTATTACGATGGTCGTGCTCGTCTCGGAACTTATCCGATGCTAGTATATAACAGTGTTCTTGATGGATTTGCTGGTACGTATAAATTCAATATCGGTGATAACAAATCACTGGCGGCGCGTGCAGTCTATACTCCGTTCACAAACGCATGGGTTGGTTCTAGTGCTTATTTGAAGAGACCAACTCAAGATACTACGACTAGCTCTGGCCAGGTGGTTTCATCCGGAAGTAAAGTTGAAACGACAAACAATACAGTGGCCGCTCAGCTTGAGTATTCAAATCAGGGATCTTCATGGGCGAACAATATCGGTGTGATTGTCCAATATCTTGATGTCCCTCAAGTTATTTATCCCTCGGGAGCGGGCGTATCAACTCTTTCAATTGGTTTGAAGAATACGAGTGTTGCTATGGAGTTTCAGGGTGTGGCAGGCTCAAATTCGGATCTATCGTTGTCATATTTAGGCACAACGTATAGATCAAAAGGATTGATGACCACATCTAATGGAAATGTCGGATTGGGTACAACAAGCTCAGATAAGACATTCAATGGAAATACAGTTTTGCTTTCTTACAGATACAATACTCAATCGTGGATTTATGGAGCTGAAGTTGTAGCTGGTTCCGATGATGCTCTTTACACAAATAATGCGGGCGAAGATCTAATCGGATTTTATGGCGTAAGAGGAACGGGTTATCATGCTTACCTTACTAAGAAGATCAATGGTGGTGCATCTTTGCGCTTTGGTTATATGCTGAAAGACGAGAAGAAAAAGCCATTGGATTTAGGACCTAACGTTAGCTCTAAGAGAGATATTAGTGCAATGTACGCTAACTTAAGATTCGACTTCTAAGAAACAAGAACTCTGAAGACTTATAGAGTTTGAATTTGGGGCTCCCATCGTGGGAGCCCTTTTAAATTTCAGAAACATGAACGATGTGTAATTTAACACATTCTTAACCCTTAGGTATGCTTGAAATGTTTTTCAATTATTTATCAAGATAATTTAGCGCATTTTTTGAGGAGTTCCGATGAAAATATATTCTTGGCTTTTATTTTTTTTAACCTTCGGATGCTCGCAATTGGTTTTGGCTGGAAAGCTCGAAAGTGTTCAAAAGGTCGTTAAAGAGCAATGTCAGAGGGATCTTTCAGCCCATGAGGCACTTAAAAAAATTCGTGATCTTTACTTAACTTGTGTTCCAGGAACTAAAGTTAGTGTTGATGATTGTAAGATAAATTGTTTAAGAGAAAATTCTGGCGTTATTATGGGGCGATAGTGTGTGCTTACTTTGTGGTAATGAGTATGTTGGACCAATTTATTTTCATTGCTTAAAAACAAATTTATTTTTTTTTACATTATCCATACACTAGCAAGGTTCAATTAAAACAAACAAAGGATGGATTAAATGAAAACATTAGTGATGATGGTTGCTACTCTTGTAGCATCGGTTTCTATGGCAGCTCCAACAGCATTGAAAGTCGATACTAAGGCATCAACTGTTGCTTGGAAGGGTTCAAAAACCGTGACGAAGTCTTCTCACAACGGGATGATTTCTTTGTCAGAGGGTTCTGTTGAGATCGAAAAAGGTGAGTTGAAATCTGCTTCATTCACAGTAGATATGAAAACAATCTCGAATGAAGATTTAAAAGCGTCACCGAAAGATGCGGCTAAATTAGTTGGTCACTTGTCTTCTGAAGATTTTTTCAATGTTGCTAAGTTTCCAACAGCAACTTTTAAATCAACTGCAGTAACAAAGAAATCAGCAACAGAAGTAGTTATTAAAGGTGACTTCACGATGATTGGAAACACGGTTGCAATTGAATTCCCAGCTAAAATCGCTATCAAAGGTGATACAGCTACTGGAGAGGCGACTCTAAAACTAGATCGCACTCAATGGGGTCTTAAATATGGATCTGGTAAGTTCTTCACTGGCTTGGGCGATAAAGTTATCAGTGACGAAATCGAATTGACTGTTAAAATTTCTGCGAAGAAATAGTTTTAAATTTTATTTAGAACATCAAACCCCGCTCTAAAAAAGCGGGGTTTTTTTATTCGTAAATAATGTTTCCTGATAAGTCTGATTTAAAAAAGTAATTGTGGCGAATATTTCTATAGGTTGAAAACACCCCAACTGAGTTTATCTCGGTACCATCAATAAATATATAGTTAATGGTGCTGTTTGTTCCGTTGGCGCCGGAAGCTGGGTTGTAAATTAAATCTTTGCTCCCGTCAGTTTTACTTACTTTCACAATATAGTTTCCGGCAAGCCCCTTCCAAGTTGTGAAAGACCCTCCTAAGAATAGATGCGTCGAATTTCCAGCAATATGGTTTACGGTCGAGTTTGCACCACTTCCAATAAAGGTCGTGTCTAGAGAGCCCGTAGATTTATTTAGTTTAGCAAATCGATTGGCGGCAGTTCCACGATAAGTTGTGAATGCACCTCCAACATAGACATCACTAGCATCTACAAAAATTGTGTTTACAGTGCTGGCAAAACCAATAGTGCCCGAGGCGGGATTGAAACTTGTGTCTCGCACGCCATTAAAGTCGACTTTAGTAATTCTATTGGTTGTGGTGCCCCGATAAGTCGTAAATGATCCGCCAAGATAGATATGTGTAGAGTCTAAATCGATGGCCATTACGATCGTATTCGTTCCTCCAGCTCCGTTCGAGCCTGATACCGGATTGAAGGTAAGATTCAGGGCTCCGGTCGAGGTGTCGACTTTCGCTATTCTGTTTGCGATGCCTCCTCTGTAGCTTGTGAAGCTGCCACCTATATAGGCATTGAGATTGTCCGGACTTAATTTAATTGCATAAACCGACCCAGCCGAGAATCCATTGGCTCCAGATGCTGGTGAAAAAGTAAGATCTAAATCGCCAGTGGTTAGATCAATCTTGGCAATGCGATTGGCGGCACTTCCCCGATAAGTTGTGAAGTCACCACCAACTAAAACGAAAGATTCGTCGCTAGCGACTTCGATTGTTCTTGCGATATTATTTAAATTCACAATCGAAGTTCTTACCGAGAAATCTTCATCAAGTTCTCCATCTGGGCGAAGCTTTGCCAAGTTGTGAACTGGAAATCCAGAATTTATATTGGTGAAAGAGCCTCCAACCCAAACTCCGCTGTTTGTAATTGTTAGGCAGTTGATCGCACCATTTGCGCCATTCACGTTGTAAGTTGGGCTGAAGTTTAAATCGACTGCTCCGTTAGATGCGCCAAGTTTGGCAATTCTAAATGCCGGGGTTCCCCTTACTGTAGTGAAGTTTCCTCCTAAGTAGACGTCGCTTCCGTTAATAGCAATTGCATTGACTGCAGAGTTGACGCCGATCGTGCCGCCAGTACTGAAGGCCGTTTGCAATGCTCCAGAGCTTGCTGTGACCTTGGCGATATTATTCACAGTGGTGCCTCGATAAGTCGTGTAAGATCCGCCGACATAAAGATCTGTCCCCGACAAAGCCAACGCATAGACAGCGCCAGCAGTTCCATTTGCTCCTGTCGCTGGATTGAATGTGGTGTCTAATGCAAAGGTGCTGATATTGACCTTTGCTATACGATTGGCAGCAGAGCCTCGATAAGTAGTGAAGTCGCCACCAATATATAGATTTGTAGAGTCATTCACGATAGCGCGAACGCGAGCCCCGGTTCCATTGGCGCCCGATGCAGGATTGAATACCGTGTCTAAGCCCCCTTGGTCTGAAAGTTTTGCGAGGTATTTTGCGGAAACACCTTTATATGTTGTGAAATCGCCTCCGACAAAAAGACCCTGAGGAGTCATTTTAATAGCACGTACGCTACTATTAAATCCATTTGTTGAAGGGCTAAAGACTGTATCTAAGGCGCCATTTTGATTTAGTTTGGCTATTCGATTGGCTGAAATGCCTTTATATTTGGTGAAAGACCCGCCCACATAAATATCAGTGCCGTTTAGTTCAAGGGCAAGAACCGCTCCATCAAAACCATTGGCTCCAGATTCCGGGTTAAAGTTAACATCAAGATTTCCATTGCTTGCAATTTTGGCGATGCGATTAGCCGTGCGTCCTCGATATCGAGTAAAGGATCCACCAACTAACAGACTTCCGTCACTTAATTCGATAGCTGCGTAAACAATGCCATTAAAGGCATCTCCTAAATTTCTTTCGATCAGGCGTCCATTAGAAAGATTTACGAAAGAAAGATAGTTTTCTTTGCTGTTAGAAAAAGCCGAGAATTGCCCTGCGACTAGAGTGCTGCCATCAGAGAGTTTTTTCATCGCCAGTATCGGACCATTGAATTCAGAGCGGTTGAAGAATCGACTGATGGTTGTTGAAATAGTCGTGCGATTAGAGGCTAAATCTGTTTGAGACGCGGTGATGGATCTTTCACCGGTAGGGCCACTCATTTGAATATAGGTTTTAAACACACCCGCTGTGCAAGTTGTCGAGCTATCTCCGGAAACATCAGTTCCGTAGGAAATCTCTACTGGGTATCCACTTTCGCAGGTTCCGCTAAATGCCAACTCTGATTGGGTTGTGATTAAATTATTGACCGGTGTGCTGATCGTTAAAATCGGTGCCGTAATGTCGACAACCCAGCCTGTCGAGGACAGCGCGGTGGTAGCGCCTAGGTTGTCAGATACTCGCATGTTGACGTAGTACGTGTTCCCGTCGATCAGACTTAAACCAATAGCTGTGAATGAGCCTCCAGTAACTTGCGTCCAGGTTTTAATGTCGGTAGCACTAGCTCCTGAAGTCCCAGTTCCAATCGCATACTCGTAAGTCGCCACTCCACTTCCCGAATCTGTGGCATTTTCTTGATAATTTACTAATGGGCTTTGAGTGATAGAGCCATTGATATTTGAGTGTGTTGGATTTGAACTCCAACTTGGAGGCTGGTCGTCGTGAGTGATTGAGCTTGAAATGCAATTTGAAAGATTTCCGTTAGAGTCTTTAAATATAACAAAAATTTCGTTTTCATCATTAACTGCACTAAGGGTAAAGCCTTTGCTAGAGGTGAAAGTTTCCCAGCTACCTCCAGAATTACAGCTTGCATCAGTTGTGAGATACATTTCTGAGGCATCAGTGGCTTCAAGCTGGATCGTTACATTGGTAGAGTTCGTGTAAGTCAAACCGCTATCAATGACTATACTTATTTGAGAGGGACCAAGGGAATCTTTGGTGAAGCTCCTTTGGATGTTATCTACAAGATTATTCGCTAAATCTGTATGAGATATCGAAAAGACTTGAGTGCCTTGACCGAGGCTGGCTAGATTTAAATTGGTAGACCAAGCGTTGTTTGTGCAGGTTGCAGAGCCCACCAGGCTTCCGCGAAAGATCTGAACATTACGTGAGTTTTCAGAGCAAGTTCCAGAAACCAAAAATGAATTTTGGTTTAAAGAATTGATGATCGCTCCCTCTGTTGGGGAGCTCCAGGCGACAGTTGGTGCGATATTATCGTGGATGATGGAATCACTGATACATGCAGACTCGTTACCGCTGGCATCTTTGAATTTGGCATAAACGGTATTAATGTCATTACTTGTATTTAAAGTCCAAGACTTGCTAGAGGCCATTGGTTCCCAGTTTCCTGTGTTACAAAGGATCGAGTTGCTGATCAGCATTTCTGATGCATCAGATGCAGAGATACTGAGGGTTGAGTTTAGGCCATTCGTATGGCTATTGTTTGTATTTATGGCCAAGCTTAATAAGGAAGGTCCCGACGTGTCTTTTGCAAGACTCATGTTCACAGCAGGAGCACTATTTCCAAAGGGGTCAGTATGGCTTAAAGTAAAATTTAATTGTCCTTCGCTTAGTGAATTGGTATCAACGGAAATTGAGTAAGAGTTGTTTAAGCAGGTTGTCTGTGCAACAGACGATCCCGTTAGCCTGACTTCGCTGTTATTGGCGCTGCAAGTGCCTGTAAATATCAATGCAGAATTAGAATACTGATTTAAGATACTGCCTTCGGTTGGCGCAACAAGAGTGAGACTAACACTAGCGGTGGATTTTGAAAAAGAGCGAGTCAAAGGAATCGCAGAATTTCCAGCTAGATCTGTCTGAGAGATTCCAATATTAATGGTGCCATCGGGTTGCGAGCTGAGGTCAAAAGACTTGCTCCAAGTGCCGTTAAGACATTGCGTAGAGCCCGTTCCGTGAATGCTGAAGTTCACAGGTTGGCCTTCTTCAGAACATGTACCAGAGACAGCAAAATTTGCGAGTTGAGAGGTCAATATTGGAGAGCCTGCCGCGGGACTAGTAAAGGTCAAAGTCGGAGCTATCCCATCATGAAGTATACTGACCTGCGAGCAGGTAGAAAAATTTCCGGCATTATCAACATATTTTACGAAAAAGGTATTGAGTTGATCTGCTAAGTTCAAAGTGACAGTTTTATTAGCGATAAAAGTTTCAGGATTATCATTCGTGCAACTGCTCTGCGAGACCGTCATTTTGGCAGGAATCGAGCCGCGAAGCTCTAAAGTCACAGATAGATTCTTAGTTAGTGTGGCTCCTCCGTTAATAGATAAAACTGGTGTTGTTGGCGGTATTGTATCTTTAGAGACCCGTAAGAAAAGACTTTTAGATTTAACATCTTTCGAATTTGTTGATTGAAGATTCATATCAACGAAACCATCAGTCGCAGATGAAAAATCGATAGTTTTACTCCATACCTGATCTTGACAGTTTGCGCTCAGTGCTTCCGACAGCTTCGTCGATGTGATGCTAACGACTTCGTCGTCCGTTCCGCAGGATCCGAAAATTTCAAAAGCAGCAGCATTTTGCAGGTTAATGTATTTAGCGACATTCGTAGAGACCGTCAGTTCAAGCGGAAGATCTTTTGGTTTCGGGTCTGATTTGTTTGAAGTTGAAGTCGCGGCAGAACATCCAGTTAAGAAATGGATAAGAGCAAATAGATAAGCTAGATAAACTGATAAAAGCTTAAACCGCATCTATTACTTATCGCCCAAATTGTCCGATTCTTAACAGGAATTTGAACTAGATTAACAGATGTAATGATCGATATGTCTCAGATCGAGACTCTATTGGAAATTTGGATCATTTAGACTCTGCAGAAAACTAACAATTTGACCGATTTCTGTTGGGGTCAGTCCGAGTCTAAAAATTAATGAATTTTGAGCAGAACTCAGTCGAGCATTGTTTCTAGTCGTATCCGTATCACAAATTAGTTCCTCGGTATAATTACTTGGCGTCTTGGGGCACTCTAGGTGTCGAATCGTGCGAGGGAAATGGTTGTAGTGCGTGACAACGTCTTTAAGGTTCTGAAAAAAGCCGTTATGCATATAAGGTGCTGTATAGCCAATATTTCTAAGTGGAGGGACTCTGAATCGGAATGTGCCGAAACTGTCTTCCATCCAGTTGCCGACTCCTTTATCTGTTGCCGCCTCTTTGGTGGACCATTGAGGTATCGCCAAAGAGTGAACTGCAAAATTTGAGAGGTGTGTTCCATTGTGACAACGGCCGCAGTCGGCTTTACCAAAAAATAGCTCCATGCCTTTTTTTTGTTCGTCGCTGAGTGCTTTCAAATTGCCCTCTAGATAGAGATCGTAGGGGGAGTTGTGACTACTGAACCGCACTCGTTGAAATTCGGCAAGGGCATTTCCAACCATAAATATATGAGGTTTTTGGTTGGGGTAAGCTTTGTCGAAAAGCTTTTTAATTGCCGTATTTTTTGCGACTTGATCCGTGATTGCCTGCCAGGCTTTTTCGGCATCGTCGATATCGGCAATCGTATTTTGACCTTTAAAACCGCGCATTTCTTCTGGACTTAGAATTGGAAATAGAGCCTGTGCTGCAAGAGCCGAAGTTAAATTTGTTTTCCAAGGCCCTAAAGGTGTTGGGGTGGTCCAAATAATTTCACCATTGTTTTGATCTATTCTTTTGGAAACTCGGCTATCCCAAAATAAAGAGCTGACTTGTCCTAGGTTGTATAGTGGAGGCGTATTGCGAGCTAAGATATGGCCCTGTGCCTGCAGTATAGAGTCTTGAACAATAGAGTGTCCCTGGCCAAGGCCCAAGGGTAATTTATCGGTTGTGCCCTTGCTTGGATTGTGGCAGTCGGCACAACTAATATTTTTATTTCCTGACAGCTGGCGAGTTAAAAAAAGAGCTTCTCCAAGTTTGTAAAGATCTTCATTGCTGACAATTTCTTGGGGCATTGCCTTTAGGCGAAATAATGGAATGAATTCTGCAATTTTGTCGTCGATGGACTTTTCGGCCCATGAAGTACTGGCAATTAATGAAGCGACAATGACCCATCTAAGCATCGACTTATTCCCCCAATGAAGAAAAGCATCTTCTTAATTTGAGTTTATGTCATCAATCAAAAAGTCGATAGGTCGAGAAAATGAAAATGAAATGGAAGAATAAAAAAAGCCGCAACAATGTGCGGCTTTTTCAGTCGAACGAACCGAATTTAAATTACGGCTGGTTGCAAACTAGAGGATAGATGTTTCCTTTAGCAGAAAGGATACCAGAGAAAACTTTGTCAGCTTCTTTTTGCAAAGAGATGATTCCAGAATCAGTGATAACACCGTCAACTTGACCGAAGCTTTCGCCAAAAACGATCGTAGAGAAGTAACCATTTGTGATTTGATCAGCAAAAGTTCCTTTGTCTTGTTGAGTGAACATGATTGATTGAGCTGATTTTTCGTTCAAAGTAAAAGTCACAAAATCAGAACTTGCGTCAGCGCCAAGCTCGATTGTCATAGAAACAACACTTTTAGATTGTGCTGGAACTGTGCAGTTAAAAAGAGTTGTGTCAGCAAAAGCTGAAGAAGAAACCAAAAGCAATGCAGTTGCGATCATTTTTTTCATTAAATCCCCCCTAGGTGATTGGCCTGCAAATTAGTCCACAGGATTACCGAATTCAAAAAAAAACAGCCGACGCGATATAGCTAAATGTAAAAAAAAGAGGCCTTTTTAAGCCTCTTTTTTAGGTTTTCACACCATCTTCATGTTGATGTGCGTTATTTAGTTTAAAAGACCATTCAATTTTCCAAAAGCCGCTCCAAGTTGGCTTCTGTCAGGGGCCGCACCTTGAGCAAAATCAGGTCTTCCTCCACCTTTTCCGCCCATCATCGTTGCAACCTCTTTCAAGATATCTCCGGCTTTGTGATCACCTGTGATGTCCTTAGAGACTGATACTATAATCGGATGAGATGCATCGCCTTGTCCAACCACGACAACGATGCCGGTTTGGATTTTATTTTTCAATTGGTCAGTCACTTGAGCCAATACATCGCGATCATCCAACGCAAGATCTGCTAGAACCAACTTAGCATTGATACCCGATTTCGTTTTAAAGATAGCAGCTTTGCTTGCAATCTCATCGACATTGATCGAGCCGCCTTGGATTTTTTTGATCTCTTTTTCCAAAGACTTGATCTGCTCTTTCATGGCGTCGATTTTTCCAGCCAGAGTAGACTTTTTATAAGACTCTTCGTTTAGTTCCGCTGCTGTGGCTTCTAAATTCTTCAAATAATGAGGCGCTTTTTGTAGACCTGCCGTCGCTAAGGCTTCATCAAAGTGTTGAATCGCCTGGAAGGCCAAGCGCACGGCGTGATCGCCAGTGACGGCTTCAACTCGGCGAACACCAGAGCTGACGCCACCTTCAGAAACGATTTTCAACATACGAATCTGAGACGTGTTCTTCACGTGAGTTCCACCACAAAGTTCAGTCGAGAACTCACCCATCGTCAAAACACGAACTTGATCGCCGTATTTCTCTCCGAATAAGGCCATAGCGCCTTTAGCGATAGCATCTTTGTGTGACATCACTTCCGCTTTCACTTCAGAGCCACGGGCAATTTCGTTATTCACCAATTCTTCGATTTGTTGAATCTCTTCAGAAGATAAAGGTTTATTGTGAGTGAAGTCAAAACGGGTTTTTTGAGAATCAACAAGAGATCCTGCCTGAGTCACATGAGTGCCTAGAACTTTTCTGAGGGCCGCGTGCAGAAGGTGAGTCGCAGAGTGGTTATTAGCCGTATTGCGACGTTCAACTTCATCAACAGCTGAATATACGGTCATGCTATTTTTAAATTCGCCATGTTCGATTTCAACGTGATGAAGGATGATGTCATCAATTTTTGTTGTATTTAAGACTTTAGCGCGGTTGGCTTCTTGAACCAAGTAGCCTGTGTCGCCGGATTGTCCACCGCCTTCACCGTAAAATGCAGTGCTGTCGATGATGACGACGCCGTGATCGCCCTGCTTTAAGCTAGAGACAACCTCATGACCATTTGAAAGCGCCTTAATAGCTCCTTTGCCGGTGATCGAGTCATAGCCTGTGAACTGAACTTTGCCACCGGCTTGAAGGTAGTCTTTGGCAAACTTGATTAAATGCTGTTCGTCAGCGCCCATCGACTTGCCTTTCCAGCTCGCCTTGGATTTTGCGCGGTTTTCTTCCATTTGTTTCTCGAAAGCCTCTTCGTTCACGTCAATGCCGTGTTCGTTGGCGATCACTCGAGTCAAATCCGCGGGGAAGCCGTAAGTATCGTACATTTTAAAGACCACATCACCAGAAAGCTCTTTGCCATTCTTCGCTTTTAATTTTGTGATCTCGTCCATCAAAATATTTGTGCCATTATCCAAAGTCGCAGTGAAGCGATCTTCTTCATCGCGGATTGTATTTAAAATATGATCACGGCGAGTTTTCAACTCAGGATAAACATCACTCATGCTGTCGATCAATGCTTCGGCCATGCCGGGAAGAATGGACTGCTCGCCCGCAATTTTACGTCCATAGCGAATCGCCCGACGCATAATGCGGCGAAGAACATAACCACGTCCTTCATTTGAAGGAAGAGCACCATCAGCAATGAGTAAACTCGTTGAACGGCAGTGATCTGCCAAGACACGAATCGCAGCGGTGCGATCTGAGATTTCTTTGTTGGCTTCAAGGATTTTTTTATCTGTGACGTAATCAAACTTTCCGATTTTACAAGCACGTTCAATCATTGGAGCAAAGATATCGGTATCGTAGTTTGAAAATTTGCCTTGCATAGCTGCGCAAACGCGCTCAAATCCAGCCCCTGTATCGACAGACGGCTTCGGAAGCGGAGTAAGAGTTCCTGGAGGATTTTCGAAGTATTGCATGAAAACGAGGTTCCAAATTTCAACGAAACGATCTTCGCCAGCTTTGATGCTCTCGTAGGGGTCTGAGATTTTACCAGCACCAGGTCCGTGATCATAAAAAATCTCGGTACATGGGCCACAAGGGCCGGTGTCGCCCATTTTCCAAAAGTTGTCTTTATCGAATCTGAAGATGCGTTCGCGAGGAACACCTTCTTGTTTGTGCCAAATATCAGCGGCTTCATCATCAGAAATATGAACCGTGACATAAAGCTTTTCTTTTGGAATCGCGAGCTCTTGAGTCAGGAATTGCCAAGCCAGTCGAATAGCTTCAGTTTTGAAGTAATCACCAAATGAGAAGTTCCCCATCATCTCGAAAAATGTATGGTGGCGAGCGGTGAAGCCGACATTTTCCAAGTCATTGTGTTTACCACCAGCACGCACACATTTTTGAATAGTGACTGCGCGAGTGTAGTCTCTTTTCTCTAAGCCCAAGAAAGTGTTTTTGAATTGGTTCATTCCGGCATTTGCAAATAACAAAGTCGGATCGTTTTCAGGAATCAAAGACGAAGAAGCGACGTGGGTGTGGCTGTTCTTTTTGAAATACTCAATAAACTTTTGGCGAACTTCAGAACTCTTCATTTATAACCTTTCTGATGGTCTCTAGGTCAAAACCGCGAGCCGCAAGAAAACGACCCATTTTGGCTTTTTCTTCACGGGTTGGTTTTTCAATTTTAGCAAACTTATTTTTCACGAGAGTGCGCGCCTTTTCAAGCTCCAACTCACGATCCACTTCAATTGGGGGTAAACCTTTTTCTTGAAGCCAGTTTTTTATATAATAAGACCCTTTGTTGCGGTAGTGCAGGCCGCGGGCCATTTTTTCAGCCAGCTCTTCGGGGGCTCCTAACCAACGATTCTCTTTTGCATACTCAATGGCTTTGTCGATAGCCTGCGCAATTTGCTCCATCTGTAACTCAAGCTCTTCAGGGGATAGAGCGGCCTCGGGCTTAGAATACATCTCACTATCTCCATAAGAACTTCGACGGCGCCAATGTTTTTTGGGGCTCAAGTATTGTTTGAGCTTTGTGCGCAGCTCTTTTTCGGAGTGATCTCGCTGAGCCACTAAATCCATCATACGACGGCGAGCTTTTAGAATGAGTTCTTTGAGATCTTGAGGGTCTTGCATAAGCCGCAGTTATAGCGGATTTCAGGGGGAAAGTCCGGTTTAATGCGCTGCAATTTTGACATTAATAAGAGCAAAAGAGGTTCAAATTGCCATAATCAAATGACTGAGCGGGGCGCCATTTGTTTTGAGCCGCAATTTCATGCAGCCAATCCTTGGCGTTGCCTTTAGTGGCAATCATGATGGGGTGATCTTTTGAGATAGGGAGCATTTGATTCAAAATAAACTTGTAGGTGTCGGCGCTAAAAGGGTCATACATGTAGTAGATATCTGCAACTGGCAGCTTAAAGTTGGAGTCGGAAAGGTCCTGAGTGTGAAAGTGTACATTTTGCTCTAAGTTGAGTTGTTTTGCACAACCTTTGGCGTTTTGAATGCGATGATCGACATACTCATAACCTGTAAATTGCATGTCAGGTCGGTGTAGACCGATGACAAATCCTAGCCGGCCAAAGCCACAGCCTAAGTCGATTAAATGAGAGCCGGCTTTAGGATTCATTTCACGGAGTGCTGAAAAAATTGTTGAATACGACGATTGTACGCTTTCAGCTGAGCCCGCAAAAATTCGTTCTTTGTTGAAGGCATCGGAGGGCATTTGAGATTCACTTGAATAATCAATGCCAAGGGTTGAGTCGAGACTGTCGAAGCATCTATAAAGTGATACTTGTAAAACTTGGGAGTTTTGAGTGGCTTCAATTTGAAATAGCTCTTTTACTTTTGAAAAGATGACTTTGTGAAATTCGATTTTTTCATTTGCTTTCAAATTTTGAAAATCAAAAAGCCAGTTTCTATAATTAACGTTTAGCTCGGAAAGGAAGTTTTCAGTTTCTGAGCGATTCATGGAGCTAAGTTGGTCGGATAGATGCGCGATTTCATTAAACTCAAGGTGGTGGCAAATCTCAGCAACTCTTTGTGCTTCGAGGGCCGTTTGTCCAGATTTGCCATTTTTAAAAAAGCTGAGTTTAAATTCCACAAATGTTTTCAAGAGATTAAAGTAAATGAAGTCTGCTGCTTTTGTGGAAATATTATTCATTTATCAAGTGTAGCAAGTTGAAGTGTTAATTTCTAGTAAATACTCCATTTGTTTTATGTTTGGACGCCAGTATTCAATTAGTTTTCGGTTTACGGGGATCAATCCAATTTTATGGACGCTGGGGGCTTCGATTGCTAACTGAACACATAATCACCTTTTAATTTCAATTTTGAATGAGGAATAATTATGTATTCAGCAAAGTTTTTGCTTATGGTGCTGTTTCTGCAGTTGGCTCATCAGGCTTACGCACAAGATGGACAAAATTCAATTAGCCAAGACTCAAACTTAAAAAAACTCGAGCAAATTGAGATTGTCGGTGAAAAAGATCAGCTTGATGAAAATCAAGCTTACGAATCTGTTGATGCAAAAACTGTCGTGAATAAAAAGAAAATCGAACGTGCGCAGGCACGTGATGTTAAGGATCTTTTGCAGAAGGTTCCAGGAGTGAGCGTCACGGGTGGAAGTGAGTTGCAAAATCAACAGGTGTCAATTCGAGGGCTGAGTGGGTATCGTGTCGTTCAAAAAGTCGACGGCGCTCAAAGAGCAGAGTCAACTCAATCAGGACTTCAATCAGGTATTGCTGTTGAGCCAGATATTTTAACGCAAGTTTCTGTTCAAAATGGAGCAGACTCAGTAACAAATTCGTCAGGCGCAATGGGAGGCACAGTTGACTATAAAACGATTGATGCTGATGACATTTTGATGGGATCAAATCGCTTAAAGACGAGAGTGAAGTTGACTGCAGATTCTGCAACCGAGGGGCAAGCAACTTCTGTGCAGGCGGCGACGCCGCTGAACTCGAGCACATCCTTGTTGTTGGGAACTACGCTTCGAGATAGTAAAAAAATCGAATCTGGATCTCCGAATGATTCTGCGGCAGCAAAAGAAGAAAGCGTTGCAGTTTTTAAGCGCAATACATATCTAGGTAAATTGCAGAGCAAATTTGCTCGATCTAAAGCAGACTTCAAATTTGAATACTCTACATCGCAAAATAAAAATGCAGCTTACAGTGCTGGCAGTGATGAAACAAACTCTGATTATAATCGAAATTCTTTAGACTTGGTGGGGAATTATGAGCAATCTATTGGGCAAGGATCTAAAGTTGAAGCTCAAGCGATTTATAACACGTTGGATTCAAAAAAGCTGACCCATACCGCCTATCGAGGAATGAACTCCACCTTAGGAACAACTGAAGATTCAATTAAAAATGCAGGTGTTAAAGTTAAGGGTATAAGTGCGCTGAACCTGGCTAAAGATGCCTCTGTTGATAGCTCAATAGGTCTAGAGCTAAATGATTCTCGTATTTCTGAAAAAGATGGTTCGGATGTTTCTTATTATGGAGATTCAAAGGGTTCAGATGTCAGTTTGTTTTCTGAAAATACGCTTAATTTGATGAACGACAAAGTGGGAGTTTCAATTGGTGCGCGAGCGACTTACTACGATAGAAGTTCAACTAAGCTGAGTTTGAATGTGCCTCAAAAAAGTGGGGATACTTTTTCAACAGCTGTTGGTTTGTCATATTCTCCGACTCAGTGGATGAAAATTTCGGCCAAAGCAGGATTAGCAAATCGAGCTCCTCATGTTCGAGAAATGTATTACGGAAGCAGCGTTTCGTGGAAGTGTCACAGGCCTGCTAAAGACTGTACAAGCTCGCCCAATCCTGATCTGAATGAAGAGTTTGGCAGAACTAAAGAGATTTCGTTGTTGTTGAAAATGCCCATGGCTCCGGATACTCAACGTATTAAAGTATCTTATTTTGATGAAGTTATCGGAGACTATATTGAGTGGATGCCAGAGATGTATAAAATGGTGGGGCAACAACGTGTTGCGGCTGGCCCCGCAGAGGCGACTCATCGAGATTATAAATATCGAAATCTGTCAGAAGTTGTCCGTCGCGGAGTGGAGCTGCAAGGTCAGTTTGACATCCAAAGCTGGCAACTTGAAGCGGGTTATTCAGCAATTAAGATGGACTGCAAAGACTGTCCAGATATGTATTCTGCGCAAACATTGAATGAACCCTTAGTGTCAGCGCCAGCAGATAAGTTTTTGTTGGGTGTTGGATATGATTTTAAGTCAGCAAGAGTTCGTTTGGGTGCTGATGCTCAATTTGTTTCAGCCCAAAAACGCTTGTCTGAGCGTTATATAAAAGCTGGCTATGCTACACCTGCCTATGATGTATATGGTGTGAGTGCGCAGTGGTATCCGAAGGTTCGAGAATTTGGTGATGTGAATCTGGGATTGAATGTCTCGAATCTTTTTGACAAGATGTACATGGTCCACAATAGTTCGAGTGGTGCCTATGAGTTAGGTCGTAATTACAGTTTATCTGTAACGACAATTTTTTAATTTTATAAAAAAGGAATTTTTAAAATGTTTAAATCAATAGTTGCGATTTCATTGTTTATGGCTTCACAGGCTTCTTTGGCTGAGACTAAGTTTGGTGCTGGTGCTGATTTTAAAGCAGCCATGTCTATGACAGAAATTATGAAAACTCCAGATAAGTATCTCGGTAAAGAAGTGACATTTTTTGGAACAATCACAGATGTGTGTGCGAAGCGCGGTTGTTGGATGAAGCTTTCTACAGACTACAAAGGTGAAAAAGTTAGAATCAAAGTACAAGATGGGGTGATGGTGTTCCCTTTGGATGCGCGAGGAAAAAAGGCTGTTGCGAAGGGTGAGTTCAAGAAGTTTGATTTGTCTATAGAAGACACGAAGGCTTACTTGCAGCACATGGCAGAAGAGAATAAACAAAAGTTTGACCCAGCTTCGGTAAAGGCTCCAATGACAGTTTATCAAGTCAACGCAACAGGTGCTGTGATTGAATAATTTAGGGGAGAAGATTTTTGTTTGGAATCGTAACCTACACAGGGATGTAGGTTACCTTTGCGTTGCTTTGGTTTTGATTTATGCAATTTCTGGAATCGCGGTAAATCATATCGAAGATTGGAACCCTAGTTATTCTATTGAACGATATGAAAAAGTCATTCGTGTTGATGGGGTTAAACAAGATGAACAGTTTCATCAGTATTTAGCCGAGCAGTTAAATTTGTCTGGAAAATTTCGAAGTGAAATTGCAGAGTCTGAAACAGAGACTACGTACTTTTATCAAGACGCACGAGTTGTTTGGAATAAACAAAGTCAAATTGCTCAAGTTGAAGAAACCCGCAAAAGACCCGGCTTGTTTTTTGCGAACTTCTTGCACTTAAACAAAGCTAAAAAAGCATGGACTTACGTTGCCGACATTTTTGGTGTTCTGTTGGCGTACCTGGCTTTATCTGGTTTGTTTATGGTTAAGGGCGGAAATAGTTTTTCCAAGCGCGGTTGGGTGTTGAGTCTTTTGGGACTACTGATTCCACTCGGATTTTATTTTGTGTATTCTTAAGCTCTTCAATCTGAAATTACCATATTTGATTTAAATCAAGGCATATTCCAAGAATCTAGGGGAATGTCAGAGCTGGAGGTATTTCTAATGAGTGAGTTTACAATTGAAGCCCAAAGTATTCCAGCTCCGGATCGTCATGAGTTTATTCTTAAGTCTTTTGCGAACCTAAATCCGGAAGAGACATTATTGATCGTGAATAATCATGACCCGCGTCCCTTGGTCGAGCAGATGAAGTCGGTGTTTGGAAAACTTCTAGAGTATAATTATGTGGAAAGTGGACCTAATGTTTGGAAAGTACGCTTTGTTCGAAAAAAATCTGAGGGCTGCTGCGGTTTTTGTAACTGATGGATTATCTAAGGGAGCTTGTTTTCTAAGAGGACGAAAAGGCACTCGTCCTCTTTTTGTCGATGAACTTCGACGAGTCTAAGATATGTCGAAGCTAGATCCTTTAGCTTTTCGATGTTTTGATCAGAGGTGGGCTTTGATAATTCATCTTTGATCGCCACTGAAAATGCTGTGCCGATATCATGCTCATCTAAGGGAACCCAAAGGGGGCTTGATTCTTCAGCCCAGTCGCGGGTTTGGCGGTCTGCTGTCAAGTTGTAGTTTCTCAGAGTTTGGGTGAAGCGTTCATGAAGCTTCAAATCCATGATTTGGCCCATAAAAAAGCTGCAGCGTGGTCCCCCTCCTGAAAGCCAATCTTGTCGAGAAACATAAGGAAAAAGTTCGGCCTCTTCTTTGATGTGGTGCGAGTGTACCAAATCAATCAATTCAATCAAAAGTTTTGGAACGTGCTTTGGCCATGACCATATCAGAGGACGCATCTCATCGATTCGTTTTTGAATTTCAATATGTTCAATACGAAGATCGGCAAGGGTCTCTCGATAGGTCATAAGTACTTTTCTTTCTTATTCTTCAAAAGTTCTACCAGAAAGTTTTTATCGCGAACAGTGATGATTTTATTTTTGGTTTCGATAACTCCATCCTGAGTCCACTTCGTTAAAATACGAATGATGGTTTCCGGCTCTGTGCCGATGCGCCCAGCGATGTCATGGCGACTGAGCTTTAGCATAATGCTTTGAGAATCAGCGGTCAGGGCCTGCTTCCTAAGCACATTGATGAGAAAATTTGCCAAACGATAAGGAACCCTTTCCTTGGCCATGCTACGGTCTTGTTGCATTTCGTTCATAAAACGACCAATCAAGAGCTGAACTTGTTGGAAGCAGGGTTGGCAGTTCAACATAAACTCTTCGAAAACCTTCGTTGGAATAGCAAGGACACTTGAGTGTTCTACGGCGATTCCGGTGAACATATAAATTCTCTGTTCTTCAAGATGGTAGAGATATCCTCCAAGGCAGCCTCGAGTGATAAAGTCAAAAATAGTCGTGACATCTCTATGAGTTTTTTGAACCTTCAGACCACCATGTAGGACCATGTAAACGTGAGTCGCAGCTTGGCCCTCTTTGTAAGCCGCTTGACGGGGCTTCAGATAGATAATTTGACTCTGTGATTTGAGAGCTTGAATCGTCGATTTGGGGGCTTTCGTGAAAAGTTGCAATTCTTCTAGTTTTAAATCATCGATAGTCATAGGGGCCTCGTTTTGTCTTTTTTAACTAAAAATAGTTAATCCCATTTTAAACAAAAAAACATGATGAAAATCAGAAAATTGATTTCAATCAAGCAAGATCAGAAATTTTCGATGCATAAAAAGGAAGGAGCACAAATATGCAAAATTTAACAGAAAATCCATATCGTTTGTTCTTTCCCATGGGATGGTTGATGGGTTTTATCGGCGGTGTCGTATGGGTTTTGTACTACTTCAACTTAGGACCCTATCCTGGTCTGCTACATGCGCAGTGGATGATGGGGTTGTTTTTGGGTTCTTTTGTCATAGGTTTTTTAATGACGGCTGGCCCCAAGTTCACATCGTCATTTCCGGCGAATTTAGTTGAGATTGTAATTTTATCTCTCAGTATTCTGGCAGGAGGCGTTGCAAGTTTTTTAGGGCATTTGCAGTGCTTTCACTTTCTTCAGTTCTGCAGTTATTGCTTTCTTATTTTATTCTTATTCCGTCGCTTTCTAAAACGACGGAACAATCCTCCTGCGCCATTTATTTTAGTGCTCATGGGGTTAGTGCTTTCAGTGTTCAGTCACTTCTATTTGAGTATGTTTTATTTAAAAGTCGTCGAAAATGAGGGGCTCCGATCGTTTGCCGAGCTATTTTATAAGCAGGGCATGATCCTGTTCTTGATTATGGGCATTGGCTCCCGCTTGGTTCCGGCCCTGCTTGGGTGGATGCCTTCGCCACTTGAGGGAGGTGTTCTTTTTAAAAAGACGCCCTTCGTTCTTTTAGCAGGGGCCGTTTTGGCCACTTACATTTTTGAGTCACGGGGCTTTTATCAAGTTGCAGTTGCTATTCGATTTATTTTATTTTTTTGGCTGGTTATTAGTCAGTGGAAAATTTATCAAAGGCCTTTAAAGCGAACCCTTCAGGCCTGGATGCTATGGAGTTCGGCTTGGTTGTTGTTGATTGGACTTTTCCTTCAACTTTTCGATGGGTTAAGGATTCATGC
Organism: Bdellovibrio sp. ZFWA1; assembly: GCF_056175665.1. Taxonomy (NCBI): domain Bacteria; kingdom Pseudomonadati; phylum Bdellovibrionota; class Bdellovibrionia; order Bdellovibrionales; family Pseudobdellovibrionaceae; genus Bdellovibrio; species Bdellovibrio sp. ZFWA1. The sequence continues at coordinate 1,570,333 of NZ_JBJKJH010000001.1, forward strand.
ACTTCATTTTATGTACATCGGAGGCTTTGGATTGATGACCTTCATGGTCGCAATCAGAGTCGTATTGTCTCATGGGTCCCATGAGATGAGCTTAGAAGCAACGTTAAAGCCGATCGTACTTGTTGGTGGAGTTTTAGGCATAACAGCCGTCGTTCGGTTTTTAGCGGCCTTTTTCCCCGAGTATTACTTTTTGATATTGTCTATAGCCGGAGGATTCTGGTGCTTAGGATTGCTGGTCTGGGGATTTGTTTTTATTCCAAAGATATTTAAAGAGGGAGCCTAGGCGCCCTCTTTAACGTATTGCGATTATGCTCTAATTTCTGGTGGTGTGTTTGCTTTTATCTGGCCTGCAGGGACACTTTTCTTGTGATAGAAACGTCGGGCGGCTTCTTTTTGGCGGGAACTACTAAAATTAGATATACGTTTCAGGTAGCCAATCACTCGAGTCGCATGATCGACATCGTCGCTTTGGCAGCGACTGCATTGATGAAGAGTGCGTTTGTCTATGTGCTCACAGTCATTGCAGATCGTGACGCAAACATTGACGCACCAATAATTGCAACCAGCTTTGGCGGCGGCAGCGATCATTTTTTCATAGGCAGATGCGGTCAAGCGTTCTTCAAGATTTAGATGAAGAGCCGAGCCCCCATCCAAGTACTGCATAGTTTCTTTCCCGTGAAGGATCATTTTGTCGATGCTAGTGATGTTATTGTCTTCGACTTTATAGAAGTACGAATTGTAACAATCGCGAGGGACTTCGAGGCCATCTTTACGGTCCCAGTTTGCGTTCTTGACTCCAAGATTTTCAGCCGGCACAAATTCGGTGTTGAACATATAGCCGTATTTCTTCTTTGCTTCCTTATTCGCATCGAAAATGACCTTCAAGTTTTCTTGTACGAATCTGATGTATTTTGAATTATTTGAAATCTCTATGCCTTTGAATTCCGCAGCTTCTAACATTCCATTGATGCCAATAGTTAAGTATTGTTTATCAAGAGTGATAAAGCCGGCACTGTAGGCGGTGAGCATACCTGCTTTTTTGTATTCTTCGACGAGCTCGCGAAAGGCCACTTGATATTTGTGAATCTTTTCGATTTGCTCTTTTAAGTCGATATTCTTTTGAATCATGCGATTCATATTGATCGTGATGACTTTTATCGAGCCCGTAGCGACACCGCCGGCCCCCAATGAATAGCTGAAGGTGTTATCGGCAATTTCATTGCGAAGACGGCAGCAGCTAGCGAGTGAGTCGGCAGAGTCGCTGAGATACATAAAGAAGCTATTTCCTTCCGATAGTTCCTTGGCACACATTTGGTGGAAAGATCTGTCTTTAGGTTGGTCTGCTTCGGTGAGCATTGCCGCAGTGACGACTGGGAACGTTAAAATAGCTTTGGTGCGTTCCTGGTTGAACCAGCTCATGAAGTGAGATTGTAGATTCATGACTGATTCTAGCTCGGGAAGCCCACCGTCTGGGAAAACAAAGTCACCGAACAAAGATTTGAAATAGTGTTGATCATAGACCGAGATATTCCAGAAGACAGACTGATATCCTCGGGCTGCGGCAGGTTGATTGATGGCATAGACAACATGCTGGAGATGATTATTGATAATCTGAGCGTGTGTTTTTAAGTAGTCTTTTCCATAGTCTTTGCGAGCGAAATGATCGAAGTACATTAAAAATTCAACCGTTGCAATGGCTCCAGCAAACTGAGCTGAAATGGCGAAGACCATATTGATGAATGATCCACAGAAACTCTCTAAATGTTTTGGTGGACGGGACTCACCGCCAAGACTGACTAGCCCATCGGTAAGTAACGGATACATCGAAATAGAAGCACAGTAGGGTTTTAAAGAAGTTTCATCATGGACATAGATCTCGTGTTCTTCAATTTGGCGAATATACTCATTTGCTAAATCAGCGCCAAATTTATCTTTGATTCTGTTATAGACGAGGCGTCTGTTAATTTGAATATTGATGTCTTTATTGATCTCTGCCTCCAGAGTCGCAATATTTTTATGAGTCACGTTGGCATTTGCATCTAACTTTGATCCGTCCGCAGCATTTGCGGCGGAGATGTAAGAGTTAATAAATTCAATTTTTGCATTGACCTGTTGTTCGCTGAGTTGAATAAACATAATGTCCCCTCTAGTTGGCTCGTTGAAATAAATGATTTAGTTTTTTGTGGTTCTTAATGTCCCAAAACTCTTGATTCGTCGTTGGTGAATCCAATCCACCAAGATCAGATCGCCAAGGTCCGAGTTTCGCAAAATCTAGTTTCGCCATCAGATCTCCTGGCAATTCTGTTAGACCAGAATAAAGCGCCGTTTTGTATCCGTAGCACTTCGCTTTATTGAGTAGCTCTATCAATCGATCCTTCTCCCACTCACCTCCGAGGAAAAGGACGCAGCTGGCATAGCCCTGGTATTTTTTTAGAAGTTCTAGAAAAGGGCTGTCTTCGAGTGAATCTCCGTAGGGCGACGAATCCCAGAGTTCTGTTGAGTGGCAGCCTTTACAGCGCAAAGGGCAACCGACCATATAGAATGCAATCGAGATTTCATTCGGCACTTCTTGGAAGAGGATGTCGTACTTGAAGAATTTCATTTTCACCGACCTTCTTAATCCAAAGTCTTCGGTGAAAATCATTTTGAGACAACTACCTATTGTATTATTTGCTGACGGAGACCACTAAATGTAGTGTTAATAGTTTTACTTTTAATGCGTAACAACGAAGAACTAGACTTAGATCATAAAGCAAATGATCTAAGTCCTAAGGAAATTTAAAGACGGTCAGACTTTAGAATTTGAATCTGCTTATGATTCATCTTGATGATGTCGTCTTTTTCAAGGTCCGACAAAGCTCTTGAAAAAGTCTCCGGTCGCAGACCGAGCATAAGGGCGACCTCATGCTTTTTCCCATTGAGATGAATGAGTGAATGGCCTTGTTCGGCACTCATTCGTTTCAAATAGTGGCAGACTCGTTCTTTGGCCGATGGATTATTGATGTTTTCAATGATTTGATTGAGTTTATCCATCCATCGCATCATTGATGCGAAGACTTTTTTATAAAGCTCAGGGTTTTCAGTCAGAATGCTCTGAAAAGATTCGTGCGAAATAAAAAAGACTTCCACATTGTCATTGGCTGTCATGTGATTGGAGTTGGCCTCCTCTGCAAGTAAACTGGTTTCGCCAAAAGTGGCGCCAGGGTGGAGGATGTCGAGGATGACTTCTTTTCCCTGAGGGCTCAAGCGGGAAACTTTCACAGAGCCTTTGCTAATCAAGTAAAGGCCGCAGGATTTACTTCCTTGTTCGCAGATCAAGCTTCCTTTATTAAAGCTCTTTACTTTTAGTACGGAAAGAATTTGAGTCGATATTTTTTCTTCAAGCGAAGAACAAATGGGGCAATGATCGGTGGGTTTACCCTTTAATATAGATTTCAGCATGAATGCATCCTAGCGCATCTACCTAATATACTAAATGATGGGCGTCATATTTGTGGTCCTATTTGCTCTCAGAGTATGACTGAGGTCAGCTTTTAATTAAATTATCAGTCGAAGTTCTAAAATTTGATTCGAATCAAATCTCAACTTGAAATACAGCCTTACCTTCGAATTGAAAACTTAATGAACGAAAGGACTTCATCTATGCTGACGAAATCTGGAGCAAAGGCCTTCTTTTTAATTGGGACATTTTTGTGTTCGGCCGCGTTTGTGTTGCTGACCATTGATACTTTTAAAAGAATTCCTGAGCAAACAAACGAAAAAAACATCACCGAACAAGTGATTCATGGAAAGGACTTGTGGGAGCAGAACAATTGTATGGGCTGTCACACTCTTTTCGGTGAAGGTGCTTACTATGCTCCTGAGTTGACGAAGGTCTATGAACGTCGTGGACCTAATTTTATCCGTCAAATGCTAAAAGATCCGCAAGCGATGTATCCGAATGATCGCAAAATGCAGAAGTATGATCTGACCGACGAAGAAATTGAAGCGTTAGTGGCCTTCTTTAAATGGGCTGGTGAAGTTGATCTTAATGGATTTCCTGCGAAGCCACCTTTAGCTAAAGAAACCACATCCTCAGTCTCTGCATCAGCGCTTCCTGTGCCCACAGTTTTCCAGCAGACTTGTAAAGCTTGCCACGCGATGAATGGCAACGGTGGAATTGTTGGACCGGCGCTGGATGGAATTGGAACTCGAAAAGATCAGGCGTGGATCGAAGCGTGGTTGCGTGACCCTATGGCCGTTAAGGCTGATTCAAAAATGCCAAAATTACCTTTATCAGAAGAGGAAATTCAACAACTTGCTGCTTTCTTGGCAAGTGTTAAATAGGAGCGAATGTTATGAAGTATAAATCGCAAAAAGTCGCTTATCTGTTTTTTGCTACCTGTATGTTGTTATTCTCGTTGCAAATCATCTATGGCTTCATTATGGCCTTTGCACATATGGGGATGGATGGATTGCATGATTTTATTCCATTCCATACAGCTCGAGCAACCCACACGAATTTATTAGTCATGTGGCTGTTGGCAGGATTTATGGGGGCCGCTTACTGGATCATTCCGGATGAGTGCGAGCGTGAATTGGTGTCGCCGAAACTGGCCGTTGTTCAATGGGCCGCCTTGGTTATCGTTGGCGTCACTGCAATCATCGGCTTCCATTTCAATTGGTGGGAGGGACGTAAGTTTCTTGAGATTCCTCGTCCACTTGATTGGCTTGTCGTTGTTGACGTTTTGTTGTTCATTTACTTAATCGGTATGACAATTTGGAAGTCGAAGCGATACACGACAACCTCGATGGTTCTGTTTTTCGGTTTATTGATGGCGGCGTTGCTATATTTGCCAGGCATGATTCCAACGGTTTCTCAGACGGTCGACTCTTACTGGAGATGGTGGGTTGTTCACTTGTGGGTTGAAGGTGTTTGGGAATTGATCATGGGAGGTATTATGTCCTTCCTGTTGATTAAGCTAACCGGTGTGGATCGTGAAATTATTGAAAAATGGCTCTATGTCATCGTAGGCTTCACTTTCCTTTCAGGTATTTTGGGAACTGGTCACCATTATTACTATATTGGAACTCCTAAATATTGGTTGATGATTGGCGGGCTATTTAGTGCTTTAGAGCCCTTAGCCTTCTTGGGTATGGCCATGTACGCAATTGTTATGGCTCGTAAAGGTGGAAAGAATAATACGAACAAAACCGCCTTGGCATGGACCATCGGTACCGGTGTGATGTCATTTGTGGGCGCTGGATTCTTGGGGTTTGCTCATACTTTGCCGCAGGTAAATATGTACACTCATGGAACCTTAGTTACGGCTATGCACGGTCATATGGCCTTCTGGGGCGCGTATGCAATGCTCGTACTTGCGGTTATTACTTATGCAATGCCGATCATGACTGGAAGAAAGATTGCAGATTCAGGGAAAAACGTATTTGCATTTTGGACCTCAAATATTGGGTTGACAGCAATGACAGTGGCATTTGGTATTGCTGGAATCACTCAAGTTGTTCTTGAAAGAAGATTGGGAATGGAATTCTTGCAAGTTCAAAAAGAGGTTGAGGTTCACTTTTTAGGCCTTGTGATGGCAGCGACTTTATTCACTGTTGGCATGGTCGCTTTCATTTGGAACTTTATTAAATTCGGACTTCCTTCCGATGAGATGCTAGGGAAAAATGAAAACTAGAATAGATAAGCCAGTCTTTTATAAGGATTCAGGTAAAGAATCTGAAATATTTAGGCTGGCGTACGAACTAAAACTTCCAGTTTTGTTGAAGGGACCTACCGGTTGCGGTAAGTCCCGTTTTGTTGAAAAGATGGCCCAAGAATTAGGACGTCCGTTGATTGAAGTGGCTTGCCATGAAGAGACTTCGGCCGTTGACTTGGTGGGACGCTTTATACTGAAAGGTGGCGAGACGATTTGGCAAGATGGTCCGTTGCCGCGGGCTCTACGCGAGGGTGCCGTTTTGTATTTAGATGAGATAGCAGAAGCTCGTGAAGATGTGATTGTGGTTCTACACTCCCTGTCGGATCATCGCAGGTCTTTGTTTATTGAGCGCACCGGTGAAAAGCTCATTGCTCCTGATGAGTTTATGCTTGTAATGAGTTATAATCCTGGTTATCAGCGCAGCCTTAAAGAATTGAAGCCGTCAACTAAGCAGAGATTTTTGGGAATTGAATTTAGTTATCTCGGTGAAGAGGCCGAGGCTGAAGTAGTGGCTCACGAAAGTGGGATCGACTTGGCTTACGCAAAAAAAATGGTGAGCTTTGCAAAAAAGATCCGGGCGATGAAAGACATGGACCTTCGCGAGACAATATCAACACGTCTTTTGGTGGCGACGGCCGGGTTGATTCATAAAGGACTACCTGTTCGATTGTCCTTTGAGGTGGGCTTGATTCAGCCATTAAGTGATGAACGTGACGTCGTCCAAGCTTTAAAAGATCTTGTAGCCCTGTCATTTTAGTATGGGATGGGATGAAAGCGCCTTTGGTTGGCTATTTAATAAGGTCAAATTATATCAATCTGCAAAGGATCAGCGTCCTCGATTGTTCGAGCAAGAGGGCGTATTGGCGGCCTTTGAGCGGTTAGCATCATTTGTAGCTGGCCACGGCATCGATGTGGTCCTAGTCAAAGACAATGGTGGAAAATGTGGGCAGCAGCTTTTTCTCAATGAAGTGCATCCCTTTGTAACTGATGCCCAGCAGGCCTATCAACTCTATTTATTTAAAATATTCACTCTCATTTATCGCTCCCGAATAAAATTACTTAGACTCAATCGAGAATCATTTTTTGACTTATTAGATCTCATTCAGATTGATTGGCCCTTATTTTTTGAACTTAAAGAAGAAGTCTTTAAGACTTGGGATGCGGAGGGGTTAAAGATTGAATTCACGGGTGATTCTATATTTGAAAAGTGGCTGGGAGTGGTTTCTAACTCAACATTATTTCCAATGGTCAACGGCGACGCCTCTGCAAAACATCAAAATAATAACGGCGAAGACGAAGATCGAATTTCAAGTGAAATGACTTTGCAAAGAGCTACCGAAATTAAGAAGGTCGATCTTAAGAAGCAAGAAAATGAAAATCCCTTTGTGCACAGTTTTGAGAAGGTCCATACCTTGGATCAATACAGTGGAGGCTTAAAGACCCAAGATGGGGCCGATGAAATTGCTGAACATAGCAATGCCCTGCAAGAGTTGCAAATGGACACAATGTCAATTTCAACGGAGTCGGCAAATAGTTTGATCAAGGTGGAGGTACTTGGTGGTTCGCTGGAGTCGCGGGTCGAGCCTTCAGAGGAGCAGAGAGGTTCTTCTGTGCAAAGTTATCTTTATCCGGAGTGGGATTCAAAACTAAAGAGATATCGTAAGGATTGGTGCTGTTTATTTGAGGCCGACGCCAAAGTCGACGAGAATCACCTCTCGGGTTCAATCAACGAGTTGGATAAAAGAAATCTTCAATTGTTGAATAATTATATTGGGGCCATCCATAATGAGCGCCGCTGGAGAAACGCTCAGGCTGATGGTGAAGATATTGATATTGATGCGACTCAGGACTTCATGATTTCCTTGCGTGCGCACCAGTCTCCAAATGAACGAGTGTATCGTCGAAAGCCAACGATAAGTCCTGACTGGTGTGTCTTGGTATTGCTAGATCAGAGCCTTTCAACTGAATCGTGGATAGACGATAAACAGGTTTTAGAGCTTGAAAAAAGCATTGCAGAGCTACTAGGACGAGCGTTGGATGGAGCCAATGTACAATGGGGGTTAGCGAGCTTCTACTCGGAGACTCGAAAAGCTGTTCATTTTCACTGGCACAAGCGTTTTAGTAAGAACAAGGCGCGGACCTCTTCTTGTTGGAATAGTTTGCAGAGGCTACGGCCCGAAGGCGCGACACGCCTTGGTCCCGTGCTTCGTCATGGAGTTCATGTTCTCTCAAAAATGAAAAACCAAAAAAAATTGGTTCTATTTATTTCAGACACGAAGCCTACTGATTTCGACTACTACGAAGGCCAATATGGGGCTAATGACTTTGCCAAAGCGATTCAAGAAGCTCGGCAGTCAAACATCTATTTTCACGTTTGTGCAATCCAAGATAAAGACCGCAAAAAAGCCAATCACTTCTTTCACTCGTCAGAATTTAGTATTGTCTCAAAGTCGGACGATCTTATTTCTTCTTTGAAGTTATGGTTTCCATTTATTTTCTAGTTCAAGCTGGGGCGAAGGGCCTGTCAAATGCATTACGGAATATGATGGCGATCAGTAAACGCAACAATTGGTTGCATCTCATGATTCTCGTCATGTTTTCATTCCCTGTGCGGAATTAGTTTCAAAGCATCAAAGACGTCAATCAATACGGAGGACGAAATGAAAACGATCATCGGGCTTGCAATCATGACAGCGACATCCATGACTGCATGGGCCGCACCTAAAATAGATGTTAGCAAGCTACCAGTAGAGACAGCTGTATTAGGATATGCACCGAATGTAGCACCACCAGTGACTCGCAAGTCACCAGCTCGGGTGAAAGTGCATATGGAAGTAAAAGAAGAGCGTAAACGCTTGGCTGATGGAGTGGAATACACTTTTTGGACCTTTGGTGGCACGGTTCCTGGTCCAATGATTCGTATTCGTGAAGGCGACTATGTTGATTTCACTCTTGCGAATCATCCATCGAGTAAAATGCCACACAACATCGACATGCACGCAGTGACAGGTCAAGGTGGTGGTGCTGAGGGCTCATTTACGGCACCAGGACATAGCTCGACATTTTCATTCCGAGCATTAAACCCTGGTCTTTATATCTACCACTGTGCAACGGCGCCAGTGGGTATGCACATTGCAAACGGCATGTATGGTTTGATCTATGTTGAATCAGCAGACAAGCCGCTTCCAAAAGTGGATAAGGAATTTTACGTTTTACAATCAGAATTCTACACAAAGGGTAAATACGGTCAGAAAGGCTATCAACCCTTTGATATGGATAAGGCTATCAAAGAACAGCCTGACTATGTCGTATTCAATGGTTCAGTAGGATCTTTGACTGGTGAAAATGTCATTAAAGCGAAGGCTGGTGAGACAGTTCGCCTCTTCGTAGGTAACGGAGGGCCTAACTTAATTTCATCATTCCACGTTATCGGGGAAATTTTTGATAAGGTTTATCAAGAAGGCGGAATTAAGGTTTCACAAGAGCAGGTTCAAACGACCTTGGTTCCAGCCGGTGGTTCTGCGATTGTTGAATTTAAAACAGAAATTCCCGCTAATTATATCTTAGTAGATCACTCGATTTTCAGAACTTTCAATAAAGGTGCCTTGGGTATCTTAAAAGTTGAAGGCGAAGAAGATCACACAATTTATTCAGGTAAAACGGTGGATGCTATTTATTTACCAGAGGGTTCTGCCATTCAAAGTATTGCTTCGGATGAAAGTGAAGCTAAAAAAGGAGTACTTACTGAGAAGACTATCGCTCAGCGTATTGCGGCAGGTAAATCTTACTATGCTCAAAACTGTGCTGCCTGTCACCAACCTAATGGTCAAGGGATTCCTGCGGCATTCCCTCCATTGGCAAAATCTGATTTTCTAATGAAAGATAAAAAAAGAGCTATTGGCGTAGTTTTGCATGGGCTTGAGGGCAAAATTGAAGTAAATGGCTCGCCGTACAACGGCGTGATGCCAGCTTTGGGACTTTCAGACGAAGATGCGGCGAATGTTTTAACTTACATCCGCAATAGCTGGGGTAATAAGTCGGATATGGTGACTCCGGCTGAAGTTAAAGCGGTTCGTGATAGTAAAAAGAAGTAGTGTGATTTATGAAAACTCGTATTGTGTCCTTGGGACTTTTAGTAAACTCTTTGATCCTTTTGTCAGCGTTGGAATCAATTGCTGTTGAAAATAAATTAGAGAAGGTTCCTAAAGGCCAATACGAGTTATTTTATCGCGACGATAAACAAGATCCGGGTACAAAAGTAGATATCCCGGGTCTTCTTGTGCAGAAATATCCAATCACCAATAAGGAATTTTTGGATTTTGTGCAGAAGAATCCAGAATATTCTAAATCTAAAATGCCTCGAATCATGGCGTCGGAAAATTATTTGGCCCATTGGAAAAGTGACTTCGACTTTGACGAAAGCCTAAATAGCTTTCCAGTAGTCAATGTCTCATGGTTTGCAGCACGGGCCTATTGTGAATCTCAGGGCCTTCGTCTTTTGTCGGTCAATGAGTGGGAATATGCAAGCACTGTTGATAAAAAAACGACGGCTATAGTGCTTGAGTGGTATCAAAAGCCCAATAATCTTCACTCAGCGTATGAAGGGATTTCTAATAAGTATGGTTTGACTAATATGCATGGGCTTATTTGGGAGTGGGTCTCCGATTATTCATCCGTCATAATTAAGGCAGATAGTCGCGGAACCAACGATCGCGAGCGGGGCCTGTTTTGTGGTGCAGGATCCTTAGGAAGTGCCGATCCCGAGTTGTATTCAAACTATATGCGCTTCGCTTTTCGAAGTAGCTTAAAAGCGAACTACGTCACTTCAAATTTAGGATTTCGATGCGCAAAATATAGCGAAGGGAAGTAAGTATGTCATTTATTAAAAAGCTAGTTGCGATTTTTTTGATGGGATTAATTAGTACAACCGCTTTGGCGAAAGACTCTGTGTATTTGGGAAAGCAAGAGTGGATCAATGAATTGGATGAGAAAATCCAGCTCAGATCATTAGAGGGTAAAAAACAAATTGTCGCGATGATTTTTACTCGTTGTCCCTCAGCCTGTCCTTTTATAGTCCAGGATATTCGGGACTTACTGGTACATGTACCTGAAAAAGCAAAATCAAAGTTACAGGTCAGTCTATTTAGCTTTGATAGCTTTCGTGAAGATAAAGTCTCATTAGCTGATTTTAGAAAAAAATTTAAACTCGACGAACAGTGGGCCTTATTTAGATCAGACGAAAAGAATACGTCGATGCTTGCGGCCTTACTGTCGGTGAGCTATCGTCGCCTTGAAAGTGGTGATTATGTGCATTCCAATCAAATCTACCTTTTGAATGAAAAAGGTGAAGTGGAATCACTCATAGAGGGTTTTGATGCGGAGCGCGGTGAGTTTATCAAAAAGTTGAAGAATCTTTAAAATATTAGTTTTATGTAATTATCAATTCCATTTCATTGTGAGTTTTTAGGTCTCATTTGATATTCTATACATAAAAAGATGTATATATCCAAAGACATTAGCTCATCAACGAAGAGGTGGAAATGTTCAAGGTTTTATGCGTGTCCGTTGTCGGTTTCTATAGCTCTGCGGCTTTGGCCCTTTCCGGAGGGGATGTGAATTTAGGCAAATCAAAGGCTTCAACCTGTTTTGCATGCCATGGTTCCAATGGAAATAGCACGAATCCAATGTATCCAGTCTTGGCCGGCAAAGACGCAGATTACATTTTTACTCAACTCAAAGCCTTTAAATCGGGGACTCGCACGGCAGGAAACGCGGCGATCATGAAGCCCTTTGCTTTGGCGCTATCAGAGCAGGATATGAAAAATCTAGCTGCATTTTTCTCAACTCAAAAACCTGCTGAAACTGGCCGACGAAAACGCAACTAAATCAAAGTTCTGCGAGGGAGCGATATTTCAGATAAGAAATATCGCAATGAACTGTTGCGCAACTTGGTTTGTATCATGTCGTGAAAATTCTCATGGGTCTAACAATTCTGATATGGAAAAAATATCAGAAGGAAATAAATTAGAGGGGATAACGTAATCTATCCCCTCCAAATGAGCCAGGGACTTTGTGAGAATCATCACTATCTGAAAGCTTGAATCCCCGTAATATGATGGCCAATAATAAGTCGGTGAATATCCTCGGTTCCTTCGTAAGTGTTCACGCTTTCTAAGTTTAACATGTGACGACCACATTGATATTCGTAGGTGATTCCACTGGCTCCTAAAATATCACGAGTTGTTCGGGCAATATCTAACGCCATCGAGACATTATTCATTTTTGCCATCGAAATATGTTCTGGGCGAGCCATTTCTTGATCCTTTAGGCGTCCTACTTGTAGTGCTAAGAGTTGGCCTTTCGTGATTTCAGTGATCATGTTGGCAAGTTTCGCTTGAATCAGTTGATAAGAAGCTATTGGTTTATCGAATTGTATTCTGGTTTTAGAATAAGTTAAGGCCTCGTCGTAACATGCCATGGCGGCGCCGAGAGCGCCCCAAGAAATTCCAAATCGAGCATTATTTAAGCAAGCAAATGGTCCCTTCAGGCCTTTGACGTTTAACATTTGTGATGCTGGAACTCTGGCATCTTCAAAAATGAGTTCAGAGGTGATTGAGGCTTTCAGCGAGAACTTTTTTTCAATATCGCGAACTGAAAAACCTTTAGTATCGCGATCGACTATAAAACCTCGAATTTCATCATTATCATCTTTAGCCCAAACGATTGCGAGATTGCAAATTCCACCATTAGTAATCCACATTTTCGCACCATTTAAGATGTAATGGTCGCCATCTTTTTTTGCGCGGGTTATCATGCCGCCAGGATTTGATCCGAAGTCGGGCTCGGTCAGTCCAAAACATCCTATCCACTCTCCTTTTGCCATTTTAGGAAGATATTTTTTTTTGTGCTCTTCGGAGCCAAATGCATAGATAGGATACATGCAGAGTGCGCCCTGTACGCTGACAAATGAACGGATGCCAGAATCTGCTCGTTCAAGTTCCTGCATAATTAATCCATAAGAGGTGTAATTGAGCCCTGCACAATCATAACCTTGAATTGTTGCCCCCATAGTTCCAAGATCGGCTAACAGTGGGATGAGTCTTTTGGGGAATGTGCCAGCTTCATAGTCTTGGGCAATTGTCGGCATGATTTCTTTGGTGGCGAAATCGCGAATAGTGTCGCGGATCATGATTTCTTCAGAATTTAGTAAACGATCAAAACTTAAAAAATCTGGCGCTGTGTAGTGGGCCATCTTTCACACTCCCTTTGAATAGTTTTGTTGAATAGATTACTACTTTGATGGGAAAGTTGTTACAAATTTTTTTGTTACTTTATAGTCTTATGAGGAGCTTCGAGAAAATTAATTCAGCTATAGATCGTTTGGTCTATCTTGAAAGAGTTTATATGGAAAAAGTAAATCGCTTTGTTATTTGTGTTGGCACTAGGAATGGCAGTGGCTCTCAGTCTGCAAACTCGGTGCTATTACGTTCGCTATTTCGAATGGGAGTTCCGGTTGGAGGGAAGAATGTTTTTCCATCTAATATACAAGGTATGCCTACTTGGTTTTGGATTCGAGCCTCTGACGACGGGTATGTCGGAAGACGAGATAAAGCTGATATTGTAGTGGCTATGAATCTGCAGTCGTTTAATTCAGATCATGAACTTTTAAGTCCTAACTCAGTATTTATTTATAATGATGAGTTTCCTTTCGAAAGTCTAAGGAAGAGAGACGATGTAAAGTATATATCTGTGCCCGTTAAAAATATTGTAGACGAGTCGTGCTCTGTTGTGAAAATGAAAAAGTTTTTGGCCAACATAGTTTACGTAGGAGTTTTGAGTGAGATACTGTCAATAAAACAAGATTGCATCATGAGTTCGCTAGATAATCAATTTGGGGGAAAAGCCAATTTGTTGGATGCCAATTTGAAGACATTAGAAGCGAGCCGCGAGTGGGCTCGCAACTATATTGCAGGGCAGAGATCTTTGAATATATTATTTAAAGCAGAGCCTAGATTGTTAAAAAATAAGATTTTGATTGATGGAAATACAGCAGGAGCCTTGGGATTACTTTGCGGAGGGGCTACTTTTTCTGCTTGGTATCCGATTACACCGTCTAGTTCACTCGTTGAGAGCTTTCAGAATTACGCTGAGAAGTATCGAATTGATGGGGAAGGAAAACGTAAATTTGCGGTTGTGCAAGCTGAGGACGAATTATCAAGTATATGTATGGTTCTCGGGGCCGGATGGTCTGGAGCGAGAGCATTTACGGCGACTTCTGGGCCGGGTCTTAGCCTCATGCAAGAGGCAGCGGGTTTCGCCTATTATGCTGAAATTCCTTGTGTTGTTTGGGATGTTCAGCGAGTAGGTCCCTCAACAGGAATGCCCACGCGAACAGCTCAAGGAGATATTTTTGCAGCTACATTTGCAAGTCATGGAGACACTCGCTTTCCTGTTTTGCTGCCTGGATCTCCTAAAGAGTGTTTTGAATTTGGTATGAAGTCGTTGGATCTTGCAGAGCGCTTACAAACTCTTGTTTTTGTTCTTTCAGACTTAGACATAGGCATGAATGTTTGGATGGAAGATGCTTTAGAGTACCCAGAGATTGGGTTTGATCGGGGAAAAGTTCTGTCCGAAAAAGAAATAGCTGAGTTGAATGAAAAAGGAGTGCCGTATTTTAGGTATCAAGATACGGAAGGCGATGGAATCCCTTATCGAAATTTGCCAGGAACCCGCCATGTACAAGCGGCGTATCTAACTCGAGGGTCCGGACACAATTTGAAAGCTCAGTATACCGAGAATAGCGCTGAGTATTTGGAACTTGTAAATCGGTTGTCAGTAAAATGGAAGACGACACATGATTTGGTGCCAAAACCCTTCGTCTTGGGGCAGGGTGCGGAAATAGGTTTGATTTGTTATGGGTCATCCTCGGCTGTAATTGAGGAGGTTCGGGCTGTTCTTGTAGCGCAAGGGGTATTGGTTGATATTATGCGAATTAGAGCTATTCCTTTTCATATTGATGTGCGCAAATTTATTGGAAGTCATGAGCAATTAGTTGTTTTAGATCTCAATCGAGATGCTCAGATTTTCAATCTTTTAATAATGGATTTCACTGAATTTGCTCATAAGTTCATCTCTATTCGGCACTATGACGGCACGCCAATTACTGCCGATTTGTTTATTAATGAAGTTAAAGTAGCATTGGAGTTTTAACCATGAGTGATACACAGGTGCCTTCTTGTAATGGAATTGGTTTAAATAGAAAAGACTACGTCGGAGGAACGTCAACCCTTTGTACGGGGTGTGGGCATGATCAGATAACCAACCATATAATTTCTGCATTGTTTAGCTCTTCAGTGGATCCTCATAGCGTTGCAAAAATGTCTGGAATTGGTTGTTCTTCTAAGACTCCGGGTTATTTCCTATCGAGTTCACATGGGTTTAATTCTATGCATGGCCGAATGGCTGCAGTTTCAACAGGATCCAAGATTGCGAATCATTCTATGATGCACATTGGAATTAGTGGTGATGGGGACACTGCAAGCATTGGTCTTGGAGGCTTTGTTCATTTACTTCGTCGAAATTTACCTATGGTGTATATTGTAGCAAACAACGGAGTCTATGGTTTGACGAAGGGACAGTTTTCGGCAACATCTGATCTGAATGCCATAAATAAGGTTGGTCAGACGAATAGTTTTGGAGCGATTGATTTATGCTCTTTAGCTTTGGATGTGGGTTGTCAGTTTGTCGCAAGATCTTTCTCTGGAGATGCTAAACAATTGATTCCGTTGATTCAAGCGGCAATGAAGTTCCAAGGGACCGCTTTGATTGATGTTATTTCTCCGTGTGTAACTTTTAACAATCACGAAGGATCAACGAAGAGCTTCAACTATGTGAAAGCTCATGATGTCGTTTTGCAAGAGCTTGGGTTTATTCAAGACGGTGAATCCATCCAGGTGGATTACGCCGAGGGCGAATTTGAGACCATTCATTTGATGGATGGAACAGCGTTGGTTCTAAAGAAGATCAACTCCAAGGAGCACGATGTGCGTTCGCGGCTAAAAGCCATGAGTTTGATATATGAGGCTAAGGAAAATGGTCAAATTGTTACGGGTTTATTGTACTTTGATGATAGCAGCTCAACTTATATAGATAATTTGAATCTTTCCACAAAACCATTGTCACAAATGACGGCTGATGAATTGAGACCATCTTCAAAACAATGGGGTGAAATAGTTGATAGTTTTAGATAAAAAAAGGCGGGCCGAGATCAAAGAGTTCGCCTTTTTGTTATGAAGTTTACTTCTTCAACTCAGCTTTGATTTCTAGAACCAATTTTTGATACTTTCTAACAAGGCCGATTGACTTTCCAAGAACCCGAGAGGTTTCATGGGCGATTCCTTGTATGATCGGTATCAGTATACATGAGAATGAAAATGAACTGAATTTAGCATTTTGTTGATCCAGGTCATAACATAGATTCTGGACCGGGTTAGCCCGGGTAGGTCACTTTTTTCAAAATATAAAAATGAAGTCAACTGTAAGTCCTCCTTGTTTTAGAAAATTAAGAATTTGTTACTATAACTAATGATAAATCCATGATTTGAATCATTTTACGGGATCATTAAGTTCGATAGTCTTATGCCTATGATTAGCAAATTTGATTTAAAATGGTATTTAAGGATTTTTTTGACACTCATGTTTTTGATTATACTTGTGGGGGGAGTGACTCGCTTGACTCGCTCGGGATTGTCAATCACCGAATGGAATGTCGTTTCGGGAATTCTTCCACCGCTGACTGAATCTGCCTGGTCGGAAAGTTTCGAGCTCTATAAGAAGTCACCTGAATCTATTCTGTTAAATTCCCATTTTGATATTGGTGCGTATAAAAAAATCTTTTTCTGGGAATGGCTTCATCGCTTTATCGCAAGATTTATTTTTTTATGGGCGGCGATTGGTGGAATGATTTTACTTATTCAAAAACGTATCTCAGTCAATCTAGCTCTTACCTTGCCGCTATTGGTACTATCGCAGGGAGTGATCGGTTGGCTTATGGTGCGTTCAGGGCTTCAAAAAGAACCGCATGTGAGTCCCTATATGCTCAGTATACATTTCATTTTTGCACTGATAGTTGCGGGCTATGCTCATTTTTATCTATCACAACTAAGACCTGCATTGCCCGTTCGATTTAAAAAGTTAGATTGGCGACTTTTTCAAGGTCTTGGGGTTCTTCTTTTACTGCAGGTTTTCTATGGATGCTTAGTTGGCGGCCTCAAAGCGGGATTTATGTATAATACATATCCGTTCATGGATGGTCAGTTTCTGCCGGCCGGAGCCTTTTATATGCCTCAATATTGGATGAATTTTTTCGAAAATCCCATCGTGGTTCAGTGGATACATCGTTGGTTGGGTGTTGTACTGCTTACCTATCTAATGTTGATTACACCAAGATTATTAAGGAAGGGTGTCGATCAAAATTTACATTTACCCATCTATCACTTTTTAGGAATCATATTCACGCAGATCATACTAGGTGTGATTGTTTTACTATTGAAAGTGGAAATTAGTTTTGCTGCTCTTCATCAGTTGTGCGGAGCTATGATTGTAATAACCTATTTGGGGATCTATTTCAGGATCAAGAGGGGAGGCCTTGCATGACTTCCGAAAAAAAACCAATAGTTTATTCATGCTCGGGCTGCTCATCAGCGGCTCAGATGGCAAATTTTATTGCTATCAAGATGGATCGAGAGGGTATCGCTGAGATGAGCTGCATTGCGGGTGTTGGTGGCGGTGTAAAACCACTTGTTAAAACGGCGCAATCGGGGCGAGAAATATATGCTCTTGACGGCTGCGTCCTTAAATGTGTTCACGCATGTTTGTCCAAACAAGGTGTTAAGGCAAATCAATCTTGGGTGCTGACAGATCTCGGCGTCGCCAAGCAAGTTCATGTAGACTTTGACAAGGACCAAGCTCTAGGCGTTTTTGAAATAATAAAAAGTGATTTGAATCAAGGCCTAAAGTAGCCGCCTTTGATAGACCTTAAGTGTTATAGAGAGGTCATTCAAATGGAATATCCACAATATCCTGAATATGTTGCTGAGCTGCCGGAAACTCACTCACTCAGAGTCTTTTTTGAAGAAAACGAATTTATTAAGCGTCTATTGGTAGAGCTACAGATGAGTGATCCAGATGTGGATTACCAGAAGTTTATAAATATCTTTAATCATGTTTGTCAGGTTGAAAAACGATACGCGCGCAAAGAAAATCAGCTCTTTCCGTTTTTAGAAAAGCGGGGTTGGTATGGCCCTAGTCAAGGAATGTGGGCATTTCATGACAGCATTCGAGATATGATGCGAGGTATTCGTGCTCAAATCGAAAAAAAGGACATAAAGAATATTCGAGAAGATATTCGGGTGCTATTAGAGAATATGCATCACATGATCTATGTCGAGGAAAACCGATTATTTCCAAATGCATTTCATTTATTACAAGCAGAAGATTGGGATGCGATGAACGCTGGTGACGATGAGATCGGATGGGTAGACAAAGATCGCAAACCCACACAGATCAATACGGTTGCTCAAGATGCAGCGGAAGAAACAACGGCTATAAAAACTGATGTTGTCTCAGGCGGTGGTTTGATTCAAGACATAGGCAATCTTTTGTTGAAAATGGAAGAGGGGCGATTGAATCTGGAGCAAATCAATTTGATTCTTAAGTTTTTACCAGTGGATGTGACCTTTGTTGATGAAAATGACAAGGTGGCTTTCTACAACCGCGGTGAAGAGAGGGTCTTTCCACGCAGTGCCGGCGTTATTGGACGCGAAGTGCGATTTTGCCACCCACCCAAGAGTGTTGATACAGTTTTGCGAATACTAGAAGAGTTTAAAGCAGGCCGTAAAGATGAGGCTGACTTTTGGATTCAGTTCAAAGGAAGAATGATTCATATCCGCTACTTTGCTGTTCGGGATCGCGCGGGCAAGTACAAAGGTGTTCTTGAGATGTCTCAAGATGTGACTGAGATTCAAAAACTTCAGGGCGAGAAAAGACTTCTAAGTTGGGATGAGCAGGTTTAGGTGATCTTTTGAATTCAGTCATTTTAGGTCTTTTTGAAGATTGGTTTTTAGAGGCTCAAAAAAAGGTTGTTTTGTATCCCGAGGCGATGACCTTATCAACGGTATCTAAAGAGGGACGTCCATCAAGTCGGACAGTCCTTTTGAAGAAATATGATAAGGAAGGATTTGTTTTTTATACGAATTTACTGAGTCGAAAAGGAGTTGAAATTGACCGCAATCATATGGGAGCTCTTCAATTTTACTGGAGAGAATCTAGAAAGCAAATTGGTATCGAAGGCAGACTTCATTTGGTAGATGCAAATGAGGCCGATAGGTACTTTGCATCCAGAGACCGCATGAGTCAGATGGGGGCCTGGGCTTCGAAACAGTCGCAAGAATGCACGCAGATGGGATTCAAAATGCGAGTTGCTCAGAAGAGCCTTGAATTTGGTGTAGAGCCAATACCACGCCCTTATTTTTGGTCAGGATACCGCCTTGTGCCCGACCTCATTGAGTTTTGGGAAGAGCGTCCTTTCCGTCTCCACGACCGTCGTGTTTTTAAAAAAATCAGTGGAGAAAAGTGGAATCAAACTTATCTTTATCCTTAGGGTTTCACTCGCCGCAATGAGGGCGAGTGAGGCTCCATAAATTTATTGGAAATTGGCAGAGCCGGCGCCGATTTTTTCTTCATTTAGGATCACATTGTAAGTTATCGGAAAGGCTTTTGAGAGCATGGCGCTGATCCCACAGTATTTGCTTTGCGAGTCGGCAATCGCACTTAAAAGAATATCCGGCATGATATCGCCTTTGATATCAAAAGTTAGATTGGCGGCGGTAAAAACGGCGGGATGTGTGTTCGTGGACGAGCTAATATCGACGTCAATGATCATCTCAGTCAGACTTTGCTTATGCTTCTTTAATAAAGCCAGAACATCCATGGCTGTGCAGCCGCCGAGACCTGCAGCGACCAGTTCTTTCGGGGTCATCGCTTGGCCTGTACCAATTGGCGACTTTGCATCCATAAGTACAGTATTATTTTCAGCCGTCGCTGATAACATCATCTTTTCATTCCATCTGAGGGTTGTTTTCATTTTAGACCTTTTGTGGGTTGTTTATAGTTTTAACATATTATAAATTAATAATATGTTAAATAGACGACCTGTTAGGAATTCAGATAAAAGAATAAGAAGTAGGATCGGCATCATGGAAAAAATGGAATCCTCTTGCGTGGAGGTTTCAGATTTACTAAAGGCACTTTCTCATCCTCGACGACTGATATTAATGGGGCACTTAATGAGCGGGGCAAAAACTGTTTCGGAGTTAACTTTATTGTGTGATGTTTCTCAGTCTCAGCTTTCGCAGTTTTTAAATCGCATGAGAAGTGAGGGGTTGGTCGAACGAGAGCGAGTAGGAAAAAGCAGTTACTATCAGATAAAAGATGAAAGATTATTAAGTTTAATGGAGCTCATTCAAAACTTATTTTGTCACTAGAGATTTGATTGAGTGGGGCTGGCCCTACGAAGCGCTTGGTATCGGCCCTTGTCCTGTAAATCGGCTTAAGCAAGATTAGTGAATTTTTCCATCTATTCGTGGCTTGAGAAGGAATGGTGAAATTCTAACAAAAAGAATGAGGAAGGATGCCGACCAGCAGAGCCCTGCGATCAATATCCATTTTTGATAGTATTCTGGATGCGACAAAGGAAGAACTAGGCGGAAGAAAGCACCAATGAATATTGCTATTATAGGGAGTTTATCAATTGTTTCGAAACCAGGTTTACGACCCGTGTGCCCTTTTGAAATTCGAATCAGCATGCTGGGAATAATGATTCCCATGCATAGGAACGTAAATACATGAGTTGGATAGGCGCCGAGCATCCAACTTTGAAAATCCTTCATTCCTTCCAAGGCAACGTGAAGGGTGAGACTAAAGTATCCAATATACATGGTGGCATTGCCAAATTTTTTGAAGCCAAGATGGGGTTTCCACAGAAGCCATCTTGCTAAAAGTAATATCGACGCTGAACTCAGAATCAAACTCGCTATGTTGGATGAAAAAAATGATTGAAATGTGGCGAAAGCAACTAACATCTTAATGGAAACGTCCAAAAGGGGATTTTGAAACAGAAGCTGATTTTCAGTTGATTTCATAAATTGGCGCATTGTTCGTTCGAACATCACTACAAAAGCTAAACGAAATAAACCAATACTCATGCTAATTCCATGTTGATAGTAGTCATTTGAAACCACTAAGTTCTTAGCAATGAGAATCACGGCTAGAAGAAATAGGAAAAAGTAGTTGTCTTTGAAGCTGTCGTTCTTTCTGAATTTTATCAGTGTCCATGCTATGTACCCACCACCAAATAAAAAAAACAAGCTCAAAAAAAAGTGCTTTAGAGGGGCTGGAAATTTAAAGATATCAAATAGGAACAGTCTTTCGCTAAACCATAAAATGCTCAGAAGCATAAGGCCTTTACCATGAATTCCACGCACGCCAACCCAGTTCTTACTGGCTGTCAATAGAAACCCAATGAGAACGGCGCCACCAAAGCCAAAGAGCATTTCGTGTGCGTGCCATTGCATAATATTCATATTTCTAGGAAGCCGTATGTATCCAGCAAAGATCAAACCCCAGCTCCCGGCAAGAAAGCTTCCCCAAAGGGATGCCATCAAGAAGAAAGGGCGAAATCCAGCTAACCAAAGTGGGTGTTTAAAGTGAAGAGGATTCACGCTTCGGATCTCCATCGAACACTGAGGCATTTATCGCGATTCAACAGCAGTGCATGCGTTAAGACTCTCCAGTTCTCAGGAAAACTCAGTTGATCGTAATCCGGGGGGAGGTCGAATCCAGAGGGCCGATATGCGATATCTACGCTGACTCCTGTTGCTATATTTGTAAATCTATAATGGCCAGATGGGACCTGTGAACAATTGTACTTGAGTAGATTCTTGCGGCGAAAATGCTCGCCTCCCAACCCACCAAATCCTGAGCTTTCCCAGCTACCAAAAATCATTGAGAAAACATTTGAAATTGGCCCCGTTGGTCCTTGTTCTTGATTTTGTGGAATCTCGATCATCACATTGCCTCGTTGGACCCTTTTATCGGCAGGAAAGAGAGCGTTTGTTGCGGCTTCTGACATTAAAAATGCGCCGATCATGGAAGGGCATGCGTGCCCAGCAAAGCGTACAACTTCTAGTAACGAAATTTCGAAGTCGAATTCTTCCGGTGAGGCGCCTAGAAACTTGGCAAATGGTTCATGAATAAGGATTTTATTTTTAAGAAGATCACTTTTATTGAGTCTGTTTGGGACCGTTTGATTTGCCAGCATGGGATTCCTTTCAGTGATGGATCTATAAGGCTCATAATAAGCCTACTCAGTTTATTTTCGATGATCTGGTATTTAAAATCGAATTAGATCATCAAGAAATAGAAAATTGCCAGAAAAGTTGCGATAGAAAAGGCCCATTCTTTTGCAACTTTTAGGTCCATAAAGAACCATAAAATACTGAATGCCTTTAGAAACGTCAGTGTATAAAAGACGGTAGCACTGGTAGTGGTAGAACTAAAATAAACAAGTCCACCAAGTAGAAATATGGCCAAAAAGTTCATAAAAATCTCCAGTAGTATAAAGGAAAGATCATGATCCAAATAAGATCGCAGAGATGCCAAAACAATACACCAGATTCAAAAAAGTGAAGATCTTTTTTTGATTTCAATTCAGAGTTGATAAAACAAAAGAGAAGATAAATGAGCATCCCTACGGCTATAATGACATGCACGAAGTGAAAGCTCATGATAGACCAATAATAAAGCCAAAAGTCATCCTTAGCGAAGTCGAAACCCTGAGATGCAAGTAATGAAAGATCCTGGTATTTGTGAATGATAAAGTAACAACCTGACGCAATGGCGGCAAGGAGTGTGAGTAGTCCATAGCGATTTTGTTTCATCTTATAGGCACGAATAAATTCAGCGGCAAAGAATCCGCCAATGAGTAAGACGAGAGTCGCCTCTAAGAGTGACGTTTGACTCACATGAGTTAGCGATACCGTAAATAGTCCACTCTCGCGATATTTAAAAATGCGGGCAGCAATAATCAATCCTGCGAAGACCACAAGTTCATTGATCAAAATCAACCACATCAATAATGAGCCGGGTAATGCGCCAATAGAAAAGTATTTTTTAGACATGCTTTTATGTATAGCTGATCATCTATGACTATCCTTGATTTCAATCATTATTTTTCGCTTTGATTACTTTTTTGATTAGTTGATTGTCGTCAGATATTCTTGAAAACCTATTCAACGAATCAGCTACTTGGTTATCAATTGATAGGCGTTTCTAAAATCATTTAAAAAAAAATTTATTTTTTTGGGTCAATCGCTGAAAAGTTCTTTGTTCTTTCGAACAAGGAGATTTTGTGAAAAAGAGTAGTTTGTTTGTTTTATTTACATTGCTTTGTTGTCAGGCCTCAGCTTTGGACCTGATTGAAACTTATTCTGAAGGCCCTTCTGATGTGGAGTTCTACCACTCTATGAGTGATCTAGTGTCTGGGCAGGCGTTGACGTTCGGCTATGGCTATACCGAGTATTTCAATCCGTCTTTAACTTTGAATCAAACAAAAGATGAAGGTGTTGAGGGGCGATCTTATGCAATCGGCAATATTCTTCATTTGCTGGATCATGAAAGTATTGGAATTCACGCCGTCGTTCTCATTGAGCGATTTGAAGACGCAACTGTGTATGCTTCAGACCTTGAAATAAAGAAAGAATTTGTAAACCTTGTTCCTTATGTGCGTGCAGGACTTGAGCAACAACAAGGTGAGGATATAGAAAAAAATCATGCGATGGGGCTTACCGTGCCTGTCACTGATAAAGTGGAGCTTCTGGCTGAGCTTAAGGGGGATTTCCGAAGAACAAATGAATATGCTCTAGGACTTAACTATAAGCTCAAGGATGAGGTCGAAATCATCACCGAATATTCTCAAGCTATCCAGACAAATGATGCAAGTGCCACTCTCGGATTGATCGTTACTCTTTAGGTGATTTATGAATAATGAGCAGTATTTGATTGGAATTTCATATTTTGTTGAAAGTCTTCAGGGCGAAGAGACCTTTGTACGGCAAATGGTCGAGCTGGGGCTAGCTATTGGAGAGAACGTGGAAATTAAGTCCATTTTTCCGTTTGGTGGACCTGTTGTCGTTCAGACAGACTCTTTAACGGTGTCTTTGCGTAAGGAGGACTTTCAATGCTTGAAACTCGGCAAGAAACTATAAAGAAAACGTTTGTAATCATTGGTAGTCCTAACTCTGGTAAGACGACCCTGTATAATTGGTTGACCAATTCGAAATACAAAACCGTCAATTATCCAGGTTCTACAGTTGAATATTCAACAGGATTTTTGTCGAAGAAGTTGCGAAATGAGTCCTCAGAAGTTGTCGTGCTGGACACTCCGGGCACTTATTCGTTGCAGCCAAAATCTCCGGATGAGACCGTGGCAATTGGCGCACTTCAGAGAACTCTTAAGGAAAAAGAGTTTGCAGGGATTCTTTTTGTTGTTGATGGGACTCAGCTTAAAAAAAATAGCGCACTGTTTGCGCAGTTGAGTGCCCTCGGAGCGCCCGTTTCAATCGTGGTAACGATGAGCGATTTGTTAAAGCGAAGGTGTGACTTTAAACTTTTCAGACCTTGAAAAAAAATACGGTTTTAGATTTTATCTGTTTGATGGAATGACGGGTGCGGGATTGCGTGAAATTGCAGATCTTATGAATGCGTCTATGCCTACGAAATCAACTGGCTCAAATGTGTGGGCAGAGAGTCTTTATGATGAAAACAGTTTAGCAAAAGAAGTTTCAATTCGTAAAGAGTTGGGGGATGTGTATGTTGGGGGGCCGCAAACACTGAATTCGGCGCAAAGTAAAATTCAAAGAATTCGAAAGTGGACTCATCGTATTGATTCAGTATTGATGAACCCTTACGTTGGATTGATTTCTTTTGTGCTTATCATGGCGGCATTTTTTTGCAGTATTTTTTGGCTTGCAACTCCTGCTATGGATTTGATCGATGGACTTTTTACGGCGGCTATGGATTGGGTGATGGAGCAGAATTGGATATCACCCTTTTTTCAAGACTTTCTAGCAAACGGGGTCTTGGCGTCATTTGCTGCTGTCCTTGTGTTTGTCCCACAGATTTTTATTTTATTTTTGGGTATCGGCTTTTTTGAAGGATCAGGTTATCTGGCGCGAGCCGCGACCATCGTGGATAAGCCACTCGCACTTATTGGACTTTCCGGTCGTTCCTTCGTGCCTTTATTGTCTGGATTTGCTTGTTCGGTGCCAGCGATGATGGCAGCAAGAAATATTTCTTCGCGGAAAGAGCGATTGATTACAACGTTTATCATTCCGCTGATGACTTGTTCAGCGAGATTACCTGTTTATGCTCTTTTGGTTAGTTTTCTTATGAGAGGTTATTCGCCATTTATGGCGGGCTTGGTATTTGCCCTTCTATATGTAGGCGCGCTATTTTTTGGAGCGGTCATCGCGGCAGTTATGCATAAGATGTGGCCACAAAAAGAGGCCAGTCGCTTTGTGATGGAGCTGCCACTTTATCGGTGGCCCAAATTAAAAATCTTGTTCGTTCAGAGCTATATGAAAACAAAGTCTTACGTCTATAGGGCTGGGCCAATTATTTTTGTATTGGCAACGTTTATTTGGTTCTCTAGTAATTATCCTAAGGTTGGAGGTCAGGATTCAGTTCGGCTAGAGGAATCGTATTTAGGCCAAGTTGGGCACGTGATGAATCCAGTCTTTGAACCGATGGGAGTTGATTGGAAAGTGGGCGTAGGGCTTGTTTCTGCGTTCGCAGCTCGCGAGGTCTTTGTGAGCTCATTAGCTTTAGTGATGAACATTGATAGCGATGACGAAGAGGTCCGGCAGCAAGGTTTGTTGGAGGTTTTTGCGAGCGCCAAAAAAGAAGACGGAAGTCCATTGTTTACTCTTGGTAGCGTGATAGGATTGTTACTCTTTTTTATGGTGTCCCTGCAATGTATCTCAACGATCGGTGTTGCAATTCGCGAAACAGGATCTTGGACTTTCGGATTGGTTCAGCTTGGAACTTTAAATGTGCTTGGATATGTATTAGCCGTAGGAGCTTACCACTTTTTATAGATAGGCAAGTCGAGAGTTGTCATTCAAAATAAAAGGGAGGTCGCGGGACCTCCCTTTTTATTTGAAGGAAGTAAATTGAGACTCGTGAACAACTCACCCTTCATATTTATTTATTCGAAAATGACTCCAAGGGAAGCAAGTGCGCACATTCCTAGGGTAGCGCAATAGATTCCTATGGATGCTATACTAACTAAAGCTATTCCAATCAGTGTACAAATACTAACATCTTTGACTGTTTCCATATTGATCACGTCCTTCTTATGCCTGATGAAAGAATAATTGAATGTCTCAAATGAGGACTTGATTCAAATCAAATCATCCCGATATTCCAGCCGTTAATGGATCTTTGCTTATGTTAAATGTTCTAAACACATTGGCGGGCTTGTTGAAAAAGCTGATTTTGATCAATTATTTAAATTTGCGGCAGTCCGATAATTGATTCATTGCGAGGGATGACAATATGGGAAGCTTAATGAGTTCATTGAAGGCACGTTTATTATTGGCTGTTTTTATTCCGACAATGGCGTTCATTGTTGTTGTGGGCTTACTATTGAATTCATTATTTCGAGAGAGGTCCGAGGCGCTGAGGGCAAAGGAAGCCTCAACGGCATTGACGATGTACTCACAGTTTATGCATGAATTTCAAAAAGAGCGTGGTATGACTGCCCTTTATCTTAATGGCAAAACGTCCTTCGATGATATTGCTGTCCAACACCAAAAGGTGGATGCAACGATAGACTCCCTTTCTAAATTTGTGCCTATTGACCTCTCGACGGAGGCTTGGGCTCAAAATATCAATACACTTAAGAGTCGTTTTGGCGAGATTAGAGTTCAGGTGAAAAACAAGGAGCGCTTCGACATTGTTTTGCCAAACTTTAACGCAACTCTTGACGGGTGTATCCTTTCGCAAATTCAGATTTCGAAAGAAGTCCGTTATCAAGGTCTCGAAAGAAATCTCACAAGCATTGCTTTGCTCAATGAAGGTAAAGAGTCGGCGGGAAAAATGCGGGCTCTGATGACGGGGGTTTTAGCATCAAAACGGGTGATGGACTCCAAGGAAGTCGAGCGCCTTGTTAGCTTGAAAGAGAAGTTCTTTGGCAACTTTCAGTCGGCTTTTTTAGAATTAGGTGCTGAATCTAAGAGCGAAGTCCTT
Organism: Bdellovibrio sp. ZFWA1; assembly: GCF_056175665.1. Taxonomy (NCBI): domain Bacteria; kingdom Pseudomonadati; phylum Bdellovibrionota; class Bdellovibrionia; order Bdellovibrionales; family Pseudobdellovibrionaceae; genus Bdellovibrio; species Bdellovibrio sp. ZFWA1. The sequence continues at coordinate 1,597,398 of NZ_JBJKJH010000001.1, forward strand.
GCTCTTTCTAAGTCGGAAAATTGGTCACACGTAGCGACCGCATTCTCGGATGTGACCGCGAATGCGGCTTCAGGGGGGTATTCATCGTCATCAGAAGTATTTTTTAATCAGATCACTGGGGTCATTAACGAATCTAATGAGATTATAGTTCAGGAGCTTCAACGATTGAGTCAAAAGGTGGAGATCGAAGTTGCAGATCTAAATAAGAAAATCATATTTATAGGTCTGATTGTTTTGTCTGCCTCTTTTGCGTTGATGGGAGCACTTTACATCTATGTCTCACGGCTTTCAGCAAAGATGAGCACAGTGAGTTTGTCCTTGGCGTCCATTGCAGAGGTGGTGAATCAAGAAGGAATTGAGTTAGCAGATTCCAGTCAAAAGTTATCGTCTAGTTCCACTCAGGCAGCTGCTTCGTTAGAAGAGACTGTGGCATCGGTTGAGGAACTTAGCAGTATCGTTCGGCTAAACTCGGAACAGGCAGAAGAAGCGAATAAGCTATCCGCCCGAGGAGCCGACAATGCTAAATCAAGCGAAGAGTCTGCCCGACAGCTTCAAGCGGCAATGGTAGATGTGAGTGCGAGTTCAAAAAAGATCTCTGAGATTAGTAACGTTATCGAAGATATTGCATTTCAAACAAATTTACTAGCATTGAATGCTGCGGTCGAGGCTGCACGTGCGGGTGAGCATGGTAAAGGCTTTGCGGTCGTTGCTGATGCCGTCCGTACGTTGGCGCAGCGAGCGTCCGTTGCGGCTAAAGATATTGGAACATTGATTCAGGAATCACAAGAGAAGACCTTCCTGAGTGAACGGGTGTCTACGGAAGTTAAAAATGTGTTTTATGAGATTTCGGAAGTCGTTGAGAAAGTTTCTTTGATCAATCAGGACATTTCGCACTCAAGCCAACAACAATATCAAGGCTTTTCTCAAATTTCACAGGCAATGAATCAGCTAGATCATGCGACACAAGATAATGCTGCTGCAGCTGAACGTCTGGCGATAGCCAGTCAGAGGGTTGCAGAAGAGATGCACAAAATGAATGAAGTCGCTTTTGACTTGAAGAAAATTGTGGGGGGCTGATTTTTTGATTAAACATGATGAAAATCATTTTGTGATGCGGATTTGGCTATATAAGATGGGTAAATGAAGAAATTGAATTCAAATGAACCATGCAGTCCCCAGGAAGCCTCATTAAAAAGCTTTTTTTTAGGTCCTCAATCTGAAAATTCGGATTGGTTGAGGCAAGAGCTCCTCGGAGCTCTTGATCACTGGTTTCAATGGCGAAAAGATTTTTATCCCTCTGACGGACAAGTGATTTCTCGTGAGAATCAAAAAAGTGAAGAGTTTCAAAAAAAGCGCCAATTGATGAGCCAACATTTAGCGGAACTCAGCCAAAGATTCGAGCACGAGATTCCTCAGTTTTCTCCGCGCTATATTGGGCATATGTACTCTGAAATTTCATTGCCGGCCTTATTAGGACACTTTCTAGCATTGCTTCATAATCCAAATAATATTTCAACAGAGGCCGCCCGAGTCGGTGCTGTTATTGAGGATGAGGCCATTAGGGAACTCGGGAAAATGTTAGGATATTCTGAGACTACGGCCACGGGGCATTTTACGAGTGGGGGGACGGTTGCAAACATTGAAGCTTTGTGGCGGGCTCGCTATCGAATGGATCATTTTTTGGCCTTAGGGGCTTATCTGAATCTGGAGCATGGACAAAGTTTTTCCTATTTCTCGGCCGCTCATATGGGGTGGGCGAATTATGAAAAGCACCTGGAACACTATCACATAGACGAGTCCATTTTAAGAAACTACAGTGCCGTCGCTATGGGGCCGTGGCACATAGCCGCTGTCTATGAAAAGGCTTTCGGGAGTTCCTTTAAGGGGCCTGTGGTCTTGGTTCCCAACTCGAAACACTACTCTTGGCTGAAAGCAGTTTCACTTTTAGGCCTTGGCGATGCTTCGTTTTGTGGAATTGAACTAAATGAATTTGGTGTGCTGAATCCTCAAGATTTACAGTCTAAAATTGAGAGATTTCAGTTGGAAGAACGACCCGTTATGATGGTTGTCTCAGTCGCAGGAACAACAGAGCTGGGCGAGTGCGATCCGATCGATCAGGTGCAAGCTTTACTGAACTCGAAGAAGTCCATTCAAGATCTTCATATATGGCATCACGTGGATGCGGCTTATGGCGGTTACTTTTGCTCGATGAATCACTTCGCTCAGACGGATCTTCCTCAACTGCCCCGCCCTGTTCAAGGTGCATTTTTAGCTATCAAAGACGTGGACTCTGTGACCTTAGATCCCCATAAGTTGGGTTATGTGCCTTATGCTTGCGGAGCGATTTTGGTGCCGGATCAAGTTCGCTATCGTGTTTCAGCTTTCGATGCCAAATACATTCAGTCACCAACAGCAAGTATTGATCGCTGGATGAAAACGCTCGAGGGGTCTCGATCAGCAGCTGGGGCCACTGCCACTTGGATGACAGCGAAAACCATTGGTTTTCACCAAGAAGGTTATGGTCGCATTTTATCTAGAACAATACTCGCTAAGCAGCAATTGGAAGAATTATTAAAAGAGCAGTGTCCAGATTTTTTAGTTCTTGAGCAGATGCCATTGAATTTACTTTGTGGAGTGGCCAGGAAAGGAAGCGACAAATTAAGTGCTGTCAATCGAAGCACACTTGCCCTGATTCAAAGTTTCCAAGAGGCAAATGAGTTTGTTATTTCAAAGACAATTTTGAAATGCCCCGATTATGAGAGTTTAATTGGCTATCATTGTAAAAAGTGGGGTGTGATGCAAGATTCCAATGACTTGGTTTTATTTCGAATAACTCTAATGAATCCTTTTTTTACAACCAAAGAAGCTAATGTTTCATTTGTAAAATTATTTGTTGATAGCTTGAAGTCTTATTTATGAATAACTTGCATTCCATCGATGAATTGTTGAAAGAGAAGGACTTGATCCTGCGAAAGCGATTCTTGGAATTTAAAGATAAATCCCAAAACTTGCCCTTCGGTCCTGACAAGCAACAAGTACTTTTCTTTTAATAAGCTGGTTTTGTCGAGAGTTGAAATTTTAATAAGGCAGGCAGCACCTTTCTTGGTAGCTAAGATATCACTTTTAGATATTTGAAATCCAAGATCAAAATCACCTTTAAAAAGTCTTTTTGCTTCCTCACGGCAGATGGATTCATTTAACGTTTTTTGTGAGTGGTTCAGCTTAGCGGCTAGATTCGTTAGATGAATTTCGGCATTTTTTAGTGGCGCAAGATTTGTTTCTTTTTTAAGTGGGATATGGCCTACGTATGTAGCTTGCCGAGGTAATAGATTGCTTGGCTCGTCGGAGGACTGCACTTTTATATTTACTTTATTGATTCGGATTTCGCTGAAGTTGAGTTTGGAATCCTCTGCGGCTGAGGCTGAACTTGCGAAAAAGAAGGCTGCGACGTAAAAAGAAAGAAGTATTTTTTTTAACATTAGCGAACACCTGTTTTGCCGTTGTTGTTTGAGCTGCTAGCGTCTGAATTGCCCGAGGCTCCTTTTGTAATTCTACTAACGACTGCATTGTAGGACCGATCGCTGGGCGATCGTTGTAGGTTGAGTCCCTTAATACGGACGCTTTCTTTTTTGACAACGACATCATAGGTACTTCCGCTGGCAAAAGTAATTTTCATTTCGTCGCCATCGTAGCAGGCGCGAGTAATTAGGTTTTCGTCCACCTCAAGATCATCGTCTTTTAGAATATATCCTTGAAGTTTTAATCGGCCTGCAGAGTCTTTAAGAATCTTTATGGCTGCCGAGACGTCATAGAAAAGGACACTTTGTTTTTCAGCGGTGAACATGATGGGGAGCTTTTGAAGAATTGTAGGGAGTTCAGCTTCTTTTTTTGTAAAATCATCGGCATTTTGAACGCAGACATCTGCCAATGTGAATAAGCTATAAAAAAATATAAGGCACGCGGTAGCTCTTTTCAAAATCATGAAGACTCCGTGTAAAATAACATTGTATCATCGAAGCGATATCGACCCTACTGGACGAAGGTGAGTATTATATGCATTTATTGTTGAAGCGAATTGCTGTTTTCTTCGGAGCGGGCTTGTCGCCCAAGGCTCCGGGGACCGTCGGAACCCTGGCGGCTTTGCCATTGGTTTGGGGACTATCTTTGGCTGGACCCTTGATATATATGATAACGACCTTGTTATTGCTGCCACTTGGCGTCATTGCGGCGGAGGTTTATGAACGCGAAAAAGGCGGTCATGACCACAAAGAAATCGTCATTGATGAAGTTGTAGGCATTTTGATTGCTATGACATGGGTGCCCATAACATGGCAATCCTTGTTAATTGGCTTTTTGATCTTCAGAGTTCTGGACATCGCTAAGCCATTCCCCATAGGATATATAGATAAGAAGATCCAAGGTGGTCTTGGAGTGATGGCCGACGACGTGGCTGCAGGTATTATCGCTAATATTTGTATGCAACTTCTTTACACACACACTGCCTTGTTGGGTGTCCAACAAGTGATGGTAGGTGGATAATGAATTCACAGCGCGATCAGAAACTTCAAGAACTTATCAGATCACTTCGTGACCGAAAACTCACTGTGAGTTTTGCGGAGAGTTGCACTGGAGGGCAGCTTTCTAGTTTTCTAACAGAGCAGCCTGGAATTTCCGACATCTTTATTGGCTCTGTGGTCTCCTACTCAAACGAAGTGAAAATGGATCTCTTAGGAGTCCGTCGAGACACCCTTATGAAAGAGGGTGCTGTGAGCGAGTTTGTCGCTCTTCAGATGGCGCTTGGAGTGCGCCACCAACTTAAAAGTGATTGGTCTGCGGCCGTGACCGGCATTGCTGGTCCGACTGGCGGGTCGCCCGAGAAACCGGTGGGCACTGTGTGCTTCGCTGTCGTTGGTCCCGATTATGAAAAGAGTCTTGTGGCTCATTTCAGCGGCGATCGTAACGAGATTCAAAGGCAATCTGTAGATCGCGCGGTTGAGTTGCTTATCGACGGAATTAACGGGCGCAGTTAAACAGGACATGGGGTTCTGTCTTCTGCTCCAAAAATTTAAAAAACAAAAAAACAGGAGACAACCGTATGGCAAATCCAACTATGAACGACAAAGCCGCTGGCGAAAAACTCAAAGCACTTGAGCTTGCAGTTAGCACAATCGAAAAACAATTTGGTAAAGGTTCAATCATGCGCTTAGGCGCGAATGAATCATTAGTTAAAGATATTGAAGCGATCTCTACGGGCGCTCTTTCTTTGGATATCGCTTTGGGTATCGGTGGTTTGCCAAAAGGTCGTATCGTAGAAATCTACGGGCCTGAATCTTCTGGTAAAACAACAATCGCTTTGTCAGTCATTGCTGAAGCTCAGAAAAAAGGTGGCGTTGCCGCTTTCGTGGATGCGGAACATGCTTTAGACGTAAACTACGCACGTCGTTTGGGTGTAAATACGGAAGATCTTTTGATCTCTCAACCAGACACGGGTGAGCAGGCTTTGGAAATCACAGAAACTCTTGTTCGCTCTGGCGCGATCGACATTCTTGTTGTCGACTCCGTAGCAGCCTTGGTTCCTCGCGCAGAAATCGAAGGTGATATGGGTGACAGCCACGTTGGCTTGCAAGCTCGTTTGATGTCTCAAGCTTTGCGTAAGTTGACTGCGGCGATCAACCGTTCAAATACTCTTGTTATCTTTATCAACCAAATCCGTATGAAGATCGGTGTGATGTTCGGTAACCCTGAAACAACAACAGGTGGTAACGCATTGAAGTTCTACTCTTCAGTTCGTTTGGATGTTCGTCGCGTGGGCGCGATTAAAAATGGTGAAGATGTGACTGGGAACCGTACTGCGGTTAAAGTTGTGAAGAACAAAATGGCTCCTCCATTCACAAAGACTGAATTTGATTTGATGTACAACGAAGGTATCTCTGCTGAAGGTGATATCTTGGATCTAGCAGTGACAGCAAACTTCGTTGACAAATCAGGTGCTTGGTTTTCATACAACGGTGAGCGCATGGGGCAAGGTCGTGATCAAGCGAAGAACTTCTTGAAAGAGCACCCAGAAGCGATGGCTGAACTTCGTCGTAAACTTTTGGAAATGAATGGTATCGGAAAACTTTTGATGGAAGCTGGAACGCCAGAAGAGATCGCTGACTCAAAACTAGATGCCGCTTCTGAAGAAGAAGAAACACCAAAAAAATCAAAAAAAGGTAAGCACTAGGCCGTCAGGCGAAAAGCGCATGGCCCCAGCGGGCCATCGCTAGACAACGCGCCGTCAGGCGAAAAGCGAAAAGGACCCGCAAGGGTCCTTTTTTTATATAAAGTCTATTTTTATAAATAGCACCACGGCAGACTTCTTAATTTGCAGATGCATTTTTGTTTCATTTTCAAAGAGTGCAGTTTCAGGCATTTTTAAAAACTTATTTTCTATCTGAATATCACCTGACAATACTGAAACAAGATAGTGAGACGCCGACTCGATCGATATCATGAAATCTGATTTTAGGTGAAGCACTCTAGGATGTGCTTTAATTTTGTTGGGATCATAAATCAGCCCAAGATCTACAACGGAGTCTTTAAGTAAGGTGCAAAATATCTTGGTGTCTCCGCTGAATTGAGCTATCTCGAATTTTTCATAAACATCTGAATCAAGAGCAAATCCAGCCCCCTGAATTGGAACTAGAATCCTGTGCATACCCGGGAATAGAGAGAATTCACCGCTTTCAATTACAGGAGCGGAGCTTAATCTATATAAAAAATTATTCTTTTGAACTGTCGAGCCAGCTGGAAAAATGGATATTTGGTCAGTTTTGCCTTTTCCATTTTTCCATGGCATTGCTTGAAGGTTTTTTTGCGAAATGATTTCGATCACAGGGCCGCTTCGATATCAGCCGCAATTTCTAAGGGCTCGGTATTAGGGGCATAGCGCTTAATAACTTTGCCATCTTTTCCCACTAAAAACTTGGTGAAGTTCCATTTAATCATTTCGGTACCCAGCAGCCCCGGAGCTTCAGCTTTAAGCCATTGATATACAGGAGACGCTTGACTGCCGTTGACATCGACTTTGCCAAGAACTGGAAAGCTAACTCCGTAATTCAGGCTGCAAAACGATTGAATTTCATCGTTATTGCCTGGCTCTTGAGCGCCAAACTGATTGCAAGGAAATCCTAAAATTATGAAATTTCTAGATTTGAATTTTTGATAAAGCTCTTCAAGACCTTTGTATTGGGGAGTGAAGCCGCACTTGCTGGCAACGTTAACGACCAGAACAACATGACCTTGATAAGCTTTTAGCTCTAGTTCTTTATTTTGTGCATCTAGGACTTTAAATTCGAAAAATTGGCTCATGTGGGGCTCCTATTTTAGAAACTTTTTATCAATGTCGCCTCGAATTTTGAAATGGTCAATAATCAAAGATCCCGAGGCTGATTCAATGTGAGACAGCAAATCTGATAAATCGACTTTGGTCGCATCTGGCGCGCGTAATTGTTTTAAGTTGTGACGAAATTGCGACGATAAAGGGTTATGAAAATTCGCTTTATTCTATATATTTTATTTTTTTGTTTCGGTGGACTTTTTCTAACTAAATCCGATGCTTGGGCGGCTTCAACGTGTGATGGATTTATGCGCCAATGTGCTTCTAGTTGCGGCAAGAATGACTATCAGTGCTTTCGCAATTGTGATACGCGATCTGTAGATTGTTATAATAAGGCGGCACAAAAAAAGACAGTCGTGGCAAAGCGTACGACGGCAAAAAAACCGACTACGACAACTAAACCAAGAACAAAATCTTCGACCAAGAGTTCTACAGCTAATTCTGGGCAGCAGACGACCTCTGCGGGGACAAGTAGTCGCGATTTAATGTGCGAAGAACAGGTTCGCTATTGGTCGACGTCACGTCGGCAACAAGTGTGCAGTGCGGGGCCGCCGAATCCAAATACGTGCGATTTGTATGCCTATGATAAGTTTTGCCGAAATATGCCGGATTCAACAACAAGTAGTGGTGGAGTGAATGCCGATATAAGTGCTGCGGTAAATACCTGCGAATCGCTGACTCAACAGGCGAAAACGAATTGTGATGCAAAGCTTGAAAGTGCCAAAGGCTCTTGTGATGAGGAAAACGATAGCATGTCCGAGCTAGGTCGAGCCGCCGCAAATATCACGCAAGGAGCAGGGGCAATGACCGCATCAAGTGTTGCAGCCTCTTGTCAGAAGACAGCGCAATTGATTTCAGGCGCTAATGCGGCTCTTGCGGCATGGAGAATTAACTGCAAATCTAACCGAGGCAGCTGTATGTCAGCGTGCCAAGATGTACGAACTCAAATGAATGAGTGCGCGTCTCAAAAGGCCCAAGAAATTGCAGCTCGATATTATCAAAATGCGAGCGAAATCAAGCAACAAATTTTAGATCAGTTGTCGACCTCACAGGCATATTCTCAGTCACAAGATGCGCGTAAAGAATGTGTGGCGATGGATGCGAAAATTCAAGAAGCCGAGAGAGCGATTGTCAACTACGCAGGAACTTTAACGAATGCTCAGCAGTGTGGTTCCTTAACAGCAGCCGCAGTTCCTGACTTCTGTAAGTCGAATCCAAATGCCTCTGGTTGTAAGCAAACCACAAGTGATTGCTCTGACCCCGCGAATGCTTCGAATAAAATTTGTATCTGCCAAAAGAATCCTCAGGATCCGACCTGTGGTACATCCTCTGAAAAAGTTGGTGGTTTTGTGAATGGAAATGGAGCAAGTGGGGCTACGACATCATCAACTGGTGGTGGAGGACTCGATGGCGCCTTAGATCAGGCCTCTTCAGGAATGAATGTTGAGGGTGGTGCACCTCGGGCAACATCAGGAGATGCTGGTGGTGGCGGAGGTGGGGCTGGTCTTGGCGGTGGCGGAAGCGGTGGTCTTGGTGCAGGTGACGAGTCTGGAGACTATGCCTCAGATGAGCCAATGGATATTAACGCTGGGTTTTATGGAGCGGGTGGCACTGGTGGCGGTGCGAATTTGGGTGGTGGCGGAGGCTATGCCGTCGGACCAGATGGCGAACCTTTGCGTGATGAAAATGGTCAGTTAATTTATGATGGTGTTCGTGGCGGTCATCCTGATCTTAGCCGCTTCTTGCCAGGACAAGGAGGCGTTATGCCTGAAGGTTCGGGACTATCGGGGATGACAGGTCCTGATGGAATAACGGGCCCCCACACAAATATATGGCATAAAATTAACAACCGTTACCGAGAAAAAGAACCGACTCTGATGAAAGAGTAAAAATGTCCCAAAAGCCGCATGAAATAAGCATTTTGCGGTTAATAAAGCTGATGGGGATCATGTTTATAGCTTACAACATCAGTTAGTTTAAGGGCCTCTGGGGAGGTCCTTATGTTTTCTAAACGTCGACTTTTATCGCTGGCATCTATTGTGTTTTTTGCTGCAAGTGGAGCCTTTGCTTTTTTAACATCTGCCGATGAGTTGATGGTTCTGAATAGTCTGCAAAGATTGGTTGGAGAAGAGCAATTGCATGCGGCGGCTCCAATTTCTTTTGATCGGATCTCGTGTAAAAGGTCTTTTTGTCTAATCGAAGCTCGCTATTTTGTCGCAAGCGATGATTTTGGGCACATTCAAAATATGAAATGTGTTTTGGAAGATGTTCAAAGTTTATTTGACGTATTGGATGAGTCCGCAGCTAATCAACAGAAACCGTATTATCCCCTTCAAGGACAATTCTTTAGTTCTGTTCAAAAGTGTTTAGACCATAATCAGCCTTCTGCCGTGGATCGAGAACGATTTTAAATGAGTTGATGAAGACAGCTTAAGGTCTGATGTCGGTGCTCTTGATCAATTTGAACTGTGGCACTCATTGAACTCATAATTAGTTTATGAATAGGAATTCGAGCGTTCTCCATCGTCGTTAATATTTTTTCGACGATAAGTGGAGAGGTAGCTCCGGTGCAAGTTAAAGTCACTGTGGAATAGACTTGAGGGATTAAACTAATATCTTGAGATTGAGCCAGTTCTCTTTGGACGGACTTCATTGTTTCCTGCGGGCCCGTCAGTAAAACTCGGGTGTTCCCTCCTTGAACTTCTGTATGTAGAAGTTGGGGGAAGGCAATTTGTTTTTCCTCAAAGCGTGCGCGCAAGGTACTAAGACTTGTGCCAGGCTGTTGGCCCGTTACCGAGATTTCCAAAACAGTTTCGTGCGAGTTCAGCGATAGACCTTTGACTGATTCAAACATATTTAAATCCTTTTTTACCCAAGTTCCTTGGCCTTTAGAGTCCGCAGCGGGACCAATATAAAGCGGAACATTTCGCATTTTGGCTAATTCTACCGAGCGATAGTGCAAGACCTTGGCTCCCCAGAATGTCATTTCCATAAGCTGATCATAATTCAAAGTATGCAAAGGACGTGCGTTTTTCACTAGGTTGGGGTCGGCAGTGTATACTGCTGTTACATCTTTAAGAATTTCACAATGATCTGCATTGAATGCTGCGGCCATTGCCACAGCGCTTGTATCAGAGCCACCGCGGCCCAGAGTTGTGATCTCTTTTGTCTTAGGAGAGACACCTTGAAACCCGGCTAAAATGACAACTTGCTTTTTTGAGAGTGCCTCTTGCACTCGAATGGCTTTAATGTCCTGAATGAATGCATTAACGTGATCTTCGTCGGTAAGGATACCTGCCTGAGAGCCCGTGAAACTGATAGCGGGCGTAGAAAGATCATTTAGGGCCATGCTAACTAGGGACATTGAAATTCGCTCACCAACGGATAGTAGCATATCCATTTCACGCCGTAAGGGATTTTTAGAAACTTGTTGGGCTAAGTCGATCAATTGATTCGTTGTCTTCCCCATGGCGCTGACGACGACGATCATCGAATCACCACGGGCCGCTTGTTCAGAAATACGCTTGGCTGCTGACTTCACTTTTTCTGCGTCAGCAAGTGTTGCACCACCATATTTTTGAACGACAATTTTGCTCATTCGTAAGCCAAATTCCTTTTTCCACTGATCCAGCTTGCTACCATTCGGGATGCTCCTTTTGGAACTCGAATCATGTGCTTGCTGACTTGGCGTGGAATGTAACCCAAAACAAGTTCTGCATTCAAATCTTTTAATGCTTTTCGCGTAATACCAAGATGGTCGGCAAGTTGATCTAAGTCGGTTCCCCCGGGGACGACGACAACGTCATATGAAAATTCATCCATTTCTTCAAGGCCTCGGAAGCCATACAGATTCGGAGCTTTAGCAATAAGCATTGCTGCCAAAATCTTTGGAACGTAATCCTGAGTTTCTTTAGGAATCGCATTTTTGCGGATCAGTGCCCAATAGTCTTTCGTTCCATGTTTGTTGATTTGCCGATGAAGACCATTTTCGCCCATATTGTATGAAGCAGCGACTAGATACCATGAACCGAATTCGGAGTATAAGTCTTTAAGATAGCGAATGGCGGCTCGAGTACTTTTCATGAGATCTCGGCGCTCGTCAAGCCACCAGTTTTTTTGCAGACCATAACGTGAACCTGTTGCTTCAATGAACTGCCATGGTCCCACAGCATCGGCCACACTCGTTGCATTGAATGCAAATCCACTTTCAATCATTACCATATAGGCCAGATCTGTGGGTAAACCTGACTCTTTCAGTTCGCGCTGAATGAAAGGCATGTACTGATAAGAGCGCTGCAGCCAATTTGGGAACCATTTTTTTCCCTTAACTTGATAGTATGTAATCCATTGACTGACTTGGCGATTGTAGGTGACTGGAAGATCGAAGACCAGACTGTCAGAGGTAGTAATACGAGAAGACTTGGTCATTGATTTTAGACGTTCTTTTAGAGTCTGAACACTTTCGGTTTTGCCATGGGTATTTTCAATAGGCGTTACCGCCATAGAGTTGAAAGCTCCAAGTAGTAAAAAAAGAAACATGAAAAACCCGTATTTGTTCATATTTTTATTATGTAAATGGAAATGAGCTGGGTCGATCATCAAAAATGAAACCAGACCTTAAGGCGTCGGCAATTTTCTCCTAGACGTCAAAAGACTGACGGCGAATTGAGTGTGAATTAAGGAGTTACGACATTATTCAAGCTGATGGTCTAGTTAAATTGCGCCAATTTTCTGTGGCACGCTCATTGCTTCAAATTGAGATAGGACAGGATGTCCGCAGGAGACTTCATGAGTACAAAAGGAATTTACTCAGCGTTGAGCGGGGCTTTGGCCCAGTCGACGAAAATGGATACAATCGCAAATAATATTGCGAACGTAAATACCGCAGGATTCAAGCGCGACCAAAAAGCTTTCTACGAATATCTTACGGACAATGAAAAAGCTCCTGAAGTATTAGACATTCCACGAGATGTGGCTTCGATTGAATCTTTCTATAATCAACACGGACGTGAAGGCTCTTTCGTTGATGTGAAGGGGACATTCACTGATTTTTCGCAGGGAAGCTTGAAGCCCACGGGAAACAAGTTGGATGTTGCCTTGGATGGTCCTGGTTTTTTTGAAATTCAAACAAACTCTGGCGTGAAGTATTCCCGAGCCGGAAATTTTTCATTAGATGGCGAAGGCCGTTTGGTAACTCGGGATGGAAATTTTGTTCTAAAAGAAGGTGATGCCGGAACTCCTCCAGAAGAGCGTCAAATCAAGTTTTCCGGTCAAGGCGAGGTCTCGATCACCGATCAGGGCGACGTCTTTGAGGGTGAAACTTTATTAGGAAAAATCAGTGTGGTTAAAACTGTGGATAAAGCAGCGCTTAAAAAGATTGGTTTTAATCTTTATGAAATTCCAGAGGGCTCGGCCGTCGCCATTGAAAAGCAATCGGCGCCTTCGATGCGACAGGGCTTTGTTGAAACGTCGAATGTTAATATCGTTCAAGAAATGGTCGACATGATTCAGACTCAACGGGTTTTTGAGGGTACTCAGAAAGCGATTTCTGCATACGACTCTATGAGTGATAAAGTTGTTAACGTAGTTGGAAAGATCAATCCATAATTGGAGGATAAATGCTTAAGTCATTAACGACAGCTGCTACTGGTATGACCGCGCAACAAACAAATATGGACGTGATTGCCAACAACTTGGCGAACGTATCAACAACTGGCTTCAAAAAATCGCAAGCAGAATTTGAAGACTTAGTATATCAGACGATCAAGGAACCAGGTCAAAGCACTGGCTTAATCGCAAATTCACCGAATGGTGTCCAGGTAGGCTTGGGAGTTCGAGCCGCTGGAATCAAAAAAGATATGCAGGGTGGGTCTGCCGTTGTGACGAAAAATCCATTTGATATGCAAATTGAAGGCAATGGCTTTTTTCAGGTTCTGTTGCCAACTGGCGAAACGGGATATACCCGTGATGGTTCATTTAAAAAGGATGCTAACGGCAACGTCGTTGATAAAAATGGAAATGCACTGCAACCTCAATTGAATATTCCGGCCAATGTTACTGGTATCGAGATTTCTCCTGGCGGCGAAGTTAGTGTTACTGTTGACGGGACTTCGGCCCCGCAAATTGTGGGGCAAATAGAGGTCGCAAATTTCATCAACCCAGCGGGGCTTAAAGCCATGGGAAGAAACGTCTTTACGCAAACTCCTTCTAGTGGACAGCCAATTACGTCGCAGCCGGGCCAAAATGGGACTGGCCAAATTGCGCAGGGGCAAATCGAGGCAAGCAACGTAAATATCGTTGAAGAGATGGTGAACATGATTAATGCCCAGCGTGCTTTCGAGACCAATTCAAAAATGATTCAGGCTTCAGACCAAATGCTTCAAGGCATTAATAATATGAGATAAACGATGCTAAGACTTTTAATTTCCATTTTTCTTTTTAATTTTATTTTGGTTGCAGCCTACGGTAGTGGGCGGCCCCAAATTCAATTGAAATCGAAAATTGAGGTTTCGGATCAAGCACAGCTTAGCTTGTTAGATATTTCGGCCGTTGGCGGAGGCAGTTTTCTTTTGCTGCAGGCATTGCAAAAAATTGATTTGCCGATGCAAGAACAGTTTTCGCCTTTAGAACTTGTAAAGCTATATCGGCAAGCTTTTAAAATCATGCCCGAGGGAGTGATGGTTCAAGAGCCCCAGTTGATAATTGCGGGAGATATCAAAATCGTCCGCTTTAACGGCTTGGCAAAAAATCATATCGAGCGATTACTTTTAAATCATCTTGGAGCTCAGTGTTCGGACTGTGATTTTTCAATCCAATTAAATCAGCTTCCTAAAGTCAGCTCGCCAAATTATGCATTTGATTTTTCAAATTTAAATACAAAAGGTTCGTTTATGTTGCCGGTTAAAGAAGAAAATGCGCTTTCGCCACTATGGATTACTGGACGGGTTCAAATTAAAAAGCCAATGCCAGTCGCAAGTCGACTGCTACGCGCTAATGAAAGAATTCAGCCAGGAGACGTCGTATTGGCACCTGTGGATATCACTTGGTCTAAAGATTCGAGTTCGAAAGAGTCCGAATTGATGGGGCAAGTACTTAATAAACAAATCAGTGCAGGCTCTCCGATTTGGTCTTCGGATATTAAGAAAGAGCATGTTGTTCAGCGTGGACAATTGATTAAGGTGATCATTGGTGGGGAAAATTCTGACTTTGAAATCTCGACAAATATGACGGCAACAGATAATGGGGTTGTTGGGGACTTAGTAAAAGTAAAAGATCCGGTAACCAAGAAGGAACTTAGCGGCGTCGTAGTTGATAAGGGAATTGTGAGGATTCAGTGACGATTAAAATTTTAAATTCTTTATTTTTTGTTTTTCTTTTCATGCTGGTTGGTTGCGCTACGCCAGGTTTTTTGGGTGGAACGAATAAAGATCAGATGCTTGAAGATATGTCCAAGACGCCCCGTTATTCAGAGACTCCACAGGTAGGAGTTCAAACTGGACGTCAGTACAAAAGATATACCCGAAATTCCTTAGAAGAAGAGTCTGAATTGAATGCAAGTGCGGGATCGATGTGGGTGATGGAAGGTCAGGGCGCATATCTTTTTGCTCAAAACAAAAGTAGACGCGAGGGAGATGTCCTTGCGGTGAAATTGGATGGCACAGCTCAAAAACAAATTGAAACCAAAGTTGGGGTAATTAAAAAACTTTTGAAGCAGCTGGAGGAGCAAGAAAATGCAGCCAATGCTTCGCGTGGATTGGCCTCAGAGGCACCAGCAGCAAAAGCTGATGCCAATGGAAAGCCCGTGGCTGCGGCGCCAGCAAAGGCCGAGCCGAAAGTTGATTCAAAGGCTGATGAAAAAGAAACTAAAGAACTTCTTGAGTCCGTGGCGAATGTCCCTTCGAAGATTGTCGAGCGCTTGGCGGATGGAAATTATCGTATCAAGGGGGCTCAGCCATTTATGATTGGCAAACGTGAGTACAAGGTTATTGTAACTGGAATGATTCGTCCCGAAGACTTTAACGATGAAGGTATTAGTTCTCAAAAGCTGTTAGACCCTCAGTATGATGTGGTAAGTATCAGAAGGAGCAGTCGCAATGAGTAAGTTTGTTTTAGCCTTTTTAGTCCTTTTTAGTGTCATTGCAGAAGCGGCTCGTCTGAAAGACATTGCCAGTATTCGTGGCGTTCGAGAAAACCAACTTATAGGATACGGGATTGTGATCGGTCTTAAAGGGACTGGAGACGGCAAAAACGAGTTCATGAGTAAGAGTATGGTTCGTATGCTTGATAAATTGGGAATGAAATTAGATTCGCCAGATTTTGCCTCGAAAAGTGTAGCAGCAGTTATCATTACCGCGAACTTGCCGCCTTTTGCGAAAGCAGGTAATCCGTTAGATATTACAGTAAGTACGATTGGTGATGCTTCATCTTTGCAAGGGGGAACGCTTCTTCAGGCGCCTTTAAGAGCAGCGAATGATCAAGTTTATGCCGTTGCCCAGGGATCTATCTTAATTGGTGGAGACGAAAAAAATCTTCATACCACATCGGGTAGAATTCCGAATGGTGCGATTATCGAGCGTGATATTACGGCGGATTTTGCTTCAAGAAAGATGTATCGCTTAACTTTGCACAATCCTGATTTTACAACGGCAGCGCGTGCGGTTCTTGCCGTGAATCGTGAATTGGGAGGCATGTATGCTTCGGCAAAAGACGCAGGTACGATTGATATTATTACGCCTTTTTCTTATGAAAACAGAGGCGTCGAGTTGTTAGCGGCCATCGAATCTACCGAGGTAAATCCGGATCAAGTCGCGCGAGTTATTATTAATGAAAAAACTGGCACCATTGTCATTGGCGAAAGAGTTCGAATTTCTAAAGTCGCAGTTTCGCACGGCAGTCTTTCTTTGAAAGTTGGTGACGGAGTGAAGAAGAATAGTGAAGAGAAACTTATTTTGATCGGAACTGAAAAGCCAAGCGAACGCGAGGGAACTGGTGTGAGTGTTGGAGAGCTGGTCCAGTCATTGAATAAGTTGGGGGTCACGCCGAAAGACCTGATTTCAATACTTCAGTCCATAAAGGCAGCTGGAGCTTTGCACGGGGAACTCGAAATTCTATGAGAATTTTGTTTCGGAATGACACAGCATTTAATATACTTAGAAATATAAATTCATACACATGGATGTGTGTGAATCCCGGGGAGGGTGGGAAAGAGATCGCAAACCAAGGATGGTATTGGATCAAAAGTTTCTCGCAGGAAACAGGAGCTAAGGATCTACAGTCACCAAGGAATGGTGTTAAAGAGCCGAAGCTTGAGATTCAGAAGCAAGTGCAGGATGCACGATGTTCTCGGAACCAACTCCCCTTTTCCCTTTTTTCTATTTTCTGTGTCATAGGTAATGAGGTGATCGTATGAAGGTCAACCGCTTTATGACACCGCCAGAACCTAAATCACCTGAACAGCAGTTGCGTGATGTTTCTAATATGTACGAGAAGCATTTTTTGCGCGAGATGATGAAGTCGATGCGATCGACGGTTCAGGAAAGTGGATTTATTAAAACCAACCAGGCCGAGCAGATCTTTCGGGGACAACTTGATGAAGAGTATGTCGAGAAGTGGTCTGACAAGGGCGGCATTGGTTTGTCTGATTTGATTTATGACCAAATGGTCGAGCGGTTTGGGCCGCAGCTTGGCCTTAAGAAGCCCGTAGAAAAACCAGTAGGCCCCATTCAGGTGAATGAGCGTTCTAACTATCAAGGAATGGTTCGACCACAAAAAAGTGAGGGGCGTCTGCAATACAATTTCAAGATTGCAGAGCTGGATTTGAAAGAAGATCGAAGTGTAAAGGTTCCTTGGGCAGGCACCCTGCTAAACAAAACCGCCCTTGGTCCAGAGGAAAATTTATACGAAATTGAGCACGACAATGGTCTTAAGAGTCGACTTTATTTTAAGGGCCTGTCAAATATTTCGACAGGTACGAAAATGCAAGCTGGCGAGACTCTTGGGCTTTTAGGGGTCGATGCTAAGAACTTGGTCTGGGATCTAAAAACTGTCTCAGAATGATTTTGTAGACACGTCTCATTGTGATATTATGAATCTCAAGAGGAGAATCTTATGAAGATCACACACAATAAAATAGGTCAGAATTTGAATCTGGTCGATGGCGCAAAGACTGATAAAGCTGATAGTGCCAAAGCTAAGAGTGGTGTATCTATCGATACAAAAGCAGAAGCTTTATCGAAGTCAGGATTGGCTTCATCTGATTCTACTCGAATTGAACTTTCACCCAAAGCTCAAGAAGCAAAACGCATCAAGGAACTAGCGAAAGCGGCACCAGATGTGGATATGGAGAAGGTTGAAAAATTCCGTAAGTTGATTGATGAAGGTAAATACAAAGTCGACTCTAAAGCAGTTGCTGATCGAATGATTGATCAAGAACTAGAGATTCTGTAAGACCTTTTTAAAAACATTCTGTTAAAGGACTTGAAGCATGGATGCGACGGTCGAAAAATCTGCTCAGAAATTGA
The DNA here is from genome assembly GCF_056175665.1 of Bdellovibrio sp. ZFWA1. Taxonomy (NCBI): domain Bacteria; kingdom Pseudomonadati; phylum Bdellovibrionota; class Bdellovibrionia; order Bdellovibrionales; family Pseudobdellovibrionaceae; genus Bdellovibrio; species Bdellovibrio sp. ZFWA1. The sequence goes on from NZ_JBJKJH010000001.1 coordinate 1,615,296, forward strand.
TTTCAAACTTAGAAGATATTACTAAGCTTTATCGTCAGCTATTGGATGTTGTGCGAAAAGAAAAAGATCTTCTTATCTCTGCTGATCGTGAAAAGATCGAAGAAAATAATCTTACCAAAGAATCTTTGTTAATGAAATTAAGATTGGCAGATGTGGCGCGTATGCGCTGCGCCTCTGACCTTGCGCTTTTGATTGGATGCGATGCTGAAAATCCTCGTCTACTAGAGCTTTCTCATAAGCTTGGTGGTGATCTTGGTGAAAGACTTCGTATTCAACATTCCGCTTTAGATATGCTGATTAAGCGTATTACTGATCTAAATAAGGAAAATGAAGAGCATGCGAAGACGGCTCTTCGCACTTTGAATGGTGCTTTAAACGAATTAAAAGAAACTATTTCAGGTAAAAAGACTTACGAGAAAAAAGGACAGTACAAACTAGGACCGCAGGTTGCAGGAAATTTTGTAAGCAAGGAAGCTTAATTAAACATAGCCTCGTTGGAGTGACAGGATGTCAAAAATCTCTTCGATGCTTGATGTTGGTAAACGCAGTTTAGCGAATTCGCAGACGGCATTACAAACGGTCGGGCATAACATCGCAAATAAATCGACCGAGGGCTACTCACGCCAGCGAGTTGAGATGTTGAGTAACACTCCCGTCAACGAAGGTAAGCTTCAAATCGGTATGGGGGCAAGAGCCGGGGTTGTTACCCGTGTGAACAATCCTTGGTTGGAAAAGCAGATTCAGCGAGAAGGCACTAATACAGGTTTCGCGGAATCTAAAGCCGATGCTCTTGGTCGGGTCGAGCAGATTTATAATGAACAGTTGAATAAAGGGCTCAATCAGTACATGACGGATTTCTTTAACGGATTCCGAGAGCTTTCCAACAATCCAGAGTCTTTGGCGTCTCGGACCATGGTGCGAGAATCAGCCGTGGCTTTGACCAAAGATTTCCAACGTGTCGTTAAACAACTTCGCGATGTTCAAGAAGATATCGATGGGCAGCTGATCACTTCGTCACAAGAAATCAATCAGATCACTAAAGAAATTGCTTCGCTAAATGAAAAAATTCAGCTGGTAGAGGTTTCTGGAGCACCGGCCAATGACGAACGTGATCGTCGAGATGTGCTATTGAAAAAATTGGGCGAAAAAATTGATATTACCTGGGCCGAGGGTAATAACGGCATGGTGACGGTCACTGCCGGTAGTACGGCCATTTTAGTTGGTGGTATTACAGCTAACGAATTAAAAGCTAAGTACACGGATACTCGTGATCGCGTTGAATTATTTTATGCTCGCGATGGTGGTTCGTCAGCAGACGCCAATGTGACAACGCAAATTAAGGGCGGTCGTCTTGGGGGTATCCTTGAGGTTCGCGATCAAACGATCGAGGGATTGATCTCTGCGGTTGATAAAATGGCCTACACTCTAGCCACTGAGGTCAATAAGGCTCATATTGAGGGCTTTGATCGCAGTGGCAACACGGGAGTGCTGTTCTTTGATATGCCCGACAGCGAACAAGGTGCTGCTTCGACAATCGCCATTAATAAAACAATTTATAACGATGTGGGGCGTATAGTCGCCTCTGCCAAAGCGGATGCTCCTGGTGAAAATACAGTCGCCAACGTGATCTCGAGTTTGCAATACAAGAACGTCATGGAGGGGGGAACCTCTACCTTTGATGATTTTTATAATACTCAGGTGGGTCAGGTTGGAACGATCACCCAGCGTGCGGTAAAGTCTTTCGAGGCGCAAAAGAATGCGATGGAGCAGTTAGCAAATATCCGTGAAAGTATTAGTGGCGTTTCTTTAGATGAAGAGACAACCAAGATGATCGAGTTCCAGAAGGCTTATGATGCTTCTGCCAGATTGATCCGTACCGCTGATGAAATGCTTGATACAGTATTGAATTTAAAACGTTTATAAGAGTAGGGTGAAAACGTGAGAATCGCTGATAAGATGCAATTTAACCAAGTTAATCAGAACGTTCAAAAGAATCGTACTGAGATGGCTGATTTGCAGAATCAGGCGGCGACTCAAAAGCGCATCACAAAGCCCTCGGATGATCCTTTAGCAAGTGCGCGAGTGCTGGCGGCCCGTACTGAAGAGCGCGGGAATGGTCAGTATATTAAGAATATTAATCAGGCTAAGGCTTTTCTTGAGTTTTCAGACCAATCCTTGGGCGAGCTTACAGAGATTCTGGTCCGAGCTAAAGAGCTTGCGGTGTCTCAGTCTTCGGATGCTTCGGGAAATGCAGAGAGCCGTATGGTCACGGCTGCTGAAATCGAACAAATTTATAATCAGGCTATTCAAATTGGTAACCGTAAATTGGGCGAGCGTTATGTGTTTGGCGGATTTAAAACGCAGACGACACCGTTTGACCAAGAAGGTAACTATTACGGTGATGACGGCGATATCAAGATTCAAACCAACAAGGACTCATTTGTTGCGATGAACGCTCCAGGAAGTAAGGTTTTTCTTGGAAAAGGTCTTGGTGGGGACGGCATTGTGCGCCCACGCTATGAGACGCCGACAGATGTACCGGCTCTTAAAGAGTTCCAGGCCGAAGAGGCCGACCGGGTCGAGCGTAATCGAGAGGCTGAGGAAGACTCTGTCATGACTCGGGGACCCGCATCCTCGGGGACCAGAGCACAGATGTCAAAAAAAGACCCGGTCAAAGAAGAGCCCGGAGTGAATCTTTTTATGGCTCTAAAGGGGCTTGAAACAGCCCTAAGAACGAATGACAAGCAGGGAATTCAGGAATCGTTGGATGTTTTAGATCAGGCTGTTTCCCAGGTTGTATTGGCGCGTTCAGAGGTGGGTTCTCGAGTGATGGCGGTGAATGGAAATATGGATTCACTACAAAAGGCCGTTGTTGATAATAAGGTCTTAGCTTCGCAATTGGAAGATGCAGATGTCTTTCAGGTAATGTCTGATATCAATAGATCAGACTCGACTTTACGCGCGACTTTAGAAACGTCGGGTAAATTAATTCAAACTAGCCTTCTTGACTTCTTAAAATAAAAAATATAACTACAGTTCCGCTCGAAAATGCCGATAACGGTGGCATCAAAAGGAGTTGAACATGCTGGTTCTCACACGGAAGTTGGGTGAAAGCATCGCTATCGATGATCACATCAAAATCAGAGTTGTCCAAATAAAGGGCAAGCAAGTGCGCTTGGGTATTGAAGCGCCTAAAGATACGAAAATTCACCGCGAAGAAGTCTATGTGGCCATTCAGGATCAAAACCAGCAGTCTGCAGCGGTTTCCTCGGATCAAACACGTTCTGTCGCTAAGCTTTTAAAGCCTGAAGCAAAATAAGCTTACGCGTCAAAAGATTGCAAACATGAAAGGGCCAAGGGGCCCTTTCGGTGTTTTCTGGAGCAATCAGTCAAATCACCTGAATTTTATTGAGTCTAGGTCAAATTAAGTCCAAATTTGAGTTATTGTATTCACCGAAATGGCGCAGTGGTGTGTCATATCGAGGGGAGGCTCTGTGATTATCAATACATCTCGTTTTGGCCAAGTGGCCATCAAAGAAGAGGATATGTTGACCTTGCCTGAAGGGCTTTTAGGTTTTGCAGATCTTAGAAAATTTGTTCTTCTCGATGATCCAAATGACGAGATCTTCGCTTGGCTGCAAAGTTGTGAAGCTCCTCAGATTGCATTCCCTGTTTTAGAGCCCGAGCTATTTGCTGCAAGCTACAATATCAGTCTTACCAAGAGTGATTTAGAAGCCTTGAAGATGAATAGTATCAACGGAGCTCGCTACTTCAGTATCGTGACTATTCCTGATGATCCAACACAGATGACTGCAAATTTAAAAGCGCCGGTTGTGATCAATGTGGCTCAAAAGTTGGCTCGCCAGTGTGTGCTTCAAGATAATCATTTGGCGATTCGCGAACCAATCTTTGCGAAGTTGCAGCAACGAGTGGTGCAGAATCCGACAGTTGCGATCAAGGCCCAATCTAATGTTATTGATGTGGCTGTTCGAATCACGCAAAAAGAAGCTGAGCTATAATTAGGCTAAAGATGTTAAAAAAAAAGCACCCGAAAGGGTGCTTTTTTATTTTTAAGAGTTGGTTTCGAGCGCAGGTAAAGTTTTTTCAGTCTTAGCCCCAAGTCGTTTTAGATCTTCTACTTGGTCGATAAGATTTCCTCTGCCATCAGCGACTTTCTTAATAACATCTTCGTGAGCTTTCTGAGCCGCTGAAAGTTTTTCTCCAAGATTTTGTAAGTCCTTTAAAAGGCCTGCAAATTTTTCGTATAAAAGGCCTCCGCGTTTAGCGATCTCCAGTGCGTTCTTTTCCTGACGATCTTGTTTCCAAAGTGAAGCGACAGTACGTAGAGTGGCTAGTAAAGTCGTCGGTGAAACTATCGCAACGCCTTTATCCCAAGCTTCCTGGAAAAGCTCGGGCTTAAGTCGGAAGGCCAAAGCAAAGGCAGGCTCAAGAGGCATGAACAGAATAACAAAATCAGGGGAAAGCAGCTTATCGGCGGCATGATATTTTTTAGAAGAAAGTCCATCGATATGCTTCTTTAAAGACTCTAGATGAGCTTTGGCAAAGCGCTCTTGATCCTCAATATTGTCCGCAGATGAATATGCTTCATAGGCCACCAGAGTCATCTTCGAGTCGATCACGATATGTTTGTTGTCCGGCAGATTTACAATGACATCTGGGCGTAAAATTTGTCCATCATCACCGCGCAGATCAAGATCAGTTCCTTGGGTGATATATTCTTCACCTTTACGAAGTCCGCTGCGTTCTAGGATATTTTCAAGAATAAGTTCGCCCCAGTTTCCTTGCGTCTTAACTTCGCCTTTCAGGGCTTTGGTTAAATTATTGGCTTCGGTGGACATTGCCTTATTGAGTTCCAATAATTTTGCTAGTTCCCCACGCAGGACGCCTCGTTCAGATCGCTCTGTCGAGTAGGTGTCTTCGACTTTTTTCTCAAAATCTTTAATACGCTCTTTAAGAGGTTCTAGCAGGCCATGAAGATTTTTGTGATTTTGGTCTGTGAACTTGGCAGACTTTTCTTCGAAAATTTTGTGAGCCAAGTTTTCAAACTGCAATTTCATCTGCTCGGCCATTTTATCGGTTTGTTGTCGTTGATCTTGGAGCATTTTATTTTGATCCGAAATTGATTTTTCTAAAATCTCGTTGCGTAGGCGCAAACCTTGATTTTCACTTTCTAGCACGGACTTTTCAGAAAGTAGGCGGGCTTGCATTTTGAAGTAAGTGATCAAAGCCCCAAGAAGGGCTCCGACAAACAATCCAAGAATTATAAGGGCGATATTCATGTCCGCATTTCCATTTTAAAAAAGACGTTAATAAATCGTGGCCACTATACCGAATGTTTGTTAGATTTTCAGTCGAACAATTCAGAATCTGTTTTAAAGTTGCAGCGTGTAATCGCGAGGTTGAATCCGTATGACAAAACTACCCTTAAAAAGCATTTTATTGGCATTTCGGCCTAAAACTCTGACGGCTGCGTTGGTTCCTGTTTTAGCGGCGACGGCCTTGGCCAAAGCGCTGACCGGAGAGTTCAATCAAACTTATTTGTGGTTGGCGCTTCTGGCTAGCTTTTGTATTCAAATTGGAACCAATCTTGTGAATGATGCCGTTGATTTTAAAAAAGGTGCAGATAATGAAAAACGTATCGGCCCCCAACGGATCACGCAATCGGGTGTTCTTACAGCTAAACAGGTGATGTTTCTAGGTTCGGCTTTTTTTGCTGGGGCCGTAGCCTTAGGTATTCCATTAGTTGTTGCTGGAGGATGGCCTATCGTTGTTATTGGGCTGTTTTCCGTGGCGATGGGTTATTCGTACACAGCGGGTCCTTTTCCTTTGGCCTATTTAGGTTTAGGCGACTTGTTTGTTATCATCTTTTTTGGTTTTGTGGCTGTTTTAGGGATGTTCTTTTTGCACACGGGAGCTTGGAGTTTTGAGGCTTGGATCTTGGGATTGCAAATTGGTCTTCATGCGACAGTGTTAATTGCAATAAACAATTTGCGAGATGCCGACGGAGATAAATTGGTGAATAAACGAACACTCGCGGTTCGTTTTGGAAGAACATTTTCTAGGATTGAAATCGGGATTCTGATCTTTGTGCCTTTTGTTTTAAATATATATTGGTTTAATAAAAATTTCCATTTGGCTGCTTGGTTGCCGTTTTTAGCTTTGCCCTTGGGTTTAAAGTTGGCTCATCTGATTTTTACAACTGAGCCAGGCCCTATGTATAATAAATTTCTGGGAATGAGCGCTGGCCTTCATTTGCTTTTTGGTTTGCTGATGTCTTTAGGATTTATAATTTAAATACAATTAGCGGGGGATTGGGGTCAGTCCTATACCCGTAGGTGTGGACAGGCCTGCTCCTGCGGTACCAAGATTTGTGCCTCTCCATTGGCCATCAGTTTTCTTGTATAGAATACTATCGCCTCCGCCATAAATCTCAGACACGGTTACGCCTCCGTCAAACAGTGTTGGTGTAAAGTGGAATGAAAATAAGGTATTTGATCCCCAACATTTTAATTGATCTGAAGAGGTAATTCCGCAGCCTCCAGCTTGGGTGTATAACATATGCACGCGTTTATAGGTGGTTCCATTGTCAACATCGACCGGAGTATAATAATTCAAATAATCGTTGTTTCCTATGCCCATGCCGCCATCGTTCATACCCCAACACTTCATTTGACCGGCCGTAGTGATTGCACATGTTACAGTAAGATTCGCAGAGACATCTTTGAACTGTGTTCCCGGTAAAACAGTTACTGGAGTTGCAGAGTTTGCAGTTCCATTGCCAGGTCTATTTCCCCAGCACTCAAGGCTTTGGGTTGTTGTGATTCCGCAGACATTGTAGTCTTGTACGGCAAGCTTCGTAAATTTTGACGAAGTGTTGGGAGTCACAAAGGTGTTTAAATATTCGTTGGTATTTCCAACTCCGAAGCTACCGTTATAGTTTTTCCCCGAGCAATACGGAGTCCCGTCGTTTGTTAGCACACAAATGCTGTTTCCAGTCGTTTCTACGTCGACAAGATTGTTCGGGGCAGTAGAGACCTGATATGCTTCGTGAATTTTGTCCCAGGCATTTGAAGGCTTAAAAGGCTTATTGGGAACATGATCACCCCAGCAATAAAGTTTTCCGTTTTGGCCAACTCCGCATGCTGAGGCGGATCCTTCGACAGAGACATCGACGAAGGTGTTGTAGTTAAGTACTGGCAAATAGTGGTTGCGTAAACCGGTGATGCCGGTTCCAGAAGCCGAGTATTCGAACGACGAGGAACATTTAGTAATTCCGGACACAGTTATTCCGCAGATCATATTAGATGTTGTCATTCCAATCTTATTCCAACTATCTAAGAAGTTCACGTCTGCAGGAGTATTCGAAGAACTTAAAGTAAACTGAACGGGACGTCGGCAATAGATTTCGTTCGCAGCATTTACGACGCAGAAGTTTTGCCCCTCTCCAGCGATCGATTTAATTGAGGACATCCATGAAAGAACTTCGATTGGCTGAACAGTTAGACTCTGTCCAAAGATGGGGCTGTAGCCTGGACTATCTGTCCAGCATTTGAGCTTGTCGGCTGTTGTGATAGCGCAGCCGCCGAATGAAAGATTTGGAAGGACAAATTTGTAGGACTCAGCTCCATCGACAATTGTGGGAACAAGGATGTTACTAGCAGTTGGCAAGCCAATAGAGTTATTATTATATCCCCAGCACTTCATTTTATCAGTGCTAGTAATGCCGCAGAAGCGATCCGCATAAAATCCGGAAAAAATATCTTTGTAGGTAGTGCCACTATCTATAAGAGTGGGAGAGCCAACGTCGGTTGTTGTTCCGTTACCAGCCTGACCGTAATTATTTTTACCCCAGCAGTAAAGTTCATCGGATGTAGTAATACCGCAAATCGTTCCGCTTCTAAGCGTAGCCACTTTTTTATATGATCGCGTAACATCGACATCAACAAAAGTATCGGTGAAATCAACACCAGCTCCAATAAGTAACATGTTATTTGTATTAGATCCTCGACAGCGAATTTTATCTAGGGTCGTGACCCCGCAAATAGGCTTCATGTAAGACCAGACATCAATTTGTTTGTATTGAACGCCAGAATCGCGGGTGGTAAACCAAGCGCCGCCAGCTCCCGATGTTGAGCTTGCCCACCAGCCTGCGCAGCGAAGCTCTTGACCTGTTGTGATTCCGCAGAAGAGGCCATCTCCCATTTTTCCATAGACATAAGTTGTTGCTGGATCAAGCTGCGCAAAAGAATCTTTAATCGCAGAATTTTGATAGCTATTAAAGGCTTCCGATTTTCCAAGTCCCCATAGTTTGCCTGCGACTACTTTTATTACTCCGCTATAGTCTGCCAAGATGTAGTCTACCGAGTTGGGCGTGAATTCATCATCTTTGATTAACACTGTGTGAGAGATAAGTTGATTAAACTCATAAGAATTAGAATCTCCGGTAATCCCCAAAACGATGACTTTATCTCCGTTAGTGGTCGAATTTCCGATAATTTCTATTGGAAGACTGACAGATGTTGCATTGGCGGCAACGTTGACTGTTGTACCACTTGGGAAGTTGTAGTCGACGCCAGCCTGCGCTGTGGAAAGCGCAGATGCAAAGAATCTAAAAGAGAATGGAGTGTTCGAAGGCTGTGTAATTTTAACGTTAACATTGAAGGTATAGGGGGCAGCTCCCTCGACGATGCTTGAATATGATGATTCAAACTCCAAAACTGGGGGAAGACGATATTCTACAGTCAAAGTATTCGAGGCTGTATTAAAGTTTCCGGCCATATCTGTAAATGAGTTTGCAGGAATGGTGATTGAAATATTACCTAAGCTTGCGGGTGTTACTGTGTACGAATAAATTTTATTTGAACCGTTGATGTAAGAGCTATTGAAGTTGATAGAACCATTAGTGATATTAAATGAACCCGCTGGAATTGTCCCAACTGAAGTGTCATTTGTTATCAATGATAATATAAACGAGGACTTCACAGTTAATGAGTCGGTACTCAGAGTGACTCCCGGAGCAATGTTATCATAAATGCGACTCAATGTGTTTGAATCTACTGAATCATTATTGAAGTTATCTTTTACTGAACTTGCCGGAAGATAAACCGAGAATGTTCCAGGTGCTATTGGCGTTAATGAAACCGCATAAACTTTTCCAGACCCGGTTAAATTTGAAACAGTGGCGTTAGTAGCGATAAAGTCTGATAAAGAGAGGCCAGTCACCGGCTCGTTGAAGTTTATATCGACTGTAATTGATGATAGGTTGATCGACGGGTTTGCCGTCGACGTTAGTGACGCCACGGGTGGCATCTGATTATCCTGGTTGATTGAATCGGAATAACAAGGGCTTATGTTTCCAGCTTCATCTTTGAATCTGACATACACGGTATTTGCTGCACTTTCATTTTGAAGAGTCCACGATTTTGGAGTCGTATAACTTTCCCAAGATCCTGCGGTCGTGCAAGACGCGTCCTGAGTGATATACATTTGTTGAGCACCAAAACCAACACTGTCCGAATAAGTAAGATCTAAAGTAGTATTTGGTGTTGTGGCGACCGCGGCACCACCCGCGATCGAAATACTTCCTGTAGGCGCGACAGCATCCCAGTATATTTTCCACGAGGCGCTACGAGTTCCGACTTTAATTGTGGCCGTTCTTACTTCCGAAGTTGTCGCGCCTGAAGTCATACGAATACCAATGGTCTGTCCATTTTGCACGGTGGTCCAAGGTCCCCATGCGGAGCTTGTTGAAATATTTCTAATTTCAGCATCGAATCCAGAGACCCCAGCAACAACAGTTCCCGAAATGCCATTTATAACAGTTGATGATGAATATTGAGTATTGACATTGGGATTAGTTATATTCGAAAAGGCAAAGACATCTGGATCAAAATCGGCCCCAGATGAAGTTGCTCCGCCCCAGGCCATAATGAAGCCCGGTGCACGTACAGATGAATCGGTTGTCCATTTCAGGGTCATCGTGCCCGAGTTTGCAGTGTAGGTGTTGCCTGTTCGTACACCTGAAATTCGATCCAATTGAGTTCCAGATAGTGTGCCGTCATAAACCTCTAAGAAATCATAGCCGCTTTCGGACGAAAACAATTCAAGATTTATTGTAATCGGAGCACCGGTATTGATTGTGTATGTGCAGACTTCGTTGTCATTAATATAGTTTGCAGAGCTACCGCCGCTATCAACTAGGATTCCGGAGCTGCTCGTGGTTGATAGATTTGAGGTTAAGCTGACAGGGTTTCCACAAATATTGATAAAGGTCGCAGGATCAGCCGATCCTCCACTAGTAACTCGGCTCCATTGATGCTCGTAAATGGCGGAATATGTTCCATAAGAATTCTGCCCTTTGAAGCATGCCTTGATTATTTCCGATGGCAACGAGCTGAAATCGTGGTTGAAAGCTCCAAGTGCTTGGGCCGAACTGTATCCAGAGTTGTTCGAACAGTCCGTAGAACTGGCCGCGCCAATTTTAAAATAATAGTTGATAAGATCAACTCCGGACACCGTTGTCGTGACACTATTTGAGCTATCGTGTCCAATTGGAAGTCCACTTACTTGAATCGCCGGTGCAATATTATTTACCGTCACAGAACCCGATACAGCAGAATCCAGGTTTGAATTTCCAGCAAAATCACTTACGGCCCCAGCTAATATCTTTATCGATAATGTTCCCGTCCCGGAGCACCCCGTGACATTGACGGTCCCACCAGAGACACCACTAGAGCTTACTGTTGCGACGCACCCTGCAGTCGCAGTTCCATTTAACTGCACGTCGCTATTGTCAAAGTTCGATATATCCGCACCTGAAAAAGTGATCGGCCACGAGAAAGTAGAATTGATGTTACCAGCACTCGGGGAAACCGCCCCAATTGTTACTAACGGCGCAGTATTGTCGACAATCACTTGTGTCGATGGTCCAACCGCAATTGATGTGTTACCAGCAAGATCCGTCGCTGCCGAAGCATTGATTGAAATTTTTAAAGTGCCTTCCCCTGAGCAGTTTGTGACTTCAATATTGCGATTAGTAAGTCCTGTTCCTGTGACTGCGATATTGCACCCAGACAGTGCTGTAGTCAGAGAAATGAACGACGAGTTTAGAGAAATCGAGTTGGCTCCAGTGAAAGTGACAGGCCAAACAAAAGTAGTCGATTGCTTGCCGTTTGCAGGAGTCGGCGAGCCAATGGTTAAAGAGGGTGCCGTGTTATCCAGAGTGATACTTCCCAGACTGGCCAAAGCTGAAGAAGAATTTCCTGCACTGTCGGAAATCGCACCTGAGTCTAAAGCAACATCCAGGGAGCCACTACCAGTACAACCCGAGATACTAAAAGTTCGTGTGCTAAGACCTGTGCCAGAGATTGATTTAACACATCCTGTAGCATCACCTAATATGTTAAACATGCTTGTTGTTAAGTTTACGGAAGACGCATCAGTAAAATTTAATATCCATGAAAATGAAGTCGTTGAATTTCCCATAGAAGGAGATGGACCAGAAACGGCGATTGTTGGTGCTGTGTTATCCACCAAGATGTTTGCAGATGGTCCTGCTGCCGACGCAGACGTTGCGCCATCTGTGGCTGTACCTGCCGCGACGGAAACTGTAATTGTTCCATTTCCAGTGCAGTTTGCGATTGTTAGTGTGAACGTAGGCCCAGATCCAGACAGAGCCTTTGTGCAGCCCGCACTGGCTCCGTTGATTGTTATATCTGAGGTCGTGAGTGAATAAGAATTGGCATTAGCATAAGTAAGGGTGATTTGCGATTGACTCGTACTTCGAATGGCAGTGTTTGATGGACTAGACAGAGATAACGTCACACCTAAGTTAGAAACGGAAACCGTGTTACTTGTTATTGCCGGGCTCGAATTTCCAGAGATGTCAGTGGCAATTCCGCTTGCAATACTAAATCCTAATGTGCCAGTTCCTGTACAGCCAGATACTGCAATTGTTCGTTGAGTAAGACCAGAACCAGAAATACCGATGCTACATCCGGTTGTGGCACCAGACAATGTGATGTTGCCACTGCTAAGATTTACCGAGTCTGCTCCTGCAATATCTAAAGTCCAATTAAATGTGGTTCCAGAGTTGCCGCTTGTTGGAGTCGCAGTCGACAGAGAAAGAATCGGGGCGCTGTTATCTATAGTGATTCCAGTCAAGGAAAGCGACGCAGACGAGTTGTTCGCTAGGTCTTTTGCAACTCCAGGAGCAAGGCTCAGGCTTAAAGAGCCATTGCCAGAACATCCCGTAATTTCAACGATTCTTTGCGATAATCCAGTTCCCGTAATCGTTGTGGTACAGCCGGCACTAGCGCCTGTAAGCGACAAATCGGATGAACTCAATTGGATTAAATCTGCCCCCGTAAAATTAAGTTCCCAACGAAAGGTTGAGCTCGCGTTACCAATGTTCGAGGATGTTAAGTTTTGGGTGAGGCCAGGAGCGATGTTATCTATAATGATTCCGCTTAAAGTATTGCTATCAAGTGAAGAGTTGCCAGCCTGATCAGCGACAGCACCAGCCAATACTTTGACTGAAAGGCTGCCGGAAGAAAAGCTGCAGTTTTGCACGATGATTTGACGGAAGGTCGTACCGGTGCCAGCCCAGCTTGCGGTGCAGTCGTTGATACCTGTTCCACTAAGATCGATTAAAGTTGGAATCGTGGAAATTTGATCAGCGTCTGTCAGAGTCACCGGGATTACTAAATTTTTATTAAGGCCAGTGTAAATTACTGTCGGTGCTCCTAAATTAACGATCGGTGGTATCGTATCTTTAAGAATATTCCAAGTGCTTGCTTGACCTGAGTTTGTATAAACCAAGATTTGAAGAGGCCCATCGGGATGGGCGGATAAATCAACATCACCCTCGAAGACACCCGAGTTGCAGGGCAAACTAGTGATCGAGTTTTGAAACTCAACACTCGCCGATCCCACAGGGCAGAGGCCGCGGATGTGATATGAAGATTTATTTGTTGATAAAATTGGCCCCGAATCTGAAAGAATTTTAAGAGAGTTCAATGATGCTTGTTCGGTCGGCATTAGTTTAGCTTGTAATGAACAGGCCGATAGGTACAGTGCTCCCAATGTAAGCAAGATTAAATTACTTACCCGTAGGTCCCGAATAAAACAACGCTTCCGAATACTAAGCCACATAACTAACTTATCGGCAGTTTTGCGAAAATGTTTAAATGTTGTCTGAAATTCGAATTGCCCGGAAATAAATGTTACCGAAGCTGCCTCAAAACGAGATCCAGATTTTCGTCCCCAAGCTCATTGCCCGTTAAATAGTGTTACCGAACAGGCTAGCCTTAAGTCCTTAGAATCACAGGGAGGTGATTTGGTGCAAGGGTCTAGTAAGTGGGACTATGTCCGAGTTATGAGCGAACGTTACCAGAATGCGTGTCGCAAGGAGAAGCGTCTCATTTTGGATGAGCTGGAGAAAAATTTAAAAGTTCACAGAAAAAGTGCCGTGAGGGCCTTGAATTATGTAAAAAATAAAAAGCCCAAAGAGTCTCGAGGTCGCCGTCGTATTTACGACGATTTCGTGATCCAGCATTTAAAGAAGTTGTGGCTGGAGATGGGGCAGCTCTGTTCGCGCAGAATGAAGAAGGCCTTGCCTCGCTGGATTACTCACTACGAAGCTCCTGATGTGACCAAGCACTTATTGCTACAGATGAGTAAAACAACCATAGATGTATATCTGCGGCCCTACAAGGCACAATACCGCCGTCACTGGAATAGCGGTACGAGAGCCGGTAAGTACATCAAAACGATGATCCCTTTAAAGCCCCTGGACTACAACGTGGGATCCGTGGGGCATATCGAGGCCGACACGGTTCACCACTGTGGCGGGAGCTTAAGTGGAGCTTATGCGATTACGCTAACCGTGACGGATGTACTGAGCAGTTGGACGGAGTGCCGTGCTATGTGGGGCAAGTCTTCGTTCGGGGTTACGACTTGCATGGTGGACATTGAAAGAAGTTTACCGTTTAGGCTACACACGATCTGCACGGATAACGGCAACGAGTTTTTAAACCATCAGTTCCTCCGTTACCTGCAAGACCGCGAAGAAAAGGTCGCTCTTAAGCGAGGTCGTCCCTACCGCAAGAATGATCAGTGTTACGTTGAGCAAAAGAACTTCACCCATGTCAGGGAGCTTTTTGGTTGGGATCGTTTAGACAAAAAAGATCTGATCGAAGTGATGAACGACATTTACCGCAACGAATGGTCGTTACTACAAAATCTTTTTTATCCGCAGATGAAGTTGGAATACAAAACTCGAGTGGGGGCAAAGTACAAGAAGAAATACTCGGAACCACAGACACCTTTAGAAAGAATCCTAGCTTCACCAAACGTCTCCCCAGACTGCAAAGAGAAGCTAAGAAAGCTTGAACAAACTTTAAATCCGTTCGAACTCAAAAAAAGCATAGAAACTAAACTAAAGATCATCAACAAACTTCTTCAAAAAACCGAAGAAGATCCAGAAGGAATACCAGCATGACACATAAACCCACAGACAAGTCCTTCGGTAACACTTATTTATCGGTCAATACGAATTAGGTACTTATGTTTAGTTAAAAATGAGGCATTTTTTTAAACATGCCTCAGATTGAGCCGGACGTCTAGATGACTTCGTCATTTTGATTGGGCAATATGAATTATGGTGTGGATTAGTAAATATGAGTTGCAATCTCGATCTCGGTTAAACGCTCTGGACAAAGGTGTAACAACTCATGGCCTTCTTCTTTGTTTGAAGGATTCAGAGTCGAATAAAATGGGATATGCAGATATTTGCCCGCATTCATTTTGGGGGGATCCAAATTTAGAGGCGATCCTTCGCGATAACGAGACACCATTATTTAAAAACGCTTTAGCTTTTGCGCACAGAGAGCTTGAGGCTAAAAACAATGGTCGATCGCTATTTTCACAGAGTTCGATCCAGTCTAATTATCTTCTTTTAGCAGACGAAATGTTAAGCTGCGAGACCTATCAGAAAAAAAGAGATCTCGGATTTGAAAAATTGAAAATCAAGGGTATGCCCAATGTTCTTGAACTTGCCAAAAGTTTAAATGCCATCACTTTGGCTCCACGCTCTTTACGTATTGATTTTAATGCATCTTTGAATCTGCAGCAGTTCCAACTATTCTTTAGTTCTTTAAGCTCTCGGTCTTGCGAGGCCATCGAGTATATTGAAGATCCTTTTGCTTGGTCTGTTGAAGAATGGCAAAAGGCTCAAAATTTATTGCCCTTAGCTGCCGATGAATTTGCGGAAAAGGCCTGGGGAATTGACGAAGCTGCCCGTTATTTAGTTTTAAAGCCTGCGCGTTTGGGCGTCGAAAAAATTAAGCAAGGTATGCACAGGCTGCGACAGCAAGAATGTATTTTTACATCGGCAATGGATCATTGGGTCGGTATTCTTCATACAATAAGTGTGGCGCAAGAAATTAAAGGTTTGTATCCATCTAAGGTACACCCAATTGGGGGGTTCTTAACAATGCAGTCTTATCGTAACTTTCCTACTTATCCCGAAATCCAATGTGAAGGAGCTACAATTTTTTTGCCTTCGGGGCCAGGTTTGGGGCTTGATCTAGAAATGCGTAATTATGAATGGGTGCTAATTTAGGGAAGACTATGGAAATAAGTTTTGATTTTAATTCCCAGAAAAATGAAATTTTGTTGAATCCTCGCTTTGAAAAAGCGACTCAAGTAAAATTAGAAAATCAAGTTAAGCAGGTTTTGACTGATAAAGGCCTCAACGCCCATTTCGCCATTTTGACTTCGGGGACAACCACCGTTAGTGCGGATTCTTTTAAGTTTGTTTTGCTTAGTAAGGCTGCTGTTTTAAATTCGGCTAGGGCCGTGAATGATCATCTTAAGGCTCGGCCTAATGATGTTTGGTTAAGTGTTTTGCCTTACTTTCATGTGGGTGGTTTAGGTATTTGGGCGCGAGCCTTTCTTTCGGGATCTAAGGTTATGACTTTAGGTTCTGACTCATGGAACGCAGGTGAATTTTTGCAAAAGTGCCATGATTCTGGGGTGACGTTGACTTCTTTAGTGCCCACTCAGCTGTATGATTTAGTTCGCTTGGGTGAAAAGGCTCCAGGATTTTTGCGTGCTGTAGTTATTGGCGGTGGCGCTTTAGATCGAGACCTCTATGCGCAATCTCGAGAGTTGGGTTACCCAATTTTACCTTCTTATGGAATGACTGAAACGGCCTCACAGATTGTCACGGCCCCTTTAGACTCTTTAATGCGAATGGAATTTCCCGAGCCGGTACTGTTGTCTCATGCTCAATTTGCAATTGCTGATTCGGGATATCTTAAAGTTTATAGCAGCTCGCTTTTGACCTCTTACATCTATATCGAAGGTGACACCGTTAAAGTCGAGTCGCCCTTGGATAAGGATGGATGGCTTACGACTGAAGATTTTGCAGCTCACTCTGGTTCTATTTTTAAAATTATCGGACGTGGGCAAGATTACATTAAAGTGGGTGGAGAAGCCGTCAATTTGGCAAAGCAGCGCCAGATATTTGAGTCCCTTATCATCAAGCATTCATTTAGCGATGGGGATAAATTGGCACTTACAAAAAGGTTAGATCCTCGATTAGGAGCCAAAATCGTTTTATATCAATCTTGCGATGAAAATGAATATATTCGTAAAATAGTTGAAGAGTATAATAAAGAGGTTTTGCCCTTTGAAAGAATCAAAGCTAGATTTCGCGTTGAACAGATCCCACGGACGGAATTAGGGAAGATTATGTGGGCTCAATTAGAAAGTCTTGCAGGAGTAGAAATATGAAATCAGCCAATCATACCTGGCAAAAAGCTGCTGTATTCATCTGTACAAAGTGTCAAAAAGCGATTGATCCTGCCTCGTTGAGTATTTCTGGTGACGTTGCAGAGCACTTGAAAAATAAATTGAAAAGCGAATTGCGCGATGCCGGTAAAGGTAAAGAGATCCGAGTGATGACTTCAAGTTGTCTTTCGATTTGTATTGATGACCTTCAGGCGATAACGATTTTCCCATCTGACGGGCAGGGAAAGCAAATTGAAAGCATCGTTTTTCATCCCGAAAAAGACTATAACCAACTTTTTGATAAATTAAAAAACTATTGAGTTGTAATCGAAATAACAGCAGGCGCAAGATTGAATGGAGTCAGACTAAAGCTGTGGTTAGATAGTGATCCCGTCGCTTTAAAGTAAAGTCGATACCTGCCTGCGCTGTAATCTGGTGGCCATAGAATATCTGAGCCGGCCGAAATTACGCTGCTGCAGCTTGAATCGCCGTAAATATTTACGGAAGCAGACCCAGTCGAGATACTTTGTAAAAGAAGTTGGTTTTTAGGGGCTACGGCATTGCTGTTTGAATCATAAAGTTCGAACTCAATCGAGGTGCAGCTGCCAATGGCAAGCACGGGACTATAAACTTGGCGAATACCAACGGGACCTGAATTAATGGTCAGCGATAAGGTGTTCGAAGTTATATTACTTCCGGCAGAGTTAATTCTTGTTGTGAAGCTTGATGATCCCGAGCTTAGCGGAACTGCAAAAATAAATTTTCGATAGTTTCCTGCTGCTACGGAACTTGTCATACTCCCGTTAATCAGACCTTCGTAACAGCCGTTACTATATAAATTAATATTCGCGCCGCCAGAAAGTACGTAGTCTATCGGGGTGGCAACGGATGCAGGTAAAAGCGTTCGGTGATCATTAAGCAGATCAGTGGAAATCATGTAGCATCGGTTTGTTTCAAGCGATGTTTCTGAAAAATTGTTAAGCTTGGTGATGACCGTTTTGTCAGTAAGATCGATGTAAGTGTAGATTTTGTCTGCATCTATATTAAGAGTTCCATTAACGGTGTCTGTCCCCGTGGCCGACACTGAAATCACGTTCTTGATAAAACTATTTGAAGTGCCCGCCGCCGAATATTTAATGTAGCCCGTGAAGTAATTAGTGGCCGTTGTGATTTTTGGATTGGCTAGCACCGTCGAACAGGTTGAGTTTGAATAGAATTGAACTCCCGCAACATCCGAAGAGAAGCTCAGATTGATATCTGTTCGATTTGAATTGATCGCGATATTGGAGTTGTAGGATTTGAACTCTATCTTGAATGGATAGCACTCATTCGATTTGTAAGTGTAGGGAAAATTCCAATCAAACATCACGAAGCGATTCACGCTACTAGAATCATAGGTGTTTTTGAATGAGATCGAGATTGAAGAATTTGCAGTATCGATGTTTGTGCTAGAGGCTGTGTTTACCAGTCGGTAGGTTTCTGAAGAACTAGATGAACTTCTAATATAGATATTTCCCTGACTATTATTGCTTGAAATATTGACCGTTGAAGTGAGAGAGCTTGAGTTCGAGGTATTGCAGTCATTCCAACTTGGATAAAAGCTCACAGGTTGGTCCGAGCTGTTTTTAAGCTGAAATGCCATGGCAGTCTTGGTTTCAGCGTGTAAGCCGTTTGAGTCTAAAAGATTCGCGGTGACTTCAAAACAAGAGTATTGAGGGGCTGCGTTCACCGGCTTTATTTTTCTTAAAACTATCTGTGTAGGCACTCGCTCTCCAGATCCGTCCTTCACTCCTAAAATTAAAGGTTTTGTCAGGCCTAAAAGAGTCTCACCAGCGATGTAGATAGCCTCAACGTTTTTAGCCTGTAGTTCAGCGTCTGTATTAATACCTAGGGCGTTATAGATAAATTCTTTACTTAAAATAAAACTAAATTGGCCATCACTACAGTTGATATCGTTGTTGGTTGTTGTGGAAACTGCAGTTGCGTTAGAGCCAATGGCCGAGTTGTAAGTAGTCGATGCTGGTACATACTGATAATTGAGGCTTTCACCTGCCAACTTAAAAGCGACCTTTAAACTTTGAGAGCGAATATCGCAGCTCCCAGAAAATTGCAGAAACTTTTGACTATCAGGGAAGTCTACAGATTCAACTCCACCAGACTTCAGCGAAGGAGCGGGAAGTTCTTTTGATAATGAGTCGATCGTAACGGTTGGCTTCGTGCAGGCCGCGATAGCCATCACGACCACGACGATAGAGGTCCTTAAATTGAGGATTTGCGAAATCGTACCCATGGGTCTAGATATCGGAATAAATTTGGTCTAGCTTGAAGTTATTCTCAAGATGAGACTATTTTGTAATCTTATCTGCCGTATCGCTCTTCAGAATCAAGTTGTTCGTTCAATGTATTGACGATCTCTTCCTCGCTCCAAATGCGGCCTTTTCCAACGCCTGGACAGAATGCTTTCACTTCTTTGGCCCATTCTTTGGCTCCCATAACTTCTGGCCAAAATGGCCATGTTCGGCATTGAGTCGGGCGAGCTTCATAGACCGAGCAGCCTTTACCTTTTAAGAACATGCAGTCAGGATTTTTTGGATCTTCTTTAAGGTGCCAGATGCCGCCTGTTTTTTCACAATAGTTTTGTGTAAAATCAGAGGTTTTGATCTTTAGGTGTTTTGCGAATCTTTTGCGGTCTTCTAGGGTTAAATACACAAAGCCAAATTCGCCATGAGACGTGCAACACTTGCCAGATCCTTGGCACTGGAACTGAACTCCATTGCGCCACCATTCTTTTCCATTACCTCGGGACATTTGAGGACTCCTCTTGCGCTAAATATTGCGCAAAGCGTGTTTTGAAGGAATCGGGGATCTGGGTCTTTTGCTTCGTTTTTGGATCGACAAAAGTGTGTATCATAATCACTTTTGCACAGGGGCCCTGGGGACCAGAAAAGCTGTATTGCATGGTGATTGATGAAGAGCTTAAGGCCTTTACAAGAGCTTGGATTTCATAGGTTTGCCCGGGGAAGAAGGGTGCCATATAGTCCGCAGAGGTGTGGCGGATGGGGATGAAGTAATCCCGACATCCAAAGTACTCATTCCAGGTAAAGCCCGCCTCGATAATAAACTGCTCGAAACAGTCATGAGCCCAGCCAAAAATGTTACCAAAAAACATAATTTGGGCGGGATCTGCTTCACGAAAGCTCATTGTTTTTTGTGTTTTGAAAATTCGATTCATTTTTAAGGTTTTACGCCCTTTGCTGGCTTGACAGCAAGCACATAAATTGGGAATTCTGGGGCGCTAGAAGACACTCCCAAGGAGATCAAATTGCAGCACAATGTCATTGATTTGAAAGTCTATGATGCCAAAGATTTTCCGGCCTATCTGCCAAAGCTAAATCGTCTTTATGACGACTTGTTTGCGGGTGGCAAAGGCTTTCGCGCGAAATTAATTCGTATGATGGCTGACTCTATTGGACTGCAATCAAAAGCCGAGCATTTGTTGGCCCAGACCATAGAGTTTATTCATAATGCCTCGTTACTGCACGACGATTTGGTGGATCGCTCTCAGCTTCGACGCGGAAAGCCTGCGGCTTGGACGAAGTACACTCCAGAGTATGCTGTTTTGGCTGGTGATTATCTATTGGCCCGCGTGATGGTGAACTTATCAGGCCATGGCAATATCAAGCTCGTTCAATACACGGCCGAGATTATTTCAGATCTTCTAGAGGGCGAGTGGCTTCAAGATTCAGTTGTTGGTGATTTTTTTGTGACCCTTGAGCAGCTCGATCGCATTCATAACCTGAAGACTGCCAGTTTGTTCAAATGGTGTATTCGTGCGCCGTTCATCGCGCAAGAGCGATACGATGAAAAACTTCATAGCACACTCGAAGAGATGGGAACTATTCTTGGACAACTGTTCCAGCGCAGTGATGATCTTTTGGATTACGATATTCGTAATGATGAAGGTAAGGCAATTTTGGGTGACCTTAAATCGGGTTATTTAAATAGTTTTGGTGCTTTTGTATCCAAGGGGCAGCCTCGATCAGTCATCGATCAAATGGTTAAGTCGCGGGATCTTTCAGAATTTTATGCGGCCCTGGGCGGTAAAGAACACTTTGATTCTAAACTTGCAGAGTTCGACAAAATGAACCAAGAGTTGATTCATCTATACGAACATCATTTAGCGACATTGCAAAGTCTGCTGCCCGAGAGTGAACACAAATTGATTCAAAAATTGAAGCCTTTGACCGAGATTCTCTACTGGAGAAGGAAGCCTCAATAATGCAATTTAAAACTCTGCAAAAATCAGACGCCGATTTTGAATCTTATTTGCTGGGGACCTTTTCGGAAACTCATCGGGCTATTCCTATACAAACTTTGAACGTTAACTCGCCTTCAGAGACCGTGACTTTTAAAATCGTAAAGGTCGAAGATATCGAGTACCCAGGGGCCTTGGTGTTTTTTGCACGGGCATTTCGTCTTCATCATCTTTTGATGATTCTTTTTCCATTATTATTAGTTCTTACTAAAAACACGACAGATAAACATCTGCCAGATAGTGTGGCCGTTTTGTTGGCGACTCTCGGAGTTGTTTTCGGATTTGTGGCCGCAGGTTTTCGGAATGACTATATGGACCATATCAAAGGAATGGATCGTATTTGTCAGGATGTGGGCTCTCGAGTGATCCAATTGGGCTGGCTGACGGCCTGTGAGGTTCGTCGTTATTCGTACTTCTTTTTGTTTCTTGCCCTTTGCTGTGCTGTTCCTGTTGTTTGGAGCGTTCCAGAGGTCGGCGTGATCGTTGCGTTGGCTTTGCTTGTGGGTTTATGGGCGCAGTTTACGAAAAGACATTCTTTCAAATATCAAATTGGCGGTGAGCTAGCGATCTTTGTACTACTAGGGCCCTTGTTGACGACAGGTTATCAAATGGCGCTAGGGGCTGGTTTTGACTGGGAGGTTGTTTACCTTGGGGCCATTTGGGGTTGGATGATTTTATTTTTAATTCATCTAAAAAACTTTGGTCAGATTATGATCTTAAGCCAAGCTAAATTTCAAAATACAATCACCTGGCTTGGCTTTGATAGAAGTCGAAAGCTTTTAGGTGCTTGGTGGTTGATATTTATTATTTTGTATTTTGCTTACCACTGTCGCTTTGCGGGTTTCTATTTTGGTTGGTACATGTCACTGGCGATTTTATTTTTATCGAGCCGTTACTTCATACGGGTGCGCAATATTTCGAGCCCCGTGGGCTCCGATCTTATAAAAATTCAAGCTATTGGTCGTCGCTTGTACCTGCTAGTGGTTGGTATTTGGACTTTTGAAAGCCTTTGGTACTTGTTCACTCAATGAAGATCGCACTTTTTGCCCCTCAGGATAAATCGGATCTAAGTCATTGGTTGCAGCACCTTGGGGCTACTTTGAATCCCTCTACGGATCTTTCTGAATTTCAATTTGTTATCGACTGGCACTCTGATAATCCTATCGTGACGGACTCCGATGGACGCAAGCTTTGTATCGATTTTGATCAAGATCATATTACCTATCAGCGAAAGCAGCTGCGCGGGAAAAATGAGCCGTTGGCGAAGGCTTTAGGTCTTGGTAAGGGAACGCAATCGGTTTTGGATTTATCTGTGGGGATGGCTGCGGATTCGGTTCTTCTGTGTCAGCTTGGTTTGAAGGTGACGGGAGTTGAAAGATCTGCGCTACTATTCTTTTTGCTAAAGCAGGCCTTTGCGGTGACCTCTCGAGCCGAGTTAAAAGACTATCAACTGGTGCATGAAGAGGCTCTGGTTTTTTTGGATCGAGATGGAGTTTCCTCTAGCTTTGATGCTATTTATTTTGATCCCATGTATCCGCATCCTGCTGGCAAAAAAAAGACGGCTTTGCCAAAGCAAGAGATGGTGATTTTTCGAGAGTTGGTTGGTAAGGACTTAGACGCGGATAAGGTATTAGAGAAAGCCTTAAAGTCCGGTGTAAAAAAGATTGTAGTTAAACGGCCTCACGACGCGGCACCATTGGCCATGGATTTGGGTTTTAAGCCCAGTCATTCTATTGAAACTAAAGTAGTAAGATTTGACGTATATGTTCGCAGTTAAGGAGAGTTTATGTTTTTAATGTGGTTAGGATCGTTGGCTATTTTATTTGCTGGATTGTTTCTATCATCAAAAGCTTTGCAATCTGTGTTGGCACCCTTGAGAGAACGTTCGTTGGACTCTTTGCAATCTAAAGATTTTAAAGCAATGCTTGTAGGTGCATTTTTATATGTTCTGGGTACAGGTCACGAGCAAGAAAGTGCGACGGTGGCAGTATCGGCTTATAATTTTAAGTTAAGTTCTCGACGGGCAGCTTTGCTTTTATTGTGTTTAAGCTTAATGGGTTTATGGTGGCCTCTGGTTTTGATGTGGGGTTATTTACAATACAACGGCTTACTGCTAATCGGAGTGGCGGCTTTGCTGTGGATTCTGCCGTGGAATACGGTGCGAAATATGCAACGTCGCCAAGCGATGATCGAATTCTTTTTCGGCGTCGGTCTGTTTTACTTTGGGGCCGAACAGCTATTAAAGAATTCAAGTTTGCTTATTAATCTTTTAGGGCAGTCTGAATTTGCTTTTTGGATTGTAGAAAAAAGTCTGATCCCGTTGCTGTCCTTGTCGGTAATGGCATTTGTTTTGGGTTGTTTAATTCGCATTCCATTTTATTCTGTGGCGCTTTCTTTGGTTTTAATGATGAGCGGAAGCTTGACGTTTCAAGGGGCTCTTTTCCTGTTTTTAGGAGAGCGTCTATATGGGATTTTTCAAGTTTATTGGATTGCAAGCAAGGCGGATCGTACGGTGCAGAGCTCTGTTAAATGGTGGGCGATTGTCTCGCTAGTGGGGCTTTTATTGGGAACTTTTGCAATGGTGACGGCTTCCTTGAATTTTAACTGGGGAGCTATTTACGGTGTCGAGCCTGCGATTCGAAATCAGCAGTATATCACGACGGTTGCTATTGTTTTGTTATTTCAGTTTGTTGCCCAGATGGCATGGGGGCATTTTGCATCACCCAAGAAAGAGACCGAAATGTCTGAGGTCGCTTATATTGACTGGGCATCTATTTCCGGAAATTTAAGTGAATCATCCAAAGAATGGTTGCAGTTGGGGTTGAATGTTCGACTTAAAAAGATCGATGAACACCTTGCCGAGTTAAATGGACCTTCAGCTAATCAAATTCCAGAAAGTGTGAAGCTGCGCTTGCGCGAAGAGCACAAAGCCCTGAGTGCTTTAGTTCAAAATTAATTGGCGCAGATTTTTTATCAGGCTCTCTTCGTTGTATTCGTCGAGAGCTTTCTTTTTACTCGCCACCGCTTTCTGCTTCCATACCTTGCGATTTTTAAAAACTTCTAATAGACCTTTAAAAAGAGCCTGTTCTGATTTGGGCTCTACCAAAAGTCCTAACTCACCTCTGTTTAGAATATCGATAGGGCCACCAGCGTAAGTCGACATACAAGGGCAGCCGCTGGCCATTGCTTCGATTAGAACTAAGCCAAAGGTTTCTTGATAAGAGGGCATAACAAAAAGATCTAAAGACCTATAGAACACTTGAATCTGCTCCATAAATCCCAAAATCTGCACATGATCGTGGAGGCCATATTCTTCAATAAGGCGCTCGCAATGGGCTTTCGTACCGGGCTCTCCCTGAGTATCTTCGCCAACTAAGACAAGTTTGAAATCCTCAAGGATCGGAGTTTCTTGAGAATCGATGTAATTTTTTAGCAGCCGAGCGGCTTCAATCAGTTCAATTTGGCCCTTCTGGGGATCAAAGCGTCCTGCCGAGCCGATAAGAAATGTCGTCTCGTTGCAACCTAGTTGTGAGCGAAGGGATTTTCTTTGTTGTTTGTGCTGTTCTGAAAGTTCATCAACCGCAAATCGACTTAAATCAATGCCAAGGGGTACAATCTTCAATTTACTCTCTGAAATGGGAAGACTTTTTAAAAGATTGTCTTTATGCGTTTCAGTCATGCAGACAAGTTGATCGACACAAGAATAAATCATTTTGTGAAAGACGTCTTTTTTCTTGTAGTCGATAAAAATATGGGCCCAAGCAATAACTTTAATATGAGGGCGCATTTTTTTAATTAAAAAAACAACTTTCAAGTCCTTAAAGCGATGAACGAAGAGATGGGTTGATTTTTTTTGATCAAGGATCGCAATAATATTTCGGACCTTAGATAGGGCAGAAGATTTCTTTTCAAGCCCCAAAAATTCGACGGAATCTTTGAGAGCTCTTTCGGCGACGAACGAGCTATTAAGTCCAATCAATGGAGCATCGATGCCCTGTTCTGTATAGAGCTTCGAGAAACGCACGGCCATTAATTCGAGGCCGCCGGCAGAGGGGCTTAAGCATAATTGAACGGTTCTTTGTTCGGTACGTTGATCCATGAATTGATCCATCGTTGGTTATAGACAACCTCAAAATAAGTAACAAACGGCTTAAAGTCACCGAATTTCAATAATAGAGGAATATAAGAGTGTTGAACTTTTAGACAGCCTGGCAAAAAAGTCAAAGCTGCCGTTAGGGCCTCTGATTCAGAGCGGTTTCGTATTAATATAGCGCTTCTACTTTCGAGGAGATAGCATGCAGTTTTGGAAAGCTCTTATTGTTGGTGGTATCGCGTTGGGTCTTGCAGCTTGTGGCCGCGATCATAAAAAGAATATCTCCGCAGATGATTCTAATATCTCACAAAAAACAATTCAGTGTGAAGAGGGCGCAACTTCTGGCGAAGGTCTTTTGCCAAAGGAATTTGGCGGTATTGTGAATGGCAGAAGTTTAAAACAAAATTCTCCAGTGGCCGCAAGGACAGTTTCGATTTTGTTTAAAGAAGGACAACAAGGCGGGATTTGTACTGGAACCCTGTTGCCAAATAATATCATTCTTACGGCGGCTCATTGTACGGCCCGCAAGGCGTCCGATATGATGATTGTGTTCAACAGCAACCTAGCATGTGTTGATTGGGAAAACGCATCAAGTTTGAAGTCATCTTTGCGACCTGTAGAGCAGATGGTTGTTCATACTGACTATGATAAAAGTGATAAAGCAGATAAATTAAAAAACCTGTCTTCGGATATCGCGCTGTTAAAGTATTCAGGCTCAATTCCCGCAGGCTATAAAACGGCAGAATTGCCCTTAGATAGCGTGTCAATACAAGCCGAGGAAACGGTTATTATGGCTGGATACGGAGTGACAGAGTTTCAAGGCGAAGGTAGTGGTGTTTTACGAGTGGCTTCTCAGCCGGGAAGTTCTTTCTCTGAATTGCCGGAAGCTCCAAAATCGCGTATCGTGATTCAGGCGGATCAAGGTGTTTGTAGTGGTGATAGCGGTGGTCCACTATTCGTTGTTCGTGAAGGCAAGCTGGCGGTGATTGGAATTGCATCCGCGGTGGCCAACCCAAACAACCCCGAAAAGAACTGTAGTGGCTTGGCGTTTTATTTAAATCCTGCAAAACAAGCTGAATTTGTTCGTAACAGCTATCGATCTTTGACTGGAATTCAACTTTAAGCGGACTCCTTGTCGCCGCTTTTAGGTTTTTTCGACGGAAGACCAGTCTAGTTCCAGATAATTTATCTCAAATACCTCTTATTTCCCTAATAGAATAAGAGGGCATGTCTAATACAAATCAGCAACTACTTGAAAAAATAGAAGCTCTTGAGAAAGAGATTCAAGCCAAAGACCAAGAACTTCTTCGTTGGAGAAGTGAAGTGATGAAAGCCAATTCATCTTTGGAAAAGATCATGGCTCAGATGAGTCAAGAATTGGGAATGGCTCAAGCTCTGCAAAAGTTTTTATCCCCAACGGAACTTCCTAACATTTCGGGATTTGATTTTTCTACTAAGTTTCTGCCCGGCACGCGATCAGGGGGAGACTATTTTGATATCTTCGAGCACGAGGATCGGTTGAAGTTTGGGATTCTTGTGTCCTCGGCCAGTGGCTATAGCCTTTCTTCCGTTTTGTTGGGTGTGATCATCCGCATCTCTTCACAGATTGAGGCTCGTCGAGGGCTCCCTCCGCATAAGGTTTTGTCGAGCTTGGCCAATGATGTCGTTCCGCAAATTAAGAATTCTGATGCAGCTAGCATATTTTATGGCGTCGTGGACCGTAGAAGTTTCGAATTTGAGTTTAGCTCGATTGGTAATATCGATGCTTACTTGCAGGTGTACGGGCAAGATGCTTTACAGAGCTTAAAAGCTTGTGCTGGTCCCTTGGCTAAAGACTTTAACACGGAACCTACGACGACACGAGTTCAGTTAAACCCACGAGATCGTCTGATTTTAGCCACAGAAGGAATTAAAGAAGCTCAAAATAACCAGAATCAGCCTTTTGGAGCCAAGGGCCTAGAGGCCGCTATTCGCAGCGCACCTAAAATGGGAGTTCACGAGCTTCGTAATGAAATACTTTACAGTAACGAGAAGTACTCAGGTAAAAAGGATCCGGTTAGAGATCAAACTCTAGTTATTGCTGAAGTGAAAGACCGCGTTATTAAGTTGGCGCGAACCTAGAGATTTGTTCGAAATCGGTTTCGAATGCGGAGGGCGGCAAGGGTTGCCCTCGGTTTTAACAAGATATAAAAAAGTAGTGTCATCTAAATTGAAAGGAAAACACCATGGCTGAGGTTACAGTATACGAAGGCGCATTAGATAAGGGCCTAGAGGGCGTTGTCGCTTGTACAACGGCTGTTTCATTTATCGTTGGCGATACATTGAAC
The DNA here is from genome assembly GCF_056175665.1 of Bdellovibrio sp. ZFWA1. NCBI lineage: Bacteria > Pseudomonadati > Bdellovibrionota > Bdellovibrionia > Bdellovibrionales > Pseudobdellovibrionaceae > Bdellovibrio > Bdellovibrio sp. ZFWA1. The sequence continues at coordinate 1,642,846 of NZ_JBJKJH010000001.1, forward strand.
TATCGCGGTTACACAATTGACGATCTTGCTGCAAATTCAACTTTTGAAGAAGTGATCTATCTTCTTTGGAATAACAAAAAAGCATCTGCAGATGAGTTGTCAAAATTCAAAGCTGAACTTGAAAAAGAAATTTCATTGGCGCCAGAGTACATCAAAGTACTTAAAGGCATCCCAACAAATGTTCATCCAATGGCTTGGTTGCGCACCGCTGTTTCTTTGATTGCTCACTGGGACACTGATGCAAATGACAATTCTCCAGAAGCAAATGCTCGTAAAGCTTTGCGTTTGACTGCAAAAATGGGAACGATCGTAACTGCTTTTGATGCTATTCGTAAAGGCAAAGAGCCTGTAGCTCCTAAAGCAGGTAAGTCTATTGCTTGGAACTTTATGTACATGTTGGGCGGCGGTGTTGAGCCAAAAGCAGAACACGTTAAAGTTTTCGACACTTGCTTGATCCTTCATGCTGACCACGAATTGAACTGCTCTGCGTTTGCAACTCGTGTAACAGCGTCTTCATTGTCTGATCTTCACTCTGCAATCGTATCTGCTATTGGCGCCCTTAAAGGACCTTTGCACGGTGGTGCGAACGAACAAGTGATCTTGATGCTTAAAAAGATTGGCAACATCGAAAACGCAAAAGCTTTCGTACAAGACGCTTTGGCTGCCAAAGAAAAAGTAATGGGTATTGGTCACCGTGTATATAAAAACGGCGATCCACGTGCTCGTATTCTTCGTGGCATGTCAGAGAAGCTTTCTAAAGACGCAGGTCTTGCGCATTTCTACGAAATGTCGACTTTGATTGACGATACTATGTATTCACAAAAAGGTTTGATGCCAAACGTGGATTTCTATTCTGCGACTGTGTACTACTCAATGGGGATCCCAACTGATTTGTTCACTCCGATCTTCGCAGTTTCTCGTATTGCTGGCTGGTGCGCACACGCATTTGAGCAATATGCAAATAACCGTATTTACCGTCCTCGTGGAAAATGGGCTGGTAAAGAAGGTCTTAAGTGGTAGGATCAAGTCCCTAGGGACTCGATTCAAAAAGGGAGTCTATCTAGACTCTCTTTTTTTATTTTTGGATATTGGAGGTTTTATGGCATCTGTGTTTACAAAAATTATCAATGGTGAATTGCCTTGTTATAAGATCTATGAAGATGACACGGTTCTGTCGTTTTTGGCTTTGGATCAGGTCAACCTGGGGCACACTCTTGTAATCTGCAAAGAAGAGATCAACTCTTGGATGGAAGTACCCGAGGATGTTTATCAGCATCTGCATGTGGTATCGCAGAAAATTGGTAAGGCTATTCGCCAGGCCTCGGGGGCCCCACGGGTTGGGCAAATCGTTGCGGGATTCGAAGTGCCTCATTATCATTTACACCTGATTCCTGCGTGGTCGATTCCTGATTTGGACTTTAAAAGAGCTCAAAAACGCTCTGACGATGAGATGAAGAAAATTCAGTCCCAGATCATAGAGGTCCTTAAATCTCTCTAATAAATGTTTTATATTCTCAATTGGCTTTCAGTCCGATTTCACTAGGCTATCAAGGGCTCCTTTTTGGAGCCCTTTTTTTGACGCCTTGGCTAATTTTGCCTACATATCCGGCATATGAAAAAGCTCGGCAGTATTCTTTTTGTTTTGGGGTCATTAACTTGCGGTTCTGCGTTCGCGGATTTTGAAATCTATGGTTATGGTGATCTTCTATATAATAGATACCAAACTTTTAAAACGACCAACTCGGTGGACCCTATTTATCGGGAGCAAATTGATTTACGAGAGCTAGCCATCGAAGCTGAATATGAAATTGATGATAAGGCCGAAATTGAATTCGAAATCGAAATTGAACACGGTGGCGTGGGGACAGCTCTTGAGTTCGAGCCTCTAGAAGAGTTTGGAGAGTTCGAGTCTGAAATCGAAAAAGGCGGCGAAGTCGTACTTTCTGAAATCTACTATGCCCGTCAGTTAAATGATCATTGGAGATTGTTTGTTGGTAAATTTCCTTTGTATGTGGCCCTTGGCACCGTGCTGGGAAATCCGAATTCTCATAAGGCCACAGAGGTTTCATTGCTTGAAGGACGTATGATTCCAGTCGGGTGGAACGAGACTGGTGTCCAAATGCAATATATGGACAATTATGTGACGGTTCGCTCGGCAGTTGTAAATGGGTTGAACTCTGAATTTTTTCGCTCGTATAACTGGGTTGGTGGTGGATACCAACGACATTTCGAATCTACGAACACCGGCAACAGAGCCCTTTTCGCCAGTGTCGAATTAGGAAGTATCGAAGTTGGTCAGGGTCTGGCTTTGTCTTACTACCGCGGGAACACAACAGATAATAGATATAAAATTGGAAAATTGACGGCTCCTTCTCATGTTGAAATCAAGTCCGTGATGGGGCAGTACAAAATTGGAAGAGTCGAGCTTCTTGGTCAGTACCTTTTGGGAACTTTGGAAAACTCGGACCTTGTCGTAACTGCAAACAATGGCCTTGGGGGGCTTGCAAAACCAAAATCGTTTGGTCCTTTGGGACACAAAGCGACGTCCTCTCTGGTGCAAGTTGCTTATAACTTTTCGGATACATGGGCTCTCTATGCAAAGCACGAACATGTAAACACTTTCGAAGAGGTTCAAGGCAGTGTCTCAAAATATCCTCGTTATGATGTTAAGTATCGGGCGGGCGGGCTTTATTGGAAAGTAGACTCGTCTTCGTTCTTTAAGGCCGAATACGGTGAAGAGAGTACAGGCCTTCAGTCTTTGCCGAAAACTAGCACATTGAAATTAAATTTTGGTTTTGAATTTAAATCTTAAAAAAAAGGAAGTCTAAAATGAAAAAGGTACTTGTATCGCTTTCCATTTTTGCAAGTTCAGTAGCATTTGCTCAGACGAACTCGCAGATTATCAAGAACGTTGCTCAAAACGTTATCACTCAAACTTACGTAGATCTTGCAACTGCAGCTCAGGATTTGAGTGTGGCAGTGGATCAGTTTGTAGCTAATCCAAACGACGCGACCTTGGCAAATGCTCAACAGGCATGGAGAGCAGCCCGTGTTCATTGGGAAAGCTCTGAGGCCTTCTTGTTTGGGCCTGTGGATGCATTGGGTATCGATCCAATGTTAGATACTTGGCCATTAAATAGAATGGATCTAGAGCATGTGATGAAGTCGACTCCAAACATTTCCGTTGATACAGTTCGTGCACTTGGCACAAATCTTCAGGGTTTTCACACCCTAGAGTATCTTTTGTTTGGTGATGGTTTGGCCACAAACACAAAAACGATGGCGCAATTTAATTCAAAGCAGTTCCAGTATCTTAAAGCGACGGCTGCTTTGTTAGCAGAATACACTGCGCAATTGGCATCAGCTTGGACGACAAACTATGATCCAGAAAATCCAAGTGCTCCTGGTTATGTTCAGATTATTTCAAACCCAACAGCAAACAATCCAATTTACTCGTCTGAACGGGCAGTTCTTGAAGAGTATGTTCAAGGTATGTTGGGAATCTTGGATGAAGTGGGTAATGGAAAAATTTCAGATCCATTCGGTGCTGATATCGGAAGCGCAAACATCGAGTTGGTTGAATCGCCGTACTCTTGGAATTCGCTAGCAGATTTTAATAATAACATTCGCTCTGTATACAATATCTATACTGGTAATTATGGCGCTTTCGATGGCCCAGGCCTTAAAGACTACGTAGCGCGTGTCAACCCAGCACTTGCTCAGCAGGTTGAAAACGAGATTATAGCTTCTATGCAAGCCATTGTTGATATCTCTGGTCCACAGCGTTCAATGGATTTTGGTCATGCGATCAAAGATGCGTCTGGCCGAGTTCGAGTTCAAAAAGCAATCGATCAGCTGGCGGCAACCCGTGCCTTGATTGAAAACGAAGTTCTGCCTTTGTTAGATTAATATTTCGGCTAGGGCGGAGGGCTCTATGAGAAATTTTTGTACAGTATTTATTTTTGGTCTATTTTTTTCTGGAGTTGCAAGTGCAGCTCCAGATTATTCTTTAAGTTACCTAACTGCGGAAAAATTAGGTGGTGAAACAAGCGTTTCTTTCAAAGGAGAAACTGTTTGGGCATTTCGCAATCCTGCAAAAAATCTGACCGAGGACGAAATCGCTCGCCACTTAGTTGGCGATGCACTATTCGAGCGTAATTTTTCAGACGTTGCTGATCGTAAAGACTATGGATTAGGCCCCGTGTTTAACCACACTAATTGTGCTGGCTGCCATAATAAAGATGGCCGTGGCTCGCTGCCTATCGTCGCACCTGGAAATCAGTGGACGCCTCTTCGGCAAAGCGAAGCCGTCTTTTTGCGCATCTCTATCGAAGATGGATTGCCTAAACAAAAGTCTGCTGCAAATCATTGGGGAGCACCAACTCCAGTTCCGTACTTTTCAGATCAGCTATTTCATCTGGGTTCTTTAGGTGTGCGTGAAGAAGCACCTGGAGTTGGACAGGCGCGGGTTTGGATGAAGTATGAATATCAAGATGTGACTTATCCTGACGGAGAAGTAGTTCGTCTTCGTAAACCTATTTTTAAAGTTACTGATGCTTATAATGATCGAATTTACCAAGCTGATGTCAAGATGGGTGCTCGCTTAGGCACTCCTATGATTGGTTTGGGCCTTTTAGAGGCGATCAAGCAAGAAGATATATTGGCGATTGCTAATATGGATTTTAGTGCTCAGGGCGTTTCCGGAAAGCCGAATTGGGTTTTTGATATTCAAAAGCAAATGGCCGGAGATATCTATCCAGTTTCGTTAGGTCGTTTTGGATTAAAGGCAAATACACCGTCGGTGTTTCATCAATCATTGGGGGCTTTACGTGGTGACATGGGTGTTACCAATTATGCGTTTCCAGATGAAAGCATCGCTGGAACGCCTCTATTTCTTGATTTCATCGCAAAGATGCCTTTTGTAAAAGTAGAGGCTTCTGATCAAGTTTCTAATGACTTAGTATTCTATTCTCAGACTCTTGCAGTTCCAGCTCGACGGGGAGTCACAGAAGACGAAGTACTAAAAGGTGGGCAGATCTTTTCGTCTATTGGCTGCGCGACTTGCCATACGCCGTCGTTTACGACGGGGCATCATCCAATTGCTGCCTTGGCAAATCAGAAAATCTATCCTTTTACAGATTTGCTATTGCACGATATGGGGCCGGGTCTTGCTGATGATCGCCAAGATTTTGATGCTTCCGGCAGAGAGTGGAAGACTCGTCCTTTATGGGGCATTGGTCAGACGCACACCGTGAATCCTCGAGCGAGCTTTTTGCATGACGGAAGAGCTAAGACTTTAGAGGAAGCCATCCTGTGGCACGGTGGTGAAGGCGAATATTCGAAGAATCAATTTATGTCCTTAAATAAAGCCGACCGACAAGCTGTTTTACGATTTTTAAAGTCACTTTAATGAAAAAGCCCGATTTACCACCGGGCTTTTTTTATAACTGAAATTCTTTGCAGGCATTGCTGTCTTTATTGGAGGCATTCAAAGTCTTATAAAGGTTATGATAGGCTTTCCGTTCGGCAGCCATTGTTTCGGAGCCTGCCATGTCTAACTCTGAGGACCCCATCTCAAAATCAGTTTGAAACTTTTGAAACTGCTTATACTCGGGTTTGGCAGTTAAATTTTTCAGATAGGTCTCGTCTTTTTTTAGGTCCTCAAGCTTTGCCTTCAGAACGACTTGATTGATAGGGTCAGCGGCCTTTAAAGCCCTCAACGTGTCGGCCTTTTGTTCGGCGATGGCTTCTGCATACATTTTGGGATCAAAGGTCGTCGGCTTAACGCATAAGTCTTCGCTGCCGTTGCTTGCACATAATTTCATTTCGCCCATCTTTTTTCCCAATAAAGCCAAACTTTTTCTTTTAGCTTCATAGTCTAACATTGCTAATTTTAACTGCTGAACGTCAGACTCAAGTTGCTCAGATTTTAACTTTGTGGCGATTGCTTTTAGATTTTCAATTTCCTTTTTAATTTTTGCAGGATCGCAGGCCCAAGGTGAATAGGGTTTGGCATCTAATTTTTCTTCTACCCGATTGGCGTAATCAGCAAAACGAAGATATTCTTCAACCTTACGACCAACGGGCGTGGAAATCTGAGGGTTGGCCAAAGAAGGGCTGCTAGAGTTTCTAGCTAGCAGGAATGCTTCCTCAAGATTTTTTGCTTTTGGCAATGCCCGAATCAAATCATCAGCTTCAGTATTATATCCGTAGGCGCGATTACTCGTGGCTGAAATGACGCAAGTTTTATCTGTTCCAAGGTTTATCGTGTTTCCCGAGTAGCAGCTTAAATCAATGACCGCTAGGCGAACCTCTTTTTGCTCGGCTGCATTTCTTAGAGCTATAAGTGAGTCTAAATTTACAATACCATCTGTACTGGAAATACCATGAAGCTTTTGATTTTGATTAGGAGCTCCGTGTGTGTCGATCGTAATTAATAATTGTGAGCCTTTAGGGATCTTTCCTGACTTTAAATTCTCTGTTAATTGCTGGATCTCTTTGGCATAGTTGGCCGACGTAAATTGCTTGTTTCCACCTTTGGTGAGTTTCGTTGCAATGGCCTCTGATTGTTGATGTCTGTCCTGTCCGAGCAACCCCCGCACAGAGTGGGCTGAAGTTTAAGTCAACACTGTGTTTGAAGGTGACTGATCCTGTTCCCAGTGTTTTCTTCTCAGTTCTTGGGCTTTCTGTCTAGCCCTTTCTCTTCGCTTCATTAGTTCGTAGCGGCCTTGGTGATGAACGGAGTTCGGGGCAAAGCCACCGTTGCCTTGATTGGGCCGGTGGAAGTTGTAGTCATAGATCTTTGCCCCGATCAACTTGTGAGCCACCTCTTCATTCTCGTACTGTTCTTGAAGATAAATTTCTTCTCTCTTTAACGTGCCGATGACTCGCTCTGTGCGAGCATTGCCTGTGGGTCTACCGATGCCACTGAGCCATAGCTTCAACCCCTGGATCTCGATGTTGTTCTTGGTATAAGCCGCCGTATTAGCACTGCCATGATCGGCAACGACGATTGGACGAAGTGCCCCATGCGGCAAAAAATCAATGCGCTCTTTGGCAACGGCTTCAGTGACAACTGTTACCACTTCGTGTTGAGTGATTTTGTGATAAAGGCCCCAAGACAGGATTTTTCTTGAGTGCCAGTCAAGCAGCACGAGTAAAAACATAAACTTGCCGTTCACATTGACCCACGTCCAATCCATCCCCCAGATTAGATTACTTCGCCAAGGTTCATGCAACAGCATGTCCTCTGGTGGGACGATGAGCTTGGGCGGCTTTTGTTCAAACGGATGATTCAGGCCGTGGGCCTTCATAATCTCGGCGACTTTGGTTTTACCAATGAAAGCCTTGGCGTTTTTCTCTAAGTGGTAAGCAATACGTCGGCAGTGCCAGTCGGGATTTTTCTTGGCGAGCCTTACCACGGCCTTTTCTTCTTTCGGTGTGATCTTGTTTTGGCCGCCACCGCCACCGTGATTCTCCTTTAAGCCATTTTCCTTCCATCGATAATACGACCGAGGATGCACCTCAAGCGCATCACAAATCTTCTTTACTGAGTGATGCTTAATATGCTCATCCACGAAGGCCCGGAGGGCCTCTCGTTGATCCTTGGTCAAATGACGGCCATATAGTGGCCCCTCTAAACCAAGCGACTCTTTTTTTTCATTGCAGCGAGTTCTATTGAAGTTTCGAGTAAGGCTTGAGCCAGCACTTCTTTTTCGGCTTTGAGTTCTGCCATCGCTGGATCTTCTTTTTGCTTTGGACCGCGCTTGATATCTTTTAGACCCGCAATCCCGCTTTGAAGGAACTTCTGCTTCCAACGCGAGAGTTGCGCTGGCGCAATGTTTTCTCGGCGACAAACGGCGCTTGCGCCCAGGCGTTCGGCCTCTAACACCAACTCCGCCATTTTCTCTGCTGATCTTCTTGTCCGCTTTTTCTTTGCTTCGCTCATTGTGACCCCTTTGTATCATGGTTTGTTCTCCTTTGAGAACTAGGGCTACCTTCGAGATTTCAGCTACTTAGCTCAAAATCCGCACACTTTTTTGACTTAAATTATCCCGCCATCTGTGACGAACGAGCCCGGACAGCACATGTCCTCCATCGAAATATGTTTTGCTTTGCCATTTTTTAGATCTAATTGCTTGTACATATGATTGGAATGTTTGATCGAAGATCGTATTCGTTTTTCCTTCAGGCTCGCCGCCAGCTCCCAAATAAAGTGCATAACGATTGGCAGCTATGGCGGAATAAGAGAATAGTAAAGTAACAGCAAAAGTTCTGAAGATGTTCCCAGTTTTCATAAAAATGATTGTATCAGATTGAAATGGGAAATTTTTTATAAAAAATATGCTTCAGATCGAACTCGACCTGAACACGACTTTGGCCTAAAGATTTCGTGAAGATGGTCACATTTTCTCATACTGAGATAAAAGTCTGGTTAGAAGTTTTTAATTCAATTTAAAACTCGTTAAGCCACCTCCCACCTAGACCGATAAAATGAAAGAATATTTCAGAAAGGCCGCGAACTTATGTCGGACAATCAGTACCCATCATCAGATATAATCTCCATTGATTTCGACATTGGGGACTTAGCACAGGTAACTAGCACCTTCTTTGCTGAATCAGTAGAGCTTGTTGACGACTTAGATCAGCACATTTTGAAATTGGAAGAGTTTCCTTCTGATATGCTGCAGGTAAATAATCTCTTCCGGAAGGTACACACTCTTAAGGGGGCTCTTGGCGCTGTGCCAGGTGGCCAGCTGATGGGCTCTTTGGCGCACGAGTTTGAAGCTCTCTTGTCTAGAATTAAGAAGGAAAACAAAGTTGTTACTCCTGAAGCCGTAAATCTATTTTTGCATGCCGCTAAATTATTAAAGATTTTAGGTACGAACCTTAAATCTAATCGCGAAAATTATCCTGAAGAAACAAGTGAAGTTATTGATCTTATAGCTAGGTTCTCGTCGTTTGAGTTTCCGGAAGGATCCGATAACTTGATTTCCCAAAATCAGGTCATGGAGTCCCCCTTAGCTAAAAAGGTTTTAGCTAAGAAGAAAGAAAAGAAGGCGGACTCTGATGATGATGATGGTGTTTGGCTTTCTCAGCGCCAGTTGCAAGAAATGTCTAAGCTGGCCGGCGAACTTCTAGTACTTAAAAATTTAAATTTGCTGAATGTACAGGTAAATCCAGACAGACGTTCGCAGGAATTCACACAGAATTTAAATAAAATATCGGATCAGTTGAACTCCTATATATCTCAGATGCGTAAAACTCAAGCGCGAGAGTGTTTTGAAGGGACTAGCATTTTAGTCAGACAAGCGGCCAATGAACTCAATAAAGAAGTGCAACTTCATCAAGAGGGTATGGATTTATTAATCGACCGCGCTCAAGGTAAAGATCTTTACGAGTGTTTGGTTCATTTAGTTAGGAACTCGATTGACCATGGAATTGAAGATGTCTTAGATCGAGCCTCGGCAGGAAAGCCAGCCGCAGGCCAAATTCGATTGAAGCTAAGCGAAAAATCAGGAACGGTGTTCTTAGAGTTTTCTGACGATGGCAAAGGCTTGGACTACGATAGAATTAAGTCTAAAGCTATTCAGAATGGTTTAATCAAAGCTTCCGAGGCGGATAATTTAAGTCGGGAAGCTATCTTTCAGTGCATATTTAAACCTGGCTTTTCAACAAAAGAGACCATCACGACTATTTCAGGTCGCGGTGTAGGAATGGATGTGGTCTTATCCACAGTAGAAAAATACGGCGGAAAAATTCATATTCAATCCGAACCTAATATGGGGACTACGTTTATCCTCGAGACTCCAATTGCACAAAACGTGATGGTCGAAAGCACATTGATTTGTTTGTTGGGTGAGTCCTGTGTGGCGGTTCCTCTTCAAAGTGTCGCCAATATTACATCTTGCGACGGATTGACCTTGACCGAAGTTGATAGCATAAGATGGTGCCAGCACGCGGGCCGCACAGTGCCGTTGATGACTTATGATGAATACACTCGTCGTAAGGTTTTACATGGATCGACGGAAATTCAAAATTGGTCTGCGGTTATCTTGAAGGTCAAAGATCAGTATGTTGGTTTGTTAGTAAACTCTGTCGAGCGCCAGTCTGATTTAGTCGTTAAACCTATCGATGTTGTCCTTGGCCAATTGCCTGGCTTTAAAGGAACCTCAGTACTGTCAGACGGTAAGATTTCTTATGTCCTCGAGCCCGAACAGTTATTGAATCTATTATTTAAAGACCAAGTTACAGGAAGTGCCGCATGAGCGATTTCTTTGGTGACGATTTTACGGCCGATCTGAAGCGGTTTTTTCTAAAGAGTCTGCAGGACGAGTTAGAGAAAATCGCTGGAGCCGCTGATGAAGATACATGGCAAATTTTCCGAGATGAACTGACCGAAAAGTATAAAGATTGGATTGTTGACGCAAAAACCAATGAATTTGATTTTTTTGCAGTCTGGATTGAAAAGTTTGCGAAGCACATCGAATCGGCAGATAACTATTTAGATTTTGCTGCGGCTATTGACCGTGCATTTTCTTATTCAGAAGAGCTGCATGATACACTAAAAGATAGTGAAGATTTATCTAAAAAGTTTTCTTTAGGAAATTTAAACACTCAAAAGCAGCTTTATCTTCATTGTGAAATTTCCGAACAAAGCTTTCTGATTCCTGTGACTCAAGTTTTAGAGGTATTGGGTAATATTTCAATCACACCTTTTCCGATGAATAAAAAAGGATTTGCCGGGATGATTCCTTTTCGTGGTGATGCTATTCCGGTAATTCGTTTACAAGACCACGGCTTGCAAGTCAAAGATGCCGAGCAGTCCTTCTGCTTTGTTGTCTGCGAGCATGAAGGGGCGAAGTTGGCTTTGGCCGTTCATCAGGCGGATAGCCTGGTTGAAGTGGGAACTGATGAACTTCAAGAATCTAGAGGCACAGGCGGAGTTATCGACGTTCCATTTTTAACTCATTTTGTTATTCACGATAATAAAAATATGATGCTATTTGCATTAGAAAGAATGGTGGCGGCATGAGCTCGCACTATCTTTATCCCGGAAAACTAGCGGCTTTCAAAGACGAAACTGTGATTTCCACTTTGCTAGGGTCTTGTGTTGCGGTTGCGCTTCACGATCCGGTTTCGAAGGTGGGCGGTTTAAATCACTATCTTCTGCCAGAGGGTGGCCCTGGGGATCGTGAAAATGCTCGGTATGGTCAGGATGCGATTAAAATGCTTGTTGAAGAGTGTGTGCGTTTAGGGGCAGATCCCAAACGTTTACAAGCAAAAGTCTATGGTGGTGGTAATGTTATTAGTATCGCCAAAATGGGTGAGGGCATTGGAAATAGAAACATTGAAATAGCTGAAAAAATGCTGAGCGATATGAAAATTCCGATCATTGATAAGAATGTGGCAGGGGAACACGCTCGCACAATAAAAATGAATACTGCAAATTTTGAGGTGATTCACTCTACAAAAGGGGAAGACACGGTGAACTCGGCTGTCGGCGCAGTGGCGCCTGCGGGAGGTCGGACTAGAGCCGCTGTCGACGTGTCAGGATTCAGACCTCTGGCTGCGGCGAAGACCGTTAAAGTCTTAGTCGTCGATGACTCGGCAACAGTTCGTACACTATTCACTAACATCTTTACTAAAAATGGTCTTGAAGTTGTTGGTGCTGCCGCAGATGCCTATCAAGCCCGAGAAATGATTGTAGCTAAAAAGCCAGATGTTTTGACCTTAGATATCGAGATGCCAAAAATGTCGGGGGTGATGTTTTTAGAAAAGCTAATGGCGCATCATCCGATCCCGGTTGTGATGGTATCCTCACTAGCAAACACAGGTGAGGCGGCCTTAAAATCTTTGGACTTAGGCGCTGTAGAGTTTGTGCACAAACCTTCGCAATTTGATCCTGCCGTTTTAAAAGATTTAGCCGAGATGCTGGTCACAAAAGTTCGAGCCGCAGCCTCTGTCAACGTCCTCAAGGCCATGAAAGAAAAGCCCCCAGTTGTGCAGGAAATTTCAGCTCCGGTGGGAACTTCAAGCACTCATCGACGAGCGGCAGAGTTAAAAGTAATTGTCGTTGGTGGAAATGCGGGGTCGGCAATTGCTTTAGAGACATTTATAAATGGTCTGGCTGCTGATACGCCTCCAGTTGTTGTTAGCTGCTCGACTGTAGCGAACTTTGGCATCGCATATTCACAGAAGTTCAAAGGTAAAGCCAGAGTGAATGTTGTTGTGGGCAAAGACGGCGAAGCAATGAGTATGGGTAATGTATACTTAATCCCAGCCGAACATCACGGGCGGGTGCAAATGACGAATCTTGGGCCAATTCTAAAGTTAGAAAAAGGAGCACCGGTCGCATCGCAGCTGCCGTCGTCCAACGTTCTGTTCAAATCTGCCGCGCAGGCGTATTCGAAAGGCGTTTACGGTGTATTACTTGGAGGCTTTGGTGTTGATGGCGTTGAAGGCCTAACCGAGATTCAAAAAGCGGGTGGTTTTACGGTGGCTCAATCTCCACAAGAAGCTCAGTTTCCATACGGCCCCCAAACAGCTATTGCTGAAGGTGTTGCTGACGAGATCATGGAGGCCTCCGGTCTTGCTCGTCATTTGATGACTTATCGTAACCAAAACTTGTATTAATTCATAACTAGTTGCCATGCCCTTCGTTTTCAGTGAAATTGGGGCATGGCTTTTTTATTTCAAAACTTTGTAAATAATGAATTTCAAAATTCGGCATCTGGTCGCAGTCAGGCAGTTCGCAGTCCTTGGGATGGCAGCATTATTGGCGATTTCGCAGTCAGTGAGGCCATGGATTTCGTAATGGCTTTGGCGCCCGCCAAAAAAGCCCTTCAAGAGTATTCAAATATTAGCATCGACGAGCGTCGCAATTTTTTACAGAAATTGATAATTGAAATAGAGTCACGGATTGATCTCTACTTAAGATTTGAAAATGAAATTTTAGGAATGCACGGGCCTTTTTTAAAGCAGACGCAGGTTTTACCCGCGATGGATCTGTTGCGCATTCGGCATCACGAAAGCTTAGAAAAGTCAGATCTGAAGACTTCTGTAGGAATAGTCGGTGTGTTATTGCCAGCAACGGATTCCTTTAAAGAGTTCTGTACAAGTATTTCTTCAGCGATCCTATCGGGTAGTCCTTTAATGGTAAAAGCATCAAGCCATTCGCCTTATGTTAGTTTGTTCTGGGGCGAAGTTATTAAATCCGTGGGTCTTCCTGCCGGGTTTGTGCAAATTTTTAATGGAAGTCGGCAGCAGATTGGTGACTTTTTTATTTCACATCCGTCATTGCGAGCCTTTCGTTTTTACGGGCAATACTCGTCATTAGTTCAGGTTATGAAGTCCGCATCGCAGGGGCCTAAAAAATATCAGGCTCTGGCTAAGGGAAAAAATATTGCCGTGCTGTTAGAGGACCTAGGGGACGAAGCTGAATATCAGAAATTTTTTGATACGGTTTTTCAGGGGCAAGGTCAGACGGATTCATCGGTTCATAAGATTTTTATATTGGAAAGTTTTGGCGACAAGTTTTGGCAAGAGGTCCATAAGTATATAGCAAAAGTAAAACCAAACGCGAAGAATTCAAACTTAACTTCTTGGAATCCTTTGATTTCGCAAGAACACGTTGAGCGACTTAAAGCGCTATCCCAGCAATCAGCAAACGAGCATGGAAAAGTCGTAAAATCAGATGCATCGCCGCAGGATGGCTTTTTTGAATCCCCGGTGTTTATTCGCGATTTGCCAAATTGTTCAGAGCTTCAACAAGATTCATTATCTGCTCCATTAGTTATTGTAACGAGTGTGAAGTACAGTCATGAAATTGTAAAATGGGCGAATAATTCTTATTTGCCCAAAAGGGCTTGGATATTTGGTGAGCAAGAAAAGGCAGTCCGCCTTGCTGAAAAATTGGAGTATAGCCATGTTGCCGTCAATACTTGGGAAAATTGCGGCACCACGGAGATCGGGATTAAAAGTTGTTTCTATGGAGACTCTGATGAGTCCCCATGGGGAGCCTTTTGGACTTATGCCAAAAAAATGACATTGCCAAGTTAGCGTCAATAAATAAACGGACAAGATGTTAAAGTAATGACGCTTTCTTATTAATGGACCGTGTGATTTTTATTTCGAGTGCGAATTTCACAACAAGGACAGTAGGCTTCTTCTTTTACTTGACCTTCATCGAGGTTCACTAGATGTCGGAGTTCGAGAACAGTTCCACACAATACACAGTTGTTTTGTGCGATAATAAAGTCACGGTGTTTTGGAATTTCAATTTTTTCGAAGTAATTCAACTTGTTATCTTCCATGATTTTTTCCTTTTTCAAGGCTCATCCTGAGCCCCCGTCGTTTCGTAATTTGATTACTTACTACGACATGCAAGAACTGTTCACAGGCCAAAGTCCTAACGAACAGTTCTTGAAAAGTACTATTCAAGGAAGCTTGTTTTTAGCGAAGCATCTCGTTGGAACTTTTCAAAAGCTAGATGAACAAGCTTAGTAATAAGATCAGTGTAAGAAACGCCTGAAGCTTCCCACATTTTTGGATACATGGAAATTTTTGTGAATCCTGGAATCGTATTAATTTCGTTGATGTACAGCTGTCCGTCTTTCTTTAAAAAGAAGTCAACCCGGGTTAAGCCGTCGCATCCCATTGCCGTAAAGGTCTCGCAGGCCATTTTTTGAATCTTTGAAACGGTGTCCGTGTCAACTTTTGCTGGAATGTTTAGTAGCGCGCCGTTGTCATCTAGATATTTTGCCTCGTAAGAATAGAACTCGTGTTGCGGAATTATTTCTCCAGGGACTGAGGCTGCGGGTTGATGATTTAGGCCCATGACAGAACATTCGATTTCTCGACCTTCAATAAATTCTTCAGCAAGCACCTTATGATCGTAAAGGAACGAGTCTTTAATTTTGATCTCAAAATCTGCAGCTGACTTGATTTTATGAACGCCGACTGAAGACCCTGCATTTGCTGGTTTGATAAAAAACGGCAGGCCTAGATCTTTGCTGATGCTATCAAAGGACTGATTTTCATGAGAATAAAGAACGCGGTAGCGAGCATTCGGGATCTTTGCAACGGTCAAAAGTCGTTTCATCACTTCCTTATCCATACCTGCTGCGGATCCCCAGATTCCGCAACCGACGAATGCTAAATTGATCATTTTAAAAAGGCCTTGAATGGCTCCGTCTTCACCCATTGTTCCGTGAAGTACAGGGAAGGCCGCGTGCAAATCAGTCTTGGCCTGTGACTGAAGATCAAAAAGAACAGGCTGTCCAAGATAAGAAATCGCAGCGACCGGTCGCCCCTCGGTGGGGATTTTTCCATCATGCAGAGCCGTGACCTTGTCAAAAACATCTGTGTTTGGAAATTGATACCAGCTGCCTTCTTTAGAAATACCAATGATAACAGGGTGAAATTGGTTTTTATCAAGGGCATTGATTACGTTTTTTGCAGATCGTAAAGAAACCTCATGCTCTGCAGAGTTTCCACCAAAAATAATCGCAATATTTTTTTTCATTTTAAGCCCATTCTACTAGCTCGTGAGCTAGTCCAAAAATTCCTTCGAAGACATGGTGAGGTGAAGCATTATCGTACATATATGCTGGAGTCGTGACAACCTTGCATTCGCGATCAGTTAAATAGTCATCAACGGGGCACTCTTCATGTTGCGCGCCGGTTTTCTTAATTTCGGCGATGACATTCGGATCGTCCCCGATGGTAATTGTTACTTTCTTTTTACCAAGCACCTTCGCAAGAAGTACTGGAGCGATGCAAATTGCGCCAATAGGTTTACTTTGCTCGAAGAACTCTAAAATATTTTTTTCGACAGCCGGATTGACGCTGCACTTGGCACCTTCGCTGGCCCAGCTACAAAGATTTTTTGCAACGCCGCTTCCGCCAGCAAAACATAGGGCATCGAAATCTTTCGAATTTAAAGTTTCAAGATCTGCGATTTTGCCCCGACAAATACGAGCAGCCTCGATTAGGACATTTCTTTTTTCACCAGTTGCTGATCTGCTGATGTGATTAACGACTTCAAAATCTTGATTGGGAGCAAAACATTCAACCTGCGCTCCAGCTTTGTGAAGTGCAATAAGCAAGCTTACGGTTTCGGTGATCTCTGCGCCATCTTGGTGGCCACATCCGGCAATGACAACTGCAATTTTTTTCATGAACTGCCCCTTTTATTCTCAGGGGCAGTGTAGCAGCGATAGTGATAAAGAGCAAATCGAACTAGTTTTGTCCTGCTTTGAAGTTTTCGACTTTGTCGCAGATTGTAACTAGATATGGTGCTGGTGGAGATCCTGCATTAACAAGTCCTTTAAAGCAGAAATCCATCATGCGCGAAAGATAGGGAACATCCGGACTGATGCCGACTTTGTAGTTCACTTTCTCTTCCACAGTTTGCCCATTTGCCATGGGTGTCTTTAGTACTAGATCAAATGAAACATATTTCTTCGTAATTTGACAGTTGGGAAGTCCTGCACAGTTCGTTTGCTTTTTAACTAACTCGGGTGCAGGCTCTTTTTGTTCAAATACTTTTAAGTTATGGCAAGTAACATCCCACTTTTCTGCTTTTTCGCAGGCATACAGTAAAGACTGTAAATTGATGATTCCTAACTGCTGGGTGGTCACGGCACTAGAAGTATTAGGGATCGTCAAAGTTTCTTCTTTGGTTGAAACCTTGGACTGCCCATCAATGATTTCATTGGTTTGGTGAATCAGAGTGTATTCAATTTCTTGAGTTGTCACTTTGCGATTCGATACTGTTATTGCATCTTGCATAACGAGTTTGGCGGGCATGCCTTCGATGCTTTGAGTTTTTTCGGTATAGACGAATTCACCCTTAGCAATTGTTGCAGGATCCACGTTGCCCCAAGCATTTAGTAAAGCAGATTGTACGGCGGTCGCCGCTACGACGGGCCCATTCTGATTTTCAAATCCTTCTTTCTTCATGCAAGATGTTGAAAGAACAGCAAAGCTAAGAAGCATACCGGCGGTTTTAAGGTTTTTGCTCATATTGAATCCCATCCCCAAACCCAAAGTTTTAACGGTAAAACTCTTTTGAACTTTTCAAGGGTTGCTTCCGAGAAAATACCCAGTTCAGCGTAATCCACCGGGCCAAATAACAACTTAACCATGTCTTGTTCGTTGGTCAGAGTAAATAGCTCTTGTCCTACTCCGAAAAGGTAATGATCGGGGAGCTTCTCTAAAACAATATCTGCTACTCCCTCAGCTCGGAACGCCCGTTTGATTTTAGCCGCAAGCTGATCAAAGTGGGTAATTTTGATCATGCCTAGGTAGCCTTCGTTTTTTGTCATCGGCAACGCAGACAGATGGCGGATTAAGTTTTCCGAGTGCGAGGGTACAATGATCGTAAAGGCTTCGTTTTTTTCTTTGCGAATCCAGCTAAGTAAGGACATTAGCTTATTCACATTTCCGCCCCACTCGTGGATGTAACCTTTAAGATCAACTCCTTTGCCTTCAATGGCGTAGGCCGCAAGTTGACCCGTCGGCTCCCACGCAGTGTAGATTTTTGTATTTGGAATGGACATAAAACGACGAGTTTCATCCAGGCTACGCACGGTGCTTACGGTATGGCTAGAGTACAGGCGGTGAATGGTCTCGGGGCTGACTCTGTAGTCTGCCGAGAAACGCAGTTGATGATCTGCGGTCGTAAAGTTTTCTTCAATGACAAAGCTGATTTCGCTGCCAGCTAGCTCAAAGCCAAACTTGCGATAGAAATCGTAAAGGTTTGTCCAAAGAATAGTGACATCACAGTTTTGAGCACGAGCCGACTCAATGCATTCCTTGATAATGGTGGTGCTAAAGCCTTGTCCTCGGGCTTCCTCGTCAGTGACGACGGAACCAATGGCTCCTACTTTGAAGATGACCTGTGGAGATTTTATAATCAGAGGCTTCAAAACAGCATGAGAAAGCAGGCGCGAACCCTCTGCAATAATTCTCATATTGTGAATATTGGAGGGGTGAAAGGCTGTTGGATATTCAGCGGCGATCGACCATCCTGCTTCGGCTCTTAGTTTTTTTGTAAGAAAATCCAGAACATGGGGTATTTCTTGCTCTAGGGGGGCGCGTGGGCCTTCCATGGGACCTCCTTGTCCAAGCTCCATTTTAGGGCAAAGGGGGTGTTTTAGGCTTTAAACTTAGGGTCGAGGAGGGGAAAATGCGACCTCTGTC
Source organism: Bdellovibrio sp. ZFWA1 (assembly GCF_056175665.1). NCBI lineage: Bacteria > Pseudomonadati > Bdellovibrionota > Bdellovibrionia > Bdellovibrionales > Pseudobdellovibrionaceae > Bdellovibrio > Bdellovibrio sp. ZFWA1. The sequence continues at coordinate 1,661,053 of NZ_JBJKJH010000001.1, forward strand.
GGGGTGGCGAGGGTTTGACTTAAGTCGAGAAATCATTATATTAGAGCCTCTCGATTTATAGAGTTTAAAGGATCGACGGAGCCCCCTGGGTTCTTCGTTTCTTAAAAGGTGGAAAAATGGCAGAAATCGATCAAAAGTGGAAAGAAAATAAACCAGGCAAAATGTTCGTTGATCAAAGCTGTATTGCTTGTGACGCCTGTGTACTGACTGCTCCTAAAAACTTTGCAATGCACGAAGAAGATGGTCATGCGTTCGTTTCAAAACAGCCGGAATCTGCGGAAGAGGAAGCTGCTTGTAAAGAAGCAATGGAAGGTTGTCCTGTAGAAGCCATTGGCGATTTCGGTGACAAGTAGTAACAAGAAAGTTGTTATTTCGAAGAAGCAAGAGGCGGCTCGACACTTGGTGAAGCTTCTTGCTCGCTACTACCCTGATGCTCATTGCGCTCTTAATTTTACGACGCCCTACGAGCTTCTGGTTGCGACAATTTTGTCTGCTCAGTGTACCGACGAACGAGTGAATATGGTCACTCCGGCACTTTTCAAGAAATTTGGAACTCCTCAAAAAATGGCCAAAGCCTCGCTTGAAGAAGTTGAAGAACTGATTCGGTCAACGGGCTTTTATAAGAATAAAGCTAAAAACATTGTTACTTGTGCTCAAACCTTGGTCGAGGATCATGGTGGTCAAGTTCCTCAAGATCTTGAGTCCTTAGTTGCGTTGGCCGGGGTTGGTCGTAAAACCGCAAATGTCGTTTTGGGGAATGCATTTGGTATTCCAAGTGGAGTTGTGGTGGATACCCATGTTACCAGATTGGCCAATCGCTTCGGTTGGGTTAAGACCGAAAATGCGGTTGCAATCGAACGAGTATTATCTAAGTTAATTCCCGAAAAAGACTGGATTATGTTATCGCATTGGTTGATTGCACATGGTCGAGCTGTCTGTAAGGCGAGGAAGCCCCATTGTGAGAAGTGCTTCCTTGAATCTGAGTGTCCTCAGCGTCTAAAATAGTTTCATGATTATTTCATTTCTAGAGAGCGTTAAGTACGTAGGTCATTTGTTGCCCATTTCGTTTTTGCGAATTTTTTTGGGTTATTATTATTTTCAAGAAGCCTTGATTAAATTCAAAGGGGACTTCTTAATTCGACCCCGTATTGCGGATCAAATTGCTGAGTGGCTCCCAGCCAGTCATGCTCCATCATGGTATAAGATTTTTCTTTCAACATCGCTGATACCTCATTGGCAGACCTTGGCCTTCATTATTGTTGGTGTTGAATTTATGATCGGCATTTCTTATATCCTAGGTTACGTCGTGCGCCCAGTCGCCTTATTAGGGGTCCTGTTGTGCATGAATATGCTATTTATTTCGGGACCACAGATGGAAAGTTTTTATAAAACTTTGCTTGCTGTTCATTTTGTAATGGCGTGGATTGGTGCTGGTCGATGTTTAGGTGTGGACTACTATTTCTTTAAACGCCGACGTGGAATTTGGTGGTAGCTGATGAGACATTTTATAATTTTCACGATCGTTGTTTTTACCGGCTTGTTTTTAAGTATGGTCAATCGGACCGAGAAAACGACAAGCGAAGTTAATAAACCCGTCCTACGAGTTTTTGGTTACGCTAGCTTTACAGGTAAATGGGGGCCTGGTCCCCAGCTTAAACAGCTTTTTGAAAAAACTTGTAATTGCACTGTGGAATTTATTGAGGGCAGTGATTCAGGAATTCTACTTCAGCGTTTAAAAATTGAAGGCGAGTCCTTGGGGGCTGATCTTATTGTAGGTCTGGACCAGTTTGATTTAGCAAAGGCTTTGAACGAGCAAAAATGGAAGTCACTTAGAATTGAAGGTTTTGATTTCTATGACCAAGTGAAGCCTCATCAAATGCAAACGCCCTTTATTCCTTTTGATTGGGGAATATTGACTTTTGTGACTCGTAAGTCCGACGGGCTTAGCATAAAAAATATGGATGATCTTTTAAGTCAATCCTTACGGAAAAAAGTTGCACTTCAAGATCCCCGAACATCGTCGCCGGGCATGCAGTTGCTTAGCTGGATTTATCAAAATAAAAAAGGCGCCGAAGCCGATGCTTATTTAAAACAGTTGATGGATCAGGCGCATAGCTTTTCTCCAACTTGGTCGGCATCGTATGGATTTTTCTCTCAGAAGCAAGCACTGCTGGCATTTTCGTATGTCACCTCGCCGCTTTATCATCAAATTGAAGAAAAGAGTTCAGACTATGTGGCTATTCACTTTGATGAGCCACTGCCTGTTCAGGTCGAATACCTTGGTGTTCCTGACTTCTGCCGAAACTGCGAGTTGGCTGAAAGCTTTGTTTCATTGGTACTTTCTGCTGAAGGGCAAAAAATAATCATGCAAAAAAACTATATGTTCCCTGTAGTTAAAGGCGTCATTGATGGAACGCCCTTTGATATTATTGATTCTTGGAAGACGCTACCAGTAACTCAAATGCCAGCGATCAACGAGGCCGAAGGTCTGATTCGTAAGTGGGTTGATATACGTCGTGGAGACATGAATTGAGTTTTTTGCCGTCCCGATTTAGTTCTCATCTTTCACGAACAAAGACGGTCATAAGCATCGTGCTGGTGCTGGCTTTTATATTTCCCTTCCTATTTATAATTTCTAGTTTTAAGTTGCAGGCGCTCGGAGACTTAAAAGATCTTTTTTGGGCGTTTAAAAATACTACGATTCAGGCATTCTTTTCTGCACTGATAGCTTTGGTGTTTGGTACCTGGTTGGCTCTTGGATTGGTTTGGGTTCGGCAACGGGCCTCTGCTAGATGGTTTGATGTCGTTAGGCTGATTTGTCTTTTACCTAATTTACTTCCTGTATTATTTATTATTCTTGCAGTATTTGCAGTCGTAGAACCATTCCCAATGGGTTTAATTGGCATTGTCTTAATCCACTCGTTCTTGAATGTGGGATTGGTTGGACTTGCAATATTTCATTTAATTCAGAATAAGTTTTCGAATTATCTGGAGTATTGTTTAGTGCAAGGTGTTTCAAAGTTTCAATTTCTAAAGAAGATATTTTTTCCCTTAGCAACAAGGGATCTGTTTTTAATTTTTCTTTTTGTTTTTACTCTTTGTTTTGCTAGCTTCTCGGTACCATTAATGGCCGGAGGCGGGCGCGGTACAACCCTAGAAGTCTTAATCTATGAAAAAATACGTCTTTCATCAGATTGGAGCGGGGCTACGGTTATTGCTCTTGTTCAAAGTGCCTGCGTATTTATTCTCTCGATAAGCTCGTTAAAGGCTCGTCCGGTGCTGCTTCAAAAGCAGGGCAATCTTTCTTTAATATCTGCTTTTCATGGTTTGCTGCCGTTGTTGTTGATAACGGGAGTCTTACTTTATGGCTATTTTTCGATAGTAATCGAGGGGCTGCAGCACTGGAGTTTTTTTACGGAGTTTAAAGTTGATATCTTGAACTCAATATTCGGAAGCTGGTATTTGATGTTTATAGTTGCAGTTGTGGCGTACGCACTTTTAATGGTAGTTGCCTATGCCTTTCCAGCTCCATTGTTAAAGATCTTTATGAATGGGTATATGACTCCTGGAACAGCCTTGGTTGGCTTTAGTTTTTTAGTGCTTTTCCCGCAAGGGTCCTTTTTTTCTTGGATAAAGATTTCTTTGGCATTTCTGTTGTTGAATTTAGCTTCTATCTATCGTCTGGGGTGGGGGCAAAGTTTAGACTCCTTGAATAGGCAGGTTGAAGTGGCTGAAGTTTTTGGCGCTTCCGAATGGATTATTTTTAGAAAAATTAAGTGGCCGCAACTTCACAGTAAAGCGGTTGATCTTGTATCCTTGCTTGCCATTTGGGTGGGGGGGGATTTCGCGGTCTCACGAATATTGGCAGAAAAAGATCTCAGTCTGGCAATGCTGGTAGAATCGTTGATGACGGGCTATCGTCTTAGTCAGGCTGGTCTATTAAGTCTTCTATTAATTTTTGTGATATTAATTGGTGTTGTAGTCATTAAAGGAGTCGGGCATGTCATTCATCGAAAATTTATCCTATGATTACGGCGACTTTAAATTGGACGTTCCCTATTGGTCGATATTAGATCAAGGTGTGAGCGTATTGTCTGGGCCCTCGGGGTCAGGGAAATCTAGTTTGTTTAGAATTCTTTTAGGTCTCCAAGAGACCGAGAATGGCTGCTGGAATTTCAATGGTGTCAATTTGCTAAAACTTCCAATTCAACAAAGGAATTTAGCGGTGGTTTTTCAAAGCCTTGATATATTTCCTCATATGACGGCAGAGGAGAATATATTTTTTGCGGCAGATGCGCGGGGAGTTTCACGAGCTCTTGCTCGCGCCGACCTAGATAAATATATTTCGAAGATGAAGATGGAAACATTCATTAAGCGAAAAGGCGAATTGCTGTCTGGTGGTGAAAAGCAGAGGGTGGCAATTGCTCGTGCTTTAATTAGTAAGCCCAGAGTTCTACTTTTGGACGAGCCATTTTCTGCTTTGGATCAAAATCTAAGACAGGAAAGCCGTCTTTTAGTTCGAGAGATCATTCGGGAGGAAAAGATTCCCACCATTCTAATTACTCACGATGAGCAAGACGTCAGGGCTCTGGGTGATAAAGTAAGTTATATAGACAATGGGCGAATTGCCTCTGAAAAGGGCTAAGCTTCTTTGTTATTTTTAAGTGTATAATGTTTAGACACAGTGGCTTTTCAAATTCGAAGATTCCTTTGGCATTGTCTTCGCGTGGTTAAACATTTATGCCGTAAATTGGCTCTGTCATTTTAAATTTTTCCTAAAATATATTGGCGACTATCTAAATTACCTCAATTTTCGGAAGGTGTGGTATATCTAGCTTCGTTCTTTACGTTGAAGGAGAATCTAGTGAAAACTCTTTTTGGATTGGCTCTTGTGATGAGTTTACTGACAGCGGCCTGTGCTGGTTCTGCAGACGCCGGCAATTCTATGATTTCAACGGTCTACTACAAGCCTATCATCGACGGAAAATCAGAATGCTCTTCGAATGATTTAAAAGATATGAAGGACGAGCAAGGAGCTCGATTGGTAACCCTTTGCCAAGATGACTACTCGGCGTGCTTAATGCAAGGGTCTTGTTTGGTTTTAAAAAAAGGCAAACCTGTTTCTTATAACTATGTCGGAAAAAAAGCTGGTACCTTTCGTTTTAAGGAAACCAACATCGACAAATGCCCCTTTGGATTTGGTGTTCGTGACAGTTGTTTAGATCCCTATTTTTCGGTTGCGGCAGATCCGTCGTTTTATAAGTTTGGCGATGTGATTTATGTTCCGGCTTTAGCAGGCTTAAAGCTACCAGATGGTCAAACTCACGACGGCTATCTTATTGTTCGTGATACGGGGGGCGGCATTGTTGGGAAAAATCGGTTCGATTTCTTTACTGGTTATTCTTATTATTTGGATAAATCAAATCCATTCAGTCGTCTGGGGTTGGCTGATATGGATACTCGGTTACCTTTTTCGAAGGCGACAGAAGCAAAGGCTACAGAGATCAGAAAGAAACGAAATTTTCCCGGGCTTCTAGCCTCTGTGGTAGAGCTTGGGCATGCGATGATTTCAAGTAAAGATACGACCACGACGGGGGCGAACTCGGTTGGTGCGGCATCCACATCGACCAGCGTGGCTTCTGCAGATGAGGTTGGTGCAAAATCGGCTGCGGCGAGCTCGGAAGCTCCCGGCGCTAATGCGGGTGTTTCAAAGTAAGATTCCTGAAGGCTGGGTCATAATAGGACACCAGCCTTTTCTTTAAGTATATAAAATCTAAAGAGTATTTTCTGTTAAAGAAATAACGCAAAGCGTCGATAAGTCATGTGACTGCTAGACGAAAGACGGGTTTAAGAGAGTGTGTGTGGGATTCCGGTAACGAAAGGAATCTCGGATGAGTTTGCGTATTTCAACTAATACAGTATCGTTGATGGCTCAACATCAGATCAATAAGTCATCCAGAGACTTGGATGATTCGTTAGCCCAGTTGGCTTCGGGTTCTAAATTCGCTGGCTCAAAAAAAGATCCAGCATCTCAGGGAATATCTGAAAACTTAAGAGCGCAGACAACTGGATTGTCTGCGGCCCAACAAAATGCTGATGTTGCGGTGTCATTCATTCAAACAGCTGAAGGCTCACTCAGCGAACAAAATAATATTTTAGTACGAATGCGCGAGCTTGGTGTTCAAGCGGCAAGCGATACGCTGTCGGATAAAGAACGCGGATTTTTGAATCTGGAGTTTCAACAATTAAAATCTGAATTTGATCGGATAGCGCAATCAACTCGATTTGGGGACAATGCTCTTCTTAAAGGAAGTAGTAGAAAATACGAATTTCAAGTTGGTGAACGTGGGACTTCTAATGACCGAATTCAGTTTGAAAATGATTCTGATGCAACGGCAGATGGAGTGGGTATTTCGGGCTTGAGTGTTGAAGATAAAGGCGAAGCTCGTGACTCTTTAGAAAGTATTGATGAAGCTTTGGTGAGCGTAGCGGGAATGCGTGCAAAATTTGGAGCTGCTCAAAGTCGTTTAGAGACTGCATATGATTTTCTAGGCAATCAAAAATACGCGATTGAAGACGCTCGTTCAAAAATTGGAGATACTGATATCGCTGATGCAGTCTCAAGAGCTCGTCGTGGCCAGATCCTTCAGCAATATCAAGCAGCGGTGTTGGCACAAGCGAATCAGGCTCCAGAAAATGCTCTTAAGTTGATTGCATGATAGGTAAAACTACAGGTGTGTGAAGCTTTCTAGTTAAATATTAGGCCCGGGTGACCCGCGTATTTTCGCGGGTCTTTTTTTATTTTATCGGTCCAAAGTCTAGCTGGACCTGGACCTAAGGCTATGATTTTAAAAAATTTTTTTAGTTCCATAATTCAGTTATTTCAATAAGAAGACGCACAGCGTTATAAAAAACCTAGACCAAGGCCCTAAAGTTACCTAGACCTTCGCCGAGAAGATAGTCGTACATGTTGGGACGATTACGCAAAACCCTCGGCTAGCAGTCAACCAGTCGAGAAGTTCTCAGCGAAGCTCCCTCCACGAGTTCAGCAGTCACTGAAGTTCGTGCGGGGAGTTCGTCTCCACTAAATGATGATTTTAATTTTTTAAAGGTAACGAAAACAAAAACTTTCGTACACATCGACATGTGTGGTGCGGTCGGTGTTTACGCAAAAACACAGGAGGAAACATGGGCTTAAGAATTGCGACGAATATGGCGAGTATCAGTGCTCAACGTACTTTGTCTAAACAACAGAAACGTGCAGAGCATGCTTCGGCAGCTTTGTCTTCTGGAAGCAGAATCGTGAACGCGGCGGATGATGCTGCCGGTTTGGCGATCTCTGAATCTATCCGCGGTCAAACGCGTGGTATTGCACAAGCAAGGAACAACGCCTTTAACGCAATTTCGGCGGTGCAAGTCAGTGAAGGTGGTTTGAACGAAGTTTCAAACATCTTAATCCGCTTGCGAGAATTAGGGGTGCAGGCCGCATCCGATCATATCGGAGAGAGAGAGCGAGGCTTCTTAAATATGGAAGCAAATCAGCTCACTCAAGAGATGGATCGTATTGCGAAGACAACAGTATTTGGTGATAAAAAGCTACTGGATGGGTCTGGTGGTAAGATGGAGTTCCAAGTCGGTGCCTTTGCCGGAGACGAGAACGTCATCAGTTATACATTGGATTCCGACGCCACCATTTCTACATTAGGAATTGATGGATTAACGGTTGAATCTAAAGAGGATGCGCGTGATTCGCTACAAAGAATCGACGATGCCTTGGTCAAGGTCGGAGAAATGCGAGCAAACTTTGGTGCGACTCAAAGTCGACTCGACTCTACGGTGAGTAACTTGGATATCCAGTATGAGAACTTATCTGCAGCAAATTCGCGTATCCGTGATACCGATATTGCGAAGGAAACTTCAGAGATGGCCTCAGCGCAGATTCTACAAAATTCAGCGGTGTCGGTGTTAGCTCAGGCGAACAACTTCCCTGCGGTTGCAATGAAGCTTATCGGCTAATAATTTAGAAATTACTTAGCATCTATTATTAAATCATCAAATTGATGTGGACGTTGTGATGAGGTGAGAGCCTCATCACAAATCCCGAGCCTTGAAATACATCGCATTGAATATGTGATCCGAAGTTCAAGGTTGGGGATTTGAAAAAAAAGAAGAAAAGATTGCCCGGGTAGCTATGCCCACACACCAATAGCTACTCTTAAGCCCACCTGGGGGAGAGATCCCTCTCCCCCAGGATATTTAAAAGGGGTCAGGTGTTATTTTCTAACTGGGGTGCGTAATCCCGGCTAGAGAAGGTGGGTTTCTAAATCGGACGGACGAGAGTTTGTTCGTGCAATCTGAAATTCGGATTTTTTGGACGCTTTACGAATAACTTCCCAGTCATCGCTGCGTGGGTTTTCGTTAAGCCAATTCAGAGTTCTCTCGAAAGAGAGATTTTCCATCAATAACGAATCATAGATGGGAAACTTTAATTTATCGAGACCAAGCAGTCCTCTCAGTGAACTGTATTTGTAGGTCTCTACCTTATCTGTGATCCCAGCCTTCTTGGGATTGTAATAAACGTATTTGTAGCATTGAAGGTAGTAGTGATAGCTTCCGATCCGCGAGCGATGGAAGCGTTCACCGTATGTTTCATTTATTCTATTGCTTGCCTTTGTCAGAGATCGACTGGTCTGTGACATAAACCATTGCATCGCCTGGCTTAGATTTGATTCAGGACAAGAGGCGATTAAATGAAAGTGATTCGGCATCATAACGAAACTATGCACCTTCATGTTATAGGCATTCGAAACAAACCAAAGTTGTTCACTAAAAATATCCCAAGCAATATCCGGATGGCAAAACCACTCTTTGTTAATACATCTGCCAGTGATGTGATATGGAGAGCCCGCATCACATTCAAAATTTTTTCTACTCATTCTAAATTTCCTCTCTTCTTAATTAATATCTTCGCCTAGCAAGACCTCGACGAAGGCAGATGCAATGTATTGCTTTCTATGTACGGCGGACGGATTGATGCGGGCCGGTTAGAAAATAACACCTGACCCCCTAGAGGAAGGTCTGGGTTTTTGTGGATTTTGGTCTTGATTTGCTGGACCGAGGTCTGGGTTTTTGTGGACGAAGGTCTAGATTTGCAGGACGAGACTAAAGCCTTTCTAGACGCGACCGAAAGGTAGGTCACAAGCAACGATGGATTCGAAGCTTGGTGATCGAGAGGCCCTGACAACGTGACTGATGTCGAGGTCTCGCTAGACAGATTACCAGCAGAAATGAAATCGCCAACATGTACAACAACAACACTGCTTCACCTAGTAGGTAAACAAGGTGAGCAAACAAATGGAGGTCCCAAATGGGAATGAGAATTTCAACAAACGTATCTGCACTTAACGCTCAAAGAACTATGGTAACTAGTCAGAGAGAAATCCAGAAGAGCATGTCACAACTATCATCTGGTTCTCGAATCACAAAATCAGCGGATGATGCTGCAGGTTTGGCAATTTCTGAAAACTTAAAAGGTCAAATTCGTTCATTAGGACAAGCTGGCCGAAACGCGAACGACGGTATCTCAATGGTTCAAGTTGCTGAAGGCGGTTTGAACGAAGTATCAAATATCTTAACACGTATGAGAGAACTTGGCATCCAAGCTTCTTCTGATACAGTGGCTGATCGTGAACGCGGATTCTTAAACAAAGAAGTTCAACAACTTAAAGAAGAAATGCAACGTATCGCTAACTCAACTAAGTTTGGCAACCAAGCTTTGATCGATGGTAACGGTGGTAAGTTTGACTTCCAAGTTGGTACTGGTGCTGATGAAAACGTAGACCGTATCTCTTATGATGCGGGTACTACTAATGCCTCTATCGATAACTTGGGTGTAGCAGGCTTTGACTTCTCGACTAAAGATGGCGCACAAGAAGCGTTGGCTCAAATTGACGAAGCTCAAACAACAGTTAACGGTTTCCGAGCAGATCTAGGTGCCTTGCAGAACCGTCTACAATCTACAGTAGATAACATCGGTGTTATGCACGAGAACTTATCAGCAGCGAACTCTCGTATCCGTGACACAGACGTTGCTCAAGCATCTGCAGAGATGACGAAGAACAATATCTTGTTGCAAGCGAACACTACAGTACTTGCTCAAGCGAACTCTGTTCCACAAAACGCAATGAGACTTCTTGGTTAATCCAAGAAGTTCTCCACGCGGGTAACTTTAATATAAGTCTTATAGGGAAGAGGTCTCCGTTCCTTTCCCGGTACCGACCTACCCAGGGGTGAAAACCTCTGGGGTACTACGGTTCAAGAGGTTGTTTCACTTTGAGACACTTTGCAAACGAAGGGTCTAGAATCTCGGGAAAAGCTCATAATTCTGTGTATTTTCCCGATAAGAATTTTAGATATGTATATTAAGTCAATGGTTAACAGCATAAATCCCCTAGATGTGAAATCGGTCGAAAAATCGAACCGAACAATCAAGGCGGATGAGTCTCACGACAGAGACGCGAATGGTCAGCAAACATTTGGAGACCATCAAGAAGAGCGTCCTCCGATGAGCGATGAGCAGTTCGAAAAAGCTTTAGAAGTTTTGCGAAACTTATCTGCAACCAAAGAGCATCGATGGACAGTTTCAGTTGAGATTGATGATGGATTAAGATTTGCGATCGTTAAAGATAATCTTGGTAATACAATCCGACGAATTCCCGAGAAAGATCTTTGGACTTTGAAGGATGTTGATAAAGAAAGCCCTAAGGGGCATCTACTTAAGCGCACGGCCTAGGGCCAATCTTGCGCAAGCTTAAGATCTAAATTCCAATAAATATTTCCATGAAATGAAAAAAAAACCGATGCCTAAGTCTAGGGTGTCAAAATCTATTCTTCTTTTATTCGTTCTGGGCCCATTTTGAGGCTCGACTGGTCTGATGACAAGACAACTAATTGACTCACGAATTTTACTGCACCTGAGTGAAAATGAACTTGTAGATATAGCGCACAGAATGTGCAGAAGGAACAGGTTCCATGGCAGGAATTCGCATAACGGGGATGGCTTCTGGCTTACCACCGAACATTGTCGAGCAGATAATGGATGCAGAACGCATTCCTGTTAAAAACATGGAAGGGCAGAAGAATAAACAAGATGAAAAATTAAAATTAGTTACAGATCTGGATACCAAAGTACGCGATATCACAAAAAATCTTTCTGAATTAACGGGGGCCGGAGGCTTTTTAGATAAAAAGCTAATCAGCGGTGACCCTAATGTGATCGACGGGACTGTAGATCCAAATACTGCCGTTCCTGGGGACTACCAACTTGAAGTTATTCAGTTGGCTCAGAAGCCAGCCGCGATTTCAAATGGATTTGCAGATCGCGATAAAACTCAGATTGGTGTGGGTTATATAAAATTTGAAACTCCAGAAGGAACGAAAGAAGTTTATATCAATGGAAAAAATTCGACCCTAGATGGTGTTGCTGCGCAAATCAATCGATCAGAAGTGGGGCTTCGAGCTACTGTTATTCAAGATCGAAAAGATCCTGAGAACCCATTTCGACTGATCGTCAGCGGTTTGAAGACCGGAGATAACGAGCAAGTCAACTTTCCGACCATCTATATGCTAGATGGTGATCAGGATATAGCGTTTGAGGATTCAATAAAATCGCAAAACGCAAAAGTCAAAATTGATGGATTTGAAATTGAAATTCCCGAAAATAAATTGGCCGACTATGTTCCAGGAGTGACTCTAGATTTAAAGTCTGCAGCACCTGGGCGTCCCATACGTTTGACGGTCAAAGAAAATATGGAAGTCATCAGCGGCAAAGTGAAGTCTTTTGTCGATTCTTACAATGCGGCACTTAAGTTCATTCAAGATCAGAATAAACTTTCGCAAGATGGTAAAAATCAGCGTTTGGGGCCACTAGGTGGGGACAGTCTTCTAAGAAGTGTTGAATCTAGTTTGCGCAGAGTGATTTTAAATCCTCAATTTGGGGTGGAGTCGCCTATTACTCGGATTGGACAGCTAGGAATAGAGTTTAATAGAAACGGGACATTGGATTTTAAACAAGAGGTCTTTAATAAAGCTGTTGCGGATAATCCAATGGGAGTGGCTTCGTTTCTTCGTGGTGACAATTTTTCAACGGGATTTGTACCTACAATAAAAAGAGAAATCTCGAATCTTACAGCCGTTGGAACGGGAATTCTTGGAAATAGAAAAAAGACGATTCAGGATAAGATCACGCAAATCAATACACGTATTGATTCAAAAGAGCGTCAGTTGGAAAAACGCGAAGATAGTTTACGCAAAAAGTTTTCGGACCTTGAAACGAAGATGTCACAAATCAATCAGCAAGGTGCGGCGTTCTCGGCAATGAAGGCCGGAGTTGGATAAAATTTTAAATGGACTTAAGAACCAAAAATGGAGTGATTTATGAGTAACCCATATCAGAAGTACAAAGCGACGGCGATTCAAAGTGCTAGCAAAGAGACAATCCTGCTAATGCTTTATGAAGGTGCAATCAAGTTTACAAAGCTTGCCATTAAAGGCGCAGAGGAAAAAAAAGTCGTGGATCGATGTCATAATATTGGTCGGGCATACGACATTGTTATGGAGTTAAACAATACTCTAGATCATAAAGTGGGCGGAGAAATCGCAGCTCAACTAGAGCAGCTGTATATGTTTCTGATGGAGCAATACACTAAAGCGAATATCTCGGGCGATCCGGCACCTCTAAGAGCCGCGTTGAAGGTTTTAGAAAATCTTCACGAAGGATGGAAGGGCGCCGTAGAAAAAATTAAAAAAGAACAGCAACAGCCAGGAAAGGCGGGTTAGTCATGGAAAGACTGGTATCACTATTAACTGAAAAAAATCACTATCTAGAAAAATTCTATTCGTTGAATGAAACAGAGCTAGAAAAGTTTCGTCTGGGTAATTTTGACACTTTAGATTACTTCTATCAAAGCCGCGAAAGAATCCTGGAAATTATTAAGTACGTTGATGGCCAATTGGCGGAGGCGCACGAAGCCAATGGTGACGAAACAATTCCAGAAGGAATTAAGAAGTCTTGCAGGGATGCATTGATGATTAAAGATCAATATGTTCAGAAGATTATCGAACAAGATATTGAAGTTCTTTCATGTATTGAAGATGCTAGAAATATTATCATCAAAGAGCTTCAGGACATTCGTAAGGCAAAAAAAGCCGTGTCTGGATATCGCCAACCAACTTTTGAAAGAAAAATGGACGAAGAAGCTTAGAGAAAGGTCAAGTCTGGGAAAAATCTTCCTGACAAAATCATGACATCAAAAGCAGCCGAGAAGTCAAACTCTCGGCTTTTTTTTGTTCAGATCCAAATAAACCAATAATGAGCGGTGGCATCGACGTTGCTTTTTGAGACAGTTGCAAGGAGTAACCGATTCATGCTTGATCAATTGAACATTCAAAAGTCCAGTCCTATCGATTCTACACATTCTAACGTGGATTCTTCATCAGCGACTCCATTTATCCAGTCTGGGCAAATATATTTTGATTTAAAAACAGCCATTCAAGAGTTCGAGCAAGAACCGGTAATTCAAGACGAATTCGCTGCGGCAGATTCACAACTGGATTCAAAAATTCGCTTATTGCTGAACAATGCCGAGACTCTTTTTCGTCATCAAGAGACTCATTTGGGTTTGGCTCTTTTGCGACAGGCTTCAAACGTGGATTCATGGAACCCCGAAGTATTGTTTAAACTAGGGCAACAACTCGAATCTATCAATCGATTCGAGGAAGCCGAAAAAGCTTGGCAGGCTCTTTCGAAGGTTGACAACTCATTTACCACTTTATTTCGATTGGCCAACTGTTTGTATAAATTGAATCAAGACGAGGCTGCTCTTGAAAAATACTACGAGGCACTTGCTCTGCTTACCGAGGATAATGAAAACGTTTTTGATGCTTATAAGAACATGGGAAACATTTTAGTCCGTCGCGGTGATTTTGAAGGCGCTGAGGAGTTCTACAATAAAGCGTACACGATGAATCCCCTGTCAGATATTTTATTGGTAAATTTGGGTACTCTTGAAGTACAGCGACAGGACTATGAAAAAGCGATCTACTGCTTTAGAAAAGCCGTCGAAATTAATTGTGAAAATGATAAGGCTTGGGTGGGGTTATCTCTTGTTCATAACCAATTTGCGGATCAGGAGCTTGCATGGGCTAATGTGGAAACCGCTGTGGAAATTAATCCTAAGAATCGTACAGCAGTTCACATCATTGGTGCTTGGGCGCTGCGCGATCAAAAAGTACTAAGAGCCATTCCTGTATTAGAGAACTATTTGGCACTAGTTGATTATGACGAGGAAATGTCATTGGCATTGATTAATTTGTACTGTCACCAAGGTCAGCTAGATTCAGCAAAAATTGAAATCGAGAAAGTTCTTCTTTGGAACCCGTCTCATGCGGAAGTACGTGAGCTTAGAAAAAAGCTAAGAAATTATAAAAGAGGAGCAGCTTAATGAGTGCGGAAGCGGTCGACCAAAAAAATGCCATCGCATGGGCTTACAATATCGGAAAGATCTATGGATCTTCTGTTGTGATTCTAGGGAGCTATGATCAGCATAAGCTCGAGACGCTTAAATCTTTAGACCCGCAGTTGGCAGTTCATTATGTTCAAATAGGCGAATCATCTGCACAGCTCGTACATTCCTTTAATACGGCAAATGATATTTTAAATTCAGATTTTTATTGTGAAGTCATTTTGAAAAATAAACCGATGGTATTAACGGACAGAAAGACATGGGGCGAAAACTTGGGTGAGTATACTCAAGCTTTCGCTCATTTAACAGGACGTTCTTTAGAGGGGCTCAGATTTCACCTGAGTGAGCTGGGCGTAGATATAAAAGCCCTGCCTCGGCAAGAGGGGCTTTATTCAATTAAAGATGTGATTCAGGCGGGCAAGAAGCAGGGGCAAGCTACACCTGCATTGAATATTTTGGGGGAGCTAATTCGATGAGGATCTTAGTATTGTCAATGTTGCGCATTGGTGACTTATTTATGCATAAGCCATTAATTCAAGCTATTCAAGAAAAGCACCCGGAATCCACGATCGATCTAGTGGTTAATTCGGTTTCGGCATCAGCTGCGACTTTGCTGAACGGCTTGGTAGATAAAACTTTTGTATTCTCGCGAGATGAGTATCAAAAGTCTGCCGGAGAGGCGCACTTTAATATCTTCTGGGGCGCAGAGCAAATCGATATCTTAATTGATGAGTTGAGTTCTCAGAATTACGACATTATTTACAATTTAACTCATAATCGTCTATCAGCCTATTTGGCGGGTGCAGTTTCAGCGAAAGCTTACAGAGGGCTACGCTACGTGAGTGGACAGTTTGTCGGGGTCGAGAATGCGTGGTTAAATTATTTTAACGAGAGATTTCCAGAGTCCCGTGCTTCGGTGTTTCACTACACCGAACTTTTGGGCTCCGGACTTGGTTTGGATGTCTCTAAGAATAAAGTTCGAAAGAACGCTCAAAGATCTGGCCTCATCATTCTTCAATGCTTTTCGTCGGAAGATAGAAAAAATTGGCCGCTCACAAATTTTTTCGAGCTCAAGCAAAAAATTGAAGAGGCGTATCCCTTTCATATAGTGCGAGTTGTAGCTACTGAAAAAGAAAGAGGTGATCTGCTTCACTTCTTTAGTGACGAAGAAATTTGGGTTACTGATTTTTCAATGACAGAGTCCTTGCTTAAAGAAGCAAGACTCTTCATTGGGGTTGATACCAGTGTAAAGCACTTGGCAGCGCTGTGTGGAACGCCTGTTGTTGAGGTGGCTTTAGGAGGATCTGATCCTATTAAAACTGGGGCATTCATTGCTGGGGCTCGTGCCGTTGTTGGTGAGTTGGAAGTGGCAGTGGATGAGGTTTTTAGTGCAGTTGTTCAAGCCCTAAGTAGGAAAGAAATTTTCGAGGCTTCCGAAGCTACATCCACCTTGGATTGTGATCGTTGGGTGTGGGCTTCCTATTTAGATGGAAAGACGCCACTACCTCGCCCAAAGGTTGAGGCTGGGTACATAGCTCGTTCTTTCAAACTTCTTGAGTGGCAGTTGCGACTTGAGAAAGCATTAACAGAGTGTTCGGATTTGTATCTAAAAGGAAAGATTCAAGCGCAAGAGGTGCAAGATTTTATTCTTGTGGCTCAAGAAGTTATTAATTCAAAACTTGATAAGGGCGGGTACTTTTTTAAGTTAATCGATGTGTTGCAACGGACAAGTGACGATGGCGCAGCTGTATATTCTCAGCTTGTAGAGGCTGTGGCTCAATCGCGAAGTCTATTAAAAATTCGTTCCGAATTAGCATTAGGAGACAAGGATGTCGCAGAATCTAGAGAAGCGCTTGCGACTGGCGCTTAGTAAATTAGAAAGTGGTTTAGAGCAGGTCAAGAAGACTCGACCGTATGATAAACACGAAGCTAAGCTTAGAATATTAACCGAAATGGTTAGGGAGCAAGTGGGGCATGAAAATTCTCATACAACAACTAGCCAGACTCGGTGATATCTATATGACGTGGCCCTTTGTCAGGGCGCTAAAACGTCAGATTCCTCATGCGGAAGTGCATCTTTTAGTCAGGGGAAAATTTGAGTCGGCGACTATTGGCTTAGATGAAGTTGATCGTGTAATTGTTTTGCCGAACACGGATATTTTAGAGCCGCTAATCAATGAGAAAGGCGATACGGCAGCTTCTTTGGCTCGGTTGGATCATTTTTTAGACTCTTTGACCGTTGAGGGGTATGAGAGATGCTATAATTTATCGTACTCTCCATTGTCTTCTTATCTAAATCAGGTATTGGCTTACAGTGGTTGCGAAATTATAGGATATACTCGGCATGCAGATGGATTTTTTAATCCCAATGACGAGGTCAGTAGTTATTTTTATGCTCAGGTAGGGCCTGGTTATTCCAATCGTGTTCATCTGGTTGATATCTTTGCATCGTATTTAGAAGTTCCATATATTGAAACTGATTTTAGCTGCCCTCAGCTGGCGACTCGCAAAAAGTTACCTCGTCCTTACGTAGTTGTGCATGTTGGGGCCAGCGAAGGACACAAGAAGCTGTCAGCTTCGCACTGGGCGCGAGCTTTACAGTACTTGACCGAAAAAAAGCCATCAATGAATGTCGTATTGATTGGTGCGGGTCATGAACGAGCTATTTCAGAGGAAATTGTGCAGGGTGTTTCCACGTCTCGAATGATAAACTTGGTCGGAGACACGCAAGTTCCAGAACTTTTCCCAATTATCAAAGATTCAGAGTTATTGATTGGTTGTGATTCGGCACCAATTCATATTGCAATGCTAACAGATACTCCGACATTTAACGTATCGTTGGGTGGTGTTAACTTTTGGGAAACTGGTCCAAAGGCAAGTCTGGGCTTTATCTATCGAATGAAAGAGCAGGACATGCTTGCGCCCCAAAAAATTGGCGCCCTGGCGGAAGAGCTTTTAGATGGAAAGATTTCGTCAGAGCTTATAACGCGTGCTCGGGGGTTGGTATCCTTTCAGACCCCAGAGGCAGATGCAAGCAATGACTTTGCGTGGGCTCTTACGGAAGCCATCTATTTGGGCGGTAAGTATCCGATTTTAGATGATTATAAAGTATATCAGTCTATGCAGGACCTCGTAGAGGTCAATAGATTGATTATTGAAAACGTTCAAGCAATGAGTCCAGATTCTGCGGCCGAGCGCAGTAGATTGATTGAACGTGGAGAACAAATTTTGCAGCATATTAGCCAGATCAGCCCTGAACTGAGTCCACTAGTAAGGTGGGTTGCCGCTGAAAAGGTGCGCATTCCCCCCGGCACTTTTGACGACATCAAAGCTCGAACTTTATCGATTCATTCAGCACTGACCGCCGTATTAAATAATTACATACCTCAGGATGAGGTAAGGGGTCATCATGGACAGATATAAAGTTTCAGGAGAAGATTTGCGAGATTTCTATTCACCAGAAACCTGCTTAAGCCAGGTTTTTGGTGATATCGAAATGGATCTTCAGGCACAGGGCCGCGTTGTATGCCGATATATTCTTAACGGCATGGATCTGAGTGAGGCCGATGAATCAAAGTTTGCCGAAATAGAGCTGAAAGATGTAAAGACCTTGGAGTACCTCGCTGAAAAAAAATCTTCACTGGTGGGGCAGGTGCTTGAAGCTTGGAGTCAGGCGATTCCCGAGATGATGATTTCCTCAGAGAAATTGTGTCAACGCATGCGTTTTCAGGGGCCGAAGGGCATCTTTAAGGATTTGCATGATTTGCTCGAGAATGTCGAATTTCTAATCTCGAGCCTGTCAGCATTAAAGACCATGGCGGGCGAGGAGATGTGTCATTCGGTTCCCAAGTGGCAAGAGACTGAATTGAATAGCAAAAAGACTGTTCAAGAGTCACTGCAAGCTGTTGAAAAAAAGGATTTTGTTTTACTCGCTGATATTTTGGAATATGATCTTAATAACGTTTTACAAGCATGGTCGGAGTGCTTAAATGTTTTAAGTATCCGGATTCAAGGAGCGAAGGCAAGCAATGCTACAACAAACACTCTCCAGCACGAAGATGGATCCGATATTGTTGTGCGGGGACGTGTCGCTCATTAGCGTTCCGCACAATTTCTTTATCAGCGGCAAACTTTTGGATATAGAGCAAAGAGCTTCCTTAGTGGAGGCTCTTGCTTTTTGTAATAGCCATAAAATTTCCGCTGTTATTTTTTGCACGCATTCGTTTTCACACGATCAATTGGCATTTCTTTCGCAAATTCGCTTTATTCAACCCCAGGCTCCAGTTCTCTTAATCGGTTCTAAAATCGACCTGAACCTCATTTTAGACGGAGTCAATCGCGGGCAAGTATTTCGCTTTCTTAAGACCCCCCTTGCGGCTGGAGTCCTTGAAGAGAGCATTAAGCAAGCTGTAGAGCGACATCTGGTTTTTAAGAATCGTACGACTTTGCTTAAAGATTCGAGTTCTCATAATCGGGAACTCGAAGCGCTGACTAATTCTCTGGAGGCCATCGTCGAAGAGCGCACTCGCCACGTGCAAGAGTCTAATACCGAGCAAGCTGATAAACTAGCAAAAGAGCGCCAGTTGATCCGGTTCATTACGGATCTCTCTGCTCAAAATAGTTTTGACGATGTTTTGCAGACCTTGCGTAGAGATCTAAAAAAATTCCACCATTTGGGGGAACCTTTATTAGTTTATCGTTCTTCAGCAGGAAAGATTCGATATTGGAGTTTTCAGTCTGGCGTTATGCGGGCTTCAGAGGGGCAGGAGACCTTTGCCTTTCCTAAGGCAGTAACAGTTCAGGATTCACAAATTATGCAATTTTTGGCGAATCATTTTGGACGTCCTTTTGCTAAGGCAGTTCTATTGCCTTTAGAGTTGAAGTTGATGCGAATAAGCTGGGATCAAGCCGAGGCTTTTTTGTGTTTTGAAAACTCGTTGTCAGAAATTGAATTGAACGAATTCACGGACTTTATTGTGGAAAGATCTGAAGCTTTGGGGATGGTCCTTGATCGACTTCTATTAGAAGAGTCGTTCGAAACATTTAGTTGGCGCTGGGAAAAGACTTTTGATGGGATGCGAGATCCGATTGCGATCATAGACGTAGACTACAACATTGTCCGAGCTAATAACAAATTCGGAGAGAAGCTTTTAAATCGCAAATGCTACAGTGTCTTTGCAAATCGAGATTCTAAGTGTGAGAACTGTCCAGCACAGAGTGCTTTATCGTCGGGAGTTCCACAAACTCAGACGGTGCAAAAAGCTGGGAAAGTATTTCAGGTTCACTCGTATCCAGTCAACTCAGGTTCGGAAAGATCCGTATCGGTCATGCATCAGTATGTCGATATTACGCAGTCTCGAGAGTTGTACTTACGAATGTTACAAAGCGAAAAGATGGGTGCGATTGGAATGTTGGCGGGTAATATTGCCCATGAATTGAATAATCCTTTGACTGGCTTAAAGGCTTTGACTCAGGTTTTATTGCAAGAGACCACTGATCAAAAACAACTACATATGGATTTAGTTGAAATCGAAAAGGCTGCTGACCGCTCTCAAAAAATTATCAAAAATTTGCTAGAGTTTTCTCAGGGCGATATCGGTGTTCTAGAGGAAACCTTTGTAGATGATCTGGTCCATAAGACAATGCCCATGTTGAAGACGGCGCTAAGAATGCACCGTTTGCATTTAGATTTGCATTGCGAAAAATCAGCGGTGAGTGTTGAGCCGCACCTTATTCAACAAGTCATTTTCAATCTAGTAAATAACGCTTGTCAGGCAATGCGGGAAGTGGGCGATTTGACCGTGCGTACGGGAATTGAAAAGAATTACGCATTTGTTGAGATCGAAGATAATGGTCCAGGCATTCCTGCAGATTTGCGTGCTAGAATTTTTGAGCCTTTTTTCACTACAAAACAAGAAGGGCAGGGAACTGGCCTAGGCTTGAGTTTAGCTAAATCAGTTGTTGAAAAGTTTTCCGGTCGTCTGCTGTTGAAGAATGTTGAACCTCATGGCGCGTGCTTTAGAATAGAGCTACCCCTAGTTAAACCGGGTGGTAGGAAGCTATGAAAGTATTAGTTATTGATGATGAGCCCTTAGTTAGAAGATCTTTATCGCGCGCCTTAAAGGCGAAAGGTCATTTGGTCTTTGAAGCTGAAGACGGAATTGCAGGGGAAAGTGCGTGGAAGCAGCAAAGCCCTGAAGTTGTGTTTCTTGATGTCTTGATGCCTGGGCTAACGGGGCCTCAGCTACTTCAGAAGATGAAGGGACATCAAAGTAAAGTAGTTCTTATGTCGGCCTATTCTGGAGAGCATAATATTGAAACAGCAGAAAGTGCCGGAGCTGATTTGTTTGTGAATAAGCCATTTGAAGATATTTTTTCAATTGTTAATATGGCCGAGACTCTGTTAGAAAAGACGACGTCATGAGAATTATAGCTGGAAAATATAAGGGTCATCAGTTAGTCGCCTTCAAGGCCGATCACATTCGTCCCACAACGGATAGAGTCAAAGAAACTCTTTTTAATAAACTTCAGTTTGATATTGATGGGTCGGTTGTTCTTGATTTATTTTGTGGAACCGGAAATTTAGGGCTAGAGGCAATTTCTCGGGGTGCCGTCTTTTGCACGTTCGTAGAGAAGAATCCCAAAAGTGTACTTATAGCAAGACAGAATATTGAAAAGTTAAGAGTCGAGAAGTCTGTTTTTAAGATTGTTAGCATGGATGTTTTAAGCTTCCTGCGTTCGTACGACGAGCAGGCCGTGGATATTATTTTTGCGGATCCACCTTTTACCGAAAAGATGGCTCATGATGTGATGTTAGCAGCTTCACAGAGTAAGGCATTTGGTGTTTCGACGATTTTGGCAATTGAGTCGGCAGCCAAAGAGCGCATGGATGACGTTTATGGTGATCTAGAGCGTTTCGACTTTCGAGAGTATGGCGATAAAGTTCTTTCTTTTTTTAGGAAAAAAGTGGCGCAAACAGAGGGGGAGTCGTGAAGCGAATTGCTGTTTATCCAGGTAGCTTTGATCCAATCACTAATGGTCACATTGATATTATCAATCGAATTTCCCCGCTTTATGATCATGTCGTTATTTTAGTGGCGCAGTCCGCCTCGAAGTCTTCTTTGTTTTCGGCAACGGAGCGAAAAGAGCTAATTGAAAAATCGCTGGCACATATTTCTAATGTCAGCGTTGATTTTTTCGAAGGTTTGACAGTCGATTATATGAAGAAGAATAAGGCCTCGGTTATTGTACGGGGTTTACGAGCTGTCGTAGATTTCGAATATGAAATGACCATGGCCAGTATGAATAAGAAGTTGGCCCCCGATATCGAGACTATGCTAGTATTTGCACGTCCCGAGTATTACTATATTTCTTCGCGGGGCATAAAAGAAATTGCACTGAATCGAGGCGATCTCGATGGTCTGGTGCCCTCTGTTGTAGAGTCGGCTTTGAAGAAGAAGTTTGGACTGGCGTGAGGTTATTGAGTGGAGGTGAAACTTGTTATCTAAAAGAACAAAAAATCTGAAGGCATCTCCAACATTAGCATTATTAGCCAGAGCCCGAGAGCTTGCCGCCCAAGGAAATGATGTGGTGGCATTGACGGTCGGCGAACCAGATTGGGCTACGTTTCCTAAAATCGCAGATGCAGGGATTGAGGCGATCAACAAAGGAATTACAAAATACACTCCCGCAAATGGCACGGCTGAAATTCGTAAAGCAATCTTAGAGAAATTTAAAGCTGATTTTGGATTGGATTATTCGATAAAAGAAGTCACAGTAGCAAGCGGCGCAAAGTTTATTATTTTTGCGGCTTTGCAAGTGCTGTGTGACGAAGGCGACGAAGTTATTATCGGAGCTCCTTACTGGGTCAGTTATCCGACCATGATTGAGCTTTCTGGCGCGAAGCCGGTGATTGTTGCTACTGATGAAAAGACTCAGTACAAACTATTGGCGGCCGAGCTTGAACAAAACATCACAGATAAAACCAAGATATTTTTGTATTGTTCGCCTTCAAATCCGACGGGAAAGGCCTATACGCGAGAAGAATTGGAAGAGATTGCCGAAGTATTGCGTAAGAACCCCCGGGTGATTGTCATATCCGATGATATGTATAATCGGTTGATGCTGTCCGGTGAGTATAGAAGTCCTCATTTATTAGATGTCGCTCCGGATTTGCGACATCGGATAATTAGTGTTAACGGTGGCTCCAAGGCGTATTCTATGACAGGATGGCGTATTGGTTGGGGAGTCGGACCCGAGAATATAATAACTGCAATGACGGACTATCAGAGTCAGTCGACTGGTGCCGCATCTTCGATTTCGCAACACGCAGCCATTACGGCTATTAAGACATCAGAACCGGAAATATTAGAGGTAAATAAAAAACTTCGAAGTCGTTGTAAAATGGCTATTCAAGAGTTTTCTAAAATCCCTGAATTAAAGGTTATTGTGCCCGATGGGGCTTTTTATCTTTGGGTCGATATTCAAGGAGTATTGGGGAAAAAATTTAAAGGTGCGACTCTGAAGGATTCCAAAGAATTTTGTGATATTTTGCTTGAGCAATTCTATGTCTCTATTATTCCCGGAAATGAATGCGGTGTAGAAGGTTTTGTGAGACTGAGTATCGCTGCCAGTGAAGAGCAAATTATAAAAGCGATTGGAAGAATGAAAGATTTTGTTGATCAGTTGAATTAGATTTGGTGTAGGTGGTTAGCTATGCAAAATGTTGTTAAGGCGCTTGGAGATTCTTTTAGAGCGCTTTTTAGTTTAAAAGTTCTTTTGTTTGTTTTAATTCCTCCTGCCGTTGCAATCATCTTGGGTGTAGGGCTGTATTTTATTTATTGGCAAAAGGCGATTTTCTTTTTGACTGAATCGATGACCCATACTTGGGCTTATGATTATGTCGCTCGTTTTACGGAAAAGGACTTTTTGTGGTTGGCCCAAGGAATTGCAGCTGCGATTCTTATTTTGCTGTTTATTCCTCTTTCCTATGTTGTTTCACTATTATTGACCTCGATTTTTGTTATGCCTTTGGTGCAAAATTATTTAGGACAAAAGAAGTTTTCGCATTTAGAGAAGCGTCGAGGTGGACATTGGGTGGTGTCTGTTATTAATAGTTTGCTTGCGACACTGGCTTATCTTTTTATGTTTGTTGCGACTTTACCTTTGTGGATCATACCTGGTGTCCAAATCTTGTTGCCCATGGTTTTGTCGGCCTGGCTCAATCGGCGTATTTTTTCCTACGATTCGCTTCAAGAATTTGCAAGTAAAGACGAGCGAAAAAAAATTCTTACGGATAATGCGAGCTCACTGTTTGGCTTGGGCTTCTTTTGTTCCGTCCTAGTTTATGTTCCTTTTATTTCGTTTTTTGTCCCAGTTTATACGGGGATGACCTTTCTATTCTATAATCTAAAACGACTTGAAGAAAATCGTCTCGCGTATAGGCCATCTCAGGATGAACTAGACCCGTCTCAGGTCTAGTTGCTCGACTCCAAGCTATGAATGTTCAGGGCCTTTTCTTAAACTATAGAGAGGAGGCCCCTCGTGAGCTTTTGGTTTTTAATTCAAATTTTAGTGAATATTATTTTATTCGGCGTAGTTGGCGTGCTTTGGATGAAGTTAAGCCGACCACAAAAAGATGATCCTCGTATGAGCAAAGGTCTGCAGCTTCTTCAAAGCAAGATTTCGGTTCTTGAGGATCTTTCTGATCGTACGGAAACTCAGGTACAGCAGTTGACTGCCTTGATTGAAAATAAAGTGAAAGATGTGCAGTCAAAAATTCAGTCAGCTGATAAGCAGCTGGCAAAAATTGAGCAGGCGACTCAAAAAAGCTTAGAAGTTGCCAAGATCTTTCAAGACCGTATTCCGCATGATGAAATTCTTGAGAGAAAGAATTCAATTAAGTATATCAAAGCGGCGCGTTTAGCCCACCAAGGATTGAGCCCGGAAGAGATTTCGAAGCAAGTAGATCTCTCGCGTGGTGAAATCGAGTTTATTGCGAAGGTTAACAAGGACCAATTAATGTTCTGTGAGCAGTCCTTGCCTGACTGGGCACAGGATGATTCTTCCCTAGAATCGCCAGAAGACAATGAAGGTGTGGATGAAATTTCTTTTATGCCTCCAATTCAGCGTGGAATCCCGCGAGATTTAAGTTCGGCGTTTGAAATACCAAAGCCTGACACGACGGCCTTAAAAAAGCTCGGCGAAGCATTTAAGGCTGCCTGCGAAGAAGTCCCCCAAGAAATTGTTGACGAAAAGCCAACAAAATCACCTCAAGGTTTTTTGGATCTTAATGAAGAGTTAAGTGCACAACAAAAGGACGACGAGAAAAAAAATCGGTCAGCGATTCGGCCAGCCAATCTTGGACGTGATAATGGGCGCGCCAAGGAAGAGAAGATTGAAAACTCAGGGATTAGACCAGTCGAATTTCGTCGAATTGAATTAGTGAAAGATTTGGAGTAAGCGATGGCGACAAAGGCATTTATAAAATCATTGAAGAAAGATCAGATTCATAATGGCCGTGTTGAAATGGTTATATCGGCTACGGAAATAGTCTGTAATATCGAGGGAAATTTAATTTCGGTGAGTAATCAGACGGGGCAAATGTTTCGCCTGGGGGATCAGATCCAGCTTCAAGTAGAAAGTGTTGATCCGATTCAAATGTCTTTACCCAATGACCGTAGATTCAAGCGAGTGGTATGAAATAAAAAAAGCCAGCGAAATGCTGGCTTTTTTTATTTCTGAAGATCTACTTTGCAGATTCTTTAATGAATAGTGAAAGATAGTGACGAACCATATATTCCATCTTCATTGGCTGTCCTTGATAAGTCCAAATAATCTCGCCAAACGGACCCCATTTTGCTTCAAGCAGGTGTTCATCCATAATGTTGGTTGCGGTCTGTTGTGCGTCATTCATTCCAGGAGTTGGAATAAAATTAGTTCCGATAAAGTTAAAACGAATACTGATAATTCCCGGTGTCTTTAAAGAGAAGATCATCTTAAATCCATTTCGGAAAAGCATAAAGTCAGCGTGAGTCTTTGCAATTCCGTAAATTTTTATACGCCCCAAAGCCGAAGGCTTTAGCTCGTTAAAGGAAGATGAAGCGTCGACAAATTCGGTTTTCATATTAAGCAAAAACTGAATTGAGTCTTGAATCAAAGCTTTATCTGGATCATATCCAAAGGTCATGTCGACCATTCCGGACTCTTCCATCTGCTGTTCGGCCTTTACGAGTTCTTTAATCCAGCTGATTTTTTCCATACTTATCTCCCCCAATCAGTTTTTCGACGCTCAGCTTTTTTGTCAAGGGGGCCGGTCGTTACTTGGCGCATCAATCTGTTTAGGGGGCGCTTTTTATTTAGAAACCACTAATTTGGAGGCTAAATGCCATGGATCCGGGGGTTTTATCTGGAGCCTGAGGAGTTAGGTAGTATCCGACGACAAAACGAATCGGAATGAGGTATCCAATGGTTGAGTCCATTCGCACTTCTCCTCCAAAGCTGTGGAATTGGTGATGCATGGATGTGCGCACATACTGGGACTTCTTTAAATCAGCTACGTAGCCATCGACGGCAATGCTGTCGACGGTTGCAGCGGCAGAAAGCCGTCGCAAGAAATACGGATCGGTGCCATTGCCTTTATAAAGATCCTTTAGTGGAAATTGGTAGTCGATGTTGGTGACGGCCATATTTTTACCAAAGAAAAGTCCCGCAGCGTAACCTCGGACGACATAGCTAGGTAGGTTTGAATACTGATATAAAAAAGTCGATTCAGATTGCACGCCGTAAGTTGCATTGATGGTTTCCGGAGTGTAGACCGCATTTATTTTTAGCGAAAGGCTATGCCTTTCTGGTAGCCAACGATCTGTATAAACAGAGGCTCCGGCGATATATCGCGAGTGGGAAATATAACTTCGATCGCCTTTGATATATGAGGTCATTCCGACATAAGCTGATCTGCTTTGGGTCGGAGCGATCTCATGTCCACCCTGAGATAGCGACTCGTAGCCAAATAGCACAAAGGGGCCGGCTCGGCGAACCGACTTTACGTTTGTCGTTCTTTCAATAAACTGCCAACCAATTTGTGCGCTTGTATTTTCAGATAGCTCGAATGTATCAGGTAGCACTGCTAATTGAGCCGTATTGTCGATCAATTCATTGTTGGTGGAGCCTAAATATGAGTTTAAGCGACTTAGTGTGACTGCAAAAGGTAACAGGGTTGTTTGGTTAATGTATTGACCTAATACAGATGTGTCTGATGTGGCCGTATCAAAAGTTGCGCTCAATGAATAGCTATGCTTTTTTAGCGGATCAAAGGCCGAGGTGCTTGCTTGAAGAAGTGTTCCTCCCGTTGTTGATCCCGAGATAAATGGAATCCAGTAGCGCGGTAGGAGGTAGGACCAAGGGGAATAAGACTCGTGTGTTAGCGCAAGACTTGGATCTTTGGCATCGCTGTCATTAGGTTCAGGATAAAGATCAGCAAAAAGGGGTTGAACTTTTGGAAGGTTGGCGGGGGTTGATCTTAGGTCTGCGAATTGTATTAAAGTCAGCTGGGGGCCATCGGCTGTCATAGTTGTGGTCCAAAGATCTTTTGTTAAGGGATCAATGCTGAATGAATTGATGGCAGTTAAGGTGTGAGTTTTGGCTTGGGCTGACTTCAAATTATCAGAGCTGCTATAAATATTGTGAACGCCATTGATAGAGCTTGTGAAAAAGAGTTGCCCTTCAAAGTACTTTGGAATGCGGGCATTTTCAAATTGAGGAAGGACCTCTTCAGGATTTGGAGACTCAATGTTTAATTTGATAAGCCGATCCTTCGAGTTCAGTCGTCGGCTAGAAAAAATGATATTGTTGTTGTCTAGAAACTCTGGAAACGAGACTCTTTCCATGAGTTCGCCTTTGTATAGGACTCGAGTCGTATTTTCTTTCAAGTTGTAGATTGTTAAGTCGGTGGCTCCACCTCGAAGCTGCACAAAAGCAATGATATTATTATCCGGAGAGTAGGCGGGCTCGCGGGCTCGCCATCCCTTGGTCAGACGTGTTGACTTTCGGGTTTGAAGGTCCAATGTCCATAAATCACTGCGAGTCTCATAGCGGTTTAAGGCCGACACCTTATCAAAAAGTATTTTTGATGAATCTGAACTCCAACGCAGTGACTGGGCTTCGTCGCTGGTTTTAAAGAATAGCTCTTTAGAGGAGAATTTTCCCGAAACGTCCCGTTTGTAAATATAGAGGCCTCTTTTGTCCTTGTGATCGACACCAATGATGGCAAGATATTCGCTATTTGGGGAAACTGCAGGTGAAAAGCTATACTGCAATTCGGGAGCGAAGAAGGTGAATTTGCTAGGGGACTCCTGCCGCAAAGTCTCGAGCTGTTTTGAAATGCGTACACGAGTTTTTCGAATGGTTTCATTGTATTGTTCTGTGTAAGATTTTTGAAAAATTTCTTGAGCAGGCTTTTCTATAAAGTAAGGAACTCTTTCGCCGTGTCGTAAATTAATGCGGTCGATGACACTATTCGAATATTCTTGTGCGGTCTGTGCCCAAAACAATGACCCTAAAATATATGGAGTCATGCCTCGAGGCCAATCAGGCAAGGCTTCATTGGCCGATGCAATGTCAAAGCGATCCCAGCGGTTTTCAATTTCCCAGCTTCGAATCACACCATCTTGATAGGGACTGCGAAGGCGACCGCCAGTTCCCAAGGTTGTTTCCATGTGAACGGCTAAGCCTTCTTTCCACCAAGTCGGCAGAAGAAGGTTCGGAGCCAGCGCGGTTCCGAAAATAGAGCGCAATGTCCCCATTGTTCCGATAGCGGGTTCGAAGTTGAGGACATGTGTATACTCGTGACCTAAGAATTCGAGGGGCCAGTCGCCACTGTCAGAAAGGGAGTCCTGAGAGCTGGGTAAGACGGGGAATGCCATAATATGTGGGTAGGGAATTCTTGTTGCATAACCATTTGTGACGTCGGTTTTGTCATTGATCACAACAACCGTTTTTTCCGGCTGCAAGCTGAATATTTTAGAAAGCTGAGTGTGAGCTTTTTCTAATTTGAGGGCGTACAGCTCTGCCAATGCTTGCTGATTGGCGTTATAGATGATTTCAAAGTGAGGAGTCGTTATTTTTTGGTGTGGCCATGTTGGGGGGACTTCAAGCTGGGCTTTAGCCTGTAAATGTAGTGCCAAAATGGTGATAGCTAAAAAGAGTTTAGTCATAGAGCTAAATTGTATCCCAGAATATTTTGACATTGAAGTCGAGGAAGTTAAAATGGAGTGGTTCACTAGGAAGGTCTAACAAGGAGGATCATGTGTTACGTAAAATTATGATGTCAGTACTTACTATTGCAGTCGTAGCTGGTTGTTCGGGAAAAAAGAAGAGTTCAGATGAAAATATTGAGTCTTCAAATTTAGGCGGTACGCCGGCGGTTGATTCATCTGCGATGAATTTTGACCCTCAGGGAAGCGATTCTGGGAAAATTAATGGTTTGAAAACTGTTTTCTTTCCTTACGACAAATCATCCTTGGATGCACAGGCTAAAGCCGATCTTCAAGGAAATGCAGCTTGGATGAAGTCAAATCCAAATGTGAAAATTCAAATCGAGGGGCATTGTGATTCTCGTGGTACTATTGAGTACAACGTAGCTCTTGGTGAAAGACGTGCTAATGCTGTAAGAACATATCTTGCGGGTCTTGGCATTTCTGAATCACGTATGAGTGTAATTAGCTACGGAGAAGAGAAGCCATTAGTTCAGGGTGAGTCTGAAGACGCATTTTCTAAAAACCGTCGTGCGAACTTTGTACCTGTTCAGTAAATCTTAAGGAGTCGAAGTTGAAAAAACTCTTGTTGTTTGCAACTGTGTTTTTATTGGCTTCATGCCAAACAATTCCGGCTCCGTATGATGATTATGCATTAGCTCGGGCGGCGATGGATGCCGCCCGAAACGTTCAAGCTGCAAGGCATTCACCTGGATATTGGCATCAAGCTGAAGAAAATTATCGAAAAGCCAGGTTGTATTTTAGGGATCGTGAATACGAAAAAGCCAAAGAGCACTTCAATCTAGCTCGTCAGGCTGCTGAAAGAGCTGAAAATTCGGCTCGTTTAATTCGTCAAAAAAGCGGAGACATCTTATGAATTCAAAGTTTTTATTCCCATTGATTGTTTTGGGTGGTTCGTTGTTAACGGGCTGCTTGAAGACTCGAAATGATGTTAAAGATACAGAGTCTCGCTATGTAATGCAGCAACAAGTGACGACGATGCAAAAAACAAATGCTGATGCCAATGCGCGTTTAGTCGAAGCCGATGAAAGAATGCGCGAACTTATTGGGCGAGTTGAAGAGTTAGAAAATAAGATTCAAACATCACAACAGGCTTCAGAATCAAGCCTAAAGAATGCTCAGATGTCGAGCGCAGAGGCCAATCAGAAAATTCTTTTACTTCAAGAGAGTCTTGCTAAGATGGAGACTCAACTTGTTCAAATGCAAGCAGAGATGCAGAGCCTTAAGGCCGATCATTATGCGGCGGTAGGAGCGGCATCAGCAGCCAAAGAAAAAGCGGAAAAGGCCGAGAAAGATCCGTATCAAGCGGGGCAAGAATTGTTTGCGCAAAAGGACTGGAAAAAAGCGATTCTGTTTTTTCAGAAGTATCGTGACGAAAATCCCAAAGGAAAAAACTTTGCCGATGCTACCTATAAAATTGGTGTTTCTTTTCAAGAGCTAGGAATGAAGGACGAGGCACGCACTTTTTATGATGAAGTGGTGGGCAATTATTCAAAATCAGAGGCTGCTAAGAAGGCAAAGCAGCGACTTAAAGCTTTGAAGTAGTATTGTGAAAATATTTGAAAAAGTTTTAGCAATTGAAACTAGTTGTGATGATACCTCGGTATCTATCGTAGATAGATCTGGTTGGGTTCACTCTCTGGTTTCGGCGACTAAAGATTTAGACCATGAACCTTACGGGGGTATCGTCCCCGAAATCGCCTCTAGAAATCACTCGATAGCTCTTATTCCCTTGATAGAAGAAGCTTTGAAAAAAGCCCATTTTGGTTGGAGCGACATCGATGGTATTGTTGTCACAAGTCGGCCTGGGTTGGTGGGCGCACTTATCGTTGGCGTTGTCACCGCAAAAAGTTTGTCACAAGCGAAGGGAATTACCTACTTAGGTGTCAACCATCTTGAAGGGCATTTATTGGCACCCTTTCTAAAAGACAGCGACTATGCTCCGCCTGCAGACTTTGATTATCCTTACGTGGGTTTAGCAATTAGCGGTGGACATACCAGCCTGTATTATATTGAAGGTCCCGGAGTATATAAGGTTTTAGGTGCTACAAAAGACGATGCTGCAGGCGAGGCATTTGATAAGTTTGCAAAAATGGCAGGTCTTGGTTTTCCGGGTGGAGTAAAGATTGATCAGATATCAAAATCCGGGAACATTGCAGCTTACGACTTTCCAAGAAGCATGTTGCACGATGGATTTGATATGAGTTTTTCTGGTTTAAAAGCTTCGGGCCAGCGTCTTTTAGAGCAGCTTGGCCCAGAAGAAGTCTTAAAGAATCTTCCAGATCTTTGTGCCTCTTATCAAGAGGCAATTGTCGATGTTTTGATTGCTAAGCTTGAACGAGCAGCCAAAGCTATGAAGACGAAAAGAGTTATTTTGACGGGTGGGGTTAGTGCCAACTCGCGCTTGCGAGCTCGAGCTCAAGAGTGGGCTGTTCGCAAGCGAATGACGTTAGTTGTGCCCCCATTAAGATATTGTACTGATAATGCCGCTATGATCGGTTATGCGGGTATTTTAAGAATGAACCGCGGAGAGTTTTCTGATATGAATCTAGCTCCACTCCCCCATCTTCAAGACGGGGATTTTCAACGATAAGGATGACTTTGTGTCGACAGCCAGGGAACGTTTAGATATCGCGTTACAGGAACTAGGTATTCAGGCCAAGCGTTCTTTAGGACAGAATTTTTTAGTGAGTGATCACGTTATCGAAAAGATTATTCAAGCAGTCAAAGAGGCTCAACCGGATCGGATGGTTGAGGTCGGTCCAGGACCGGGAGCCTTAACGTATTTTCTTTTACAGATGAATAAGCCGATTACTTTGATTGAACTAGATCGAGTCGTTGTCGAGTATTGGAAAGCAAAAAATCAAATAGTTTTAGAAGAGGACGCACTAAAAGTAGATTGGAATCAGTTTCGTCACCCTGGGGAAAAATTGGTGTTTGTGTCAAATCTTCCCTATCAAATATCGTCCAGCATTGTTATAGATCGTTCACTTGATGACGAAGGCGTAGACCACATGGTGCTGATGTTTCAAAAGGAAGTAGCGCAGCGTCTTCGAGCTAAAGCCTCCAGCGATGAGTATGGTATTTTGAGCGTGATCGCCCAAACCTTTTGGGAAACAAGCAATGTCGTCGACGCAGGACCAAGAGATTTTGATCCGGCACCAAAGGTTGCAAGTCGAGTAGTGCAATTTAAGCGAAAGCCGAGTCCCGTAGGTAGTCGTAAGGGCTTTCTGCACTTTGTAAAAGAGGCCTTTAAGCAGCGACGTAAGCTGATGCGATCAAATTTATCTGGCTTGTTGAATCAAAAAAAGGTAAGCCAGGATGTTCTTTTAGATTGGCTAAAGAGCAATGGGTTTAAAGAAACAGCCCGAGCTGAGGAGTTAAGTCCTCAGCAATTTGTGGACTTGTATGAGCATATTAATCATTCAGGAAAATAAAAAAGCAAGATTCGATTATACCATCGTAGAAACCTACGAGGCGGGTCTACAATTGACGGGGAGTGAAGTGAAATCGCTGCGGGATCGCAGTGTTCAGCTTAAGGACTCGTACGTTTCGTTTCGTGGCCATGAAGCTTTTTTGCAGAATGCCCATATTTCTGAATACAAATCGAGCTCGTACAATAACCATCATCCCGAGCGTTTGCGAAAATTGCTTCTTCATAAGGAAGAGCTCGACTATATCTACGGCGCCCTTCGAGAAAAGGGCTATTCTTGCGTTCCCTTAAAGATATATTTCAAAAAAGGCCGTGCAAAATTAGAAATCGCATTGGTTAAAGGTAAAAAGGCCCACGATAAGCGTGAATCAATTAAGAAACGCGACGTGGACGCTCAGATTCGGTCGACACTTCGTCGTGATAGATAGTTTCTTGGTGATACCCAAGACGTGATCTTTTTATTTCAATTAATTGCTTCCAAGCTGCATAAGCTTCTCGGTTGTGCGGGTCGACGGTTAACTTTTCTAAAAGTTTAAGTTCTGACTCTGTATTTGCTTTGAGGGCACGGTGAAAGTAGTCATAAGTCATAGTGATATCGCGGAAGTCATCGTTTTCAGAGTGTTTGATGTTCGTGATATACCAATTCCCCAACATAAGTTGTCGCATATGCTTTTCAAGGCGAATTAAGGGAGTGATCAGGGTTTTGGTCATTCTGACTCCCAAAACGAAGGCGGTCAGGGAAATAATAAAGAACCCCAAGAACATAAAAGCTTTTAGCCACAATAGTTCTCTTTCAAGGTGTTGAATAATTCCGGGTTGGTATTCAAAAGCCAATGCTTTAAAAAGATCGTAATTCTGAGAAATAAAGAAATACGCAGGGGCGAGAAAAAGCAGTGTGCCGCCCGCAACCGCAGTAATGATGTACCAGGTGTATTTGTACTGAAATGTTCGATGAAGAATAAGATTTTTGTGAAAAGACGAAGTCTCTGCACTAGTTGTATCTTTTTCCATCTGAGGTTCGTACTGTCTTCTTCCGTAAAGCATGA
Source organism: Bdellovibrio sp. ZFWA1 (assembly GCF_056175665.1). NCBI lineage: Bacteria > Pseudomonadati > Bdellovibrionota > Bdellovibrionia > Bdellovibrionales > Pseudobdellovibrionaceae > Bdellovibrio > Bdellovibrio sp. ZFWA1. Next base: position 1,694,327 of record NZ_JBJKJH010000001.1, read on the forward strand.
GTCTTTTATCGGATATTTTATCGATTCAATGAGTCTAGATTCTCAAAATGAGTCTTAGTCAGTGGACTCATGTCGAGCTTAAAGGTGCGCAAAGAACTCTTTATGAAGTTCTAAAGTGATTGAAAAGACCGTGGACTCAAAAGCGGGAGTGGTCTGCTGAAATTCGACACCAACAACTGTGCCGTTGACGTATCGAACTATGGCTTTGCAGTGTAAAGAGTCTCGACCTTTGAAGTGCATAAAAATTTCGATTTCATCATCAATTTTGAAGTTTGATTCTTCAACCTTGACTAAAAATCGGCAACCTCCGGTTGATAGGTCCTGCATTCCGGCGATGAGGTTTATCTGGCGGTGATTGTGTGCAACCACAGCCACCTGCGCTTTGTAAGAGCTAGGAATTTTTAACCGATAGCTTTGACGTCGTTGCAGTTGAAAAATGTCAAAAGGAAAGTCGAAAACAAGTTCGCCCGCAATAGTTCGGCACAATGCTTTGAAGAAGTATTTTTCCGAGGCCAAATTAAAAGTAACAATCACTTCGTGGTCTTTAAAAAATGGAATGGTTTGGCCGCGAGGAATTTTACAGACAAGCTTCCTTTTTTCAAAGCGTTCGGATTGAACTTTGTAAAGATTGTCGTCTAAGCCTTTGCAGATTACTTCTGCTCTGGAAAAGGCCATGTCCGAAAGAATTTTATCTCGCTCTTCTGTAGAAGAAATTTTTTTAAAGATATTCTGCTTGTCGTCCACATCTTTATTTTACTAAGGTAGGGGCAATATCTGAACTAAAATTATTTAGCTGGTCTTTCGTCGATAGGCAGAATGACGGCTGTAACCTCGTGCTTGTTGTAATACAGGTGCTGAACCCAAGCCCCCATTTCAGAAATAAATTTTTCTGTAGTTAGCCAGTCTGTCTCTTTTTGATACTTAATAGTGCAGACGAATCGTTGGCAAAGTCCAGAGTCTTGCCATTCTTTGACCAGCTCAAGCAGGCGAGGCGGATAGCAAATAATGTCAGAAAAAAACCAATCAATTTTTCCAATATCAGTCGGCTTTAGTGAGAAGGCATCTTTTTGTTTAAATTCAACTCTGGGGAGAGCCTTGATGCGATCTTCGATGGGGGCTTTATCGATAGAAATAACATGGCAACCACTTTGCTGAAGCACCCATGTCCATCCACCGGGGCAGCTTCCAAAGTCGACAACGGTTTGCCCTGGTTTGGGTTTTATGCCGTGAACAGTGAAGAGTTCCCATAACTTTAGATAGGCCCTAGAGGGTGGCATTACTTTGTTTTCATTAAAAGGAATTTCACCACGCTCAAAAACAGAAGAGCTGGTTGCGGAAAAGCCCAAGGTGTTGGCATCCAATAGAATATAGTGTCCAATCGGAAACTGCGGTAAAGGAGATAGAAAATCTAAGGGTTTAATTTTAAAGCGAACCAAGTTTTCTTGAATTAAATGTCCTCGGCGTACATGTGAAGCACTGGGGATGTAGGACCAAAACTTACCGGCGGCTTTCAGGGCCTTTGCAGCCTGACCGATCGAATCGAATTTTACTATTTCGAAGTTTTCTAAAACAAGTTGAGCCCAGACAGAATGCTGTCTAGGCCCTTTCGTAACGACTAAATTTTCATGAACCAGCTCTATTTCTTTCAGTTCGTATTTCAGTTCTTCTAGAAATTTGGAGTGGGCCAAGTAGGCCGTACGCTGCACTTGCACCTCGAGTAATTAGGCTGCCTTTTGTACTCCAGCGGGATTCAAAAGTCCACGAGCGTTGAAGGTGTTCACGCAGTCAGTCCAAAAATTTTCTCTAATTTTTTGCTCTGAAGGGCTGAACTTCAATTTTGGATAGTCACATTTTTCAAAATGTTCTGTGAATTTTGCTTCATCGCAAGTTCTAACAATTTTTAGCATCAAGTTAAAGTGAGCTTCAGTGAAAGGTTTATTGTCGACAAGAATTTTGCGAAGTCCTTGCTCTGGTGTATGTAGTAGAAAGCTGTAAAGACTTGCAACATCGTATTTTTGACTCATTCGTAACTCCTTTATTTGAATGTTTCGACGATTACTTTATCGGTCGTAGTGATATGAGCTTGAGTCTAGAACTAGACCAAAGTGTTGAAATATCTTGTTAATTTCTGCCAATGTTTTCGACAAAAAACAAAAAGGTCCTGATTCTTGCTGAATTTTTTGAAATGTCACTAAAGTCCTGAGCCTTTGGTCCGATCCAGTAGGCATGAAAACACAAAAAATCAATACCAAAGCAGTAATGGCAGCATTGTTAACTTCAGTCTTCACGGTTTCGGCAGCAGCGATGGGGCAACGTCCTCCAAGCTCTTCGAATCCTGGTAATGGCGGTGGATCATCGACCCCGACGACTCCTACAGTTCCCCCAGTTCGGGAACCAGCAGCAGTAACGGAAAGATTGACGCCTGAAGGGTTCAACCCTTTTTCTGAGGTGGCAGAGCCGATGGGGCAAAGCGTGGATCGTTATTATAAAACGTATCGTGAGCTAATGCCAACTCGATCTTCACAAAACAGTCACTATACCGATAGCTGTGACCCTGGGACTGAGGGTAAAGATACATTTGCAGATCGCATTGCATGGGCTGTTGAATTAAAAATGCAACCTGCGAAAGCGCAACTAGGTTATGTGGGTTCCTTGTTCGGCATGAGCAATGATGTGAACACTTATCTTCCGAACTCGTTGCTTTCTCATCCGATTTGTAAAGTTACCAGCTCTACGTTAAATACCACTTTCGGTGGGAAAAATGTTCCGGGCTCTTCGACAATCAATAAAATTAATCGATTTGCTGATTTGATGAACGGCTTTAGACGGCAAGCTTTGTCGGGGGACCGTGAAGGCTATAAAAAGGCTTCACGTTTATGGAGTCGTTATTTCATGTGTTTATCGTATATGGAGTCCCTGTCGACCGCGAACTCGGCAAAGAATGATCGTGTGGCAGAAAAATATGCGCCCTCTGGTTATCGTCGCCCAACTTCAGTAGCTTTCTATGAAGATCCCTACCAAGATGCAGAAAGTAGATTGAATATCGGTGTATTCCAATTCACTCCTTCTGCTGGTGGTAATATTCAATCGTGCTTACGTGAATGGAATGCTTTATATCCGAAGTGCCAAGTAAATACGAAGGGGAGTCAGGCCGAGATGATCCGTTTGATTGGAAGTAGTAAGCAAACCTTTAATGCCTTCTGTGCGGCTGCTAAAACTACAGGCATGTTCTCGGTACAGATCAACGCGAAGAAAGCATACAACACGCACCCTTACAATGTGAATAGCGATGGCAGCTTGAAAGCTCCAACAGAGCGATGCGTGAGTCCTCATATGAGTGTCGGACGAAGCTATAATCACTTCGGTCCTTACCAAAACGTGATGGGTGATACTCTAGATCAATTGATGACGTGCACTTTGGCTGAAACAGTAGAATAATAAAGATAATTCTGAAATAAAAAAAAGGCCTAGCAAATAGCTAGGCCTTTCGTTATTTAGTGGCCATTTGTAGAGTCGAATAGTTCATCTTCATGCGCTTCAATCATGTGTCCAGCTTCAGATCTTTCTTCCAAAGACTTATCAGAAATCTTCAACGCACCGTCATTTCCTTGTTCGATGAAGTAAGTTGCGGATTGAATCTCTTTGCCGTATTTATCCCGGGCGATCATCATCAGTTGATTTTTTGTTTCGCTATCAAGCAGCTCTTTAATCTTAGACAGTTCGACCTTGCTAACATCAAAGTTAACACCATTGATATTCATTTGGATTCTTGCCACTTTCTCTTTATCTAAGCCAGTGAACTGAGGAGCTACTGTATCGCCTTTTTGAATTAACTTTGCTTTAAGGTCTAATACAGATCGAGAAAGCATCATTGCTCTGTCATTCCATTGCTTTTGAGGGATAACTTTTTCAAATTCACCTTTTCTGTAGGAAGCGATTTGATCAGAGGATTGTTGGTCCATAAATGCCGTTAGTTCACGATAAGTAACACATTTTACTTCGGGTTTTTTGCAGACCTCATCCGCAAATTCGAAGAAAGCTTCGTAGTAAGCGCCGCTCATCCAGCTAGAAAAGTGGTGGCCAATGTGAATAGGGGCCCGATTTCCGTAATAGTTATTTTTGAAATAGCTGCGGTAGATATTTAGCATATTCGCTTTGATTTCCGCTTTTTGCTCGGGACTGACAACGTTAAAGCACTCTCCAGAGTTTGGAGTGATATAGGCCTTCTTCTTTTCGCTGTAGACCTTAATCTTGCGAATACTAGGATCTTGCGCCGCTAAGCGAGCAGAGTCTTGAACACAAAAATTGTAGTCCATCGAGGGAACTGTCTTTCCTGTACCAGGCTTTGGCAAAGCAGCCAAAGGGAAGTTCCAGTGTCCATTTTTATTTTTTTGTGGCCAATAGTTCATCGTATCTTGCTGGGAAGTATCGTATCTAAAGTTGAATTTTTTAAGGACCTTGAAAAGATCATTATTAAATCCCAGAACAGGAGCCCGGAATCCCGTGATTTGGTCTTTGAAGATCAAACCATTGGCATTACGATTTGAAGGTTTGATTTGATTTAATGAAAAAACGTTATCCAAAATAAATTTGAATTGCAAAAATTCGTTTGTCCATTGGGTCTCGGTCCATTTAGAACCATCGAAGTGTCCTACTGCATGTGATGCAATTTCATGCCCTTCAAGGTGGGCATCCGTCATTTCCTCGATTCTAGTTTCGACGTCTTTTTGATTATCGCCAACTCCAATATCAGAGACACGACCAGTATAAGACGTGGTAGCTACATCGTTCTTGTGTGGAGGAAGGTAGACGTTTTTACGAACATTATTAACGACAATTTGGCCTCCGTTATTTTGGGCCCATGGTGCCGTCACAACCTGGCGGTTGTTTGTTTCGTGAATTAAATAGACAGGGTTAATAAAGTAAGTGAAGCGAACATCGACTCCTTCTTGTTTGTGGAGGCGGGTAAATTCTCTGGATCCAGACCACACTTCATTATTATAAGAGCCATCATAAGCAAAAAGGATGAATTGAGGAGGGCGATTCACTTTGGCACCCGAAGCAAAGCTGGCTGTGGAGCTTAGAACCATGGAACTGGCGATTCCGGCAGATAATAAGGACTTGCTGACTTTCTTCATATAGATCTCCTGACAAATGTGGGCCCTGTCAAAGATTTGGACATGCTAGGTCCAATCTCTTATAGGTGATTCATTCTTCAGAAGAGCTAGTTCAGATATCGTGCCACTTATTCAGAAATAGACTTATTTATGACTTTTACCTGAGTTATGAGTGTTGCAAGGGAATTAATAATGGCTTCTTTGTCTTGATTTGAAACCACCGCCAAAAACTCATTAACACGCGAGAAGAAGGTTGGCGAAATTGTTTCAAGTAGCTGGTTACCTTTGTCAGTTAGTTTAATGACGAAAGCTCTTCCATCTTTTTTGTGAACCTCGCGAGTCACTAAACCCGCCTTCTCGAGGCTGCCTATGAGGCCCGAGATAGTGGCCTGAGTGACTCCAACCATATTCGATAGCTCGGTAGGCATTAATCCTTCAGAGTTTGACTTCATCAGAAGCATTAATAAAAACCGGCCGGCCGAGAGACCATAGAGTCCAAAAAAATTATCTAATGAGCTTTCTAGTTCCGTACTGAGCTTCCGGATCATTAGATATGTCTGCATGTTCACAGGATCAATCGCAGGATATAATTCAGAAATAGTTTTAGTAATTTCTGTCGTACGTGGATCATCAGTAATAAACAGTTTAGCCATGGCAAAAGGCTATCCGCTTCAGATGCTGATGACAATCAGTTATATGAATTGAAAATAAAATTAAAACTACGGCTGGCTAAGTAAAAGCGGCTTGTTCTAGACTAAAATATCATGCCGAGAGAGCTTCGGAATTTTTATCTATTCAGATTCAATATAATTGAAATAGGCGCCGCAAATTATGCTGCTGCTTTGAGTTCGATTGAATTTAAAGATTTTATCTAGCTTTTGCGCTTTGCATTTTGTGATGATAGGGCCGACTAATCCAGATGGACCTTTTGCTTTAATTTCATCGGCACGCTCTATCTTGCAAGTCTCATGAAAGCTATTCCAAGCATTTTCGCAGACTTCTTGTTTCAGCGTGTAGCACAAGCCTTGCGGGCTGGCCGGTCCGCAAGGAAGATTCGCGGTTTCTTCAAACATCAGTTTGGGAAGTAAATAGGTCGAAGTTAAGTGAAGAACGAACAGAAGAATTCCGATGGTGCTTACGATGTAGTCCCACACACCATTCTGATCTAAAAGTTTTGAAATTGGTTTTTTGGCTATGATCCAAATCGAGACAGCAAAGGCGATGATGTATAAAAGTGTATCCATATTTTATAATTATAAGCCAGATTGTCGGGTCTGTTTATCATCATTTTGTTCGAAGGTCCGAAAGATTTAAAAAAAATAAAAAAAGCCCTAAACTATTCGAAAGTCCAGCCGATAAATTATCTAAGAACGCAAGGAAACAGCGGGACGCTGATTCTGAAACAGGCCTTAAGAGATCTCAACAAAATAGGAGTTGCCGCCAATGGCAGTACCACCCGAAATCTGACGACGCTCTTTTTATGTTTTTACTTGTAGGACGTAAAAGGAGGATACAGTGAGTAATCAGTTTTCACTTATTAGACATGAGTACATCTGGCACCGGGAAATTTTAGAATTGGTAAAACATTCCGAGACCGGACCACCATAAATAAGCTCTAATAAAATACTACAAACGAAAAAACCGAGGTTAAGTTCCCCGGTTTTTTTGTTTTTGCGATTTGAATGATCTAAGCAGCTCGTTTTAATTGCTCGATATAAGAATTCAGTTCGCTTTTTAGGTCTTTAAAATTGATGGGCTTAACCATGTAGTCCGCAGCCCCCAAATTACGGGCCTCGTTTTTAAGTTTCTCGTCGTCATAGGCCGAAACAATTTTTACCTTCAGGGTGGGGGACCAGTCCTTTATTTTTGCCAACAGTTCAATTCCGCTCATGACTGGCATATTGATGTCCGAAAGTACTAAATAGCTTTGGTCGATGTCCTCAAGGGACTTTAGGAAATTCAAGCAATCAGCTCCAGATTCAAAGTAGTGAAGCTCGATAAGATTTTGGCTGATCTCTTTGCGAAGAAAAGTTTCGAAGAGAAACTTAATTTCCACTTCGTCGTCAACTACGATCAATTTCAGCATGAATTCCTCAATTGTTGGAATGGTTTCACTTTAAATAAGAATATCAGTTTTTGTTTTAAATTGGGGCTGGAAGTGTTCAAAAAGCCTTACCCTTCAAAATGTTAATTGACGCGTCTTAAAATGACTCAACACTAAAAAGGCCTGATTCTTTTTGCCTAATAACATCAATAAAAACTAGGTAGTTACAATCGGGGTAAAGCTGATAGTGTATAGGCATGAAAAGCTATTTGCATTTAATAATCCTGTTTATTTTGATCTCCGGTAATCTGTCCTTTGCCCAAAGCAATCCTGCAAATTCAGGTGCGGCTCCGTCTTTAGAGGACTCTTTACGAAATCTGAACAAGGTCGGCGAGGGGCAAATGAAGTGGACTTTTTTTAACCTTTATATAGCTGAATATTGGTCTGCAAAGCCTACCTTTGATTTAAGAAATTCGCTGGCATTAAGGCTCAAATATCAAAGGCATTTGAAGGGGAAATTAATTGCCGAACGTACTGGTGTAGAAATGGAATATGTCGGTATTAAATCTTCAAAGATTCCCAAATGGGTCGAGGAGCTAAAAAACATATTTCCCGACGTCGACGACGGAACAGTTTTAACGGGTTTCTATGACCCTTCTTCCGGTGTGACGCGATTCTATAAGAATGAACAGAAAATAGGTCAGGTCGAGGGCAAAGATTTTGGTGAGGCTTTTTTCTCTATCTGGTTGTCTGAAGGGACTCGTGAGCCGAAGCTGCGTAAAAAATTATTAGGAATTAATTAAGATGAGTTTGTCAAAAAATTCCATCTTTAGGGCAGCTTTGCCGGCTTTTCCGTTAGCGATGATTGCGCTTCCCATTTTTATGGTTGTCCCCGGATTTTACTCGAAAGGGTGGGGGCTAAGTCTTAGTTTAATTGGTGGGCTTTTGTTTGTGACTCGCCTCATGGATACGGTGATTGATCCTTGGCTTGGTCACTTTTCAGACTATTTAAATCAGAAGGGGATATCTAAAAGAGCTCTTATTGTCTTCTCTACTTTGGCCTCTGCGCTTTCGATGTACTTATTATTTCATCCGGTCGGGGCAAATCTATGGGCTCTATCAATTTGGCTTTTTCTGACCTCATTACTTTCTTATATATTTTTCAGTTTGGGTACGATTAACCTTTTAGGATGGGCCTTTGCTAATGCGAGGTCACCTCAAGAGCAATTATCTGTTTCCACAGCACGAGAGTCCTTGGGGCTTCTAGGGGTGATTTATGCCAGTGCAACCTTGGCGACCAGTCAAGAAACGGCTCAGGGAATTTCGAATGCGTTTTTAATTGGTCTTGTTTGCTCTGGAATATTTGTCCTGTTGTTTTTTCCAAAAAATGAAAATCGGCAAGTGTCTTTGAATAGTGTCGGAAATGATACTGAAGGCACACGTCATTCCTTTTCTTTCACAGAAATGTTCATTCCTTTAAAGAATCGCTCATTTCGACTTTTAGTTGCAGGCTATCTTTTGTCCGCGATTGCTGCGGCATTTCCCTCGACGCTGTTCCTTTTCTTTGTCCAAGACGTAATTCGTAAATCAGATTGGACGGGATTGTTCTTAGTTTCTTATTTTGCCTCTGGTGCGGCGGGAACTTTTGTTTGGAGCGCCATTAGCCGACGCTGGGGTGTCTTTCAGGCCTGGTTGTCTTCCCTGGTGTTGTCGGTTTGTCTTTTCTTTGGAGCTTCCTTTTTGGGGGCTGGACACGAAATAGTATTTCTAGCTATTTGTATTTTGAGTGGGTTGTGTTTAGGAGCAGACTTGGCTCTTCCGTCGATATTAGTAAATCAAATATTAAATAGAGATCGTCAAATTGGTGCGGAGGGTGCTTTTTTTGGCTTATGGGCCTTTGTAGGGAAGGTCGCTTTAGCCATTGCTGCAGGGCTGAGTTTGCCGGTTTTAGACCTTGTCGGCTACAAGCCTGGTGGGACCGAAGGGCTTGTTTGGGTTTCATTTTTATACTGTTTTGGACCTTGTGTTTTTCGGTTATTAGCAGCTCTGTTGCTTGCAAAGAATAAAAATAAAATTTTAAATGGGGGAATTTAAATGTCGTATTCAAATAGATGGCTAAAGCTTGTAGCAGCTTCGTTAATGCTTGTTTTAGGTACGTCGTGTTCGACCTTAAGTCTTCAGGATTATAAAGACGAAAAGCCTTCGTTCGATCTTAAAACTTTTTTTAATGGAGATATCGAGGGTTGGGCTATTTTTCAGAAACGCGGAGGCAAGATAGCACAACGATTTAGGGTAGAAATCAAAGCATCTTGGGTTGGTGATCTGGGTACTCTAGATGAAACTTTTTATTATCCAGATGGTAAAACTTCGAAACGTATTTGGAAGTTAACAAGCTTAGGAAATGGAAAGTACAAAGGAACTGCAGGCGATGTTGATGGCGAGGCCTTTGGCGAAATTCAAGGAAATGCTTTTCGTTGGAAGTATACTTTGAAATTGGATGTGGACGGAACTGTGTACAATGTGACATTCGATGATTGGATGTGGCAGATAGATGAAAATGTCGTATTCAATAGATCATACATGTCCAAATTCGGGATTGACCTCGGAGAGCTTTCTTTAAGTTTGCATAAAAAGAAACCTTAGGACAAATTGGTTTCATGACTTCGGTTAACTTATATCCCACGTTTGCATATGAACAGCCCAGCGAATACCGGTTTTCCCATGATTCGGTTTTTCTCGCTCGCTGGGTCTATGAATTCTTGGCAAGGACACAGTCTAAGGCGGAAATTCAAGAATTAAGAGTTTTAGATCTTTGTGCTGGATGTGGAGTGATTGGCCTGGATTTGACTTTTCACCTTCAAAAAGAGTTAGGGATCAGCCCTTCTCAGATTGATTTTTTAGAGGTTCAAGAGAGTTACAAAGAGCATTTTTTCAAAAATCTAAATGGTCTTATTGCCCCGGTTGCTGCGCGTTTTTTAAACTCCAGTTACGACGAGCTACTTAATTTAGAAGAGGATTCGAAGTATGATCTTGTTGTGTCAAATCCGCCTTATTTTCACGTGGGCGAAGGCAAGCTATCCCCTTCAAATTTTAAAAATCGATGTCGATTTTTTATAGACTCAAGTTTTGAAAACTATTTACTCGCTGTAGGTCAGTCACTCCGCCTTCGAGGGCTGGGAATGATTCTTCTAAAAAGTCGACAAGAGCACGGCTGGGACGTTTTAACGACTGCACAAAAGATCCTAACGGATAGATTTGATATTCAAGTTGTCGGAGAAATTCGAGGCACTGATATCGTTCAAATCCGCCACAGCTCCTAAGATATTGCTTAAGAAATTTTTAACTCATAGATTCAATCGCCATCGGTTGGATTGCGAATGCTTAAAATAAGTTTGTCTAAATGTTCCTTTACCAATTGTAAATCGGCTAAAGGAATCTTTAAATTGCAGAGCATTTGCAGGGGGACTGTCTTGGCTACTTTCTTCAGTTTTTTGCCCTTTTCAGTTAATGATAAAACGACAATTCGCTCGTCGTCTTTAAGGCGAACTTTTTTTAAAAGTTCTTTTTGTTCAAGCTTTTTGATGAGTGGCGAAAGTGTTCCCGAGTCTAAGGCTAGCCGAAATCCTAACTCTGAGATATTAATTTGATCTCGCTCCCACAGTACCAGCATTGCTAAGTATTGAAGATAGGTCAGGTCTAGCTTTTCAAGTAAGGGTTGATAGGACTGAGAAATAAGTCGCGAGGCCGTGTAAACGCTAAAGCAAATTTGATTGTCTAAAAGAAGTTCTTCGCAGTATTCCGAATTTTTATTTTTTTCACTTTGAGACATGAGGACTCCAGTTTCTTAAGTCATTATAGCATCTTATGTAGAACATGCACCTACATAATAAATATATTGCATACAATTTAATTGTGCGCTATATTATACCAATAGAAGAAGGAGAATAATATCATGAGTACTCTATACAAAGCACAAGTAACTTCCGAAGGTGGCCGAAACGGTCATATCAAATCCTCTGACGGTCTAATCGATATGAAAGTATCAATGCCCAAAGAGCTTGGTGGCGTGGGTGGAGCTACAAATCCAGAACAACTTTTTGCGGCGGGATATGCGGCTTGTTTTGAAAATGCTGTGATTTTTGTTGCAAAAAAAGAAGGGGTATCGCTTTCCAAAACTGCTGTAACTGCCACTGTGGGCATTGGGCCAAACTCGAGTGGTGGGTTTGCGTTAACTGTTCAATTGAAAGTTCAAGTGACGGGTGTCGAGCTGTCGCAAGCGCAGAAGATTGTGGACGCCGCACATCAAGTTTGCCCATATTCAAACGCTACTCGCGGCAATATCCCGGTTGAAATTACGGTGAATGTTTAAAAATTGGTATTTTTATTAAACAAAGGCAATCTGTTAAGCCTTTGTTGCTACTGATGCCTAAGAACAATAGCTTCAATTTATGCAAAAAAAGTCGCAAATTGTTTTTAGGCAGTCTTTGCTTTCAGTTTTTATCGTTGTATTGATTTATTCAGCTTTATTTTACTGGGCCCAGGCACGCTTCTCGGCGAGCTTTTTGGCGATTGGGGCCTTAGTTTTAACCCCGTTGATTCTTTTTTTAGATGTTTTGCAGTTTCATTTACAAGCGCGACTGCTTTTTGTTTTCAGCTGCGTGCTTTTTGTATTTGGTGCTTCGGTCGGAGTCAAAGAGCCGATTGATCTGGATTACTATTACTTTCCTATTTCAATCCTCTCGTTATTACTTTTGAATCATGGCCGCTATAAAAGTTTTATTTTTGCTTTGCTATTGCCTGTTGTTGGGTGGGCATTGCATAGATTGGCGGGCGTGACCTTTTTGGCTGTCGTATTAGAGGGCTCTACTCTAAGTTCGGTATTTTTTAGAGATTTGAACTTTATTGGTGCATTTGGCGGGACCGGGTACTGTCTTTTTAGGTACATACAAGATATTCAAGCATTACAGAAAGAGACGAAAATCGAGCTGAATAAATCTTTGCTTATTCAGAAAAAACTGGATGATGCTCAAAGAGTTGCACGAATCGGAAACTGGGAGTTCGATCTTAAAACGCAGGAATTGTTTTGGTCGAAAGAGCAATTTCGAATATTTGAGATAGATAGCTCCTCTGTTGATAATTTATATCAGATTTATCGAAATAAAATTCATCCCGAAGATTTAAAAAAATTAGACGACAAAATTGAGAACTGTATACGCACGGGATATCCCTATACATTGGAACATCGTATTGTTTTAAATAGTGGAGAGATTCGCTATTTAAATTGTCGAGGGGAAGCGATTAAGAATGCCAAAAATGAAGTCGTGGGCTTGATGGGGATCGGGCAAGATATTTCAGAGCATGTTCGGGCCGAACAACTGCTGAGTCTTCATAAGATTCGATATGCCTCGATAGCAGCAAACAATGCATCGGGCGAGTTGGCTCGGCTGCTGTTTGAAGAGCTCGAAGCTATGGGGCATCAAATTAAAGAGCGGGGCGCTGAGCCTCGTCTGGTCGCACAGAAATTAGAAGAGTTATTATCCAGATGGAGGAGGATCTCGTTGGCGCGTGATAGTTCCTCTGGCGAGGATTTCTCGGCGACACTACATGATCTTATCGAGTTTTACTCTAATTATATGAGTGCGAGGGGCGTTCTACTGCAAAAGGAAGTTCAAATTATGGAAGCATCGTTTGAAAAAATGGCAGGGTTTATTCATGCATTGGTTCTTCTTTTAAATAATAGTCTGAACGATTTAATGAAGTGCGAGATCAAATCGATTCAGCTAAAAATAGAGCAAAAAAATAAAAGTTTATTTCTTGAATTAAAAGATCACAGATCTTCGGAAGATTTAGCAGAGTTGAATCGAATCTTAATACAGAATGAGTATTACGAGGCAAGGAACTTTACGGACAGCCTTTTTTTAGCAAAAGAGATTGTAGAGTTGGGTTAGTTAAGAAAAGCGTTTACAGGACCTAGACTTTTCAGATGAAGAATTGAGCCTAGGACTCTCTCGGTTAAGAATTTTATTACCACATAAAAACCTTAACCAATTAGAGGAGAGTCCCATGACTCAACAACAATACATTATTAATCGAAAATTGAACATTGTCGAGCTTGCAGAAAAGCTTGGGAATATTTCTGAAGCCTGTCGGAACATCGGCGTAACTAGACAACATTATTATGATATTAAACAAGCTATTCAAGAGGATGGCATCGAAGGTCTTTTGGAAAAGTCTAGGAAGGCTCCTCGAGTTGGGAACCGCGTAAGTCCAGAGATTGAGCAAAAGATCCTAGAATATTCTTTGGAATATCCTACGCATGGGCAAGTGCGTGTCTCCAACGAGCTAAAAGCAAAAGGCATCAGTGTTAGTTGTGGCGGTGTTCGCGGTGTTTGGCTTCGGCACGAAATTGCACAGAAGAAACAAAGACTGAAGCGCCTTGAGAAGTTCGCAGCTGAGACAGGCAAGGTTCTTACGGAGGCGCAGGTCAATGCTCTTGAATCTGCGAAGGAAGAAAAGGCGGCCCACGGCGAAATCGAGACTTACCATCCAGGTTTTTTATTCGGCCAGGACACCTACTACGTCGGCTACATCAAGGGCGTAGGAAAAATCTACCAGCAGACCGGCATCGATACCTACTCCAACATGGGTTTCGCTAAGCTTTATTCTGACAAGACAGCCATCACTGCTGCAGATTTTTTGAACGACAAGGTGCTGCCATTTTTCGACCAGGAAATGGTTCGTCTTTTACGAGTTCTGACAGATCGCGGAACCGAATACAGTGGCGTCATGGAAAGACATCCCTATCAGCTGTTTTTGCATCTTAACGACATCGAGCACTCACGCACGAAGGCCTACCATCCGCAAACCAATGGATGCACGGAAAGACTCAATCAGATCATCCAGGAAGAGTTTTATGCGGTGGCATTTAGGAAGACTCTCTATACGTCACTTGAGCAAATGCAGACTGATCTTGACGCCTATATGGGCACATACAACACAAAGCGAACTAATCAGGGCAAACGCTGCTTAGGTCGAACACCGAAGCAGACTTGGGACGAGGGATACGAACTATACAAAAAATACGTGATCGACAAAATGGAGGTGACAGTTGAAGCGGTAGTCCATTAAACAGCCACCACCAACCGAGAGAGTGACTGTCAACGCAACTCTAAACTACCGCAGTAGAGTCCCTAGGTGGGCGTTTTAAATTAAATGGTCCGAGTTCAGATCAGTACTACTTTGAACTAGAATTCCCGATAACTTAAAATAAACGGAGAGTCGTTTTAGACCCTCCGCTATATTTTATCTATTTTGATTTTACGATCGATCCATCTACTGGATTGAAGTAAATCTCAACATTTTTTCCAGTCTTGTCAGTTCCATAGATTTCATAGCAAGAACCTGGTTGCTTAAATTTGCGAATTTTATATCCTTCTGCTTCAACTTTTGCTTTAAAAGCCTCTTCCGTCATCCATTTGTCTTTAGGCTCTTCAGTACAATTTTTCTTTGCGTTTGCTACGGAAGCCAATGCAAGTGCTGCAGTCACGATCACCATAATTTGTTTCATATTGAACTCCTTTTTTGGTAGTTTAGAGCTAAGCTCATGCAAGTATCATCGTTCCTTTTTGTATATTTGAAAATGGGACGAATGACCTAAATGCCTATATTAACTAACTCTAGGACATATGTCCGATGATTTTTACAGTCAATTTGGTGATTATTTTTGCATCAAGGAGAAATCTAAATGAAAAAGATCTTAATTTACGACATTCCAACCAGACTCTTCCATTGGTTGTTCGCTTTTAGCTTTGTGGCGGCCTTCGTCATTGTAAAGACTGTGGATGATGAATCGATTGTTTATTCTTATCATATGCTGTTAGGGCTATTTTTAGCTGGACTAGTCATACTTCGACTTTTCTGGGGGCTTTTCGGCGGGCCTTATGCAAGGTTTAGTTCTTTTGCCTTAAACCCTAGTGATATGATTAAGTATGCAAAAGATCTTTTGATTTCTAAGACAAAACGATACTTAGGCCATAATCCAGCTTCGAGTTGGGCTGCCATTTTTATGTTTGTGTGTGCTATTGGCTTGGCAATAACTGGAACTTTGATGGTTAGGGGTGGGGATAAAGTTATTCTCGAAGAGATTCATGAAATCCTCGCGAATTCTTTTTTGGTTCTTTCAATTGCTCACGTTCTAGGTTTGATATTTCATACTATGCGTCACAAAGAGCTCATCGGTCTTAGTATGTTGAATGGCAGAAAAGAAGTCTGCGAAGAAGAGTTGGCATCATTAAATTCCCATCCAACTGTCGAGAGTTCGCAGCACTCTTTGGCGGGTGTGTTCTTTTTAGTCTTGGCCCTTACATGGGGGGCGAGTCTGTGGAAGAGTTTCGATCAAAATACCGGTATATTGAATCTTGGTGGCTTTTCTTTGCAATTAATGGAAATCGAAGATGAAGGGGAATCTGTGGGCGTTAGCGAGTCTGGTCGCCAAGCTGAAGGAGACGATTCCAAGTTAGGTGCTATAGAAGAAGATGAAGACGATGAGTAGAACCGAACGTACTTTTATCGTTGTCGTTTTGCTTTCTATAATTCTGATGGTTTCGGTAGATTTGATTTCCGACTCAAAAGAAGGCGCGCGATGGTGGCATTTGGGTATAGAAGCCACGGCAGGTATCTTTGCAGCGATTGGTGTAGCTTTTATTTTGAAAGATAGCTTTAAATTGCGAAACTCGCTTGCTGTTGAAAAAGACAACTCAGCCCATTGGCGTGCGGAGTCTGAAAAATGGCGTATGCAATCAAAAAAATATCTTCAAGGGCTTAGCTCTGAAATTGACAGACAGCTGGGGCAGTGGAACTTAACGAAGTCTGAAAAGGAAGTCGGATTTCTTTTATTAAAGGGGCTCAGCCTTAAAGAAATTGCAGAGCTTCGGGGAACAACCGAAAAAACAGCTCGAGTGCAATCAACGGCAATATACCAAAAAGCGGGATTGGCAGGACGTTCAGAGTTTGCCGCATTTTTTCTAGAGGATCTTTTGGTGCCTCAAGAAGAGCTTAACAGCTAGGGATTTGCTAGCTCACTTCGGATCTTCATCAAGAGTTTTCCTAGCTTGTTTTTACCAGAGCGATCCAGGCAGTCCCCCCAGTAGCAATCCTTTTCGGTGTGTTCGAAGAGCTGAGCCTTCCCAGTGGAAAGCAGCAGGGCCTTTAATTCAGGATATCTGGTAAACTTATCTCGTACGGCCTTTTCCATAACGTCATCTTTGACTAACTCCCAATCTGTACGTTTGGGCTTGTCAGGAGCTCTGCCACGAAGAGCCGCCTCCATAGGAGTTGAAGCCGAGCGGACCCATTCTTGTAGTTCGACATCTGTGTATTTATGAGCTTGGTAGTAATGTTCGCTGGTTGGCCACCACTTATTATCTAAAAATACTGGGTAATCGGCGAAATTCGAAAACTCTCCGTAGGGGGCCTTCGTTGAGTAAAAATCTAACGTCTCGCTAAGGTAAAGAGTGGCTGGTGTCTTGTGCGCGCATCCAGATAGCAGAAAAACTGTAAGGATAAAAAATAGATTCAGGCTTTTCATTATAGATCCAGTCCGACAAGTAGTTATTCTATAAAAGTATTAAGAATTTTATTAAAAAGCAATTTAGGACAAGGCAAAAAAAATAAATCCTGCTAGTCTGTTCGAGTATGTCATCAAAAAATTCTACTCAGTATCATCGTGTCCAGATAAGTCGTGCAAAAGATTTTATTAGAAACAATCTTGTTGATGCTATTTCATTAGCTGAAATAGCCGAAACATCGGGAGTATCTCAATATCACTTTATAAGAGTTTTTTCTGCCTATACCGGAGAAACACCTTTCGAGTACCAACAGCGACTAAAAATCGTGAATTCTTTGGAATTATTGAAGTCCACAATAAGTTTGATCGAGGTTTCTGGCGCCGTCGGTTACGAAAACCAGAGCTCTTTTAATAAGGCATTTAAAAAATGGACATCGATGAGCCCTAGTGAGTTTCGCAATCTAGGCAAAGAAGAACAAGACAGAATTCAGTATGATTTAGGTATGAATGCAAAGCAAAAGGAGCAAAGCATGAACCTGAAACTTTCTGAGAAGCCCGAAGTTGTGATTCGCCCTCAAACAAAAGTTTTGACGTTAAAAGGCATTGGTCATAATTTTACGGAACTTGCACCGCTGACCTGGCAAAAATTTTTTGAAATTGTTGCCAGATATCAGCCAGATTTTCGTGGAGCTGAATATTTGGGATTAAGTTATGTGACGACCTTAGAAGACGTTCACAATCACGAATACAAGGTCGCCATTACGGTCCCTGACGGGCGAGAGATTAATGTGCCAGGTCTTGCTATTGAGGTCATGCCTATGCAGAAGTATTTAAAGTTTGTTCTCGTCGGACCTTATCAAGGGGTTTGGCCAGCATTTGATAATATCTTCCGCTATGTTTCAGAGAACTCATTGAAGTTAGCTGCACAGCCTTGCATAGAAAATTATCTAAACGATCCGAACGTAACGCCGGAATCTGAGCTTATTACTGAGTTGCTGATTCCAATCTGTGATCAATAGAAATCAGCAACTATTGTCGTAAGATTTTAGTTAGCGGCGCAGTTTTCAAATACGATGATGCTCGAGTCAGCAAAGATTTCTCCAATGCGACCAAGGCCGTCTATGACATCGCCTTTTTCAATAAGTTGACCCGAGCCGTCTTTTTTAATTGTTAAATAGACTCGCTCGTCCATTTTATCATCGCGAAATTCGATTCTATCTTCTGATTGCTTAACTTTATCCGGACGAACCTTTACAAGAGTGGGACCTGAAGGTAGCTGCATGTCGATGAGGAAAAGACGAGGATCCGAGCCCTCCGAAGCATTGCGGTTTTGCGTTTGAAGAATATTGATTTGCTGGGCTCCTTCAAATCTTCCGCTGCTTTGGGTTACAGAGCAGGTAAGCTTCACATCTGCTGAAGCCAAAGAGGCTTGCATAAGTATCGATACTAAAACACCTATTTTTAGAAGCTGGTTAATGCCAAATTTTTGCATCGTTTTTCCTTTTTGAAAATTTTGCAGGGACCTTAGACCAAGACGATTCTCGGTCTAAAAAATCAAAGAGCAAATAATGTTCCTACTTGGAAAATACTTAAATTGGTTTTTATCTCTTTTTGCCTGTCGAGTCTTTTAACAAAAGCCTTTTTTCGTGTTTAATCATCCACTCCTTACGAGCTAAGCCTCCACTGTATCCAGTTAGACTTCCGCTGCTTCCGATGACTCGGTGACATGGAATCAGGATAGCAATTTGATTGCGGCCATTGGCGCGAGCCACAGCCCGCACTGCTGAAGGCTGACCAATATTCTTTGCTTGCTGATTATAAGTGATGGTGCTCCCTAAAGGAATTTTACATAGCTCTTTGAGGGTTTTTATTTGGAACTGGCTTCCAAAAAAATGAACAGGGGTTCTGAATTTTTTGAGTCGTCCAGCAAAGTATTCGCCAAGCTCCGCCTTAAGCTCATTTAATATTTTATTTTGACCAGGGATAATGGCGTATTTTCTTTTGTGCAGCTGTTCGATCTCTTTTTTTAGTCCCCGGCGATCCATGAATTCGAGTAGATGCACGCCTTTCTCATCGGCAATCGAAACCATGGGGCCAAGAGGTGTATCGATATGCTGGGCTAAAAGGACATTGTGATATCGCTTGCTGGGCGCTTCTCCAATTAATTTGGAAAAGGCTTCTCGAAAGCCGCTGCCGGATTCGTATCCGCTATCAATTTGTGCGTAGATTACTTTTTCTCCGGCTCGTAAAGTGTCTAAGGCGGCCCCCATTCGCCGAGCACGTGCATATGCCACGAAGGTTAAGCCAAAACGCTTCTTAAATTGTCGACGGGCTGTTGAGGGGTCCATGCCCATCTCTTTAACGTCCTTATCGGTCCAGCGTTTATTTAAATTTTGTTCTACAGCTTCTGTAAGTTTTTTTATTAGAATAGATGGGGAGTCTGGCAAATGCAGTGGCTGACAGCGTTTACAAGTGCGATAGCCCGCAAGCAAGGCGTCTTCGGCTGTTAAAAAGAACTGACAATTTGTAAAATGCGCTTTTCGTGCAGAACAAGTTGCGCGGCAAAAAATTCCGGTTGTCTTAATGCCCACGTAAAAGGATCCATCGTACGACGAATCCTTCGCTAGAAAGGCATTATAATATTCTTTGGCTTTATTCGCTTTTATCATTCAGTGTCCACTATACATTGTTCGAGATAGCTCTTCTAATTTAGTGTAGTCCTGTTTGTAAAGACTGAACATATTAGCTCCGATCTCGTCAGGGAAAATATCTGGGGTATCGGTATAAAGTCCATCAAGAATTGCCTCAGCGGTCTTTTCTGGGCTTGTTTTCTGCATAGCTACGTTTTTGGTCATATCGGTATCGATTGGACCGGGATTTACACTGTGGACCGCTATACCCTGGCTGTAAAGCTCGATGCGAGCACACTGAGTGATAGAGAAGGCTGCTGCCTTAGATGCGCAGTAGGCTCCATGAGCGGGAAAGTTTACAAAGGATGCGATAGATGCAACATTGACGATCGCAGGCTTTTGTTGCTTGCTTAAAATAGGTATAAATGCGCGCATCATTTTGAGGGGGCCATAAAAATTAACTTCAATTTCCCTTTCGATAAGCTCAAATGATCCGTTGAGGGCACTAACGAAAGAAAGTGATCCGGCATTGTTAAACAGTAAATCAATATCCGCGGCGATTCTTGTGGCCTGCTGGATTTGAACATCATTCGTGATATCCAATTGGACTGGAGTGACTAAAGGAAGGTCAGAAAATATTTTTGAGTCGGTCTCGCGCATTCCCGCGTAGATTTTTTTTACACCTTTTGCTGCGAGCCCATAGACAAGAGCTTTGCCAAGTCCTCGGTTGCTTCCAGTTATTAAGACAGTGCGATTTTTTAGTTCCATGATGGATCCCCTTTTTTATTGGGATCACTTTAAGCCAATCTAAAATTGAGTTGCGCCGAAAAATGAGCATCAAATTTTTATTTTATCGAGGCACTTTTTATCTTCAACAAGTATGAAGCTAATTCTGGCTATAATGCTTGGAAATTGATTTTACCAGCTCGTATATAACTCTGACTTGCTTTTCAAGTTCCATAGTTGGAATGATTTCATTTACTTCAAGTTGCTCGGGGAGTGCGGGAAGGTGGACAAAAAGCTTGTTGGCTTTTTGCGGTTGAATTTCACAGAGTGAGCGAAAATAGATATAGTTGCAAACGTAAGCCCCAGCAGACAACGAAACAGAGACTTGGCCAAAAAGTGATAGCTCTTTCTGCCATTGATCCAGTGGAAGTTCCGAGATGACCGCCGCTGGAAGTTTCGGGTTTATATTTCGTGGTCGGATAGATCTTCCGTCTTCGTCTTTATGGGGGGCCTCCATCCAGTTCAGAGCTACACGCTCGAGACAAATAGAATTTCTACCGGCGGCTTGCCCCAGCATAAGAATAAAATCATAGGATGTGGCTGAATGAATGGCTCCGCTTAAAGAATTAAAGGCAAGTTCGAAATCAACAGGAAGAAGGAGGGTTGTAATTTCAATCCCGGGCTCTGAGAAGCGATTGTCGATCGCTTTAATAATCAGCTCTGACGGGTTGATGCTTCGTCCCCCAAAAGGGGTAAAACCTGTGATGAGTATTTTCTTCATAGGGGACGTGCCTGTTCGATATTAATTAGCGGCGAAAGCTGCCAGAGCCGTAAATCGGAGTTGATTCGTAGTTGCAAACTTCTCGCGGTGGAACATGGGGAGGCGCCCCTGGATCCCAAGTGCAGCGACGCTCTTGGCGATACTCTTTAAGGTAGCTTGCGCTGATATCGCGATAGTTATTTTTGAAAGTTAAATAAAGCTCGGAGCCTACGAAGTACTTGCCGCATGTTCCTTTTAGGATCTTGAATGTCGCAGTATCTACCTGAGGATTTTCTTTGTCACCTTTTAGGTTAACTTCAGTCAGGTTGCCAATTTCAGTTTTGCACGCAGGAATATTTCCAACAATGTCGGTGTTCTGATTATTTAAAAAATCTACCTTAGGAATATTACCTTCAAACCGAATGACAAGCTGGCCATCGATGCCAGAGATTCGACCGTTGTAAATGCCCTCTAATTTTTTTGCTAGTGGAAGATAGTTAGTGGGAACTTCGCCGTTTTCGATTTTAACAGACTTACACGCTGAAAGTACTAAAACCATTGATATTAAGGCTAGCGAGCTAAAGCGGTTCATAAAGACTCCTATTTGAATTAATAGATTTAGATGATATTATCAAAGCATGTCTATTGAAAACGAAAACGATCTTAATGCACTTCGAAAAATCGGTAAAATTGTAGCTCAGTGCCTTCAATATATGAGGACCTTGCCCAACGCATGAGTAAGAGCTTTTTATCTTTTCTTTTCTTAATATTCAGTTATTCGAACTTTGCGGAGGCGTCTCCGATCTTGGTTAGGGTCGCGCTGTCCGAGGATTACAAGCCTTTGTCCTATGGCGCGGGCGAAAATGTTGAGGGTTTTGTGCGGGAGCTTGTCGAGCTTCTATTTGCTTTACAGCATGTGAATACACGGGGGCAGGTTGGGGACGCGATCATTTAGTTCCTTTTGTAAAAGAAGTCCAATACGCTAATCGAATTGATCAAAAGATCGAGATGCTGGCGACGATGAGCCGATGTGATTTGATTGTTGATGGGGAGTTGGTCGTTGATTTCTACGCCAAAGAAAAATTTGAGCATGTGCTTTTAAAAGCGAAGACGCCCTTCGAAAAGACAGAGATTAAGTTTTTGGTGCGAAAGAACTTCGCGCATCCTGAAGTTTTGACTTTTGTGGACAAGCAATTCGTGAAGTTATCCGATTCCGGAAAAATCAAGATATTGAAAAAGGAATGGTTTGGGAGATGATCGACCTTGGAAATAAAAAAAGCCGACCTAATAAGTCGGCTTTTTTAGATTTGGTGCCCCGCGAGGGACTTGAACCCCCACGCCTCTCGGCACTAGATCCTAAGTCTAGCGTGTCTGCCAATTTCACCAGCGGGGCGGCACCATGAGAAGACAGAATATGCGGTAAAACCCAAATCCCGTCAACCTCATTTTTTAAAAATTATTTATCTGCGATCAATTTTTTGTAGTCCGGAGCTCGCATAAGGTTCGCAAGCTCTTTTTCCGTATCCATTTCAATACGAACTAACCAACCTTCGTTGATTGGGTCATCATTAAGGATCGAAGGATCTTCGTTCAAAGCCGCGTTTACTTCGATAACGGTTCCTGAAACTGGAGCGTAAAGGTCGCTGGCAGCTTTAACGGACTCGACAACACCAAAAGTTTGGCCTTGAGTGATCTTTTGACCTTCTTCTGGAAGTTCAACATAAACGATTTCGCCCAATGAATCTTGCGCAAATTCAGTGATTCCAACAGTTACGATGTTTTCGTCAACCTGAGCCCACTCGTGGTCTTTTGTGTAGTAAAAATCTTCTGGTATGTGGAATGCCATTTTAGCCCCTTTTATTTCTTAAAAATCAATCCAAGCTAGTTTTTTGTAAACGGAGTTTTGCAAACTTGGGCCTTCACTTTGCGGCCACGAATGTCGACAAAAATCTGGGAACCCTCGGCCCCATGAGCAATGCTCACATAGCCGATTCCAATGGGCTCATCCAAGCTTGGAGAATGTGTTCCACTAGTTACCTTGCCGATCAGATTATTGTCAATTGAGTATAAATCGTAACCCTGTCGAGGGATTCCCTTTTCCAACATTTTGAAACCAATCAGCTGTTTAGAAAGACCCTTTTCCTTTACAGCAACCATCGGCGTCTTGCCAATAAAGTCTTTTTTAGCAGGTTTGACGACCCAGCCAAGGCCAGCTTCGTATGGATTCGTTGTGTCATCAATTTCGTGCCCATAAAGAGAGTATTTCATTTCTGTGCGCAATGTGTCGCGAGCGCCCAAGCCAATCGCCTGAACTCCATGTTTTTCGCCAATATTTAATAGCTCACACCAAAGGGACGCCGTTCCGGTCGCTTCAACAAAGACTTCGCATCCCTTTTCACCCGTGTAGCCCGTGGTCGCAACCATGATTTTAAAATTTTTAAAGAGGCCGCATTGGACGGCAAAGGGTTTCATTTCGCTGACTTTAAAGCCAAAAACTTCGTCACAAAGTGCAAGGGCTTTTGGACCTTGAATTGCAATTTGTCCCCAAGAAGAAGATTCATCAGTGATATCGGCGCCTTTGTTGTTTTTAACCATCCAGGCAAAGTCTTTGTCTTTGTTAGAGGCATTTACGCAAACCAGATAGTCTTCATTTTTCTTAAGGCAATAGACGATGATGTCATCAACAAGTCCGCCGTTTTCATTGGGTAGTAAAGAGTACTGAGCTTCCCCATCATTCAATTTTGCAACATCATTCGTCGTTAGCCATTCTAATGTCGCCAGTGCCTGCGGCCCTTTAACGCGAACTTCCCCCATATGGGAAACATCAAATAAACCCACATTTGTACGTACATTGATATGCTCTTCTTTAAGGCCTTTGTACTGAACTGGCATGTACCATCCAGCGAAGTCGACCATGCGAGCGCCCAATTTAATATGTTCATCCACCAGAGGAGTTTTTAGCATCTAGAGCTCCTTTAAAAAGTTCAGATAACGAATGGTTTAAAGTCTTAGCAGGCAGGCCGTTGCTTGCCAAGAATTCGCAGCTTGTCAATGAGGGCAGAAGCCAGATAAATACCTCTTATGGCCAAGATCTCAACGCGATTAAAAACTGTTTTAGAACAAATGATACCAGGGCTCTCGGTGTGGGACTTTTGTTGTGATCATGGATACCTTGGTGAAGCGGCTTTATTGAGCGGGCAATTTTCATCGATTCACTTTGTGGACCAGGTGCCGCATATCATGCAAAACCTGCATTCACGGTTGGCCTCTCATAATTTCCGGGGCGATAGGGCTACTACAGCCTGCTATTTTTACACGGTAGCAGGGGAAAATTTAGATAAAGAAGTCGACGGGAATATTGCGATCACTGGGGTGGGGGCTGACACAATTCAAAAGATCTTAATGGGGTTGTGGAAGCGAAATTTGCTCAAAGCTGATTTATTGGTTCTGGGCCCTCATCGAGACGCCTCTCTGTTGCAGTCCTGGTTGGAATCTCAAGATTGGGTTTATAAGCTTCACACAATCCTGACAGTGGAAGAGCGCGGGCGTGCACGTAAGCTTTTTATTGTTAAAAGAGTCGATTGAGCTTCTTGGATTTATGTTATAGAAGTCCCAGGCAAACAAGGAGACTTCATGAGCAAAAAGCTTATCTTGGCATTGGTGTTGTTAGGTGGAGCAACGGCAGGTGCGCAAACACAAACGTCTGCGGTGGGACTTCCTGCGGGGACAAACACTCAAAAAGTAGATAGTGTTTTGGGCAATAAGAAATTTGAAGAAAATAATGAAATCACTGATGCTCGTCTAAAAGCCGAAGAGGGCAGCCGCTCGAAGTACTCGATGAAGTTCTCTTTGTCTTATCAAGGGCCTCCTGTTGGCGAGCCTCTAGCGAAAGATCAACCCAATCCAGATAACAACCCAGGAGACTACTCAACAGCGTTGGGTGGTTCTGTAGGTCTTCGTTATCGTTTTTCTCCGCAGTCTGCTTTGAGCGCAGGAACGGGTCTTAGTGCTTTGACTCCTTTTCATGGTATTCGTCGCTTTGATGTTAAGACGCCGTATTTGTCTTATGATCTTTCGAACCGTATTGGCGATATGCAAATGCGGAATTCTTGGAGTGGAAGTGTGACAACGGTCCCTAACTACCAAAAAATTGGCCAAGTCGGCGGACTTGGGTATAGCAATTCAATGGTTTACAACATGGCGACTTCAGGATGGGCATTAGGATTAGATACAAACTTAGATTACTTCATTTACAATCGTGATTATGTGAAGAAAGACGGTAAAGCATCTAAGTACCATATCGGGCTTTATCCAAATTTGAAGTACAATATCAGCGACAAGTTCAGCGTGAATACTTCAGTTGCCTTTATGTACCAAAATTTACGTTCGTCGACGAATGATTGGAAGGTCGCGAATAAAACTCGAACTGGTCGTCTAGGTGCGGGATATGCCTTCACTAAGAGTGTTTATTTCTCTCCGTATTTAAACTACTATATGGAAGATTTTTCTTGGGATACGACGACGTTGAATTTTGCGACAACTTTTTCAATTTTTTAGACTTTTTGTCGATCACAAGCGAGAAAAGCTCCGGTTCAATTCCGGAGCTTTTTTTTTTTAGTAATTCATAAGAGAGCTTAGTGGTATAGTGAGCCTATGATTACCAAGTTAATGAAAGATTTTTTGATTCTATTTACGACAGTGGATCCGATTGGCACGCTGGCGGTCTTTGTCGGATTGACTGCGAGCATGGACAAAACAGAGCGGCGTCGAGTGGCGACGAAAACTATTCTGTATGCAAGTACGATTCTCATAGGCTCAATATTTATAGGCCAGGGGATCTTATCCGCCATGGGCGTTGAATTGCGGTCGCTGCAAGTCTCGGGGGGCGTTATTCTTTTCTTGTTTGGACTTCAAATGTTATTCGGAAGCCCCGAGGCCGGTCATATAGAAAAGGGTCACGACATTGCTGTGTTTCCTTTGGCGATTCCCAATCTGGCAGGGCCAGGTTCGATCATGGCCATCATCTTGTTAACCGATCATAAGTCTAATTCCTTAGCGCAACAAGCGACGACTGCAGCCGTTTTGCTATTCGTAATGTTTTTAACTTGGGTCGCATTCATTGGCGCCCATCGCATTGTTGGTGTCATTGGAAAAAACGGGGCTGCTATTTTGGTCAAAGTGATGGGGATGTTGCTGGCGGCCTTTTCGGTTCAGATGGTCTTCGAGGCTATAGGCGTAAGAAATTGGCTTTAGTCTGGAAAATTACACTGGATCTTTGAATGTATTGTTTCGAGACATCTATTTATCTTGATTAGTATTAAATTTGCTCCATAGAACAATAGATTTTTGTTTTGTCCTTATTAATGTTCTATTTTTTGTCGATAGGCATCCTGAAAAATCAGGAGAGTCTATGTCGTTAAAATTAAAACTTCTATTTTCATTCGCGATACTTGTCGTCGGAATAGGGATTGTCGGCGCTTCAGGGATCTATACGAATAAGCGAGTTGTTAAGAACTATGATCACATTGCGACAGTGAACATGGTCAATATTCTTAATTTAGGAGAGCTTTCCCACGCAATTCAAGAAGGTCAGATGCTCTCGGAGATGTTGCTGATCGAAACAGATCCTGAGAAGTTCAAAGAATTTAAGGCTGAAATTGTGGCCACAGTCGAGGGATTTGATAAAACCTTAGAAGACTATCGCAAGTTGCCCATGCTTCCAGAAGAGGAGCAAAAACTAAATAGTTTTGTTGATAAATGGAGAGCGTGGGTTGCCGAAGAAAAGAAGTTTGAAGAAGTTTTGGCAAGATCTCACGAAGAGGCCAAAGCATATATGTCCGGCCCCTTGTTAGAAAAGCATGAGGCCATTGAAGACGATTTGGCGGCTCTTTTCGACTTTCATAAAGCTGAGAGTGCTCGTTATACTCAAGCCTCAAAAGATTCATCTGATTTTGGAAATCTTTTAAGTTTAATCATTGCAACAGCGGCCTCCATTTTGGGTCTTGCCGTCGGATTCTTAATTTCTGAAAAACTGACTCGAAGTTTAAGTATGATCAGTCAGGAAGTTGCAGGTTCCGCCGAAGAGACTTTCACCGCGGGCAATCAACTTTCTGAAGCCTCTCAAGATTTAAGCACGGGGGCTACAACTTCAGCGGCCTCGTTGGAAGAAACGGTCGCTTCTTTAGAAGAGCTTTCTAGTATCACTCGAATAAATGCGGATCGGTCTACAAAAGCCACAGAAATATCCAGAGTTTCCGAGTCCAACGTGATGAGGGGATCTAACGAAATCAAGGAACTTTCCGACTCTATGGGAAAAATCGCAGAGAGTTCAAAAAAGATGCAGGATATTCTATCGGTAATTGATGATATTGCCTTTCAAACAAATTTGCTGGCTTTAAATGCCTCGGTTGAGGCGGCTCGAGCAGGAGAGCAAGGAAAGGGATTTGCGGTCGTTGCGGAGGCGGTTCGTGCCTTGGCACAAAGATCGGCAGCGTCGGCAAAAGATATCGCTGCGTTAATCCATGATTCCAACCACAAGGTTGATGAAGGTGTCAAAAAGGCAGATCAAAGTTCATTGGTTCTAGCGGAAATCGTAAAAAGCATAAAAGATGTGTCGGCCCTCAATAATGAAATTGCGGAAGCCAGTCGGCAGCAGGCCGAGGGCATCGAGCAAATAACGAAGGCGATGACGAATTTGGATAATGCTACTCAGAAGAATGCGGCTTCGTCTGAAGAAGTTGCGGCCAGTTCTGAAGAAATGTCCGCACGAGCCGAGCAGTTAAAAAATCTCGCGGCTTCATTGCACTCGATTGTTTCGGGGCAAAGTCTAACGAAGCCAGAATCACGAATAGCGTCTTAAGATTTAAATTTATCTTTAGGTACACGCAGTTCGTTAGCTTTAGCTTCAAACGTGGCATCGGTCCGATACAGATCGCCACGTTTGTGTTCGGCGTGTTCGCCGTGTCGATGCATCCAAGTTAAAAACTCTCTTTTTTCAGATCGACAGATCAGTTGTCGATCCTTGCCATTTTCTTTCAAAAGGTCTCCGGTTAATCGTCCCAGATCTTTATCAAGTGCGGGCGGTCGAGACTTTCGAGCCGCTAAATAGCTGACAGTTAATGTTCTATTTTTAATTGGAAGATGTTCTTCCATTTTTTGAAACCATACCGGCAACTCAACGTGCACGCGATCATGACACCAATCACTTTTTGACTCTATCAATAGAGGGCACGAAGATTGATGGGTGCAAGGGGCATATATATAAAATCCTTTGCTTAAAAGTTCAGATCGAAGTTCTAAAAGTTTTCTTCCATCCTCTTGAGTGGCAGGTTCAATAATCAAAAGTGCCTCGGACTCATAGGCCCAGTCTGGCAGGTGCGTGAGCTCGGTCAGGCTGTATGAAAATACGCTCAGGATGTTGGATTTTCCAAAGAAGACATTCTTCGAAAATTCTTTATGCCACTCTAAAGAAGAAGCCGTTTTTTCAAATTCAGGCCATCGACCGGCGATAATCCTGGAGGGTTCGTCACCTTTTTCAATAAGAATCTTGGATTTTAAGCTATCTATATTTTTGTGCAAAGCTGCTGAGGCTGTGGCAAGGCCTGCCCCAAAATCTAATAGATGATCGATGTTATTAAAAAAGTTTCTTTCGTGGCACTTGCTCGCGACCCTTTGTATCCGTAGATAGTTTAATGGCAAAAAATAGCTGATATAGGCAATTCTGGCATAGCTTTCGTGCCACGGAGTTTGAGCAGCGGGGCTTTGGATATAAAAATCAGAAAGCTTTTTAACCGCAGATGCTAGTTTGGTCGATTCATTCATAGAAGCCCCTTCTTTTTTAAGAGCGGCTTCTATGAACTTTTGAATTTCGCTATCAAGACTAAACATGGGTAAGGCCCTTCTAATTTATTGGATATCATTTCAATTGATAACAAGAATCAAAGAAAAATGCAGCAACAAAACAAATTGTGAACTCCCGCTTTATTTGTCTTATTTTGAAGGTCATATATTGGGCGATGTGCCCTGGACCTAGCCATACAATGGTATTAAGTAGTGGTCTGAAGTTGGAGGTATGCAGCCAACTGTGTCGCATTTTGATTCACATTAGTCTCAAGAATTTAAGATTCTACGCCGATAAGAGAACTATAATTTTGTCAGGGGCGTATCGGAAGTGAAAAACAAAATTAAAGTCATCATTGCTTCATTTATAGTTTTTATGTTAGTGGGACTCACAGCATTTGCGTCTCCAGATCAGCTGACTTATCAAGGACGTATCTTAAAATCTGATGGTCAACCTTTAGAATACAACAACGTTAGTTTTATTTTTGAAGTTACGTCGGAAAATGGCCTTTGCGTTTTATACCGAGAACAGCGCGATGGTTTGAATATGACAAATTCAAAAGGTGTGTTTGATGTTCCTATCGGTTCTGGGGCGCGTCTCTTTCCTGATGCAGCTACTTTTCCTTCGTACAAACTCTCGGATTCTTTTGTGAATGGTATTACCCACAACTGCTTTGGATCGGGAACTTGGACATCGACGGGGACTAGTTATCGATTATTAAAGGTTCAGTTTCATGATGGAATGGGTTGGCGGCAGATTTCCCCTGATAACGTTATTAGATCAGTTCCGTTCGCGATGACTGCGAAATCTGCGACTCAGTTGGGTGATAAAACAATTAATGACTTTATTTTAAAGACAAATGCTCCAGGGGCGGCGTGCTCTGCGGGGCAAGTTGTATTCTGGGATGGATCTAATTTTAGTTGTGTCACTGACGCCGGTGGCGCTGGTGTCATCAGTGATGTCCTGGCGGGAACTGGTATTAGTGTCACAGGTACGACCTCAAAAACAGTTTCGGTGACATTTGGTACGACAGCAGGAACAGCCGCACAAGGGAATGATTCGCGAATTACAAACGCCTTGCAATCTTCAACGGTGTTTGCTGGTGACGTTACGGGAACTGCGGCGACCATGTCTGTGGATCGTATCAAGGGTGTTGTGGTGGACGCAACGGCTCCAACAAGTGGACAAGTCTTAAAATATGACGGAGCGAAGTGGGCAGCGGCGTCTCCGAACGCGGGCACAGTGACTTCAGTTGGTGTCTCGGTCCCTTCTTTTTTAAGTGTAAGTGGCGGCCCAATTACTTCCAGCGGAACGATTTCAATTTCATTGGCTTCTCAAACGGCCAATACGGTTTTTGCGGCACCTAGTGGCTCCAATGGAACCCCAAGTTTTAGAAATTTAGGAATTGCAGATATTAATTCAAGTATTGGGGGGCTCAGTTTTTTAAACACGGCCCCTTCGTGTGTGGCGGGATCAGCCTTAACTTATGTTAGTGCGACAGATCGTATTCAGTGCGCAGTTATTGCTGTTGATAATGCAAATATTGCTAATAATGCGATTACAACAGCAAAGATTGCCGATGGAGCTGTTACAGCTCAAAAGCTCGGCAACGATGTTGGGGCTTGGGGTGTTTCTGGATCGGATATCTATCGATCGTCTGGCAAGGTCGGAGTTGGAACAAATGCTCCGGTGAATACTCTTACTGTAAAATCCCCAAATCAAAATTTAGCTGGAACAGGGACGATTTCTTATACAATCGATAGTGATGAAATCGTTGGAACAGGGACCTCGTTTCTAAGTGAGGTAAAGCCCGGGGATGTTATCTACTATGGAACTCTGACTAATCTTTCTGGAGGGCATACTGTAAAGTCTGTTAATAGTGATACATCCATTACGATGTATGGTAAATCGTTTGCGACATTGCCTGGCAATTCATTCTATATTGTTAAAGCAATTTCAACAATTTCTACTAATAGTGGATCAGCTTCATATTCTTTTACGCCTTCCGGTTTGGTAACGAATTTGGAAATATCTACGGCGAATCTTTCTAAGGTGAATATTGCGACAAATGCCAACTCTGTGAATACAACGGCAAATGGTTATACGTCTCAGTTGAATAACTATATGACTGTAGATGGTACCTATTATTGGCGGGCAGCTAGTTTGGCAAGTGCTTCGCAAATACCCGCAGGATTGACTAATAGCGCGGATCTTATGGGATTAAATATATCAAGTGCGAGGAACTCGAGTCCTGGTGATATGGGTACTTTGGGGTCAAATATTGGCATTTCTGCTATTTATGGTCATTACAACCGAGATGCCTCAACGCCGACGACGAACACCGTTATTGGCATGCGGTTATTGCCTCAGGCACTAACTGGTCAGATAAAAAAGCAATATGATTTGTATATAGCTCAGCCTACAGGGACACCCGCAACAACAATATCTGATGGTGTTGGAGGAAACTATGATCATTATGCGATCTATCAGGCAAGTACGGCAGCTGTAAACTATTTAGGAAGTCCACTTGCCGTTGGAGCTAATGCTATTCCATCGGCAAGCTCTATTTTAGAATTAAACTCTACTGATAAAGGTTTTTTATTGCCAAGAATGACTACTGCGCAGAGAGATGCCATAACGTCACCGGCAACGGGACTTCAGGTCTTTAACACTAATACGAATAAAATCAATTTTTATGATGGCAGTTCGTGGGCAAATATTAGTGATACGGATCAGTCGACGTATTCAGGAGTTTCAGTAATAACGGGGGGAGCTTCGGGAGTAAGCATTTCCGCAGGTGGTACAAATCAAAACGTAACACTAACGGCCAGTGGTACTGGGACGGTGACTACTGGTAGTGTGATGACCGTAACGAACTCTACGGCCTCGACCGCCTATAATAACGGCGCTTTGGTTGTGAGTGGTGGTGTAGGTGTTAGTGGAAATATAAACTCCAATGGAAATATTTATTCAACGGGCACGATCAGGTCTGGAACCGCTGTTTATTCTCCGTTGATCTATGGCGGTACGGCTTCGTCCGCAAGCCTTACTTTGGATTCAACTTCTAGTGTAAATAAAGGTGTCATTGCAATCGCTCCAAGCGGGGGTAATGTGGGTATTGGCACAACTACGCCGACCGCGCTGATTGATATTCAACCATCATCGACATCTGGAAATGCCAACTCGTTGAATATTAGTTCGACGACGGTCAATAAAAATAATACTGCGATTCAAGTATCTTCAAGTAGCACAAATGGAACCGGTTACGGAATTAAAATTGATACAGTTGCGAATACTAACGGAACTTCTTATGGCATTTATTTAGGAAATGTTACCAATAATAATCACTATGGTATTTACCAAAATGGAACGAGTCCAAATTTTTTAAACGGAAACTTGGGGATTGGTACTTCTAATCCAGCAGAAAAGCTTCAAGTTGCTGGCGGGACTTCAAATGGAAGTATTCGTATGAGTGGACGATCCGATTGGATTGCTGGAGGCGGACTAGTTCATGTCGGAAGTATTTATGGACATAATGAAGGTGCTAACTTTACATCGACAAGAATTAAATTAGACGGCAGCGACACCCAAGGGATGATTGCTTTTTATACCTCTGAAGCGGGCGGGATTGGAGAAAGAATGCGCATCTCTCCGGCGGGCTTCGTAGGTATAGGGACAGCAAGTCCGCAAAGAGCTTTGCATATAAGCAATGGTGGATTGCAGATAAGCACTGATACGGTTGGTAATGGAGTTAACGATGGTTTTATTATCAACTATTTTGGTGATGACATGCTTTTTTCAAATAGAAAGGTTGGCGGTAAAATTGGATTGGGAACGAATGGATTTTCAGATAAGTTGACGATTGCTTCGTCTGGAAATGTCGGAGTTGGTACAACGACGCCTGGGGCATTGCTGACTTTACGACCTGGTGGTGCCGCTGGAGTGCAAGAGGCCATGAGAATTATTGATCCAAATACGGGGGCGAGTGAAGGAAGTTATATTCGTTGGGAAACCAGTGATAAGACAGATCAGGCGAGGGCTGGATTGATATCAGGAGCAACGGGCAGTAGCTTTTATATTTCAACGAACTCTGCAGATACGGGGACGCCGACTGAACGAATTCGCATTCTACCTAACGGAGATGTTGGGATAGGGACTTCCGCTCCGACGCAGCGATTAGACGTAGTTGGATATATTCGGGCGGCAAGTGGGAATACTCAATCTATTAGCATATTTGAAAATTCCGGAGGCAAAAAGGCTTATTTTGGAGTTTCGTCAAATGGTGGTATTGCCAGTGGAATTACGACAGGTGATGCGGTTGCTCGGGCAGAGGGGGGGACTGCACTTCATTTGGCAACAGATGGAGGTAAAGTGACTCTTAATTCCGCTGGTAGCCTTGGTGTTGGTACCGTGTCACCGAGTTATAAGTTAGATGTTCAGGGCGGAGACATCAACGCCTCGGGGAGTGTGCGAGCGGCGGGTGTGGCATTGTCTTCTGACCAAAGATTTAAAAAGAATATTGAAGTAATAACAAATCCTCTGGGAAAAATTTTAGCCCTTCGTGGTGTAGAGTATGATTGGCGCAGAGATGAGTTTCCAGGGCGTCAATTTACTTCGCGCCATCAAGTGGGAGTGATAGCTCAGGACGTTGAGAAGGTATTTCCAGAATTAGTCGATACGGACAAGTCAGGGTATAAATCGGTTAATTATCCAGCCCTTATTGCGCCCGTGATCGGAGCTATTAAAGAACTGTTCCTGACCCCGATTTGATTTGGACACCCAACCCAGGGGGTCTTTATGGAAGTAACGTCTAGCAGACGGAAAGTATTTACACAGGAAAAGAAGCAATTAATCATCAAAGAGCACTATTCGCAGGGAATTTCCATCCCCGTACTTGCCAGGAAATATGGGGTTCATGCTATCACTCTCTATAGTTGGAAGAGGCAAATGAACCACAAAAAAGACGAATCACCAGTCAATGCGGAATACATCCAAAAGCTGATCGAAGAAAACGACAAGCTCAAAGCTGAGAATCAAAATCTCAAAGCCAAGGTTGGTGAGTTGGCGATCAAGAACGACATCTTGAAAGATGGTCTGGAGATCGTCCAAAAAAAAGCGATCTTAAAAGCACTTCAACCGCCAAAGAAGTCAAAGCGCTTGATCGGTATGAAGTAACCCACATCGCGGAAGCCTTCGAAATCAGTCGAAGTTCACTTTACTACGAACCAGTTTCTCAGGAGGAAATTGGCATGCCTCGCTTTTACCAAAAATCGGAAGATGAAGTAATTTTAAAAGAAATCAAAAGTGTTATCGCCATCAGATCAACTTACGGTTATCGCCGAGTTACCACGATGGTGAATCGCCAGAGGTCTCTTGACGGTCGCAATAAGATCAATCGCAAGCGTGTTCAGCGAATCATGCGTATGAATGGCCTTTCACTGCCACAAACATTGCCGCAGCAGAAGCGACCACATACGGGCGTGGTAATGACAATGTTTCCAAACTTGCGTTGGTGTTCGGATGGAATGGAAATCCGTTGTTTTAATGGCGAAAAAGTTTTCGTGGCATTTGCCTTGGACTGCTGTGATCGAGAAGCTTTTGCTTACGTCGCTAGAACCGAGCCACTGTCTGCCGACGACATCGAAGAGCTAATGGTTAAAGCTGTTGAAGCGAGATTTGGTGAGTCGTTGAGATGCCCTAGGGAGATCCAGTGGTTGTCAGATCGTGGGTCAATTTACAGAGCGAAATCAGTAAAGGATCTTGGTAAAGAATTGAACCTACAATGCTGCTACACCAGAGCATACAGTCCAGAGTCCAACGGTATGGCCGAAGCCTTCGTTAAAACAATTAAGAGGGATTACGTTTATCAAGCAGACTGCGACAGTGCAGAGACGGTTCTTAAGCTTTTACCGCAATGGTTTGCTGACTATAACAACGTCGCTCCGCACTCAGCCCTTGGCATGAAGAGCCCGGTCGAGTATAAGGAGTCCGTGAACTTTTAAACCGTGTCCAAAAAATCGGGGTTCACTCCAGAACTTTATATTCAACTAACTGGAGTGGATGAGAAGGTTCAAAGTCAAAGCCGAAAAATCGCTAGCTTAGAAGAAAAACAAAAGAATCTAGAAAAAGAAAATAAGATGCTAAAAGAGTATCTTTGTTCACAAGATCCTAAGGCAACAATTTGCCACTAGTCATAGCCTGAAGCACGCCTTCAACGGTGATCAAAGCCATATCTTCTGATGTGGCTTTTTCTGTATCAGTTACTTCAGGCAAAAAAATCAACCGCTGATTTGCCCCACGAGGCATCCAACGTCTTGGGTGCTGTACTCGGCGTGGGGAATAAAATCCAACCACTGGTGTATTTAAAGCAGATGCTAAATGAATGACTCCAGTTGAGGGAGCTATCACCGCTTTAGCTTTTGACAGTACAAATAATAACTCAGGCATTTTCAGTTTATTTTGCAAGATCAAAACTTTTTCATCTTGTGAAAAGTTTGCTTTGATTTCAGTCAGCCAAGGCTCGTCAGCAGGGGTGCCAGTTACAATAACTGGGTGAACTTTTTTAAGTTCATTAATTAATGCAACATAATGACTTTGTGGCCAGTTCAGTGCAGATCCCGCCATTCCTGGGTGAACAACAAAATACTTTTGAGACTTCAATTTGTATGTCGATAAAACTTCTGGGAATTCTTGAATGGATAAAGTCAGGTAGGGACTCTTAAATTCACCAGAGGCCTTCCACGGGGGAATTCCTAAAGCATGCTCTAAAAGCTCACGGCTGTAGTCGCATTCATGCTGAGTAGCTTGGCTGCGCTTTTGGCGAAGACCTTTGTTCAAAAAAACAAAGCTATCTAGTTTGGAAAGAACCCCACCGCGAGCAGGGACTTTGTGCTTCCATAAAAGATAATTCACCCACCATGGACATTGAATGCTCACCGCTACGTCGGGTCTAAATTCTGTTAATAATTTTTCAAGAATTTGAATGCCGCCGTTTTTGTCGGCTTTGTCGATTTCAGTGAAGGATCTAGAAGGTACTGATTGATTTGCTAAGAATCCCAATCCTTTAGAAACAACCCAATGGGTTTTGTATTCCTGAGAATCGAGAATTTGATCAATCGGCAATGTGCAAAGCAAATCGCCGATTTTATCCATTCTTAAAATCAATACCTTCTTCATTCGTAGTGCCTAGCGATATTCTTCAATGCTTGGGCAAGCGCAAACAAGGTTGCGGTCTCCGTAAACGTTGTCGACGCGGCCAACTGCGGGCCAGATTTTATTAGCTTTGATAAAATCCAAAGGATAAGCGGCTTGTTCGCGAGAGTATGGATGATTCCACTCCGGAGACGTCACCATCAATGCCGTGTGAGGAGAATTCCTAAGAGCATTGTTTTCCTTATCCATTTTGCCATCAGCAATAGCCTGGATTTCTTTACGAATAGCGATCATTGAATCAATAAAGCGATCTAATTCGCCTTTAGATTCAGATTCGGTTGGCTCGATCATCAAGGTACCTGCCACAGGGAAGCTCATGGTCGGAGCGTGGAAACCGAAGTCAATCAAGCGCTTGGCAACATCACTAACATCAACCCCTGTGTCTTTTTTAAGATCACGTAGGTCGATGATGCATTCGTGAGCCACATAGCCATTCTTCGCTTTATAAAGAACTGGGAAGTGAGGTTCTAGTTTTTTAGCAATGTAGTTAGCATTTAGAATTGCTACGAGGGTTGCTTGTCTAAGACCTTCAGCACCCATCATAGTGATGTACGCCCAAGGAATTGGTAAGATACTTGCCGATCCCCAAGGGGCAGAAGTGGTTGCCGTCACGCCCGTTGCTGGCCCTGCTTCGGCCACCAATGAGTGTTTAGGTAAAAACTTCTTCAAATGCTCTGCAACTCCGATGGGGCCAACGCCTGGGCCGCCACCACCGTGTGGGATTGCAAATGTTTTGTGTAAGTTCATGTGTGATACGTCGGCGCCGAATTTGCCTGGTCGACAGACGTTCACAAGTGCATTCATATTTGCGCCGTCCATGTAAACTTGTCCGCCATTGGCGTGGATGATTTCGCAGATTTCACGGATGGATTCTTCATACACACCGTGAGTTGATGGATAAGTAATCATCAAAGCCGCCAAGTTATCTTTATGAAGCTCGGCTTTTGCTTTTAAGTCAGCAACATCAACGTTTCCGCCCTCGTCGCAGTTCACAACGACGATCTTCATTCCTACCATGGCTGCAGAGGCTGGATTTGTTCCGTGCGCCGAAGATGGAATTAAGCAAATATTGCGTTGGGTTTGCCCAAGCGATTTGAAGTATTCGCGAATTACTAGCAAACCGGCATACTCACCTTGAGAGCCCGCATTTGGTTGTAAGCTGACTCCAGCAAAACCAGTGATATCGCAAAGTTTGTTTTCTAGGTCTTTGATCATTTCAATCAAGCCCTGAGCTTGAGCAACCGGAGCAAATGGATGCAGCTTACTGATTTCAGGCCAGCTTACGGGAACAAGTTCCGTCGTGGCATTTAGTTTCATCGTGCATGATCCAAGTGGAATCATCGAATGCGTCAACGTGATGTCTTTGTTTTGCAAAGCGTGGATGTAGCGAAGCAATTCAGTTTCACTGTGGTGGGTATTAAATACCGGTGCAGTTAGGTATTTAGAAGTACGGTTCAAAGCCACAGGCCAAGTTTTGTTTACTGTTGTTGAATCAAGTTCCAAAGCTGTGAAGTTTGCTTTTTGACCAAGATTGAATGCAGCAAAGACGCTATCCAAAGTAGATAAATCACAAGTTTCGTCTAACGAAAGACCAATCTTGTTTTCTTTACCATATTTGCGGAAGTTGATTTTCAACTTATCAGCAGCTTGGTGAATCGCTTCAGCTTTGTCTGTTTCAATTGTTAAAGTATCAAAATAGTTTGTGCTGATAACTTTAAAGCCTAACTTTGTTAAACCAGCTTCCGCAATTTCAGCTAAGCGGTGTACACGAGAAGCGATGTCTTTAAGACCTTGTGGTCCATGGTAAACCGCATACATAGCCGCCATATTTGCCAAAAGAACTTGAGCTGTACAAATATTCGAAGTCGCTTTTTCACGACGAATATGTTGTTCGCGAGTTTGTAGTGCCAAACGTAGAGCTGGTTTGTTTTGCGTATCGACAGAAACACCCACAATACGTCCTGGCATAGATCGCTTGTAGCTATCTTTTGTTGCTAGGAAGGCTGCATGAGGACCACCAAAACCAAGTGGAACGCCGAAACGTTGCGAATTACCAACTACGATGTCAGCACCCCATTCCCCCGGAGGTGTCAGTAGAGTTAATGCCAACAAGTCCGCACTTGCGACTACGAAGGCTCCATGGTCGTGATATTTTTGAGTTACAGCTTTCCAGTCTTGAACAGAGCCTTCTGTGTCAGGGTACTGCACGAAAGCTGCAAATACGTTTTCGCTAAATTCAAATGAAGCTGGGTCGGCAATGATCATTTTAAAACCCATAGGCTCTGCGCGAGTTCCCAAGACTTCGATGACATGTGGGTGCATTTTTGGAGAAACAATAAAAGCTGTTGCTGATGAATTTTTGCAAAGAGCATTTGCCATTGCCATGGCTTCAGCAGCCGCAGTTCCTTCGTCAAGCAACGAAGAGTTTGAGATTTCCATTCCAGTTAAGTCTTTAACCATCGTTTGGAAGTTCAACAGAGACTCAAGGCGACCTTGGGCAATCTCGGCCTGATAAGGAGTGTAAGCTGTGTACCAAACCGGATTTTCAAGAACGTTTCGTTGAATTACTGTTGGCGTCAACGTGTCGTAGAAACCCATTCCGATCAAAGATTGATAGATTTGGTTTTTAGAAACCATAGCTTTCAATTGTTTTAATAAATCAGATTCAGAAATGCCGCCACCAACAACTGGGTAATTGTGAGCAGCACGAATTGAAGAAGGGATAACCTTGTCGGCAAGTTCTTCTAGGCTTTTCATGCCCAATGTTTGAAGCATCTCATTTTGCTCCTTTACATCAGGACCAATATGTCTAGCGATGAATTCGTTTTTTGGTGAAAGTGAAGCAAAAGTGATAGTTTGATTTGAGCTGCTCATTGATACCTC
Source organism: Bdellovibrio sp. ZFWA1 (assembly GCF_056175665.1). NCBI lineage: Bacteria > Pseudomonadati > Bdellovibrionota > Bdellovibrionia > Bdellovibrionales > Pseudobdellovibrionaceae > Bdellovibrio > Bdellovibrio sp. ZFWA1. Next base: position 1,733,104 of record NZ_JBJKJH010000001.1, read on the forward strand.
TGATTCTGCTATAGGACCTGCACTAGCTAAGGCCATTTTCCAATTGGAATAAACCGGAAAACCTTAGCACACAGGGGGCAGGCTATAAAGACTAGAGCAGGGTGTTAAATTGAAGTAAAAGCAGTGTTTTTACAAACCACAGAATGGCTCGTATTGCATTTGATCGAAGCAGGCTCTTCCAGGCTTTTTCTTGGAAGCCCGACTGCAACTTGTTGTGACAAGGGACACTCCAAGCAAATGTCACAAACCATATGACAATTAACAAAGCCATATTTCCTAAAGCGATCTTATCCCCACTCAGGGCCCACGAGGCGCCAAGGATCATCTCGAGGATCATTGGCAGCGCGATAGGAAGAGCAGTCCTGTTGACGTATCGCCGGTGATACTCTTTGAAGTTGTCTTCGCCGACCCACTTAAACAAGGGGTATTGGCAGATTTGCACAAAAAACACCAGGCCTGTCATGTATGCAGATAATGCTATTTGCCAAGAAATAAGAGGGTTCACAAAGATATTCATGTTTCTAGCTTCTAGTAAGCACTTGGTGAAGTCAATCAGGCAAAGGCGGTCAGAAATGTTCAAGTGATTGACCAGAATTGTCATTGTCCCAGCATGATTAGTTTAACTCCTTCAATATTGGATCTGATATGGCATCAAGTTTGAAGATTTTATGGAATAATGAAGCAAGTAACGAGTCTCATTTTAAGACATTGGATAAAGAGCATTTTGGTGCCTCTTTGGTTTTATTCATCGACGCTTTTGGCCGCGACTAGTATTCCTGAAAAATGCTTTCAGGAGTCATTGAAGACGTCATTTCCGAAGGTGTCTGTGGGGCAAAAGTCAGATTTATTTGTCAAATGTAGTAATGAAAGGTCAGAGCCATTGCGAGGACAAAAGCGTCCTGCTTATAAACCTTCAGAAATTAAACAGATTCATCAAGCGTTTCTGAATATGTCGGATTGCTTCGAGATAGATCCGCGTTGGCTTTTTCCTAAGTTAATGATGGAAAGTGGCTTTCATCCGTCGATTCAGAATCCAAACGGAGACGCAGGCATTGGTCAATTGACTTGGACGGCGATCAGAGATGTCGATTCTGCTCTACCTGAATGGAAGCGTTGGTTGGCCGAATCTAAAAAACCGTCCTGTCGGTGGGTTTACGCTCAGACTAAAGCGAAAAAGAATTTTTGGCAGCCCGTGCAGAAGCAAACTAAGTGCGCATTGATGGGAACTAGTTCTGGAATTTTCAAAAACCTTTTTTATACAACCTTGTTTCATCGCTTGAATAAAGAATATGTCGAGAAAGAATTCAATAATAAGAAAATTCGAGATCTGTTGGTGTCGACGGGTTTTCCAGTTGGGTTTGAGCAAAAGTTAAAAAGCATTCTTTTGGCTTTAGGTTACAATACCGGTGGGGCAACGGCGGTTAAAAATCTTCAAGAATACTTACTTCAGATTCAGGAAGACAATTTGCGAATTACGTCAAAGCTAAAAGGTGTCGAGCAACTTTTGGGTAAACCTTTGATTCAAAAGCGAAGCATTGCCTTGAAAGACTTTGATTTCACGTTGCGTTCGGGGCGCCAGCCTAAAGTTTTGGCCAGCGAGATGTCTTTTCCTTTGTGGTTGAAACGTTGGCAAAGTCATGGCGGTAAAGGATATTTAAGCAATCTTGCTGAATATGCCAAGAAAATGGATCGTAGTGTTGGGCCCGGAATTTGTGGTGACACTGCAAAGTTTAGAATATCTAGCTTAGATAAATCAGAATTTTAATATAAAAAATTGAGGATAAAAAAAGGGCCCGTTTATCGAGCCCTTTTTGAATTACTTAGAAGATTTTTTAGTTGTTTTCTTGGAGGCTACTTTTTTAGTCGTCTTTTTTGTAGCTACTTTCTTAGTTGCCACTTTTTTAGTCGTCGCCTTTTTGGATGTTTTTGCCTTTGCACCAAAAATAGTTTTTTCGACTTTTACTTTTTGTGCTAGCACAGATTTTTTGTACTGAGCAATGTTCTTCTCTACATCGTTGATTGCTTTTACAACTTCTTTATATTTAGCAAGAGCTTGCTTTACTGCTGCTGACTTTTCTTTATCAAGACGTCCGCGAATCTCGTCTTCTTTTGCAACAAGTTCTTCGCTAAGTTTTTTTAAGTTCTCAACAAGTTTTTGCACATTTGGGTTATTAACTAGAGTTTGTTTAAGTGCTTCGAAATTTAGAGCTGCCATGTGATCTCCTTTTAGACTCTTTCTTTATAGTACGAAAAAGGGAGCTTTGAAAGCCCCCTTAACAAGAAATTAATGTTTAAGGACGATTAAATTCAGAGCATTCGAGCCATACTTCTCTTTGAGCAGAAAACTGACCAGGAAAGCGGTTCGTTCCCTTTTCTCGCAGTTCCATTGCGGGACCAGAAAGATAGTTTTTGATGTCATCCTCAGAGTTCACATAGTAAAGCACCTTAACCTCTTTACTGGAGCTTTCCATGGCGCCACCTTTGCGCAGGCATAGTTCAGCCTTTATAAACCCGGGCTGCTTTAGTAGCTCTGCTATATGTTCTTCCTTAAGCCATTGAATGTATTCTGCATAAACTTCGTGGCGAACTTGTACGCCAACTTGATAGATAACCATTTAAAACTCCTAAATTAAAACTAAACTTTAAAGCAAATATTCAACTACAAGGTTAAGGTAAAGTCGGCAATCAGCATGCCCGGCAAAACCTTGCCCCCCATAGATCGGCGAGAATAGGTTCCAAGCTCGGGATCGATGGCTTGGAAATCGGTGACAGCTAAAAGCTTATCTCCAAGGGCTTCGTATAGGCTTTCGTCAAATCGCATATCGGTGATGGGGCCTGCGATTTTTCCATTTTCCACCCAGAAGCAGGCGTAACGAGTCATACCCGTGATGCGAGCGTTGGCTCGGTCAGACCAGTTGATGTAGTGAAGATTTGACAGATAGAGCCCCGTGCCGATTTCTTTTAAGATATTTTCGCGTTTTAGGTCACCCGGTAGAATTTCCATTGATCTAAAATACTCGCCGGGGCTGGCGAAATTGCCCTGAACTTTGTATTCCTTTGCCGAGCGAGTGCTAATCAAAAGTTGTTTGAGCAGTCCATTCTCGACAACGGGGCATTTTTCGGGTGCAACTTCACCGATAGGGTTAAAGAGCGGAGACAGACCCCACGAGTAGTTCTCTTGAATTGAAAACTTGCTTGAAAGCTTGCGTTCACCCTCTGCTAGCTTTCTAAATGCAGAGGTGCCCTCTTTGAAGGATCTATAGCTAAAAGCGGCCCAGTTAAACATGGAGGCGATTTCTGACACCGCTGCTGGAGCCAAGTAGGTTCTGTAGTTACCCGGCTTAAGCTGAATTTTTGGTTTGTGCAAAAGATCCAGTGCTTCTCGTGTTGAGTTTAATTGAGTCACAAAATCTTTTTGATTCCAGACCGCGCCAGCGTACGAGCCTTTTGCTGCTTTTTCTTTGTCATATAAAGAAAAATCGACAAAAAACTGTCCTGTGGCAAACCAATGATTTTGTCCCTTAGAGTTGCGGTTGGCCGAGATCATAGGGCCTGCACAGTAGAGTCCTGCTAAATCCAAACCTTCTGCTGGAATAGTGATCGCCTCAATAACTTCATGGTCTGGCAGTAAAGAATAGGAGTGCTCGTTAAAACTGGTGCCGTTGTTTGTGAACGGTACTTGGTGCTCGTCAATTGGCAAGATAGAGCATTCCTCTCGAAGCTGTTCCAGAACGGCTTTCGAGCGGCTTAGGTCTTCTTCGAAGTTTCCAGTCAAGTTAAAGGAGAAGCTGGCAGAGCGTCCAGCTGATTGCAATGCAAAATCGACTTCGGCCTGTTCAACATGAGTATTTTGACGAACTTTGTTTCCGTTAAAACGAACAAACAAAGAGTCCTCGGCAGATAAACTGACCATAAGGGCTTCTGATTCTGAAAGGGCCGCAAAGGTGCTGTCACAAATTCTATGAAAGCTATTTTTTATTTTTTCAGTGAATACAGACATAAATTAAGCTCCAAAGATTTCAACATTTTCAAAATGGCAGTAAGGAGTCGAGTGGCCAACACGAATAACTTGATTTGGCTCACCTTTTCCACAGTACGGAGATCCATAGATTTCCATCTTGTTCCCTACGGCCTTTAAGTTATTCCAGAAAGGAACGGTGACTCCACGGTAGTTTGGATTTTTGATTGTTTTCGTTATGCGCCCATTTTCAATAAGCTTGGCGTACTCGCATCCGAATTGAAATTTATTTCGGTAGTCGTCAATGGACCAACTTTTATTCGCCCACATGATGATGCCTTTTTCAATGGAGGCAATCATGTCTTGCAACGTGTGACTGCCTGCTTCGAGATTGATATTGGCCATTCTATCAATGGGGGCTCTATTCCACGAGGAAGCTCGGGAATTTGCGACCCCAGGAAGGTTGAGGCGTTTTTGGGACTCTAAGGATCCCAGGCCACGCTGTAGCACTCCTTCTTTGATAAGGAATTCCTTTGTCGCTTTAAGGCCAGTTTCATCGTAAAGATAGGATGCCATTTCGCCTTCGACGGTGGGATCAAACGTGACGTTCATTGCTTTTGATCCATATTGTAGTTTTCCAAAGTCGCTAGGTTGAACAAAACTCCATCCTGCATAATTTCTTTCGTCACCCAGAATGCGATCGTACTCTAAGGGATGGCCAATACTTTCGTGAACTTGCAAAGTCATTTGATCCGGAGCCAAAATTAGATCCATCTTTTCATTAGGGCAATTATCTGCAACAAGAAGCTCTAAGGCCTCCTGAGAAATCCTTTGGCCCACTTGCCTAGCCGATGCTACGTCAAACATTTCTGCGCCGATTTGAAAACAGCGGGCCAATCCACCACTTTCAGAGCGGGATTGCACTTCGCTCCCGTCTTGAGCTGTGGCTTCGTAGGCGGTGCTGACGATATTGAAGTTCTGATGTAACTGACCACCGGTTGAAGTTAGCGATTTAAAGTCGGTTTCAACGATCATGGCCATTGCCATGCGGTTGATGATCTTTTCGTTCAATTTCATGGCCTGCGATCCGCTAAGCAGAGTGTCTGTGATCAGGCCCAATGTGCTGCTATCTAAAGTTTTTATGCGAGGACTTAGGAATTGCCCTCTATTTGCCGGGCGCTGTTCGGTGCTGAAGTCAGCAACCTTGTGTCTAGATCCAGCAAGAGCAATCTCTTTGGCCTTGGCCGTGGCACGCCGAATTCCTTCGTGGCTTATATCAGAGGTGCCAGCATATCCAAAGTGCCCGTTGACCAAAACCTCGACCATGACCCCAAGCTCTTGGGAGGTGACATTTTGTTCAGGCTTTTCATTTTTTACCACGCGATAAGAGGTTTTTTCAGAAACTTGGCGCAAATGAACCCAGTCGGCTTCGGTTTTTATCTCATTAAATATTTTTTCTAGATTTAGCATGAGGGGCTTTTACCCCAGTTTCGCCTAAATATCCAGCAAACCAGGGCGTAAATTAGTGTCATTTTGTCCATTTTTCCGTTGGCAAGGGCTTTGCAATCTCGAAAAGCAGGTGGATCAAGAGGTTCTACCGCTTACTAAGTCCAAGCAGGGATGACGCCAAAAAGGAGGCCGTATGAATAAGCTAGTACTTTTAACTTTCGTTTTGATGACTTTGGGGGCTCTTCAGACTCAAGCACAAGAGGTGGTAAAAGACTCTGTTTGTACCCTGAGTGGAGAAGGCGTTTATGGAGCCTATTGGAAGAAACATCGTCTGATGGTCAAAGACCAAGCGGTCTATGGGGCGGATGATATGCAATCAGTGATCGAGGCCCTTAAAAAAGCTCGTTCTGAAGGACGATGCGCTAACTAAGGATTCCAGTCCGGAGGTGCAAAGATGCGAAGAAATTTATTTTTCAAAGTCTTCTCTTTTCGCGCCTCTTGAATCATATCTTTAAATTCAGAAAAATTTGAAGACCAAGGGTTTCTAAAATTCACTTCTTTTGTAATGCCATATCGGCATTTTTCTATTTCTGGAATAAAAGTTCCAAAGATGCGATCCCAAATAATCAAAACTCCGCCATAATTTTTATCTATGTATTGAGAGTTCGTTGCGTGGTGGACGCGGTGATGGCTGGGAGTATTAAACCAGTAGTCAAAGTAGGGGATTCGAGATGTGAGTTCGGTATGAATCCAAAATTGAAAAAATAAATTAATGGCCACGATCATAGTAATGTCTTCTGGCGGAAATCCTAAGTAAGCCAGTGGAAGCCAGAACAGCCACATCCCAGTGAATGGATAAAGAACGCTTTGGCGAAGAGCCGTGGAAAAATTCATAAATTTTGAAGAGTGATGCGCAACGTGGGCGCTCCAAAACCAACGACTGCGATGGCTGCAGCGATGAAACCAGTAATAAAGAAAGTCTTGGGCAATAAATAAAAATATCCAAAAAACATATCTATTTTCAAAATTGGCGAATAACTTGAATCCTTTTTCAAAAAGTCCCGAGTAAAGAGACTTAATAAAGAGCCAATTAATGGCGACGGCAAATATTTCGGCCCCTTGCTGAAGTAGAGCTAGAACCATATTATTTAAGGTGTCCTTAAGGTCGAACCATTCAGGGTGCTGCTTTTTATAAAACAGTTGTTCCAATGCAATCGCAGTTACAAATATCGGTCCGGAAGCTAAGAGCAGTAGTTCAGCTGTTATTTTCATAAAAATTGCGGCGTCTTATAGGGGAAAAGTTTTAGTTGTGAAATGTCTTTAACTTCAAACAGAGCCATGTAAAGACGTTCAAGTCCTAGGGCGATCCCTCCGGAAGGTGGAAGGCCCCTCTCAAGTGCGGTGAAGAATTCTTCATCACTGCGAATGCTTTCTTTTCCCAGCTGATGCTTTTTTGCTAAGTCTTCGTTAAAGCGCTGTCTTTGAATTTTGGGATCGTTCAGCTCGTGAAAGGCATTCGCAAGCTCGTAGCCTTTCCAATATATTTCAAAGCGATCTCCCCAGCCTTCCGGAGTCAGTCGGGCCAAAGCCGCTTGATAAGGGGGGTAGTTTTCTACGAAAACTAAGTCCTGTGTAGACCACTGGTTTTCGATTTTTTCCATGAAGATTAGATAAAAGCAGTCATCAATTGATTCAGCAGCCCGTAAATCAATATTATGAGCCCGAGCCAAGGTCCGAAGTTCTGCTTCTGTTGTCAGTGGTGTTAGCTCAAAATTTAAATATTTTAAAAATAGTTCAGAGACGCTGAAACTGTGAATATTTCTAGGTTTCGCGACCTCAAATTTTTCGCATAAAAAATCAATCAATTGCAGGGCATCTTTTTTAATGCTTTGAAGGTTTGCATACGCTCGGTACCACTCTAACATTGTGAATTCCGGCTGGTGCCGAGATGTGATTTCGCCATTACGAAAGCAGCTCTTGATTTCATAAATATTTGGAATATTCATCGCCAGAGCTTTCTTTAAATGCCACTCGGGACTTGTGGGTAAAAAAAGCTTTTCCTGTTTTGATTCTACTTTTAGCTGGCAGCTAAAAACATCCAAGGTGGGCTCACTTCCGGGGCAGGGGACGAGGCTTGGGGTTTCAATTTCAATAAAAGCATGGCTTTGAAAAAACTCATGAACCGAATGCTTGAATTTTGACCAGCGTTGAACGTGTTCCAAGTTATAAGGAACTTCTAAGTTTGACTTAATCCAAGCGGGGCAATGTAAAGTGACCACGCCCTCGACGTTGATAGAAACAATGTCCCCGACTTCCAGAACCGAAATATCACAGTTTTCTTTAAGTTTTTTAGCGCTAATACGAAGTGCAGGTTTTTCGAACCGAGCAATTGTCAGGTGCTGAGGCGCTATCTCCAATATGCGTCCCTGGATGACGGCATCAAAGCTTGTTTGCGGGTAAGGAATCCAGAGATTTTTAAGAAAGTCCTGGCGATTCATAATAAAAAAAAGGGCCTACTTTTGAGGCCCGTTGTTGATATCTTCTTTAAGCTCTTTTCCGACTTTAAAAAACGGAAGTTTCTTTTCCTCAACATTAATCACTTCGCCTGTGCGGGGATTGCGCCCCTTATAAGCACCATACTGGCGGTTCACGAATGAGCCAAAACCACGAATTTCAATGCGATCATCTTTCATCAAAGCTTCGACCATAGAGTCGAAAATCGTGTTTACGACGGTTTCCGCTTTTACACGAGTGATGCCTGCTTTTTCCGAGATCAAATTGATCAAATCCGCCTTGGTCATGATCGAAATCCTTTATACAAAAACGATATGCTTAAACTATTGAAAATACTCTCCAATTATACCCATCCAAGAAGCGCTGTGAAGGGGAAAACGCTTTTTACTCGACGCGATACCGGCCCGTTTTCACTAAAATATTGCGATAGGCGTCTAAAACGGCCTCTGTCATCTTTTTACTATCAAAAAGGTCCAGGACTTTTTGACGAGCACGCTCTCCAATTTCATCAGAAGGCATCGTTCCAGAGAAAATTTCCAAAATCAGGCTGCCTAGGGATTCATAGTCAGCAGGGCGAATTAAGAAACCGTCTTGGCCGTCTTCGATAAAGTGAGCCATCGAGGAAACTTCAGAGCCAATAATGATCTTCTTTTGTGCCATAGCTTCGACCATGGCCGCTTCGAAGCCGGTGCTGGTTGAAGTCATGTCCACAAAGACATCTCCGAGGGCGACATAGTCGGCTAATTCCGTATTAGAAATGGCCCCTGTCATAATGACTCGGCTCCCAAGTGCTAGATTCAAAACTTCGAACTCGATGTCTTTAAATTTTGGACCTTGCCCCAGTAAAAAAAGATAACTATTTGGTTTTTTAACGGCGACTCTTTCGAAGCCCCTCAATACGTATTGCATTTCCAGTACGTCATGCATTTCAGATACAGTAACCGCAATATGGGCATTATCTGGGATACCCCATTTTCTGCGCAGTTCGAATGACTTTTCTTTGGGGCTCATATCGCCGACATCTGCGCCATAGGGGACTTGATAGATATGCCAATCTGGATACATATAATAGCGCTCAAGCATTAAGCGCTGTTGAGGATTGGTTACGAATAGTCCATCGGCTGATGCTAATAGCTGACTATCTCCACCGTAGTAGGTTGTTAAAAATTTATAGGCAACGGCCAAGCCTGTTTGAAGATAACTTCTGATGGTGTCTTGCTTCATTCCTAAAATTGAAAAAATCTGAGAAATTTGCGTTGCCTCGATATCGTAAGCCATGGCGACTGAAAATTCTTTGCGAGCTTTACCGATACGATAGCCACTTCGATCTAAAGAGTGAACAATATGAAAAGGTGATTGCGCGTGGAGCTCGGCAAATTTTATTTTTGCTACATTTTGAAAGTGTGAAATCGATTGATGGCGCTGTCCTTCAAGAAGGTAGTAGACCTTTACGCCATCCCGAACTATTTCTGATTCGCCCAAGGATGAGGTTGTTGAAAGAACGGTGACTTGATGTCCAAGTTTAGCAAGGCCTCTGGCGATAGGAAAAATAAATCCGCTGTCAGAGTGACGACTCAAGACACGAAAGTGACTAGCGACAAAACAGATATTTAGATGCTGAGGGATCGGAGTCTTCTTGAGCATGATTTATCATAAGGCGTCCTTATTTGGACATCAAAGCCTTATTGTAAAGTCTGTTTAAATCATTCAACGGAATATCGATCCAGTGCTTTTCTTTGGCAATACTTTCAGGCAGGGTTTCCGGAGTCTTCAAGTGAGGCTGGGTTAGTAAAGCAGTTAACTCAGCATCTAACTTTCGATCCTCTAAAATCCAACAATTTCGGCCATGCTTCCAAAGAGCGGCATGAACCTGGGCCTGCTTGCGACTCAGCACCAAAGAACATTGAGTATTAATAGCTCTTAGGTAGTACTCGGTCATTTCTACTGGCGTGAAATCTTGTCCCGCTAAAAACAAGGCTTGTGCATGCTCTAAAAGCTGCTCTGTAGTACCTGTAGAGATGGCGCCTGTCAGGGTCCAGCGATCCTCAAGACCTTCGTCTTGTAGCCATTGGGTAAACAGCTTTCTTTGGCGTAGCGGCCAACTTTGTAAGCTGCCCCAAAGCACAACATGGAATTTTTCCGCAAGCTTAACCAAACGTTGGAAGTAAGGTTTATCTGGTGCAAAGTCGAATTCTCGAAAGGGCACGACGACATAGTGTTGTGAATGTAGATTTTCAATCAATGGAAGCTCAGAAAGAACCATTTCATTTTGATGCTTTTTAAGATCTTCTCCAAGATTTAGCACTGGCGGAAGAATGCCGCGGCCCTGAGATTTTTTTGCCGATAAGCCTCGCAAATGTCCCATAGTTTCAACCGTTGGACAGGTTACTATATCACTTTCTTGTAGTAGGTAGCGCACAGGATTTCTTTTATGAAGGCCTCGACGGATGTGAAGTAAAGACGTCGTTAAAATACATCCAGGATGGCTTTTCGCAAAAAGGGCCAGAGCGCTTTGAGCTGCATTCATAGAATCTGAATCCAACAGCAAATGAAATATTTGGGGTGATTGAGCTAGCAGGACTGGTATGAGCTGAGCGGCTTCTAGTACACTCCATTTTTTAAAAAAGCTCATAACAATTATCTGTGGATCAGATTTGATTTCAGAATCTTGGTCTTTCGAAGTCAGAATAACGACTTCATGGTTTTGAGCCTTGAGTGCTCGCGCCAAGGACCAGGCGGTTTGGTGAAGCTGCTCGGAAACCAGTATTATTTTCGCCATTCAAGTCCTAGGCATTTAAATATACGATCCAGCATTTTTCTATTAGCCTCTGGAATATTGCGAACTTTAAGTTCTTCGGGGTGAACCCACTCTAGCATCATATGGTGCTGGGCTTTGGGTTCTCCTTTCCAATACAGGACCTCAAAGAACAGAATCAAAATACCGACATCACCATAAGAGTGTGTGCAGGCCATTTTGAGGTCTCCAATTTCAGCTTCAATGCCAAGTTCTTCAAAAAGTTCTCGAGCCAGGGCTTGTTCCGGAGTTTCACCTGATTCGATTTTTCCACCGGGAAACTCCCATTGCCCAGCTAAAGAATGATTTTCAGGTCTTTGTCCGATCAGAATTTTGCCATCTTTGCGCAAAAAGCCAGCGACCACAGGGATCCAATGACCCTTGCGATTCTTCACTTTACGACCTTTTTGAGCTCCATGACGATCGGGCATCTATATTCCTAGCGTTGGCTAACTAATTCTCGATGTTTTGAGCAGCTTTGGCAACATTGCCGAAAAAACTGGGCCCTTCAAAAACCAGGGCACTGTATATTTCAACAAGATCTGCGCCAAGTTGCAATCTTTCAAAAACGTCTTTCGGGCTCATGACTCCGCCACAGCTTACGATCAAAGGTTTTTGTTCGCACTTGCTTAAAACTTCAGCAGCCATTTGTAATGCTTGTAACGAAAGATCTTTGAGTGGGGCCCCTGACAATCCCCCTTCCATAGGAAACGAGCATCCTTCGGGTCTGTGTAGGGTGGTGTTTGTAAGAACGTAGCCATCAAGGCCCAATTCAACACAAGTTTCTAGGGTTTGCCGCAGTAAATCCTGATCAATATCTGGGGATAGTTTTACTAATAATGGGGTTTGCAGTTCCCTGGCTTTTTTTAACAGTGGGCGGAACAGCTTACTTAAAGCTTCGGGGGTTTGAAGGTCGCGAAGGCCTTTTGTGTTTGGGCTAGAGATATTAACGACAAAGGCATCCGCAAATTCATTCAGGCGGTCCATCAGGAATAGATAGTCTTCATGAGCTTTATCGTTCGGAGTCTCGCGATTTTTTCCAATATTTATGAAAATTGGAGTGGGGAATTTTTTTAAATCCAATGATAAGTTACGAAGATTGTAAAAGACCTCGTCGGCGCCATGGCTTGGAAATCCCATTTTATTCCACAAGGCATTTAACTGCAGGTCTCGGTCCATGATTTTACCAGGATTTGCGGCTTGAGGGCGAGGTGTGATTGTTCCGACCTCGACAAAACCAGCACCGAGTTTCCACCAGGCGTTTAAAGACTGTGCATTTTTATCAACTCCGCCCGCAAGTCCTAATGGATTTCGAAAATGAAGATTCTTCCAGGTTTTAGATTGCCAGTGAGGATTTTGACACGAATGAAGATTGGCGATGGATGGTAAAAGAAATGGGCTCAAGTCATGAGCCCATTTTGCAGGAATTAGCATCCAAGGTTTAAAATTTTTCAGCATATTCCCCTTGATGAATTAACGAGGATACAATCCGCGTAGTAGCATTGCTTTTTCAAGACGTTGAACGGAAACGGCCATAGCGGCTTGTCTCATATCAACATTCTTTTCAGTGTGCATTTTAAATGCCGTATCAAAAGCTTTGCAGATGATTGTTTTTAGTTTTGAGTTCACTTCGTCTTCGTCCCAGAAAAGAGCCATCGTATCTTGAACCCACTCGAAGTAAGAAACGATAACGCCGCCGCCGTTGGCGACAACATCCGGAGCGATGAAAACACCACGCTTAGAAAGAATTTTAGTCGCAGCATTCGTAATAGGGCCATTGGCGCCTTCAACGATAATTTTAGCCTGAACTTTTTCTGCATTGTGCGTGTCAATTTGGTTTTCAAGTGCACAAGGGAAAAGAGCATCAACTTTCAAAAGTAGAAGTTCATCGTTTGTAATTTCCTTAGCGTTAGGGAAACCTTTAACGCCTTTGTGAGACTTAACGTACTCGATCACTTCTGGAATGTTCAAGCCATCACCATTGAAGATTCCGCCTGTAACGTCAGAAACGGCAACAATCTTCGCGCCACGTTCATGAGCAAACTTTGCAGCAAAAGAGCCCACGTTTCCAAAGCCCTGAACGGCAATGGTTGAACCTTTCATGTTCATCTGCATTTTTTCGAAAGCTTTTTCAGCAACGTAAACGACGCCTAAACCAGTGGCGTGGTTACGACCCAATGAACCACCGATTTCAACAGGTTTTCCAGTCACGACTCCAGGTTGAGCGAAACCGCCATTTTCCTGAGAGTAAGTATCCATCAACCAAGCCATTGTCTGTGGATCGGTGCCCACGTCAGGAGCTGGGATGTCTTTTGTTGGACCGATGAAGGCTGAAATTTCAGACGTATAACGACGAGTTAAATTTTGTTTTTCAGTACGAGAAAGCTTAGTTGGATCTACACAGATACCACCTTTAGCACCACCTAATGGTAAACCAAGAACAGAGTTCTTAAATGTCATCAAGGCAGCTAATCCTACAACTTCAGAAAGATCTACGTTTTGGTGATAACGAATACCGCCTTTGTAGGGACCTAAAGTTGGAGAGTATTGGCAGCGATATCCAGTGAAGACTTTAACGCTGTAGTCATCCATACGCACCGGCACAGATACAACGACTGTGCGGCGAGGACGGCGAAGACGCTCAAGAACATTCGGATCGCAATTAATAACTGCGGCTGCTTCTTCTAAGGTTTGGATCGCATTGCGGAATAATGGGCCATCGTAAAGAGGCTCAATGATAGTTTCCATTTGTTGAACTCCTGTATCACAGATCAGCTGCTTTCAGTCTGAATCTTGTGTGTCTCTTTTTAACAACTGACAAGGAGTTTAATGAAGCAATTACTCAGTGTCACCTGCGAAAAAAACGATGACTCGGCGACTCTAGAGTACGATGATATCCGTATGAAATTACGTGTGTTTCTAGTCTTTACTTTATTTATCACGAGTTTATCTTCACTTTCTTCCGTTTTTGCCGCAGATGAAGAGAATATTGTCGATACTGCGCAGCGTGAATATGCTCGACAATTCAGCAGTCCTCAGATCGAGTGGGTTGAAAAAAATCAAGCGGCCGAACTAAAGAACGGACGCTATCCTTGGCTTATGAGTTTTCTTATGAATAAGGTTTTAAGTTGGAAACCCTTAGAGCCGCGCAAGAAATACTCTTCAGGATGTGATCCTGATCTTTGGGCGGATCGGATGCAGGATCCTCGCTTAAAGAATGTTCAGCTTCAAGGGGCGTTGATTCAAAAATATTTTCAGAACTGCAAAGCCGAGCTCGAGAACGGCCAAAACAATGTCCTGTGGAATACGCTTCGATTTCTCACTATAGATATGAACTTTCACGAGCACCCATTCTTAAATCGGGTGCAATTCAATCTTCCAAATGGAGTGCGCCTTCAAGGTCTGTTGGCTTTAAAGGGAGACTATAAGCCCCGGCCTTTGATCGTCATGCGAATGGGTATTTTCACTAACGTTGATGAGGCTCTGGGCGAGCGGTTTTTCATGATGAGTTGGTTTGAGCAAGGACCATTCAATGTTCTGTTCTTGGATAATATTTCAGGAGCCTTGTTCATCAATCAAAACGAAAAAGTTTCCTTTGGTGGCTTCGATGAAGCCATTCAGAACATTCAGATTGCAAGACTTTTGAGAGACGAAAATCAGCCGTTAAGTCGCTTGGTTTCTGCGGTCCATTTTGCTGGTGTCAGCTTGGGCGGAAACGGAGTTTTGTACTCTTCACTTTTGAATGAAACGAATAGTTATAAGGGGAAGCGTTTAATAAACAGCTTTATGGGGTTTTGTCCTGTAGTTTATCTTAAGGATTCCATGGATCGTTTGACGGCACCGGGGCTGAAGGCAAAGTTTGTAGACTTTTGGAGTCAAAGACGTTTGGCCGGGCTCAAAGAAAGATTACCTCAAGAAGCACCGATGTTTCAGTTTCTGCCTAAAGCGATTGAACACATGATTGCCACCTATAAGGGGGGATTGACCTGGGATGGGACTGTCTCGTTGCCCGCGGGGATGCGAAATAGTTCTGACTTTTGGTCCGTTAATGATTTCGTGTCCAAGTACAAAGATGTTCAAGCGCCATTTCTTAGTTTAGTAACTCGCAATGATGATCTTGTGCCTTCAGGTTTGAATTCTGAACGTCTTCACGCGGAAAACTTTAAAATGGTGAAGTTTGATCAAGGCTTTCATTGCACCTTGCCGATTCCCTACCATTGGGAGGTTTGGCCAAGCTTGATGAATTCTTATTTTATTTCGCACAGCCCACAAGTTACATTTTCGACTGTGGAAGTACCGGTTCCGGTCATTGTGAATAAAACGCAGAGAGATCTTGGGTTCAGTATTGAGTTCAATGATCAGAAAAGATATGTGACATTACAACTTGTAGGGCCATTTGATTCTAAAACCGTCCATCTTCCACTCAGTGGATTTGATTTTACATTTCATAACGAAAAATTAACGTTGCAGGAAAAAGAGATGCTGACTCGTTGGTTAAATCAGAATCTGCGCCTTACGATTCGTGGTAATGATCTGGTTTTGTCTTGGAAGGTTTTCAAGTAACGCTTGTGCATAAGTAGTTTCGAATTTAGACTTTTTTAAGTTGGTTACAATTTAATTTTTAGGTTATTGGAGTTTTTGGTATGGCTTTAAAAATTGATAGAAAAGGCAGCGAAGTTACTGTGTTTCCAGAAGGACAACTAGTTGAAACTTCGGATCTGTATTCTTTTACTCTTTCTGGATCTGAAAATTTAACCATTGATCTCGAGAAAGTAACCACAATTTCTTCGATAGGTATCAAAAACTGGATAAGTTGGAGTGATAGGCTTCCGAAGAAAAATCCCATAAAAATGAAAAGCTGCCCTACTATTATTGTCAATCAGGCCAGCATGGTTGTGGGATTTGTCCCGGCCAATACGACAATTGAGTCTTGGCGTGCTTTTTTTATTTGCGAATCGTGCTCTCATGAAGACGAAATACTTTTGCTGCGCGGAACTCACTATCAATATCCAGCAGATGGAGGAAGTCCGTCGGTGACAATTCCTAAAGATGCGACTTGTTCTAAATGTAAAACCGGAAAGCTTGAACCTGATTTTTTACCAGAAAAGATTTTTAAATTTTTAACGATGAAGCACCCGTCTGAGCAATAGACAAAATAAAAAAAGAGGATCTAAGATCCTCTTTTTTTATTTTTGCAGTTGATCGGTGAAAAAAGAAGAGTGTTCGCTAAGGACTTTAACATACTCGTGAACATCTTCCTGAAGATTTTCGGGAAGACGTTTGAAGTCGACGATGTGCTCGTCGGGCACATAGCGAAACGTCAGATTGATTCTGCGGGTTTCAAAGTTTTCAATTCCCTTGAGTTTAAAAAGATGGCCTTCTTTTTTGTCGACTCTTTGCACTCTATGGAAAAGCTGTTTTTTGAATTTATCTCCGCCAAATATTTGTAAAGACGAGTCCTCAAGCCATTGTTGGAAGGCGACTTGGGATTGACGGTCTTTTCCAGAGCTTGCAACGAATTGAAAAAAGGCCCGTTCGCCAAACGACAAAGACGCTACAGGGCCTGGCTCGAAATCTTTGTGTTCGCCCACGCGAGCGCAGTCAATGTTTTTGCCATTTTCAATTTTATGGCCGTAGTAGTTAATCAGGCAGGTGTTCAGGTGCCAACCATGAGGAATGTCGCGGCTGTCGTACATATCATGAACAAGGCCTTCTATTTTTTTAACTAGATGGGCCATCACATCAGGGTATGGCTCGGCAGTGACGCAGCGATTGTAAATGCCTTTTGGGGGATGATAATAGTTTAAACAAGCAAACTGCCAATTGCCCAGCCAGTAGACGGGGCGAAGTAAGGATCGATTGTCTTGCCCATCCGGAGGCGGATTTGATTTTGAGAAACGATTTTCCCACAATGGCCAAAGAGAAAGAAGATAGTCCATCATGGCCTCGCGCTCGTTTGGCTTCACCCAGTTTTTTTGATAGAAGAGGCCTCTGGGAAGTGCCGAGGCTGCCGAGCTATTCGTCGTCTTGTTTTTTGATGATTCAGCTTTAGTTTCTAGGCCGGGTTTAGGCTTTTGAGCCCATTGGTGGCTACGGGGGAAGGCTGCGCCGACTTTGCGGGGGCCTGCTTTTTTCCTAGGATTTCTAGAGCTTGAAGTTGACATAGGCTGCAAGTCCTATCACAAAGTGAACGCGGGCGCAAAAAAGATGACATAATTAGGTGATCCGTATAATTATTCGGTTATATAAAAGCTGTAAAATTGACAACTTTGAAGGAGTGGCCATGAGCGCAAACTACCAAATTCAGCAATCTCCAATGACGGCAGAGTCAAAAAAGGCTTTGGTGGCGGCCATTCCGAAGCTTAAAGGCAAAAAGGTTTTAATTATCGGAGACATCGCCCTAGATGAATATATCATGGGCGACGTTCGTCGAATAAGCCCCGAGGCTCCTGTTCCGGTTTTGGAAGTCACCGAAGAGGACAAGCGTTTGGGGATGGCGGCCAACGTCGCACAAAACGTGGTAAGTTTGGGTGGTGAAGCACTACTTTTGAGCGTGGTAGGGGACGATACTGGAGCCCAGCTATTGAAGGATCTTGCTGTTAAAAATGGAGTTCGCTGGGACTATATTGTGGCAACCTCCGAGCGCCCGACAACACGAAAAACACGTGTTATGGCTAAACATCACCACATTGTCAGAGTGGACTACGAAGTTAAGAAGTTCTTGGCTCCCCAAGTTGAGGCAGCCGTTGTTCAAAAATTAGAAAAGGCCATTCAAGAAGCAGATATCGTGATCATTGAAGACTATGCCAAGGGTGTTATTACTCAAAGTTTGATCGCTAAAGTTGTAGAGCTTGGTAAAGTTCATAAAAAAAGAGTTCTCGTTGATCCACACCGCGATAAGACGGGCGATTTTTACAGCGGTGTTGATTTGATCAAACCAAACTATGACGAATCTGTGGCTCTGTCTGGATTGAAGTTTGACGAGTTGAAAGAAAATCCAAATCGCGTTTATGAGGTCGGTCGCGCTTTACAAAAAAGAACCGGCGCGCATGAGATTGTTCTGACTCGCAGTAAAGATGGTATGACAATTTTTTCGGGAGAGAAAATCACCGAGGTTCCTACATACGCAAGAAAAGTTTTCGACGTGACTGGAGCCGGCGACACGGTCATTGCGAGTTTAGCCCTTGCTTTGGCGGCGGGACTTGATTTGGTTGAAGCTTGTCGTTTGGCTAATTTTGCAGCGGGTGTGGTCGTCGGGAAAATTGGCTGTGTTCCTTGTGAAATCCCAGAGCTTATAGAATACATCGATACGGCCCACTAGCGGAGCTCTTGGTGATGATCCAAAGAGTGGTCGTTATTGGAAATGCGGCAGGTGGCAAAACACGATTGTCTAGAAATTTAGCCCAGCGATATGGCCTTCCCGTGTTTCATGTGGACAGTCTGCAGTTCTTTGTAGATGAGCAGGCCAAGTTAAGAATGCGGCCCTTCCAGCAAACTTTGCATGAATTGGATCAGATTCAGCTTGCCGAGCGCTGGATTATTGATGGATTTGGGCCGCTGGATCACTTGCAACAAAGGTTTAGTTTAGCTGATAAAATAGTGCTGATTGATTTACCTTTGCAGGTTCATTATTTCTGGGCGGTAAAAAGAGTCTTCGGTTTGATTTTTAAGGCGCGACCTGAATTGCCAAACGATGCACAAGAGCTTCAAGTGGATCACCTATTGAAGTTGTTTGATTCAATAAAAAAATATCATCGTCTTATGCGTCCAGAGCTATTGCGAATTTTAGCAAGACCAGCTAACTCGGCAAAGTTGGTTCATATAAATTCAGTTTCGAATTTAAATTTAATACTGAGTCAAGGCATCGAATAGGAAAATGGAGACCTTATGAATTTAGGTAAAAAGCACAATGCGGGAATCGCATTTATTTTTTTTACGATTGTTTTAGATATGATTGGAATTGGATTGATTATTCCAGTCCTCCCCAATGTGATTCGGCGTTTTGTGCAAAACCCGGATGAGGTTTCGACTTATTTTGGCTATTTTATTTCTGTTTATGCACTCATGCAGTTTTTAGTATCTCCTTTATTGGGGGCAATATCAGACTTCATGGGGCGCAGAGCAATTTTATTGGTTTCATTGTTTATTGCAGCGCTTGATTATTTGTTGATGGCTTTTGCTCCGAGCCTCGAGCTTTTGTTTGTCGGCCGCGTGATTGCAGGATTGACCGGAGCAAATATTACCGTCGCGATGGCCTATGTCGCGGACGTCAGTGATGATTCGAATAGATCGAAAAACTTTGGAATGATCGGTGCGGCGTTTGGTTTGGGTTTTATCATCGGTCCTTTGATCGGGGGGTTGGTCGGCACTTGGGGGCCTCAGTACCCATTTGTGGTCGCGGCCATTTTAAATGGCATTAACTTCCTATTCGGCTTACTTATTTTGCCTGAGTCATTAGCTCCAGAAAAAAGACAGCGGTTCTCGTGGAATAAACTAAATCCTTTTCACTCGTTGTTAAAAGTGATCAAGCGGCCTCTGATGCCACAGCTGTTACTGGTGGTGTTTTTCTTACAGTTGGCGGGACAGACTCATCCATCTATTTGGACTCTGTACACCGAAACACGTTTTGGATGGACTGCCGCTCAGGTTGGTATTTCATTGGCCGTGGTGGGACTTCTGTCTGCCTTTGCTCAGGGATATTTGACCGGAGTCATCGTGCCCCGCTTAGGCGAAGTTCGTACGGCCAATTGGGGTATTCTTGGAGAAGCGATCACCTTTAGTTTATTTGGTTTCGCAAGCACGGGCTGGGCCATGTATTTGATTCTGATTGTTTCTTCCGTCTTTTGGGCCGCGCCTCCGGCTTTGCAAAGTCTGATTACCAAGCAAGTCCCCGACAACGAGCAAGGCGAATTGCAAGGCTCGATTGTTTCTTTGACGAGCCTTGCTTCGATCGTAACTCCTCTAGTGGTCACTCAACTATTCTCGCATTATGGAACTTTAGGAAAATCCCAACCTTATTTACCAGGGGCTCCCTACTATTTTGCGGGACTGGTGTGTTTTATCGGATGGTTTGTATTTCTTAAGTCAAAGTCCAAATTTGAATGAGCCTCTGCAAAAGAGTATGCGGGGTTCTCGTGCAAAACGGCCAGGATGGGGCGACCATCAGGCATCTCGGATTTTTTCACGACGCCGACCTCGCCCCCGGTCAGTAGCACAGTTTGGGCGATATCGTCTAAAAGGCAGTCATCTTCATGATTCATCTCTAGAGGATGAAGGGAAAGTCCCCCACTTTTTTGGTCGATGCGGCCAAAGATGTTAAAGTCTTCAGCAACAAGTAGCTTCTGTACCTTTCCTTTAACCGCCGCCTTTGCAATTTGAAAAAGATTTGTTTTTGCCGAGTTTAGTTTTAGATACAGATCAAACTCATTAAGCATTTGATTGACTCGAGTTTGTGCATTCAAACGCACTAACGAGCGGATCTTCCGAATTTTCGATTGAAGGTGTTTTTCTTCAAAGGTCGTTTCCATAAAAGTGGGGGAGGGGCTATGGGTTCGGAGGCTCTTTTTTAAAATTTTACTATGTCGTTTGTCGGCAACGATAAAAACTAAAGTATTCGATTTACGTGATAGATAGTCGACCCAGTTGCCAAGCCACTTAAGCATAAATTCGTACTCTGCTTTATCATCAGCCGAGTGCTGTATCTGATCAATTTTTTCTAATGTGTTGGGAGTCCCTTTATAGAAGTGGGCCCCGTCTTTATTAAGTCCCACTAGAATAAACTCGTGATCTTGCTGGGCCCAATTTATCAAGGGTTTGATATGGAATGAGTCCGCAGTGACGGATAATTCCTCGACGTCGCTTGAGATCTGAATTGTTTTAAAGAAATCATTTTTAATAAATATTCCGATGCTGCCTCGATAGTGACGGTAGTTTTCTGCGTTTGAAGCAAACTCGCGCAATGGCTTCAGGAACTCGGCGATTTCTTCCGGGTTCATGATTTCCATAAGATGATCTTCCGCATTTTTAATTAAGGAATTTAGACGCTTTTTAAATTGCAAGATGCCGCCAAAGTATTGGACGTAGATTGAAAGATGGACCCCATTTTTCGAGTCGATAAGATCCTTCAGAGTTTTGTGCGACGCTGTGATCATGCGAACCTCCTTGATAGTTTTGGCCTGCATTTTTGTAGAGCCATGACGTCATTATATCGGCCCTTGAAATATCTTTAAAATAGATAAATAATCACATAAATATTGTTTAAAGCGATACTAGATGGGGTCTTTTAATAAGACGACCGGGATCTTTTTTCATCTTAGTGGGGTGAGGACCCTTTGTTAGGGATAATTTCCTTGGGCTCTATTGTGGTTTTTCTTGAATTTTGCTAAAACAGCCCCTCAAAACAAAGCGACCTTATTTAAGGGAACCAAATAAAGGTTCCGGCTGGCGGGATGGGCCCAAAAGCAGGCTGTGAAAAGCCATAAGGAGCTCAAAGAGGAGTCCATATGGACGAATTCAAAGGCACACCTGCGTCCAGCGCAGAAGTTCAATCTATTCCTGAAAATCTAACTCAAGACCAAATCACAGCTGCACAGAAAGCCGTTGATGAAGCGGAAGCAAAAGTTGCGTCTGTCGAAATGGGCCAAGGCGAAGCTCCGTTGAATTATTTTGATGATTCAAACACAACCAATGCTGAAAACAAGCCAGTTAACTTTTATTCGTTAACGTTGGAAGACCTTAAAGAATACATTAAGAAAAAAGGCAAAGAACAATTTCGTGCTCAGCAGATCTATAAATGGGTATACGAACAAAGGGTGACTGACCCCGAGCAGATGAGTAATTTATCGAAGCAATTTCGGGCGGACCTTCCGAAGATTTTAAGCTTTGAGCTTCCTAAAGTGATCAAGCATTTAAAATCTGTTGATGGTACACAAAAGTTTTTGTTTGATATGGGCGAGGGGCAATCCGTTGAGGCTGTTTTGATCCCGTCTGAAGACCGTCGCACGCTTTGCATTTCTTCAGAAGTTGGTTGCAATATCGCTTGTAAATTCTGCTATACAGGAAAACAAAAATTAAAGCGCAGACTTCGCACTGAAGAAATTGTCGGGCAATTCATGCAAGTACATGACTTACTTCCTGAAGGCGAACGCATCACGAATATCGTTTTCATGGGTATGGGCGAGCCTCTTGATAATCCAGAAGCCGTATTTAAAACCGTGGATGTTTTGCATTCTCCTTGGGGAATTAATTTGTCTCGTAAGAAAATCACAGTTTCTACCTCGGGTATCGTTCCTGAAATGTGGAGAATCGGTAAGGCTAAAGTTCGTTTGGCGGTTTCACTGAATGGGCCGACTAATGAAATTCGCTCGATGGTGATGCCGATTAACAAAAAATGGAATGTTTACGAATTGCTGGATGCTTGTCGTAAGTACTATGACGAAACTGGCGAGTCCATCACGTTTGAATATGTCCTCCTTAAAGGCGTGACTGATCAAATTGAACATGCTCGGCAGGTATTTAAGTTAGTTCGTGGAATCCCTTGTAAAATCAATTTGATTCCATTTAACGAACACCCAGGCTCGGGCTTTGAACGACCTTCAGACGAGCAAGTTCAGGCATTCCATACGGAACTTGGCCGCCTAGGGGCCCATGTACTGTTGCGTCGCTCAATGGGACGCGATATTTTTGCGGCTTGCGGTCAATTGACTTCACAAGCTCCGAATAAGCCTGAAACGATGGATATTTCAAATTCAAAACTTGCCGGACTGCCCAAGCACTTGCGCGAAGCGATGGCTTCAGCGAACATCCAGGATCAACAATAGTCATCGATAAAAGTAACCAAGGGATTAGACATGTCAGATATTTTAGTGGTTGGAAGTTTAGCTTACGATACAATTCAAACCCCAGCGGGCCGGGCGGATCGCGCTCTTGGTGGATCTGCGAACTATTTTTCTTTGGCAGCTTCATTGTTTGCTAAAGTTAAAGTCGTTGGAGTAGTGGGCGAGGACTATGATCAAAAAGATTACGATCTTCTAAAGAATCGCGGAGTTGATCTTTCAGGATTATCCAAAGTTCCTGGCAAGACTTTCCATTGGGAAGGTGCCTATGAGGGTGATATGAATGAAGCTAAAACGATCAATACAGAGTTGAACGTTTTTGAACACTTCAATCCACAGCTCCCAGAGCATTACAAAGATTCGAAATATGTTTTCTTGGCGAATATTGCTCCTGAATTGCAATTGCAAGTTCTAGAGCAAGTAAAGAAGCCGATGTTCGTTGGGCTTGATACGATGAATCTTTGGATCAATATCAAAAAAGAAGAACTGAAGAAGGTTGTTTCCAAAGTGGATCTTGTTTTGATCAATGAAGGCGAAGCAAAGATGCTAACTGGGGCGAACAATGCGATTTCAGCGGCTCCGTTAATCACTGCCATGGGGCCTAAGGCCGTTGTGATCAAACGTGGCGAGTATGGATTTGCAATGTATACGAAGGATGAAGGTTATTTTATATTGCCGGCAATGCCGATTCCGACTGTGGTAGATCCAACGGGTGCGGGTGATACCTTCGCTGGTGGTTTCTTTGGTTATATGGCTTCGAAAAATGGAGACGTTTCGATCGCTCACATGAAGCAGGCTTGCATTATGGGGTCGATGATGGCTAGTCACACAATTCAGGACTTTAGTGTGAAGGCTCTTGCTAAAGTGACTATGGGCGATATCGAGAAAAGAATGAGTGAGTATCGCAAAGTGATCTCATTTTAAGACGCTCGCTAATGGTCGAGTTTTACTGCCTAAGTGTAAGGCTTCCTTAAGGGAAGCCTTTTTTATTCCGATAAAAAGATCAGAGTAAATATGGCAAAAAAGAAGAAGACCCAAGCAGCAAATGAACTCATTGATTCCTTGATGGAAGATCTCAAGGATATTGTTGTGTCTGAAGAGACGGCAATTGGGGCAGATCCGACTTCTTTATTCAATACCGATGATTCTATGGCGGAACAAACTGACGGAGAAGCTGTAGGGCTTGCTCCTGACGATTTCCGTGTGATGGAAGATCCCGAAGGATTTACTATCTGGAAGAATGGTGAAGGCTCCACTCCGGCAAGTGGTGACTCGGCATACGATGCTCGAAAGGATGAATCTTTTTCGGCTTCAAATGTTTTAAAAGTAGTACAAAATGAAAGCCCGCACTTGTTTGAATCATCAGATTCGGAGAGCAGCTTTAATTCTGCATTTTCGATTCAACCTGGCGGTTTGCCAAATTTAGAAAAGGCCGTTGGCACTGAGCCTGCAACTGGAAATTTAAAATTAGATTTGGGAAGTCTTCCGTCGGCAGATGAAGATAATATTTTTGGTCAAAGCGAAAGCTTTGATCCTCCGGCATTTTCAACGCCAGATTCCGTTGGTTTTAATGGTCCATCGGCAGATGATGGATTTCAATCTATTGATGATATCTTTGGTGGTCCTTCTTCGAAACCCGCTTATCCTCAGTTAAATTCGAGTGAGGAAGAAAAGACCCGCCCCATTGGATTCGACCCTGAAAAGACTCGTCCTGTAGGTTTTGGTGATGATCCAAACTCCAAAGCAAGTCAGTTCACGGATCCCGATCGTACCTTGGCTGCAGAGGGTTTTGCTGCTGCTAGACCTGGACGCAGCAGTCCCTTAGATGAAAAAGTGGGAATTGGCAGTTTAAAGTCGGCAGGAGCCGGCAAGCCTGGAAGTACCCTTACCTTTGCAGATGCAAGTTTGGTGCAGGCTGAAAATTTAAAGATAGCTCAGAATCGAATTCTAGAATTAGAAAAAGAAGTTGAACGTCTTCGAGGTGAAAATGAAGAACTGGCCTCTGCTGCAGAGATTATCAAAACACGCTCGGACGAGTATCATTCACGTTTGGGAAAAGTCGAAAAAGAAAAACAAGAGATCGAGGATTCACATCGCGCTGAATTGCTGGTCTTAAAAGGTAATTTGCAGTTTAAAGAAACTGAAGTGGCAAAAGCTCGACTTAAGGTGGAAGAGCTCGAGACACGTTTAAAAAATGATTTTAAAAAGATTCGAGTCAAAGAACGCGAACTTGAAAATCGCCTTGAATTGGCGCGGGCTGAAAAAGCCGCTCTTTTACGTTCCAAGGACGAGTATATCTTAGATCTTAAGAGAAAGATTGATCAGCTCCAAAGTGAGCTAGATAATTATAGAAGCAAAGTACTTGAGTTGAACAAGACTCTTGATGGAAATCAAGAGCAGTTCAAGCGGACCGTTCGAGCCTTGCGTTTAGCTCTAACTAATTTAGAGTTAAAAGATGGCGAACAGTTCCCACTCAAAAAAGCTGAATAATTATTATGCAAGCAGAAAACACTAGTTCTGAATTACCCGTAGTAAAAAAAATCAAGCTTGTGGTGAGCGATCTTCACCTAGGTAAAGGTCGTTTATTAGAAAATGGCGGACTTAACTCTTTGGAAGAGTTCTATTATGGAGAAAAGCTAGTTGAATTCATTCATTTCTATTCGACCGGTATCTATCGGGACTATGAAGTTGAACTTATCATTAACGGTGACTTTTTAAACTTTCTTCAAGTTGATTATCGAGGACATTTTTTGACGGTCATAACCGAGCCTGTCGCTGTCGAGGTTCTAAAGTCGATTGTAAAAGGGCATGAAAATGTTTTTAAAGCGATGGGCGATTTTGCCGCTAAAGCTGGAAATTCGATCACCTATGTTGTGGGGAACCATGATCAGGCTATGTTGTGGCCGGGATGTCGAAGTTATTTAAATCAGGTTGTTGGGACAACAATTCGTTACAAAAATATTGTCCATTACTTTGATGGTGTGCATATCGAGCACGGTCATATGCATGAAGCTGCCAATCGCATGGATCCTAAAAAGTTTTTCCTGAAAAAAGACTTACCTGAGCCCATTTTGAATCTTCCATTTGGGTCTCATTTTTTTGTCGAGTTGGTCCTGAAAATTAAGCACAAGTATCCTCATGTCGATAAAATACGTCCATTTGGAAAGATGGTTCGGTGGTCATTGGTTAACGAAACCGGGGCCATGCTAAAGAGTTTTGTGATGTTTTGCGCCTATATGTTTAAGAGTGTATTCGTGAAAGATCCACGTCGGATGTGGACCTTTAAACGGATAGTTCAGGTCATTTTAGAAAGTGCAATTTTTCCAGATCTTAGTGAGGCGGCACGGAAAGTACTCAACGATGATCGCGTCCATACGGTTATCTTTGGACATAGTCACGTCTATCAATACCGGCAATTTGGAACAGATAAAGAGTACTTTAATACAGGAACTTGGACAGAATTAACGTCCCTAGATATTGTCTCGTTGGGCAAGATTACAAAGCTTACCTACGTACTTATTGAGTACCCGGAAGATGGGGGACGTCCTCGGGGGCGTTTGAAAGAGTGGCGCGGTTATCACCGTATCGAGGAAGATGTTGCCATCTCGTAGGAACCTTATTAGATTGGTTTCATGATTTCGATAATTCAATCAGGGCACAAAATCTCTACTCAGCACTTAGAGCTTGCGAAAAAATCGTTAGCTCAATTTAAGAATCGTAAGGACGTTGGTTTTTTAGAGATTCCTGATCGTGCTCACCTTTGGCATGAAGCCCTCGTGTTGGCCCAAAGATTAAATAAATCATTTACTGATTTGGTTTTAGTTGGTGTTGGCGGCTCTTCGTTGGGGGTTCGAGTATTGAGGGAAGTCTTTTCGTTGAAGCGACTTCATTTCATAGACAATGTTGATGCCTTCGAGTTTGAACGTACATTGGCGGCGCTCCCATTAGAAAAAAGTCTTTTTGTATTCGTATCAAAAAGCGGAACTACGATTGAGACACTCACTGCTTTAGAGTTTATACATATCCAGTTTAAAAAACAGAATTTAGATTTGCCGAAGCACTCGGTCGTTATTACAGAAAATAAATCGAGCAGCTTGAAGGCCTGGGCTGGACAACATCATGTGCCGTCTTTGGAAATTCCCATGGACGTCGGTGGGCGATTTTCAGTTTTAACATCAGTGGGAATGTTTCCAGCTGCTTTTTTTAATTTAGATATTGAAGCGTTCCGGGACGGCGCGCGCAGTGCGATCTCTGCAGAATCCGAGATCGCCGAAATGATGGCTCAGTCGATGATGAGCTGGCAGCGAGAAGAATGGATTTTCTCTTTATGGAGCTATTCAAATCGTATGCGGTTTTTCGGGGGCTGGCTTCAGCAATTATGGGCCGAGTCTTTAGCAAAAAAGATAAATCGAGATGGGGGTGAAGCTCCTCGAGTCAGCACTCCTGTACCATTGATCGGAGCCTCTGATCAGCATTCTATTTTGCAACAAGTGATGGAAGGGGCCAAAGATAAGTTCGTTGTCTTTCATCGATTTTCCGATGCTGAAAAAGGGAGCTTTAAATTGGGGCCTGCTCTATTTGCGGAAACGGCCAGCCTACAAAATAAAACAATGGGCGAGCTTTTAGGTGCCGAGGCTGAGGCGACTCAAGAGTCTTTGGCTGCAAATGGCATTTCAACGATGACGCTTATGACGAAAGTCCTGGACGAAAGAAGCCTCGGCTTTTTATTTATGTTTTGGCAGCTTACAGTGGCCGGTCTAGGCGAGGCTCTTAATATAGATGCGTTTAATCAGCCCGGTGTCGAGTTGGGCAAGGTCTTAGCTAAGCAAAAATTGAATCGAGACCTTTGATTAATTCGCCAAAGCTGGACTGTCCCCTTGGGGATGTTCACTCTATACTTCTTTTATGGCGAACCACGACGAAAATGAAAATTTAGACAGAACCATCGTTGCTGCTCAGACCTTGAGTGGTATCAAAAAAGGCGATGAAGCTCCTCCGGCCATTGTAGTCTTGATTGGACCTCCAGGTTATCAGGGTAAGCAGTTTCCGATCACACAGAGTGATATTGTTATTGGTCGCTCTGTAGATAGTCAGGTTTACATTGATGAAAGTTCTTTGAGTCGATCTCATGCCAAATTTGTTGTTGTTGGTAATGAAGTCTCTATTATTGATTTAGGCTCAACGAATAAGACTGTGGTTAACGGTCAGGTTTTGGCTCCTCTTTCGGCGTGTGCTTTGCGCAATAATGATCAGATCAAAACGGGCAATGTGATCTTCAAATTCCTTGAAAAAGGAAGTATCGAGGCCATTACGACTCAGGCGATGTACGAGAAAGCCCAAAAGGATGCACTAACGGGTGCTTATTCAAAAGGTGCTTTACTTGAAAAAGGCCCAGAGGCGATCAAGCGTGCTGAAATGCTGAATGAGCCATTGTCCGTTGTGACATTTGATATCGATCATTTCAAAAAAATTAATGATAATCACGGGCACCCAGGTGGCGACTATGTTCTTAAAGAGCTTTGTCGAATTGTGATTTCTAAACTTATCCGTTCAAATGACTTTTTTGCCCGTTATGGCGGAGAAGAATTTGTCTTGGTATTAAGCGGGACTCCGCTAAAGATTGCAGGAGATGTCGGGGAGCGTATCCGACAGACGATCGAAGGAAGTGAGTTTTCCTTTGAAGGCAAAAAGATACCAGTAACAATTTCTGTCGGTGTTGCAGAGAAGACTGCCCAAGAACACGATTGGGCGCCGCTTTATGATCGCGCAGATAAAGCTTTATATCAGTCAAAACAAACAGGTAGGAACCGCGTAACAATCGCGAGCTAAGCATTCGGTTGAAGACGGTTCTGTAAACTTCATTCGGTCTTGGTCACTGGATGTGTGAAGTTCTATTAGACATTATTTGTAAAAATAGCAAATATCCATAAGAAAAAATTATGGATGGGATAACGCATTTTGTAAATCATAAGAAAATTCAAATATTTAGGGCCATTACGGCTCCAAAGATGGCCTAAAATTTAGGCATCAGTATTGCTAAGTAGTAAATGCATGGGCGGCTTGGTTTTTCCAAGAATTTTATGAGCCGCCGACAGCAAAGGTGATAACAGCTCAAAAAAAAATTCAAAATACTAACCGAATTTCGACAGGGGAGTGTCAGATGAGGGGACGAGATTTTGAACTAACCGATACCGAGTTAGTGGAGCAAGTCAAATCGGGTGACAGGAAGTCATTCTCAGAGTTAGTGCGACGCCATCAAAAAGGATTGCTGCGCATGAGTTTGAGATTTGTAAAAGACATGGATGCGGCTGAGGATGTCGTGCAAGAGAGCTTTATTAAGTGCTACGAAAAACTTCATTCATTTGAAGGTCGTTCAAGCTTTAAAAGCTGGTTGTACCAAATCACAGTCAATACAGCTCGCAACAAGATTCGCGAGACTCGTCAAAACACAACGGACATTGAAGATGTGCACTTAGCAGTAGGGGCTGTTGCGGAAAGCGCGATGGTAGGCTCTGTGGTGTCAGATCTTCTTGCCCAGGAAGTGGAGAAATTGCCGTTCAAGCAAAGAACAGCTTTGGTGTTGCGGGTGTATGAAGATCTTAGCTTTAAAGAAATTGCAGAGATTATGGAATGCCCTTATGACACGGCAAAAGCCAACTACCGTCATGCTTTATTAAAGCTGAAGGAGGCTTTTGAAAGTCACAAAGAACTTCAAAACTGGTCAGCAGAAGAAGGCGGATTTTTCACTGAAATCACTCACCGATTTGCGGAGGCGGAATAGTGGACAACGAGATGGATAAGAAGAATTCTTTGCGTATTGAGCAAATGCGCAAGAGTTTGCAAAACATGGATGATAAAGATTTTGAAGTCTCAGAAGATTTACTCAATAGTCTTCATGATAAAATTATGCAAAAAGTCGCCGAGACTGAAATGGAAGCCCCCAAAATGTGGGACAAACCCAAACGATATCTTCGTGCGCATTATCGCGGATGGCTTTATACCGGCGCCACAATGGCCGCTTGTTTTGCCCTTGTGGCGACCATGAATCAATATGGAGTTTTTCAGCCAGGAAAGACTTCGATGTCCGACTTAGATCCTAAGTCAAAGGCGATCGCATTGGCGGCGCAGATCTCTCCGGAAGAGTTTTCAAAAACTGTCCTCGGAGACGGGCTGGAATCGCAGTTTTTTGTGGACGCGGCGACCGAATCGTTTGAAAATTTGAACATGTCTCAAGTGAAAACTCTTATGGGTAACTAAGTCGGTTGCCATTGGGGTTTAAGCAACGCTTGAATCGCAAAGGCGCAGATGTGTTTAGGATTTTAAATCTTTCAATATTAATATCGTTGCAATTGATTCTTTTTTCTTTGCGATCATATTCAGCGAATTCAAACAAAATTGAAGAGCTCTTCATTTGGAAAATCAGTGAAGAGCTGAATATGTCCCCTTCGGAGGAAAAAGCATTTACAACGCAGTTTAAAGATTTAAATGCGAGAAAAGTTAAATTGAATGCGCAATTGAACGAGTCGGTTCAAAATGTTTCAAGTTTAAAATCTGAAAAAGAAATAAAAGAATTTTTAAGTTCCTATCGAAAAACTTTAGATCAAATTCATGGTCTTGGAAAAGACGAGCTGGATGGCGTTGTTAAGATACTGGGTACAAAGCGCGCGGCTCAGTATTTACAAATTAAGTTAGATCTTTCAAACAAGGTTAAATCTTTGATTACCCAGCCACAAAGCCCAAAAGAAAGTGGAGACAAAAAATTGCCTCCACCTAAAATTATTATTGAATAAATCTTATTGATTGTACCAAGCGTAAATCAGTGCGCCACCTTTAAGCTTAGTGATCATGCGGTCGCGTAGTTTATTTTCAATCGCAGGGCATCCAAAAGAACGGCCGATCGGAGAGCGTTTGGGATCTACGTAATCGGCAGAGTGTACGACAATCGCTCGCTGTCTAGCTAACGAGTTCGTTGATTCCAGGCCATCTAATCTTAGGGACAAGCCGTGATTTCCAGAATAAGTTTCGGCTGTCATATAGGCGCCGATAGAGCTCATTAAAGATCCTTCGATATTCGAGAACTTGGTCGCAATTCCATCAAAGTCCGAATCTGAATTTTTTCCGTGGGCCACTAAGATCGGTTCCACGGCGCCTGTTTTTAGATCAATGATATAAAACCTTTTGTTTGTGTTCTTTTGAGTAAAATCAAGCACAGCTAAAACATTTTTGTTTTTGAAGCGATCTTTGTATTTTGCATGAAACTCGATCGCTTTTGAAAGGGCCCGGGCCGGAACAATTTTGTTTGGGTCTAGATGCTTGTACTCGTCTGGGATCGTAACAGGAGCCTGTGACTTCAAAGCCAGGGGCTGAACGCTTTGACTTTCTTGCCACTGGATTGTTAAGGCTTCAACTGAAGGTGTCCCACCCGCAGCATCGTGTTCTGATTTTTCTAAAGCATTGTCTAGTTCAACACTCGAACAGTTTTCCGAGCTAGCACAGGTGAGCGATGATAAATCTTGAGTTTGAGGTGCGCAGGCGTTGAGGATACCGGCTGAAAGTAGAATCGATAGAACCTTTGCTGTCTTCATAAGACCTCCGATACTGGACTCGTCGGAGGTCTCTGGTCGGGTCTATATAGGACTCTGGTCTGGATTCAAAAACAAAATATTTATTGTCAAATTTTTAGACTCTACATACTTGAAAGTAATTTAGTCAGATCTTGCTCTGGTGCAGGACTTTTTTCTAGGGACATAACTTTTTCTAGAAAGCAAGGATAGCTGCTTTTGCATTTATTCATAAGAAGTTCAAATGAATCTAAGTTTTCAAGGTACGTTTTCATCACTAATAAACGTGCGTTGTTTAGGGGGCTTTTATTAAAGCCATAGTGGCCTTTTGTCTTTAGATTGGGATGAATCTTCGTGTAGAAATTGTCTTTAATCAAGTTCAGACGTTCAATGCGCGCGTCTTCTGTTTTGTCTTCATCAGGAATGTTTGCATACCATTTTTTAAGATCATCTAGCTCTGAAGATATAAATTTCGAGAATATCTTGTCATCTTCGTTGCCGTTTTTGATCTTCTGTAGGGTCTGGGAATGCGGACCTTCTTTAATTAGGTAAAAGTGTTCGGCGCCGTAGTTTCCTAAAAATGTGGCAAGGCGCTCATTAAAGTCTGCATTATTTTTTATGTAAATCGTTGCATGTACTGTTTCATGAATAATGGTATTGACCAGATCTTCGTCGGAATAGTTAAGCATCGAAGAAAGAATCGGGTCCTTCAACCAACCCAAAGTGCTGTAGGCAGCGACACCTCGTAAATAAGTGTCAAGCTCCTGTGTCTTAAGTTCTTGCTCTTCTTGTTTGGCATCGCTTTCTTCAAAGTATCCTTTGTAGGGCATTTCGCCGAACAGCGGGTATTTAAATACAAATTGTTTTAATTGCCACTTTTCTGCCGCCGAAACAACGTAAGAAACATAGGGACGTCCAAGATCGATGTACGTAGTATAGTTCTTCGTGCGCTTTAGTCCCATCATGTTTTCGGCAAATTCTTTTGCTTCTTTTGCTAAAAGAATTTTTCGTTTTTGTTCAGGGGATAACCGCTCGTCACTTTGGACTTCTGCAACATTTTTTTGATTCGTCAAAAGTTGCAGTTGGCCTTTTGCATTTTTGGCAAGATAGGTCAGCTGGCAGCCAGAGTTAATGAGTCCTAAAGTTACTAAAAATATTCCAAATAAAGGCCTCGGACTTAAACTCATCACAGCATCCAAGTTAGGCCGGCTTTAAAGAACGTATCTTTCTTGTCTACATTGGTTACATTTGTTGTCCATGTATCGTAGCTCAGTTTAACTGACATCGCCTCCGAGAACGCAATTTTTAAACCCACGCCATAGCTGGGGGCACTGCCTTCTTCTTTGGGCATCACTTGAGTCGTCATGCTTCCAGTTTTGAGCTCGAGTTCTTTTGTGAAATAAGATAGCCCACCTTTAATGTAGGGCTGAAACAACGATTTTTTGTCAGCAAGGATAAGAATTAAATCACCGCCGTAGTATTTTGTGGTTTGAAAAATACGACGAATCTCGGCATCGTTCGTAAATTTCTCTTCGCGGTTCACGACTTGGTTGGTGTAGCTAAGCTCTAATGCCACTGTTTCCCAGAAGTACATCGAGACTGATGCCGATGCGGACTCTGCTTTTTCAGAGTTGTTTTCCGAAAAATAGGTTGTTCTGTAACCATAGTTAAGTCCTAGCTCGGTCATGACTGCTAGGGCTGACGATTGAAAACCGATTAATGTAAATAAGAAGAGTATCCATTTTTTCATGACTTTAATTTATCACGAAGCCTATGTCGGATGTACTAGACAAAGGCACAAAAGCGTTTGTTCTTTAAGTAGGTCAGTGATGGAAGTTAGTTTTGGGGCCGAGCTAGACGAAGGGGGGCCCAATGAACTTGAAACGAATACTTCAAGTGAATATACCCATCAGCCTGAACCATTTCTTTCGGGGGATTTGGAAAGATTCTAGCTTCTTTAAAAGCTTGAATGGCCGCATTGTCGAAAGCAGGAATTCCAGACTCTTTCATCAGAAGAACCGATTTCAATTCGCCGCTGGGATCTAATAAAAATTCGGCCTGAGTCACCCAACTTCGACGTTGGTTCAAAACTTCAATAGCTTCCGGAGTGAGATTGGCTACAGTTTTTTGCACACGAATATCCCAGCGGTAACGAGTCAGATCTTCGACACGCGCATAAAAGCTGTAGAAAGTATTGCGGTCCGTATTCAGGGCCGTAATGCTGCCCAGAGGAGTGTCTTTATTAAGGGCCTCCCCAAAAGTGGAGGGGCCGCCACCGCTTAGGTTTTGCCACTCTTTAAGTTCATTCTGAATATTTTTTTCCGCGAACGAACCTTCCTCTGTTGAGTCTTTCTTAGCTTGCTCTCGCGCTGTTTTAGGGCTGGCCTGAGGTGGAAGGCCTAGGCTGGGACGGTCATCGACGCTATTGTGAGTAATTCCAGATAACGCCGCTCGAGTTTCTTTTTTCACGCGAATATCTTGTTCGGAGGTTAAGTCTGTTTTTACCTGCGGTTCGTTAATTTTTAAAGATTCAGGAATCGCGGCCGAACGAACTACCGTTTTCTGTTTTTTTTCTAAGAGTGGATTTAGCGGTGTCGAGGGTAAAATTTCGATCTCTGTGACATTGGTCGCGCCAGAAAATTCAGGAGCCAGCCTCATGAGTAACATAAGACTTAAGTGTGCGGCTAAACTGAGGCAAATGAACTTCCAGGCCTTCATAGGTCTCAGGATAAGACAATCTGGACCAGGAGGTAAAGGCTTCCGGCTAAAGTTGAAACAAATTCCGCCGATAAAGAGTATATGCGTCACTTTGGGGGTGGCGTTGGGGGTTAATATGGGTAAGTTAATAGACATCAATTCGCGGCTAAAATCTCGGAATAACAGCAAAAAACCAAAACAGTTTGATGTTGTTAGTGAAAAAGTATTGGATCTTACCGAGGCTCGCGAGGCTGCCCTGAATCGTGACCGCCGGCAGGTGAAGCGGACGATACTGACAGAGTTTGTTGGAGCTTTCGTAATTTTGCCAGAAAAAGGTCTTTTGAAGGTCGCATTGTACGATATATCTGATAACGGGGTTGCCTTTGATATTGAAGCGACGGAAGGTCGTTTTAATCATGGCGATGAGGTCGCAATGAGAGTCTATCTGAATCATACGACCTATTTTCCATTCACAGTGACGATTAATAACGCGCGTTTTATCGAAGAAGAAGGCGTGGTTCGTCATGGTGCGGGTTTCCTTAAGGGCGCTCTGAATGAACAAGCTCTCCATCACTTTGTGAAGTTCATCGAAACGGTCAACGTCAGCCTTAAAAAGGATGATGGAGACATTCAGGTTTCAAACATTTCTTAAAATCTTAAATTTTCATGCGCAAAGTCCACGGGTTTTTCGTGGACTTTAGTCTTGCTATGGGTTCAAATTTTCTTAGAGGTTGATGTTAACCTCTAAGTGAATCCAGGGAGGGCTCATTGAGTAAATCTACTAAGCGCAGAAAAATTGTTATTGATACGAACGTCATCCTCTTTGATGCACAAGCGATTCTTCGATTTGGTGAAGCTGATGTGCATATCCCAATTTCAGTTATTGAAGAGATCGATAAGTTTAAGCGTGATCAAGGCGAGAACGGGCGAAATGCTCGTCAATTTTCGCGTTTTGTGGATGTTTTGCGAGCTAAGGGTTCCTTATCCCAAGGTGTGCAGTTAGATAACAGTGAAACGATCGTTTACATCAATACAGATCTCATGCTTTCTGGAGTTCCGGGCGAGCTAGATCAACATAAGGCAGACAATCGTATTTTAGCTACAGCATTAGCACTACAAAAGCAGCACCCAAGAACAAAAGTAGAACTGATTTCTAAAGACATCAATCTTCGTATCAAAGCTGATGTCTATGGTATTTTTGCGAAAGACTACGAGACTTCGGATTTAAATCAAGACGATCTTTACGAAGGATATTTAGAGCTTGAAGTGACTCCTCAGCAGATCGATGCTTTTTACAAAGACAAGCGTCATGCGACTGAGGTGAAATTGTATGCGAATCAGTACGTGATCATGAAGGATGTTACAAATCCGAACCATTCAGCGATTGGTCGTTACAGTTTGCAAGCCGGAGCGATCGTTCCCTTGGTTAATCCGATTGATTCGATTTGGGGAATTCATGCAAGAAACGTCGAGCAAGCTTTTGCTTTAGATTGTTTATTGAACGATGAAATCCTTTTTGTATCTTTGGTTGGTAAAGCGGGTACCGGTAAAACTTTGATGGCAATCGCTGCCGGTTTACATAAAACATTGGACCTTGGGCAATTCCAAAGACTTCTAGTGTCACGCCCTATTTTTCCAATGGGCCGCGACATTGGTTACCTACCTGGTGACATCGAGCAGAAACTAAATCCTTGGATGCAGCCGATCTTTGATAACGTGGAATTTTTAATGGGTTCCGATAAGAAGGCCGCTGGACGCGCTCAAGAGCTGATAAATCAAGGTATGTTGAATATCGAACCGCTAACTTATATCCGTGGACGCAGCATTCCTAAGCAATACTTAATCGTAGATGAAGCGCAAAACTTGACTCCGCATGAGATTAAGACAATTGTTACCAGAGCCGGAATGGGAACAAAAGTCGTATTAACTGGTGACGTTTACCAGATCGACAATCCCTACGTAGATTCTGCGAACTCGGGTTTGACTTATGCGGTTGAAAGATTCAAAGGGCATAAGATTGCAGCTCACGTGACACTAACTAAAGGTGAACGTTCAGAGCTTGCAGAATTGGCGGCGAATATTCTTTAGGCCAACAAGGAGGTAGTTTTATGACTGGTCACGAGCATGTGGATATTGGATTTCAAAAAGACATTTCAGTTCAAATCACGGATAAGATGGTTCGTATGTTTGCTGAGTTGTCAGGAGATCATAATCCCATTCACCTAGATGACGAGTATGCTAAAACTACCAAATTCGGCAGAAGAATTGCTCATGGTATGATCGTTGGCGCATTGATTTCTCGTTCTTTGAATGAGTCTTTGGGGTCTGGCGGAATTTATCTGGGGCAAAATATTAAATTCGTAAATCCAGTTTTCATTGACGATACAGTGACGATTCACATTAAGGTGGTCGCGCTTCGTAAAGAAAAAGGGATCTGCTCGGTGGAAACAAATGTCACTAAGCAGACCGGCGAAACAGTCGTTAAAGGCGACGCCGTGATTATGATGGCACCTGCTGTAAAGTAATTTAGAAAATGAATTTATGACTCTAAAGCCCTGGCTAGCAATAGCGAGGGCTTTTTTATAGGTTGTTTTGAAGTTCTATTTTAAGATCATTGCAAAAGGATTCAATTTTTTGCTTATCTTCTAAAATGGCTTCAAGACTCTGCATTGTCGAGGCCGAGAAACCGCAAGGATTGATTCCTTTAAAGGCCAAATCATCTTTGTAAAGATTGATCGCTGCCCCGTGATAGCTAACCCAATTTTTTACACCTAAGCCCAAAGAAGCGATCTTTTTTTCATTATACCAGATGCCTGTTTCTTCCTTTGCGGTTGACTCTAGATCATTTCGTTTTACTGATTTACCAATGGCATCTATCGAAACTGTCTTTAGTGATTTTAAAATTAAGTTTTCAAAGGCGCGAAGGAATCCTATGACATCTTTTTTGGGATATAGTTTTCGGTCGAAATTAAGATTTACAATTGGATAGATCACTAATTGTGAGGGGCCATGGTAAGTAGCACGGCCGCCCCGTCCAACTTCGACGGTTTCGCCATCCCAATCAAAAATATCACCGGCTTGGGTGCCGCGTCCTTTTGTGACCACAGGAGGGTGCGAGCAAAAGATTAAATAGCCTGGAAGCTCTTTTGTGAAGACTTCAGTGTTCAGTTCTATTTGTTTTTGAAGAGCTGAGGAATAGTCTATCAGACCCCAATTTTCAAAAGTAAGTTCATTAGTGGGCATATGAGATTTATGTCATGTCTCGCGAATTCATTTCAATATAAAAAGTTGTCAATAACGCTGGCAGCCTTCTAGAATGATGTCAGGGGGCAAATTGAAAATTGAAACCATGATTGAGAACATATCCAGAGCCAAAAGCGTGATGGAAAAGTCGTTGGAGAAAAAATCATTACTGCCTGAGTTTTTCTGGGAGACGTTCGAAACAGGAAGAAAAGGGCTGGAAGAGTCCGTACAATTTTTGACGGCCATTCAGAAATTTGAAAAAGAACGTGCAGAGACCGAAGCTTTAAAAAAGCAAAAACTTTTAGAGCTATTGAAAGAATTGGATTCGATTGCAGATGATATGTCTGTGGTTAATACCGAGGCGAAATATATTGTTTCTAGAAATAGTTCCAATGAGGCATCCATGGACAAAATGAGTGCCGAAGCTATTCAGTACTATATGAAAAAAATGGAAGAGAAAATTGCAAAATTAAAAGGAGAGCTAAAATAAGCTCTCGTTCTTAGTTGTGCAGGCAGTGATTGCTAGTTGTCAATCCACTCTCTGATGGGACCTCCTCTAAAAGACGATCTGAAAGCAAACTTTCTCGGACAAGGTCTTTGGGGCTAAGGGATGAATCAATTTTGAATTTAACATGAGAGTCCTCAAGTTGATAAAGGTCCCAGGTTAAAGTTCCAGTATTTGCGACGCCATTAAGCTGGCTGTAATCAAGTTTTAAGTTATGGTCAGATGTTTTGGACCATTGACCGCTGAGAGTGCATTTTTCTCCAGCTCCGTTGAGGTCAAAGAAAAGCTCTTTGTAAATAAAGGAGCCATCAGCATTTAGTTCTATCTGAGTAAACACGTTTTCTCGCGAGGTATCGTGTCCGGTAAACTCAGCCTTCGTCAAATCTGAAAATTTAGGATCCCCGGCGGTGCTGCTCAAATCAACGGTTCCCGAGGGGTTTTGGGTGCAGCCAGAGGCGATCAAAATTGAAATGCAAAATGAGATGAGTAAAAATCTTTTCATATAAATACTTTCGTCAGAAAGCATTTATCCTACGAGTCCAGTTTGAAATTTTAAAATCTAGATCGAGTCTTGGGCGTGCCGGATATTAATTTGAATTTCATTCTCAGTTAAGTCTTTGGATGCGAGATCAGATTCAATAAGATTTTGCTCTAGGCGTGGACGGGCCCATACTCGCAATGAAAAATATAAAATAAGATGGAAAAGAAAGCCGGGCCAGCTTAGAGCGATTAAAAAATAAGAGGTAATTAAAAGGCCTTTTTTGAAGTTGAGGTGGTCTTCAGCGATACTGGCCTGGTCTAGAGACTTGATCTCGCCCGCATAATCCGCCCAAAAGAGTCCAACTTTATTTAGATTGCGCTGCAGAGTCTGGTACTTTTTTGAGTTTTGTTTCTTTAAGTAACTTCGGTAGTGCAATATCGAAATTGCAGTGCTGGGAAGCCATCCAGTTACGTAGACCAGAGCAAGTTCGGGTGCCATTAAAGATCCTTAATAAAAAAGCCCACCGTGGGGTGGGCTTTATGATGTTACTTATGAAGTGGCTTTTGAATAATATGAATTGCGTGTCCAAGAGTTGCCTCAGCCGCTTCCATCATTGTCTCGCCCAAGGTTGGGTGAGGGTGAATGGTGAGAGCTAGGTCTTCTAGACGAGCTCCCATCTCGATAGCCAGAGCCGCTTCCGAAATTAAGTTAGAGGCTTCAGGTCCTACGATATGAACGCCTAACAAAATATGCGTTTTCTTGTCGGCAATCATTTTTACAAAGCCATCGGTTTCCATCATGCTCACCGCACGGCCATTGGCTGCAAAAGGGAATTTAGCAATCAATAGATCATTGAATCCCTTTGCTTTGGCTTCGGCTTCCGTCATGCCAGCTGCTGCAATTTCTGGATCTGTAAAGACAACTGCGGGAACCATTTTCGCATCGTAAACGCGATTAATGCCTTTAATTACTTCAGCAACTAGAACTCCTTCGTGGGAAGCTTTGTGGGCCAACATTGGTTGTCCACAGATGTCGCCAATTGCAAAAATGTTGCTTACGTTAGTTCTGCGCTGGGCATCGACTTTAATAAAACCACGCTCATCGACCGCGATACCAGCTGCTTTTAAGTTCATTTGATCGCCGTTAGGACGGCGGCCTACTGTCACAAGGATTTTATCAGTCTTAATGACTTCGTCTTTGCCGTTAATCTCGACAGTCACTTCGTAGCCGTCTTTGACTTTCTTTTGGCCTTTAGCTTTAGCTCCGTAAAGAACTTTAATCCCAGACTTCTCAGCTTTTTTAGCAACGACCGCAGCACAATCAGGATCTACAACCCCAGCAAGCAGTGATGTTTGAGCTTCAACCACAGTGACTTCTGTTCCTAGCTTGCGAAGATAAGAAGAGATCTCAAGACCGATATAGCCACCACCAATCGTTACGACACGTTTAGGGATTGAATCAAAAGCCAAAGCTCCAGTTGACGAGCAGATATCTTTTTCATCAAATTTAAAGCCAGGAATTTCGATTGGGCGTGAGCCTGTTGCAACTATGAAGTGCTTTGCAGTCACAACTTCCGTGCCCGCCGATGATTTGACTGATAGCTCTTTAGAGTTTTTAAACTCTGCTTCACCCATCAATATAGTGACGCCGTTGCCTTTAAGTAATTGCTTCACTCCGCCGGCCATTTTATCCGAAACAGATTGTTTCCATGAAACCAACTGTTTCATGTCCACATCGATGCCACCTTTAATATTTAAGCCCATCTCTTTGAAGTTGTGTTGAGCCTTGTGTAAAAGGTGAGTTGCAGTGATCATCGCTTTTGATGGAATACATCCAACGTTCAGGCAGACACCACCCATGTATTCACGCTCTATAATAGCGGTTTTAAATCCCAGTTGTGCGGAACGAATAGCTGCTACATATCCACCGGGACCTGCGCCAATAACGACTACATCAAAATTTTGCATATTACATCATCTCCATCATCAAACGACCTGGGTTTTCAATGCGATCCATGAACGATCTTAAGAAGCGAGCAGCAACGGCACCATCGATAAGGCGGTGGTCCGCAGTGATCGTGTAGTTCATGACTTTGATTGAAGATAGCTGACCGTTTTTGATCACTGGCTTTTCATCAATTTTATACATACCAAGGATCGCGACTTCTGGGTGATTGATCACAGGAGTGGCATAGGTTCCACCGATAGAGCCGATGTTTGTAATAGTAATGCAAGCGCCCTTCATTTCGTCTGGCTTAAGTTTGCCATCACGAGCGCGCTTCGAAAGATCTAGGATTTCTTTTGAAAGCTCTAGGATGCTTTTTTGATCAGCATTTTTAATCACAGGAACTACAAGTCCATTTGGAGTATCTGCCGCGAAGCCCAGGTTGAAGTACTTCTTATAAAC
Organism: Bdellovibrio sp. ZFWA1; assembly: GCF_056175665.1. Taxonomy (NCBI): domain Bacteria; kingdom Pseudomonadati; phylum Bdellovibrionota; class Bdellovibrionia; order Bdellovibrionales; family Pseudobdellovibrionaceae; genus Bdellovibrio; species Bdellovibrio sp. ZFWA1. The sequence continues at coordinate 1,773,546 of NZ_JBJKJH010000001.1, forward strand.
AATTTCACCGGCGGCATCGTCAATCGAAGCATTAAACATTGGGAATTCGCGAATCGTAGCGATCATGGCTTTCATCACAATTGGAAGATAAGTGATCTTTGTGCCATTCTTTTCTGCGAAATCTTTAAGTGACTCGCGAAGTTTAACCATTTCTGTCACGTTTGCTTCGTCCATCAATGTGAAGTGTGGAATGATGGCCTTAGATTTTTGCATGTTTTCCGCAATTTTTTTACGGATTCCAACTAGTGCCACGCGCTCTTCAATTGCTCCAGTAGGTCCTTGGTAGGCTGGTTTAGGAATTGACATGGATGTGCCCGCTGCAGGAGCTGATTTCGCAACAGAAGTAGATCCTCCAGTTGTGTTCATCACATCATCGCGAGTGACACGTCCGGCAAGGCCAGAACCAGAGATAGAGTTGATATCTACGCCCATTTCGCGAGCTAGGCGGCGAGTTGCTGGAGTTGCTAAAACGCGAGAGTCTGCAACTGGCGGGAAAATATTTCCAGAGGTTGTAACAGCGGCTGGTGCGGCTTTTGCGGCCGGTGCAGCATGAGGCGCCACTGTAGCAGATGTCGCTGCAGGAGTTGTGGACGCGGCAGTGCTGGCGCCGCTCGAAGATTCAAGAACTAGGATTGCAGTTTCTACTTTGACCATATCGCCAGTTTTCTTTTTGAGTTCTTTAACAACTCCCGCGATTGGAGTCGGAACCTCAACGGTTGCTTTATCCGTCATGAATTCTGCAACTGGCTGATCTGCTTTTACAGAATCGCCAACTTTGACCAACCATTTAACTAGCTCGCCTTCAGTGACGCCTTCACCAAGTTCAGGAAGTTTGACTTCAGTCGCTTTTCCGCCGCCGACTGCCGCGGGTACTGCCGCTGGTACTGGCGCAGAAGTCGTCGCCACAGCCGCTGCTTTCGGAGCTGCCGCTGAAGCCGAAGCTCCACCTTCAAGGATTAAAATTGTCGTTTCGACTTTGATAGTGTCGCCAACTTTGAATTTAAGTTCTTTTACTGTGCCAGCAACAGGAGACGGAACTTCAACAGTCGCTTTGTCAGTCATGAATTCAGCAACAGGCTGATCTGCTTTTACAGAATCACCTGGCTTCACAAGCCATTTAACTAATTCACCTTCAGTTACGCCTTCACCTAGTTCAGGAAGTTTAACGTCTGTTGCCATTTCTTTTGCTCCTTTACTCGACTCATTAAAATGCGAGAGCTCATTTTTATTTAATAATTTCTTTTAGTTTTATTTCATTTTCTTGCCGGCGCTTTTCGATCATCGCCTTCATAAAGAATTCTCCGGCACGATATGAGCTTCGAACCAGGGGACCCGAAGCCACATATAAGAATCCTAAATCTTCGGCGATTTTTTTCCACTCTTGAAACTTTTCAGGAGTGATGTATTCGATGACTTTCAAATGCCGAGGCGTAGGCTGTAAGTATTGTCCAAAAGTGACGACATCACAACCTACAGCGCGCAAGTCTTTTAACGATTGAAGAACCTCTTCGTCGGTTTCCCCTAGGCCCAACATAATCGATGACTTGGTGTAGCGAGATGGATCACGCTCTTTGACGCTTTTCAGAACGTCTAAAGACTGGCGGTAGTTGGCTCTGGGGTCGCGAACTTTCGGTGAAAGTCGTTCGACGGTTTCGATGTTATGGGCGTAGACGTCAGGTCCGGCATCAGTTAGCTGAAAGATCAGATCTTTATCTCCGCGAAAGTCTCCGGCCAGGATTTCGACTAATAAATTGGGCGACAGTTTTTTGACCGCACGAACTGTTCTTGAAAAATGCTCGGCCCCTTGATCGGGCAAGTCGTCACGGTCAACAGTTGTGATAACGACATACTCAAGACCCATTTCAGAAATTGAATGGGCCACATTCTCGGGCTCGAATGGATCTAGTTTCCCTTTTGGATTTCCTGTTTTTACATTGCAGAAGCGGCAGCCACGTGTGCAGGTGTCTCCCATGATCATAATGGTGGCTGTACCGCCGGACCAGCACTCACCGATATTTGGGCAACGAGCTTCTTGGCAGACGGTAGCCAATTTAAGGCCACCCATCATGCTTTTTATGCGCTCGTAGTTTTCACCAACGGGAGCCCGAACTTTAAGCCATTCAGGTTTTGGAAGCGTTGGTTTTTTGGTTGAGTTTTCAGCCATTTAAATAAAGTCCTTTGGTGACGAATCTTTCTATTCCGGTGCTTAAGCTTTTGCACTAATTGATGCAAAGCGGCCATGTCTGAAATCGACATTATTTATGGGCTCTGTCATTAATCAAGCATTCTAAAGAAAAGGGAGTTTTATGGAGTGGAGTTCTAAACTACAAGAGGGAGTTTTTCAAAAACGATATAAACGTTTTTTTGCAGATGTAGAGCTCAATGGGGAGACCGTGGTGGCTCACGTTGCAAACACGGGATCTTTAAAATCTGTTAATAATCCTGGTCAGAAATGTAAAGTGAGCCCATCCTCAAATCCCGAGCGGAAATTAAAGTTCAGCCTCGAGATGATTCAGGCGCCATCTGGGGCATGGGTGGGGGTTAATACTTCGGTACCCAATGCAGTTGTGAAAGAGGCTCTTCAATCGGCGATTGTCGAAAAACGAGGTTTTAAAGCATGGCAAGGTTTTGCAGACTTTAAGCCCGAGTATAAAATTTCAAAAGAGACTCGATTTGATTTTGCCTTAGATTATGAACCAGGTGGGAGTCGCAAGCATTTTATTGAAGTTAAAAATGTGACTCTGGCTGTGGAAAAGAATGGTCAGCGTACAGCTCAATTTCCAGATGCGGTGACCGAGCGAGGACAAAAGCATCTGCGCGAGTTGATGGGGCTGATCGATGCCGGGCATACGGCAGAAATTGTTTTTACAGTTCAGCGAGACGACTGTACGTCCTTCGAAGCTGCCGCGGATATCGATCCGGATTACGCGGCTTTACTAAAGGAAGCAAAAGCTAAGGGAGTGGTCGTAACTGTTTTGGTGGTGGATTTAAGTGTACGAGGGGCAAGTTTGTCAGAAATAACTTTACCCCTTAAGATTTAAGCTTAGTTTTTAATGCAGAGTCCTTGAAGTTCAAGAACGTTGGTCCATGAAAAAAAACCGTGACTAGTGGAGTACTGAGACGTGATGCCTTGTATTTGTCCATCTTTGCAGTTGGCCTGCAGATTGTTGTAGGCCTGCTCAATATAAGTTGTCTCGGTTACGAAGCCCATAATTGTAAATTGCTCGGCTCGAGCTTTAATCAATTGTCCCTGCGAATAAGCCTTATAGGTCGGAGAAAAATCACTGACATGAGATACGTGCAAGCTGTGAGTGCAGCCTGAAAGCGTAATCCCCAAAATAAATAAAATCCAAAACTTCATTTTTAGTTCTCCTCGTCAGAAGAGGCTGTAGATCTTTTGCCTGTTGAGTTCGTGGCACTTGCATTTGTCACGCAATAGCCAGTCGCTGTAACTTGCTTTTTAAAAACTAAAAAGTAGCTGATCACTTCGTCTTTAGTTAAAAGACCTGTTACTTTTCCGTTCGGGCACTGTTGTTGAAGCTTTGGAACTAAAGCATCGATAAAATCATTATCAAAGTTAAAACCTAAGATAATTATTTTGCTGACTTCGGCTCTGACTTTGTTGCTTCTCTCTTTAGGAATCGGTGTGATCGACACACTATTGACAGAAGCGCAGCCAATGAAAAGCACGCTTAATAAAGATAAAGTGAGGATGGATTTAAAAAATGATTTCATATTAAGCTCCTTTTGGAATTAAGCAATAGCCAGTGACTTTAACGATTTCGCCAGAAATGACTGGATACTTTCTAGTTTCACGAATAGATACCAGGCCTGTTACTTTGCCTGATGGACATTTTTCGTAAATAAGTTGAATTAAATTTTTAGCATAGTCTTTAACATAAACGGGATTTCCTGTTCTGGGGCCCATCTGAAACATCGCAATAGCGTCGGCAATATCGTTGGCCTGATCTTTGGTTTTCCCACCGGCTGTTGCATTGGCAATATCCTTGATTTCGCCAAGATTTACACCGACCTCGCTAATTTTAATTTCAAATGGTTTTTGAATGTAGCTTGAGCTTGATTGAATTTCACCTAACTGTACGTGGTGAAGTTGGGCGCAACCAGTCAATAAGATGACAGTGAATAAAAAAAGAGTTTTTTTCATGGTAATATCGTTAAGGTTTTTGCTTAAATAGGCAACAAGAAAAGATGGAAGGTTTGTATGGCATTGTTAGATAGTTCAGTAAATCCAGCATGGAATTTAGACACAGAGTACGAGGGCGTTGGAGCTCTGTCGTTTAAACAAGATGTTGAGCTGTTTAAGGCTGGAGTTATGCAACTAGAAAAAACTGCCGAACAAATATCTGCTATTTTAAAGACTGGAGCATTTCAAGAAGTAGAAGCTCTACAAAAATTTCTTTTGAAGCGGAAAGAAGTTTCGGTAATTGCCTATAACCTTTGGACTTATTTAAATTGCCGACTCAGCGTCGATGTTAAAGATGTCGAGGCAAAGACAACGCAATCCGAAATGAGTAGTCTTTATTCGCGGCTCGAGGCGGCTTCAACGGCTGTAAATTTGTATTTAATGAAGACGACGGTGGAAAATATCGAGGCAATCTTGTCTCATCCCGATGTTGCGACTCAGCGATTTGCTATCGAGCGAAATAGGATGCAGAGTGGCTTTGCGTTATCCGAGTCTGAAGAAAATTTACTAGTGGCTTTGGAAAGAGCTGGCCACGATTCATGGGGCAGACTTTACAATTCGATTTCGGGCAATATGAAATGTCACATTCGCTGGCCAGCAGGAACGGAAGTTGTTGGCCTTTCAGTTGCCCATTCCTATTTGCGCAGCGATAAAGACGAAACCCGCCGCTTAGCTTGGGAGGCCATTCAAGAATCCTGGCGAGCCCAAGAAGAAAGTGCGGCGGCCATTCTTAATAACTTAGCGGATTGGCGACATGAGCTGAATAAAAAAAGATCACATTCAAAGCCTGTTCACTTTCTTGATGAAGCACTTTTTGGTGGAAGAATATCTCAAGCTACATTGAATTCTATGATTCAGGTTTGCGAAGCAAATAAGGAAAAAATCCAAAAAGCAAATTTTGCAATGGCTCGGGTTATGGGTAAGTCAGAACTTGCTCCTTGGGATTTATTGGCAGAGTGTCCTTTGGCTACAGATTCTGGTGTTGCGCCCTCGGTTGATGGAAATCTTAAGTCTTTTGATGAGGCCATGGATATTGTGATAGCGGCCTTTTCGGAAGTATCATCAAAGATGGCTGAATTTGCTAAAATGATGAAAGAGAAAAATTGGATCGAAGGACGAATGCTGCCCAATAAACGAAATGGTGCGTATTGTACGGGATTTGCGAAGTCTAGAACGCCACGAGTTTTCATGAGCTTCCGGGGCAGCAATAAGGACTTAATGACCTTAGCCCATGAGCTTGGGCATGCCTTTCATAGTTGGTCAATGCGAGATATGCCTCGAGAGCTTTGTGGCTATCCGATGACTTTGGCTGAAACGGCCAGTGTCTTTGCCGAGACCGTTGTTCAGAATTATTTACTTAAGCATGCTAAAAATCAGGAAGAAAAATTAGAGTTTGCTTGGATTGCCGCAGAATCAGCTTCGTCATTTCTATTAAATATACCTGCGCGCTTTGATTTTGAAAAAAGCTTTTATGAACAGCGACTCGTGCGCGAGCAATCAGCAGATGAGCTTCGCCAACTGACTGAACAAGCTTGGGCTAAATGGTATGGTCGTAGTTTGTCGAAATATGACTCGATGTTTTGGGCGCATAAACTGCACTTTCATATGGCCGGGATAAGTTTTTATAATTTCCCTTACACCTTTGGCTATTTATTTAGTTTGGCAATCTATTCGAAGAAGGACCAACTTGGGGTTCAGTTTTTCGATAAATATGTTTCCGTACTTCGAGATACCGGCTCTATGACGGCTGAAGATCTAATTAAAAAGCATTTTAATGAAGACATCGAAAAACCGGAATTTTGGCAAATGGCGGTTAATATCGTGCTTAAGCAAATTGAGCAGCTAGAAAGCGTGAGTCAGGAGTTGATCGGTGACCGGGCAAAAAACAAATAAATCGATGTCCAGCCCAAGCCCTGATAGTTCAGAAGAGCTGCATAGAAAAGCCTGTGAAAAAAAAGAGGATCATTACATAGATCCTCTTACGGGCTATTTGGTATTTACTTCTTACTATCACTTAAAAAGAGGGCACTGCTGCCAATCTGGTTGTCGGCATTGCCCGTGGGGCTTTAAGAAATAGCTATTTTGTTACTTCACGTGCAAATCTAAGGAAGTCAGCCCATGATCTTTTGTCCGCAAGCTCATTGTAAGCGGCACCTTTAGAGTTGTCGTTGCCAGCTGCTTTTTCGGTGAAAGAGTGAACGGCATTGGCAAAAGAAACAAACTGGTAGTCTACTTTTGCCTCATTCATTTCTTTTAAAAAGGCATCGACTTCTTTTTGCGGAACGTAGGGGTCGATGGCGCCGTGATAGACAACGACGCTGCCCTTGATGTTCTTAGCATCCTGAGGCTGTGGATTTTCTAGGGCTCCATGGAAGCTGGCAGTTCCTGCGAGAGCCACGCCAGATCTTGCAAGTTCAAGTGCGCCAGTACCACCGAAGCAATATCCCATCACAATAATTTTGGAACCATCTACACGGGGATTTTTTTTGAGTTCATTGTAAGCTGCTAAAAGTCTTTGGCGGTATAAAGAACGATTTCCTTTGTAGGTTCCGGCTTCTTTGCCTGCAGCTTCAAATGTATTTGGACGAATTCCTTTGCCGTAAATATCTGCGGCCATTGCGACATAGCCTTCTTGGGCTAGCATATCAGCGCGGCTTTTTTCATATTCTCCTAAACCCTTCCATTGATGGATCACAAGAATTCCTGGAACCTTCTTGGCAGATTTGTTTTTAGGCTCGGCAAAATATCCCTCAAGAGTTGTTTCGCCGTCTTTGTATTCGTAAGTTTTGCCTAGATTCGCTTTGGCTGTTTGGAAGCTGATTCCAATTAAGATACTCAAGATGCCGTTAATTAGTTTCATATGTAGTTCCTTTTTTGTTATTTCTTAAATTTTATAGATATACAAAGTTGTTTTGCGACTGTCTGAAAGCATCAAAATTTCTGTTGGCTTTACGTCGGGAACCGGAAAGCTGTTCGAGATCAACACAGCTCCACTTTTTAACTCTGACTTTGCCTTTTTATAAATGCGTGCCATCGGCACAGGCGACAAAAACGTATAGACTAAGTCTATTTGTTCTAGTGGGTAGTCCCAGATATTGCCGCGCTTAATTTGCCCGGTCTTAAATAAGTTCGACAGTATTCGCGCAACAATCCAAGTCATTGGTGCACCTTCAACTCCAACGGCTCGGATTCCATTTTTATCTAGAGCTCGCACAACGCCCCCAAAGCCGCATCCCAGGTCTATCGCATTTTTTAATTGATGCTTAAGAGCATAATCAATCAAGGCGCGGTGAGTGGTTGAATTGCTTAGGTAAAGAGGCACCCTTTCAAATATAGCATGAGAAAAGAAGAGCGCAATCATTGCAAAAAGAAAGAAGTACAACCAGCCCGGCAGTGAAATGCTGGTATTGAAGACGACGAACATCAAGGGGACGAGAATCGAAATCAGGGCCCACCATCGAGGAAGTTTTAAAACATAGAGTGTGGTGATTGCGCCTAAAAGACAATGGAAGAATAGTAGCCAATAAGGATCTTGCAGCATGAACAACTTGATCAAAAGAATACTTAACACCAGGCACAGGCCTTGCGAAAGAAGCCATATAAAAAGAGGTGTTCGTGTAGACATAAAATTACGCTAGCAGGGTCGGCGAAGATTAGAAATAAAAAAAGCTCCCTTTCGGGAGCTTTTTGAAAAGCAAAATTAGTTTTTGCCTAGGTGACGATCGATGATCGCTTTGAACTCTGTGAATGGGTATGCACCACGAAGGGAAACACCATTGATTAAGAAACCAGGCGTTCCCGAGAAGTCGAACTTCTTAGCTTCAGCCATATCCTTTTCAATGCGAGCCATAATTGATTCGCTCTTAAGGTCTGCTTCAAGTTTCTTCATGTCTGCGCCAGCTTTTTTTGCCGCTTCCTTCAAGAAGGCTTCTTTTTTAGAACGAAGTTCCCCTTGATTTTCAAATACGATATCATGGAATTTAAGGGCTTTGTCGCCACCTTGCATGCCGACAGCTTCAAAGTACTTTGCAGCTGGTAATGCATTTGGGTGGAAATCAAGTGGCAAGTGTTTGAAAACGACGCGAACATCATTGCCGTATTCTTTCATAACTTCTTTGATTGTTGCATGACCTTTAGAGCAGTACGGGCACTCGAAGTCAGAATATTCAATAATCGTAACTTTTGCGTCTTTGTTGCCAAAGATAATGCGGCCTTCTTCAACTTCTGCTTTCAAAGGATTTTTGAATTCGTCGTCACGTTTTTTTGATTCTTCTTCAACAGCTTTTTCTTGTGCTTTCATTTGAGCATTTTGAGCAGCCTTGTTGACTACTTCGATAAACTTTTCTGGATCTTTTTCAATTGCCACAAATACGATGCTTGGATCTTTTTCAATAGCTTCTTTTAGTTGTTTTGCAGATGGTGCACAGTTTGCCAAAGCGATGGTCAAAACACCAAGACCTAAAACTTTTAATGTTTTCAATGGAGCCTCCATAAATGATTTTTATCTTACTTAAAAACGAACTCCTAAATTCTTACAGAAATTATAGAAAGAGTGAAGGGAAACAGTCGCTTAGACCAAAGGCGAGACAAAGTGTGTTAACTTGTTTGACATAATATTTTAACTGGCCTTGAAGTCTTTTCGCACCATTATACAATGGGTTCATGAAAACACAGATCATGTCTTTTGCTGTATTAGTTACTTTTGGGTTGGTGGGCGCCCCTTCGTATGCGGGTCTCTTATATAATTACTCTCAATTGACAATTAAGGACTTGGACCAAATGAATGAGATCGTCATTCAAAAGGTCAAGGAAAGTAAGAAGTCCTCGGATGGTAAAGTTGTGCCTCTACGTGAAGCGCTTCAGGCCATTTTCTCTAGGCCGAATCGTGATGGGATGATTGATAAAGTTATCAGTCCTTTAAGATCGGCATTGGATACTGAGGACGCTTGGGAGGAGTCTCTGACTCAGTTAACAAGCGAAGCTATTAACGCACTTAAAAATCCCAAAGCGTTTAAGCCCGTCGTTCAAGTGACTTATCAGATCTTTCTTGAAAATCTACTTATAGAAATGAAGCCTTACTATAATTCTGACGGTTTTGAGCGGAGTCTTGCTAAGCAAATTCAAGACGCCAATATTGAACTAACGAAAGAATCAATTGCGGAAAGAAAGCTGCGGTCGATGGAAGAAAAAGAATCGCCATCAAAACTTGCAAAGAAATTATTAGATGCTGTCTCAACTGGAGACACAACTAAAGCCGCAGAGACAAAGTAAAGTTTCTCGATCAAAGTATTAGTATGTGTTTCAAACCGAGTCTAAAAAGGTTCGGTTTGTTAATGTTCGTGTCCGCTATATGTGTATTATGTCGCGAACAAGGCTGGGATGATTTATCAAAAACTAGACACTGTCGTTGGGGTGGTGAATTTCACAATCCCCGTATTGATATGTCCAAGTATGGAATCACAGACCTTGATTATAAAGATGATAACTTAGTACTAGAAATCACTAACAATGAAGAACAGCGTGTTTACACAACCAATCTTACTTTTTCTTTGGTTGATTGGTCTAAGGATGACGCCTTTCGTGCCTTAGTAGGAAACATTCCTATCTGGAATGAACTTTCCGATGACGATCGGTTTGTTGTATTTATGTCTGCCTCGACTGATTTAAAAATCAGTGAAAGTGAAATTAGAAAAATAACAAAAAGTGGTGCCATCCGTCGGCCCATTGGGACGCCGAATCCAGAGTGTCGCGGTCCTTTGGAGGCTCCACCTGAGGGTGCCGATACAACAATCGGCGTTCGAGTGGCAAACTTGGGTCCGGGGGCGATTTACAGATTAAAATACGAACGAAAAACTACATACAACCATGATGTCTATCCAGGTAAGCCAGATGAAAAGGCGGGCATTGAGGTTCTAGGTACAGCTGAAGTTTTCATGCCCGGAGAAAAGCTAGATGTTGAGGTAAGCCGCAAATGTTATTCGCCTCAACGCGTGACTCAGACTCAAGTGGTGAACAACAACGTTTCGGTTGAATCGACTGGAGGTGTTGGTTCGACTACAACAACGACGTCTTCTTCTACTTCGGTCAGCGTTGTAAGTAGTTTCAAGCGGCTTTCAAGTGAATCTTTCGAGATCTATCCATCGCGCTTTGATCCAGCATTGATTTTGGATCCAAATTTCTTGAAAAAATATAATCCCTACAATGAGGCAACATACTCAAAAAATGAAACGCTCTCTATGATCGAGCCAAAAAGATTAGGTACTAGTCTTGCGTCTTTTGAAGTGTCTTCACCTCAAGAGACGATTCTATCTACTGTTACAACAACAACTACAACCGTTACAGTCCGTCCAAGACCCGAGCCAGCTTCTTCAGATGGTGACGGTGACGGTGATAACTAATTAGAAGAAGCATTTTTAATAACATTTTTCAGAAATGGTTTTGGGACGAATTATGATTAAAAATAAAAAAGGTATATCGCTGGTAGAAGTTATTGTGGCCTCGGGTATTGTGGCAACTACGGCCCTAGTGATTGGCTACATGGTTAAACAAAATTCGAATCTTATTAAATCCAGTCAGTCAGAGCAGTATTCACCTGGGGTAACGACGGACGTGATTAACAAGGCTCGAGCCGTTTTGTTGACAACTAAAAATGAAGCGGGCGGCGTTCGGAAGGTATTTGCTCTTTTTTATATCCCCTTATAATAATACGGTGTTTGCGGATAAAGGTGTTGCCGCCTTTGAGATTACGATGGCGGCAACCGAAGTAATCCAAGGCGGTTATCTAAACGGACGCTTGTCAGCTGATCGTACGAAGAACGTAGTTGCTGCCTGTGCAGAGACGCGTTTTCAGTGTAAGAATCGCTCAGGATTACGAGAGTTCAAACCCTTTATAAACGTAACATCTAATATCAATTACAATGCTCGAAATGCTTACGGCTATCGAGATCGCGTGCGAGTAATGCCCGAGCTAGTTCTTTTGGTAATCATTCTGATAATCTTTATTATATTAAAGGCCAGTCAGGGCAGTTGGATTTAACAAATCCGATGACTTTTGCCGAAGGTGGGAACCGTCTTGTTTCCACAGTTATTAATGTTGGCTCCCTTTGTCGCGCGGTATGTAATGTACAGGCTCCTCAAGCCGTGCGTCCTGAAGTTCGTCTTTCAACACCTGATATATTAACAGCTTGAACCTTGCTGAGCTCACTGTCGGAAAGATTTAAAACTTCAGACTTAACTTTCCCAATAGTAATCTGGTCAATTTTGATGCATGGAGAAAGTTCAATTTCTTGATCAATTTTAGCTACGATTGACTTTTGCTTTTCACAGGCAAATTGGGGCTTGGTGATGTTTGGTAGGTCAGAAGCCATAAGGGCTTCTATCCATGCCGGTCTAGGGCTTGAGTCCGCGTTGGAGTAACGTACTACCAATGAAACTAATAGAAGAGCGAAAGTAAACTTAAACGGACCCATAAAACTTCCTTGTCTTATAAGTCTATTCTTAAAATTCCTCTGCGAGAATATTAATTTTTAGAACAAGTCGTTTGTTGGACAGAGTAAAAATCTGCGCTCTTAATGAAAGTGGTAAGGCAGCGATACTGAATGTCAGCATCGTAGCCTGTAACAAGAGTCTCGATGACTAAAGCGTCTTTATTCTCAGAAGTGAGAAATCTGTGACCAGAGATATCAACCAGACTTTCATCGAACCCAAGCTCTTCCAGAACTGATTCATTAGTCATTTCCCAGATCGCTTTCATTTTGCCTGCATAAGTGCACGGGCTAGTTAAAAGTAGGGCAAGACAAAGTAATGACGCTTTCATTTCGGGACTCCTTCGGTTGATGAAATTAATGGGCAAAACTTACCCTATCCCTTTCGAAAAAGGCAGGTCTTTAGCTTAGAAGCCCGTGTTTTTTGTAAAAATTTACATCTTATTTTCTCATAATGACTCAAGTTTTACGTGCAAACTCCGATAGGACATCCAAGGTTAAACAGCATGAATCAGGAGGATTCCATGTTTCTTCAAGGGAACTTACAAGCAGTATTTGATGCTCTTTACACTATTGGTGCTATCGACCCAGTTTTGAAAATGGATTGGCAAGCGATCACTAAAGAGATGATGCAAAATCCGCAAATGCTCCAGGTTGCATTTACTGAAATCAACCAGTGCCGCGGAGACAAGAACTTGCTAGTTCAAAAATTGGGAATGATGGATACTCGCTCGGTCCATTACATTGCGATGGAGGTTGCTCGTGAATTCTGTGAATTTCAAGACCGCTCTAACTTGCACTAAAATAGTTGCGTTTAGCATTCTATTATCGTCTCAAGCTTTGGCTTGGGAGATTGATTTAAGTCGACGTCAGGTCGATTTTGATCGAGTGGAAAATCAGTCACGGCTTCCGGCAAGCGTAAATGAAACAAAGTCTATTGATATTATCGGGTCGGCCCTGGAAGTTGCCGAACCAATGCAAGATATCATTATTTTAAATACTGAATCAGGTTTTGTTCCCGATACGGTTCGGCTTCGCAAGGGTGCTTCTTACAAAGTGACTATTGTTAACGTGAATTCGAAACAAAAAAATGCCTCGTTTATTTTAGATGCTTTTTCAGAGCATCATAATACGATCTTTGGCCAAACAAAAATGTTTTACGTGAATCCAAAAATGGACGGCGTTTTTTCATTTCAATGTCCTGAGACTGCTTTTCAAGGGCGCTTAGTTATTACCTCAGAAGCGGGAAATCGTAAGCCAGCTTCGGTGCGCTAGGAGACTAAAATGTCAGATCAATCCAATGTTTTTAAGGATGCCATTCGAAACAGCCTTGGGCCTGTTTTGAAGTATCTTGAAGATGCTGGAGTGTCTGAAATCTTGGTTAATGGACCGAAAGAGATTTTCGTCGAGCGCAAGGGCAAACTAGAAAAGACCCCGGATGCCTTCGACTCGGAAGACTCGTTAAGGGCGGCAGTAAATTCGATTGCTCAAAGTGTGGGGCGAAGAATCGATGATGAAAATCCACGTCTTGATGCTCGTTTGCCTGATGGTTCTAGGGTTGCTGCAGTGATTCCGCCTTGTTCGCGCAAGGGAACGACACTGAGTATTCGTAAATTTACCAACACCAAAATTAGCTTTGCGGATTATATTAGACTCGGGACCATCTCGGAAGATGGGGCTCGATTTCTGGATATTTGTATGTTCCTCGGCAAGAACGTTATCGTCAGTGGCGGAACTGGTTCCGGTAAAACCACATTATTATCTTTGCTTTGTTCTCGAATTCCTAAAGGCCAGCGTGTCCTTATCATCGAAGACTCTTCTGAACTTCAGGTCGAGTACGAGCATCTTGTTATGTTCGAAACTCGTATGGCCGATGCTCAGGGTAAAGGTGAAGTAACAATCAAGGATCTTGTTAAGAGTGCGCTACGATTAAGACCAGACCGAATTATTGTGGGGGAAGTGCGATCGGGCGAGGCTCTAGAGTTATTGAACGCTATGAATACCGGCCACAAAGGTTGTATGGGCACGGTGCATGCGAATACACCGGAAGATGCGATAGTTCGACTTGAAGCTTTGGCTCAAGGCGGGGATTCAAAAATTTCAGAAAAAGCCTTGCGTCAACAAGTTGCTTCGGCCATCGATATAATTGTGCAGATTTCACGGTATGGTGATGGTTCACGTCGGATTGGTGCTATAAGTGAAGTTATAGGTTTTAATGCTGATGGATCTTATAATGTAGTTCCTATTTTTAATTTAAGCCGTTTGGTTCGAAGACCTGACGGGACTCTGGTCGGGCAATTAGAGCCCACCGGAAATCTTCCTAGTTTTATGGAAGAGATCATTGATAACAATCTGCCATTTCCGAAATCAAAATTTATGAAAAAACCAGCTGCATAAGCTGGTTTTTTAACGTGACGGCCGTCATATTTCTTCATTCAATAATATGGTGAGATAATCTCTCTTGTTGAAAGGATCACCGATGAAGAAGATCTGGGCTGGGGTTGCAGCCGTATCGCTAGTTGTCGCTATTGGCGGAGTTTATTCAATTTTAAAAAAAGAAGATGGCAATCGTGTAGTTAAAGTAAAAAAAGGTGATATCACCGAGGCCATTTATGGTCTAGGGACTGTTGTGGCCAAGCAAAAATTTTCTTTTAAAGTTGGAGTTCCGAAAACGATCACACGCATTTTTGTGACCGAGGGTGATACTGTACAAAAGAATCAAAAGCTTTTGTCTTTTGATGACGGCATAAGTGTCGCTAGTCCTTTTGATGGAACCGTCACGCTTCTTCCGTACAAAGCTGGAGAAAATGCTTTCACGGATCAGCCGGTAGTTACCGTGCAAAACTTAAAAGATTTGTATTTAGAAGCTAAATTGGATCAGCAAGGAGCCCTTCGCGTAAAGAAGAATATGACGGCTCGAATTAGTTTCGAGAATCTTAGACAGACCGTATTTAAAGGAAAGATTGATTCTTTGTATCCTGCCAACGGACAGTTCGTAGCTCGTTTGATTGTAGAAGGATTGCCCGCTGAAATTCTTCCAGGAATGACAGCTGACGTTGCTATCGAGGTAGCACAGAAAACAGGAGTCGTGCTGTTGCCTCTTCGGGCGGTGCATAACTCTCAGGTGGTGCGGAAGCTTGGAGCTCATACAGAAAAAGTTTCGGTTCAGCTAGGCATTATGGATAACGAATTAGGTGAAGAAGTGTCTGGGCAAATTAAAGAGGGTGACTCTTTAATTTTGAAGGATTGATATGTTGTTTTTAGCACTTCGGCATATTTTTGCTAGAAAGAAGCAAAGCATTTTGACCTTGATGGGTGTAGGCCTGGGAACAGCCGCGTTTATTTCGTTTGCAGCGCTGATGACTGGGTTTCAAGGCTTTATTATTGATCAACTTGTGAATAACGATGCCCATGTAAAGATTTCGGCTAAAGATAAGATGGTTAATGGAGATGAACTACGCGCATGGATGTTTCCAGCTAATCATATAGTACAATGGGTGTCGGCTCCTGCGGGAAGACAAGAGTCATCGAAGCTTGAGTATCCATTAGGTTGGTATGCGCGTCTTGATAGTGATCCCCGCGTACTCGCTTATGCTCCGCAAATCGGAGCTCAGGTGATATTTACCAAAGGGGGGGCTTCTCAGGCCGGTCGTCTGCAGGGGGTGCAGGCCGAGGCCCAGTCTCGCGTTACCAATATCGAAAAATATATATTGGAAGGCGATTATAAAAGTCTGAGTGTTGGGGGCAATCGAGTCGTTGTTGGGATAGGTCTATTGAATCGCTTGGGTGCTAAGATGGGAGATAATATTTTGATCTCTTCCGGAATGTACGAGGCTGTGCCTTTTAAAGTATCGGGGATTTTTAAGTTAGGTATTACAACTTTGGATGATGCCTATGCTTTTGCGAACATTCAAGATGTGCAGACAGCAATCAAGCGGCCCAGCGAGATCTCGGATATTGCAATCCGTTTAGTAGATGTCAATGACTCGCCGTCATTCGCCCAGCAATATCAGGGGCTAACTAATGAAAAAGTCTTAAGCTGGGACCAAGCAAACGCCAATATTTTGAGTGTCTTTAGTATTCAAGATTTCACCCGTTATTTTGTAACTATCGCTATCTTGGTAGTCGCGGCATTTGGAATCTATAATATTTTAAATATTCTGGTTAATCAAAAGCGCAAAGACATTGGGATTTTGCGCTCTATGGGATTTGATGGGAATGACATAGTAAATCTATTTATGATTCAAGGATTTATTATTGGTGTTATGGGGGGCGTTGTCGGAATGATTTTGGGTCTTCTTATGAGTCTCTATTTAACAACTTTAAAAATTGGAGGCATGGTCGATGGAATTCGCATTAATTTTTCTCCGCAAATTTATATTTTTGGTTTTTCGATGGCGGTAGGAGCGGCCGTGATATCCAGTTGGCTTCCAGCTCGTGAGGCGGGGAAACTGCGTCCGATCGATATTGTAAGAAGCGGAGAATGATATGATCGAGGTGAAAAATCTGAAAAAATCCTTCGGCACTCCGCCAATTGAAATATTGCACGGAATTGACTTCCAAATTCCTGACGGTGCATTTGTATCTATAACAGGGAAATCAGGTTCGGGTAAGTCTACTTTACTTTACTCCATGAGTACATTGGACGAGCCGTCAGCCGGCGAAGTGTTCTTTGACGGACGCAGTCTTTCTGAAATGAACTCAGCAGAGCTGCATCGATTTCGCAATAAAGAGATGGGCTTTGTTTTTCAATTTCATTTTTTATTGCCTGAACTGACGGCTATTGAAAATGTATTACTTCCAGCTATGAAGGCGAAAGAGGTTTCTTTGCGTCGGCCTCGAGCGGAGGAACTTCTTGCTCAGTTTGGACTAGCAGATAAGTTGGATCGGTTGCCTAAAGAGCTTTCTGGAGGCGAGCAACAGCGAGTGGCGATTGCCAGGGCGTTAGTTATGAATCCTCGTTATTTATTTGCGGATGAACCAACTGGCAACCTTGATTCTGCAAATGGTGACGTGGTTATGGAAATTTTTAAAAAAATCAGTCGCGAGCAAAAATCGACTGTGATCTATGTGACCCATGATCCTGATTTTGCTGATCTCGCACAAATTAAAATACAACTTCACGATGGAAATATCGTTAGATAGTTGGGATAGGGATAATAATGTTGAAGTTAAAGTTCATTGGAGCAACTCAAACGGTCACGGGCAGTAAAATTCATTTCGATTATCATGGTTTCAAGGGTCTGGTCGATTGTGGTTTGTTTCAAGGACCTAAAGAGCTTCGTGAGCTTAACTGGAATACATTAGAAGGGATCAAAGAACTAGATTGTGTATTGTTAACGCATGCTCATATCGATCACTCTGGATATTTACCAAAAATTGTAAAGGATGGGTTTAAAAAAAGGGTCTATTGTTCGAAGGCAACAGCGGAACTTACAAAAATTCTATTGATGGATGCTGCTAAACTTCAAGAAGAAGATGCGAAGTTTGCCAATGACAGTAAGCATTCCAGTCACGATCCTGCGCTGCCTTTGTATGAAGAAGAAGACGCCAAAGCGGCTATCGAGCTTCTATATCCCGTTGAGCTAAATCAATGGATACAGCTTGCGCCAGATCTAAGTTTTCGTTTGATTCGTTCGGGTCATATATTGGGATCGACTTTTATTCAAATGAGTTTCATGACTGAAAAGGGTCCTAAGATTGTTACTTTCAGTGGAGACGTGGGCGGAGGACGCAGCCAGGTCATCAAAGATCCGGATGCATTGACTCAAACTGATTGGTTGGTTTGCGAGTCGACATATGGGGATCGCAATCTGCCTCTTTTTAATCCTGATCAATTGGCCGAGATTATAACCAAGGTGTTTAATCGCGGTGGTACTTTGGTAATCCCAGCTTTTGCTGTTGGCCGTACACAAGAGCTGTTGTATGAAATTTATAAACTCGAGACCCAAGGCAAAATACCCGACGTGCCAGTTTATGTCGATAGTCCGATGGCACAAACGGTGACAAAAATTTACGCGTCTTATACCGACGAGTTAAAACTATGCTGTCAAAATGACGAACTTGAGCAAAGTCTTAGTACGCGTAATTTCAATGCCACAGCCTCAAGCGATGAGTCGATGTTACTTTGCATGAGCACCGAACCTAAAATTGTAATCTCCGCCTCTGGGATGTTGCAGGGAGGACGGGTATTGCATCATCTGCGTACAAAATTGCCTGACGAAAATAGTGGGGTTCTTTTTGTCGGCTACCAAGGCGAAGGCACTAAAGGGCGTCTTTTAAAAAATGGTTTACGTACTATAAGAATTCACCATTTAAACGTTGAAGTGAATGCAGAGATTTTTACTATTGATAGTTTGTCGGCCCACGCTGATAGCGATGAATTGGTTCGATGGATGAAGGGCTTTGTTAAAAAGCCCGAACGCGTTTTTCTTGTGCATGGCGAAGAGTCATCCGTTCGAGCCCTGTATTACCGTGTGACAAACGAACTTGGCTGGGATTGTGAAATTCCCGCTGCCGGTGAAGAATTTATTTTGAGTTGATCAAACTTAAAAACTCTGCGCGTTTATTTGCTAAAGAGTAAAAAAGTTCTCCGCGGCAGCCATAGTTGTTGTCTTTGCAGCGGTTGATGTTGACACAGCGGTTTTCAAGCCGTGCATAGTACAGCTCGTCTTCGTCAATATCATCTGAACCTCGCGAAAGAATTCCTAGAATTTCTCCGGATTCAGGATGCAAAATGGGAGATCCCGAGCTTCCTGCGAAAGTGTCTACTTTGGCGCGAAAATAGGCTCCAGATATTTCGCCAGTGAAAGGGCCTTGATCTACTTTTAGTGGAAGGCCCCAGGGATGGCTTAAACTGATAAGAGTCGTCCCGATCTCAGGCCAAGCGCCAGACATCGTTAATGGTTTGCGATCCCTAACATCTTGATCCAGCTCGATGATGGCGAAGTCTCCATGCTGGTAAGAACCTTCTTCCCGCGCCAGAATTTTTTTGCATCGGTACTGAGGAAGCTCATTGGGCTTGAAGTTGCTTTGGTGGTAATCAAACACAAATAGTGTCTCTTGGCAGGACTTGAGATCTTTGATGCAATGGCCGGCCGTTAAAACATGGCGAGGTCCCACTAAGCTTCCAGAGCAAAACGACAGAACGGATTCTTCTAGGAACTGCTCGCCCGAGCACAAAATCATTGTGTCTTTTAAGGCCCGTGGGGCTTGAAGTTTCCAGCCTTCGACCAGCGCAACGGTCGAGCGAGACCAATCTTGAATGCGGGGTTCGGCCTTTTTGGGCGAAATGCGCGAATCTTGTTCATAAATAATATTTTGTTTTTCCGCTGAGGTTTGAAGCGCAGATTCGTCCCTGTTTTCTAGGCTTTTATGGCAGGCTGACATAAGGGGCAAAGTGCCTAAAATGAATAAGAAAAGTGAGATTTTCATACCCCCTTTTATCACGCAGCGAGTCGGCGGTCTTTAGCTTGCTTTAGTTTTGTAAAAATTGGCCAATTTCAGGGGAATAATGCATTCAGACTATGAAAAAATATTCGCTTCGGGGTCCTCTATAGGGTAAACGAACTCCGTGCACTTTAGCTGTAAGATTTCCAATGCCATTATATCCGTTATTGAGGGGCAGGGAGAGGACATCACCGCTCTTTATGATGCGGCATCAGTCCCCGCAGAATTATTGCGAGATCCCTCCTACTGGATTTCTGCGCCCGAAATGGAGGCCTTTCTAGAGGCTGCTCACCGTATTCCCCTGAAAAAAGAGTTTAATATTTGCCAGAAGGCGGGACATGAAGGTCCCGAACTGCGTCCTTGGGGAGTTCTAGATTCAGTGCTTAAGATGATGCCTCATCCGCAAGAGGTGTTTAGCAATCCCGAGCAATTTCTTTCGTATTTTATTTCGCCAAAGCCCCCGGTCGATAATATTCGCCGTGAAGAGCACAGTCTTAGTTTTGATCTGCCCTTGCCTGCGGAACAGTACCCATTGGTGTCGTGCTATTTGAAAGCGGCCTTTGAAGCCTTGCCTCTTTATGTCGGGCAGCCTGCGGCCACTTGCGAATGGGAAGGTATCACGATCAAGCTGACTTGGTCTAATCAACAAAAATCCATCTTCGGCGAAGAGCTGGGTCGTCAGGTCAGTCCAGAGTTGTTCAAAAGTCTGATCGAAGACTTACAGCAGACTCAACGCGAGCGAGAGGATCTGCAAAAGTATATTTCGGATTTAGAAGCCAAAATCCGAGATTACGAAAAACGTTTGGTGACTGAAATTAAATCCGGTGATGAAGCGGCGACTCCCATATTTCCGTCAGGTCCAGCTTTAGGACATATTAACTTTGATCAAGACACACCTTCGTATAAACTTGGTCAAAACTTGGCTCGAATGCACGATTACATGGTCCGAGCTCAGCAGCTGATTACGATGCTGGCTGCTCAAGGAAAAGTGACCCCTGCAGTTAAAGAAGCTATGCGCAGAGTCGACTGGGAGTTTGTAAAAACCCAGTATCCTCGCACCGTTTCTGAAAGTATGGAAATCGTCAGAAAAATCGATCGGAAGTCCGACGCGACAACCGAGTCATTAGTTGAAAAAAAATAAATCAGAGTTAGAGTCTTTGATGTGAAGTCGCATGGGAGGGACTTATGTCAGAAATTATCAACGTATTATCTCGAGAAATTTTAGATAGCCGAGGGAATCCTACTGTTGAGGTTGAGGTTCATACAGCTAAAGGTAGCAAGGGCCGAGCCGCAGTTCCCTCTGGAGCATCGACGGGCGCACACGAAGCCTGCGAATTGCGTGATGGCGATAAAAATCGTTTTCTAGGTAAGGGTGTTTATAAAGCGGTCGACAATGTTCGTGAAAAATTGGCTCCTGAAATCACAGGCCTTGAAGTGACCGAACAAGTTTATATCGATAAGATTCTTCGTGATGTTGATGGGACAGAAAATAAATCATCTTTGGGTGCGAACGCTATTTTGGGCGTCAGCTTAGCTGTTGCTCAGGCGGCGGCTCAAGATGTTGGTCTGCCATTGTATCGCTATGTGGGCGGTTCGCAAGCTTGCCGCCTTCCAGTTCCTTTGATGAACGTATTAAACGGTGGGGCTCACGCGGATAATGGTTTGGATGTGCAAGAGTTTATGATCGTGCCGACAGTGAATAACTCTTATGCGGAATCACTTCGTGCGGGTTCAGAAATTTTCCATACTTTAAAAAAGATTTTATCTAAAAAAGGTCTGGCAACGGCTGTTGGTGATGAGGGCGGTTTTGCTCCGAAGTTGGGCTCTAATCAAGAGGCTTTGGATTTGTTGATGGAGGCTATCGTTGCTGCTGGCTACGAGCCTGGTCAAAACGTCTTTTTAGCGTTGGATGTTGCGTCTACTGAACTTTTTAAAGAAGGTAAGTACGAATGGCAGGGCGGAAAGATCACTCCGGCCGAGCTTTTGGCAGTCTATAAATCATGGTCCGAGAAATATCCGCTTGTATCTATCGAAGATGGTTTCGCCGAGGACGACTGGGATTCTTGGGTGCAAGCTACTGCAAGTTTAGGTTCTACAGTTCAACTAGTTGGCGATGATTTGTTTGTGACAAATCCTAAACGTCTTCGCCAAGGTCTCGAGAAGCGTGCAGCGAATGCATTGCTTGTGAAGGTTAACCAGATCGGTACTTTGACGGAGACCTTCGAGGCCGTTAACTTGGCTCAGCGGCATAAATATAAGACAGTGATGTCGCATCGTTCAGGGGAAACTGAAGACGTGACGATCGCTGATCTTGCGGTTGCTTTGAACTGCCACCAAATTAAAACGGGTTCCTTGTGTCGTGGCGAAAGAACGGCCAAGTACAATCAGTTGCTTCGAATTGAAGAAGATTTAGGCGGCATGGGAATGTACTGGGATAAGTTTGCATTTCGTTAAAAATAAAAACCCCTTCTGATAAGGAAGGGGTTTTTTATTATCTTTTTCGTTCCGTAAGTCCCATATTTCTTATTTTCGAGTTGGTCGAAAGTAAAGCGCGCGGACTGTCGTCTTCGTCGTAAATGTCGCCAACAACTTCTTCGAATATATCTTCCATCGTAACCATCCCTAACACTTGAGCTCCATCTTTGATGACACCTAAGTGAGATTTATTTCCCTGAAGAAGCTTAAGCGCATTGATGATCGGCTCATTGGGTTTTAGAAACATCACAGGACGAATCAGTTCGGCCCAATTCAGCCTAGTAATTTCGGTTTCAGAAACGAACTCTTTAGAGTGAAGAATACCAACGACCATCTCTTCATGGACAACGGGGAGGCGTGTATGACGAGAGTCTTTGATGATCTGAAGAACCTCTGTGTAGTGCAGAGTTATTTCAACCTTACAGACTTGATCCCAGGGAAGTAAGATATCTTGAACTGTTTTTTTATCGACGTTCATTAGATTTAAAACATATTGTTTGCTGGAATCCGTGAGGGGCTCTAGATCCACCGTCGTGTTCATTTCGTGAATGCTCTCGGCGGGAAGATTATGAGAGATCAGCTTAAGAAGTAAGCGAGTCGATTCTTCCAAAATATAAACAAAGGGGGCAAAGACTTTATCTAATACCTGCAGTATGAGTCCGCCGCCTAAGGCTAGCTTCATTGGAAAACGCAGGGCTAAGCTTTTAGGTACTAACTCGCCGACCACTACGCTGAGATAAGTTAGTGGAATGACGATTGCGATAATCGAAAGAATTTCTGCAGTCTCTTCTGAAAGCGCAAAGCTATTCTGAAATATGGGGCTCAATGTTTCTTCCGCTCCAGCTCCGCCGACGGCTGCCGAAATGGCGCCAACTAAAGTGATACCAATCTGTAAGATCGAAAGAGTTCTTTCTGGTGTCTCTTTCAGTTTTATTACTCGAGCCGCAGCAAGATTCCCTTTTGCCGAAAGTTGTTTAAGGTGAGGTTTTGAAACCGTGACGAAGGCCATTTCAATGCAAGATAGAATTGCATTGGCAAAAAGGCATATGGCGATCACAAAAACTTCGAACATGAAGGCTCCTTCAGGATGAGGCTATCAAAATACCATTAGTCACTGGAAAGACTCAAGGACTGCTCGCTGGAGACTTTGTAGCTTGGGGCGGGTGCCTGAAAACGTAGGAAGTGTCTAAAGATGAGGCATTTTTCGCCTGTCAGATCTAATGTATGCGAGATGCCGGGGGCAATGCCTTTGCAGAGCACAGGGAAGGTCGATGGAATTGGTGCTATCAGCCCGTTGTTCTGCGGAGTTTTAATGAACGAGTTTAAGACCCTAAAGGATTTGAAAAATGTTTTTTTGCTATCAGTCCTACTGGTATTGCCGTCTTATTCTTTGGGGCAATATCGTACGGAGCTTAGTAGTCCCCCCTTTTTAGAAAAGCTGTTAGAGCAATCCCAAAGTCTCCAGATTTCAGACCTTCCAATTAAATCAAGGATCGAATGGTATTCGAAAGTTTTTTTGAATAAAGCAACCCCCTATGTTGTTGATCCCCTTGGCGAGGGAGCAGAGTCTTTGATAGATCGTGATCCTCTTTACAGATTTGATGGATTTGACTGCACAACTTTTGTGGAAACTATCTTGTCATTGTCTCGGGCCGATAGTGTGTCGAGCTTCGAATACGAGATGAATCAAATTCGCTATCAAGATGGAGTTGTTGCCTACGAAAAGCGCAATCACTTTACTGGTGTTGATTGGGTTCCAAATGGAGTTCGGCATAATATCTTTAAAGATATCACGGCAAAAGTTGGACGGGATAAGACATTATTGTCGCAGACCTGGATAGATAAAAAGAATTGGGCGCTGAAGGTGAATAAGATGCCATCGGCTTTTGCTCAAGAGACTTTGCGTTTATCTGAAATTCCCTACATTCCCAAAGCTAGCCTTATTGAAGAGCATAGTGATATTTTAAATCGTATCCCATCTGGTGCGATTATAAATATCGTCCGGCCTCAATGGGATTTGCGAAAGGCTGCAGGTACATATTTAGATGTCTCCCATCAAGGTTTTGCAATTCGTGAAAAGGGTATTTTATTTTTTCGCCATGCAAGCCAGGGTAAGACCGTAGTTCAAGAGCCCTTGCATCTTTATATGCAACGAATGATGTCGGTACAAAGTATCGGTGGAATTCAAATCCTGCTTCCATTGCAAGTAAACTAGATGAAGGTCCTATAGGCGGTGGTTGTGAACTGTTTTACAATAGTTTCATGTCTATTACCGTTGCTGCCACAAACTTTAGAAAATTTCTGAATCATCCATCACGCGTGGCTATTAGCTGCCTGGTGTTTTTAGTTGTGTACTTAATTTTAAACGGAACTGTTTTTCGGTTATGGAGTTTGAATCGAGATTTTGATCGCTTGACGGCCGACATTCAAAAAATTCAAGGCGAAACTGTCCGTCTGCAGGCTCAGCTAAAAGAAGCTAAAGACCCTTCCTTTATTGAAAAGCAAGCTCGCGATCGACTGGATTTGGTCAGCGAGAATGACTTGGTTTTCGTTTTTGCAAACGACTAATCTTTTTTAAGTTTTTAACAAAAATTTATCTCTTGATGCTATGTAAAGTGTCGACTTCATTTTGGGAAGCCAAATGGGACATTGTGCCTCCTTTAGTCCTGGAACTTTTTCGTCCGAAGGAAGAATTGTCAACGCTTTACCTGCTTTCGTGAGTTCAATTGCTAGGCTTGGAAAATCAGTTACGATATATTTAAGATTTAATGTTCTAAATTTAGCGTAGATAGATTCTTGAACTTCGGAAGGAAGTTGTTCATCTCGATACAGAGCGATTGGGAGCTCAAAAAGCAAATCGGCTAAACTTTTCCCGTGGAGATTCGATGCTGCCCAAAAGGAGAAATGCACATCCGATATTCTTTTGGTATGTAAACGGTTAAGAAAAGGGCGGTGTGAGATGCCTAAGTCGAGGTCGCCGGCTAGAAGCGCTTGTTCAAGCTCAAAATGTTGAGCCCCTTTGATTTCGTATGTTTGTGAGCGAATTTTATGAATATAATCCTCCACAATCCTGTAAGATTTAGTGAAGAGAAATCCAGGAACGACACCGATTGTTAAAAAGCTTCTTTGATCACCCGGAAGATTTTCAGAGAAGATTTCTTTCTCGAAAACCTGAGATAGCTGCTTGTAGAGAATTTGGCCCTCTTTAGTTAGTTTAAATTTTTTTGGAGAACGATCGATTAACAAGCACTTGCGCTCAACTTCAAGGCGTTTCAACTGTTCACTCAGCGTTGAGTTTGAAATATCCATTTTCTGAGCCGCTCGAAGAATGGATTTTTCTCGGGCAATGACATAAAAGCCGAAGAGCTGATTCCAGTTTACCTTCATTTTTTTCCTCTTTATGTGTCTATGTTCGTGTTTCACGAATATTATCATTTAAGTTTGGTTCATCAAGCGGGAATACGTATATTGAAGTTGATGAAATTTAATTCAAATACCCGCATGACGCTTGGGGTTGAGCACGAAGTGCAGTTCATTAATCGAAGTAACGGATGTCTGATGCCAATTGCGCAAGATGTCCTTAGGGTATTGAGTGAGCACGGATGTGATGGTCGAATTACTTCTGAAATATTTCAAAGTATGATCGAGGTGCGCACGGGCGTTTGTGACAATGCCTTCGAAGTCTTTGATCAACTGCAAGAATTGCATCTAAATCTAGAGATGGTGGCAAATTCGTTCGGGGCAGGTATATTGTCTACCGGAACTCACCCATTCGAAAAATACGATGATCGTAAATTGTTTCCTTCAAAAAGATATGAAAAGTTGATTTTAGAAAATCAGTGGATAGCTAAGCGTTTGCTTATTTTTGGGGTTCATGTTCATGTTGGGATGCCCGACGGCGAGACAGCTATAGCTGTCTCGAATCAGTTGCAGCGATATATTCCTCTTTTGCTCGCATTAAGTGCGAACTCACCTTTTTTTGAAAATCGTAATGTTGGACTGGCGTCCTCCAGAAGTACAATATTCGAGTCAAAGCCTACCGGGGGGCATCCTGTGATTTTTAAGTCATGGACGGAGTTCAAGGATGTTATCGATGCGCTCAAGAAGAGCTCATCCATCTCAACATTAAAAGATTTATGGTGGGATGTTCGCCTTAACAATGAATTTGGTACGATTGAGGTTAGAATATTTGATTCTCCCCTTCGGCTTCAAAACGTTGCGGCATTTGCGGCTCTCGTGCAGAGTATTTGTGAATTGATTGTAAAATCACCCCTAAGTCATTCGAAAATTCCTCGCGATTGGATGACTCGAGAGAACAAATGGAGGGCTGCAAGGTATGGAATGGACTCATCAATATTGGTGGATTCCAAAGGAAATACCCAGGATCTTTGGACTTTTTTTCGGCAGACAATCAACGACATTGAGCAGAGCAGAGTGAGGTTAGATTATCTGCCGCTCTGGGAATTCTTATTTAATTATAAAAATGATTTTAAGGCTCAATTGAGCTTCGATGAGACAAAGGATAGAGTGCATGTGGTTCAAGAGTCTTCAAGAGTTTTTGCGGAAAGTGTTAGACAGAACATATTTTGACTCTCTTTTTACTCGAAGAATAGAGTTTATTGTTTTGCTAGTGACTGCGGTGATAGTTTCTACCTTGATTGTTTTGTACTCGCAGCTTTTTGCAAAAGCGGAAGGACTTCTTAGAGCAATCTTAGTTCTAAATCCCAATTTGATATTTCTATTGACCCCCTTTATGTTTCTATGTGCATGGGGCCTTGTTCATTATATTGAACCAGGTGCCTCGGGCTCTGGGATTCCTCAGATAATGGCTGTGCTGGAGGAAGGAAAAACGAAGGATCTGGTTTTTCGAGAACGATTGTTAGGATTTAGAATTGCTTTTGTTAAAGTATTTAGTTCTTGTCTTGCTATTATCGGCGGGGGTGTTATCGGGCGAGAGGGGCCATCATTGCACATAGCGGCTTCGCTGTATTATGGGTGTTACAAGATCTATCAAAAGTATGTTGGGATCGGAAATCCAAACTATTGGATAATTGCTGGATCTGCCTCGGGCTTGGCTGCCGCATTTAATACTCCTCTTGGCGGAATTATGTATGCCATAGAGGAAGTCGGGCAACTCCATTTTTCTAAGCTTAAAACTCAGCTTCTATTTTCAATATTTGTTGCTGGATTGATTTCTCAAGCCATCGTCGGACCCTATCTTTATGTGGGGAATCCGGTGACTTCCCCTCTAAATCTGCATTTACTTGCAATTATTAGCTTTGTTGCATTTTTTAACGGGTATTTTGCCGCACTTGTTTCTGATCTTTTATATCGTCTCATGCAAAAACGAAACTCAATCAAGAGTTTTAAAGGAAATTTAAAGTGGATTCTATTCGTTTCACTCGTTGTATCTCTGATTGTATTTATTGATAAGGATTCCATTGGTTCTGGTAAGGAATATATGGCGAAGCTTCTATTTGATAGAGGAGACATGCATGGATTTACTCCCATTTTGCGAATTCTCAATAACTTCCTTACTTACAGTGTTGGTCTTTCGGGGGGTGTTTTTGCTCCGGCTTTGGCTGCAGGGGCTGGCCTTGGATACTTTCTTTCCCATTTGTTTGAGTTCGAATTGAATTCAGGCGGAGTCAACTTGATTATTTTGGCTGGTATGATTAGCTTTTTAATTGGATTTACTCGAAGCCCTTTGACTTCGTTTGTATTGGTTTTAGAAATGACCGATAAATATGTCAGTATTTCCGCGCTGCTTTGGGTTGCCATTATATCATATACCGCGGCTCGACTTTTTCGACGAGAAGGATTTTATGATTTATCTGCCAAGAGGTATATTTCAAGCGCCGGGGATGGAAAGTAATTCGTATGGCCACCTTTAAGATTACTAACTACTTTATGAAAGAGTCTTCCATCGAAGCAGTTGTCAGAAATTTAGATCGGAGGGCTTTTCTAAAGCAAGAGGCCGCGAAGATATTAGGCATCATCTTGGTGACTATTGTTTCTGTGTTTATACCAGTCTTCCATTTTATTTTGGTTCCAACGGGGGCTATTCTTTTTGTAGTGAAGTTGTGGCGATTGCGGTCTTGGCCACTGGGGCATCTCGAAATCACGAAAGGGAACTGTTTGGAGTGTGGTAGTCCTCTTCCTTCGATGACAACTATTGTAAAATGGCCAATCGCAATAAAGTGTGATGGATGTCATGTAGAGCATTATATTAGCGTCTAAGTGTCTGAAATTTTTTAATTTTAATTAGACTCACCGAAAAGGCCTCGTGTTTTGTCATAAAATAGGATGGCAAAAGAGGCATTCATTTCATGATTGTAGCTTTTCTTTTTTCTGGAATCTGACTAGTATACAAGCTCTAAAGCTCTACAAAAAAGGGAGTATTTTCAAATGCATAAGTCCTTTAACAAAGAGTCTATCAGATGCCTTCGACTTCGTTTAGGCTGGAGTCAGGCTGATTTGGCTAGAAATATGGGCTGCTCGACAGAGCTGGTCGTCGCACTTGAACAGGGAAACTTAATTGCTCAAGGTGCTTTAAGTAGCGAACTTGAAATTATTGAAAAGCATGCAGATCAACTAAGCGAAGAGCTGCACGCTCAACCGCTTGCGGAAAACAAGATGGAAGAAGCTCATCTTGAGCAAATGGATACGACTCGTTTCTTAGCGGAACTCTAAAATACTGACATATTCATTCCTTCAGTGTAGGACATTTGGATACTTTGTCCTTACTGGGGGAATATCTCATGAAGAAAATCTATCTTATTGACGTCAGTGCGATGTTTTTTAGAGCCTACTACGCTATACGCCCGCTCACGTCTTCAACAGGTGTTCCAGTTAATGCGGTTTATGGCTTCTTATCGATGATTACGAAGCTAATGAAGGAAGAAAAACCTGATTACATGGTTTTTTGTTATGACCGCAAAGAACCTTCTTTTCGTAAAGATCTTTACAACGATTACAAAGCCAATCGCACTGAAATGCCCGAGGATTTGGCTGTTCAGATTCCTTACATTAAAAAATTAGCTTCGATTATGGGGATTCCTACTCTAGAAGTCCCTGGATACGAAGCCGATGATCTTATTGGTACAATGGTTCACATCGCTCGTGAACATGATTTGGAAGCCGTCATAGTATCGGGCGATAAAGATTTCAGCCAATTGATCAAAGATCACGTTGTGCTTTTTGATACGATGAAGGATGTTCGTTACGATTCCCAAGGAGTTTTTGACAAGTGGGGTGTGCGTCCCGATCAGTTTATAGATTACTTAGCTATTGTTGGCGACACCTCGGATAATGTGCCTGGAGTTAAAGGCATTGGAGAAAAAGGGGCTCTTAAGCTTCTTCAGCAGTTCTCTACCTTGGAAGATATTTACGCTCGAATTGATGAAGTTGAATCAAAGAGTATCAAACAGAAGCTTATCGATTCAAAAGAGATGGCCTTTCTTTCTAAAGAGTTGGTCACGATCGTCACATCAGTTCCCTTAGAGAGAAATCTGGAAGCTTATCATGTCAAGGCCGTGAATACCGAAGAGCTCCGCGCGTTGTTGCGTGAATTGAACTTCAAAACCTTTGAAAAGACTTTGCTTGGAGACGCTTCACCGGCAGGAGCTTCCGGCTCTGTCAATTCGTCATCGGTGCCAGGTTCTGCTGTTGGAGTATCTACTGCAACAACTCCAGCAATACCTGTGAATATCGAGACACCAGAATTTTTTATGGTATCCCTAGAGCAACTTCAGGCAAATTTACCGGTTGAAAAAGCTGCCAGATCGGTGGCGGACTTAGCAGTCATGTTGAAACCTCAAAAAACGATTTGGGGTTTCTTTGATAGTAAGACGATTTATTTGGGAATTGATTTTTCAGTTTTTACTATCGACACCAGCGAGGGCGGTTTTGAGGGTCCACTGCGTGATTTGGGTGCCTTAACTGATCAATTGCAGATCCAATGGAAGGGATTTGATCTGAAAAACTTTTGGCATCAAATTGGAGCGCAAACGCCCATTGGTAAGTGGGATGCGATGCTAGCTGCTTATTCAGTGAAAGCGGAAAATACGTCCGACATAAGAAAGATATTTTTAAGAGAGTGCAATTTAAGCTTGCCGGAAGCTCTAAGTGCCGGACAGTGGATTAAAGCCCTGTCTTTGCTAGAGGAAGCTTTACAGAAGAAACTGATTCAATTTAATGCCACCGAAGTATATCAAAAGTTTGAACTTCCTTTGGCGGCTTCATTGCTTAAGATGGAAAATCGAGGCATTCGCATTGATGTTCCGATGCTTAAAGAGTACTCCGAGGCCTTAGGCACAGATATTCAACGCCTGGAAAAAGAGATCCATCAAGCAGCTGGAGAAGAATTCAATGTTGCCAGCCCGAAACAGCTTGGAGTTATCTTATTTGAAAAATTGGGACTTGAGGCAACTAAGAAAACTAAAACTGGATACTCGACAGATAACGAAGTACTAGAGGCTATCGGGCATCCTATTGCAAAGTTGGTGCTAGAGTACCGAGAACTTGCTAAATTGAAATCGACCTACGTGGATTCGTTGCCTGAGCTGATAGATGAAAAAACGGGACGTGTTCATACCAGTTTCAATCAAGCTTTAACGTCAACGGGGCGTTTATCAAGTACCCATCCCAATCTGCAGAATATTCCGATCCGCACGGCCCGAGGGCAAATGGTGCGCAAGGCCTTCATCGCAGACGAAGGCAAGCAGTTGTTGTCGGTAGACTACTCGCAAATCGAGCTTCGCATCTTAGCGCATATTTCGGAAGATCCGGGATTGTGCCGAGCCTTTGCCGATGATCTAGATATTCATGCTGCCACTGCTGCAGAGATTTACGGCGTCTCGTTGAAAGATGTGACTTCAGAGCTAAGAAGAGCTGCAAAAGCCGTGAATTTTGGAATAGCCTACGGTCAAGGTGCGTTTGGCTTGGCCGAGAATTTAGGGATTTCTAGGACGGAAGCTAAAGATATTATTGAACGATACTTCACACGCTTTAAAAATGTTCGGGAGTACATCGACAGTACTGTGAAGTTGGCCCATGAAAAAGGATATGTGGAAACTCTTTTTGGACGTCGCCGTTACATCGACGAATTGAACTCTAAAAACGTGGCCCTGAAAAAGTTTGGCGAGCGCGCAGCTATCAATGCGCCTATTCAGGGAACAGCGGCAGATCTTGTTAAATTAGCAATGATCGAGGTCGATAAAGCTATTTCTTTGCCTATGTTGTTGCAAGTGCACGATGAGTTGATCTTTGAAGATACCAAGGAAAATTTAGAAGCGCAGGCTCCTGCTCTGGTTAAAATATTAGAAGGGGTTGCTTCGTTGAAGGTACCGCTTAAGGTAAACTACGCGATCGGATTCAACTGGGATGAGGCTCATTAGTCTTTGGCATTCAGCAAATTTTTAATGATTAGAAATATTTGTTCGGCTCGAAGTTCAATTGATTCATTGCCCGATTGGTTATAAGCCTCGAGCATTTCTCCTAGAAGTATATTGTGTATTCTTCGAGACAATTCGGGAGTCCCCAGTAAGGGACTCCATTTTTTTTCGCTTATTAAGGGCAGGATCAATTCTAATATTCTTTGCTGCCGAGCCTCGTTAATTTGCTGATGTAAAGTTTTTATTTCTTCAATCTGTGTTGCGAAGTAGTGCAATGAAAGAAAAGCCACGTTGTAGGGGGCTGATTGCTGAGACCATTCAATATTTTTCTTGATATAATAAAGAAGGACCTGCTCGCGCTTTGCGCTCTGTAAAAGTTTTTTTGGTAATTTAAAATACTCTCGACCATGATCGGCGGCTAATTCAATAGCTTGCTTGAGCAAATCATTCTTATTTTTAAAATATTTATATAAGGCGGGCTGGGTTATTCCAAGGTCTTCGGCAATGTCCTGAAAACTAACGTTTTGAACGCCTTTTTTGGAAAATTGATAAAGGGCCACTAGTAATATATTCTCTTTTGTCTGCTGGCCCTTTGATTTCATTATCTGTACTCTTCTACTTTCAAACGGCATGCGAAAGTTTGGGATGTGCCGTAGGCAACATGATCTTCGGTTCTCGCAATGGCCTCAATGTTAAAATAGACTTTAATTTCTTGATTACCAAAGGCGAACTTAGACCAGGATAGCTCGAAAGGGCTGCCGACCTTATTAGTCCCTTTTAGGTACACTGAATTTGTATTCAGTTTTCTCCAAGGAGGCACGTCATTTTGCAAGAGTTGTCGCATTAATATTTTTTCACCAGGGCTTATCCGCCAGCGATTTGCTGCCGACGGCGATAGGTCTTGGCGTGATTCATTTTTAAAGACCTCAATCATTCCATAAAATTGATTGTCTCTTTTGAGTAAGGTCAGTTCTGCATCGAACCGACTGTCGTCGTCGTCCCAAACCTCGGAACCCTGGGACGGAAGCCAGGGATTGCTAACATATTTTGTAGCGTGACATTGATATTGAACAATATGGTCCTGAGCGAAACTAAAACCTGGAATTAGCACTAAAAAATAGATTAGGGATTTCATATTTTGACCTTTGGTAATGGATAAGTTGTCGCTAAGTAAATTAAGCGATTTTCTTTATTTTTAAAAATAAAAAGTTATAAGTTATAACTTTTATATATCTAAAAATGGGCAGATCGTGAATCCGCCCTAAGTGCTTAAAATGAATGCTTTATTATTCTGTTTCCCAGCCAACAACACGTCCTCCCTCAAAGTAGACGTAGCGTGTTTCTTTTTTGTAGCCGTCGGGAGCCGAGACGAATTTTTGATATTTCCAACGTTCATTTTTATAGACGGGATTTC
The DNA here is from genome assembly GCF_056175665.1 of Bdellovibrio sp. ZFWA1. NCBI lineage: Bacteria > Pseudomonadati > Bdellovibrionota > Bdellovibrionia > Bdellovibrionales > Pseudobdellovibrionaceae > Bdellovibrio > Bdellovibrio sp. ZFWA1. Next base: position 1,805,967 of record NZ_JBJKJH010000001.1, read on the forward strand.
CAGAGATATCGACGGTCATCGGCTCTCCCCAAGATTTTTTAACTAAGTCCATAGGCATGCCGACCGAGATGTCCTGGGACTCGATAATGGCTTTCATTTCAGAATCTGGTGTTTTCGACCTTTCCCAGATTTTGTTTCTTAAGATCCACGCCTGTCGTCCTTCAAGTGTTGGAATGTTCAAAAATTCAATGCGCTCGGCATCGTCTTTGACCCAAGGTAAAATCTTAGAATACTGTTCTTTTTCTTTTCTGGCAGAAAGTCGTTTTTCTAATTGGCGGACTTTCATTCGATTTGAAACAGCTTCGTGCTCGTCATAGCTTAAGCCGACATCGGGATTGTAGCCAAGTTCGTAGGCAACTTTTCGGTAGTCGGCATTGTATTGAGGTCCATTGGAAGTTCTATTGTCGACATAGGCGATTTTATCGGATGATTTAGAAGGATCCGAGTAACCACTTTCCGGGGATCTGTGTAATCCCACACAGCCAAGCATTGTGAATACAGCCATAGTGATAAATATAAGTTGCAAACGAGGCCCAAAGGACATTTTAGATCTCCATCTGAATGGTCTATTCGAAATCATTTTACAGGAAGGTCTTGCCTTTGCGAAAATAAACTTGAAGGGCAGGACTAGGGTTCTTACAATAAGTTGAAAAGGACTCGACTCAGGAATGGCTGAAAACGAAAGCAATAACCCCGACACTTCAACGACCGAGACCAAGGACGAGGCTGCATCTGAAGAGATGAGCCTTGAGGCTATCGATTCGTTGTTGGCGGAAGTGGACCCTGAATTTGCTCAAACAATGTCGGCAATTAAAGCTGATAATATTGTGGGTGATAGCGCTGATGACGAGTATACCGCCGAGTATACCTTGGAGTCCGAGATCAAGTCATGGAAGCAGGCTATCGGCTTCTATGGGTTGTTGTATAAGCTCTTTCCGTTTATTCCTAAACTGTTATTCCCTTTGCGAAGAAGCTATCGAAAGTTCAAAGAGTTTACTTTTAATTTTAAAGATAATTTAATCAGTGGTTTAAAATCATTGGGGCCTTGGATTCTAAAAAAGCTGAAAGGATTTCTTGCAGGAATCAAAGAGGGCATCGCGAACGTTGGAACCTCTTTCAAGCATTTTACCAAAGTTCAAAAAGCCATGGCTGTATTGTTATTCTTATTTATTGGTGTTACGGGCTTTGTTCTTTTTAGGATTTTGGCTCATAAAGGTGTTTTGCCCGAGGACAAACAGCTTTTTGTAAAGAATATGGAAGAGTGGGCCGACTCTTCATTGGTTTTTGATCCGGCAACAGAAATGGAATCGTTCTACGACTCTATGCATGGCGTTCAAAACGTTCTAGCTTTGGAAAAAATGGTAGTGAATGTTCAGCGTTCTAACAACTCGAGCGAGAACCCGATGGCGGCTTTTGAATTTGTTGTCGAAGGAGCCGCTTCGGAGGCTGTTGTAGAAGTAAAAGATCGCGAGCCGGAAATGAGAGATCTTTTCCAGCGCACGATCGAAGAAATGAATTACGATCAGTTGTCGACTCCAGAGGGCAAACAACTTTTGTGTGATCGGATTAGAAAGAAAGTAAATTCGGTCTTAACCAAGGGAAAAATACGCCGTGTATTTATCAAAACGGTGATCCTGAAGCCTTGATTAGATTTTAAATTCCTTCGGATTGATTTCAAAATATTTAAGACGATCGTGCAAAGTTGACTTAGGAAGTCCAAGATCGTAGGCCGTTCGGCGTTGATTACCTCGGTTCGCAATCAATCTTTTTATGATCATTTGTTTTTCGATGTCTTTTAGTAAGGGCATAGGGACGTTACTCTCGGATTGAAGTTGTAAAATATGAGACGGCATTGCTGATTTTTGCTCGATAGGATCGATCAACTTATGAAGCATAGAGGTTTCAATCTTTAGGCCTGGGAAAAGGGCTGAACAGCGAGCAACAAAGTTCTTTAGCTCTCGTATGTTGCCCGGCCAAGTATGGCATTTTAGTTCGTTGATACATTCGATGGAAAAACGGACTCGGTACTCTTTGGCGAAGTTCATAAGGAGTGAATCAAAGTCTTCCATTCTTTCATTCAGAGCCGGATGTTGGATGCTTACGACATTTAATCGGTAGTATAGATCGGCTCTAAATTGCCCCTCTCGAATTTTCTCTAAAAGGTTTTGGTGAGTCGCCGCAATGATTCGTACATTGGTTTTTATTGTTTGATCACTGCCGACGGGGCGAATTTCGTTGTTTTCTAGAGCACGCAATAGCTTAGCTTGCATCGACAGAGGAAGGTCTCCGATTTCATCTAAAAATAGAGTACCGTTACGTGCTGCTTCAAATGCCCCTTTTCTATCGGAAATTGCTCCAGTAAACGAACCCTTAATATGGCCAAAAAGTTCGCTTTCAACCAGGGATTCGGTCAGTGAAGAACAGTTTACTGATACACAAGGTCCATTTTTTCTTGAGCTGGCTTTGTGAATGGCCTGAGAGAGCACATCTTTTCCCGCTCCTGATGGGCCTAGGATTAAAATCGGAAACTCGGTGTTGGAGGCGTGGCCAATACGAACCAGTTCTTGAGCCCATGTTTCGTTAGCGCTTTTTAGCTCTAAGCAAGCTGCTGGCGGAAATTTCGTAAATCTAAATTCTGTATTTTGAACTCGAATAATGTCTCCTTCGGCTAATGGAGTCTCTTTAACCGAGGATTCATTTACCAAGGTGGGCGTGCCAGATCTAAGATCGCGAATCCAGTGATGACCTTGACGGAAGAAGATGCTGAATTGTCTTTCGCTGAGGTCTTCGCAGTTTAAGGGATTCGAGCAGTGAGAATCGCGTCCGATCGTTGCAAACAAATCGAGATCTTGAGTCGCTAAATTAGTGTTGTTGAGGGGAATAAGATATGACTTCATGTTTTGGCCTCCTGTGGCATTGTGTCCGGGCCTTATTGCAGTCTTAAGGCCCAACTCAAATCGAATAGGTTCGATTTCAGGCTGTCCGAGGGGCGGAATTATTTATTTTTGGACTCGAATCCAAGAATTGAGAAAATCAAGAAATTCTAGTACCTTGGGGTATCAAGAAGGAATCCATGAAACAGACAAAAATTGAGTTCGTTAAAAGTGCCGTATTACCCAAAGACTTTCCGCCGGCAAAAAAACCTGAGATCGCTATTTGTGGTCGATCAAACGCGGGAAAGAGTTCTTTCATTAACGGTCTTTCGAATCAGAAGTTGGCTAAGGTCAGTTCGACACCTGGGAAAACACGCTTGCTAAATTTCTTTATGGTCAACGAGACTTATATGTTGGTAGATATGCCAGGTTATGGATTTGCGGCTCGCTCGAATGATGAGGTGGGTGACTGGCAAAAAATGATCGAAAGTTATTTGAAAGAGCGCAGTGTTTTAAAAGGATTGTTGTTGGTCATGGATATTCGTCGCTCTTGGGATGATGAAGAAGAAGTCATGAAGAAGTTTTCCCAATCACTTGGTTTTGGAATGGCAGTTGTACTTACAAAAGCCGACAAGCTGGGCAAGAATCAAGTCGCCTCTGCAGTTGCAAAAATCAAAAAAGAATCTGGTTTGACTGCGGTCTTTCCGACCTCGGCTTTGGATAAATCGGGACAGAAATTGGTTGAAGATTATATTTTCCAGAACTGGGTTGACGATGCGGACACCAAACAGGGCGGGGACAACTAATGAGTTCAAAAGCCCTTAAGATTGTTGGCGTAATTCCGGCTCGTTTTGGCTCCACTCGTTTTCCAGGAAAACCTTTGGTGATGCTCAATGGAAGACCAATGATTCAGTGGACGATCGAAGGGGCCCGACAATCTCGGCTGATTAGCCAAATAATTGTTGCAACGGACGATGATCGCATTCGTGTTGCGGCAGAAGCTGTCGGAGCTAAAGTTGTTATGACAGCTTCAGAGTTACCTACTGGCAGCGATCGGATTAATGCGGCGATTCGGGATGTTGATTGCGATATAGTTGTAAACATTCAAGGTGACGAGCCGCTAGTCACCGGTGATTTGGTTGACTCCCTGGCATCAGTTTTTACGAATGATGCAAGTTTAGACATGGCGACTTTAGCTCATCCTATTTCATTCGAAGAGTTGCAATCCCTTAATTCCGTCAAAGTTATTTTGAATAAGCATGATGAAGCAATTTATTTCAGTCGCTATCCGATTCCATATTCAAGAGTCCAGCCAACCCCAGCCGCTGGGTTTGATGGCTGTATGAAGCATATAGGTATGTATGCCTATACCAAAAAGTTTTTGAAGACTTTTTGCGAAGCACCTGTTGCAACCTTAGAGCAGCTTGAAAGTTTAGAACAACTTAGAGCATTATATCTGGGTGCTAAAATCAAAGTAGTAAAAGTAAAGGAAGCAAGTCGCGGGGTGGATACTCCCGAAGACGTTGCTGTTATTGAAAAACTCTTGCGCCAATCAGGGAGATAGAAATGGCAAAAGCAAAGGTAAAGTCAGGGAAGTTAAAGATTTCAACGGCGAAGTCCACCAAAAAAAGTTTTCAGCAAAAGTTTATTTTTGTTACGGGTGGAGTTGTTTCGTCAATAGGTAAAGGTCTGACTGCGGCTTCGCTTGGATCTTTACTAGAGGCTCGTGGCATTAAAGTTACCATTGCTAAATTTGATCCTTATCTTAACGTAGACCCAGGTACGATGTCGCCTTTGCAACACGGTGAAGTCTATGTGACTGAAGACGGGGCTGAAACTGATTTGGATCTTGGGCATTACGAACGCTTTACCTCTGCAACAATGACTCGCTCGAATTCAGTATCTACTGGCCAGATTTACGATACGGTCTTAAATCGAGAGCGTAAGGGGGATTATTTGGGCGGCACCGTTCAAGTGATTCCACATATCACGGATGAAATTAAAGGCCGTATTTTTGAAGCGGCCCAAGGTGCCGAAGTGGCCATCGTAGAAATTGGGGGAACTGTCGGTGATATTGAAGGACAACCGTTCCTAGAGGCCATTCGTCAAATGCGAGATGAGGTAGGAAAGTCCAACTCATTGCTTATTCATGTTACTTATGTGCCTTATATTGCAGCCGCTGGCGAGCTGAAGTCTAAACCAACTCAGCACTCGGTTAAAGAATTAAGAATGATCGGGTTGCAGCCAGATTTTCTTGTTTGTCGAACGGAAAAGTTTATCGATGATTCTTTAAAAAAGAAAATTGCTTTGTTTTGTTCGGTAAATGCAGAGCATGTTATTGCCGCTCAAGATTCGGCAACAATCTATGAAGTTCCTTTGGCTTTACATAAGGAAAACTTAGACCACTTAGTTATTAAGTCTTTGGGGTTGAAAGATAGTAAACCCAATTTAACAGGTTGGAATTCTTTAGTGAAAGTTCTGCGTGATCCACAGCACGTTGTCCGTATTGGTGTTGTTGGTAAGTATGTAGATCTAAAAGAGTCGTATAAATCACTGAATGAAGCGCTAGTTCATGGCGGTGTCGCTAATAGTGCTAAACTAGAAATTACTTACGTTGACTCTGAAAAGCTGACTGACAAAAATGTGGCCTCATTATTACGAGAGGTCGATGGCATTTTAGTCCCAGGTGGTTTTGGTGTTCGAGGTGTCGAAGGGAAGATTGCTGCGATCAAATATGCTCGGGAAAATCAAAAGCCATTTTTTGGCATTTGTTTTGGTATGCAGTTAGCGGCTATCGAATTTGCTCGTAATGTCTGTGGAATCAAAGACGCGACTTCGCGAGAGTTCCACTTAGATGGAAAGAGAAACGGAAATTTCATTATAGACTCTATGGCCGAGCAGCGGGGAATGACTCAAAAGGGTGGAACGATGCGATTGGGGTCTTTCCCGTGTTCAATTGAAGACGGCAGCCGTGCCTCGAAAGTATATGGATCGACTCAGATTTATGAACGCCACCGTCATCGTTTCGAATTCAATAACAAATACCGTGGTCTATTCGAAAAAAAGGGTATGAGTTTGGTTGGAATTTGCAAAGAGCGCGATCTGGTCGAAATCGTCGAGCTTGCAGATCATCCTTGGTTTATTGCGGTTCAGTTTCACCCTGAATTTAAGTCCAAGCCATTGAATCCTCATCCGTTATTTAAAGAGTTTGTGAAGGCTTCAATGCGTCCTGGAAAAAAAGCGGGTGTTAAATCTGCAGGTAGAGGAAAATAAAATGGTCTCCATTATTGAGCAGGCGAAAAGAGTTTTAGAAATTGAAGCACGCTCTATTTTAGATTTGAAAGAGCGTATCAATTCTGATTTTGAACAAGCGGTTCATTTAATCGCTAAATCAAATGGCAAGTTGGTTATCACGGGAATTGGAAAATCAGGGCAGATAGCGAGGAAGCTCGCATCTACTTTTAGTTCAACCGGGACGCCGGCAGTTTTTGTTCATCCGGCAGAGAGTGCGCACGGAGATCTTGGTATCATCACTAAAGACGATGTGGTCTTGGCGCTTAGTTATGGCGGAAATTCTCCAGAGATGAATTCGGTTCTGAACTTTGTCGTTCGCAAAGATATTCCTTTGATTGCGATGACAGGAAATAAAGAATCGGCCTTGGCGAAGGCAGCTAGATTGGTATTAAATGTCTATGTATCGGAAGAGGCTTGTCCTTTGGGATTGGCTCCGACAGCCAGTTCGACAGCGACGTTGGCAATGGGTGATGCTTTGGCCATGGCTGTTTTGTCGGTTAAAGGATTTAGTCCTGAAGAATTTGCCGAGTATCATCCAGGCGGATCGTTGGGCTATCGATTATTGACTCGTGTTAAAGATGTTATGCATGCCGGGGACGCGTTGCCGGTGGTGACTTTAGATACGCCTCTTCGTCAGGTCTTTAGTTCGATGACGCATAAAGATGTGCGCGGGGCTGCTGGTGTGGTTGATTCGAATGGAGATTTGGTTGGAGTTATTACGGACGGTGATATTCGTCGTCGCTTGGAAAAAAATGGGGATCCATTGTCCGGTGTTGCCAAGGATATGATGACGACGAATCCGCGAACAATCGATTCTGATGAGTTGGCCGAGAAGGCTTTATTTTTGATGGAGCAGTTTCAGATTCAGATGGTTTTCGTATTGGATAAGGCAGCTTCTCAGCCTAAAAAGCCGGTCGGAATCCTACACATCCAAGACCTCCTAAAAGCCAAAATCCGCTAAAAAGGGGTCAGGTGTTTTTTTCTAACCGGCCCGCATCAAAGTGTCACTTTCCCAAAAAAAAGCCAGCTTCAGAAAGCTGGCTTTTTTTATGCACCCCAGTTAGAAAAAAACACCTGACCCCTTTTCAGAAAGAGATGTTGCGGGGGTAGTGACAGGTGTAGCCGTTTGGATTTTTGACCAAGTAGTCCTGATGGTAATCTTCGGCCTTCCAAAACTCCGACGCTGGCACAAGTTGGGTGACGACAGGCTTGTCCCACGCCTTGGAAGCGTCAACACGCTTTATGACTTTTTCGGCCACTTCTTTTTGATGCTGGTCCGTGAAGAAAATAGCACTTCGGTATTGGGTTCCAACATCGTTACCTTGGCGGTTGCTCGTCGTAGGGTCATGAATTTTAAAAAAGAATACAAGAACTTCTTCGAAATTAGTCTTCGTCTCGTCAAAAACAATTTTCACAGTTTCAGCATGTCCGGTCGTGCCCGTCTTTACTAAGTTGTAGGATGCATTTTTTAAATTTCCACCCATATAGCCGACCTCGGTAGAAACAATGCCTTTTTGTTTGCGGATAAGATCTTCCATCCCCCAAAAACATCCACCTGCTAAGTATGCAGTCTGCACTTTTTGCTCCTTCACTTTTGCATTTGATTTTTTCGATTCAGCTAAGCTGGTTGCACAAATCAAAGCAGTAAATATAGCCACGATTTTGCCGATACAATTTTTCACGAATCCTCCCAGTTGCTTACTTCTGGTTTAAAATACCTCGCATCATCATTTCAATAAAATCATTCACGACAGAGTCAGGTTCCGTATATCCTTGCTTTACGGCAAAACTCATCCCGTTCAATAATGCTAAATAAATTCCGACTAATCTTAAAGGGTCAAAATTTCGAATGTCTTCTTTTGATTGTTCAATTTTTGCACGTAAAGGGGCGAAGATCGAGCTGGTGACAAGACCCGATGCGACCATTTTTCCTTTTTCAGACAAATGGGGCATGTCCATCTGAGCAATAAGCTGCATATTCATAGTGGGTTGGGCAATAAACCAATAGGCAAAGGCGCGCAGGAAGTCTTCGATATTGCTAGAGTTTCTGTTCATTTCTTCGAGCTGGGCTTTGTATTTTTCAAGTCGTGATCGTAGAACCTCAAGATAGATTTCTTCCTTACCGCCAGGAAAGTGGTAATAGAGCGAGGCCGCTTTGATGGCTAGGGCGTCGCCGATATCCTGTAAGGACGTAGCCTTGTAGCCATTGCTAAAAAACAAACTTTCTGCTTTTGCCACTATTTCCGCGCGCATAGAAGATCCTTCCGACCTATTTTTTCCCATAGCCTAATACTAATTAGATTAATTAGGTAGAGTTAAAATCGAACCTGACATAAATCCTTATCCAACAACGGGCAAGCCCCGCAAAAGGATAGAAGGAGAGTTTATGAAAAGCTTTAAATGGTTCTTGAGTGCTTTTGTAGTTTTGTCATCTGCGGCTGCAATGGCAAAGATTCAAACTGTAGAGTCTGTTGATCTTGTTCGTTATGTTGGTAAATGGTACGAGATTGCAAGCATTCCTCAAACATTTGCTAAGCAGTGCGTTTCAGATACTACGGCCGAATATACTGCGCTAAAAGATGGAAAAATTAAGGTTGTGAATAGCTGTGCAACTGAAAAGGGCGACAGATCGGTAGCTGAAGGCCGCGCTAAAGTCGTAGACACGAATTCAAATGCAAAACTGAAAGTTACTTTCGTTAAGTTGTTCGACTACATTTTCACTTTTGGCGGAGACTATTGGATTGTTGATCTTGAGCAAAATTACAACTACGCAGTTGTGGGACACCCAACTTTAAAATACGGTTGGATTTTATCTCGTCAACCGTCGTTGTCAGCCCAAGATTTAGAGGCTATCGAGTCTCGTTTGACGGCGATGGGTTACGATACTTGCAAATTTTTGACTACGCCTCAAATGGGTGGGATGGTCGAGAAATTGCCTTTATGCCAAGCTGTTAAATAGTTTTTCTTTTAAAAAATATTGATGAGGTCGGGAAGTGTTCTTCCTGACCTTTTTTTTTAGTCCAGAAGAGGGTGGTAATTTTTTTAGACCTTTTCATTTAGAACGTTCTGCTACAAAATGACCTCATGAAAATTAAAATAAAATTATTTATTGTTTATTTTGTAATGCTGACCGGTGCTTCGTTAGCTAAAGCCCTTAGCGAAGAACAAATTTATCATCAACAGGTGCAACCTGTGTTTGAAGCGCGCTGTATAGCTTGCCATAGTTGTTTCAATGCTCCTTGCCAGTTAAACCTTCAAACATTCGAAGGGTTTGAGCGGGGGGGAGCTAAAAAAAATGTTTATGATGGCCTAAGACTGAATAGTGTTCAGCCTTCACGAATGTTTATCGATGCTCGATCCACCGAGGAATGGCGCAGTAAAGGTTTTCATTCCGTTAACAACTCTGATGTCCCACAACAAAACATATTCTTAGAGCATATTAATATTCGTCGACAGTTTCCGAAGCATTCGATGCTTCGTTCGATCGAATCGGCTATGATTTGTGCTGACAAAGTTGATCAAACGAAAATCTTGGGAATTCGAAATCCTGATTTAGGAATGCCTTATGGATTTCCTCCTTTAAACGACAAAGAATATGCCGCCATCGAAGATTGGATAAAGAAAGGTGCGCCTGGACCACAAAAGTATGCACAGCCAGCCGATGAAATAAAAGTTCAAATCGAAAAATGGCACGAGTTTTTAAACGCTAAAAGTTTAAAGATTAAATTAACGTCTCGATATTTATTCGAGCATTTATTTTTAGCGCATATTTATTTTCCTCAGGATAAGAATCAGTTTTTTAGATTGGTGCGCTCAAGCAAAGAATGTCGGAAAGAAATAGTCGAAATTCCAACAAGACGGCCTAATGACGACCCCTCTGTTGAAAATTTCTATTATTGCCTGAAGCCCACTCATGGCCCCGTAGTCCTGAAGACCCATATGCCTTTTGAATTTTCGGATAGTAAAATGGAAAGATGGAGAGAACTCTTTCATAAGGCCGAATGGGACGTAAAGACTTTGCCAAGTTATAAACCCGAAGTTGCCCAAAATCCATTTGTTACGTTTGCGGCCATACCGGCGATGTCACGATATCGATTTTTGCTAGAGGACTCGCAGTATCATGTCATGACCTTTATTAAGGGGCCGGTGTGCAATGGAACCAATGCCGTTAATAGCATTCAAGAACAGTTTTACGCATTCTTTTTAAATCCAGAAAGTGATCCGATGAAGGACCCCACGTTTGAAGGAAAAGGAATGGAGCTTTTGATGCTACCAGGAGCTTTCGGTTCAGATGTAGATCCGGTTTCAGCGCCTAAATTGATGGGCGAGATGACAGATCACAGAGAAAAATATCGAAAATTACGTGCGCAATGGTTGAAGACACAGCGGCCACAGGGTTTAGGTTTGAATGATATCTGGGACGGAGAGAAAAGTAATCCTAATGCAATTTTAACGATTTTTAGACATGACGATAATGCAGTTGTGATGAAAGGGCCAGCGGGGCATTTGCCGAAAACAGTTTTTGTTTTGGACTATTCTTTGTTCGAACGTTTGGTTTACAACCTTGTTGTAAATTTTGATGTTTTTGGAAACGTGGGGCATCAATTGTTAACTCGAGTCTATATGGATTATATCCGTATGGAGGCCGAAGAAAATTTCCTTCTATTTTTGCCACCGGAAAAACGTCAAGTCTATCGCAATGCTTGGTATCAAGGAGTTCTGACAGAGGCAAAAATGAATTATGTTTTTCCTCCAGTAGCAAAGGGCGAGCCTACGGCGGTGAAATATAAATCTATGGAAAAAACAAAAACGCAACTGGTTGAACAGTTGATATCTTATATGAGTCCTGCCGTACGGGGACTTGGGGATTCATTGAACTGGAGGCAGTTGAATCCGCCGGGTGTTGAAATGGCTCCATTAAACTCGGTCGAAAAAGAGTTGCAAAAAATTGCTTCTATTCGTTCGATGGGAAATTTACCATTCGCTCGGTATATGCCGGAAACAAGCTATTTAATCGTAAGACGGGGCGGACAAATTCAGGATGTCTATTCAATAATACACAATCGAGAATTCTTAAATATTTCGTGGATTCTTGGCGAAGCAATTCGTAGGGCTCCGCACGAGGATACGTTAACTTTGAAGAAGGGATTTTGGATATCTTACCCGATCATGATTTACGATGTTGAAGAGGCTAAAATACCCGAGTTTGTGAAACAAGTTCGAGGAATTAGTAATATTTTTGACTATCCAAAGTTTGTTAAAAATTATGGAGTCCTGGCGGATCAAGATCGTTTTTGGAAAGTCTGGGATGATATTCATTCTTATATGAAGAAAACTGAAGGAGTTAACTTTGGTCATCTGGACTTGACCCGATATCAAAGATAAAAATACCTTAGTTCTATGTTTGGAACATTTCAGAACATTATTTTTGCGATAGCTATTTTTTGCCTGGGTTCACCAACTCAGGCAAAAATTTTTGTAGAGAAGGTAAAAGGGCGTAAGGCCGTGATTAGCTTTTCTTCATCTGATTCTATTGAAGAAGGTCAGGTGTTGGCGGATTTTAAACAATCCAGAAACCAAGCCATTACATTTTATGAAAGTCGGCTGCGCACCTTCGATGAAAATGGCAGCCAGTCAAATGTCCAGCTTAGTTTCGACTACATTAAAAATTATGGAAGCTACGAGCCCTTTGCGGGTATAAGGTACACCTCTTCGAGTTCAAATTCGGACAGCTTTCTTTTAAGAGGTGGCTCTTATTTCAATTTTTCAAAAAAGAATAAGGTTGGCGAAGTTTCATTACCCTTTGCTCGGGCCTATCTTGAACTAGGTGCCGGTAAGGCGGGAAGCTCTACATGGAGTGATACGAATGTAGGTGTTGGTGCAGGTTGGTTGTGGTTTCCTCTAAAAGAGGTTTTTGCAGTTCGCTTCGGAGGCGATTATTCCTCGACTAGCCGAAAGTATGAAAGTAGTAATTCCAACTCCGGCGGTGTTATCGGTTATGTTAACTGGGCTGTGTACTTTTAGAGTACGAGCCGCAAATATTAGATCTACTTAAGTCCTGTCTAAAGCTTGTTCACTTGCTCGCTGATACTTAATTTTCCACAATGGTAATGTGGGATTAGAAATATCAAAACTTAAAAATATCAAGATGTTGGTACTCGATGTTGATGGTGTCTTAACGGACACCCGCATTTGGTATGATGGAAAAGACTGGCGTCGTTTTTATTCAATTCGTGATGGAGTTGGAATTAAAAGAATGATGGAGCTTGGTTATAAAATTGCCATCATCACAGGGAGCACAGCAGAAGACATTCGTGCACGAGCAAAATCTTTAGGCATTCATTACTTCTATGAAGGTGCATTAGATAAGATTCCATCTTTTGAAAAACTTATTCAAGAGTCCGGAATTTCTGCTGGCGAGATGGCCTATATCGGAGATGATATTTTCGATATTCCACTAATTAAAAGAGCGGGCTTTGGAGCAACCGTTCCGGAAGCTGTTGATGAAGTGATAGATGCCGCAGACTACGTCACCAAAAGAGGTGGTGGTATCGGAGCGGTTCGAGAAGTTTGTGATTATATATGTATGTATGGACCTATGACTCAGAAAGAAGGGCGAGTATGAGTAAAATCGTAATTAAAACACTGTGCTTAATGTTTGCGGGAGTGATTTTTTCGCAGACGTCGGTAGCAAAAGAAGTGATAGAACTTCCGCAAGAAGAGTTAGCCAAAGAGTCAGTTTATCCCATTTTTGATCGCCCAGCGAGTGTCATGAATCGCAATATTTTAACGAAGGGCCGATATGATGCGAACCTATTTTATGGTTATGCAATGACAGAGCCTATTGCGAACGTGAATAAATTAGGCTTGTCTGTGTACTACCACGGTAACGAAGATCATGCTTTCGGTCTTTTGTTAGCTAAAAATTTCGCGGGTTTGTCAGACTACGCTAAGCAGTTGGACAAGCAATTTAATTTGGATTTTGATAGGGCTCCATCACCAGAAATGAACATCTTTTTCGATTACAACCTAAAGATGTTTTACGGAAAAATGTCCATTACAAAAAATACTGTATTCAACACGTCTCTTTTCGCCTCTGCAGCTGCGGGGGTAGTTAAGTACACTCACAAATCGTACCCGGGGATTGCTTTAGGCTTGGGGCAAAAATTTTACTTCGGTAAACACTGGGCCTTAAGAGCCGATCTGCGTTTATACGCTAATCAGGCACCAATTCCATTTTTGAATGGTAGTGCTTCAACTCCCGGAGTTGGTAATGGAGATCAAGTTCCTAAGGCCGGTGATTTTAAAGAGCGTTTAACTTTTACGACCAATTTAGATGTTGGTTTATCTTATTTATTCTAAGGCGGTGTACATGAATAAGTTTGCACTAAAAAAGTACATTTTCATTTTTGCCGCGATCAGCGCAGGTTTTATATCTTTGCCAAAGGCATTTGCTCAAGAGGTAGACGGTGACGATTTGGATATTGTCGAATTAGAACTTGAAAAGTCTAGTAAGGCCGTTCAGGCGTCTGAAGCAAAAAGATCTCAACAGCCCGTTACAAACGAGAGTGAGGAGTCGAAAAGCCTTACGTATTCGGAGTTGGGAAGTCTAGCACCGTTTAGCGAAGTATCTGTTTTGCAAAAAAGATTTATGCCTAAAACCGGTCGCATGCAATTGTTTGGTGGAATTTCGACAATTACTAACGATCCTTTCTTCTTGTCAGTGGCGGGAGTCGGCAAAGCAGGCTACTTCTTTTCAGAAGCTTGGGGGGTCGAATTCAATTATTTCGGAATTTCGACTTCTCAGAGAAAGGCAACTGATGAGCTAAAAGAAATTCAAGGAGTAAAAACTGACAACCTTATTCAGGCTAAATCGTTCATGGGTCTGGATTTAATGTACACTCCGATTTACGGAAAAATGACACTTTTCAATGAAAAGATCGTGCCATTTGACCTTTATTTTTCAGCGGGATACGGAACGACGAAAACTCAGGCTGAGAACGCAGGGACTTTTCACCTAGGTACCGGGCAAGTTTTTGCCATCAGCAAAAGCTTTGGTTTGCGCTGGGACTTTAGTTGGAACTTCTTTTCGGCTAAGGGAATTAATAATCAAACAGGTCAATTCAATAACTTGTTCTTAACAGTTGGAGCAAGTTTCTTCTTTCCGGAGGCTAGTTACCGATGAAAAAGATTATCTCATTATTCATAGCTATCACGGTCGGAGCAGGACTGGCTTCTGCACAGGGTTCTGCAAGAAAAGCAAAGCCTGCAACAACAAGAAAAGCGAAATTGATCGAGTCGAATTCATCGGATCGACAGTTAAGTTCTGCGTTGCGAATGGCACAATCTGGACAATATTTAAATGCCGCGAATGCCTTATTTTCCCTGGCGCGAAGACCTGAACTGGCAAATGAAAGGCCTCAGATAAAATACATTTTAGGCTTGATGCTTATGGAACTTAAGCTCAATCAGGTTGCGGCTTTTCAATTTGTAGATGTTATTCGTACTGGTCATCCAAAATATACCAAGCAAGCCATTGAAAAGCTTTCGATGGTGGCGGATGAGCTTGGTGACGACACGATATTGAACTATGCGATTTCTCGGGTGGATATTAATGATATTCCAATGAAAAACCGCGATATGGTCTATTTCCGCCTTGGAGAAGTACAGCTGCGTAACTTGAACTTCGAACAAGCCGAACAAATGTATTCGAAAGTTGCGGAGAGCTCTTCTTATTACAATCAGGCTCTTTATGGTCGAGGCTTGACACTTTTAGAAGCGGGCAAGCCGGAGCGTGCAATACCCGTTTTTGAAAGAATGCTGGACACGAGAACTAAAGCAGCTGTGAATGATACGAATCGAGTGGCAGCGCAGCTATCGATAGCCCGAGCTCTTTATCAAAAGCAAGATTTTGATGCTGCAGTAGAGGCGTATTCAAAAGTGCCTAAGGATAATATATTATGGCACGATGCTGTATTTGAGCAGGCTTGGGCGATGTTAAGATCGGCTCGGTTCCGTTCGGCACTATCGAATTTCCATACTTTGCACTCTACTTATTACAAGGATGACTACAACCCCGAGTCCCTTTTGCTGCGATCAATCGTCTATCTCTATATTTGTAAGTATGACGAGATGGAAAAGGTTTTATCTCTTTATGAAAACACCTATGGTCCGATTCGTAGGCAGATTGGTGACTTCCTAAAGTCTACTAATGAGGCTGGCGACTTCTATAACGAAATTGCTAAGGTACGTAATAAATCAATCGAAGAAGTTAAAGGAAGTAAAATTCCGTATATGGTTTCCCGGCATATTCTTGGCGAAGCTAACGTCAGACGTGCATTTGGTTATCTGGTTAAGTTAAATCAAGAGCGTTCAAGAATTGAAGCCAACTCTTCATTTAGAAGTAGTCCGTTGGGTAAGTACAGCTTGAAAATCTTATCAAACCGCGAGCGCAATACTCAACTAGCCGTGGGTGACATGGTTAAGGCACATATGTTGAATATGCGAGTCGAGTTAAAGGATCTATACGAGCAAGCTGGTTTCATTCGCTATGAAATGATAACAGGGCAAAAAGAGGCCGTGAAAAAGAAGATCGTTGGTAAAGATGTGGAAATGTCTATCGATGAAAAAATTGATCGCGAATTTTACGTACAGAACGGCTACGAGTACTATCCTTTCCAAGGAGAGTATTGGTTAGATGAAGTAGGTAACTATCACTATTTAGGAAAGTCGAGCTGCGAGTAATTTATGAAAATGAGTAATGCAAAATTCATCGTCGTTGGGCTTCTCGGTTTGCATTTTATAACGGGTGCAGTTGAAACTGCCGTGGCTCAAACTGCCAAGCGCAAGCAAACGGTAGGCGAGTTGTTATCTCAAGCAAAACAATCTTCCCGCGGGGCCGGTGCTGTTGGGGCTCGGCAAAAGAGCTTCACTGAAGTCATTTCTGCGGGCTATGATTTTGCTCCGAATAAATCAGTGAATTTGGAGAGTGTTAAACCGCCAAAGTCATCGACATTTATGAGAGCAGATTCAGATTCGACAACGGCAGAGTATGAGCGAATCTTAGATCAGCAGATAGATCAGCTTTACAAGCTCACTCAGAAGTTTAAAAGCAGTCCTAATCGAGGCGAGCTTTGGTTAAGATTGGCTGAACTTTATGTGGAAAAATCCACCCTAATAGATCAGCGAATTCAGGATGATTACGACAAAAAATTAAGGGCCTTCCAGGCCGGTCAAACCAAGTCTAAACCGACGTTAGAGTTAGCGCCTGCCCGCGAATACAACCGCAAGGCCGTTCAATTGTATGAATGGTTCCAAAGGGACTTTCCTCGAGATCCTAAGATGTCCCAAGCTTTGTTCTTTTTGGGATATAATTATTTTGAATTAGGGGACACCAAAAAAGGTGCGGGCTTTTACGAGCGTTTAAATTCAGAATATCCCAATAATGCCTTTGTCGGAGAAGCCCATTTTGCGTTGGGTGAGTACTACTTTGAAAATGAGCAATGGGCAAATGCCTACAAAGAGTATTCGAGCATCATCAAGGATAAACGACATCGCTTACACACGTTCTCCTTGTATAAAGGTGCGTGGTGTCTATATCGTTTAGGCAAGAACGAGCAGGCGTTGAAGTATCTTGAATTTATTATCAAGTCTGGACAAGACCAAGAGGCGTCGAAACTTGCTAGCAAAAAGATGGTTAATAAAAGTCGCCTTGAGGCCGAGGCAACTCGCGATCTGGTGGTCTTTTACGCCGAAGTGGGTAAGCCAGAGGATGCTTCGAATTACTTTAAAAGAGTCGTAGGTGGGGATGTTTCTGGCTTCTTAGAAAAATTGGCATATTATTATTCTGATAAGGGAAACAAAGAGGGTTCTCGGGTGGTATTTGGGCTTTTGATTGCTGAACGTCCGACTCATCCAAAGGCTTTCGAATTTCAATATCAAATTGTTCAAAATTTTTATTACGCTAAAAACACAGGTAAGTTTAAAGAAGAGCTCATGAAATTGGTTCTGGATTATGGACCTAATAGTGCTTGGATGCAAGCCAACAAAGGAAATCCTGAATTAGCCGATAATGCTTTAAAGTTACGCGAAACCACCTTGCGTACTTATATTTTGCAGCAACACCAGACGGCGCAGAATTCTAGGGCAGCATTTTCTCAGAATAATGCGGCTGATGGGTATCAGCTTTATCTTAAAGAATTTTCAACTTCGCCGATGGCCGGTGACATGACATTTTACTACGCAGAATTGTTATACGATATGCAGAAGTATGATGAGGCCGCTCAAAAGTATAAATGGGTTGTTGATAATGCCCCTCAGAGCAAGTTTTACGATAAGTCTGCTCAGAACTTAATGATTGCTCTGGAGCGAAGTATTCCACCGGATGAGGAGCTCTCAAAGCGAGTGGGTACAAGTTTAGATCCCATTGCTATGGATCCTAAAGTTGATCGCTTCGTAAAGTATTCCTCTTGGTATTTAGAGAAATTTCCTACATCTGAAAAAGCGCCGGAAATTAAATTTCGGTTGGGACGACTGTACTATCAACACAATCGCTTTGATGAGGCTGAAAGATATTTTAAAGATATTGTAAGGTCTCATAGTAAAACAAAATATTCAGAGTATTCTGCAAACTTACTTTTAGATATTTACAATCTGAAAAAAGACTATGTTGGTATGGCCAAGACTGGTGCCGAGTTATTGGCGGACCCAGGTTTTGCAAATTCAAAGGCTGGCGCGGAAATTCGAAGCGTGATGGAAAAGGCCAGCTTTAAAGAAGGTCAAGATTTAGAAATTGCGAAAAAGTATGGCGCGTCGGCGGTTTCTTTTGAAGCATTTGCTAAGCAAAACCCAAGTTCGGCATTGGCTATTACTGCATTATTTAATGCGGGTGTAAATTACGAGCGTGACGGGCAAAATCTAAAGGCAATCAATTCTCATCGTGAAGTTTTAGCAAGTAATAAGCCCGAGGCGGAGAAGCTCAAACCAAAGTCTCGAAGATTGTTGGCGAAGCTCTATCAAGATTCAGGTCAATTTGATGAGGCCGCTTCATTATTTATGCAAGCAGCTAATGAAGATGCCAAGGATCCATTAGCTTCGAACTATCTATTTAATGCTGGTGTATTATACGATGCTTTAGGTAAATCAGGTTCGGCGGTTCAGGCATACGAAAAATATTTAAGTAATGCGAAAACAATGAAAGATAAGGCTGAAGCTTCTTGGGCCCTAGCAGAGGCTCAGCGTAAGTCAGGCGCTCGGTTTAAAGCCTACGAGTCGTATAAGTTTTATCTTGAGACCAACCCTACGGACGCTGATCAGGTTATCGAGGCCCACTATCGACTTTCTGAGCTTGCAGGGACTGCCGCTGAAAGAAAAGAGTGGCGAGAGAAGACTTTGGCGGTTCATCGGCGCTTATCCGGCCGATCAAAAGTTTCTCCGATATTTCCTGCCAAGCTTAAACTTGCCGTTGCAAAAGAATCCTTTGATGAGTTCAGATCTATATCTTTTCCGGCCGACCCTGCGAAGCAAAAGGCTGCTGCAGATCGAAAAATTGCTTTGCTTGGAAAGTTGAATAATGAGCTTGGGGAAGTCATTAAGTTGGATTCAGCCGAAGAAATTGTGTCATCCTTAAACTTACTTGGAGAGGCCAATGAAAATATGGCTGCTACCATTTTGAAGGCACCATTACCACCGGGGCTTAATGCCGACGAGACTCGGCAATATAAGGACGGGATTCAGAAATTCGCTGATCCATTTAATGTGAAAGCAAAAGAGTCTCATCAAAAGGCGGTCGAGCGCGGTTGGGAGCTTCAGGTATATAACGAAGCATACAAGAGTTCTTATAATTTTATGAATAGCATTGATCCATCTGGTTATTACAACCGAGGTGAAGTCTCTGCAGATACTCGCTTAGTGAATTGGATTAGCCGATGAAAAATATTTTTATAATGTTTTTAGTATTAGGTTTCGTTGGTTGCTCGACCTCTTCTAAGAAAGAAGAACAAACCGAGGACTTTGCACCGGTTATCACCGAGGCACCACGGCCCGCTAAAGAAACTTCGAAGTCTTCAAAGCGCTCGGAAGAGCTTGTTATTCCGCCTATTGAAAACACTCTGCCGCCTGTTCAATCTCAGTACGCAGAGTTGAATGAGGCGGTGAAGTCGCAATCTGACGAGAAGATGTATCAAGCCGCTGCGGGCATTTTATATCGGAACCCCACAGATCTAAAGGCTTTGAACGCGATGGGAATGTATCACTATAAAAAGGGGCGTTTTGATTTGGCCGAGTACATGCTTCGAAAAGCCATCGGAGCCAACTCAGTAGTTAGTGAGTTACATAATAACTTGGGTGTTGTGTTGCTTGCAAAAGGCGAAAGACGAGAAGCCATTTTTTCATTTAGAAAAGCATTAGAAATTAATATGGATGACGGTGTAGCTGCGGCGAATGTTGGTGCGCTCTATGTTGCGGAACGTGATTATTCGAAAGCCCGAGTAGCTCTTGAAACTGCCTATAGACGTGGTATCCGCGACAATAAGGTCTTAACAAATTACGGTGTAGCATTAGCAGCGAGCGGTAAAAATGAGAAGGCCGAAGAGATGTATAGTGCGGTTCTTAAATCAAATCCAAACGATAAAGAGGCTCTGTTTAATTATTCGATTTTGTTGATTGAAGGTATGGGCAAATACTCTGAAGGTCTAGAGGTCATAAGCAGACTAAAGTTTGTGGGTGGTCCAGCTGATACTCGCTCTCGCATTAATGCTTTGGAAAACAAGGCAAAAACTGGTTTAAAATAGAGGAACCCGGAGGGGATATGTTGAAGTTTCTTTTTTGTGTTATATTTTTTGCAGGACAATTGGTTTGGGCTCAAAGCTCAACACCTAGTACTGGCAAAAAAGTTAAAGAAAGAAGAGCGACGATAAGTTTTGAAGATGAACTTGTCGAAGGTGGAACTCAGAAGCCGGAACTTTTCTATTTGTTTCAGAAAAAGAATTTCAATTACGGAAAGCTAATTAAACTTAGAGAAAACTTTTTACCCGAGATGAGAAGAACAACTGAAGATGTGCAGCGAGTTCGGGGTGCAAATTGAAATCACCGTTAATATTAAGAATATTCAAAGAAAACAAACTAAAAGAAGTGAAGCAGTTTGATCAAGAGCAAATTGTGATTGGTCACAATGCCGATGTTCATCTTGATTTAGAAGGTGATGGAGTTTCGCCGATCCATTGTTTAATCGAGCTTCGTGATTCGGGCTTTTATATTTGTGATCTTGGATCGCAAACAGGGACTTTTAAGAATGGCCAAGCGATTTTAGATGAAAGCATTTCATCAGGCGACGAAGTAGTCGTGGGGCCTTACAAGATTCAGTTCTTTGTAGGGGTGCCAAAACCAAAGGCAGTCCCAGCTGGCGAATCGGTTGCGTCTAACCACACTAAACCAGTCGAACCAGTCAAGCCTAGTGAACCTGTTAAAATTGCAGAAACGACTAAGCCGGTAGAAGCGCCAAAGGTTCCTGAAACAGTAATTCCAGTTGAAAAGCCAAAGGTTGTAGAGTCTGCAGTTGTTCTGGGAGCCAGTGGAGAGACTGTAGCGGTTAAAGCTCCAAGTAAACCAGAAATAAAATCTGTTAAATCAAGTAGCGCTCCTGGAAGAAAGAAGAAGAAAGGCGCAACTTATGCTCCTCCTTCAGACGCAAAGGATCTGAAAGAATTTATCAAGCCTGGTAAAGGGCCATACGTGGAAGTATTGGTCTGTTGGAAAGAGCGCGTCTTAAATTCTGTGATCTTTAAAAAGAAGCAAGTTGTAAGACTTGGAACATCCGATGATCAGGCAATTGCGTTGCCGACAGAGTTTGCTCCAAGAGGTTGGCCTTTATTGGATACGACTGCAGGGGTTCGTGTTCAGTTAAGTCCAGAGATGTCTTGCGAAATCATGACAGTTTCAGGTCTGTTGAAGGATGAGGCGTTACAATCTCGAATTCAAAAAAATCCACAGGGTAATATAGTTCGGCTAGATCAAGGCGAAGCGATTTTTGTTTCTCATCGCAATTCGGATTTACAACTAGTCTTTAGATATGCTCCGCAAACAGCATTGGTGGCGATGGAGCCTCCGATGATGTTGTCAGCTTCCGAATTGACAGCATTGGTGTTGGCTATTGTTATGGCGGGGCTATTCAAGTTTTATATTGATTCCATTACGCCAGTTGATTGGGGAGTTGAAACGGAAGAGGTTCAGCGTATTGCAGAGGTCGTGTTTAATCCTCCTCCGCAGAAGCCACCAGAACCAAAACCACCAGAGCCTGTTGTTAAGGACGAGGTGAAACCACCACCGCCTCCTCCGCCAAAGCCACCAGAAGAGGTGGAGGCGCAGGTTGCTGATAAAAAGCAAGAGAATGTAAAAAAAGGTAATCAAGATAAACTTGAGCAAGCGAAGAAGAATCAAGTAGCAGCTCGAGCATCCGAGTTGGCACCTAAGCCAAATTCGAAAGATAAGCCGAAGCAGTTTTCATCGACTCGCCAAGGAGGCGCAGTAAAAACAACTGACAAGGCCGGAGCCAACGCTCAGTCCGCTAACAAAGACCTAAATAAAGTCGGTTTATTTAGCACCTTTGGTGCTGGCGGCAATAGAGCTAAACTTGATCAAGCTTACTCTGGATCTGGAGAGCTTTTAGGAATGGCGGATAAGGCTACGGGTACTTCTGGATTTGCTGACGATCGCGCCGGGGACGATCTTGGTTCGAAGTTTAAGGACACCGGTGCTGGCGGTAAGGGCACTGCGACTCAAGGTATCGCGGGGATTGGAACCAAAGGGCGAGGTTCTGGCATGAACGCTTACGGTGCCACGGACGGTTTTGGAAATAAAACGACTGTGACCGTTGACTCTGGCGGAGCTGAGGAAGATTTCGTTGGCACAATCGACCGCGAGGCAATTCGCAGAGTTATTCGCGCAAAGCTTCATGAAGTTAAAAGTTGTTATGAAAGAGCTTTAAATAATAAACCAAAGGGTACAAAGCTTGAGGGTAAAGTCATTATTTCATGGGAAATTGTGGCTAAAGGGCAAGCGAGAAATGCAAAGGTGAAGTCTTCGACATTAGGAGACTCGGCCGTGGAATCTTGTATCCGAGATCGTCTGGCGTCATGGATTTTTCCAGAGCCGCCAGAAGGTATGACAGCGGAAGTCGCATATCCTTTCGTTTTGAATCAAACTAATTAATTTTACTAAGGAGGAGCACCGTGAATCCAACAGCAACAGTAGAGAATATGAATTTTTTCCAACGAGCCTTTATGGAAGGTGGAACCGTCATGTACGTTATTGCGTGCATCGGTATACTAGCTTTCATCTTGATTATTGAGCGAGCCATGAAGTTGAAAAACTTGGCTGTCGATAAAAAAGATTTTACTGATCAGATTTTTAGAATGGTGGTGGCCGGCGACTTGCGCCAAGCGATCTCGTTCTGTGACGCGAGACCAGCACCGATGACTAATACAGTGAAGGCGGGGCTAATTCAGGCGATGAATAAACGCCCTGATGAAGAGATTCAAGTAGCGATGGATGCTGCGGTCATGAGAGAAATGCCAAAAGTAGAAGGTTGGGTTTCGTTTTTGGCGGTATTTGGTAACATCGCAGTTCTTGCCGGATTGTTGGGAACGATCATTGGTATGATTGGTTCATTCCGTGCAGTTGCAGCAGCAGACCCCGCAACAAAAGCTATGGAGCTTTCAAAAGGTATTTCGCATGCCTTGAATTGTACTGCGTTTGGTCTTGGCGTTGCGATTATTTGTATTATTTCTTACGGAATTTTCCAGCACAAGATTTCAAAAACAGAAAATGAAGTTGTTGAAACAAGCATGAGTCTTTTGAATCTTGTAGTTGCGAACCGCGACAAAATTCGCGAATAGGTGATTTATGGCACATATTGAGTCGGGTAAATCCAGCGGCAGAAGGAAGCAGGTCGATCTAAATCTTGTTCCGTTCATCGATTTGATGTCGGTTCTGATCACCTTTCTTTTGATCACTGCGGTTTGGACCCAAGTTTCGATGATTCAGATCGGAACGACTGTCAATGGTAAGAAGAACGAAAATAATCCGGTCACTCCTCCTCCGATGGCCGATTTGGTTCTTAAGGTTGATGTAAAGCCTGCTGGGTATGTATTGACAGCCGGTCAACAAGTGATCTCGTTACCATTGCTTTCAGACGGTCAGTTTGATGAGGCGGGTTTGTTGGCTCAATTGCAGCGTGTAAAGCAAATCTATCCTGAAAAGCAAGATGTTATCTTAGCTTTAACGGGAAGTTTACCTTACGAAACATTGATTAAGGCGATGGACATGGCTTTGACTGCTGGGTTTCCATCGATTGATATTGCAACAGGAGATCCACTCTAATGGCTATTTATCGTCCTGGCGAAAGATTTCGTTATCACAATATTCTTAAAAGAAAAAAAGGGAAGCGTGAAGCCACTGCGACTCTTGATCTAACCGCCATGGTGGATATGTTCACGGTTCTTGTTGTCTTTTTGTTGCAAAATTACAGCGCAACCGGAGAAATTATATATATCCCTAAAGAAGTGACTCTTCCAAAGGCCGCTGCGGTTAAAGAGTTGAAGCCTGCAATCGTAGTTACCATTTCGTCTAAGGAAGTATTGATAGATAGAAATCCCGTGGCAACTTTCGAGGAAGTTCAAGCGTTGGGTCCAGATAATTGGATGATTCCAGGCTTATATGAAAATGTAAAAGCGGCCCTTGAAAAGGCGAAAGCCGAGCATGACTCGAAGTTGCAGAACAAATTAAGAAACGTTTTGCAGGGCGACGCTGCAGTTGAAGAAGTTGTTTGGGATAAAGTGACAATTCAAGCCGATAAAGGGGTTGATGTCCTTACAGTTAAGAAAGTCATGGCTACCGTCAAGGAAGCTGGTGGTGGTCAAATGAACTTTGCCGTGACGAAACTGTCAAACGATGCTAATTCGAACTAATGAAGTTCAAAAACTACGTTTACGTTGCTCTATTGGCTCTTATTTTTGTGGAAATACTCATCGTATTTCCACAAAAGCTTGAGCAGAGCCGTAAAGAAGAAGAACGTCTTCAAAAAGTAAAAATTGATAAGTCAGCGGCCGAGCAAACAATGGCCGGCGTGCATCTGGTCGAAAGCCAAGCGGGAAAAAGAGACTGGGAGCTTTTTGCTGAAAAAGCGGAAGGCGATAGTGATTCAAAAGCTTGGAATTTACGAAAAATCAAAATTATTTTTTACTCCGACGAGTCGGCTCAGTTTACGGTCACTGGTGATCAGGGAAGTCTTGAAGGTGAAAAACGCAATGTTCGCATTCGTGGGAATGTCGTAACTCAGTCTTCCAACGGATATATCTTTAGGACAGAGTCTATTGAGTATCAATCAAAAAGTCGCCATCTCGTAAGCCCTAATAAAGTACAAATGACCGCACCTAGCGATGGTTCTGGTGCTGGGCTTGCTTTGACAGGGACTTCTATGCTTATTTCTGTGGATCAAAAAACCATGGATATTGGAGGCCCGGTGGAAAGTCAGCGAACCTTGGCTGACGGGAAGCAGCTTAAGGTTTCCGCCGGACGAGCGATTTTTTCTTCCTCTAATAATGAAGCCCAATTTTTCGGGAATGTCGTGATGATGTATGATCAGATGAAGTTGGAAGGGCCGGAAGCTTCGTTTTTATATCAAAAAGCGCAATCAAGTTTAACCCAAATTCAAGTTAAGGGCGGAGTTCAAGTTTCAGATCTAGAAAAAAAGGCCATGTCACAATCTGTATTGTTAGATGTCCTTAATCAAAAATACACGTTCAAGGGCTCGCCCAAAGTACAGCAGGGTGACGACGAGTTGCAGGGCGACGAAATTGTTTTTTTAGAAGGTGGAAAAAAAGTAAAGGTTGAAAGAGTCAGAGCTCGGATGGAGAATAAGTAAGCATGAGCCTATTATCTATCAAAGAGATTTGTAAGACCTTTAAGAAACGTAAAGTCGTAGACGGAGCTTCCTTTTCTGTAGAGTCCGGTAAAGTTGTGGGCTTGTTAGGTCCCAATGGGGCTGGCAAAACGACTTCATTTTATATGGTCGTTGGAATTATCAAACCTGATTCTGGTGAAATTCGTTTGGACGATGAAGAGATCACCAAGCAGCCAATGTATCAGCGCGCAAGAGTGGGCTTAAGTTATCTTGCGCAAGAACCGTCTATTTTTCGAAAACTAACTGTTTCAGAGAATATCGTAGTGGCACTCGAGGCTCATGGTTACTCGGGTGTTGAACGGTCAGAGCGATTAGAGCAGTTGATCTCAGATTTCCGAATTGGGCATATTCGTGATTCTTACGGTTATGCGTTGTCCGGGGGAGAGAGACGTCGAGTCGAGATAGCGCGGGCGTTGGCCGGCGAACCTAAGTTTCTATTATTAGATGAGCCATTTGCCGGTATCGATCCTATTGCCGTCGCAGATATTCAAAATATCATTCGAGAGCTCAAGGACAAAGGTATAGGAGTTCTGATCACGGACCATAACGTTCGTGAGACTTTGGGGATTTGCGATTATGCTTATATCTTGAAGGATGGTCGAATTCAGGTCAGTGGCGACCCGAATGAAATCGCGAATTCAGAGGTTGCACGGAAGTTTTATCTTGGTGAAAACTTCCGTTTGTAAAGTTGTCAAACTCTTTAAGGGGTCGAAATGGCATTGAAACAGTCGATGAACTTATCACAGAATTTGGTGATTACGCCGCAGCTGCAGCAGGCTATCAAGCTTTTGCAGATGTCGCGTCTTGAGCTGGAATCGTCTGTGCGTTCCGAACTTGAAGAAAATCCAATTCTTGAAGAAGCTGAGATTCTAAAGGGCGAAGACCTTCAACGAACTAAAGAAGCTGCCGCCGAGGTTGATGGCGGTGAATCCGCTGATGCCACAACTCAAGATCCTAAAAAACAAGATGAGTTCGAATGGGAGACTTATTTTGAAGCCAATCAGAAGCCTCCGCAAACGGGTTCCGGTGGTGGCTCAGAAGAAATCATGAATTATGAAAACGTGATTTCAACGACTCAAAGTCTTTATGACCATTTGCTATGGCAAGTAAAAATGAGTGGCTTTTCAGAGGAAGAAGAAATTGCTGCTGAGGTTCTGATCAGTGCTATCGATGAAGATGGATATCTAAAGGTTCCTCTTGATGAACTGGCTAAAGAAGAAGACGTTGATCAATCCTTATTGGAGGACACGCTAACTTTAGTTCATGAGTTTGATCCCCCTGGGGTTGGAGCGCGTGACCTAAAAGAGTGTTTGTTGATTCAAGCGAAGCATCTTGAAGAAGATACGAATGATTTAGTTAGCTTAATTAACAATCATTTGAAGGATCTAGAAAAGAAGAACTACGAAGCCATCGCTAAAGCGATGAATTTGGATTTGGAAGATGTTGTAGAGATGTGCAAGATCATTTATGCGATGGATCCAAAGCCAGGTCGAAAATACATGACGGACGACACTCAGTATGTGACTCCGGATGTTTATGTTTACAAGGTGGGTGATGACTTCGTTGTGTCTTTGAATGAAGACGGTCTTCCTCGCTTAAAAATTTCGAATTTTTACAAAAATATGTTGAAGGGCGCCAAAGCGGGGGCTGACAAGACTCAGGATTATATCCAAGAAAAATTGCGCTCGGCAGTTTGGTTGATTAAGTCGATCCATCAACGGCAGCGTACGATTCATAAAGTTGCGGACTCTATCGTTAAGCATCAGCGCGAGTTTTTTGAAAAAGGACCTGCGCATTTAAAACCCATGGTTTTGCGTGACATTGCGAATGACATCGGAATGCACGAATCTACGGTATCTCGAGTGACGACGGCGAAATACATGCATACGCCTCAGGGTATTTACGAATTGAAGTATTTTTTCAACTCCGGGATTAGCTCTTCAGATGGTAACGACATGGCCTCAGAGTCCGTGAAGTTAAGAATCAAGGACTTGATTTCAAAAGAAGATACGAAGAGTCCGTTGTCAGATCAGAAATTAGTTGAAATGTTAAAGGCCGAGGGTATACAAATTGCTCGGCGAACTGTCGCGAAGTATCGAGATCTTTTAAAAATCTTACCTTCGTCACAGCGAAAAAAGTTCTTTTAATTTATAATACAGGAGCGAACATGGATCTGAAGACTTTGATCCGCGACGTGCCTGATTTTCCTAAACAAGGGATTCTCTTTAGAGATATGACTCCCTTGTTGGGAAATCCTGAGGCCCTAGCGTTTATTTCTCAAAAGCTTGTTGAACACACAGATTTAGCAAAAGTGGATTATTTTGCAGGTATTGAATCACGTGGGTTTATTTTGGCAGCCCTCTTGGCTTCCACTCACAAAAAAGGTTTTTTGCCGATTCGAAAAGCGGGGAAACTGCCGCCTCCAACATTAAAAAAATCCTATGCGCTAGAGTATGGTGAGGCCACAATCGAGCTTCCACCAGGCAAAGGTCGAGTAATGGTTGTGGATGATGTTTTGGCGACCGGTGGGACTTTGCAAGCCGCTATTGAACTATGCAAAGATGCTGGTTATGAAGTGTCTCAGGTTGCGGTTTTGGCAGACTTGACCTTTTTGAATCAAATGCGCTTCAACGGACAGCGAATCCACTCTTTAATTCAGTATTAAATCTTGTCACTTTTGAAATGATTCGAGCCGACTTGCTTCTTTTTTAGGCAAGTCGGTTTTTTTGTATCATTTAAGAACAAAAATAAATTCTTTTTTTCCTCAGCTTTTGTCCAGCACCTCCGATAAGAATTACATCTAAGACTTACATCGAGTCTGTTGACCGAAAGTAAGCCGAATGTAAGTACGGTGTGTGGAGGCTTCCCTGTGAGATTTTGGCAAGTTGTAACAGCTTTGATTTGTTTGCTCGTGGGTTATAAAACGGATCCGTTTCACACTCGCCAGGCTTTTCGTAAGCCCTCTGCGGTCCAGATCACTCAATCCATCGCAAAAATTGAATCTTATATAGAGGTCGGAAATCTAGAGGGAGCTCGAGCTCTTTTGAAAAGTCTTAAAAAAGTAGATCCTCAAAATCAAGCGGTCGGCATTTTGGAAGGCCGTTTAAAAGAAGCCCGTCCAGTGAAGGCGCCTCAGGGGATTGACCGCCTTCCAGCTTCGCTACGAGACCGGTACTACGATTCATTTATTTTGGCGAAAAAAGGGCACTGTCAGCCAGCCCATCAAGCTTTCGTTCCGATAGAAAAATACCTTCACGATGCGAAGTCATTAATAGGGACCATCGAGGCGCTTTGTCCCGTCACGGATGCTGCGGTAGCGCCAGGATCTAAATAGAAAAACAACAGAACCCTTTTGAATTCAAAGGGGATGAAGAGGAGCAAACATGAAAAACAATTTCACCTTCAAACATCTCGATCATTCAGATTCTCTAGTCAGCTATACGGAAGAAAAGCTCGCCGAGATTGGGAAATTTCTTTTGAAGGACGGACACAGCCAAATTTTCTACAGTAAATTCAAAGGTGATTTTACCGTAGAGATTTCTGTGAATACTCGAGAGCGGTACTTTAGAGCGCAAGCAACCTGTGATGATCCCTATGTTGCGGTAGACTTCTGCATCGATAAACTCGAGAAGCAATTTCTTAAGGTCCGCAAACAAATGCAAAATCACAAAATGCATGAGCTATCAAAAGAGGGCAAGCTAGAGCAGACAAACGATCAATTCGAATGGAGTTTTAGAAACTATCGTAAGGCGGCTTAAGTCGTCTACAGCCTCCAAAACCGAGGCTTTTGCTAACATCTTGAATAAAGGGCCCTTTTTTGGGCTCTTTTTCTTTATATATCAATAGCTTAGCTGTTGACCCCATTGGCGGGGGGTGCTACTTTGCGCAGCACTGTTTTAAATCAACCCTATTCACATTTTTTGAGGTAATGAAGAAGTGAAAAACTACCTTTTTACTAGTGAGTCTGTTTCTGAAGGCCATCCCGATAAAATGGCGGACCAAATCTCTGACGGCGTACTTGATGCTATTTTAGCTCAGGACCCTAAGGGACGCGTGGCTTGTGAAACTTTACTAACAACTGGCTTGATCGTTGTTGGTGGTGAGATCACCACTTCTGCGAAAGTAAATATTTCTGAAATCGCTCGCAATGTAGTTAAGAACATTGGTTATGATCATTCGGATAAGGGCTTTGATTATAAAACTTGTGGTGTGATGGTAGCAGTTGGCCAGCAATCGCCAGATATCGCAATGGGAGTTAAAGAGACTCTTTCTGACGATCAGGGTGCGGGCGATCAGGGATTGATGTTTGGTTATGCAACGAACGAAACTCCAGAGTTGATGCCATTGTCGATTGCAATGTCTCATCGATTGATGAAGGATTTGGCGTCGCTTCGTAAAGCTAATAAGGTTGATTGGTTGCGCCCTGACTCTAAATCTCAGGTTACGGTTCAGTATGAAAACGGAATTGCTAAGCGTATCGACGCTGTTGTGATTTCAACTCAACATGCTGAGCATGCGTCTCAAGCGATGATTCAAGAGTTCATTTCTCAAGAGTTGATCAAGAAGTCTATTCCTGCCCAGTGGTTGGATAACAATACGAAGTTCTTTATTAATCCAACGGGTCGATTTGTGACTGGTGGCCCTATGGGCGATGCTGGTTTAACAGGTCGTAAGATCATCGTGGATACCTATGGTGGTCACGGTGCTCACGGGGGCGGAGCTTTCTCGGGTAAAGATCCTTCAAAAGTGGATAGATCTGCTGCTTATGCTGCGCGCCATATTGCGAAGAATATCGTTGGGGCGGGCTTGGCAGAGCGTGTGTTGGTTCAAGTTGCTTATGCAATTGGAGTGGCTCAGCCAGTTTCAATCACTGTTAACGACTATGGAACATCAAAAGTGGGACCTGAAGTGCTTGAAAAAGCAGTTCGTCAGGTCTTCGATTTGAGACCAGCTCGTATCACGAAGGAGTTGGATCTTCTTAGACCAATTTACTCTCCGACAGCGGCCTATGGTCACTTTGGACGCAATGAAGATAGCTTTACTTGGGAAAAGTTAAACAAAGTAGATCAGCTTAAAGATGCTGTTAAGACTTTGGCTTAAGCCAAAAAGTTCAAAATAAAACAAAATGCGCCGGGTCGTGTCTAGCGAACCGGCGTTTCACTTTGCATAATACACACAATGGATCAAAACCTAATACGAAACTTCTCTATCATCGCCCATATTGACCACGGTAAGTCGACTCTTGCTGACGGTTTGCTTGCATACACTGGATCTCTTTCAGAGCGTGAAGAGCAAGCTCAATTCTTGGATAATATGGATATCGAGCGTGAACGTGGCATCACGATCAAAGCTCAAACTGTGTGTCTGTCTTATAAGGCTGACGATGGCAATACTTATCAAATCAATCTTATTGATACTCCGGGACACGTAGACTTTTCTTACGAAGTTTCTCGTTCTTTAGCAGCTTGTGAAGGCGCAATTCTTGTAGTCGATGCGGCTCAAGGTGTTGAAGCCCAGACTTTGGCGAACGTCTATTTGGCCATGGAGAACAATCTTGAAGTTTTGCCTGTACTAAATAAGATCGATCTTCCTAACGCCGATCCAGAAGGTGTGAAAAAACAGATCGAAGACACCGTAGGTATTGATTGTTCTGAAGTTGTTATGGCTTCGGCAAAAGAGCGTATCGGTATCAAAGACATTCTTGAAACGATCGTTCGAAAGGTGCCACCTCCGACAGGAAATCCTCAAGGGCCTTTGCAGGCGATGATTTTTGACTCTTGGTTTGATCCATATCAAGGCGTCGTTGTCTTGGTTCGTGTCAAAGAAGGTACGATCAAAAAAGGCGAAAAGATTCGCTTCATGGCTTCACATCGTGATTACGAAGTTTTGAAGCTGGGTAAATTCCGTCCATTCGCAGCCAACGTTGAAGAGATGGGGCCAGGCGAAGTGGGCTTTATCGTTTGTGGTATCAAAGATATCCGTGACGTCGAGGTGGGTGACACTGTTACTCATGCGAAAACTCCTGCGGCGGAGCCGCTTCCAGGTTTTAAAAAGATCAAGCCTATGGTTTTTGCGGGTATCTACCCAGTTGTCGCTTCTGAGTACGAAAAACTTAAAGAGGCGCTCGATAAACTTCGTTTGAATGACTCTTCTCTTTCATATGAAATCGAGAAGTCAGCGGCCTTGGGCTTCGGCTATCGCTGCGGGTTCTTGGGACTTCTTCATATGGAAATCGTTCAAGAGCGTTTGGAGCGCGAGTTTGACCTAGATCTGATCACGACGGCGCCAACGGTGGTCTATGCAATGCATTTGATGGATGGAACAAGCTTTATGTTGGACAACCCGTCGCAAATGCCGGATCCAACGAAGATCGCCAAAATGGAAGAACCCTTTGTGAAGGTGACTATCCACACGCCGACAGACTACATCGGTGTGATTTTAAAGCTTTGCGAAGATAAGCGTGGAACGCAATTGCGTTTGGATTATATCAATGAGCGCAAAGTGATTATCGAATACAGTCTGCCAATGAACGAAATGGTCATGGATTTCTATGATCGTCTAAAGTCGATCTCTAAAGGGTATGCGTCTTTGGAGTATGAAGTGACTGGTTACGTAGAGAGTGAGCTCGTGAAAATGGATATCCTCATCAATGCGGAGCCTGTCGACGCCCTTTCTTTGATCGTGCACCGATCAAAAGCGGCCACTCGTGGTCGTTTGCTAGTCGAGAAAATGAAGGAATTTATTCCTCGTCAGCAGTTCCAAGTCGCTATTCAGGCGGCCATTGGTTCAAAGATTGTGGCTCGAGAAACAGTTGGAGCTTTGAGAAAAGACGTGACGGCGAAGTGTTATGGTGGTGACATATCACGTAAACGTAAGCTTCTTGAACGACAAAAAGAGGGTAAGAAGCGCATGAAGCAGATCGGATCTGTTGATGTGCCTCAAGAAGCCTTCTTAGCGATTTTAAAAGTTGAAGATTAAGAGAATTTGAAATTCATCAAGGAATTAAGATGAGCGATAAAAAAGATAAAATGAATTCATGGAACTTTAGAGAAAAGCATTTTTGGACTGAAGGGTGGGGTTCTCTTTTTCTAGCAGTCTTTATCGCTTTATTTATTCGTTGGGGTTTTATCGAGGCCTATGTCATTCCTTCGGGGTCGATGCTTCCGTCGTTGCTAATTCATGATCATATTTTTGTGAACAAACTTACTTATGGTGTTCGTGTGCCTTTTAGCGAAAATTGGTTGGCTAAATTCAGCGAGCCTGTTCGTGGTGAAGTTGTCGTTTTTAAATATCCGAAGGATATGAGCACATTTTTTATTAAAAGAATTGTGGGTCAGCCAGGGGATAAGATTTATTACGAAAACGGTACTCTGTATGTAAATGACAAGGCTATGGAGAAGGTAGCTCCCGAAGACAACAGCGATGGTAAGTGGCTTCGTGATGCAGATTTTCAACGTGATGGAAATTTTTCGGATTCAAAAGAAAACTATGTTCACTTCACTGAAGATTTATTGGGCACGAAGCACAGTATTTTACTTCGTCGTGGGGATATTTATGAAACCTTTGGTCCGGTGACTGTGCCAGAGGGGCATCTCTTTATGATGGGAGACAACCGTAATAACTCGCACGACAGTCGTTTTTGGGGATTTTTACCAAAAGAAAATATTTTGGGACGAGCTATGTTTGTTTGGTTGTCTTGTGAAGAAACTATTCCTGCATTACCGATGCTTTGCAACCCTCTGACAATACGTTGGGGTCGCTTCTTCCATAATGTGAAGTAAAATGAAAAAAGCAGAGACGTCAGAGATCTCAAAAAAAGGCACATGGCTTCAAGCTATTGTGTCTTTTTTAATTCCATTGATGCTTGTTTTTTCAGTTCGATGGGCCTTGGTAGAGCCTTATGTAATTCCTTCTGGCAGTATGATTCCTACCTTATTGGTAAATGATCATATTTTTGTAAATAAGTTTCAGTATGGGTTGCGTTGGCCATTTAGTACGAAGTGGTTGATAAAGTGGTCAGAGCCTCAGCGCGGTGATGTGATTGTCTTTAGATATCCAGAGAACCCTCAAGTTTTTTACATAAAGAGATTGATTGGGGTGCCAGGGGACGAGCTTCAGATTGATTCGGGTAGAGTTCGCATTAACGGGATACCTTTGGTTTTAAACGTATCTGAGGAAAAAGGAGACCGGGGTTTCTTTTATTTTAAAGAGACTGTGGGCAAGGTCACTCACTCTGTGCGCTTTTTTGATCCCGAGCCTTCGGGCACTGTTCAAGTGTACAAAATTCCCGAGGGAAAGTATTTCTTTATGGGGGACAATCGTGACGAGAGTAGCGATTCTAGGGTTTGGGGATTTGCGGACGAGTCTTTAATTCTAGGAAAAGCCTCGGCGATATGGTTGTCATGCGAGGAAAAGCTGCCGACGATGACATTTGTTTGCGATCCTTCGCAGCTTCGTTGGAACAGAATGTTCCAGGCAATTCAATAGTCAGAATTGTTCAAGTAATTCAGTGCCTTTAATGATTAGGTTCTTGATACCTAGGTCGAACCTCGTTAGGCTTTTAGTATGAAAAGATCTTGGG
Source organism: Bdellovibrio sp. ZFWA1 (assembly GCF_056175665.1). Classification (NCBI taxonomy): domain Bacteria; kingdom Pseudomonadati; phylum Bdellovibrionota; class Bdellovibrionia; order Bdellovibrionales; family Pseudobdellovibrionaceae; genus Bdellovibrio; species Bdellovibrio sp. ZFWA1. The sequence continues at coordinate 1,839,673 of NZ_JBJKJH010000001.1, forward strand.
GTGAATACTTTGCGACAGTTATTTTCGCGATTCTTTTGGCTGTCGTTGTTCGTTTTTTTATTTTAACGGCCTATAAGGTGCCCACGGGTTCCATGCAGCCAGCATTAAAGCCTGGCGATTTTATTTTTTCTTGGCGTCTGGCTTATAAAGATCTTGGGGCTAGTTTTTTTTCAGATCAAGATGTCGCGATACCTGCTCGGGGTGATTTAGTTGTCTTTACTTATCCAAGTGTGCCCGCTGTGAGTTACGTAAAGAGAGTGATGGGATTGCCTGGCGATAAAGTAGAAATTCGCGAGGGACGCCTTTGGTTGAACGATGAGCCCTTGAAGTACGAAAAGAAGGAATCGGCAGTTGAAAATCCAAATCCAGAAATGTTTGAAGTTTGGTCCGAGTTAGATCCGTCGGGGCAAAGATCTGTCATATTAGAAATTGGCGGGCGCTCGCGAAACTTTGGTCCTCTGGTTGTTCCTCCTGGAGAGGTTTTTGTTTTGGGTGATAATCGGGATGCCTCAGATGACTCTAGATATTGGGGGACGGTCCCTGCAAGTTTGATTCAGGGTAAGGTGATTTTAATTTGGCTTTCGGTAGATCCTAATAAATCCAGAGGGATGGGAGTGATTCCGCAGATTCGTTGGGACCGAGTTTTTACTCTGGCTAAATAGTTGTCGCGGGATGGCGATGGCTTCTCGTTGACAGTTTTCAAATCCATTCTTAGACTTTGATTCTAGTGTTAACTAGAAATAAATTTTCTCTTATCGATTTAAAAAGCGCATCCGTAAAGGATATCCGGTCTATTTTTTCTTTGGCGCAAAAGTTTAAAAATCAAAATGACAGTCTATTATTTAAGGGTCGCACGGCGGCCCTTTTGTTTTTTGAGGCCAGCACTAGAACTCGTATGAGTTTTGAAACTGCGGCAGTTCGGTTGGGACTCCATCCGTTGATTTTAAGTGGAAGTCAGGCCAGTAGCCTGGAAAAAGGCGAGAGTCTCGAGGATACGGTTTTCAACGTTGCGGCAATGGAGCCAGCAGTAATAGTTATTAGAACTGGGTCTCAGCTAAACTTAAAAGATCTTCAACTAAAAATAGATATTCCAATATTGAATGCGGGTTGGGGGCCCTTCGGGCATCCGACGCAGGCTTTGTTGGATATTTTCACTCTTGAATCTAAATTGGTTTCAGTTCAAGGCTTGAAGCTTTTAATTGTCGGAGACATTAAACATAGTCGAGTTGCAGCTTCTCATTTTGAATTGGCTCGAATCTTAGGTTATCAGGTCGCTATTTGTGGTCCGTCCAGTTTTTTATTTTCTGAGGCGACGGCTCAAGAGTGCGGTGTTCAGATATTTTCAGATCTTCAAATGGCTCTTGGCTGGTGTGATGTTGTGATGTGTTTGCGGGTGCAAAACGAGCGACATTCAAAAGGAGCAACCGATGCAACCGAAGATTTTTTTCTATATCAGTTGACCTCGGATCATGTGGATAAAAATAGTCACATACGTGCGGTGATGCATCCGGGGCCAATAAATCACGGAGTCGAGATGGCAACCGAAGTTGTACATCATTCTAAATCAGTCATTTTGGATCAAGTGCAATCAGGTGTTTATGTCCGTCAGGCCCTGCTTTGGATGTCTCAAAATTATGAATCTTTAAAAGAGGAAAATGTATGAGCCGAGCTTTTTTGATTCTTGAAAGTGGTGAGTGTTTTCCTGGAAAGTGGCACGGGGGTTCGGACCGTGCAGGTGAAGTTGTATTCAACACTTCGCACTCAGGTTATCAAGAAATTGCGACAGATCCCTCGTATCAAAATCAAATTGTAGTTATGACGGCGCCCATGCAGGGAAATTATGGTCTTCATCCGGAAGACGTTGAAAGTGGTCGTTATTGGATCGAGGGCTTTATTTCTTTGCAAATTCAAGAAAGCGCTCGTGACCGAAGCTGGGTGGCTTCTTTAGCCGAAAGTGAGATACCAGTTGTCAGTCAGATTGATACTCGTACATTGACTTTGCGCCTACGAAGCGGCGGAACTCCCTGGGGGGCTTTGGTAAAGGCGAGCTCCGAAGGTGAAGCTCGCGATAAAGCAGCTGTTTTAATTAGCTCTAAAAGAAATTTAGATAAAGATTGGGTTTACCGAGCCTCTTGTAAAGAGTCTTACGTGATTCCGGGTAACTATGCTTTAGGACCTAAAATCGCGGTCTTGGATTTCGGTTCAAAACAAAATATTTTGCGAGAGCTTGCAAGTCTAACCAGAGAGCTGGTGGTTTTTCCAAGTCGATCCTCGGCCGAGGCGATTCGCTCTGCGGGAGTGCAAGGGCTGATGTTGACAAACGGTCCAGGGGATCCTTCTGATGTTCAGGTTGCGACGCAGACGGTACAGCAGCTTTTAGGGAAAATGCCGATATTTGGAATCTGTATGGGTCATCAGATTCTATCTCTGGCCTTGGGTGCAAAAACATACAAAATGCCTTTTGGTCATCGGGGCAGTAATCATCCCATTGAGGACCGAATTTTGAATAAAGTCTATGTGACTAGCCAAAACCATGGTTATGCAGTTGATGAGGCCACGTTGCCCGAAGGGGTGCGTGTGACCCATCGCAACTTGAATGATCAAACTGTGGCAGGAATTTATAGTGAAAATTTAAACTGTTTAGGGATACAATATCACCCTGAAGCATGTCCAGGGCCTCGCGAGGCGCAGGACCTATTCAGGTTTTTTACTGAAAAAATGATTCCCTAAACAGAGAAGATATATGGCAGCAGGCATTGAAAAAAACGCATACGAGATATTAATAGATAAAATTTTGAATCACTTTGTAAAAGGTGTTTATCAAGACGAGCTTTTAATCGCGAAGAAAGAGTTTTTTGAAAACTCTGGGACTTTAGATGAAAACTCAGAACATTTTGAATCTCGGATGTCTCAATTTTACGATTGGTATTTTTTCACTCGCGAATTAGCGGGCCACGTAAAAACGCCTCTTGAAGCATGTACACTCGAGCGCGAATTGCGATTTGATGATTCTGAATTGAAATTGTTGGAAGTTCTAAAAGAACATCGTCACTCGTTGTTTGAGTTTATCAAGCTAAAAGGCAGTGACGTTTATTTACGAGATTTATTGGCAGATAAAAAGATCGTCGTAAAACAAAGTCCTTGGGTTTATGGATTTGACCCCGACGAGATTTTTGAAGCTCGATTGATTCCTCATGAGGGAAGCTGGGTTTTTGCGCGTGGATTTTGTTTTCACCCGGAATCGGCTAAGAAATTTATTTTGAGTGAAGTGAAAAAGCATCGCAAAGATCCAGATTTAAATGTCGATCAATTGATGCTTCGACTTGTTAAAATGAGATATAAATTTGAACAGTATCGCCATGTGAAGCCCGAAATGATTTATTCCAACGAGGGTAAACTGGGTTTATAAAAAGGAGTTTTCAATGCCTCGACGCCATGACCTTAAAAAAGTTCTGATCATTGGATCTGGACCCATTCAAATAGGCCAAGCGTGTGAGTTTGATTATTCTGGCACTCAGGCCTGTAAGGCTCTGATGGCCGAGGGACTAGAAGTTATTTTGGTGAATTCGAACCCCGCCACGATAATGACGGATCCTGAAATTGCGACAAGAATCTATGTGGAGCCTTTAAAGGCTCCTTTTTTAGAAAAAATCATTGAAAAAGAAAAGCCAGATGCTGTGATCCCCACTCTTGGTGGACAGACGGCGTTGAATTTAGCCTTGGATCTTCATGCTCAAGGAGTTCTGCAAAAACATGGAGTTCAACTTTTGGGGGCAACTCCTGAAGTGATTAAGGCTGGCGAGGATCGAGAACTTTTTCGCGGTCTCTTGGATCGCATTGGAGCTAAGTATCCGAAGTCCCATCTTGTTCGCACTTACGAGCAGGGCTTGAATGTTGCCGACGAACTCGGCTATCCGCTTATTTTACGTCCTAACTACACCCTGGGGGGTGGCGGGGGCGGTATTGCATACTCTCCGGATGAGTATAAGGCGATGTTAATCGGTGCTTTGCACGAGAGCCCCACATCAGAAGTTCTGGTCGAGGAAAGTATTCTTGGTTGGAAAGAGTTTGAACTTGAGGTGATGAGGGACGTTGCCGGAAGTTTTGTTGTGGTCTGTACTATTGAAAATTTTGATCCATGCGGTGTTCACACGGGTGACAGTATCACAGTGGCTCCTCAGCAAACCCTTTCAGATCGTCAGTATCAAGATATGCGTGACGAGGCCATGAAGATTATCGAAGGGGTTGGAATTCAAACGGGCGGCGCGAATATTCAGTTCGCAGTTCACCCTCAGACTGGGGAGCGTGTTGTTATCGAAATGAATCCTCGAGTCAGTCGTTCTTCTGCTTTGGCGTCTAAAGCGACCGGGTTCCCCATTGCGAAGATCGCGGCACTTCTTGCTGTTGGATATCGTTTGAACGAGATAACAAACGATATCACGAAAGTGACACCCTCTTGTTACGAACCTGCATTGGACTACGTTGTTACTAAGATTCCGCGTTTTGCGTTCGAAAAATTTGCTGGGGCCAAAGATTCACTGACCACTCAAATGAAATCGGTCGGTGAAGTGATGGGAATTGGGCGCACTCTTCAAGAATCTTTCATGAAGGCTTTAGCCAGTCTTGAAATGAGTTCAGAAGCTATTCCCGATGTGGAATATAAAACTGAAAAAGTTTCTTATCCAAATAGTCAAAGAATTTGGCACATTTTCCAAGCGTTCCGGGAAGGGAAATCGGTAGAAGATATTGTTGATCTTACTAGAATTCATCCTTATTTTTTAGAGCAAATTCACGCAGTCATTGAAATTGAAAAAGCTCTGAAGTCTTCGGCGGCGAGTCTGTCTAAGGACCTTCTGTTAATAGCAAAAAGAGCCGGAATGACCGATGCAAGAATTGCCAAATTGACTGTGAAGTCTGAATCAGAAATAAGGCAGCTGCGCAGGACCTTCAATTTGCATCCCGCCTACTTCCAGGTCGATACTTGTGCTGGCGAGTTCGCAAGTTCTACTCCTTATTTTTACTCTACTTACTGGAGCGAAAATAATGAGGCGCGGCCTTTGCCTGAGGCTGTGTTGATTATCGGTAGTGGACCTAATCGAATTGGACAGGGAATCGAATTTGACTATTCTTGTGTCAGGGGAGTTAAAGCCTTTCGGGCCTCGGGTAAGAAAGTGATTATGGTCAATTCGAACCCCGAGACAGTCTCGACGGACTATGATACATCGGATGTTTTGTTCTTCGAGCCATTAACGCTAGAAAGTGTCGAAGCTATATTGGCGCATATGAAGCCCCTCGGATTTGTTGCTCAGTTAGGTGGACAAACACCGATCAACTTGGCGCACTCGCTGGTCGAGCGCGGCTATCACTTGTTGGGATCTTCTTTACAAACAATAGATTTGGCAGAGGATAGAGGGCTTTTCGCTCGAATATGTAAAGAACTTGAACTTGAAATTCCGAATTCAGGGATGGCCTGTGATTTAGAGCAAGCTAAACTATTAGAGCCTCAAGTGGGTTATCCAATGATTTGCCGTCCAAGTTATGTTTTGGGTGGGCGTCGAATGGAAGTGATTGAAAGTCGCGAAGAACTTGTCTCGTACTTTGAACGGCATAAGGAATTTATCACTAAAGAGCGTCCTTGTTTGATGGATCAGTTTTTGGCCGGAGCTTTAGAGGTTGATGTAGACCTAGTTCGGGGAGCTGATTGGGTTGTTGTTGGTGGTGTTGTCGAACATATTGAGGCAGCGGGCGTGCACTCGGGTGATTCAATGGGAGTATTGCCGCCTCAGCGTCTGAAGCCTGAAACGTTAAAGAAAATCGAAAAAGATTCGTGCCGTTTGGCCGAGCGATTAGGAGTTATTGGGCATTTGAATCTTCAGCTCGCTATTAAAAATGACATTATTTATGTTCTAGAAGCCAATCCACGCAGTTCACGGTCGGTACCCTTCATTGTTAAGGCAACGGGCATTCCTTTAATTGATCTTGGTGTTGCGGCAATGTTGGGTAAAAAATCAACGGAGCTTCAATTAAGTCATTTGAATTGGAGGAATATAAAATCAGTAGCGGTTAAAGGTGTTGTATTCCCGTTTAAAAAATTTCCAGAGGCGGACTCTATCTTGGGTCCGGAAATGAAGTCCACCGGTGAAAGTATGGGGCGAGGCAGGGACTACTCCGAGGCTCTGATGAAGGCAATCTTGTCTTCCAATACAAAGCTTCCTACTAGTGGAGAGGTGTTTTTATCTTTAAGGGATAAAGACAAAGAGCCACTTTTGCCTTTGATTCAGGAACTGGTAAATTTAGGTTATCGTATTTCTGGGACGTCGGGAACGGCGCAGTACTTTAACGAAAGAAATATTGATTGTTTACCACTAAAAAAAGTGGATGAGGGGCGACCGCATTGCGTAGATAGAATTCGATCGGGTGCTGTGGCATTCGTTATTAACACAACAACTGGACGCAGGTCTATCGAAGCAAGTTTTGATATTCGAAGAGCCTGCACTGATTATAGTATTCCATGTATGACGGAAAGTGATGCTGCCGAGGCTTTCGTATTAGCTTTAAAGAAAGCTATTCGAGGAGGCTCAGAGGTATCTGCTCTTGCGTCCATGGAGGCATTTTGAAACTTCGATCGCTAGTTTGCAGTTTGTTTTTGTTGAGTTCAATTTCGATGGCATGGGCCGCTGATGCGCCGACGGAAATAGTCTTTGGATTTTTTCCAGCGGGCAACCCTCAAAAGCTGACGACTGAAAGTTTGGATTTTGCTAAAGAGCTGCAAGCTAAACTTCAGGTGCCAGTATCGATCTACGTGGCTAAAGACTATGGTGCCTTGACTAAAGCGTTTCGAGATAAAAAGGTAGATTTTGCTTTTTTTACGCCCTTTGTGTTTGTTGATCTAGAACGAGAGAAGCGGGTTAAGGTTTTGTTGAAAAAAGTGTGGGATACCGACGTCTATTTTTCATCTGTTATTGTTAAAAAAACATCTAAGTTTAAAAAAATGTCTCAGTTAAAAAATGCTAGAATTGCATTTGTTGACCAGTATTCGACTTCAGGCTTTCTGTATCCATCTCGGGAATTAGCAAAGTTGGGTTTTAAAGCAAGTGATTTTGCAAGTATTCAGTTTGCAGGTTCGCATAAGGCCGCGGTCGAGTTGTTAGATCAAGATAAGGTCGATGCTATTGCGGTGTTTGCGGATGATGCAAAATCAAAAGTCTCAGCGGTTCATCACTATGGAAAAAATGGAAAAGATTATTTGGTGTTGTGGACTAGCGAGGCCATCCCGAATGATCCATTGTGTGTCCGAAATGATTTTTATGATAAATATGCGCGAACCACTCATGATGTGATGTTTGCGTTGGTTGAAATGGCCGAGGAGAATGTTAAAACCAACAAATGGGGAGAGGTTTTAGGGGCTCGAGCTCTTGTTCCGGCTACGAGTCGTCACTACGATGGAGTCCGAACGATCATTCAATTGCCCGGTCTCGATGGGGTTAAATATTAAAATGATTAATGTCTGATGTGGCTTGAACTTCGCACGGTTCATGCTAGCATTGCTTCATGTTTGCACTGGAAGTAGAACATCTAAGTAAATCATTTAAAGGGGGCCTTTTTAAAAAAGATGCCCACGTTTTAAAAGATATCAGCTTTAAAGTAAAAGAAGGAACCACTACAGGATTCGTTGGGGTCAACGGTTCGGGTAAAACAACTTCTTTGAAGTGTATTATGCAATTTATATTTCCCGATCAGGGACAGATTCTTTTTTATGGAAAGCCTTTAGATCAGCAAAGTCGTCAACGGATCGGATACCTTCCTGAAAGACCTTATTTGTATGAATTTTTAACTGGAGCTGAATTTTTAAAATTACACTGGGACCTGTGGGGAAAAAGTTCATTGCCGACAGAGTTTAATACAGCAATGTCCGAGGCTCTTGAGAGGGTTAATTTGACTCATGCCAAAGATAAAAAGCTTCGTACTTATTCAAAGGGAATGTTGCAGCGAATTGGTATTGCTCAAGCTATTTTGACCAAACCAGATTTTATTATTTTTGACGAACCCATGTCAGGCCTTGATCCCGACGGTCGCTTTTTGGTCAAAGAAATTTTACGAGAAGAGCAATCGAGGGGAGCAACGATTTTCTTTAGTTCTCATTTGCTTCAGGATATGGACGAGCTCTGTAGTGATTTGGTTGTTATCGAGAAGGGACAGATTGCCTATTCTGGAACCTTGAGTAATTTTAAAATGGGTAATACGGGACTTGAGGCTGCATTCGAGGCGTACCGCAAAGGACATTTAATTCCATGAGACTATTAGCATTGGTAAAAAATGTTTTAAAAGAGCTTTTGCATGAGCGGGTTTACTTGGTGGGCCTAATGGTGGCGTTTTTGATGGTTGGAATGTCATTAATTTTAGGGGAAATGACTTTTGCTGAAGCAAACAAAATTATCGCCGATTTTGGATTTTTAGCGGTGTTTCTTATTATCCAGTTTATCACTATTTTTTCTGGTGCATTTGGAATGCAAAAAGAGATGGAAAAGCAGACTCTTTTATTGATGTTGGCCCGCCCAGTTTCCCGATCAAGTTTTTTGCTGGCGCGATTTTTGGGGGTAACTCTTTATAACTTAGTGATCACGCTGGGGCTTTCTTCGGTGGTTTACTTTCTATTGAAAGGGTCTTCTATCGAATTTTTAAAAGTGCAAGCCGTGGGCTTTGTTTTGTGGGCTCAGACGGTGGCAATTCTAGGATTCGTGTTCATGTGTGCCCAGGCGGTAAGGCCATCGCTCGCAGCGGGAATGGCTGCAGTCGTGTTGTTGTTGGGGCATTGGCTTGGAGATTTAAAGTTCTTCGCGATTAAAAGTGGCCAAGTTTCGTTCATGTTGGCTGTTGATGCTCTTCACTGGGTTGTGCCTCATTTTTATAAAATGAATGTTAAATCCTGGTATGCCGTCAGCGAGGGTATACCAGTGGAGGTGGGCGTTTGGGCGTTAGCGCAATGTCTTGTCTGGGCAGCTATGACTTTCTGGATAGCGACGATTTCATTTAGGAGAAAAGATCTTGTCTGATTTACTTTTAGCGGGAGACGCTTGGTTTTATACAGTCTTTTTTATTTTTGGTTTGTTACTAGGCAGCTTTGGTAATGTTGTTATTTTGCGGCTTCCAGCAGAAAAAAGTGTCGTTTTTCCGGGTAGTGCATGTCCTCAGTGTGGTCAGCCTATCCGTTGGTTCGATAATATTCCAGTTGTATCTTGGGTCCTCCTCCGAGGTAAATGCAGACAATGTAAAGTCGGAATCAGTCCTCGTTACCCATTAGTGGAAACTATTATGGGGATCTTGTTCGCTTTAAGTTATCATTATGCCGGCTTTAGCTGGACCTTGTTGGAATATCTTTTATTTAGCTTTGGATTGGTCGTTTGTACTTTTATCGATTTCGATCACATGATTTTACCGGATGAGTTTACACTTTCGGGAATTGTGATTGGCTTGGTCGGCGCAGCTTTTAATCCCGATCGCAGCTTTTTAGAAGCCTTCTATGGTGTGTTGTTCGGGGGGGGATTTTTGTGGGCTTTAGCCTGGATCTACTTCCTTTTGACTGGCAAAGAGGGAATGGGCGGCGGAGATATCAAACTGCTGGCTTGGATTGGTGCAGTGATTGGATGGAAGGCGATTCCTTTTGTGATCATGTCATCGGCAATTATTGGTAGTGTTGTAGGTTTAGTTGCAGCTGCAAGGTCTAAAGAAGGTCTATCGACGGCGATTCCTTTTGGTCCTTGGCTAGCCTTAGGTGCAGTTCTTTATATTTTCGGCGGGCAGACAATTGCCGATTGGTATTTTTCATTATTTCTTCCTGGCCTTAACTAGACCAGACCTGTTTGGCACGCCTTTGACATTCTAGTCAGTGGGTTCGATAATTTATTAGGACCTGCGTCTAACGACAAGGGTCGAGAATGGACCCAGGACGGCAACCAGGAAGTGGCAACAGGATGTTCTTTAAATCGAATAAAGTCATTGGACTTGATATTGGTACAACATCTATCAAGCTCGCAGAGCTCAGCGTCTCCAGAAATGGAGCGACGTTAGAGTCATTTGCGATGGTTCCAACCCCCGCAGGCTCTGTGACCGGTGGAGAAATTCATGATATCGCATCGGTTGCCATGGCAATCCAATCAGTCGTTCAAGAGGCAAAAACAAAGACGAAAAATGTCTCTACAGGAATGTGGGGGACTGCGGTCATTGTTAAAAAAGTAACAATGCCTCGCATGGATAAAAAGCTCATCAAAGACCAAATTCGCTTTGAGGCCGAGCAGTATATTCCTTTTGATCTTTCAAATGTTTCGTTAGCGTATCACGAGCTACAAACCAATGCCTCCCCCGAGTCGATGGATGTTCTATTGATCGCAGCCCAAAATGAACTCGTGGTGCAATATTCTCAAGCTGTAGAGGTTGCGGGAATGAAGTGCTCTGTCTTAGATGTCAGTGGGTTTGCTCTTGCAAATACTTTTGAATTTAACTACGGACGTTTACCCGAGACCGTTGGTCTAATTAACTTTGGCTCTACGATCACTAACTTTGTAGTAATTCAAAATGGTGACGTTGTTTTTTGTAGGGACATTTTAGTTGGTGGAGCTAACTTCACCAACGAAATTCATAAAGCACTTGGAGTTACAGTTCCTGAAGCCGAGGCACTAAAAATGAGCGCAAGTGCCGGGCGAGAAGTTCCGGATGATGTTCACAGTGTTTTAAGTCAAACTAATGAAGCCGTTGCTGAAGAGATTCGTAACGCAATTGATTTCTTGGGAGCAACGACAAACGGAGTCTCGATCAATCGATTTTATTATTCTGGTGGGGCTTCCTTCACTCCTGGATTGGTCGATACCATTGTCAGAACAACAGGTATTGCATGTGAACCGCTGTCTCCTTGGATGAAAATCAAAGGGAATCCTAAAAAAATCGATCTCCAATATATGGAGCAAGTGACTTCGTTTTCACCAATTGCCTTGGGCTTGGCTTTACGTAAGGCAGGTGATTCATGATTCGAGTCAATCTGTTACAGGGCAATGCCTTATCGAGTGCTGGGCTAGGAAGTCTTGGGAGTGTCGATAATGTTCTGATTCTTTCCCCGGAAGAAAATCGAAAAGAAGCCCTAAAAAGAATCGTGATTTTGGTGATGTTTCCAGCGGCCTTGTATTTCTACGAGCAGCAGTCATTGCCAGATTTATATTCGCAGTTGGCGAATATAAATAACGAGACAAGTACGTTGGCGACTGAAAATGGTCAGAATCAAGAGACTGTCGAGCAAATTAAGAAGATCCAAGAAAGCCAGGCCGTCGTTGAAAAACGAGTGGAGTTGGTTCGCAGAATTAACAGCGAAAAAGGCAAAGAAATCCGAGTTCTTGATTTATTCCAAAATGTGATCCCAGAGACAGTCTGGTTCCGTGAATTGGATTATAAAGACGGCACATTTTCAATCAAGGGATATGCTCTAAGTGATGCTGATATCTCGGCGTTTGTGGAATCATTAAGTAAATCTGTTCATTTCTTTTCGGTTAATTTAGTGAGTTCTGCAGAAGAAAAGATTGAAGACAATACGGTTAAAAGTTTTGAAATCAAATGTTTAACCGAGCAACCAAAGACGAAAGAGGGAGGCTAGGATGAATGAATTACTGGAAAAATTAGCCATTATTCCTCTGCAAAATATTTTGGGCGCGGGTCTTGTTTTGGGCGGCTTGTATTACTTTATGATGTATGACGATGGATCAGCCATCCAGGGGCAGATTCAGCAAGCACAGCAGACTCTTGAACAAGAGCGTACAAAAAATGCGGACTATAAAAAGACTTTGGAAGAAAAAAAGCGCCTTGAAAGCCAACTGCGCGATTTAGGAAGTAAGCTTATCGAGTTAAGTCAAAAGCTTCCCAGTGAATTGCCGACAATCGAGCTTTCAAAGACAATTGATCAGGTAGCTATTGAGACTGGTGTTAAAATTAAAAGTAAAAAGCCCGGAGACTCATCAAAGTTAGACATTGTCGAAGAGGTTCCAATCGAAATCACTCTGGATGGTAGTTACTCAGAGCTAGGGACTTTTATTTTTAAAATTTCAAAATTAGATCGAGTGACTCGAGTGAAGTCTTTTAAGATTGATGTCGGCGAAGATAAAGGTGCTAAAAAGCTACGATTTGAAGGAACAATTGCGGGTTATCGCATGCTAGAGGAAAAGAAAAAGTGAAGAATTTAAGGTGGATAATGACATCTTTGTTTTTTGTAAGCATTGCGCTCTGGGGAGCCTTCGCTTTAAGTCTTCATTTTGTCACGCCAGTTCATGCGGAAGTTATTCCTGATGATGTAAAAGCAGATGTTCCCGCGGTGATGCAGCAGGAAGTTCCGGATGGTGCAACGGCTGGTGTTGAAGCGTCATCGCCAATTTCTGCGAAGGCGGCTGTTTCCGCTGGGGACGATGGCTTTATTTATGATCCTTCAGGTAAGCGGGATCCATTTAAGCCCTATCGAAATATTCGAGCGACTTTTGATGCCGCTAAAGATCGTGCTGTTCAAGATAAAGATTTAGAGCCTTTAGAACGTTATGATCTGGAAAAGCTTCAGGTTGTGGCGATTTTATGGGAAGTGCAAAGTCCCCGAGCGATCTTACGAACGCCTGAGGGCTCGACACATACTATTGTTAAAAATACTAAAGTTGGAAAAAATTTTGGACGAGTCGTTGCAATTCGTGAAGGGGAAATTGTCATTCAAGAAAAGATCTTCAATGACGGGGTTCCTAAGTATGAAATTAGAACGCTTGGATTGAAGTGAGCCAGGAGGGTCTTGTGAATAGAATTATCAAACTCATGATTATTGGGGCTTTGATTCTTCAAGGGTTGGGTTGCGCAAGCAAATCCACAGAAGACGATTTGTCATTAGACGAGGCTCCCTCGGCATCGTCGGCATCAGCCGGAGATGGACAGGATGATTTTGGTGACGAATTAGATTCAGCGCAATCAGAGCAAGCGGCATCGGAGCAAGCGGATGAAGATTTAGCATTGGATGATCAAGCTTCATCGCAAAAGACAGCTGAAAGTAAGCCTGCCGAGCAGACACCGCCTCCGCCTACCGATGATCCGTTCGCCGAAGCGCCGATGACGGACTTGTCAGAGTCGAATAAGACTGAAACGCCAGCTCCACCTTCAGATGTCGCAGAGGTCTTGCCTCCGGGCGCTGAAGAACCATTAACGAATGAGCCAGCTCCAATGGTTGAATCAAGTAAGCCAGTAGAGATTACGGGGCTTAAATTCCAAGCTAATGAATCTGGCGGAACAATTTTAATTGAAAGCAATGGACCTGTTAATTTTACGACTCGAACTAATCCAGAATTACGCCAATATATAATCGAAGTTGAAAATGCCATTTTGCCTGCAAAACTTAAGCGTAATTTGAACACAAAGGATATTCGCGGAAGTATCGGCGCTGTTGATGCCTATCAAAATGCTGGATCGTCGACTGCACGTTTTGTGATTCAACTACGTGAAGGAGTTGCAGAGCCGGCTGTTCAGCAAGAGGGTAACACTCTGCTTGTTGTGGCATCATCTCCGGCGGCTAAGCAAAATGTAGCGAATCAAGGTGATACGACAATTTATGATAGCGAGTCAGATCCGAACTCAGATCTTCAGGATGCCAACGTTCTATCGAGCTATACGCTGTCGGACTATTTAGCTGGAAACGTAAAATTCTACGGGAAACGTATTTCTTTGGAAATGAACAGTATGGATATTCGTGAAGCCCTTCGTTTTATTACTGACGAGAGTGGTCTGAATATGGTCATTTCTGACGAAGTTAAGGGCTCTGTAAGTATGAAGCTCCGTCAAGTTCCTTGGGATCAAGCGCTTGTGGTTCTGATGAAAACAAAGAACTTAGGTTATACTCGTCAAGGTAATGTTCTTCGCATCACCACGATGGAAGAACTTCTTAAAGAAGAGGACCGCGCGGCCAAGTTAGTTTCTGACAAGAAGAAGCTAGAGACTTTAAAGGTACGCATGTTCCCAATTAGTTATGCAAAAGTGGATGAGCTAGAAAAAAAGATCAAAGACTTTTTGACCGAGCGTGGTCGTGCAGTGGGTGATGTGCGTACAAATGCTTTGGTTGTGACGGATACAGAAGAGTCCCTATCTAAAGTGGCAAAATTGATCGAAAGCTTGGACGTTCAGCCGCCGCAAGTTCTAATTGAGGGAAAAGTTGTCGAAGCGAAAGAATCCTTCCAGCGCGATATCGGGATTGCATGGGGGGCTTCAGGCCAGACGATCAAGCTGGGACAATCTCGTCGGGGCCCTGTTAATATGACTCCGTCGTTGAACGTGAACCAGGGGGCCATCGGTGCAGGAAACTTGGGAATCACGTTGAACGTGGGGACATTCGATATTTTTGGAGCATTAAATGCGGCCCTTTCTTTGCGTGAAAGCGAAAGTGTTGTGAAAGTGCTATCAAGTCCTCGAATCATGTCGATGACAAATGAGACGTCGGTAATTACTCAAACCTCCGAGGTTCCAGTTCGTACAACGACGATTACAAACGGGACGCCACAGGTTTCGTATCAATTTAAGCCGTTAACTCTAAAATTAGAAGTTACTCCTCAGATAACGGCCGATGCTTCGATTATAATGAAGATCAATATCTCTCGGCAGTTTAAGGGGGCCGTTGTTGATCAAAAAGAAGGGACTTTCGAGGTCAATTCTAGGGAAGCTAATACAAGGGTTTTAGTTAAAAACGGACACACGGCCGTTATTGGTGGGATTTACACGAATGAATCCACAGAGGGCGAGCAAGGAGTTCCAGGACTTCGTAAATTGCCTCTTGTGGGGGGGCTGTTCTCGGCTTCAACTAAAACAAAAGATAAGTCGGAAATGCTGATCTTCCTGACGCCTAGAATTGTTGGGCAGGCGGATAGTGGTGGAAAATCTCAAACAAGTGACTTTTAATAGGGGCTAAGATGACTTTAAAAATAAGAAAATTTTTGATGATCTCGATGGCTTCTCTTTTGGTGCCAGCTTGCGGTGCTGTCCAAGAGGAAAGTTCTGACGCTGCAATTACTTTGTTAAGTAAAAAGGTCTACTTGCTTCCGGGAACATCGACGAGCTGCAAATCGATTGCGGATGGTTTGGCTGCTGGATCGGCTCCTTCTGCAGATATCACCGGCAAGTACTTTTCATTGAAAAATCTGGTTTTTACGTGGAATGGTGATACGAACTTTAATATTGCCTACGTGAAGGTAAGTTTTAGCTCAACATTTATTCAAATCTCCGATGTCATTTTCGCTGAAGATCAGTTGGCTCCGGCTGCTGGTGTTGCGGCAGGGGGCGCTGGTTATACCTACAATCCTTCTCTCTATAACGGAGGGGTGATTGCGCCTTCAACGTCGTTGACTTTGCAGTGTCCTTTAAAAATCGGCGGAATCTCTATTCCAACAGAGTTGAATCAAGAGTTTCAAATCAATGCCAAGGTGACCTTGGTTGGCTTCTACACCTCGGGGACGACCGAGATTCCAACATCTACATCTCAAGAATTTACCCTTATTAACACAAAAGAGTAGGGCAACACCCTGCTCTTGGCTTGCTCTAGGGGCGCTCATGGGCTAATTCCAGTTCATGGATTTGTTTGCCCAAAATCAAAAAGCTCTGGCTCCTTTATCAGAAATTCTGAGGCCTAAGACCTTGGACGATGTCATCGGCCAAGAGAAGCTCATTGGTCCTCACTCACGTCTTGGAAAGTTGTTGCGAGCTGGGCATATTCCCAGCATGATTCTTTGGGGCCCTCCGGGGACTGGTAAAACCAGTTTTGCGTTGGCATTGGCGCAGCAAGCAGGTGCTCATTTTGAATCTATAAACGCAGTGGACTCTGGCGCTAAGGTGTTACGGGAAAAAGGCGAAGCGGGACGGGATCGTCGGCTTCAATTGAATCAGAAAACCCTTCTTTTTGTGGATGAAATTCATCGATTTAATAAGGCTCAGCAAGATGTTCTTTTGCCTTTTATGGAAAAGGGCGATTTGATTTTAATTGGAGCCACAACTGAAAATCCCTCTTACGAGTTGAATCGGGCGCTATTAAGTCGAACGCGTGTTTTGGTATTTGAATCCTTAGAGCCTCGGCATCTGCAGATGTTAGTAAAAAAAGCCGAGCATCAAATGGGAACTTTGCTATCTGATTTTTGTGCTCAGGAAACTATTGAGCAAATATTGAGTTATTGCGACGGAGATGGGCGAAGATTGTTAAATGCTCTAGAAATTTTATGGACTTATCATCAGGTTTCCCCTGCGGAAAAGATTTTACCGCAAGATTTAAGCGAGATTTTGGCGGTGGCTCCTCGGGCTTACGATAAGAACTCCGAGTTTCATTACGATGTGATTTCGGCCTTCATCAAAAGCTTAAGAGGGAGCGATGCTGATGCTGCCGTCTATTATTTAGCTCGTATGTTGGACGGTGGCGAAGACCCTGTATTTATAGCAAGAAGGCTTGTGATATCGGCGTCGGAAGACGTTGGTAATGCCGATCCTCGAGCTATTTCGGTGGCAATTGCGGGTTTGCAGGCGGTCGAAGCTATTGGCTTGCCCGAGGCGGCCATCACGCTTTCGCAGGTGGCGACATATATTGCCAACTGCCCAAAAAGCAATGCAGCTTACATGGCGCTGAACAAGGCTAAAGAACTTGTTCAGCGTACGGGTTCTTTGCCGGTTCCTCTTCATTTGAGGTCTTCGAAGACAGCTTTAGCTAAAGAGCTTGGTTATGGGATAAACTACAAATATCCACACTCTTTCCCCAAGGGGTGGGTTGAGCAGGACTATCTGCCTGAGTCACTAAAGGATACTGTTCTTTATGAGCCGAAAAAATGGGGATTTGAGAAGACAATCTCAGAGTTCGTCGAGTGGTTAAAAAAATAAAAAAAGGAAGAGGTTGCCTCTTCCTTTTTTTATTAAGTCCTCTAGTTATTATTAAGGATCTTTGAGTTTGCTTCTTTCGCTTTTAGATAGCACGGCTTCCGCAGATGCAGACGCAGGTTTGATTGCCCTGAGCAACATGAGAGTGTCGGGTGTTTGCAGGAATCTCGATCCTATCTCCTGGGCGCAGAAGGAATTGGTTGCCAGAAACGGAAAAAAGTAACTCGCCTTCAACAATAATTCTAATTTCATAGAAAGGATGTCTGTGCTCTTTGACCTTAGCTGAAGGTTCATAGATTTCTTCGAAGGGCTCGAGTCCTTCATTTTCTAAAATCAGAGCGGCTTGCTGCTTTGAGGGAACAAGGGGGGCCTGCCATTTTGTAACTATCATGGAAATTATCTCCGCTGGAATGAAAAGGGCTTCTTGAAAAAAGCTCGATTAGTTATCCCAGAACGAGACAATCTATTCAAGAGTCTTTTGAGGTTGGCGCGGAACTCCGCTTTGTTTAGATCACTCTGAGACGTTTTGGTTTTTCAGCAACAATGCTGAAGGCTGGTTTATTATTTAATTTAAAAAAAACGTTAAGTCCTCTTTTTCATCACCGATACCTCCTCATGTGAGTTATTCCCTACAGGAGGGTCCATTGAGTAATTCTAAGACTAGATCGACACTAGCCAATACCGACAGCATCTTGAATTATGTCGATTCATCAAAAGGATTAAAAGCCCGGACGCTTGAGAACGGCAGAATTGCTGTTACTCAGACGGTGGATGCGAAGGTTTTCACCTTCCAACCGCACGATGTGACCGAGGTCCTTCAGCGAACAGATGGTGACGGAAAGCCTTTCTTGCAGGTGAACTTTAAGAGCAATGTAAAAGTTCTTCTGACGGATAATCTGGTTGGGTTTAAACCCTCAGAGATTATCGGTCTAGATATGTCTCGAATTCCGAAGGTTGTAACAACGCCAGACCTTAAGAGTGTATTTGAGGCTGTTGAAGAAAGCCTGGGCGCTGATTCTGGTTTGGATCACGAAGCTGAGATTTTAAAGAGAGTTCTTCAGGCCATTTTGACGGGCGCAGAAAAGGCGGGCTTTGATTTGCCGTCCGAGCGCGCCTGGTTTAATAGACTCGCTGCGTCCAGATTCCAGGCTTCGGCGTAATTCAGTCCTTTCAATAATTTGCAAAATTCTCTGTTTGCTTTTTAAGCAAGAAAAACAGGGGATTTTTGCATTTTTTAGGGCTTTTTTAAAAAAATATAACAAGACAGTTGACGTTGAGGTCGTTTTGAGCGAAAACAGCCGAACTTTAGCACGCACTGGGGGCATAGCTCAGCTGGGAGAGCATCTGATTTGCATTCAGAAGGTCGCAGGTTCGATCCCTGTTGCCTCCACCAATCTTGCTAAATCGTTCAAATGACTGTGTTTTAAAATTTGTTAAATTTTTTTAAAAAAAGTTGTTGACACGAAAAAGGCTCTTGCGATAAAACTTGAGACCTTGTTCCGATGAAAAGTCGGTTCAAAACTGAATCGTTCTTTGAAAACTGAATAGCTAGAATATAAGATTTTTGGGCTCTTTGAAAACCGCAAGGTTTTCACAATTTCAAATTATAAAAAAACCCAGAATTAGATTTTTAAAAGCTAGTTTTGTGGGACAGAATTTAAACTGGAGAGTTTGATTCTGGCTCAGAACAAACGCTGGCGGCGTGCCTAATACATGCAAGTCGAACGGGGAAAGCCTTCGGGTGAGTACTAGTGGCGCACGGGTGAGTAACGCGTGGATAATCTGCCCTCGAATGGGGAATAACTAGTCGAAAGATTAGCTAATACCGCATAAGACCACGACTACTGAGGTAGTTGAGGTCAAAGGAGCAATTCGTTTGAGGATGAGTCCGCGTAAGATTAGCTAGTTGGTGAGGTAACGGCTCACCAAGGCGATGATCTTTAACTGGTCTGAGAGGATGATCAGTCACACTGGAACTGAGACACGGTCCAGACTCCTACGGGAGGCAGCAGTAGGGAATATTGGACAATGGGGGCAACCCTGATCCAGCGACGCCGCGTGAGCGATGAAGGCCTTCGGGTCGTAAAGCTCTGTTGTAAGGGAAAAAGTTCTGATTGTACCTTACGAGAAAGGATCGGCTAACTTCGTGCCAGCAGCCGCGGTAAGACGAGGGATCCTAGCGTTGTTCGGAATTATTGGGCGTAAAGCGGGTGCAGGTGGCCTTGTAAGTCGAGTGTGAAAGCCTAGGGCTTAACCCTAGAAGTGCATTCGATACTGCGAGGCTTGAGTGTTGGAGAGGCTATTGGAATTCCTGGTGTAGTGGTGAAATACGTAGATATCAGGAGGAATACCGGAGGCGAAGGCGGATAGCTGGCCAAACACTGACGCTCAGACCCGAAAGCGTGGGTATCAAACAGGATTAGATACCCTGGTAGTCCACGCTGTAAACGATGGATACTTGTTGTTGGAGGTATTGACCCCTTCAGTGACGAAGCTAACGCGTTAAGTATCCCGCCTGGGGAGTACGGTCGCAAGATTAAAACTCAAAGAAATTGACGGGGGCCCGCACAAGCGGTGGAGCATGTGGTTTAATTCGATGCAACGCGAAAAACCTTACCTAGGCTTGACATGTACTGGAAGACTGGCAGAAATGTCGTCGCCTTCGGGCCGGTACACAGGTGCTGCATGGCTGTCGTCAGCTCGTGTCGTGAGATGTTGGGTTAAGTCCCGCAACGAGCGCAACCCCTGCATTTAGTTGCCAGCATTCAGTTGGGCACTCTAGATGGACTGCCGGTGTTAAACCGGAGGAAGGTGGGGATGACGTCAAGTCCTCATGGCCCTTATGCCTAGGGCTACACACGTGCTACAATGGTAGTCACAAACTGAAGCGAAGTCGCAAGATGGAGCAAATCGGAGAAAAGCTATCTAAGTTCGGATTGGTCTCTGCAACTCGAGACCATGAAGTTGGAATCGCTAGTAATCGCGGATCAGCATGCCGCGGTGAATACGTTCCCGGGCCTTGTACACACCGCCCGTCACACCATGAAAGTTGGTTGTACCAGAAGTCGCTGCGCTAACCGCAAGGAAGTAGGCGCCCAAGGTATGGTCGATGATTGGGGTGAAGTCGTAACAAGGTAGCCGTAGGGGAACCTGCGGCTGGATCACCTCCTTTCTAAGGAATGTTTTTATGAACTTTTAGTTCATACAATCCTAGGTCAACGCAAACATAGTTTTTGCGTGAGTCCCAAAAATCTTCTAGCTGTTTAGTTTTGAGAGAGCGAAGGCGAGGGCCTGTAGCTCAGTTGGTTAGAGCACACGCTTGATAAGCGTGGGGTCGGAAGTTCGAGTCTTCCCGGGCCCACCAATATGAGTCGCTCGAAAAAGTTTTGTATTTTAGTTCTTTGACAATTGAATAGATTGATTTAATTGATTTTTAGCGAGGTTAGTTCCAATTTTTAAAGCTACAAAGAGCTTGTGGTGGATGCCTAGGCACTAAGAAGCGATGAAGGACGTGGTAAGCTGCGATAAGCTTCGGGGAGTGGCACACACACTTTGATCCGGAGATTTCCGAATGGGGAAACCCACCTTTTAATAGGTATCTTTAGCTGAATACATAGGTTAAAGAAGCGAACCAGGGGAAGTGAAACATCTCAGTACCCTGAGGAAAAGACATCAAACGAGATTTCCCTAGTAGTGGCGAGCGAACGGGAAGAAGCCCAAACCTTGATCATTAATTTGATTGAGGGGTTGTGGGACCGCGATGTGAGACCCGAGAATATAGAGTAACAGTCTGGAAAGTCTGGCGAAACAGGGTGACAGCCCCGTACTCGAAATGTTCAGAGGCTCTAGCGGTATCCCGAGTACCACCAGGCACGTGAAACCTGGTGGGAATCTGGGGGGACCACCCTCCAAGGCTAAATATTCCTTAGTGACCGATAGTGAACAAGTACCGTGAGGGAAAGGTGAAAAGAACCCCGAGAGGGGAGTGAAATAGAAACTGAAACCGCAAGTTTACAAGCAGTGGAAGCGCTTTATATGCGCGACCGCGTACCTTTTGCATAATGAGTCAGCGAGTTATCTTTGCATGCGAGATTAAGCCGTTGCAGGTGTAGTCGTAGCGAAAGCGAGTCTGAATAGGGCGTTTAGTATGCAGGGATAGACCCGAAACCCGGTGATCTAACCATGGCCAGGCTGAAGCGAGGGTAACACTTCGTGGAGGGCCGAACAAGTTGAGGTTGAAAACTCTTTTGATGAGCTGTGGTTAGGGGTGAAAGGCCAATCAAACTGGGTGATAGCTGGTACTCCTCGAAATATATTTAGGTATAGCCTCAGGTAAAATTTATGACGGAGGTAGAGCACTGGATGGGCTAGGGGTCTTTACCGGATTACCAAACCCAAATAAACTCCGAATGCCGTACATAACTACCCTGGGAGGCAGACGTAGGGTGATAAGGTCATGCGTCGAGAGGGAAAGAGCCCAGACCAACAGCTAAGGTCCCTAAATACATGCTAAGTGGAGAACGTTGTGGGGTTACTTTGACAACTAGGAGGTTGGCTTAGAAGCAGCAATCCTTTAAAGAAAGCGTAATAGCTCACTAGTCTAGTGACCCTGCGCGGAAGATACAACGGGGCTAAGCATGTTACCGAAGCTTTGGATTGTCGTAAGACAGTGGTAGAGGAGCGTTCTAGTGTAGGCTGAAGGTTGACCGGTAGGACAGCTGGACGAACTAGAAGTGATCATGCTGACATAAGTAGCGTTTAACTCGAGTGAAAAACTCGGGCGCCGAAAACTCAAGGGTTCCTGGGCAAGGATAATCCGCCCAGGGTTAGTCGGGTCCTAAGGCGAGGCCAATTGGCGTAGTCGATGGCAAAATGGTTAATATTCCATTACCGATCTCGGATTGCTAAAGGAATGACGGAGTAGGATATCTCAGCCTGTTATCGGATTCAGGTGTAAGCGTGTAGGTGGTGTCGTAGGCAAATCCGCGGCACATAACACTGAGGCGCGAATGCGAGGGGTTTACCCCAGAAGTGAGAAAAACCATGCTTCCAAGAAAAGTTTCGTTAGTTTAAGAGATCGCCCGTACCGTAAACCGACTCAGGTGAGTGGGGTGAATATCCTAAGGCGATGGGGTGAAATTTAGTTAAGGAACTCGGCAACTTAACACCGTAACTTCGGGAAAAGGTGTGCCCGCGTAAGTGTAAGGACTTGCTCCCCAAGCTTATTCGGGTCGCAGAGAAATGGGAGTAGCGACTGTTTATCAAAAACACAGGCATGTGCAAAGTCACAAGACGAAGTATACATGCTGACGCCTGCCCGGTGCTGGAAGGTTAAGAGGATTAGTTAGCGCAAGCGAAGCTGAGAATCGAAGCCCCAGTAAACGGCGGCCGTAACTATAACGGTCCTAAGGTAGCGAAATTCCTTGTCGGGTAAGTTCCGACCTGCACGAATGGCGTAACGACTTCTCCGGTGTCTCAACTAAATGCCCCGCGAAATTGAACTCTCGGTGAAAATGCCGAGTACCCGCAGAAAGACGGAAAGACCCCGTGAACCTTTACTGTAGCTTGGCAGTGATTTTAGAGTCGTCATGTGTAGGATAGGTGGGAGACTTTGAAGCAGGGACGCCAGTCCTTGTGGAGTCAACCTTGAAATACCACCCTTGTAGACTTTGAAATCTAACTTGCTCCCTTCAACAGGGAGAAGGACACTGTCTGGTGGGCAGTTTGACTGGGGCGGTCGCCTCCCAAATAGTAACGGAGGCGCGCGATGGTACCCTCAGCCTGATTGGAAACCAGGCGTCGAGTGCATTGGCATAAGGGTGCTTGACTGCGAGACCTACAAGTCGAGCAGGTGCGAAAGCAGGCCAAAGTGATCCGGTGGTCCCGCGTGGAAGGGCCATCGCTCAACGGATAAAAGGTACTCCGGGGATAACAGGCTTATTCCATCCAAGAGTCCATATCGACGATGGAGTTTGGCACCTCGATGTCGGCTCATCACATCCTGGGGCTGGAGCAGGTCCCAAGGGTTTGGCTGTTCGCCAATTAAAGTGGTACGCGAGCTGGGTTCAGAACGTCGTGAGACAGTTTGGTCCTTATCTTCTGTGGGCGTATGAGATTTGAGTAGACCTGTCCTTAGTACGAGAGGACCGGGATGGACGAACCTCTGGTGTTCCTGTTGTCGCGCCAGCGGCACGGCAGGGTAGCTATGTTCGGAATGGATAACCGCTGAAAGCATCTAAGCGGGAAGCTAACTACAAGATGAGATCTCACTAGGCTTCGGCCTCTGAAGGACCCTCGGAGACTACGAGGTTGATAGGCGGAAGGTGTAAGTGCAGTAATGCATTCAGCTGATCCGTACTAATAGTCCGTGCGGCTTTTTTATTAATTATTTAGGAACTATTCCTTTAGCTAAAAATCAGTTAAATCAATCATTCAAGAATCAAAAAAACTATTTAAAATTTAAGCTTTTTGCTGGTGTTTTTAGCAGCGGGGCCACACCTGATCCCATTCCGAACTCAGAAGTTAAGTCCGCTTGCGGCGATGGTATTGCACGGGCAACCGTGTGGGAGAGTAGCACAATGCCAGCTCCTTTTTTAAACCACTTATCGAAAGATAGGTGGTTTTTTTTTTTGCCTTTTTTATACCCAATAAATAAATACTGAAATTAGATTTGGTCGATTGGCTACTCTTTGTGAATTTCTTCGAGGTAAATATTTCGACCTATTTCAAATATCTTGTTTTTCTTGTTCATTAAGCTGGCTTGGATTACTAGGCCTGGCTTTTTATCGTCGGGAATATCGAAGATCTCAAGCTCTAAGGAAATTTCTGAGCCTGGTTTACTGGTCAAATTGGGTTTATGTTTTTCAAGAAGCTTTTTGGCTGTTTCAGAGTTAATGGAGTAAGTCACAGTGCCTATAGAAGCCCACTCTTTAGGTAGCTGATTAGAACTTTGAAGGGCTTTGAAGTCCCTCTCAATAATAAGGCCAAGCCTTTGGGAGTTGTCTGCTAGTTTCCATTCCACTATATTTTGGACTTCTTCATTAGCAAAGGTAGCTAAAAGAACCGCGCCTATAATGAGTACGGCACCAAGGATTTTTAACATCGCTTTATTCCTTCTGGTTGTTTAAGGAGTCGAAGGACTCCTAGTCTTTGTTCTTCATTTTATTATTCTATGACTTGGTGGTTGTCGCAATTTGAGACAGTAGAGGAATTTTAGGAACTAGACCCTTTTTAAGAAATATAAAAAATCCTAAGCAGTGCCTTTTTTGGGAACCGCAAATGAGCGGTTTGCTTAAGGTTTTGACGCTAATTAGTTAAGCCGATTAATTAAAAACTAAATAGATTCATGTATTTAGCTGGCTATCTGTGTTTGGCATGGACATTGGATATAACAGTGTTAGCGAGGTAGCTTTATGAAAACACTAGCGCAATTGGCTGCGGCTTCATTTTTAGTAGGGATTTATGTCGGATGTTCTCCGGTCAAATTCTCGTTGGATGAAGACAAATGTAAAACAGCTGGTGAAAACTGTGTTGTCGAGAACAATCTGTACACCTTTGACGATATTAAAGAAGCAAGTGCCGGTAAGGTTGATATCCTTATTGTTAATGATAACTCGGCTTCAATGTCATTTGAGCAGAAGGCCCTTGCTAATCGATTTTCTGGATTTATTCAGGCTCTTGAAGCAAGAAGTGCTGATTATAGAATAGCAATGACAACAACTGATGTTCATGTTGATGGTGATGGCAATGATCCACGCCCGATCAACGGTGCTGGGACAATTCAAAATGGAAATCTTCTGAGCTTTGGTGGATACGCATACTTAACGAAAGACATATCTAATCGTGTAAGTCTATTTAACTCGACGGTTGTTCGCCCTGAGACTCGTCAATGTGAGGATTTTATTGCAAATTGGATTAGAAATAATGGAGTTGCAAGTACCGAGAATAGCTCTGAGTATGCTCGACAGTACAAAGCTAATTGCCCATCTGGCGATGAACGTGGTGTTTATGCGGCGACGTTGGCAATTCAAAACAATCCGTCAAGTTTCATTAGAAAAGATGCTCACTTAGCGGTCATCTTTTTATCTGACGAAGATGTTCGGTCTCAACTTTATTATTACTCGGGATATGGGTTAGCAAATCTAGATCAACCGGCTACCTTGGTATCTACTTTTACAAGCAAATACGGTACTGGAAAAGGACTGAGTGTTCACGCGATCACGGTGAAAGACTCCTCTTGTCTTGCGGAACAAAACAATCAAGTTTTAGGAAATCCCGCAGTGGAAGCGACAAGAGGCTTTGTTCAAGGGACCTTCGGAACTGTTTATCAGACATTTACCAATCAAAATTGGGGTAAGTCGGTAAGTATCTGTTCTTTGAACTATACTAATGAAATTGGAGCCATCAGCACTGATATCCTTCAACGAATTGATGGGATCACTTTGAATTGTTCAGCTCCGATTGACTTGGTAGTATCTGCAGCTCCAGGAAGTGCCGCGGCTCTTCCATCATGGACTCGTGTTGGTAAACAGATCAAGTTTGCTACAACATTGACTGCGGGTACAAAGGTTCGTGTTGCTTATAAGTGTTCGAAGCTCGACTAAGTTCGCTTATTTAAGCTTAGCGATTTGATAATTAAAACGATTTTTAGAATTAAGTTTTGTTCCTGACCCCGATTTGATTTGGACACCCAACCCAGGGGGTCTTTATGGAAGTAACGTCTAGCAGACGGAAAGTATTTACACAGGAAAAGAAGCAATTAATCATCAAAGAGCACTATTCGCAGGGAATTTCCATCCCCGTACTTGCCAGGAAATATGGGGTTCATGCTATCACTCTCTATAGTTGGAAGAGGCAAATGAACCACAAAAAAGACGAATCACCAGTCAATGCGGAATACATCCAAAAGCTGATCGAAGAAAACGACAAGCTCAAAGCTGAGAATCAAAATCTCAAAGCCAAGGTTGGTGAGTTGGCGATCAAGAACGACATCTTGAAAGATGGTCTGGAGATCGTCCAAAAAAAAGCGATCTTAAAAGCACTTCAACCGCCAAAGAAGTCAAAGCGCTTGATCGGTATGAAGTAACCCACATCGCGGAAGCCTTCGAAATCAGTCGAAGTTCACTTTACTACGAACCAGTTTCTCAGGAGGAAATTGGCATGCCTCGCTTTTACCAAAAATCGGAAGATGAAGTAATTTTAAAAGAAATCAAAAGTGTTATCGCCATCAGATCAACTTACGGTTATCGCCGAGTTACCACGATGGTGAATCGCCAGAGGTCTCTTGACGGTCGCAATAAGATCAATCGCAAGCGTGTTCAGCGAATCATGCGTATGAATGGCCTTTCACTGCCACAAACATTGCCGCAGCAGAAGCGACCACATACGGGCGTGGTAATGACAATGTTTCCAAACTTGCGTTGGTGTTCGGATGGAATGGAAATCCGTTGTTTTAATGGCGAAAAAGTTTTCGTGGCATTTGCCTTGGACTGCTGTGATCGAGAAGCTTTTGCTTACGTCGCTAGAACCGAGCCACTGTCTGCCGACGACATCGAAGAGCTAATGGTTAAAGCTGTTGAAGCGAGATTTGGTGAGTCGTTGAGATGCCCTAGGGAGATCCAGTGGTTGTCAGATCGTGGGTCAATTTACAGAGCGAAATCAGTAAAGGATCTTGGTAAAGAATTGAACCTACAATGCTGCTACACCAGAGCATACAGTCCAGAGTCCAACGGTATGGCCGAAGCCTTCGTTAAAACAATTAAGAGGGATTACGTTTATCAAGCAGACTGCGACAGTGCAGAGACGGTTCTTAAGCTTTTACCGCAATGGTTTGCTGACTATAACAACGTCGCTCCGCACTCAGCCCTTGGCATGAAGAGCCCGGTCGAGTATAAGGAGTCCGTGAACTTTTAAACCGTGTCCAAAAAATCGGGGTTCACTCCAGTTTTAAATCACACTGTCTAATACTTTGACGAAAAACCGAAATTTCCCTTTCGGTTTTTTTGTCTTTTATCAATTCGATGTCTGAATATTATCCTGTTGTTATTATTGTTTCGTTTGTCTGGCTTTTATTGGCTTTAACTATTTAGTCCTGGACTCGATTGCCGATAGGTCCAGTATGGCAATGTTAGATAGATATAAGAAAAAAGGTGGCTTTCTTCAACTTCTTCAATTGATCGAGACTTCGCCCAAAGCGAAGCAAGAACAGTTCTTGAGCTTGATAGCAAGCGAGAGCCCTGCTTGGGAGGAAGCTCTTAAGCGAAAAGCAATTACGGCTGACAAAATCTTGTCCTGGCAGCCAGAAATTTTAGCGGAGATCGTGACACGATTACCTCTTTTAACTGTGTCGGTTATTTTGCATGGAATGAACTCAGATGAAGTCGAACGCGTGATTAGTGCTTTACCGCCGATTACTCGTCGAAAGATCACTGACGGAATTGCAGAGGTGAACCCAAATCCGGGCGAGAAAGCGTCTTGCTTGATGAAGATGCAATCAGAAGTTCGTGGTTACATTTCCCAGGGAATTTTAAAATTAGATAAGATTGACCCGGAACTCGCAATTCCTGAAAACATCGAAGATATTTTGGGGACTCACTTTGCGACTTTATCTTTAGAAGACCTGGATGGTATCAAACAAGAGACTAATAAAATTGCACAAAGTCCATCAGGAGCTTCTGATGCGACAGTCCATCAACAAGAGATTGAATTTTTAAAAAGAAAGGTCAATCTATTGGTGGGAGAGGTCAATGCTCTGAAGCAGGAAAATATTGTTTTAAAAGACAAACTTGCTCAGATTAAAAAAATTGCCTAATGAGTTATGCCACATCTTCGTTTTAAAGCGGTCTCTGAAGAGACCGTTCGTCAATTGAGCAAGGATTTGCCTGCAGACCTTGCTCGAATCATTTCAACGACAGAAGATAATTTTAGTTTTGAATTGGTGCAAAATCGCTTCTTCGAGGGCGGGAAAGAAACTGCTTTTTATCCTTTTGTCGAGTTTGCTTGGTTTGATCGGGGGCAGGAAGTTCAGGATCGGGTCGCCGAGCTGATTACCGAAAAATTAAAGCAAATAACTCGGGCCGAGTATGTGGCAGTCGTCTTTCTAGATTTGCCTAAAAATTGTTACTATGAAAATTCGAAACATTTTGGTTCGTAGACTCTTCAATTGAAAAAGAGTTGGTAATCAGTCTAAAAAAGAATAAACTTTTTCTATAACAAGGACGTTATTATGAAGTTGGGTATTGAAGTTTTTCTCAATAATAAAAAATTGTTAGCCAGTCTTAAAGGGCAAAGAGTTGGACTAGTCTGCCATCCAGCCAGCGTTGATGAAAGTCTTCGCCATTCATTGGATTTGTTAAAGCCTAAATTAAAAGTGACCTGTGCCTTTGGGCCTCAGCATGGAATTCGTGGCGACAAGCAAGATAATATGATCGAGAGCCCTGACTTCGTGGATCCTGTACATAAAATTCCTGTGTTTAGTTTGTATGGAGAGGTGCGAAGGCCGACTCCTGAAATGATGTCCCACTTTGATGTATTGATTTTTGATCTTCAAGATTTAGGCTGTCGCATCTATACATTCATTACGACCCTTCTTTATGTGATGGAAGAGTGTGCAAAGCTGAACAAGCGAGTTATTGTATTAGATCGTCCTAATCCTGCTGGACGTGAAGTTGAAGGCTTTACGATGCTTAAGGGATGGGAGTCTTTTGTCGGAGCAGCCCCAATTCCTATGCGGCATGGTCTGACAGTCGGAGAATTGGCGTTGTATTTCAAAGATCATTACCAAATGAGTCTTGATCTAAGTGTTGTAAAAATGCAGGGCTACGTTCCTAGCAAAGGCCCAGGATTTGGCTGGGATCAAAAGCGAGCATGGGTGAATCCAAGTCCAAATGCGGCATCACTAAATATGGCGCGAGCTTATCCTGGGACCGTACTCATCGAGGGTACGACCTTGTCAGAGGGCCGAGGCACCACTCGAGCGTTGGAAGTGATTGGCGCTTCTGATTTGGACTATTCTAAAATTCTGCAATGGATGAAAAAGAAAGCCCCTCAGTGGCATAAAGGTGTGATTTTACGAGAGTGCTTCTTTGAGCCGACGTTTCACAAACACGTAGGAAAACTCTGTCATGGATTTCAATTTCACACGGATGTGCCCTCGTTCAAGCAAAATTATTTTAAGCCATTTAGATTAACGGCATTGATGTTGAAAGCAATCCGAGAATTATATCCTAACTATAAGATCTATCGTGAATTTGCTTACGAGTACGTTCACGATAAATTGCCGTTCGATGTGATAAACGGTGGGCCTGCATTGCGAGATTGGATCGAGAACGGAAAAGCGACGGTCGCTCAACTTGAGAAGGCTTTGCAGAAAGATGAAAAAGCTTGGATTAAAAACCGACGAAAGTATTTATTGTATAAATAAGGAAATTGCGTGGGGGTTTTTTGAATAAAAAATTAAGTGCAGAGGAATTGAATCAACAAAAGTCCCACAAGTCGGGAACCTTGGGATTTTTCGAAAATTTTCTTCGGAAATTTCAATTGATCTCTTATTTGTTAGGAATTCTGCCTGTTGTTCTTTTGTTTATTTTGGCTCTTAGTTTTGCTCTATTTCCTTTAGCTTATTTGTTGGTTTTAAATTTTGAAAAAATAGGACAGATTGCTAGTTTCGAGCTCGGACTTAGAATAGCCGGGTCATTTGCTGTGGGTCTGCTTGCATTTATTTTATTATTGCCGACGGTCGTAGCCTTGTTAAATCGCCCTATAATTCCCTTTGTAAAAAGCTATCGTGGGCCGTGGTTTTCACTAGAGTCGATTCCCTGGTTTTATCACAATGCTTTATTTTATTTAGTTCGCTACACGGTGTTGGATTTGCTGACACCGACACCTCTGTCCCTTGCTTTTTTGCGGGCGATGGGTATGAAGGTCGGTAGAGGGACTATGATTAATACGTCGAATATTTCAGATCCTTGTCTAATTGAAGTGGGTGAGCATGTGACGATCGGAGGATCGGTTTATATGATGGCGCACTACGGGATGAAAGGTTTCCTAATAGTTGATAGCTTAAAAATTGAAAATAAAGCCAACGTTGGACTTCATTCTTATTTAATGGGAGCTGTGGTTGTTGGCGAAGCTGCTCAAATTTTGCCGAATACAATGGTTTTACCTAAAACTATTGTGCCAAGCCACGCAAGATTTGGAGCTCCACAGGCTCGGGTTATTGAGCCAGGTAAAATCGAGGGTGTATGAGTACAAAAGTTACAGATGTCATCATTGTGACAACGGGTGGGACCATCGAAAAGACGTACAACGAATTTGACGGTTCTTTAGAAAATCGAGGGACCAGTATTAAAAATCGCATTCTTTCGAAGATGCGTCTTCCCTATACGAATATTCACGTTTATCCCTTACTAAGCAAAGACAGCCTTTATATGACCGATGAAGATCGAGAACTTATTGCGATGACCCTCAAAGATCAGATGCAAAAGAGTCAGCCCATCGTTGTATTGCATGGGACGGACACGATGAGTATCACTGCAGACTATTGCTTTAGCAAAATGGGCACGCCGAAAGTGCCAGTAGTCTTTACTGGAGCGATGATCCCTATGGGTTTCGAGGACTCTGATGCATCTCAGAACGTCACAGAAGCTCTGTTGGCAGCTAAACTCCTATCACCTGGATTCTATATCTCATTTCACAATCAAGTCTTCACTGTTCCTGGTGCAAAAAAGAATAAAGATAAAGGAACTTTTGAAAATTAATTATGACGAATATATCGGTGAGTGCGATCAAGACGGATCTATTTCAGGGTGGTCAAAATCTTATTGATTTTATTGTTCAAAATGTCCGTGCCGATTTGATCAAAGAAAATATGGTGCTGGCTGTAACTTCAAAATTAGTCAGCATCGCCGAGGGATGTTTGGTCTCGGCTCATGTAGACAAGAGCCAGCTTATAAAAGAACAATGTGATATTTATTTAGGGCCCATAGGTTACGGAAGTCACCTCACAGTCAAGCAGGGCTTGATGATTGTGTCCGCCGGTATTGACGAGTCTAATTCGGAATCTGCAGACTATATTGTATACCCTGAGAATCCTTTTGAAAGTGCTCAAAAATTGCATCAGGCATTAAGTGAGCGCTGGCAACTTAAAAGTTGGGGATTGATTTTGACAGACTCTTGCACGCGTCCTTTGCGACGAGGCGTCCAAGGTGTTTGTTTGGCTCACTGGGGATTTAATCCCGTTTTAAATAAAATTGGCGACAAGGATCTTTTTGGTCGTGAATTAAAAATGACTCAAGTTCATTTGGCAGACTCGATGGCTTCCATTTGTGTGATGTTAATGGGAGAAGCCAGCGAGCAAAGCCCACTGGCTATCATAGAAGGGCTTAAATTAGATTGGTCAACGACTTGCGATGCCAGTCAGCTTTCTTATAGCTACGAGGATGATATGTATCATCCCCTTTTGGAGTCACTTCGGGAAAAAAATTAGAATCTATTTCGAGCAAAGACTTCGACAGAGCATCTGAATTGAGATCCACCTAAAGGAAGGGCTTCAGCAGAGGCCTCGCAGATATGGTAAGTTTCTTTAGGGCCAGCGATGCCGTAACGGCGTCGGCGTTCTTCGCGGTGGGATGAATCATTCGCAGGACGAGTAAGGCCGCAACGAGTTCCGCTTTCGGATTCACACTGTTGAATTGCATTTCGTTCAGCATCACGAACTGCTCGAGTTCGGCATTCTTGTTCGGTGATATCACGTTCGTCGATTTTTCCAACCGCGCGAGTTGGAAGTACTATCGTTGGATGTTGGATTACTCTGTGGCCCATGAGTTGGCAGTTTTTGAAGTAAGTCGAGCGATTATTACACTCTTGGATTGCCTGGTAGCCATTTGTTTGAGCTCTTGAAATAGCTCGCTGAATGCAATCTTCCGGAGAAAATCCAATGGCGCTACCCCGGGAAACGCCTTCGGCGTTCATATCATTTCGGACCATTTCCAGAGCTCTGCGCTCGCCATCTTGTCGGGCATAATCGAGTTCTTGAGGATTGCAAGTTTGAGCAAAGGATTGAAGGCTGCTACAGATTAAAAGAGTGAGTATTGCGATTGATTTTTTCATGATCCCCCCGGACTCATTTTTAAGATGTTGGTGGTGAGTGGTCACCGACTACTTGGGTAAACAAGCAAAGATTGTGCCTAAAAATGTGGGGGCAGAATGACTCCACGACGTATGGTCGGGGTTGACGTTATGTTTACAGCTTATTTAAAGACTTCTGTTTTGAAGGATTCACCATTCAGACCCATTTTGAATTGAGTCAGTCCCTCTTTTTCATCGGGAAGGATACCTCCTAGATCAAAATATTCGACATTGAATTTTTTTAGGACCTCTATGGCTTTCCAGATCAAAAGATAGTGGGCGTTTGTGTCTCTTCCTAGTTGGGAGTTCCAACCTAGCCTATAGGAGGCAGATCGGCCGTGTTTCATGATGACGATACCTGCAACTGGTATTCCACTGATTTTTGCCCAAAGAATAATGGCGTCCTTAAACGGAAGCGCACTTTCGATTTCTTGTTTAAAGAACTTCCCAGAAGGGCCTTGAAATTTTTTTTGAGCTTTAAAGAAATCATACTCTTTTAAAAAATGATCAAGATGGAGGCCTTTATTGTCGGCAGTAATTGCAATATCACTTCGTTCTGCTTTATTAAGAGCATTCCGCCATTTTTGAGCAAGATTTTTTCTTAGTTCGGCGAGTGAAGGACGAATGTCTACCCAAAGTGTGTGAAAACTTTGGTTGGCATTTTTCAGACCTGCCTTTTTAAAGTCGATAGAGCTATCTTCGATAAAATTCCATTCAGGCATCCAACGGATTCTGCGTAGTAAACGGGGAGGATAGGCCTTTTGGAAAATCCGAATGAAGTCATTCATATTTTGGGGCGTTTCGTGACCTTCGAACCAGAGCGGGCCGCGATAAATACTTACAAAGTGAAGAGGTCCTAATTTTTGCTCTTGAATGGCAACAAGGCCGATGGGGGTGCCATCTTGCTCTATCGTCGCAAAATGGGTTTTTCTTTGATCTACCTTATGGGCAGCAGATGCGTATTGGATCGTCTGCATCCAAGATGTTCTTACGGGTTTTTCAAGCAGCGCGCGCCATTCGCCAACAGTTCGTAACGAAAAATTTAAACAGAGTGATGGCTGCGGTGGCGTTGATACAGAATCTGCTTTTTCCATTCCTTAATTCTGTCAGAACGCTGCGGGATTTCATAGTTAGACTCGACTGCTGATTCGGGAAGACTTTTGTCGTGCTGGAAGGCAGCTTAATTGTTTGACTCGATTAAAGAGCGATGATCAAGTTAAGAAAGAAGCTTAATAAAATCAAATCCTTACGAATATGTAAGGTCACGTTGAGGTGAAAATGACTGCACAATCTTTTTTTAATAAAAGAATCTTTTCTGCTGTTTTACTTTGCTCGGCTCTTACTTTTGTTTCTTGTACTAAAAAAGCGGACAATGCAACGAGCCCCAATGAGGGGGGGGCCGCAACTAGTAAAAAAGTTTTAGTGGTGGGATCTGATGCCGCATACTCGCCGTTTGAGATCGAAAATGCCGATAAATCAATCACAGGCTTTGATATTGATGTGATCAAGGCGATTGCAACAAAGGCCGGGTTTGAAATTAATATTATCAATACTCCGTGGGAAGGCCTCTTCACTCAGCTTGAAAGCGGGGATCGCGATATCTTGATTTCTGCAATTACGATCACCGATGAACGTAAAAAAGTGATGGATTTTTCTGAACCTTATTTCGAAGCAGTCCAGCTAATTGCTGTGCCAGCAAAGTCAAAAGTGAATAAATTTGCCGAGCTTAAGAATTTAAAAGTCGGAGTTCAAACCGGCACGACTGGTGATGAAGTTGTAAGTCAGTTGTTAGGCAAGACGAATGCAAATATCAAACGTTTTGAGTCGACGCCTCTGGCATTACAGGAATTAGTCAATGGCGGTGTTGATGCAGTCGTCGCAGACAATGGTGTTGTGGATAACTTTGCAATGAATAATGGCAAGTCTTTCCGAACTATTTTAGATACAAGTTTTTCTAAAGAGTACTATGGAATCGCTGTTAAAAAAGGAAACATAGAGCTACAAAAGAAAATTAATGAAGCTTTGGTAGCAATAAAGTCTGACGGAACTTACGATTCAATCTATAAAAAGTATTTTTCTAAGTAGTATCGATGTTTACTTGGTTCAGAACTGATATTATTATTGAGTACTGGCCTTTGTTTATTCAAGGGCTTGTCATGACCTTAAAGCTGACGAGTATTGGAATTTTCTTTGGCACCCTTCTGGGTTTGTTTTTGGGACTTGGGAAAATAGCAAATGTAGACAGAGGTTGGGAAAAATGGGTCATACGTTTGTTCGTGCGGTGGCCGTCTCAGATATATGTGGGTTTCTTTCGGGGAACACCTTTGTTTGTGCAGATTTTATTAATTCATTTTGCTTTGGTCCCAACCCTTATTCATCCTGAACACGGTTTTTTTATTTCTGGAGAACTAGCACTCGAGCTGAAGCGTGAGTACGGGGCTATGATCTCGGGCGCCATTGCTTTGAGTCTGAATTCGGCAGCTTATATAGCAGAAATTTTTAGGGCAGGTATTCAATCTATCGACAAAGGGCAGTTTGAAGCATCACGGTCGTTGGGGCTGAGCTACGCTCAAACGATGAGATTTATCATTATTCCTCAGGCCTTTAGAAGGATGTTACCTCCTTTGGGCAATGAAGCTATCACCTTGCTAAAAGATTCCTCTTTAGTTTCAGCTATTGGATTGGCAGAACTTGCTTATGCAGCAAGAACAGCTGCTGGAGCCTATGCTCGTTATTGGGAGCCTTATTTGATGATCTCGCTTATGTATTTAGTTATCACTTTAGCTTTATCTTATTTGGTTCATACTCTTGAAGAGAGGTATCGAAACATATGATTCGCGTTCAAGGACTTCAAAAGTTTTTTGGGAAGAAGCAAGTTCTTAAGGATGTGAGTTGTAACATCCAACCCAACGAAGTTGTTTGTGTTATCGGTCCGTCGGGTTCGGGAAAGTCTACATTTTTGAGATGTCTCAATGCGCTTGAGGTGGCCAATGGCGGAGAGATATTTATTGACGAGGTGGAAGTGACCTCTGGGGATACAGATTTAAATATTTTGCGAGCAAAAGCTGGGATGGTTTTTCAACGCTTTAATTTATTTCCGCATTTGAACGTGCTTCAGAATATTATGCTGGCACCTGTTCAAGTGAGTTCGATGGCTATTGCAGAAGCTGAAGTTCTTGCAAAAAATTTGTTGGATCGAGTGGGACTTAGTGACAAGTATGAAGCTTATCCTTCCGAACTTTCAGGGGGGCAGCAGCAGCGAGTAGCGATTGCAAGGGCGTTAGCTATGAAGCCTGACGTATTGTTGTTTGACGAGCCAACGTCAGCACTTGATCCAGAGATGGTTGGCGAAGTGTTGGACGTTATTAATGGCTTAGCGAAAGAAGGCAAAACGATGGTCATTGTGACCCATGAGATGGGCTTCGCTAAGGAAGTGAGCGATCGGGTGTTTTTTATGGATGCAGGTCAAATTGCGGAAATTGGAACTCCAGCGGAGATCTTCGAAACGCCGAAGAACCAAAGAACAAAAGACTTTTTAAGTAAAGTCCTTCGCTCTTAGGGGCTTTTCTTCGTTGGCATTTTAGCTTTCAGCTCTTTTATTTTTGAATCAAGCTTTGTCATAAATTGGGGGTCTTTTGCAAACGGAGACTTTTTTGAAAGCCCCACGTACATCCCAGTGACGACCACACGTAGCGGAAGAACATCGATTTGGTCTTTAAGCATAAGATCATTTAAAACTTTTTGACCAGCATGAAGCCCTGCGACTACGTAGTCTGCGCGTTCTTTGGTGATCATTCTAAAGCATAGCTCTGTAGATCCCACTCGAGTCATTTTCAAAAGTTCACTATCGAGCTTATCGAAATCGGCCCCAAAGCTGTCATTTATGATCGCAACACCTTTATATTTTGCCAAATCTTTAAGATTTTGAATCTGGATGTTTTTATTCTTTTTAGCTACGAAAATTGCCGACTCATCATCCATGAAGGGTTTATTCGAAAACAACATCCACTCTTCACGCTCTGGAGTACGGTAGGGAGGAAGTAAGATATCAATCGCTCCGGTTTTTACTTGATCTTGCGCTCTTGCCCATGACCCGGTATGCACGACTCGAACCTTGTATCCTAGCTCTTCCAGGGCCTTCGTGATCAGAAGGACACCTTGGCCTTCAAGCTTCTTGTTAGCGCTATTGAAGTGAGTCACCGGAGGATAGTCTGGATGCCCAGTGAGACTAATAATTTTGTCAGCAGAGGCTTGAGCGCCGATAAAGCCCAAGAGAATAAAAAGTACTGGTAGAGTCGTCGAGATTTTCATTAGATTCCTCAATTTACAGATCCATTTATTTTAGCCAACACTTTCTAATTTAGCTAAGGATTGCGAAATCCTTGCTGGCATTTAATTTGGGAGTGTTCACGTATTAAAATGGAGCACTAAATTATACGATAATCTGCGGGAACGCGAGAAATCGTCGCACTTGTTAAAGACTAATAAGGATGTTGATAGAATATCCGAAGAGTATTTCAGAAGTCTCATTTAATTCGATTAAAATAAATCAAGGTTGTTTTTCAAGTGCGACATCAGCAAAAGATATTACAAATTTAATCTTTGAAAGCAACCCAGACAAATGCAGCTTCAGCTGAAGAGTGTGTGGCGACGTTAGAGCAGCTATTGGCCTAGGGCTTAACCTGCTTTTTGGTTCTTAAGAGCATAGGCAGCCTTCATCCATTTTCGTAGGCCCTGGCTTTCGGCAGGGTCTACGCCTAGAAATAAAAGAAAGACTTCGAATTCCCCCGAGCTTCCCTCAATTTTTTTGATTTCCTTAACCTGAGCGGCAAGATCTTTTTCTAGAAACTGGGTGTAAATCGTTAAGACCATCCCTTTATCAAGCTCTTGATCGGTTTTAATTGTCATTCCAAATTCCGAGATACTTTTCATTTCATAGCGAAATCCAAGGTCGACAGGATTATTTACTTCAAGTGTAAAGAGTTGGGATTCTGCTAGAATTTTTGTTTCGGTATTATGAATGGCAAGTTTTTGCACGGTGAGACTGTAGTCTAAAGGAGAAATCAGAACGTCGGTGAATCCAATTTTGACTAAATTTTTTGTTTTTTCTACATCAGGCTTTCCAGTAACCAAGTAGATTGGAGATCCTTTATTTAGCGTCGTTTCCGTCTTTGCCAGAAAGTCTTGTATCCATTTTTCCGGACCCGTATCCAAATAAGTCTCGTCTACCAAAATTGAGTGCATTTTGTGGACATCGATATATTCTGATGCTTTGGTTGAATCCGAAGCCGGATAAATTTTGAACGCAAGATTCGGCATATTTTCTTGGATTCGATTGGTCATGATTTGGACTCTCTTGGCTAAATCAAGACTTGGACTTAGAACTATCAGATTGATTGTTGTTTGTGACATAACGCCTCCCATATTGTCGCTGTGTTGGGGATGCGTTTCGTTTTGATATTTCTGGGGAGTGATCCCCAATAGCAACTTGGTATATATATCGGAATAAAACGGATAATACTTAAGTCCTGTAACAAATTATCCCGGAAGATCACCTTTTTGCATTTTTATCTGCAAATGAAGCACTTCAGAGTTGTAAACTTTGTCTGCCTCATCAGATAGGCGAACTAGTCCCACGAGGGCTTCGATTTGTTGGTTGATAACATGGATATATCTAGGGGATATTCGGCGAGTCATCATCTTGTTCATTAGCGGCTGAAAGTTAAAATCTGAAGTGAATTCGATATCCCAGCGATCAAACTTGTCGTAGTGAATTTTCAAAAGGTCATCTTTGGGGAAGCGGTATTCAGTATTTATCGCATGGACGTAGTCGTCTTCTATATGAGCGATTTCGACGGATTCTAAATCGTGAATAGCTTTTTTTAAATGAGATAAGTTCTTAAGCTCTGAAATCCTTATCGGGCTGCGCGAAAGAGTTAAAATCAAAAACAGATAGTAGTTTTCTTTTCGAAGGGCCAAACTTGCAACTTGCTTATATGAGAGCTCTTTGGCCAGCCCGTTATTGGGAGCTGTTGTTTTTGAGTTTGAGCTGGTTAGTAGGTCATCATTTTTTACTTCGAAAAGATAATTATGGGTTGGAAACAGCTGGGCGCAATAATTCAGAATCAGTTCTTGGCCGAACTGCTTGTTGAGGGCTGCGGCAATCTGGTGAATCAAGATGCTTGATGGCAAAAGCACGCCCTTTTCGATCTTAACAAAATGCTGATAATTACACTCAAGCCCCCTCTTTTTGAGGTGCAGATACAGTTCTTTGCTGGTTTTACAGCCGAGTTCCTTACGAATCTTAACTAAAGCCTGACTGATCAAACTCATAAATCTCCACTAATAAGATTATCGCATTTTTTAAGACTTTCTTTAGGGTTGAACATCCAATAAAGACTGGTCATCAAAAAAATTAGAGGTCTAGTATGTTTCGATTTTTATTAGCAGTACCTTTGTCCTTATTGATTTCAAATTTTTCGTGGGCGGGTAATGGGGTTGAGCGCGGAGTGGTTGTTTCTGGAGTTGTTCAGTTTGAAGTTCCTGAGGTCTCTCAGTTTTTGATTAAGCAATTGGCGAATTGCAAGCTTGGTCAGGGGCTTGAGACTTTTAACATAAAGTCAGTTCAGCAGACACGGGACCGAGTAGATCAGGGAATTATTGATATTTACTATTCCATTGAACTTGAACACTTGAGTACCGACGGACAGATTTTAAATAGTTTAAGTATGGAGATTCTGGACAGTGACTTCAGTAACTGGAGAAACTACGAAGAGAAGCTCTCTGTAAATTTAATTAAAGATCAAAATAATTTTTGCAAAAAGTAATTCATTAACTAAAGGGAGACTAAATGAAAGCACTTTTAATCGCATTGGTAACATTGGCATCAGTTTCAGGATTTGCAGCAAATCAAGCAGCACTTGAAACAAGACACTACGATCTTATCGTAAAGAACATCAACGAAGTTTGTGGTAGCTTCAGAGGCCTACAAGTTGTTAACGTTGAAAAAGAAACTATTCGTGTTGATCAGGGTATTATCGATGCAAACTACGTGACTACCTTGGTGGGCGAGCAAAGAATGGATCAAAATATCTTCGACGAATACACGATCACAGTTTATTCTTCTTATTCAGACAGCTATGACCATTCAGCAAAAGACTGGGGCAGCTATTCAGTAGACAGCGTTCGCTGCGTAATGAAGTAATCAACCCACAAAAGGCCGTGCTAAAAAGCACGGTCTTTTTTTTGGAAGGCGAAGTTTAGCGGAGTCTCCGCCAAAGCAGGATGGGTTGAAACGGTGATTGGTCGCCGTGAATTTGTAGGTTGTTTTCGTTTTGATAAAGAATAACGAAACCGTAGTTCTTCATATTGACCCGATAGATATCAGTTAGGATAGGCCTAACGTCAAAGCAGATTGAATTTTCTTCCGAGCAGATTTCTTTTTCATTGCCACTTAGGCTTGAGATTTCTGCGGGACTTAGTGGCGTCACACAAAAATCACTTTCGAAATCAGACCCGGGTTGAGTCCATGCTCCGTTCTTGTAGGGATGGGCCTGATCCCATGTGGACAGCATCATCCAGTTTTTTGCTATGGGACAGATTTGAAGATCGTTGAATGTCACAGCACTTGTGGAAGTAGTGGATTTGATCCTGACTAGAGTTGGGTATTGATCGAGTATGGATGGATTGATTTCATTTAAATCTGAAATTCGCATTAATAGCCGAGAATGAATATTCAGATCATAGGTGCGAGCATTGAACGAGCGGGTATCTTGAGCGTCAGAAATATTCTCGGAAATCAATTTGATCTCTTTGAAGCTGGATTTTTTTAGGTTTGTATTTGTGATGACATTTGGATCAAGAGCTGGTCCAAGAGTAATGCCTTCGCAAGCAGACAACAGGAAAAGGCAAAGAGTATATATTCCAAGTTTAGAGATGGCATTCATTGGAGATTCCTTCGTTAGTAGTTAAAAATGAGGCTTCCGCCGACATTAGATGTTCCGGCCCCGAGTCCCATAAGATTTCCGAAATCAGACAGGGTGTAACCAGGGGTTTTATCAACAAGATGTTGAGAATAGGCTTGTATCTGAAAGTTGTCTTTAGCGTAAGAGATTCGGGGGCCGATTTTAAATGCTCGTATGCGCTCGGGCTCGTTAACAAACAGCGAGTCATCCGATTTGATTTTAGAGCCATCCGTTAACAGGAAGTCCCCAAAGATACCCAGAGATATTTGTTCAATTTTTATCCCGGCTTCTATACGTGTATCTAAAACTGCAGAATATTCTTCAGAATAGTTTACGTTGCCAACTTTGAACTTCTTTTGGCTACCAGGGATGATGGATACAAAGTTTTCAGTGTAAAATAGCGGCGATGATTTTTTCATCGAAACACCGATTGTCAGAGTGTCTCGGGTTTTAGGGAGATTTTTGAGCTCCTCGTTGGATAAAGTGTAAAGTGCAGCTTCGGCAAATCCATCGATTTCAAATCCTCTCCAAGTCGAGAAGAGGGAGTTCGCAGAGACTGCCAAGGGCCCCATGAAAGACTTTTTTTCCAGATTCAGATATGAAAATCGGATGCCGATACCTTGAACGCTAGAGCTTTCTCCGAAGGGGTAGAGCAGGCTTTTAATTTCATGCATGCCGTTGATTGGGAACGAGCTTTTATCTTGTTTAGTTAGCTGATAGCCAGTGTAGCTATAAGAGAAGGTCGAAGGATTTAAAAGTTTAGCAGTTGGTGGCGGAGCAAGCTTAGTTGTGGATTGAATAGACTCTGCAGATGCGTAAACTTCATTTGAAGGCTTCGTGCTGTTTTTAAGATGTTTGTCGACCACGGCTTGGGTGCGATCGATATTGGCATCAGTGCTAGTAAGGGCCAGTGTGATTTCGCTAACCGCGGCCTCAATTTGATTGATAGCTTGGGGAAGGGCTCTGTGAAGGGCCTCATGAATATGTAAGTTGATGAGTTGTTCTTCTGAAAGCATCATCGCCGCGGGAAAGAAGCGAACTGGGGCATGAGGCTCTGCAAATGTGCGTGCGTAGACGAAACGGCCATCTTTGGAAATTTCGCCTTGATTGTCAGTGTCGAGGACTGGTGAAACATTGGTTTGGCTTAGATAGATGTCAGCTTTTTCAAGTTCCGCAATCAATTTAGATAGGCCTGCAATATTCTGAACATTTTGCTTTTTTAGTAGCTCGACGGCTTTATCGCGAGTGCTGATAAGAATGCCTGATTGGATTTTATCCATTTTTTCAAGATCGCCTCCGGCGTCGCCATTACCGACTTTGGTGGGATTAGCGTTGGCAGCAGAAAGTACCAAGGAAAATAGGAACAATATAAGGAATGATTTGGCAAAGGTGTTCATAATTACGA
This sequence comes from Bdellovibrio sp. ZFWA1, assembly GCF_056175665.1. Classification (NCBI taxonomy): domain Bacteria; kingdom Pseudomonadati; phylum Bdellovibrionota; class Bdellovibrionia; order Bdellovibrionales; family Pseudobdellovibrionaceae; genus Bdellovibrio; species Bdellovibrio sp. ZFWA1. The sequence goes on from NZ_JBJKJH010000001.1 coordinate 1,881,070, forward strand.
CTCCTTCGTGATTTTAGTAAGGGGGAAAAAACAGACTTGAAGTTGATAAACCTCTTCGCCGTTGGGTTTGTGTTGTTGTTCAATGAAGCTATCAGTGAGTTCATTGAGGGCTGCTTTTATTTTTGGAATGTCTTTGATCGAACAAGTGATTCCAACGGACTGAAATTCGCGGTAGTCCATGGGAATTTCTTGAAGAGCCTCTTGGGCTTTTCCAAGTACTTGGTGGTGATAGTTGCGAATGACCGAAGAGGGGAGGGGCGTTTCAACTTGAATGACTTTAAGTTGGGGGTTTTTCTTCGATTTATTCGTTTGGAGGCTGACCATTCCCTCGGCGAGCAGGTCTTGCATGGCAAATCCGGCTTCTATCTGGCTAATGCCAAGGCGTTTAGAGATGTGAGCGGGTGTCCATTTAAAGTTGGGAGTGTTCAAAAGATTAAGAATTGCAAAATGATACCATTTCGAAATTTTCTGAAATTTATCAACTTGAAGATGAGTTTTTGAATCTGGCGGGGAGTCGATAATAGTGACGCCATTTTTTTCAAACTGCAGCACCTCCATAAACTTTTTTTGTTGTCCTGGAGTGAGTCCTAAATTCTGAATAACCTTCTGAGACGAGGTGTAGCTGAGGGTTCGTTCCCCACGCAGGACCAACGAAAGTTCAGCGGCATGAATTCCCAGCGCCTTGGCGAAGCTTCGCATCGAATACCGAGGATTGGCCTGAATCCGCTGTTCCAGCTGATTTTTTAAAAAGTCTTTAATGTACGCATATTCATAAATCATGCGGCCAATATAACCACCTAAAATCCCAGCGACAACCCAATATGTAACAATCTGTTACGCCTATGTAACACCTACAAATTGTTAGGGAATTGAGGGGGGAATGTAAGGGCGACTCTTTAGTTGACTGCGATAAAATCAATCCTAGAATTTATCTAATGGACATTTATCTATAAAATCATTGGAGGGGCTAATTACCGCTCATATAATGGGGTTATATCTGGTTCCAGAAGCCAATGGTAAAGGGTGTGGAAGATGGATTGTTCAAGAAATGATTGCAGAGGCAAAAAGGCAAAATGTCTTTAAAGTTCATTTGGAATCAACTTTAACTGCGCACGGTTTTTATAAAAGCATGGGCTTTGTGAATTCAGCAGAAATGGCAACCATTGAAATTGGTGGTTCAAAGATTCGATATATTCCAATGATGATGGAATTAAGAAATAGTTGATTAGGTGGCGACTGTATCTAAAAAATTTAGGTAACTAACACCAAAAGGCAAGGTATCGATTTGTGTTCAAATTGAGTGGGGTGATAAAAATAAAAAAACCGAACTCAAAGGTTCGGTTTTTTAGATAAATTGGTCGCCAGACTGTACGTGTAAACGCACGCGTCCAACCTATTGAAATCATTTATAAAGCGCCTGATAAATCGAAGGCATTTATTCCTGAAATTGTCGATTTATACAAGAAAAACCTCTCACTGCGAGATAATTCCAAAGAGCTCAACATCCCAAAAACGAAGGTTCGCGAGCACTTAATAAATGCGGGTGTTGTCCTGAGGCCTAAGGACCCAACCCCTGAGCAGGTGATGCGTTGGCGTATAGGAAAGACTAAGGCACCTCCACCTTTTGGGTTCTGTTACTTCCAAGGCAAGCTAGTGAGGAATCCAATCGAATATGATGCGCTCCTGAAAATCCATCGCCAATGGAAGTTGGGGATGAATGCAAATGAAATCACCCGATATTTGAACGGAAAGAAGATCAAGCCTCGAAAAGCCAAGGAATGGCATAACAAGGCCGTTAAAAAGATTGTTGCACGGTTTGAATCTAAGAAAATAGTTATTGAAGGAAAAGGTATATGAACTTAACGAGTCTTATTCAATGGTGTCTGGGAATTATTCTTGCTTTCAGTGCTGTTCGTCACATTGATGAAATTCATCGAAGCATATTGAAGGCGCAGGGTGCATTACTTTATCAATCACGAACCGCGGGTTGGGGATCTCCAAGATTCTTACAACAGCAAAAGTAATCTGGATTACTTTCGCCAATCTTTAAAATGTAAATGCTCCTTTTCAACCCATGCTTCAACACCGCATTCCATGAATCCTTGTGGAAGAGGATTCAATGCATTTGGATTGTGGATTATACGAAAACATCGGCCGTTAGTTCTTTGCGAATTAACGAAATGATGAGGGTTGTAAATTACTGCGCTAATGTATTCGGCATCCTTGGTAACGAATACGTTAGTTGAGACGGGGCTTCCATTTTTTTTAGATATTGATTCCCGGAATCCGTATTTAAATTCGATTGGCTCCTCAGCATGAGTTCCATCAAATTTGATCGGAACATGCCATGCGCCGTTGTCTAATGGAAAAAGTGCTTGCTCCATATGACTCATGCCAAAGAAGTCTATCGCAGTTGAAATCTCGCCAGCTGTTACTGCTAGAATTAACGGTTGCGAGCCTTTAACCACACCAGAGCGTAGCCAGCGTTGGTGCTGTTTAATCTTAGAATCAATGGCATTACGAAGTCTGATAATTATTCCATTGTCGTCAGGATGGTAAACGCTTCCAAATGGGGGAGATGATACCGCATCCGGCCCAGCTCCGGGCTTTGCAGATACAGCCTCTAGAATAACCTCTTCGCCGCCGATTAAAAATCGTAAATCAGGACCCTCACTACCTGTAGGAATTAATTTAAAACGACTTTGCATGAATAGTGATATTTCCATTTGCCATGCACAAGATTGAAACTGCTTTACTGCGTCGAGGAGGAAGTCGGAGTCGGGGCAATATACTGAATATTCCTTCCACATGAGTTCCAATATCTCTCTGACGTCAGATCTAAACTCTGAATCTCTATTGATGAGGTACGCCTGGTCGATATCAGTTCCTTGGGGAATCGTAATTGAAAAGAATCTACCATGTATTTCGGTTTTCGTTGAACTCAATGTAATACCTCGCTAATTTTTTTTAGCTTAAATGAGCCGATTCCAATAGTCTGAACCCGTGGGTATTTGATCTTTAAACTTATTTGTAAAGTCGTCTAAGTAGGCTTTGACTGTCGTTTTTCCAATTCGTTGTTTAGCATGGATAATAGTAGCGCAAGTCGCAAATTCTATTATTCGAGCCATAAAGTCATAAAATTCAATATTCATGGTATTATTAGTTTTTTTATCTGCGTCTACATACTTGTACGTTAGGAAGCTGAAATCGCGATAATGTGCCTTGGTTCTGTAGCGATAAAGACAGTTCATAAAATTGATCTTCAATTTTATCAACTTTTGATTTAGCAAGTCTTTGTCAGATTGAAGTCGACCATTAAGTGGACGTTTTAGCGTTGCTTCTAATTCTTCTCTTTGAGCACCAATATAATATTCTAAAGTTCCAATTAGGTAACCATGAACGATGTCTTGACTATATGTCTTATCAAGTAGGGTGCCTGAGTAGGTTCCATTGATGTATCCAAAACTATTATTTGTAGTAGAAAGTAATGTAACCACTGCATAAAACGCGTCTAGGAAAGTTTTTCGTCGTCCGGCATGCTGAGTTCCATGAATACACAGCGTGCAAAACAACTTATCGAAGAAATTCAAGAACTCACCCGCCAATATCATGCTGAAGTAAGTTCAGTCAGGAAACCCTGGCCGAAATCTATAAAAACGAGAATCCAAGAATTGTTTGAACTAGACGTACCGGTGAAGAAAACAGCTCGGCAAATCGACATCCCCTATGCGACCATTATGTCCTGGCGAATTCGGCCCAAAAAGAAAATCAAACCAGATTTCCATGCCCTCACAGTTAGACCCAGTCCAACCGTCACAGTTGGACCATCTAACAATCAGAAGTCTAATAGTGGTCTAACTGTGACGGTTAGAACACCTGAAGGATATATTTTGGAAATTCCCGAAGCCATTGCGGCCAAAACCATTCTTGAACTTCAGCGGGGGGTCTCATGTTTCTAGATCGCAAGGGACTTCGCGCATTCATCTATCGAGAAAGTATAGATATGCGGTGTGGGTTTGAAAAGTTGCACTCGCTTTGTGTTCACCAAATGCAAGCCATCATGGATCAGGGGCATGTGTATATATTTTTCGGAAAAAACCGCAAACGAATCAAAGCTCTGTTTTATGATGGTACTGGATTGGTACAGATTTCAAAGCGTATGGAAAAGGGCAACTTCATGTCTTTAGCAGATTTACTTGGCCGTTCCGAAGTCAGTCTTGCAGAATTAAAGATGATTTTTCATGGCAGTATGATCAGAACTCCGATTGTGGATCGGTCGCTATCAGCATCAATACCACAAAATGCACTGACGCAAAGGGAGTCAGTTGATCTTCCCAAAGGGGCCATTCAGAATCTTGTCTGATGGATGAGCGAACTCGACGAATTATTGAAAGCGAAAAAGATCCCCGCATTTTGCAGGCGCTTTTGACACAAGCACTCGAGTTCATCGATCAACAAAAGGCTTTGGTAGCAAAACTTCAGGAGGAGCAGGCGCTGAGCGCACAATCCAAGTTTAATCTCGATGAGCGCGTTAAACTTCTTCGCCGAAGTATTTTTGGCAAATCCGCAGAAAAAAGAGCTGAGGCAACAGACCGCCCGCGCGATAAGAGTCAGACCGAGGCTTTGTTATTTAGCCAGGCCGCATTTCCTGCTGAAGTTTCACGCGAGGATCAAACAAAAAACAAGTGGTCTGGTCTTCCAACTCAAGAAGTTGAACATCATTTTGCTGATCGCGAACTTGATGAAGAAGCAAAGCTTCGTGGTATTGAAAATCCGCAGCCATCAATGTGGAAAAATACGGGCCTTTATGATGAATCCTTCCGCATAGAAATCATCGAACGCTCTTACTTCAAAGAAATCCACAAAAAGTTCAAATACAAGCTTGATCCAAAATTCAATCCCGATCCTGATAAAGAAGTTATTATCACGGCCAATGGCCCTTCGGGTCTATTGCCGGGAATGAATTACTCCACAGATTTTGTCGTCAGTGTTGTGGCGGATAAATATATCAGCCACATGCCACTTGAAAGACAAATTCGAGAAATGGAGTCTTTGGGACTTAAGGGAATCAAGAACAGTACTTTATCCAGAATGGCCGGACTTGTGGCAGCAAGTTTGGAATCCATTCAGGCAGAAATTCTTAAGGAACTTAAAGTTACTGATTTAGCACTTCACCTGGATGAGACGCCTTGGAAAATCCAAAACAAAGATGAAAAGGACGGCTATATGTGGGTTGTGAGCAACCGCTATGGTAGTCATTACTTATTCAAACCCACCAGGTCAGGGCAAGTTGTAAAAGAATTTTTGGATGGATACAACGGTCCAGTGGTGACTGATGGTTATAGCGGTTACAATGTTCTTCAAGAGGCGGCAATCCCACAAGCTTTCTGTTGGGCCCATGGCCGCAGAGAATTTATAAAAATCGAAGACCACGATCCATCGGTGAAACCCATCTTAGATGACATCGATAAATTGTTTGAGATCGAGCGCGAGGCTAAGTCTTTCGAGGAACTCGCAAATATTCGAAGGACCAAAAGTCTCGTTGTTGTAAATGATTTAAATCGAAAACTTCTGGAAGAGTTTCCGAAGTCCCGGCCAGGAAGTCAGAAGCGCAAAGCCATTGAGTACCTCACCAAACGGTGGGATGGTTTTACATTGTTTTTAGGGGACATCCGCATTCCACTTTCCAACAACGAAGCCGAACGCACAATTCGACATGCTGTCGTTGGAAGAAAAAACTATTATGGTTCTGGAAATCATGCTGGTGGAGAAACAGCTGCGACCTTGTTTTCAATTATTGAGACGTGCAAAAAGAATGATCTTGATCCGCGGACCTATCTTAGCATGGCACTGCATATGGTGGCCGACGGAAAAACACCGCCGACGCCACTGGCACATGCCCGAGCCCTTCGTCAATAACGCGTCTTACGCAGGGTTTACAAAGTAATTCGGGTAACACACATTTAAAGTTATTTTTATTGATGAGATTTTTTCCATTCCACGTTGTGGGGTCGAACTCGCTCACAATATTAAAAGGATAAGGCAAGATGTTTTTAGTGTTATGATAAATGGAAATATTCTTCCCATGCTTGTTGTTTTCTGGGACATCTCGAATCATAGCTATGGAGATGAACACATTGTACAGAGCATAATAAAAATCTGAAATGCTTCCAACTAGATCACAATACTTAAAGTAGTTAGCGTCATATTTGAAACGAATCGAATTCCCTAAATTGATTCCGTGGAAGATTTTCTGAAATATTTTTCGCTCGATAGTTTGCTTTGGTTTTTGAACCGTAACAGGAGAAAAATGAGTGTCTAAATTTGGTTTCCAATCGTCGGGAGTTGCACCATAGTGATGCTCGATCTCGGATGCAACTGCATAGATCCAATTGTAGGATGAGTTTTCAGCATAAACATTATTTTGGTCACCTGCGTTTTGATCAACTAGCATTCCTTAATTATTTCGATCAGGTATATGTAAAACAATATTAAATTTAGTTCCCAACGCCAAATAATCTTTGGAGTGAACCCCGATTTTTTGGACACGGTTTAAAAGTTCACGGACTCCTTATACTCGACCGGGCTCTTCATGCCAAGGGCTGAGTGCGGAGCGACGTTGTTATAGTCAGCAAACCATTGCGGTAAAAGCTTAAGAACCGTCTCTGCACTGTCGCAGTCTGCTTGATAAACGTAATCCCTCTTAATTGTTTTAACGAAGGCTTCGGCCATACCGTTGGACTCTGGACTGTATGCTCTGGTGTAGCAGCATTGTAGGTTCAATTCTTTACCAAGATCCTTTACTGATTTCGCTCTGTAAATTGACCCACGATCTGACAACCACTGGATCTCCCTAGGGCATCTCAACGACTCACCAAATCTCGCTTCAACAGCTTTAACCATTAGCTCTTCGATGTCGTCGGCAGACAGTGGCTCGGTTCTAGCGACGTAAGCAAAAGCTTCTCGATCACAGCAGTCCAAGGCAAATGCCACGAAAACTTTTTCGCCATTAAAACAACGGATTTCCATTCCATCCGAACACCAACGCAAGTTTGGAAACATTGTCATTACCACGCCCGTATGTGGTCGCTTCTGCTGCGGCAATGTTTGTGGCAGTGAAAGGCCATTCATACGCATGATTCGCTGAACACGCTTGCGATTGATCTTATTGCGACCGTCAAGAGACCTCTGGCGATTCACCATCGTGGTAACTCGGCGATAACCGTAAGTTGATCTGATGGCGATAACACTTTTGATTTCTTTTAAAATTACTTCATCTTCCGATTTTTGGTAAAAGCGAGGCATGCCAATTTCCTCCTGAGAAACTGGTTCGTAGTAAAGTGAACTTCGACTGATTTCGAAGGCTTCCGCGATGTGGGTTACTTCATACCGATCAAGCGCTTTGACTTCTTTGGCGGTTGAAGTGCTTTTAAGATCGCTTTTTTTTGGACGATCTCCAGACCATCTTTCAAGATGTCGTTCTTGATCGCCAACTCACCAACCTTGGCTTTGAGATTTTGATTCTCAGCTTTGAGCTTGTCGTTTTCTTCGATCAGCTTTTGGATGTATTCCGCATTGACTGGTGATTCGTCTTTTTTGTGGTTCATTTGCCTCTTCCAACTATAGAGAGTGATAGCATGAACCCCATATTTCCTGGCAAGTACGGGGATGGAAATTCCCTGCGAATAGTGCTCTTTGATGATTAATTGCTTCTTTTCCTGTGTAAATACTTTCCGTCTGCTAGACGTTACTTCCATAAAGACCCCCTGGGTTGGGTGTCCAAATCAAATCGGGGTCAGGAACATCTTGGTTTGTTAATAAGGAATTAAACTGAACTAATGTCTTGAAGCGGTTTTTTCGGAACTTGAGTTTCGATTCCTGGCATTTGTTCTTTGAACACTTTTTCACCTGCTGCTCGGATAGCAAGATCGTGTTTGAATCACGAACTTCGACATGGGAAAGTCCACGAGTATTTTCAAGTAAAAAGTAAAACCCCTTTTGGTCTGTAAAAATGAAATGTGTACGATACAAAACAACAATGCTTTGTATCGTACGCGAAAATCGACTTTTAAATTCTGAGATTAAGCTTTGGAGATTGCCAGGATTCGAAGTCCGCCTCTTAAGACAATGATCGCTATGATCAGGCCGACGATCAAGTCAGGCCAGTTGGACTGTAGAAGCCAAACTAGGGCGCCAGCTATGATAACTCCGGCGTTCGCAATAACGTCATTTGTTGAGAAAATCCAACTCGCTTTCATGTGCACTTCACCATCGCGATGTTTTGATAGTAACCAAAGGCAAAAGGTGTTTGCGATGAGTGCTACGGAGGCGACTCCCATCATCAGAAACTCTTCGGGTTCACTGCCGAATGCAAGTCTGCGGGAAACCTCCACTAAGGCACCAACTGCCAGTATAATTTGGAGATATCCACTCAGGTGGGCGGCTTTCTTTTTTAGTTGGATTGTCTTACCAACTGCATAAAGGCTAAGGCCGTATACGGCAGCATCTGCGAACATATCAAGAGAGTCGGCAATCAATCCAGTTGACTGGGCGTAGAGCCCTATTGAGAGTTCGACAATGAACATAATGCCATTAATTGCAAGAAGCTGCCGCAAGACTGTTGCTTCGGACGCTGCAGTTTTGCTGTCTACTTCTGCCGGGCCGAGTAATGCTTCTTCCATTTCTGAAAGGTCCCGTGAATTTGAAATCTTCGCGCCAAACCCCAACGGCTCTAAAGCCCTTAGAAGTTTAGTAGAATCTCCTTCGTGCGAGATGGTTAGTTGTCGAGACTTGAGATTAAAGGCCAAATCCTTGATAGCATCATTGCCATCAAGTGCCATGCGAATGATTTTCTCCTCAGATGGGCAATCCATCTGAGGAATATCAAAGACTGTCTGTTTCAAATTAAGGCTCCCTAGTGAGTCTCTGCTTTTTCTTTAGCTTGTGCGGCTTCGTATTTCTCATTCACTTCCCAACATTGAGACTTTCTAAATTCTTTATTGAGTCTTCCTTTTTTTTCTGCACATTTATGAGCTTCTTCGTTGTTTGTTGCTTTGGGGCAGTCCTTTTTGCAAGCGGCGACCACGTCAGCGCTTTCTTGTGCGTAAGATGAAAGTGAAATGAGAAGGGATGTAAGTACTAAGAGGCTTTTCAAATGTGACTCCTTTTTTTGATTTTCATTAAGGTACGGTTTATTGACATTACTAACATACTTGCACTATGATGCAAGTATGCACTCAATTAATATTGAACCTACGGCGCTGCTTCAAGCAATTGCAGATAAAACAAGACTACGGATTCTTCGCATTCTGGTATCTCTTCCTAAAGAAGAGGCTTGCCTATGTGATTTAACGGATAGCCTACAGGAACCAGAGTATAATGTTTCAAGGCATCTCAAAGTTCTAAGGAATGCGGGACTCTTAAGTTCTCGTAAAGATGGGCGATGGGTGTATCAGAGTTTAAGCTCTGAGAAATCAGTGAAGCCATTTTATAGACTCATCGCCGAGATTCCAGATCTAGATCAAACATTCGCTAAAGACTTAAAACGTTTTAAAAACGAGCTAGCAAAGCGTTCCAACAAACTTTGTACCAAAGATGGATCGGATTTTGAGCGTCAAGCACCTCGTTCACCTCGCAAAGTAACCGTATGAAAAAGACTATAATTGCTCTATTGTTTTTCTTTTCTATTCAAAGTCGGGCGTCATGCCCCGAACCACTGAAGTCAGGATTTGATGCTTACCAATGTATTTTAGAGCAAAGTCCTGGGATGCAAGCGTTACGCTTTAGAGAGGATGAGGTTAAAGCCCTCTCTGCAAAAGCCAAGCAAATCCCGAATCCTGAGCTTGATGCCGGTCTTGAATTTACTGGGGAGAAGAAGCTCGAAGTAAGTCTACTTCAGCCACTTGAAATCGGAGGCAAGAGAGGTGCTCGCGTAGAGCGAGCCCAAGCCGAAGCTTCGTTTTTGTCGGCAAAAGATCTTGAGGCGCGCATAGAAGCTTCAAATGCGGCCCTTGAATCTTTAATTCGTCTTAGACAGCTTAAAGCTGAGGCTGATTTGGTCAAAGATAGTCTTTCAATTCTTGATCGAGTGAATCGAAAATTGAAATCTCGACCAGCTCTATCGCCGGAACAAAAAACGACACTTCGTTTGTTCTCTACATTTGAAAAGACTTTGCTTTTTAGAAAACTCAATATCGAGAAAGATGTCCAAAAAACAAATGCATTTATTGAAGGCGCCATTGGAAGGCCTATCACTAAGAATGATCATCTTGATGTAGCAGCTTTTAAAAAGTGGCCAAGTCTTGATTTAGCAACAGCCTCCACGCAAACGACAGCTCTTAGGACTTCAATGGCCGAATTGGAGCTTGCAAAATCAGAAATGAAATTGGCTCAGAGTGAAAGCTGGCCGGATTTACGAGTTGGACCTAGTTTTGAACGCCAGCCTGACGAGAGCGAGGCTTCATGGGGCGTTAAAGTCGGAGTGACTATTCCTCTTTGGAATATAAATGGTGCTGGCAAAGATCTCGCTAAAGCCCGCATGAAATCTGCGCAAGCGATGCATGAATCAACCAAACGTCAACAAATGAGTCAGATCAATAGTCTTCAGAAACAATATGAAGACTTGATAAAAATATTGAGCGAAATGGAGCCAGTAACTGACCTAACTCGCTCTGTTAAGGATAGTGAGCGGCTGTTTGATAGATCCCTGATCTCTCCCGCATCACTTATTGAGATGTATCGCTCGACTTTCGAACTTATCGAGGAAATTCATAGAAACGAAATTCAGGCAATGCTGATGTGGTCAACAGCCGAAAACTTGAAAGGTTCATTTCCAAAGGAACTACCATGAAACATTTTTTACTTGTTGCAATGATTCTTTTCACTTTTAAAGGTTTTGCAGAGGAAGCGGAAGAAGGAAAAAAGGGCAGGGTGGGCCCCGGAAAAGCTGTGATTGAAGCGTCCGAAAAGGAAGGCCTTAAGCTTTCAGAAAAGGCACTCAATAATTTGGAGCTTGAGTTTTTGAAAGTCTCTGAAAAATCCACTTTGGTAGTTCCAGCGTCATCGTTGGTTCACTTTCAAGATTTCTCTGCTGTTTATAGAGAACGGGCGGGGTGGTTTAAGATGGTAGAAATTGAGCCTGTTATTCAAGGATTGTCTGCTCATTTCACATCGAAAGATATTTTGCCTGGGGACCGAATTGTAACGAGGAATGCCGGGCTGATTCGAGTCATTGATCTCGATGTCTTTGGGCCTGAAGCTGATGCTTGCGCGGATTAATTTATGATAAATCGAATTATTCATTTCTCAGTCTATCATCGTGGCGTAGTTCTTTTTATGACAGCGCTTCTCGCAGGGCTAGGCTGGTATAGCTTTAGCCATCTTTCTATTGACGCGGTTCCAGATATTACTGATACCCAGGTTCAAGTCTTTTCAACCATTGGAGGCCTGTCAGCCGAAGAAGTTGAAAGGAATGTCACCTTCCCTGTTGAGAACTCAATGGCGGGTATTGCTGGTGTTAAACAGGTTCGTTCATTAAGCCGCTTTGGACTGTCAGTCGTTAACGTCGTTTTTCATGATGGCGCAGATATTTATCGAGCGCGACAAATGGTCTCTGAGCGCCTACAAGGTCTTTCAAATGAACTACCGAAAGGAGTTCATCCAAAGTTGGGCCCAATCAGTACGGGGCTTGGGGAAGTCTTCTTTTACTCAATTGAATCTAAAAATCCTGAAAAGGGCGAAAAACGATTAACGCAATTGATGGAAGAAAGATCTATCCAGGAGTGGTATGTAAAGCCACGACTCTTGACCGTTCCGGGAGTTGCTGAAGTCAACACTATCGGTGGTTTCGAAAAGCAATACCATGTCCAGCCAGATCCTGTGAAGCTGGCGCGCTATGGTATTAGTTTTCACGAGATCGTTGAGGCGCTCAATGCCACCAATCAAAATGTTGGCGGCGGATACATTCAACAGACAAGCGAGCAATTTTTAGTTCAAGGAAGTGGTCTTCTTTCTGATATTGATGAGATTGAAAATACCCCTATCAAGAATTTAGATGCACTCAAAACGATCCTTATTAAAGACGTTGCAAAGGTAACACTGGCTTCTGAGCTGAGAACGGGTGCCGCAATCATCGGTTCAAATGAAGCGGTTCTTGGAACTGTGCTCATGTTAATGGGGGAAAATAGCCGTGATGTTTCAATTCGTGTAGCTGAGCGCCTTGAGGAAATCAAAAAGGGTTTGCCAGAAGGAATGGAAATCAAAGTGCTTTATGATCGCTCCGAGCTTGTGAATAAGACGCTTGGGACGATTGAACACAACCTGCTTTTCGGTGCGAGCCTGGTGATTATTGTCCTTTTGCTTCTATTGGGTAATATCCGTGCTGCCGTTATCACGGCGTTCGTAATTCCATTGTCGCTGCTCATAACTTTTATTGCGATGAAGTATTTTGGTATCTCTGGAAATCTTTTGAGCTTGGGAGCATTGGATTTCGGGATTATCGTGGATGGCGCGGTTATTGTTCTAGATCATAGCGTGCGAAAAATTCACGATGCTGTGAAGGCCCGCAAGCGTAGTCTGACAAAGGAAGAAGTTCAATCAACGGTCTATGAAGCAACTGTGGAGATTCGAACTGCAGCAGGTTTCGGAGAGCTTATTGTTGTAGTGGTTTTCCTTCCTGTGCTTGCTCTTGCTGGCATTGAAGGCAAGATGTTTAAGCCGATGGCAGCAACATTTGCTATTGCGGTGTTCTCAGCACTCATTTTGTCATTTTCTACCGTTCCAGCGCTTGCAAGTCTTTGGCTGGGAGGAAGTGCAAAAGAAAAAGATCCATGGTTAATGAGGCAAGCTGAGAGACTTTATCGCCCAGTGCTCAACTTCTTCTTAAAGCAGCGAGCTGTTACGATTGGCATGGGTGTTTTGTCAGTCGTCGTAGCCGGTATAGTCTTTACGACTCTCGGAGGCGAGTTCGTTCCGCAAATGGATGAAGCTTCAAGAACGATTCAGTTTGTAAGACCTGTTAATATTGGTTTGGATAGATCAATTGATCTTCAAAGAAAGTCGCAAAAAATTATCGAAGAATTTCCACAAGTAGAATCTGTCTTTAGTCGAATTGGCACAGGTGAAGTCGCAACTGATCCGATGGGCGTGAATCTTTCAGATACATTTGTGATGTTTAAAGATCGTTCATTGTGGCCTAAAGATAACAGCGCAAAAACTTGGTCTCAAGTTACAGAACATATTGTGGAGAGGTTGGAGGAAGAGATCCCCGGGCAGCGTGTGCTTGTCAGTCAGCCTATCCAAATGCGTTTTAACGAAATGCTAGAAGGTACAAGAGCCGACGTCTCCGTCAAAGTGTTTGGTGAAGATATGGAGAAGCTAACTGAGTTGACCCAAAAACTTGCAGAAGTCATTCGTAAAGTTCCCGGCGCAGGAGATGTAGAGGCAGAGATGCAGGGAACATCGCCTATTCTGAAGGTCAGCCCTGATACAAGTCTGCTTGCAAATCTAGGAGTACCAAAGCGTGAGGTTTTAGAAACGGTGCAAATCGCCCTTGGCGGTGAAGAGGCCGGTTATCTATTTGATGGAGTGAGACGCTTTCCGATTCTTGTTCGACTGAATGAGGATGATCGTTCGGACCTGGTGAAGCTAAAGACTCTTCCTGTGCAGATTGGAGAGCGCTCTACAATCCCTCTTAAGCAGGTCGCCTCGATACAGTTTGATGAGACCTATGGTGTTATCAATCGCGAACAATCGAAGCGTAGAGCGGCTGTAATGATAAATCCGCGTGGAGTGGATACGGAGACATTCGTCAAAAATGCTCAAACGGTTGTGAATAAGGAAATGAAGCTTCCACCTGGTTATTACTTGGAATGGGGTGGAAACTTCCAAAATCTTCAAGAGGCACGCGCAAGGTTAATGATTTTTGCTCCGGTGGCGCTTTTCCTTGTTCTCGCGATGGTATTCTGGGCATTTGGAAATGTTATGCAAACCATTTTGGTTTTCGTCGGAGTTCCGCTAGCTCTGGTTGGTGGGGTTTTAGGACTCAAGCTTAATGGTCTTCCATTTAGTATTTCAGCAGGGATTGGCTTTATTGCGCTTTCAGGCATCTCAGTTTTGAATGGTGTGGTTCTTGTTAATTGCTTTAATGATTTGCAACGCCAGGGACTTAGCGGCCTTGAGCTTGTGCGAAGAGGAACATCGTTGCGAATTCGACCTGTGTTGATGACTGCTTTAGTTGCCATTTTCGGCTTTATTCCAATGATGCTTTCCACGGGTGTCGGTGCTGAGGTTCAACGTCCTCTAGCCAGCGTTGTCATTGGGGGATTGTTTTCTGCAACAATTCTGACATTGGTGGTATTGCCAGTGTTATACTTGATGTTTGAACGGTATATGAAAAACGGAAATTCGAAACACAATTAGTAAAATTCGAGGGTTGAAAAATTGGGACCTCGGTTCTCCGTAGCCCTTCTCTTGAGCGCGATCAGCAGGTCAGGGATTATAGTCGTAGAGCTATAATCCCCATTTATTGACAAAATAGGACAGGAGATTTTGTTCAATATCTAATTTCCGAGCAGCTTCAGCTTTTTTTGGTGTACTTCGAAGTATTTCACGAAAGTGGTTTTTCTTTATTTCTTCAAGCTGGGCATCAAGCTCTCTCATAGTAACGGGTGAATTTTTTATGACTTGGAATAGAGCTGGCTCAAGATCTTCTTTTTTAACTGAATCACTTTCAGCACATAAAAGATGTCTTTCAACGACTGACCTTAATTGACGAACATTTCCCGGCCAATCGAATGACCTAAACTGACCTGAACCCAGTTTCAGTACCAATTACAATGCGACTAGACGTCTTTCAAATTTTATCGGTGTAGGTGAAAAAGTTTCTGGTGCAGGTGGCTTATATTTGAGCGAACTATGCGGTCTTACGGTGTTGTAGTGCTTGCGCCATCTTTCAATCATTACCTTGGCCTCCTTTAGCGAGTAGAAAATTTCTCCATTCAAAAGCTCATCTCTGAGTTTCCCGTTAAACGATTCACAATATCCATTTTCCCAAGGACTTCCTGGCTGTATAAAGAGCGGCTTTAACTCCAATTGCTCGAACCAAAGCCTTAGTTTCGTGGCGATGAACTCGGGCCCATTGTCTGAGCGAACATGCGTTGGAACTCCTCTGGCTACAAATAAGTCTCCGAGAGTCTCAATGACATCATCGCTAGTGAGTTTTCTGCTGACTTTAATTACTAAGCTTTCTCGAGTGAGGCGATCCTCGTCTGGCGAGTATTGAATTGTGTATCTTTGTGAGGAACGACTTTGTCCAAGGATCTTGCAAGCCCGTCGTTCGGAAATCGAAAAGGTTTCAATTGCGTGTTCGACAGCTTCTCTTTTTCGAGACGGGCTTAGAAGTTTCCCTTGTTGATCTCTTTGAGGACAGAATTATCAAGCGCCAAGTCTGCGACTAGTTTCTTTAATCGCTGGTTCTCGGATTCGAGCTCGCGCAGTCTTTTTGCTTGATCGGTTTTAAGTCCGCCGAACTCTTTGCGCCATCTGAAGTAAGTTTGTAGCGTTATTCCAACTTTCTTTACGGCCTCTTCTTGAGTGGCTCCTCGTCCTTGCTCAATTTCAATACTTCGTAAGATCTGAACGATCTGTTCGGGGCTATATTTTTTCTTGCCATAGACAATCCCTTATTTATCCCTCAATATTATCTTATGAGGTGGATTAAGTTAAGGGGTTCAGGTCAGAATCAGCAGATGCCATTCAAGATATTGATGGGCGAGTGGAAATTGTTAGCGGTCAAATGGATGAGTTTATTCGTGGTTGGAAAAAAGCATCGATCGCCAAGAGGAAATTACTTTTGAAGCGCGTTCTTCAGGCTGTAGTTGTCAAATCTAATGAAGTGAAATTGATCTATTGGGGAAGTAGTAAAAATGTCGCTGATCTATCAGGTTTGGACAAAGTGAGTGGGGATGATTTTGAGTCTGGAAGTCTTCAAGCTATTGAAAATGCAGGTCTTAAAACGAAAAAACCCTCTCGGGATGAGAAGGTTTTAAGTTCGTTTAGAATTAAAATTGGTCGGGGAGACAGGATTCGAACCTGCGACCCTCTGGTCCCAAACCAGATGCGCTACCAGACTGCGCTACTCCCCGAGGTCGAGGGCCCAAATTAGAAGATCTGTATGCGCTTGTCAATTTGATCTTTTGATATTTTTGGCGCTATCATGTTTTTATGGAACAGTTCATCAATTCGACTCCGAAGCCTATTTTGGCAATTTTGGTTCTGGTATTAGTTGTATTCTTTTTATGGAATACCAACCCCCCGCATACAGTCTGTGATGCCGAGCTTGAGCAAAAGCGAGAGGCGCTCACGGGGGTTCTTTTTCCGCAAAAGTTTAAAAAGAATACTGCGCCAGCTAAAATTCAATCGGTGAAAGAGGCCTGTCAGTTGGGTAATAGTGCGGGCTCTTGTTACGAATATTTTGATATCCTGCGGGACCTGTCGAACTTGGTCAGCGGCTCGACGTCGGAATGCATTCCTAAATACTTTGAAGTTCCCGAGATTCAAAAAACCTTGAAAGATGGGATCGAGGTGATGGCCAGAATCGCATGGGGATCGGCTCCACCGGATCCGGCAGCGACTAATCGGTTTAGTTGGATGCAAGAGGCAGAGATATCGACGTTTTGTCGTATCAAGAGCGTCTATATTCGTGGGGCGGGCGAGGGAGCCTTTGACGAGCTTCGGAA
The DNA here is from genome assembly GCF_056175665.1 of Bdellovibrio sp. ZFWA1. NCBI lineage: Bacteria > Pseudomonadati > Bdellovibrionota > Bdellovibrionia > Bdellovibrionales > Pseudobdellovibrionaceae > Bdellovibrio > Bdellovibrio sp. ZFWA1. The sequence continues at coordinate 1,897,806 of NZ_JBJKJH010000001.1, forward strand.
GCAAATTTCAGCTAAGTTTCCTGGCGAGCAGCCACCGCCCCCTGTTGAAGAGGCGCCGGTGGCCGTAGTCGAACCTGACCCCGCAGTTTCTGGCGAGGCGGGGACTCCTGGCGAAGAGCTAGAGCCAGTTGTGAAGCTGGCCTCTGAGAGCCTTTCAGAGCAGGAGATTTTTAATCGCAGTCTTTTTTCAGTCCGTTGTGAGGCCTATTAAAAAGCCCAATGCAACTGCTGCCACTGAATGCCGTCAAAAGTGATTTTACCGTGTCCAAGCAAGCTGAGCTCGGCGTCTTTTTTGTTTTGGATTTTAAAGATGCCCGGAGTCTTAGGTAGAATCACCCACTCGGTCGGATTGAGTCCGAATTGTTTTAGATTTGTATTTAATTTGATAACTCTTTTCGCTTTCATAATTCCCCCATTTTTTTGTGAATGTTTGATGTTGGGGCTTTATTGCAGGAGTAGGGCCGAGGTTCGGAACTGTCCGAGTGCAATATCTTTGAGCTGAGCTTGTTCTGTCTAAAACTTTGGATTAGGTTCTTGGATATGAGACAAAGACGCTATCTAATTTATTTGTTGCTTGAACTTGCGGTGATCCCGCTAGTTTTACTTATTTTTAAAATCACTCCAGATCGCAAGTTGGCCGCGACCCAGGCGGGGACATTATTTGTGGGGCTTCCCTTGCTGTTGATATTAAGGGAAGTTTTAAAGTTTAAATCAAAGGACTGGATTTGGTTCTTAGGTCACGCGCAGTTCTTGGTGTTTTTTGCGTTCCCAATTTTGGGACTTCGGTTGATGAATTGGGATGCGGATTTTAATTCGCTAAGTATTTTAGGAGTGAGTGGGCAAAATTTACATCGTTGGTCGAACATCAGTTTTATGGCCATGATGGCAAGCACCGTCTGGGCCTATTGGAGTCTGAGAAAAGCATCGATTCGAAAATAAAAAAGCCACCCCGAGGGTGGCTTTTTTTCTTAGCTTAACTTAGATATCTAAGACAGTCGAAAACTAAGCTTCGAATGGAACTGGGCTGATAGCTTCAACGCGGTTGAAAGTATCGTAAGCGTCAGTACCTGCAGGCATAAGAGCCAAGTTACGAGCTTTCTTAACTGCAGCAGTCACTTTCTTCTGTTGAGCGATGCTCAATTTAGAAATTCTAGAAGGAGTGATTTTGCCAGCGTCACTTACGAAACGCATAAGAGATGCAGGATCTTTGTAATCGAAGTTATGATCACCAGAGAACTCCTGACGGTATTTTGAACGAGTAGTTTTTTTCATCGTAATTCCTCTTTATATATCTTTCTGATCTGGATCGAAGTCCTAAGTCTTAATCCAGATTTTTCTGGTGGACTTGAGTGGAGACGTTTTAAAGCCTTTTTCCCTTTAAGTCCAGCATCTGTCTTGATTTCTAAGACAATTTCTAAGTTTTAGCTTCTTTTAACGCCTAATTCCCAAAATTCCCATACCGGCGGGTCGTTTTAAGTAATTTGGGCGAGTCCTAGGGTATAATAAAAAAACTGGTTGCCATCAAGTGTCTTTTTCAATATATCGTTGTTTCTGTTTTAAAAGTCTCGTTGAGGACCAAAATATTAGGAGCTTAGTATGAGCAGATGCGAACTAACAGGAAAAGGCCCAGTTGTTAAAAACTTGGTGAGCCATTCTAACATCAAAACTAAATCGATCAACCAACCAAATGTTCAAAAGAAACGCCTATTTAGCCGCACTTTGAACCAAATGGTTCGTTTGCAAATTGCTACTTCAGCAATCCGTGACATGGAACACATGGGCGGTTTCGATAACTTTATCTTGAATCTAGATGACTCTAAGATGTCAAAGCACGCTTTGGCTATCAAGGCTAGACTTAAGAAAAAAATGAACTCTAAAAAGAACTAATTAGGGGTAGGCCATGAAATTAAACATCAAAAAAGGTTCTACAGTCCAAGTTATTGCTGGCGCTGATAAAGGCAAAAAAGGCACTGTTTTGGCAGTGAACGCTAAAGCCATGAAAATTCAGATCCAAGGCGTAAAAGTTCAAACTCACTACGATAAAAAAGATGGTCTTCTTAAAAAAGAAGGTTTCATTGATTACTCTAACGTGAAATTGATCGAAGCGGCTTCTGGCGATAAGAAAAAGACGTCAAAAAAGACTTCTAAGGCAAAAACAGCCTAAGAATAAAGTCTAAATTTGGTCCTCTCAGGGTTCAAAAGCTTCCGCATTCCTTATTTTAGCGCATAGTATCAAGCTATAGCCTAAACAAAAAATAGGGAGGCGCTGTGAAGCAAACATCTGAACTCAAGACAAAATGGACCAAGTGTCCAAGCATCCTCGAGAGAGTTCTTAAAGCAGTTCCTAAGACAGCACCAGCCATATTTGGCTCGGTGCTGTTTCTATTTGTCGCAAGCCCATCACATGCTTTGATTTTATGTCGTCTGGGTAAAGAAGTTCGAACTTTAAGAACTGAATCTGGGGCAACAAGTTGCAAAGCCATTTACACTAAGCAAGGTATCGACTCACAAATTGGTGGTTCGACCTTAAATCCTACTAATTGCAGTACCATTATCGAGGGGGTTCGAAAGAACCTTGAAGCTGGTGGTTGGAAGTGTAAGGAAGCTAAAGAAGCTAAAATCTCGGAACTGCAATCAGCTGAAGGCGCGCAATGAAACCAAATTTGAAGGTGGCTTTATGTCAAACCACCTCTGTCGACGATCTTGATATCAATTTAAAAAATATGAAAAATCAAATGGACGGAATTGTTAGGGCTCACCCTGACGTTCGTCTAATTTTGTTTCCCGAAAATGCGTTGTATATGCGTTTAAAGGAAGGCGAATCGATTCGTGGTGTGACTGTTGATTCGGAACACCTACACGCACTGGCTCAGTTCGCTATTGCCCATCAGGTGTTTATTCATTTGGGTTCGATTCCGCTTCTGTTGGACGGACATCTTTTCAACTCGGCTGTTCTGATTACAGATCAAGGCGCCATTGTGCCCTCGTATCAAAAGATGCATTTGTTTGATATTCAACTTACGGGGCAGGCTCCTATTCGAGAAAGCGATGTCTTTCGACATGGACAACGGCCCTCGATATTTGAAGTAGATGGCTGGAAGTTTGGACAGAGCATCTGTTATGATATACGTTTTTCCGAGCTCTATGCGCAGTATGCTCGGCAGCAAGTCGATGCGATTTTGATACCCGCAGCTTTTTTGACTAAAACCGGGGAAGCGCATTGGGAGATTTTGAATCGGGCACGGGCGATTGAAAGCCAGGCCTATGTTTTGTCGGCCGCTCAAGGGGGTGTCCATCAAAGCGAGCGGGGACGCCGGGAAACCTATGGCAATACGATCGCGGTAGACCCTTGGGGGCGAATTCTAGAGGTTTTAGGGCGCCAAGAGGGCGTCGTCGTGACAGAGTTGAAAAGAGATCTCATCAATGAGGTCCGAAGCCAGATTCCGATGTTAGGCCATAGACGCTTACCAGTGGAAATTGTTAAATAAATTCAAAAATAGAATCAGAATACTAGACAAGTTTCTCATTTAGTTTTTATATGGAGCCATTGAACGACAACAATGGCTTCTCTTTTAGTCGGAGGTCCTATGGATAGGATTTATAAAAAGTCGCTAACAGCGCTTTTATTTTTAGCGGTCGCAGGGGTGGTAAGTGTTCAGAAAGCTTTTGCAGAAGAAGTTTTGGCTGGAACCAACTACGACGAAGCTGCCGAAAAAGAAATTGAGCATGTCGTGAAAAACCGAACCTATGCGGGGGGACAGGACGAGGATGACTTGAAAGTTCAAGTCGAGCTTCCGAAAACTGTTCGTAAGCTAGGTCCGACAACTGAAATTCCAGCGACGCCTGCAGGCGGAGATGGGTTTTAATCACCCTAAGGTGATTGAGTGTAGCTGCAACAATTTTTGTTTTTATAAGCGGAGTGAAAAATGGTTTACGATAGTCTTCCTGAAGGTGTGACTCGAGAAGAAATGGAAGTTGATGTTTTGATCGTCGGTGGTGGAGCTGCGGGTTTGTCTTGCGCTTTGCACTTACAGAATCAAATTCAAAAGCACAACGAAGATGTAGCTTCTGGTAAAATCAAGGGTGAGCAAATTCCAGAGCAAATGATTGTGGTCTTAGAAAAAGGTGCCGAGGTTGGAGCACACAGTTTTTCGGGAGCGGTATTAAACCCGTCTGCCCTTAAAGAGTTAATGCCTGACTTTAAAGAACAGGGTTTCCCGTTTGAGTCGGAAGTTAAAAAAGACGCAGTTTACTATCTTGGCTCTGATTACGCTGTAAAGGCGCCAATCACTCCTCCGCCATTTCACAATGATGGAAATTATATTGTTTCGCTGAGCCAAATGAATCGTTGGTTGGCTTCTAAGTGTGAAGAAAAAGGGATCAATATTTTCCCAGGCTTTGCGGCAGTTGAAGCCTTGTATGATGGCGATAAAATTGTTGGGGTTCGTACGGGTGATAAAGGTCGTGATAAAGATGGAACGCCAAAGGCGAACTTCGAGCCAGGTTTAATTTTAAAATCAAAGCTGACGATTTTTGCCGAGGGAACTCGTGGTTCCTTGTTTAAACAAGTTAGCAAAAAATTGAATCTTCGCGCCGGTAAAAATGAAGAGGTATTTGAAGAGGGCGTAAAAGAAATTATTCAAATGCCTGCAGGTACAGTTGAAGCTGGTCAGGTCATTCATACTTTGGGTTATCCGTTAACAAAGTCTATCGGGGGAACCTTCATTTATACTCTACCAAATGATCGAATTATTTTGGGATTGGTGGCGTATCTTGATACTCATGATCCTTTGTTAGATCCACACCGTGAGTTGCAAAAATTGAAAACGCACCCATTCATCCAAAAGATGATCAAAGGTGGTAAAGTTGTTGCATACGGGGGTAAAACCTTACCAGCCGGTGGTTGGTACTCGATGCCTCAGCTTTACGGAAACGGTTGGGTTGTTGTTGGTGACTCAGCAAGTATGGTGGATGTGCAGAAGTTGAAGGGTATTCACTTGGCGATGAAGTCAGGTATGGCGGCAGCCGAGACGGCTATCGAAGCGATCGTGAAGCAGGATTTCAGCGCGACGACGACTAAGTCTTACGAGTCTAAAATTCACTCAAGTTTTGTGAAGAAAGAATTGTATCGAGTACGTAACTTCCACCAAACTTTAAGTAAGGGCGTTGTGGCCTCTTTGCCATTGATTGCTTTACAAGAGTTGACGGGGGGGCGTGGGCTTGAAGACGCAATGCCGGCACATAAAGATGCGACGGCGACCGACTCTGTTGTTGAGGTTTGGGGGCCGCAGGGGCTCGATGCGGAAGAGAACCAACTGCCAAAAGCAGATGGAGTCCTTTTCTTTGATAAGCTTTCAAGCGTGTATTTAACTGGAACTATGCATGACGAGCATTCTCCGAATCATTTGATTCTGAAAAATGCAGATATTTGCCGTACGGTTTGTGAACCTAAATACAAGAGTCCGTGCACGCATTTCTGCCCGGCAGCGGTTTATGAAATGCTTCCGTCGGCGAAGGATCCAGGTAAAAAAGACCTTCAAATTAACTATACGAACTGTATCCATTGTAAAACTTGCGATATCAAATGCCCGGCAGAGAACATCGAGTGGACTGTGCCAGAGGGTGGCGGTGGGCCACAATACCGTGAGGTATAAGCAGAGGCCGCACCTTAAGGTGTAGGTTAGAGTTGATATCGTGAGGTATCGTCAAATCTGTTTTAAGTGGGCCCGGTGGCTGTTGTAGCTACCGGGCTTTTTTATTAGGTGACTGGTGCTTAGGCTATTGTGACTAGGGCTTAGTCAGAGAGGGGAATTTATACACATTGTTTTTCCCTTGGGCCTTTGCTACAAGTGCTCCTTCAAATAAACCCAGGATCGAGCCCGAGGGAGGCTTCGATCTTTAACGTAGGAGCATCTATGCCTGAATTTTTCGCTTCGACAGCTCATGGACTTGTCGACCCTTTGGAAATCGAACTTAAACAACTTGGCCTGAAAGTGACCGACAAAACGGCGGGTGGAGTTTTTTTCGAAAGTAATTGGGAAGGCGCTTATAAGGCCAATCTGCATTCACGCACTGCCAGTCGTATTTTGAAACCTATTTTGGATTTCCCAGCGTATCAGCCGGAAGAGCTTTATCACAATATTCAAAAACACGATTTCACCAAATACATCGATCCAGATCAAACCATTGCAATTGATTGTTCTATCAAAGAGTCAATGATGCGCGATCAGCGTTTTGTTGCGATGAAAATTAAAGATGCCATTGTGGATCAGTTTCGCGATAAATTCGGAAAACGTCCTGATGTTGATAATGCGAATGCAGACCTTCGCATTCATGTGAAGGCTTACAAAAACAACTTCCAAGTCTCTGTGGATACCTCAGGGAACAGTTTGTTTATGCGTGGTTATAGAAAAGAAGTTGGTGATGCTCCATTAAAAGAAAACTTGGCTGCTGGTTTGATTTTATTGGCGGGCTGGGATCAAAAATCACCCATCGTTGATTTGATGGCAGGTTCAGGGACAATTTTAATTGAAGCCGCAATGATGGCTTTAAATATTGCCCCGGGAATGCATAGGGCCTCATTTGGTTTTATGAAATGGAAAAACTTCGACGCTGAAGCATGGGAAAAAATATTGGATGAGGCGACAGCGGCGGAAAAAGAAGACCTCGACTTTAGACTGTATGGTTATGATATCGATCGACGGGTTATCATGATTGCTAAAGACAACGCGAAAAGAGCGGGTGTTGACCACGTGATTGAGCTTAAAAAAGAACCCGTTGCCACAGTAGAACCCCCAGTTGAAGCCGGACTGATTATTGTAAATCCACCTTACGGAGCGCGTATCGGAGACGAGGACAATTTGCGAGATGTGTACCGCGACTTAGGCTACACTTTGAAACATCGTTTTAAAGGGTGGAACTGTTGGTTGTTGTCGGGAAGCAAAGACTTGATTCAAGACCTAAAATTGAAATCGACCAGAAAGTTCTTTGTGTATAACGGAAATATCGAGTGCCGTTTCTTGAAGTACGAGATGTTTTAATATTATTGTTTCATTTTAAACTAGACTCACACTAAAACAGAGTCTTGATTTTAAAGGCCAGTGGTTTAGACTTTTCCTATATGAAAAGACGACCTTGGCCTTTAATCATTTTGGCGCTTCTCCATGTTTTTGCTCCTATTGGTAATCTGTTTATGAATTCGTTTCGCCATAATATTCCGATGGCTCAGCTGTGGAATTTGTGGTGGGCTTATCTACCAAAAATGGTCGTGTCCACTTATGTTTTTGTACCAATCGTGGCTGGTGTTTTGATTTACATCTGCAAGCGTTGGAGTTTTTACGCTTACTTGGCTTGCTTGGCTTTGATCTTCGCTGTCAGCTTGTATGGTTTCTCGACGGATGTGAATCTGCTTAATTTCATCTACTTAGTTGCGGTTCTGGTTGTTGATTTTTTCCTTGTTGCATACTTTATGGTGCCTGCAGTTCGGCAGGTTTATATGGACCCAAGATTGCGTTGGTGGGAATCGGCCCATCGTTATCGTGCCGACCTTGAGGCCGAGGTTGCTGGGCAAGGGATCGGTCAGATTGTGAATATTTCTGAAGGTGGGTTGTTTTATAAAACAGCTGTTCAACTTCAGGATGATGCCGCGGTGGAAATTAAGTTTACTTATAATAACTCTAATTACCTAGTAAGCGGCATCGTCGTTCATCATCGCATGATGGGTGATCATGGGTATGGAATTCAGTTTCAGCACACTCACGAGAGTCTGAAGCTAATTAAGAAACTTATCCGCGAGTTGGATGAAGACGGTCGTATGTTGACGGATCGACTTCCGGGGGAGGAAGATTCGTTTATGGCTTGGCTTCGAGGGGTCTTTACTTCAGGCAAGGGATTAGTTCCTAAAGCAAATAAAAGATAAAGGCGCTGATGGCGCCTTTTTTTATGGATTTTTCTTTCTTAAACTAAGTTCGAGTTGCTGCCGAGTTGCCTTAATTCTTTGCTTTCGCATCTCGTCTGGATCGGGTGTTCCATTGACTAAGTTGTAGCTAAATTGGGCTAAGCGAATAATGTCTATGTAGACTCCGCCCGGAACCGGGATAATAGGAGGAATATAGCGAGTAAAGACTTTATCAATCTTAGCTAGAAGCAAAGGCATGACGTAACGAGTTTTTCGAATGAAAAAGTCATTGTTTTGATGGTGGGCGATATTTTTAACTTTGGTTTCATCCATCTGGTAATATTCGAATCTGATCGTAAAGCTAACTGCCAGTTTTTCTTTATCCGAGGCACTCCAAAAATTTCGGGGTAGAGGTTCTTTAAGGCTTTGGTGAATAACGGCCATAGCATATAAGTTCAGTAAAGGTTCACTGCCATTAATGGCTTTGAATTCGTCGATGATTTGTCCTTTACGATTGACGTAAAATTCGAGTTTTACGTCGCCTTGAATTCTTTGATCCGCGAAGTCTTGAGGGTAATCGAAGCTGGCCTCTACTTTTGCTAAAAGATGGCTCCAGAAAGTCGTGGATTCTAAGCCTTCTTGAAATCCGACTTGTTCGACGAAGGCGCCACTCCCTTGAAAATCGCGAACTTTATCGGCAGCCTCCCCGGTCAGTGCCTGGGCGTCGGATGCTTGTAAGGACTTAATCGAGTTGTATTTTAATTCATTAAGAAGATGATTCTTCAAGTTCAGCGCACTTTGATTTCCAAGGGAACCGTTTCTTGAGACTTTTTTATTACCCTCGGAAGAGATGGCCTTATTGAGAGTTGCTTGAGCCTGGGACGGATTTTCTAGAAAAGTGATCTCTACCGGCGTGATTTGGGAGTGCGGGTTTTTCAACAAGAAATAGAAAGTTGCTCCTGCGATGAAATGCAGGAGCAATGAAAGTAAACGAAATCTATTTATCAATTTATCGAAAATTCGTAACAAAACTAGAATGGCTTATTGATTGCGATGTAGGCAGCTGTGGTTCCGATGCCAAGAAGAAGGATCGCAATGGGCCAGCCCAATTGACCTTTTCTTTTTGCTAAAGCAACACCTGCACCTAAAAGAACCCAGATCGCAAGTTTAGCGTGAATCCATCCTGGTAATCCGCTCACAAGACCCAAACGAGCTGCCATTCCGAAACCACTCACTAGGATCAGTGCTAAGCCAATTCCATGAGTGATGAACGCCATTTTTCGAGCCGAGCCGTCGAGTTTGATGCCAGCAAATGTAGCGATAAGAATTCCACCGAATCCAAAGAACATTGTCATGAGACCAAGAAGATGCAGAACTTTATAAAACTGGTAAGACATGGAGCCTCCTATGTGGTGACTCCATTGATAACAGAACGTCTATGAATAACAAGCCATAAGCGACTGCGGCAAGTATCTGGAATTTCTATGCTTCGTCGTTGAGGTTCAAATGCTTCATAATTTTACTGACTTGTTTACGAAGCTTCGGAAGGCTTGGAAGACTGGCCACTGTCTTGAGGTGATCTCTGAAAGACTCCACGGGATAACCTCCATATTGTCCGCCTTCTTTAATGTCATTTGTGATTGTCGAGCGTCCCGCAATAATCACGCGATCTGCAATTTCGATATGATCTGCGGCTACGACCGAGCCTCCGCACATAAAGTTATTTCCGATCTTTGTTGAGCCTGCGGTCATGAACCCTGCAGCGAAAAGACCATTCTGACCGATCTGAACATTGTGTGCTATATGGCAAAGATTATCGAGCTTCGTGCCGTCGCCGATCACTGTTTCTGTAAGGGCAGCGCGATCAATGGCGCAGTTGGCGCCGATTTCGACATGATTTCCGATGCGGACAATTCCAATTTGCGGAATTTTTTTAGTCTTACCTTCTTTGGTGAGGCAAAAAGAAAAGCCATCAGACCCAATCGTCGCGTGAGGGTGAATTTCGCAAGAGTCACCAACAATACAGTGCGACCCTACAAAAACAGTCGGGTGAAGGAGTGTATTGTGGCCGATTTTTGCGTAGGGCTCGACAACAGTATTTGCACCCACAGTGCAGTTGTCCCCAATGCTAGCATGTTCGCCTACGACAACGAACGGGCCAATTAAAACATTTTTACCAATATGTGCAGTGGGGTGGATAAAGCTTTGCGGGTGAATTTTTTGTTCTTGGTTGAAGCGATTCATTTTGCCGTCAAACAGCGGGAGTATTTCCGACATTGCCATTTGAATATTTGTTGTGTGGAAGAACGCTCCGGCATAGTCAGCAGGGCAATTGAGTGACTTTAAACCAATGATGATCGGAGCTTTTTTAGTGACGGCCAGCTGAAGTTGATCGGGTTTTGAAACAAAAACCAGACAGTTTGAATCGCAGATCTCAGGAGGAAGAACTTTAGCCGCTACGGCTTCGAGCGGGCCTTGGATGTGGGTGATTTCCGGAGAGTGAAGTTCTTGAATAATTGAAGCTGCGATCATTGAAAACCTCGTGCTGTGTAATGCAGAACGTGTTGTGCTGCGCATAAACATTTTCAAATTATTTTTTTGATGTCAAGACACCTTGTATTGGTATAGTGGTGAAATGAAAGTTATTTTCTAATTCTTTCTTAAGTGAAGGAGACTGTTGCAGAAATGGCCAAAAAAGCTGTCGCGAAACCAGTGAAAAAGTCGGCGCCTGCCAAAAAGGTAGCTGAAAAATCAAAACCTGCTGCTAAAGCAAAGCCAACAGCGAAACCTGCTGCAAAGGCAACTGCGAAGCCTGCTGCCAAACCTGTAGCGAAACCTGTCGCGAAGGTCGCAGCAAAAGCTCCAGCAAAAGCCGCGGCAAAGGCCGTCGAGCCTAAAGTTCCAGCTAAAGCCGCTGTAGCGAAGGCGGCAAAAGTCGAGGCTCCCAAAGTTGCACCAAAGGCTGTTAAGCAAGAAGCACCTCGAGTTCCTGAAGTGAAAACACCTCCGCCAGAAGTTCGGAAGTTATCTAAAGCTGAAAAAGCAAATATGACAGAAGATGAAATTTTATGGCACGAGCTTTATGAAAGGCATTATGCTGATGCTGCTCCAGATTATAAAATTTCTGAAGTTTTCGAGGCGAAAACTCCTTTGAAGCATAAACTCTTTGGTTGGGGATTCATTTTGAGTAATGAGTTCGATAGATTAGAGGTTATCTTTAAAGATGGACGCCGCATGTTGATATCAAACCGAAAGCTCTCGTAACGAGGGCTTTCTTTTTAGAATTTCATTGCTTCACTATCTGATCTGGTCTACCAATTTAGTCTACAATTTTTGTAGAGAAGCTTTATTGCTTCTAAATTAAGCAATCAATAATTGAATTATAAGTAGCTGAGGTACTATGGATCAGGCTCTTCAGGGCTATTTAGCTCGTTTCGTATCAAATGTTCCTGCGAAATCTGCGCAGGCCGTAATTGAACTTGCCGCAGAAGGTGCAACAGTTCCCTTCATTGCTCGTTATCGTAAAGAGAAAACAGGCAATCTAGATGAAGTTCAAATTCGTGCAGTTATTGATGCTCATGAAACTTTCAATGAGATCATCAAGAGAAAAGCTTTCTTGGTAAAAGAGATTCAAGAGCAAGGCAACTTAACGGCCGAGATTCAAAAGCGTATTGAATTGTCTTGGGATCTTGGTGAGCTTGAAGAAATCTACAAGCCATTCAAAAAGAAAAAGAAAACCAAGGCGACAATGGCTCGCGAAGCAGGTTTGGAGCCATTGGCAAATTGGATTTGGGACATGGGTCATGGCAAGCTGAAAGACAGCGAGACCATGGAAATGAAAGCCAAGACTTTCTTAAATCCAGCGGCGAAGATTGCTACCTACGAAGAAGCTCTTAAAGGGGCTCAGGATATCTTGGTAGAGAAAATTGCCAACGACGCTGATCTTCGTGCGTCTGTCTTGAAAAATTATTTAGATCAAGGTCGTATTATTTCCAAAGCGGCTAAGGGCTACAAGCCAAACTCTAAATACGAAATGTATAAAGAGTTTGAAGAACCAGCTAAAAACTTACTAGAAGCAAAAGCTTCACACCGTTACTTGGCGATGCGCCGTGGTTGGCAGGAAGAAGAGCTTTCAGTTGATGTCAAAGGTGACGATGAAGCTTTGTTGAAATCATATGTCGCATTCGCAACAACAAATCCAGACAACGCTATTGGGGATTATTTGGCTCAATGTGCGAAGTTGGCTTTGAACGTTTACGTATTGCCATCTGTTGTGAATGAAGTTCACCGCATGCTTAAAGAGCGTGGCGATGAAGATGCGATCAAAGTATTTGCTGAAAACGTACGCCGTCTTCTTTTGGCTTCTCCGTATGGGCCGAAGTGTGTTCTTGGGGTGGACCCTGGTTTGAGAACAGGTTGCAAAGTGGCCTTGATTGACAAGGGCGGTAACTTTATTTCTCACACAGTTCTTTACACATTGGGTGACGATGCAGAGGAAAAAGCAAAACGCTTGATTGGTGATGTTCTTAAAAGCATCGTGATCGAGGCAATTGCGGTGGGTAACGGAACAGCGGGACGTGAGACTGAACAGTTCTTACGTAAAGTTGTGAAGGATCTTGGAAAAAATATCCCTGTTGTGATGGTGAATGAATCGGGCGCGTCTGTGTATTCTGCGTCTGAGGCAGCTCGTGAAGAGTTTCCAGATTTGGATGTGACAGTGAAGGGTGCGATTTCGATCGCTCGTCGCTTGCAAGATCCATTGGCAGAGCTTGTGAAAATTGATCCGAAATCAATTGGTGTTGGTCAGTATCAACATGATGTGAATCAGTCTCAATTGAAAAAGGGTCTAGAGGCCGTTGTTGAGTCTTGCGTGAACAATGTCGGTGTTGATGTGAACACGGCGTCTGCGGCGTTGTTGTCGTATGTATCAGGTATTGGTCCAGCTTTAGCAAAAAACATTGTTGAGTTCCGCAAAAAACAACTATTCGCTGATCGTGATGATCTTTTGAAAGTTCCTAAGTTCTCTGCAAAAGTATTCGAGCAGGCTGCGGGCTTCTTAAGAATTCCAAATGCAAAAGCAGTTTTGGACTCGACAGGTATTCACCCAGAGCGCTACCAAGCCGTGAAAGACATGGCTGCTGACATCGGCGTGAATGTGTCTGAACTTTTGGGCGAAGGTGCTAAAAAATTGGCTGCCACTCGTGCAAAGTGGGCTGCAGTTGTCGGTGAGTTTACTTTTGATGATATCGTGAAAGAACTTGAGAAGCCTGGACGTGATCCGCGTGATCCGTTCAAGGTCTTTACTTTCCGTGAAGATATTTTTGAAGTGAAAGATCTTAAAGAGGGCATGATTTGCCCTGGTATCGTTACGAATGTGACTAATTTTGGTGCTTTCGTCGATATCGGTGTTCACCAAGATGGATTGGTGCATATCTCTGCGTTGTCACACAAGTTTGTTGATGACCCACGCAAGGTTGTGAATCCAGGTGATCACGTATCTGTCAAAGTTTTGAAAGTTGACACAATGAAGAACCAGATCTCGTTGACCATGAAGATGGATGATGCTCCGGAAGCATCGGCTCCTCGTGAGAAGCGTGCCGATGGTCCTCGCCCAGCGATGGGTGCGCGTCCAGCTGGTGGTGGTCGCCCTGATCAAAAAGGTGGCCCACGTCCTGGTGGTCGCGATCAGAGAGACAATAGAAGCGGTGGATTCGGTGGAGGCGGGGCTCCTCAAAAGCCAGCCGGCTCTCCATTTAACAATCCATTTGCTGCATTAATGAACGTCAATAAAAAGTAAGGAGAACTTATGAAGAAAATGAAAAACCGCACAAAAAGCAGTCGTCACAAAGCTAAGCGTCTAACTAAAAAGAAGAGAATGACGAAAGCTAAAATCAGAAAGTAGTAATATCTGATACTTAAAAGCCCCACCCAGTGGGGCTTTTTTGTTTTTTAGCATTTTTGATGGAGTCCTTGGCCTCGATTCGATAGACTGGTTTCGAGGTGAATATGATAATTTCTAAGTCTATTCTAGATAAGGCACTGGATGCCGCCATCTCTACTGGCGCCGACTTTGCTGATATTTTTGTTGAAGAAACTTACTCTTCGCAATTGAGTCTTTTGAATCAAAAACCTGAAAACGCAATTACGGGAACGCTGTTTGGGGCAGGGGTTCGTCTATTTTTTGGAAATGAGATTGTCTACGTCACGACGAATGACCTTTCAGAGGCTGGTTTGGTGAAGGCCGCTTTGCAGGCGGCACAGACCCGTGGGGATCAGCGTAAAATTGTTCGGTCGGCGTTGCAGGATCGTCAGTTTGATTCCATTCACACTTTTGGTTTGAAGCCCTGGGAGCGTCAGCGCGATCAGAAGCTTGCGTGGTTGTATTCGGCAGATCAGCATGCGCGCCAGCGCTCGTCGGCTGTGACCCAGGTGATGGTCAATTTGATGGAGAAATTTCAAAAAGTTCAAATCGCAAACACCAAAGGTGTGCATGCTTTCGACGAGCGAGCTTATGCTCGGGCTGGTATGGAAACTTTTGTTGAAATCAATGGTGCTAAAGAAAGCTCGTCAGATAATATTGGTCATATGGGAACAAGCGAACTCTTTGATCGAGTGAGCTTAAAGCAATTGGCCGAAGAAAATGTTGATCGGGCGTTGCTGCTAACAAAAGCAAGATATGCTCCGGCAGGGGATATGCCGGTGGTAATTGATAATTCCTTTGGTGGTGTGATTTTCCACGAAGCTTGCGGGCATGGATTGGAAACCACTTCTGTGGCTAAGGGCTCTTCGGTCTTTTGCGAAAAGCTGGGGCAAAAAATTGCGAATGAATGTGTCACGGCGATCGATGATGGAACAATTACCAATGGTTGGGGTTCTTTGAATATTGATGATGAAGGAAATCCGACTCAGAAGACTGTGCTGATCGAAAAGGGTGTTTTAAAGTCTTATATTGTCGATCAAATGGGAAGCTTGCAGACGGGGTACGCGGCCACGGGGAGTGGGCGTCGTCAATCGTACAAGTTTGCTCCGGCCAGTCGTATGAGAAATACTTTTATTGCGGCTGGGAATGACTCTTTTGAAGAAATGATCAAGGACGTTGATCACGGTCTTTATGCGAAGAAGATGGGTGGCGGTTCTGTCAATCCAGGAACGGGAGATTATAATTTCCAAGTTCAAGAGGGCTATATCATTCGTAATGGAAGAGTTGAAGAGGCTGTAAAAGGCGCATGTTTGATCGGTAAGGGGATCGACACTCTTGGCAAGATCACCAAGGTCTCTAATGATTTAAAGCTAGCAACTGGTATGTGTGGATCTGTCAGTGGATCTATTCCTGCAGCAGTAGGGCAGCCGCAAATTTTGGTTTCCAGTATTACGGTTGGAGGGCGTGCTTAATGGATTCAATAAAGCAAACTTTCGAAAAGATGAAAGCAAAAGCCCAAGAAAAAGGGGCTCAGGTTGAGCTTCTTTTAACGGGTGGGGACTCGTTGAAGCTTGGATTTCAGAAAAGACAATTAGAGAAATTTGAGTCGACGACTTCTGCCGTGGCGGGAGTTCGGGTTTTAAAAAATGGAAGTCAGGGCGTTTCTTACACAGAGAATTTATCGGAAGATTCTTTGATGAGGACCTTTCAAGATGCGATTGAAAATGTCGAGACGTTGACGGCTGGAGCGCATGCGGCTGAATCGCAGCTGAAGATGTGGAAGCCGAAAGGTGCTATCGATTTAGCTGCATTTGCAACTCTGTACAACGATGAAGAGATAGATATGTCTGAAAAGAAAAAGAAGGCATCTCTTTTCGAGAGCGGAGCTTTGGATGCTGATAGCCGTGTTCAGAGTGTGCCTTACAATGGATTCACTGAAAGCGTTTCTTGGAAGCGCATTTTGAATTCTGAAGGCGTCGATCTTGAGTTTAAGCAAAAATATTGGAGTGGTTATTCTTATCTTTTGGCGAAGCAAGGTGAACATTCAAAGATGCGTGGCGATGGTATTGTGGGTCGACGTTTTGCTGATGTGGATCCGATTATTGCGACCAAGCGTGCGGTAGAAAAAGCAATTTCATCTTTGGGCGCTGTAAAGCTAGAAACCGGGACCTATCCAGTCATTATTGATCGCGATGCAATGCCAATATTTGTACAGATGTTGATTGATTACTTATCTGCGAAATCTGTTTTTGAAAAGACCTCGTTGTTGGATGGGAAGCTTGGACAGAAAGTGGCGGCTGATTCTTTTGAATTGATTGATGATCCTCATGATTTGAAAGGGCTTGGTGTGCGTCCATTTGATGATGAAGGCGCGCCAACCCAGAAAACGACTTTGATTAGTCAGGGTGTTTTGAAAAGCTTCTTAACTAATTCTGAGTACGCAGAAAAAATGAGTCTTCCGCACACAGCAAGTGCCATTCGTAGTCCCCAGTCAAAAATGGATATTGGGCCAAGCACATTGAAGATCGCTAAAGGCTCTGCAAGTCTTCAAGAAATGTTGAATCGCTATCCAAAAGTATTAAGGGTTACCTACGTGGCCGGAGGGCTTCACGCTGGCTTTAAAGAATCTACAGGGGATTTCTCGATGCCTGTTGAGGGTTTCTATTATGAAAATGGAAAGCTAGTTAAGCCGGTGGATCAAATAGTTGTTTCAGGAAACATTTTGCAGTTGTTGCAAGATATTGAATTGATTGGGTCTGAGTGGAGCGAACAGGGGGAGTCCATCTACAGCCCTGACTTGCTGGTTAAGGCCTTGAGCGTTGCCGGCGCTTAGTTCGAGGTTAAAGTTTATTTTTTAATATTGGTCGATGTTAAATCGGCCAATTTATTTCTAAGGGCAATGCTTTCGGCTTCAAGTTGTCGAACTTTGTGTTCCAATGCTGCCAGGCGTACTTCGTGTTTGGGAACTGATTCGCTAAGCATATTGGCAAGATGCATAAATCCAACGGAGTGACTGCCTATGGCGGGATTCGTGTTTTGACCAATCGAGGATTCTACCTTAGCTCTTTTTGAAAACAGCCCAAACATTTCCCGCCCCTTGAGTTGGTATAGCTTCTATTTTGAAAAAGGATTTGATTTTCTTCAAAGAATAAACAGAAGGCCGGGAATAAAATGTTTCGAAATTGGATCAATTCGGATTTGCAACAGTACCTAGGTTTTGTTTCCATTATTCATGGCATTGTTCTTTAAAATTGTATTCGCAATTTCAACAAAGCCCAATCCACCGTTTTGGGACGCAATATAGGTTGGAAAATTTTTGATTTGATTTTCGAATTTGGTCAAGTTTGCGACTGCAAAACTGTGTGGGAAAAATGCAAACATGGGCTCATCGTTAGGAGAGTCCCCGCTAAATGCACAGTGGTTTTTTATTTGTTCTGGTGTGAGTTGGAATTCATTTTGCAAAAAAGTTTGCGCCATGCTGACTTTGTCGTAGTTGCCAAACCAGCCGTTGACGTGAATGGAGCTGACTTTAGCTGTTGCTCCGTGAGCTTTAAAGATATCTACAATCTGATCAATCTGAGCCTTTGGTAAAGCAGGGACGTCCTCGCAGAAATCAACGGCTAAATCCATTAGGCGGCAAAACTGATCGCTGGCAATATCGCAGCCAGGAATTTTCTGTAAGACTTCTTTGCGAATCACTTCAAGTTTTGCTCGATTCTGCAATTGAATATTTTCATTAAAGAAAAAATGGCGATGCATTTTCTTATTGTGATAGCGGAAATAAAAGCCACCATTTTCACCGATGATCCCAGAGACCGGCCAGACGCGAGCGATCATCTCGCACCATCCTGCTGGACGTCCTGTAACAGGTATGACATGGACTCCGGATTTGTGAAGTTGCCAGAGTGCTGAATAGGCTTCGGAGCCGAGGAGGCCTTCATCCGTTAGAGTATCGTCGATATCCGTTAGAAGAAATTGAATCTTTGAATTAAAGTCAGTCACCGGTTTCATATTTTAAGTATGGCTGTATTCTGCGCATGATACAAGCTGTCAAAAAATGCACTTGAAAAAAACTTTTAACCACCTCATGGTTTCTATATCTATATAATTAGCATCTTCTTCGGGATGAAGAAGGTGTGAGGGAATGATATGGCAAAAAAAGAGACATTAAGTACCGGCATAAAACTTGTCATCGTGGAGTCTCCGACTAAGGCAAAAACCATTCGTAAGTTTTTAGGAAGAGACTACGTCGTTGAATCCTGTATGGGGCATGTTCGTGATTTGCCTCAATCATCTAAAGACATTCCAGAGAAATTTAAAAAAGAAAAATGGGCACAATTGGGAGTGAATGTTGATCATAACTTTGAGCCCCTATACTGCGTTCCGAAGGATAAGGAAAAAGTTGTCCGAACTTTGCGTGATAAGTTGTCTGAAGCTGACGAGCTTTACCTAGCGACGGATGAAGACCGCGAAGGGGAAAGTATTTCTTGGCATCTAATGGAAATTTTGAAGCCTAAGGTTCCAACAAAGCGAATGGTGTTTCACGAGATCACTAAAGAAGCTATCCAGAAAGCATTGAAAGACACTCGCGAGATCGACTTGAATTTAGTACGGGCTCAAGAGTCTCGACGGGTTTTAGATCGTTTGGTCGGTTATACGATTTCACCTTTGCTTTGGAAAAAAGTGGCGTATGGTCTTTCGGCGGGACGAGTTCAATCCGTGGCTGTTCGTCTGATTGTCGAGCGAGAGCTTGAGCGAATTCGTTTTAAAAAATCAAACTACTCTGGCTTGATGGCCCACTTGAAAAAAGACAATGTTCAATTTGAAGCTCGTCTTCAAAGTTTAAAAGATCAAAGAGTTGCCACCGGTAAAGACTTCGATGGCACTACCGGTAAATTGACTGCTGGAAAAGATCTTATTGTTTTGGATGAAGCTGCGGCTCAGAGTTGGTTGAAGAATTTAAGTAATGAAAGTTTTGTGGTGACGGAAGTTGATGAAAAGCCAACTTTTAGAAAACCGTCAGCCCCTTTTATCACTTCGACCTTGCAGCAGGAAGCCAACCGAAAGTTAGGACTTTCTTCGCGCGAAGCGATGCAAGTTGCGCAGAAACTATACGAACAAGGTTTTATCACCTATATGCGTACGGATTCGACTTTCTTGTCTCAAGAGGCGATCTCGGCCGCAAGAAGTTGTATTTCCACAAAGTATGGAAAGACTTATTTACCAGAGTCACCTCGCAGTTATGCGGCTAAAAAAGTTAAAGGTGCTCAAGAGGCCCACGAAGCGATTCGTCCTGCGGGGAATGTGTTTCAAGATCCTGACGAAACAGGTTTGACTGGAATCCAATACAAGCTTTATGAGTTGATCTGGATGCGTACGATCGCTTCGCAAATGGTGGATGCTAGGCAGAAACAGGTGAGCGCGAAAATTAAAGCCGGAGACGCGATCTTTGCAGCCAGTGGAATGACTATCGAGTTTCCAGGTTTCCTGCGCGCTTATGTCGAAGGCAGTGATGACCCAGATGCGGAGCTAGCAGAACGTGAGATTCGCCTTCCAGAAATGAAAGTGAAAGACACTCCACTGTGTCAAAGACTTGAAGCAACGGCTCATGAAACTAAACCACCGGCTCGCTTTACGGAAGCAACATTAGTTCAAACCTTAGAAAAAGAAGGGGTTGGACGTCCGTCTACTTATGCCTCTATCATTGGTACAATCATCGATCGTGGTTATGTCAGAAAAGGTGGAAACGCCTTAATACCGACCTTCACCGCGATGGTAGTTTCAAAATTATTGTCAAAGCATTTGCCTGAGTTTGTGGACCTGGGTTTTACGTCTTCGATGGAGCAGAGCCTGGATAATATTGCAGACGGCGAACTTGATAGTGAAAGTTATTTGGCGTCGATCTATAAAGGTCCGAAGGGCTTACGAGCCCGAGTCGAAGAGCAAGAAGGTAAAATTGATCCTGAAGATGCTCGAAGTATTAAGCTAGAGGGGATGGATCGTTATGAGTTTCACGTGGGTCGCTATGGGGCATACTTAACCACTCAGCGAGACGGCGAAAAAGTCAGTGCCTCTTTGCCAGACAATGAATCTCCGGGGGATATTACTCCTGAGATTGCCGAAAAGCTGATTGATCAAAAGATCAATGGTGCAGATGCTCTTGGTAAAGATCCTGAAACTGATTTGCCAATTTATGTCTTGAACGGTCGCTTTGGACCCTATGTTCAACTGGGTGATGTCAGCGAGGAAAATGACAAACCTAAGCGAGCTTCATTGCCGCCGGGGACATTGCCGGAGCAAGTGACTTTGCAAATGGCGATTGATTTATTGAGCTTGCCAAAAACTTTAGGCAAACATCCAACGACAAATAAAGAAATCAAAGCAGGATTGGGGCGTTTTGGGCCATTTGTAGTGCATGATGGTGACTATCGTTCGATTCCTAAAAGTGACAGTATTTTTACTATGACTTTGGAAAAAGCTTTAGAGATGTTGAGTCAGCCTAAAAAAGGACGCGGAGGCCGTTCGTCGACACCTCTTCGTGAGATGGGGGCGCATCCGGAGTCAGGTGAAGCTATCCAAATTTTTGATGGTCCTTATGGTCCTTATATCAAATCAGGCAAGGTCAATGCATCCTTGCCCGAGGGAGTGACTCAAGAGGCAGTGACTTTGGAGCAGGCGATTGAATTGATTAATCAAAAAGCGGGGTCGAAAAAAGGCGGCAAGAAGAAGGCTGCGAAAAAGGCGGCTCCGGCGAAGAAAGCTCCTGTAAAAAAAGCGGCAGATAAAGCGGCAGCCAAAGCAGCCGGTAAGGCGGCGGCCAAGGCAGCAGCTCTGGGTGTCAAAAAAGTGATCACTCGGAAAAAGAAGTAATGGTCTTGAGCAGGGGGTTTTGACAAAACCCCCTTTGTGTTAAGATTCCGGTGCTGTGAAATTGGATTGATATGTCGAATGTAAAAGGCCAGTTAGAACTGGGGATAAATCGAGAGCCCGAAAAAGACCGGAATTACCATCTGGGTGGTCGCTCTTTTTATTTTTTTGATTTCGACGACAACATTGCATTTCTTACGACTCCTCTCATTTTATTTCATAAGGAAACCAACGAAGAACTTGCGGTAAGTAGCGGTGAGTTTGCCCAGCAACATCAAAACTTTGGGATCAGCGGTCCCTATGCCGATTACAAAGTTGATTATTGCGATATGACGGGAACCTTTAGAAATTTTAGGGACCATCACATTGAGGATGTTGAAAAATTAAGCGGAAAAAAGCAGATCTTTGTACAGGATATTGCAGATGCCTTGGGTTATCATGATGCCCAGTGGAAGGGCCCCTCTTGGGAGTGTTTTTATCATGCGGCCTTCAATCAGCGTCCGGTTTCATTGATTACGGCTCGAGGACATCATCCCGAAACTATTAAAGAAGGCGTGCGCGAATTCGTGAAACATAAGGTTTTGCCGATCGAGCCAAATTGGTTGTCGATTTATCCAGTCAGTCACAAGCCTACGCGCGAGATTCTTGGAGATAAAGAGTTTACCCGTAGTTCTGCGGAGTTGAAGCAAAACGCCATAAGAGCCAGTGTACAGACCGCACTGCAAGTTTATGGATACAGTCCACATCATCGCTTTGGTATGAGTGATGATGATCCAAAAAATATTCAATTGATTTACGAGGAAATGGTGCGCTTGAAGCACGATTATCCAGAAATGTCTTTTTTCCTTGTTGAAACTCAGCATGGAAATTTCATTAAACACGAGGTGATGCTGTCAGGACTTAAGTCCCAACGCGTGACTTCGAATGAGTCATTTACTCAGCTCTCTTTATTCGAGAAAAAATAAGATCAAGACAGAACTATCATCTAGTAACAAATTCGTCCTAACAAAAAACATGAATCCTTCCGATACTTTGGTATTCTATGAAGACTTAAGGAAGGAACATCATGAGTTCACTGTCTAATCGTTTAATTTCGAACCTTCAAATTGCTGCCACTGCAGGATCTATTTTGTTTGCTGGAGCTTCGGCTTCTGCGCAAATTAAAGAGGGACTAGAGTGTCGTTTTCTTAGTGTTATCGAAACGGGGTTTCTAGCAAACCACGTTAAGTACTCTGAAAGGTCTACCGAGCTTTCGGGGCGCACTCTTGATCAATATATCGAACGCATGGATCCTTCGAAGATCTATTTAACACAGGCGGATATCGATCAAATTAAAAAATTAGCTGGGGATGTTTTTGATAAAACTAAAAAGCGCGATTGTTCGTTCTTAGATGGAATTCAAAAAATCGTTCTTCAAAGAGTCAAAGAACGCGCCGACTTTGCTAAGTCGTTTTTAGGAAAAGACTATAAGTTTGATATCAAAACTGAATTTGTTTTTGATCCGAAGAAAAAAAGCTGGCCGAAATCCAATGACGAAGCCAACGAGTATTTGAAAAAATATGTTCACTTCCAAATTGCGAACTATCTATCTACGGATATGAAGTTGGATGAAGCGAAGGCGAATGTTATCAAGAATTATGAACGGGCACTAAAAAGAGTGCAAGATACGAAGCAAGACGATTTATTTGCAAGTTATCTTGATGCTTTTGCCGGTGCCTTGGATCCTCACTCGTCATTTTTTAGCCGTGATGTTTTGGAAGATTTTGAAATTCAAATGAGATTGTCTTTAGAGGGTATCGGAGCCACGCTGTCGTCTCAAGATGGATTTACAGTTGTTGAACAACTTGTTGGCGGTGGAGCCGCTGCTCGCTCGGGCCAAATTGAGCTTCAAGATCGTATCGTAGCTGTTGGACAAGAAACAGGTCCGATGGAAAACGTCATCGATATGGATTTAAAAGATGTCGTTAAAAAAATTCGTGGAAAAAAAGGAACCAAGGTTCGTCTTTCTATTTTAAGAAAAGTCGGGGATAAGAAAGAGCGTTTTGAAGTGACGCTTGTGCGTGACAAGGTCAACCTTGAGGACGATGCGGCCTCCATCACATTCATTGATAAAAAGATCGACGGTGGAAAGAAGAAAAAAATCGGAATCATCAATTTTCCAAGCTTCTATGCGGATTCTCGTCGAGGCGGTCGAAGCTCTGCAGATGATCTAAAGAAATTAGTAAAAGAAGCCAATGACAAAAAAGCGGATGGTCTGGTCTTAGACCTTTCGAATAATGGTGGTGGCTCTTTAGAGGACGCTGTTAAGATTGCAGGTCTTTTCTTTGCTGAAGGAAATGTAGTTAAACAAAGCTCAAAAGTCGAAGCGCGGGGTGAGACCGCATTGGCCGATACTGATCCGACTGTTGATTGGGCGGGGCCTTTGGTTGTTTTAACTAGCCGTATTTCTGCGTCTGCGTCTGAAATCGTTTCGGGAACATTGCAGGATTACCGTCGTGCGGTGATTGTGGGTGGTGACCACACTTATGGTAAAGGTTCTGTTCAGTCGGTACTGCCAATGCCTAATAATTTGGGCGCAATCAAAGTGACCGTGGGCATGTTCTTTGTGCCGGGTGGAAAATCAACGCAGCACCGTGGGGTTGATGCGGATGTTGTATTACCTGGCGTTTTCAGCACGGATGATATTGGTGAAAAGTATATGGATTACTCTTTGCCGCCTAAAACAATCGAACCATTTATTTCTCAGGAAGCTTTCGTTAAGACCGGAAAAGGGGCATGGAAAGAAGTCAATCCGGGATGGATTAAGACTTTGAAGGCCTTATCTGAAATTCGCGTCGAAAAGGAGCCCGAGTTTAAGAAGGTTCGTGAAGAGATCAAAAAAGCACAGGCTCGTGGCAAATTGATCAAGGTTTCAGAAATCATGAATGACAAAGAAACCAAGGATAAAAAAGAAAAAGAAAAGGCTAAAAAGACAATGTCGAAAGCTGAAAAGTTGAAAGAGTACCTAAAACGTGCCGACATTATAGAAGCTTCTAACGTATTGACGGATCTCATTCAGTTGCAAGATGGCCGTCAAATGACAGAGCCAAATCAAAAATAAATGAGTTAAGCCTTACATTAAACCCAGCTTTTTCCATTTCGGAGAGCTGGGTTTTTTATTTGCCGCGTTAAAGAGTTTTTATTCAAGACATAGGCCCGTGTTTTCGCTTACATAAAGTGGATTTTAGGAGATTTAAAAATGTCCCAAAAAAGCGCTAAAAAAGCAGCTAAGGCAGCTGCCCCAAAAGGGTCGTCAAAGACGGCTGTAAAAAGCAGTGCTGCGAAGTCGGTTTCTGCAAAGTCTGCAACTAAAGATAATTTCGGTGGTCTTTCAAAAGACACCTTATTGGAAATGCATCGTTTGATGCTAAAGAGTCGCGTTCTTGAAGAGCGACTTATTAAAATTTATAAAGCGGGTGAGTCTTACTTCTGGATTGGCGGGCCAGGTGAAGAAGCTTGGGGTGTCCCATTGGGAATGTTGGCTCGAGTGGGCGAGGGGCTTGATAAAGATTTCTTCCATTTGCACTACCGTTGTACGCCGACGATGGTGGCTATAGGAATGCCCATGATCGATTCAATTCGCATGATGATGAATCGGGCGACCGACGTTTGTACCGGAGGACGAAACTTCTCTAACCACTACTGCTTTAAGCAGTGGAATGTCGCGCCGGTGACTTCTCCTTTGGAAGTGCAATATCCAATTGCTTGTGGGACTGCTCATGCACAAAAGCGGCATGGCAAAGGAGCTCTTTCGATTGTCACCGGAGGAGATGCGGGCACGGCTGAAGGTGATTTTGCTTCTTGCTTGATCTTGGCTTCCCGTAAAGGACAAGAACTTCCAGTGTTGATTACAGTTCAGAATAATAAATACGGAATTTCTACTCCGTATGAAGGGCAACACGGAGAGACTCATATCGCGGATCGAGCTCGTGCGTTCAACATCAAATCATTTGTTATCAACGGTAATGATCCCGTTGAGTCTTATTTAACAATCAAAGAGTGCATGGATTATATTCGTAAAACGGGAAAGCCTGCTTTTATCGAGGCGCATGTCTCTAGATTGTACGGTCACTCTTCAGCAAGTGGTGCAAACTTTGTTCAGGGCGAAGTGGACTGTTTGACTGACTTCCAAGCTCGTTTGAAAAAAGCGGGACTCTTGAAGGATTCGGACATTAAAGCTTTGGCCGATGGGTTTGAAGCCGAAGGTGTTGAGGCGCAAGAGATCGTGCGTAAAGAGCCGTCTCCAACTGGGGATTCGGTATGGGATCATGTTTTCGTAGGAAATGAAAATGCCGATTGGAGGAAATTCTAATGGCTAATATGGCACAAGCAATTCGTATGGCGCTTCACTATGGTGAAACGCATATGGGTGTAAAAGATATTTTCGGTCAGGATGTGGGTGCTCCGCTTGGAGGAGTTTTTACGGCCACTCAAGGGCTAAAAAACACTTGGAATTCGACATTGGATGAGCGCGGTATCATAGGCATGGCGATGGGAATTGCTATGGCGGGTGATCGCTGCGTGGCTGAAATTCAGTTTGCAGACTATATTTTTAATACAATCGATCTTCTAAAAATTGCGGGCAATACTTTGTGGTGCACGAATGGGCAGTACAATTTACCGATGGTCGTGATGACTCCGGTTGGTGCGGGAATTCGTGGTTCTGTATACCACTCGCATTCTTTTGACGCTTGGGCCTCACGTCTTCCGGGCTGGAAGATTGTGATTCCTTCAAATCCTTTAGATGCGTACGGTTTGATGTTGTCGGCGATTGATGATCCAAATCCAGTTCTTTATCTTAAATCAAAAGCTCTTATGAGACATAAGGGTGATGATTTGATTCCCGGCGAACCCGAAGATGAAAAAGAATTAAAGGCGATGATTGATGCGCCAATTGGAGACCGCTCGAAGTGGAAGGCTAAGTGGCCTCAGCTTGAAAAGTACTTAGTGCCAATTGGCCAGGGGAAAATCACTCGTGGCGGAGATCAGATCACTATTGTGACTTATTCGCGTATGGTGCACATCTGTAACGAGATTGCGGATGAGTTGGCAGCAGAGGGGATTTCGGTCGAGGTCATCGACTTGAGATCGATCTATCCTTATGATTGGCAGATGATAAAAACTTCTGTTGAAAAAACAGGGCGTGTATTATTCGTGAACGAGGACACTGAGGTGACAAACTTCGGTGAGCACTTGGCGTATAGAACGGTTCAAGAGTTGTTCTATCACTTGTTGGCTCGACCTCGAGTTATTGCTGGAAAAAATTTACCTGGTATTGGTTTGCATCCAAGTCTTGAAGATAACTCGGTACCGCAGAAACACGAAATAGCAATGGCTGTTCGTGAAATTGTTAACGAGGTTCCTTAATGAAGGTTTTGTCTCATCGAAAAAAAGTACGTCGTCGAGTCAGTAAGAAAAATGAAACGGTCGTTTTTGATAAGTATGAGCTTTATCGAAAGTCTGTTCAGTCTGCCGAGAATGATGTTCAATTTCTACGTGAGACTTACCGAGAGCTTAAGGGAAAACAAGCCAAAGTCTTTGGTGAAGATTTTTGTGGAACCTTTGCTTTGTCGACCGAGTGGATTAAGTTGTCTCCAAGTTTTGAGGCCGTAGGAGTTGATTTAGATCCTGAACCGATGGAGTACGGCAAACATCACTATTTGACGAAACTTAAGCCCGAGCAGGCTAAGAGACTGAAGCTGATCGAGGGCAATGTCCTTGATCCGCACTTGCCTAAAGCAGACATTATTGGGGCGATGAATTTTTCCTATTTCTGCTTTAAGTCCCGAGACTTAATGAAGAAGTACTTTGCCAACGCTTACCGCCGTCTAAATAAAGATGGCATTTTCTTGGTCGATATTTTCGGAGGTTCTCAGTGCTATGAACCTATTGAAGATATGATTAAGCATGACAGCTTTTCGTACTACTGGGATCAAGTCAGTTTTGATCCGGTAAACAATCATGCATTGTTTTACATTCACTTTAAAGTGAAAGGTAAAAAGGTCGAAAAAGTGTTTACGTATGATTGGCGCTTGTGGAGTCTTCCTGAAATTCGCGAAATTATGCAAGAAGTGGGTTTTAAAAAAACGCACATCTACTGGGAGGGTACAGCCAAGGACGGAAGTGGAAACGGGGTTTTCACTAGGACCGAAGCTGGCGAATCTTGTCAAAGTTGGATTGCCTACGTTGTTGGGGAGAAATAAAAAAAGACCGAAGGAAGCTTCGGTCTTTTTTTTAGCTTAGATAACGATTGAGGGCTTCGTCCAAGGTTAGTTTACTGACGGGCTTAACCAAATGCTCGTTACAGCCTGCTGAAAGTGACTTATTAATTTCCTCGGCAAGGGCATTGGCCGAGAGTGCTAAAATGGGGATGTACTTTCGGCCCGTTTCTTTTTCGATTTGTCTAATTTTCTGTGTTGCTTCGTGGCCATCAAGTACTGGCATTTGAATATCCATTAAAATTATATCAAATGAAATTTGACTGTATTTTTCGACAGCCTCTTTGCCATTTCGCGCCTCGGTAAGCTCGATTGGCTTCGTCTTCATGAAGTGTCTTAGTAAAAGTAGATTGTCCTCTGAGTCGTCAACGATCATGACCTTGAAGACTTTGCCAGTTGAATTCAAATCAAAGCGTTCTTGTGGTGACTTAGTTAAGCTTAACTTTCTAATTGGTGCAAGTTTGTAGGGTAGTTCAAAATAGAATCGAGTCCCTTTGCCTTCCTGAGATTCAAGCCAAATTCGCCCGCCCATCAGTTCGACTAGGTTTTTGCAAATCGCTAACCCAAGGCCCGTGCCGCCATAGCGACGGTGGATCGTTGAATCCGCTTGAGTGAAAGATTGAAATAAAGAGTTTTGTTTGTCTTTGGGGATTCCAATACCGCTATCTGAAATTTCAAACAGCAAAACAGGCATATGGTTTTGATCAAGGTGCTCGCGAATGGAAAGTTGGACGAAGCCTTTATCTGTGAACTTTAACGAGTTGCTTAGCAAATTTAATAAAATCTGACGTATGCGGGTGGGATCGTTCAGAAGATAGTCTGGGGTCGATTCTTCAACCTGAAAGGTAAATAGTAGTCCTTTACTTTCGGCTCGTTGTTCTAGCACTTCAAACACATTTTTGACGGTTTCGCGTAGGTGAAAGGGCACCGATTCAATTCGAACCTGACGGGCCTCGATTTTTGAAATATCAAGAATGTCGTTAATTAAGGCTTGAAGGTTTTCACCCGCGTGGCTGAAGGATTGAATGTATCTTTTTTGCTCTTCATTTAAGGTCGTAGTGCGAAGTAAATCGATCATGCCAAGAATCGCATTCAGAGGAGTGCGAATCTCGTGGCTCATTCTTGCTAGGAATTCAGACTTTGCGATAGAGGCATCCTGCAGACGTGCTTCGGTAATTTTGTGAGCCTGCACTTCGTCTTTAAGATTGGCTAGAGCTGTGGAAATAATGAGGCTTGAAACTAGAAATGCAGTCAGCGTGATTTCGCCATCAATGCTTTTGCCATCAAAATAATGCAAAGTAAGTGCCGGATAAAACTTAAAGAACGGACCAAAAAACTGAACGAAAATAAAAACGGAATTTAAAATTAATGTGTCCGCGAGTCTAAGTCGGGTCGAAGCAAAAAATAAGACAACAGCAAAAATGTACCAATGAGTATTAAGTGGGAAAATAAAGCTGAGGCTGACCAGTAACGTGGTAACTAGAAGTAATTGCAATTTCTCTTCAAGATGTCCTTCGGGCCAAAATACAATTTTAGGTGGATAAATGGTGACGCCTTCGCAGAGCCAATTTTTTTCGTGAAGAACTTGAGTCACAGTCATCAGTAACGGAACGCTCACGATCAATGTTCCAAAAAGGTGGAAAATAAGCATCGAGAAAAAATATTGGTTGAAGGTGGGAAGTGGTGCCTCCAATAAGCGGAGCGAACCGTACATAAGTATCGTTAATGCTATTCCCGGAATGAGTCCGCCATACATGATGAAGCGGACCAGGCTTCTGTTTTCGGTCAAGTTGACTTTGATTTTTTGCCATTGAACCGCAAGAAGCCAAGCTAGTCCTGAAGAGCCAACACATAAAGTGATAAAGACCAGAGATTGGACAAAGCTAAACTCAGGGAATAGTAATCTAGAGGAAATTAGATTTGCTAGGAAGCTGCCAACAAGAACTCGAGGCCCCCACCACATACATAATGTCAGAGTAATCACATGTGGAAGATATAGACTAGGATGAACTTGGAGTTCTTTGAGTGCTAGGTAAAGCCCGACTGAAAGTAGGCAGATTGGAAAAGAAACAATCCACGTCCACCATTGCTGAGATGATTTCCAAGTTTTCAAGATAAGTGCGCTTTCAGTTCATTCATATTGAAAAGGGCTTTCATATGAAGGCCGATCTCTGTCAGTTTAGGCTCTTGGCCTTGGCCGCGATGAATAACACAAAGAACATTTTTTACGTCCGCTCCCGCCTTGCGAAGATCTTGGGTCGATAGGACGACTTGACCTCCTGTGGTGATGACATCTTCAATGATACAGAGCTTTTTATTTTTGATATCAAGCCCTTCAGCAAATTGGCAGGTCCCATACTCTTTGGCTTCCTTGCGAATAAACACGACAGGCAGGCCCGTTTCCATTGATAAAGCCGTAGCAATAGGAATGCCTCCCATTTCAAGACCAGCCAGGGCTTCGGTTCCAGCGGGGATATGAGGCGCTAGCTGACGGGCAATTTCCTTTAAAAGATGGGGCTGGGCTTCAAAGCGGTATTTGTCGAAGTATTCTGTAGAGGTTTGACCGGATCGAAGCGTGAATTGCCCGGTGAGGTGGCAAACTTCATAGATTTTTTTTGCAAGCTCCGCGTGGGTCATCAGCTAACTCCTTATAAAGAGATATTCGATTTCAACCAGTCTTTGTATTCCGTGTTAATACCCGAAGGTTCGAGGGTCATAATACAAGGCACCTCGTAGGGATGCAATTGCTTGATCCGCGCCGACAAGCGATCGATAAGATCCTTATTGTTCAAGGTTTTCAGAATCATTAGAATTTCAGAATTAGATTCTAAATCATCATCCCAGATGTAGTGGGATTCGATATTTGGGACAATGTTCGCACAGCCGATGAGTTTTTCAGTAAGACAATTTTTAGCGATAAGGCGCGCAGTCTCAATGTCAGGGCAGGGAACATAGAGCAAAACCACTGTTAGCTCCGTCGCATCTTTTGTTTGCGCAATTGCCATTGCTCAAGTGCATACTTACGTAGATCTTCGACCGAATCCAGTTCATCGACAATC
This sequence comes from Bdellovibrio sp. ZFWA1, assembly GCF_056175665.1. Classification (NCBI taxonomy): domain Bacteria; kingdom Pseudomonadati; phylum Bdellovibrionota; class Bdellovibrionia; order Bdellovibrionales; family Pseudobdellovibrionaceae; genus Bdellovibrio; species Bdellovibrio sp. ZFWA1. The sequence goes on from NZ_JBJKJH010000001.1 coordinate 1,927,806, forward strand.
TCTACTCCAAGCAGAGTTTCAATGGCATCTTCAAGGCTGACTAGGCCTGTGATAATTCCATATTCATCGACGGCCAAAGCTAAGTGTTCTTTTTCTTTAATGAAAAAATCAAGCACCTGGGACACCGTCATGCGTTCAGGGATGGAAGAAATGGGATGAACTATATTGGCGACTTTTTCGCTGTGCTTATCGTTTGAAACTGACTCTAAAACTTTATAGCGGTAGCACATTCCGATAATATTATCGATACTGTCGTGGAAAACCGGGATTCGAGAGTAGCGTAGTGGCTGGTATTTTTGAAAGACTTCGCCCACTGTCATTTCATCTTCAAGTGCAAACATCACAGATCTTGGGGTCATGATATCTGACACAAAAATTCGGTCTAACATCATCAGGTTCTTGATGATTGTGGACTCTTTGCCTTTAAGAGTGCCTTCCTCGACGCCAATTTCTGCAGTCGCAACGATCTCTTCGCGGGTAACCTCTGGATCATCGGACTCTTTGGCGATGATCTTAGAGATCTTTTCCGACAAAAGAACAAAAGGGTAAAGGCAAATGACCATGGCTTGTATCATGTAAGCGGCAAAAGGGATCAGGGCGCGCCAATGAGCATTTCCGATGGACTTAGGCAAAATTTCTGAAAACACTAAAATTGCAAAAGTAAGTATAAATGAAGCCGCGGTGACCACGGATTCGCCATAGATATGTTGAACGTGGTAGGCGATAGAAGCTGAGCCCAGGGTGTGAGAGATTGTATTTAGAGTCAAAATTGCTGAAATGGGGCGATCGATGTTTTCTTTCAGGTGCTCTAGAAGACTGGCGCTTTTTTGTCCTTTGCCGCCAAGAACTGCAAGATAGGCGGAGGTTGAAGAAAGAAGGACGGCTTCAAGTAGGGAACAGACGAAAGAAATACCGATTGTAAGAAAGAATAGAATAATAATAGTTGTCATTGGTGGGAAAATTGTAGCATTAGGATAGAAAATATACACTAAACCCATCTTCAATTGACGCAATGGGGCGATTTTATTAGAGGAATTCACATGATTTTAGAAGCAATTTCCATGATAGCAATGCAGTCGGCTCCGCGTATTCAGATTCAATGTGAAGCTCCTCAGGTGGCTTTTGAATGGAGTGTCAGCTCCGATCTTTCCAAGGAGCGAGAATTTTTTGTTGGGGATTCCATTCGTCTGGAGGTGGCTCGTCGTCTCCACCCAGCAACGCAAGAAGAGGCTATCATCATAGTTCAGTATAATTGGCCTGAAAATACATGGAAGCATTCTTGGTCGTTTACAAGTCCACAAGGGCAAACGGGCGAACAGGATTTTATAACAGACTACCATGGGGCCTACATGCCCTGCCGTTTAACGAAATTCGAGTAAATAAAAAAAAGGACCCAGGGCAGGTCCTTTTTTTATGTTCAATTCACTGAAGCTGAACGAAATAAAAAAGCCGATCTTGCGATCGGCTTTTTGAAGCTTTTTTCTTCGAAAGACAGAACTATTTTTGTTCTGCGGCTCTCTTAGCTTGGTACTTCTTAACAAGTTCTTCTTGGATATTGCGTGGAGCCGGAAGGTACTTAGCAAATTCCATAGAGAACTCACCTTTACCTTTAGTTGCCGAACGCAAATCTGTTGAGTAACCGAACATTTCAGTCAATGGAACTTCCGCTTCGATAACGCAGTTACCTTCGAAAGTTGTTGTTCCAACGATAACACCACGGCGTTGGTTGATTTGACCAACCGCTGAACCTTGATATTCATCTGGAACAGTTGTTTCAAGCTTCATGATCGGCTCAAGAACTGTTGGTTTAGCTTTTTGGTAAACTTCACGAAGAGCGGCCATACCAGCGATTTTGAACGCCATGTATGACGAGTCGACATCGTGGTAAGCACCGTCGTCAAGATCAACTTCAACACCCACGATTGGGAAACCAATCAATGGACCTTTAACCGTTTGCTCTTTGAAACCCTCTTCAACAGCTGGGATGAATTCACGAGGAATACGACCACCGACAACGTTGTTAGAGAACTTGAATACAGAACCATCTTCTTGTGCAGGAAGAGGCTTGATTTTACCAACGATCTTAGCGAATTGACCAGAACCACCTGTTTGCTTTTTGTGAGTGTAATCGTAAGCTGCTTCAGCTGCGATAGTTTCACGGTATGCAACCTGTGGTTGACCAACAATTACGTCACAAGCGAATTCACGCTTCATACGCTCAACGTAGATCTCAAGGTGAAGCTCACCCATTCCAGAGATGATAGTTTCGTTAGATTCTTCATCACGGTGTACGCGGAAAGTAGGGTCTTCTTTACGGAACTTTTGAAGTGCCTTAGAGAAGTTGTTTGCACCTGCTTTATCCTTAGGAGCTACGGCCAAAGAGATAACTGGTTCTGGAACGTGCATAGATTGCATAGAGCACTGAATGCGCTCGTCACAGAAAGTATCACCAGAAGCACAGTCGATACCGAATACCGCTACGATGTCACCAGCGTAAGAATGCTCGATATCTTCCATCTTGTCAGAGTGCATACGCACTAGACGAGGAATTTTAACAGACTTTTTGTTCGTTTGGTTAACAATGAAGTTACCTTTAGAGAGTTTACCTTGGTAAACGCGCATGTAAGTCAACTGACCAAACGGAGTTTCTTGAAGTTTGAACGCCAAGGCAACAGTTGGTTTGTCATTGTCTGGGAATAGGTCGAATTTTTCTTCGTTCTTGGTGATATCAAGAGCTTGCTCTTTTTTCTCAGCAGGAGTTGGAAGATAGTCACAAACAGCATCCATCAATTTTTGAACGCCTTTGTTCTTAAACGCTGAACCGCAAAGAACTGGAACGATTTTCAAAGTGATAGTACCAGTACGGATCGCCGCCTTGATTTCTTCAAGAGTTGGCTCTTCTTCCATCAAGAACTTTTCTTCGATAGTTGAGTCGAAGTCCGCAAGTTTACCGATCATGATTTGACGGTATTCTTTAGCTTGTTCAACTAAATCAGCTGGAATTTCTTGCTCGATAACGTTTTCGCCAGAAGAACCTTCGTTGATGTAGGCCTTCATAGTTACTAGATCCACAACACCTTTGTGTTGGTCTTCAAGACCAATTGGAAGTTGGATCATAACTGCGTTTAGTTTCAACTTGTCGATCAAAGCATCTTTAACGCGGAATGGGTTCGCACCTTGGCGGTCCAATTTGTTAACGAATGCAAGACGAGGAACGCTGTAGCGCTTCATCTGACGGTCAACAGTGATAGACTGAGATTGTACACCAGATACACCGCAAAGAAGAAGGATTGCGCCATCAAGTACGCGAAGTGAACGCTCAACTTCAACTGTGAAGTCAACGTGCCCCGGCGTGTCGATTAGGTTGATAGTGTAGTCTTTCCAGTTAACCTGCGTTGCAGCTGACTGGATAGTGATACCCTTTTCTCTCTCGAGGTCCATGGAGTCCATGGTTGCTCCGACGCCATCTTTACCACGAACTTCGTGAATAGCGTGGATCTTACCACCGTAGAAAAGAATACGCTCAGAAGTTGTCGTCTTACCGGAGTCAATGTGTGCAGAGATACCGATATTACGAACTTTATCAATATTCCAATTTTTGGACATGATTGTACCCTTTGTTAATATGTGCTTGTTTTCGAAGAATTCGAAGTAACATCAAATGTTACTAAGTGCAAAGAAAGTTTGGAGTCTAGATATTAGATTCACCGTGTCATATTTTGTTTTGGACAACGGGAGGGGAAGGTTTTAACCCTTTTTTCTATAAGAATTTCAAGCCGTTTAAAGGGCAGGGAGTGGGGCCTATGTCGTCTCTCGTAAATGGGGCTGTGAGTAGTACTGGACTGGGGTTGGGGTTGCAAGACATTCAAGCTGCAGCAGAATTGATCTATTCGCGAATGCCTGCGACACCCCAATATTCTTGGCCCTTATTAAATCAACGGCTGGGTTTTGAAACCTGGATTAAACACGAAAATCATCTTCCGGTTGGGGCCTTTAAGGTTCGAGGCGGACTCACATATATCGATTGGCTTTTGCAGGAAGAACCATTTCTTGAGGGGGTCGTCTGTGCGACCCGAGGAAATCATGGCCAATCCTTGGCTTACGCCTGTCGCGAAGGTGATATTGCCTGCAAGGTGGTTGTGCCTTTTGGAAACTCAAAGGAAAAAAATGCGGCCATGCGAGCCCTTGGGGCTGAGGTCATTGAATATGGCCAAGATTTTCAAGAGTCTGTTGAGTACGCTCGCTATTTAGCGGACCAACTTCATTATCACTTTGTGCCCTCTTATCATAAACAGTTGTTATTAGGGGTTGCTACTGCGGCTTACGAGTTTTTGCAGGCCTGCCCAGATTTGGATGTGATTTATATTCCAATCGGTCAGGGATCTGGAATTTGTGCCATGGCCTTGGTGAAAGAGTTGATCGGACACAAAGCCGAGCTGGTCGGCGTCGTCACAACGAAGGCGACAGCTTATTATGACTCTTTTCAGTGTGGAGAACCCACCTCTTCAGAGGTGAGCTTTACATTAGCTGATGGGTTGGCCTGTAAAAAGGCTCACCCCTGTGCATTTGAATTTATGAAATCACGAGTGTCGCGAATTGTAAAAGTTTGCGAGCCTTCGCTGTCGTCGGCGATGCGTATTTTGTTTTCAGATACCCACAATGTGGCCGAAGGGGCGGGCGCTGCGGGTTTGGCAGCCATGTTAATAGAGCAAGAAAAGTTAAAAGGTCTAAAAGCCGGCTTTGTTTTGACCGGTGGGAATGTAGACTCTGATGTATTTGCATCAGTTCTGCGAGCTGAAGCTGTTGTTCCCCATGTCGAGGCCTCTCAATGCTAGACGCTATGATATCGCGGGTGCAATCCCAAGACCTAGAAGATTTTAGCGCCCATTGCGTTCGGCAAATGAAAGAGCTGACAGATGATGGTGGGTTTGCTCATCCCTTTTCGCCCGATCATATTTGGAATGAAGAGGACTTTGCGGAAAAATTAATGCTTCGTTGGTCTTTACCCGAGATGAGTCCGAATTGGGAAATAGCTTGGAAATTAGTTGTTGATGGAAAGGTTGTGGGGCATTGCTCTTTGAAATCTCATCCTTTGGCCTCGGCTTGGCATCGTGTAAAGTTAGGGATGGGTATCGAAGAAGCTTATCGTGGTCATGGTTATGGCCGTGCTCTTTTAGCGACTGCAGTTTTATGGGCACGCACTCAGTCTCGGTTGAACTGGATTGATTTAGAGGTCTTCGAATCTAATCATCGAGCACTTCGATTGTATAAAAGATTTGGATTTGAAGAGCAGGGGATTGTGCCTGATGCTTACCGTATCAAAGGCGAATCCGTATCCAATGTTTTAATGGCATTAAGACTACAATAATCTGGTGCAATAATCTTGTCCCATGTTAAAGTTTTCGACGTGGGTTTATCTGATCAATTAAAGAAGTATTTTGGGTTTGATCACTTTAGGGGTGTTCAAGAAGAAGTCCTTCAGCGTATGGCTGAGGGTGAAAGTCTGCTTTGTTTGATGCCAACGGGGACGGGTAAAAGTCTTTGTTACCAATTTCCCGCAGTGGTGAATCCAGGACTGGTTTTAGTAATCAGCCCCCTGATTGCACTGATGCAAGATCAAACGGACAAAGCCCAGAAGATGGGGATCGCTGCGGCCCATTTGTCTTCCGCTCAATCACGTGAAGAGCGTGACAAGGTCCTAGGGCGATTGGCGGAAAATAAATTAAAATTACTATTTGTGACTCCGGAGCGTTTTCGAAAAAACGATTTTGTAGCTGCGATCCAGGCTATGCTAAACAAGGGCGGCGAAATACAATTGCTGGCTTTTGATGAGGCTCATTGTATTTCGCAGTGGGGGCATGATTTCCGTCCTGATTATGGCAAAGTCGGCGAGATTCGTCAGCGCTTAGGAAATCCTTTAACCCTGGCATTAACGGCCACGGCGACTCCAGAAGTTCAAAAGGATATTCTTTTAAAAATTGGCTTGTGCAATCAAAAAGACATCGACAAAGATTTATGGTCTGAGGCGGTAATATCTGCGGGGTTAGAACGCCCAAACTTACGTGTGCAGGTGCACTCCGTTTATGGCATCGAAGATAAAGTCCGTCAGTTGGTTGGCTTAAGTCACCAGATTGTGGGTGCCAAGATTGTCTATGTATCCCTTATTCAAACATTAAAAAAAGTCAGTGCCGAACTTCGCAAATTGGGAATTGAACATTTAGTTTATCACGGAGACTTAGATTCCGGGGCCCGTCGGCGCTCGTTGCGGGACTTTCAAAGCCAAGAGTCTCCGTTGATGTTAGCCACTCCGGCATTTGGTTTGGGGATTGATAAGCAGAATGTTCGAGCTGTTGTGCATTTGGAAACGCCGGGCTCTTTAGAAAGCTACTTTCAAGAGATTGGTCGCGCAGGCCGTGATGGTCTGGATTCCTACTGCCATCTTCTGTATGACGAGGATGACATCAGTATCCAGATGGAGTTTTTGAAGTGGTCCCATCCCGAGGATTCTTTCGTTGTTAAAGTATTTGACTTAATCGAAGCGAATCGTCTGCGCTTGGATGCCGAAGGCTTTGATTTTTTGCGTGAACAGATGAGTTTTAAAAATCGGCGAGATTTCCGCGTAGAGGCCGCAGTAAATATATTAGAGCGCTTGGGATGCTTGGCTCGGTCGGAAGATCGGTTCCCATTCAAGGTCATCGAGCGTCCTTCAATGGAATTATTAAAAGAGGAAAATGCAGAGCTTCAGTTAAAAAATCAAAATTCGAAGCTTTTGGAAATGGTCCGTTATGCAAGTATGGATGAAGGTTGCCGCTTGCAAAAAATTTATTCTTATTTTGGCCACCAGGCCGATATCTGTGGTCAATGTGATCTGTGTCTAAATCCAGTCCCGAAAGATTCCGACGATGATTGACGAAAGCGTATTTAAGTCATCGATTGATTTTCCACATCCTAGCTTGGCCATGGTTGAAGGGGTGATTGCCGTTGGTGGACGGCTTGATGTGGGGACTCTTTACAATGCCTACATTCGTGGTATTTTCCCGTGGCCCCAAGAGGGCTATCCGATGTTGTGGTTCTGTCCTGAAAAAAGGGGTGTCCTTCATTTCAAGGATTTTCATGTGCCAAAAAGTTTGACCAAGTTTCGGCGCCAACATCCAGAGTTCGAGATCACGGTCAGTCAGTCATTTCGTCAAGTCGTTGAAGAGTGTGCGCGGCAAAAGCGACCGGATCAACAAGGGACCTGGATCACTCCGGCGATTAAGAAAGCTTATAACGAATTTTATGAAGCCGGATTTGCCCTTTCAGTTGAAGTGCGTTTGAACAATATTTTGGTTGGTGGAATATACGGAGTTCTAGTGCGAGGAGTGTTTTCCGGGGAATCCATGTTTCATCGAACGCCGAATGCTTCAAAGATTGCGTTTTGGGAGCTGGTCGAGTATCTGAAACTTGCGGGGCATCAGTGGATGGATATACAGATGGTGACTCCGGTCACAGAGTCCTTTGGTGGCTCCTATGTGGGGCGTGAAGATTATTTAAAAATGTTGGCTGCGGCTCAGCGTGCGGCAGGCTTTGAGCCTCTGGTTTAGGCCTCTATTTAAAGGTTGTTATGGCATTATTGATTTCTACTTTTCAGGTTTCAAAATCATTTGCAGGAAAGACTCTTTTTCAGGGATTGAATATGGGGATCTCTGACGGGGAACGAGTGGGCTTGGTGGGACCTAATGGTGCTGGTAAATCGACTCTTTTAAAAATCTTAAGTGGTCGAATGAGTTCTGATTCCGGTCAAGTCACCACCAAAAAAGGTCTTCGCGTGGGATTTCTAGAGCAAACCCCGGAGTTTGCAAAAGAAGAAACTATCATGCAGGCCTTGCTGTCTAAGGTACAAGATGCAACAGAATCTTTGGCCTTGGCTTACGAGTGGATGGCGCGTTTAGAGTTGACTCAGTTTGGAGAGGACTTTTTAGTTTCAAAACTTTCTGGTGGTTGGCGTAAGCGAGTGGCGTTGGCCCGCGAGTTGATGCTTGATCCCGAGATTCTTTTTTTGGATGAGCCAACGAACCATTTGGATATTACGTCGATCTTGTGGTTGGAAGAGTTTTTAGCCCGAGCGCCTTTTGCGACTTTGATCATTACCCACGATCGTTTGTTCCTACAACGAGTCAGCAATAAAATATTTGATTTAGATCCGCGCAACCCTGGCTATTTGATGAGCTGCCAAGGTGGCTACATGGAGTATCTGGAATTTAAAGAGCAGACTTTGGCGGCTCAAGAGCAAAAAGAGCAGGTGCTTAAGAATACACTAAGACGTGAAACTGAGTGGCTTCGCCGTGGAGCGAAGGCACGACAGACAAAGCAAAAAGCCCGTATTCAAAATGCACATGCGCTGAAGGGTGAAGTTGAAGATCTTCAAGGAAAGAATCGATCTCGTGATGTTGCTATCGAATTTAAAGAGGGTGAAAAGTCTCCGCAGAAGTTGATTGAAGCCAAGCATATATCAAAAGCTTATCAGGGAAGAGTTTTATTTAAAGACTTCGATCTTTTGGTCAGTCCCAAGTCTCGCATAGCATTGTTAGGGGATAATGGTTGTGGTAAGTCGACGATGATTCGGGTATTGCTGGGTTTGGAAAACCCTGATGTCGGATCAATCTATCAGGCCGAAAAATTAAAGGTCGCATATTTTGAACAAAACCGAGACTCGCTAAAGCCCGAGGAGTCAGTCTTAAAAAATATCTGCCCCGAAGGGGACTATGTTTCATATCAGGGGCAGTTTGTGTATGGACGCTCTTATCTTGAAAGGTTTCTGTTTTTTCGGGATCAGCATGATTTGCCTGTCGGAAGACTTTCAGGTGGAGAACAGGCTCGTCTGCGATTGGCGCAATTGATGCTGCGAGAAGCACAAGTCTTAGTTCTGGATGAACCGACAAATGATCTTGATGTGGCAACTTTAACGGTTCTAGAAGATTCGCTTCGGGATTTTAAGGGCGCAGTTATTTTAGTAACCCACGATCGTTATTTTATGGATCAGGTCGCCCACGATATTTTGGCTTTTCATAAGGAAAGTGATGGCAACAATTCTTTACATCGGTTTGCTGGTTATCTTCAGTGGGAAGAGTGGTTCACCGAGCAGGAAGAGTTGGAAAAAGATCGTTTCAAAAAGCAGTCAGAAAAGAATAGTTCAAACATCAAAGAGTCTTCTAGTGATGGCGGTGCCAAAAAGCCGGGTAAGCTGTCCTTTAAAGAAAAATTTGAGCTTGAAAATATGGAAGCTCGAATTCTAGAGATGGAACAAAAATTAGCTGAGCTTCAAGTTGAAAGTGAAAGGCCTGAAGTGGTTAGTAATGCCAATCGGGTCACCGAGCTGTATGCTGAAATTGGCAAGCTTCAGTCTCTTATCGAGCAGTCGTATGCCCGCTGGGGAGAGCTGGAAGCAAAGGTTGCAGGTGCGAATTCATAAAAAAGCCGGCTTTGATGGCCGGCTTTATTGTTAGTGCTGTTTTTCTTTGGCTAGTTCATGAAGAGCCTGAGTAAAGAATCTCATTCCCAAAGTCAGTTGTGTATTTTCAACGTCGGTTAAAGAAGTGTCTTCTTCAGGCGCATCTGTAAACAGTTCAGAGATAACGTATTTAAAGACCTCTGGTTGGCAGAAGCTGTCGGCATTTTGAACTAAAGATAAGAACCACTCTTCAGTGAGGTTTTCATCATCAGGCATTGCCGCTTCAAAAGCTTCGTAAGCCTTTTCTACTTCTTCTTGAGTCATAGTTCTTAACGAACCGTATGCGGACTCAAAAGACTTCCATACAATAAGACCCATAACAACGATAAGGTCTTGAGCTTCTTCGTTAAGGTCCGCCGTAAAATCGACAAGAAACTGAGCCAATTCAGGTTGTGCTCCAAAAAAAGCATCAGAAAATTTAATCATGTCATTGTCGTTGTCGATGCTTGCAACAAGTTCAATGGCAGCGTCTACCGTTTGAAATGGGATCAATTTCATTGTTCTTCCTCGTAATAAAAAAAAGGGGCCTTTAGGGCCCCTTTGTAGGCTAAATTAATCCATAGAGCAAGGCTTACTTGGTTTTAGAAAGCTCTACTTGGCCAGCGTAGCCACGGTGGGTACTAAAATTCACCAAAACTTTCCCACCTGTAACGACGCCATCCATAGAAATAAAGAAGCGACCCTCGCCTTTTCCACTCATCGTAATAGTCGATGGGATAACGGTTGGGTCATAAGCAACATTCAAAGCTAAATCAAATAGTTGGGCGTCGTCGTCCAGACGTTTGAAGAAGCCTTTTAGCACTGGGAAGATGTTGCCATTCACGACTTCTTTGACAACAAAAAGGCGCACTTGGATTGGGTAGCTAAGTCCATTGTCGACTTTCGAATTATTCAAAGTCCCCTGGTATTCGCCAGAAATTTTTTCGTATTCCGCTAGAAGATTTCTAGCAATCTCTTCTTTTTCGCTGCCATTTTTTGGAGTGCTGGCTTCACGGGAAACCAATGAAGCTTCAATAAGACCGTAGGGGCCAGTGGGTTTTAAGACTTCCCCCTTCAGTATTTGGCCGGTGACCGTTGCGTTGATTGTGTGAATATCATCGACTCCCGGTTTTTGGTTCTGCTCGACAATAAAAGTCACCTGTCCACTTTCAGGGATGTAGCGCACGTCCATAACCTGTGATGCGCCTAAGGGATTGGTGCGTTTGATGTAGGCCTTAGGCACAAGGCGAAATTTATTTGTTCCATCTGAATTCAAACCGTCTTTTTCGGTCAAAGTGTAGATTTGAATGGTGACTTCTTGAGTTGTGGCACCGCCGACAATACGGCCTTGGTACTCGCCGCGAATATCGCTATACACTTTTTCAAGCTTTAGATTGTTTTCTGATTCTTGCTTGTTGATAGTATCGGTTTCGCGGAAGGCGCAAGAAACGAAACTGGTGGCTGCTAATACGATTAAAATCAAATTTTTCATTCGAAGTCCTCTTTAATAACAATAGCGTTTTCGTCGTTAATTTCTGGAATCAATTCATCACGAAGAGCGGCCCATTCATTCAGAGCAACATAATAGTTGCCCAGCGCCCGGGTGTAATCGACTTGTGATGTGAAATAAGAGTTCATAGCCTCTATCAAGGCTCTTATATCTGTTCGCCCTTGAGTGTAAGTCTTCGTTAACTCATTGACTGTTTTTTCGCGGAAGCTTTTTTGTAACATTGCACTTTCAACGATGGCGAAGGTGCTTTGTACTTTGCGGATGCCATTTTCTTGTTTGTCGGCAGCTTCACGAGTTTGGCGCTCGAGTTTTGATTTTTCGATATCTAATGCCGCTTTCTTGGCAATGATGTCTTCGTTTTTTACGTCACTGCCAAAATTGTACGTCATCTTTAATCCAGCATAATATTTGTTATTTGTGCCTGTTAAAGTTGACGACCACGAACCATCGGCAGATTCGTCTCGGCCCGATCCATAGTATTGTCCGATGAAGCTGAGATTGGGCCAACTTGCCGAGCGGCTGGCTCGCAAATTGTCTTTGGCGGCATTGACCTTCATCTCTTGGGCGCGAGTTTCACGCAGTTGAGATATATCTTTCTTTTCGAAATTCGGTAGAGTGGGCAGTTTTTCAGGAACGGCGAATTCGACTTCGGTTCCTGGGGGAAGATCCAACCAAACGTTCAGGGCATCCATCTGTTGTAGAAAATCCAAAGATGCTTTTTTAACATTTTGTTCTCGGCCCTCTAGCTCGGCTTGGACTTGTGTTAGCTCTCCCGGAGAGGAATAACCGTAGCCACTTTTTCGGCGGACACTGTCCACAAGTTTTTTGTAGCGGTCACGAGCCGCCATACTTTCTTTAAAGTTTTGTTGGGCCACGTAGGCATTCCAATATTTATTTAAAGTTTGTAAAACCAAATCCTCAAGATCATTTGCTCGGGTCATCGAGTCTGCTTTGAATTGGGTTTCCGCGGCGCGAACCTTGGCGCGATCAGAAACTCCGAAAGAATTGGCCAGCAAACTTTGCTCTAAAATCAAACCGAAACTATCTAGAGTCGCTTGTGGCGGCACAGATCCTTGACTAGATCCCAGGTTGGCTTTTTGCGAAACTCGTGAATAGTCAAATGTCAAAGCTGTACCCGTGATGAAGGACTTCTTCAATTGAGCCGTCGTCGTGAAGCGTTCGTAATCGGCTGTCAAAGTTGTGAATGTAGCAGCTCGGTCTTTTTCGTAGCCTGATTGGGCGGTCAAGTTCCAGTCATAGCCAGATAGGACCTGAGCCGGAGCCAAGCGTTTTTGTAAGTAGTTAAGATTTATTTCCTTAGCCTGAGAGCCTTTGTTTAAGGCCATCTCTGCGGCTTCCTTTTGCGAAATCTTAAGTGGTGCGGCCCAGCTTGTCGAAACAAGGCTAAGACTTAGAAGGATAGAGAGTGATGCTTTTACCATAAGGTTTTAACTCCAATCAGAGCGCTATCATCTAAAGAAATTTTAGAGTCCTTAGTTGATGCGACACTTCCGATTTTTTGATACTCGACAAGAGCCGACCATTTTTGCGTAAGCTTGAAGTCGATTCTTTGAGTCAGTCCATTAAAGCGTGTGTTCGCGCTAAAATTAGCGTATTCGCTTTTGCTTGATTGAAGAACGTTTAAATATCCATTCTGCGGCCCGACAGAGTAAGTAAAACGAGGAAGCCAGCGGCTACGCACCGACAGGTAAGGGTTCAGATACCCCATGTAAGTGACTAGTCGGGCATCGTCGACAACATAACCGCTTTGCAGCGTCATGTTATTGGCCGAATTAAAGTAAGCCGCTCCGGCATTGAGGCCAAATCCAACTTTGAAATTCGTAAAGTGCAAAGCTTCAGCGAAAATACCAAACTCCAAGGCGGGGCCCATACTTGCTTTGGACTGCGAAAGATTTAGTTGGGCATTGACGTCGTTGGAGATTTGTCCTTGAAGCTTTAAGTTGCTTAGCTTCATTGAAAATAAATATTTGAAATCTCGTTCCAGAATTTCTTTCTTGGGATCTTCCAGAGTCAAGGCGCCTGTGATTTGATTGTCCGTCTGGATTTGAGCGCTGTTGGCTTTTTTAACATCAGTGGCAGAAGCGTTGACTTCATTAAGGGCCATAGTCATCAGCGATGGAGTATTTTCATTGCTTTTTGACAGCATGGGCTTGGCTTTGGCAGTCATGGCTGCGCTTGCAAATGCAAACACAATGAAAACCGATTTAAACTCACGAGAGATTCTAATTAAATTCGTATTCATTAGGCACACCTCTTTTTGTTGATGCCCTTCTGCTTATTAGTGAGGGGGCGGCAAGTCAACAAAGAGCGATGTGTTGAATAAATCACAGCATGACAAACCCCAAATATACAGCCTAAAGTGGTCTACATTATGAGAGCATCAGATATTTCAATTAAAAACCCGGTCTTTGCGTGGATGATAATGGCAGCCCTAATTATTTTTGGGGCGATTTCTTTTTCTAGGCTAGGAGTCAGTCAGCTGCCTGATGTCGACTTTCCAGTCCTTACTGTTTCGGTCACCTTAGATGGGGCAGCTCCAGAGGTCATGGAAACTTCGGTGGTTGATATCCTCGAGGATTCATTGATGACCGTAGAGGGTGTGCGCTCTATCACTTCGACATCGAAAACGGGTTCTGCCAACGTGACCATCGAGTTCGAGCTGGGCCGAGACATCGATGCGGCTCTTCAAGATGTGCAAGCAAAAGTGGCGCAGGCACAACGTCGTTTGCCGACAAATACGGAAGCTCCAACGATTTCCAAAACCAATCCCGATGATCAGCCAATCATTTGGCTGGCATTGACCTATGACGGCGACAAAGAGTTTATGATGCGTTATGCACGAGACTTCTTGAAAGATCGCTTCACTACAGTGCCAGGAGTTGGTGACATCATGCTTGCGGGTTACACAGACCCAGTTTTGCGGGTGAATGTGAAGCCCGAGGCTTTAAGACGTTACAACTTATCTGCAAACGATATCCAAGATGCGATCCGCGCAGAGCACTCTGAACTTCCGGGCGGTTATGTTGAAACACCGAAAGTGAATTTCAACGTGCGCACGATGGGTGAGGCCCGCTCGGTTGAAGAGTTTAAAAATATTGTGATTTCAAAGCGGGCAGGACAAGGAATTACGGATCCGTCTCAGGCCATAAAAATTGGTCAGGTCGCCGAGGTGTCAGAGGGGCTTGATGAAATTCGCCGAGTGTCTCGCTTTAACGGAAAATCTTCTTTGGGTTTGGGTATTCGTAAGCAGCGTGGCTCAAATGCGGTGGCAGTGGCGGATGCGATCAAAGCAAAATTGGGCGAAATTCAAAAAGATCTTCCTAAAGGAATGGAATTAGCGGTCAACTTTGATTCGACTATTTTTATTAAGCAGTCGGTTAACGAAATGAACAAACACTTGGTGTTGGCCGTGATCCTGACTTCGTTGGTGTGCTGGATGTTCTTAGGAAGCTGGTCGGCGACATTTAACGTCTTGCTGTCAATTCCGACTTCGATCATGGGAGCCTTCATCGGTCTTTATTTCTTCGGCTTTACGTTGAACACCTTTACATTGTTGGGTTTGACTTTGGCGATTGGTATTGTGGTCGACGATGCGATCATGGTTCTTGAAAATATTTTCCGTTACTTTGAAAAAGGCCGTGGGCGAATTGAATCTGCCATCGTCGGAGCCCGAGAAATCAGTTTTGCTGCAATGGCAGCTTCAGTAGCGGTTATTGCAATCTTTCTTCCCGTGGCCTTCATGAAAGGGGTTATTGGGGCTTTCTTCTTGCAGTTCGGGGTGACGATTTCTTTGGCGGTGATGTTATCACTGTTAGAGTCATTGACGATCACGCCTATGCGTTGTGCAAGCTTCGTTGAGCATGGAGTGCGAACTTCGAAGATGGGGCAAGCTTTTGAACGCTTGATGGACAATACTCGAGACAAGTACACTCACCAATTAACTTGGGCCTTAAATCATCCCAAAAAAGTTTTCTTTGGTTCGATGGCCGTGATGGTAGTGGCTTTTGGACTTGTTAAATTTTTACCGAAGGAAATGTCGCCGGCTCAGGATCAGTCGATTTTTATGGGTCGTTTGGTATTACCTGTGGGCACTTCTTTAGCGTATACAGACGAGCAAACTAAGAAAGCAGAAGCTTGGTTGCGTAGTCGCCCCGAGATTAAACAAGTTTATGCCAGCATTGGTGGTTTTGGTGGAGGCGCTTCTGACTCCAACGTCACGATGATGTTTATTACTTTAAAAGAACCTAAAGAGCGTGGTGTAGACCCAGAGACGGGTAAGCGTTTGTCGCAGCAAGAGTTTATGAACGTGGCTCGTAAAGAGCTTTCTAAAATTCCAGATGTAAAACCGGTTCTGATGGATCTTTCGCAGCGAGGATTTTCAGGGGGGCGTGGTTTCCCTGTTGAATTCACGATATTGGGACCTAACTGGGAAAAGTTAGCGGATTCTGCAGATCAAATCATGAAAAAGATGGAAGAATCTGGCCTGATGGTGGACGTGGACTCGAACTACTTAAAAGGCATGCCCGAGATTCAAGTTAGACCTGATCGAACGGCTGCTGCTTTACATGGCGTCAGCATGTCGTCGATTGGAAATACGATCAATGCATTGATCGGTGGTGTAAAGGCGGGAACTTATCCTCAGGATGGTAAACGTTATGACATCAAAATGAAGCTTGAAAGTAGCGGTGATAAAATTGCCGACCTAAAGGATTTGATGATCGGCAATGCGCGAGCAAATTTGATTCCTTTGACTCGGGTGACAAAAGTGGAAGAAACAAAGTCACTTCAAAGTATTAATAGAACCAATCGTTTGCGAGCGATCACGATCACGGCCAATTTAAACAAAGGCATTTCACAGACTGCAGCGATGCAAAAGGTCGAAGCAATTTCAAAAGAAGTTCTGCCTGTGGGATATGCTGTTGATTCCGGTGGTGCTTCGAAGACGATGAAGGAATCTTTCCAGGGTTTGATCTTTGCTCTGATCATGGGGTTGGTAGTAGCCTACATGGTGCTTGCCAGCCAGTTTAATTCGTTCTTGGATCCGGTTTCAATTTTGATGGCATTGCCATTTAGTATTGCGGGGGCTTTTATTGCCTTACTGATCACTCAGCAATCATTGAATATGTATTCGATGATTGGACTTTTACTGTTGATGGGGATTGTAAAAAAGAACTCTATTTTATTGATTGAGTTTACAAACCAAGTTCGCGATTCGGGTGTTGACGAGGCCAAGCGCGCATTGATCGAAGCGTGTCCTGTTCGTTTGCGTCCAATTTTGATGACCTCATTGGCAACCATTGCTGGGGCTATTCCTTCGGCAATCGCGACTGGAGCGGGGGCTGAAACTTATCGTTCCATGGCAATCACTTTGATTGGTGGGGTGTTCTTGTCGACAGTTTTAACTTTGTACGTAGTGCCAACTTGCTATCTTTTGATGGACCGATTCCGTAAGCGCGATCAAAGCCGCGCCGAAGTGAAAAAAGCCTTCGAAACCGTTGGAAATGAGGCATTGGAAAGTTAATCAAAAAAAAGAGATGCTGATGAGCATCTCTTTTTTTTTAAGCAAACTAACTAGACTTTGGTAAACTTAAAATAATTTAAATATGTAATTTAGTGCCTTTTCTCAAAATAG